>JAHHEN010000009.1 GCA_018982785.1 Enterococcus innesii | reverse complement strand
CCATACATCAATCATTTCAGGAGCAATTAGCTGATCAAACTCTTCTGGAGTGTAAATGACCACATGGTTTAATCTGTTTCGCACCAAATAATCTCCTGGTGCTGCACTGATCGATCCTTTAGCCGAATTTATCTGCATTTTGTTCTTCTTCTTGGTTTTAAATGCTTCAGATCCAACACAAAAATCAATCACTTGTTGGTGATTCTCTCCTGTATAGACTAGGTATTCATCGTTAAAGCGATAGTGACACTTCTTTTTATGAGCGGTCGTCCCTCTTCTTGCAATGATCCCTCGTTTTTTCTCTGAAACCTTTGGTAGCTGGCAATAGGAATCTGGTCCAGTTTCGACGTAAAGCGCATTTGCCTCGTCGTTCGTCAACACCCTACCTTCAAAATACGGATAGTCCCTTCTGGCTCGATCAAGTGATTTTGAGCGGATAATACACTCTTTTCCTTCGATATTGCCTAGAAATAGCCCTGATTCTGTTTCAGCTTTTTGATGACTCGCACGCTTTTTAACCTGCTTCTCAACGACTTCGATCGTCTCTTGTCCTCGGAAAGCAGCCAATTTTTTTTCGAGTATCTTGACATATGCTGTGAGCTTCCTGAAGTTTTCACAGCTCAAACAATCGGGGTCTTTTCCAATCTTGTGATCAAAAGAACGATGTTCTTCGTGGCAGTAAGCCACAAGAGAAAGATACTTACGAAGTTCTTTCTTTGTTTCTTTTTTGGCATCCAAAGCGTTCTCTCCGATCTTATACGCCTAAACGGCAGGGTTTAATCACTTGAACATCCATAAAAAGTAGATTTTTCTTCACTGGTTCCATCAATCTTCCTCCTAACTTGAACTATTTTGGTTATTAAAAGTCTAACATGACGGATAAGTCTTACTCAACATGTTTTTTCCTACGTTTAGGTTGAATGCTCTTCAAAAAGTCCTCCTCAAGGTAAAGTAACTCTTGATACACTTTATCCATCGACTTCCCTGAAGACAGCGACAAGCAATAAAGAAAATCTCAAGGGAGTGTTTTTACGGTTCGATTTCGAGTGATCCAGCTGGACACTGTCCCCTGCTTATACGAATGCAGCTCACAAAATTCATCAATGGTCATCCCTAACTGCCGAATGACAAAAACGTTGACTGGATGGGCATACACGTACGTATTAACAGACATGGTCGGCAATCCTCCTTAAGTATTATTACTACGTTTGCAGTAATAATAACATAGTTCAAAACAAGCAGCTAGGGTAAGACACCTAAAGACACACCTTAGACTTTCCCCTTTTCTATCCTGTTCTCAATCATCAAACAGACTCCGACCAATCATGCATGGGAATCTTAGGACCACTCTTTGGTTGCTGCTGGTTTGCTTGTAAGACTGCCTGCCCTGCTTTTTCAATAAACCAATTTTTAACATACGTGAAAATCAGATTGTCCATGCTGGTGACTGTTTCTGTTTTTTGTTTTTGATAAGCCTTCAGCAACGTATTATACAATTCGTTCGTGTTAACGCCGTATAATGGCAATTCTTCAAAGACAATTTTTGTTTGTATTACCTGTTCGGCTTTGTATTTGGCATTATGAATGATCTTTACGGTCCTCTTAGCGTCTTTTAACGTACTGGAGAATGTTTTAATCAAAGACAAAGCATTCTCAGGTACGAAGGTTGCAATACTATCGTCTTGCATGAGTGTGACAAAATTTTCAAGCAATACAGCTTCTTGTTCTGCTTCTCTAGTGTCTAGTAAGTGTCTATTAGTGTCTATAGAACTAGAAGAATATAATAGATTGTCTGCGATTTTCGCATTTACGGTTGAGCCATTGGTATTACTAGGTTTTACCGTATTTGCGATTTTCGCATTTACGGTAGAATCGTTGATATAGGTGGGTTCCGCCGTACGTGCGATTTTCGCATTTACGGTAGAATCGTTGTTACATAGCTCTTCTTCCTTGATTGCAAAGACATCTTGAGCAGTCACTTCTGGTTTTCCAAGATAAAGCTTGTTTGGAGCAGATTTAATTTTTCCGTCTTTCTGTTGTACACGACCTTTTTTCTGAAAAAGGAGATTTACATCTTCTAATTCTTTTTTTATCTTTGCTACTTTGCCTTCTCTGCAATTTAGTAGTTTCATAAGTTCTTCGACTGTAAAATTGAAATAGATGTTGTCATCTTCATCTATCCAATTTGATTGGACAGAATAATTAAAACGATCCTTTAGCAGCATGTATGCTATTTTTGTATCATTGGATAAATTCATATATTTTGGGTTAGTAAAAAATACCTTTGGCATTTGATAATATTTTTCTCGGTACACTTCAGCAGACTTATAAAAATTGAAATCGGACATATTTTTCTCCTTTACGAGCAAATTTATTTAAAGTTATATTCTGGAATGTTTACAAAGACAGGATATCACAATTAAACCCCTGTATAAAGCATTATATCAAACAAATATTTCTGATGATAACAAGTATACATGTAAACATGATAACAAGTAAACAAAATTACATGCCATCATGTTGACAAGTAAACAAAGCAACAAGTTTACTATCGAAACCCCTTGTATTAACTGGTTTTTAATGGTATTATATATACAAATCAACATGTTAACAAATATACCTGTAGATTTGTTAACATGTTTTCAAGTAAACATGTCTATTTTGAGGAGATGAAAAAAATGAGTAAAGTTATTACATTTGGAAATTTTAAAGGCGGTACTGGAAAGACTACCAATAGTGCTATGATTGGTTATGTCTTGTCAAAAATGGGGTATAAAGTACTCCTTGCAGACTTAGATCCCCAGGCAAATGCAACATCTCTATATCTAACAACAGCACAAAGACAGTCAGAAGATATAATCACTTTTGACAAAACATTGATGTCTGCAATAATTGAAGGTGATTTGAGTAACATTATATTCAATGTAAGAGAAAACCTATTTTTATTACCATCGTATGCTGATTTCACATCTTTCCCACTTTTTCTAGAGCGTAAATTTGATAAGCAGGAGGATAGGATTAAATATTTCTCAACATTATTAGAAGGAATTAAGTCGGAGTTTGATTTTATATTAATTGACGTTCCTCCTACATTGAGTACTTATACTGATTCAGCAATGTATGCGAGTGATTTTAGTGTAATTGTTTTACAGACACAGAGTAGATCATTTGATGGAGCAAATGCATATATTAGGTACCTACAGGAACTAATTGAAGCATATGAATTAGATTTTGATATCTTAGGAATATTGCCCGTTTTGTTAAAAAATAATGCTCCGGTAGATCGAGCAATTTTGGACAGAGCAACAAACACATTTGGTCAAGAAAATATGTTTAAAACACTCATCAAAAATATGGAGCGACTAAAGAGATATGATATGACTGGTATAATCGATCCAGATGTTGATCCCCAAGCAGATATGCATGATAGACGAGTCTTTAAACTATATAATGATGTTGCTAACGAGTTTTTAAATAGAATATAAGAATTTCGCTATTATCATAAGGGGAGAGATAAAATATGGCAGATTTATTAAAAAAGAAGAATAATTTAGACGATAGTAAGAATCAATTCACACCAGAACAACCTGTTGGAAGAGAGAAGATATTTGCTACTACAGAAAATAAAACAAAATCAAATGAGACTACTGGAATTAGGGTAGATAAAAAAGTATCTCAAAGCTTAAAAGCTTTAAAAACGCTAGATAATGCAGATAGTGTTTCTGAGGTAATTCAGCAAATGATTTATGATCGAGAAAAAAATATGACTGCTGATCAAAGAAGAGAGTTTGAAATAATTAGGAACTATACTAAGTAACAAGAATTTTTGATAAAAAAGTAACGAAAAGAACCGAACAACACCTCTTAAATAAGGTCTTTGTTCGGTTCTTTTTTCAGTTTAGTTTTTATATAATTTGAACTTATATACGATTAGAAGTTGTTGGTTGCTTGCCACTTCGTATGACTATATAAGCAAACATTACGAATCTCATCGTAGCCGATTTTTGTTTCTTCTATATATATGCCTAATTCGTCAAAACCTTTAATCTTGCCAATGATGTCTGGATAGTAATTGCCATTTAAGTCTCTGGCTTCCATCTGAATACAGACCGACTTATCCTTCAGTCTTGCTTCCTCCATAATTCTATTGATTTCATCCAGTTCCATTTGTGGTTTCTGGGAAGGGGAGGTTAGCCGCTTTTTATCATCATTGTTCATTAGGTCTGTATGCTCAGACAGATAGAATCCTGCCCATTTCACCATTCCGCGATCATCATATGAATCTCCATAGCTCATTTTAAACAGTCCTTTCTAGTGACCTCCGACTTTGGCGCTACGGCTAACAGCTGTCGCCCCTGGCAACAACGAACTAGCATGGATCAAAGCCTTAAAGCCATACCTGCTTCTAATTTCATCACATAGGAAATCGAGTTTTTCTTGCTGAATTGTTTTTTCTGGATCAGAAAATAGATCCAACTGTAAACTCGTCTGATAAACGAGTTTTGAACAGGATACACCGACATGCCGCACCGCATAACCAGCGTAATATTCCTCAAACAGCTGTAGAAGGTAACTAGTGATTTGTTTCGTGTTGGACGTTGCTGGTACCTTCATTTGACGCGAAAACCCTGGTAACAGCTCACCATGGGAGTAGCCAATAGAAAGGGCGATTGATTCGGTTTGAGCATGTTCTTTTCGTAACCTTGATCCGACCAAATCAGCCATTTCACGGATGATAATCATTACTTCTTTTTTATCTGTATAATGCTTCATAAGGATTTGAGAATTGGAAATACTCTTTTCTAGGACTTTATATTTCTTATCAATCTCGCTGCGATCGATCCCATTTGCGTGAGCGTGCAACTGAAGCCCAATCACACCCATTGAAGCCTTCAGTCTGGAAGGGGGGTATTTGCAAGTTCTTCGACCGTAGTGATCCCACGCTTCCAGAGGTTTTTTGCTGTACGGTGACCAATACCCCAAAAATCAGTTAGACTTTTGATTTTCCAAACAGTAGAAGGGACGTCTTCATAGCGCCATTCTGCAATCATGTCCGGATTCTTTTTCGCTGCATTATCCAATGCAAGTTTAGACAGCAGCATATTATCGCCAATTCCTACTGTCGTATAAATTCCTGTTTCTTCAAGAATTCTTTGCATCAATATATTGGCAAATTGTTTAGCAGAACAATCCCCATAAAGGTGTTTTACTTTGTCAAAGCGGACAAAGAGTTCATCGATACTATACACATGAATGTCATCATCAGAAACGTATCTGCGAATAATGTTCACGATTTTTAGGTTTGTTTCTATATATAAATTCATTCGAGGGGGACACAAATTAAGTCTTTGTGATCAGGTAGCTCATATTTTCTCGTGACGTTGAAAATACCTAATTCTTTCTTTGCAGCTGGTGTTGCAGCTAGGACAAGTCCTCCTGGTCGATCAGATCCAGATAATACCACTAACATGGTCGTTAAAGGGTTTAAGCCTCGTTCTACACATTCAACGGAACCGTAAAAACTTTTACAATCGATACATAAATAATCTCCTCGTGGCTCGAAACGATAATCGAAATACACAAAAATCCCTCCTTTAACAGCTTTATTATACGAACGAATGTTCGTTCTGTAAAGAGGGAATGACTAGCTTATTTTCTTATAAGAAAGAGGGAGCATCATTGCCAATACGTGTTTCCCAATGCTTTGTAGTAGCGCTTAAGGGGGATTATGCATTTAGATTCTGTAAAATGAGCTTAGAATTGCCCTGAGACAACCAATAAATAGCAAAACAAGCGAATCGAGTGAAGGATTCGCTTGTTTATGATCAACTCTGTTTAATTTTATCAAAGATCACTTCAAATGTTTCAAAGGTATCCATATCTAACTGGCACAACCAAAGCAAATACTTCTTTTCTTTGTAAGTCCAATTTATAGTAGGGTAGGAGGATATCAAATGTTTATATCTTGCTCTTTGTTCGCTGGTAGCTAACTGCCAGCGCTTTTCAAATATTCTTTCTTCTTCCATTCCTGATCCCCCAAAAAGTGCGCTGTCTGAAACTTCAATAACGGACAGCGCAAAGTCTAATTATGCAGATCTGCTACCATTTTACCAAACAAGTATGAAGAAATTTAGAAGATAGAAAACGTTCGTCCATCTAATGACGGACACTTTCTCCTAATACGTCGACTAATCGAGGCGCGACTTAGTTGTTCGTACTTAATGCATTCCTGGATAGTGGAATATCTTCTAAGCTGCTGTTTTTCTTTATCGAATACGGCAATCCCATTCACTTTTTTATAATCAATACGGGTAGAGGAACCATCAATAACCAGTTCGCCTAAATCTTGGACTTTTTTAACCGTCTTGGGACAATCCATCCATTCTTTCTCCGAGGTAAGCTTCAAAATCTGAGTATATACTTCTTTATTCCTCAATCGTTCACCGTCTTTAATAATTTTTCTTCACTAGCTTGCTTCTTGATTCGCTTTAAAGTAGATAACGAGATTTTCATCTTTTTTTCCACATCTCTCATACTGTGCGTTTCCATTAGCTCTAGTGCCAGTTTGTAATGATCATTAAGTACCCGTTTTGGACGACCTTCTTTGTAGTTCTTTTGATTGGCTCTATGCCATTGTTTCCCCTCTTGGGTTCTGGTTACGATTAAATCCCTCTCAAACTGCGCAAAGCTACCAAGCATGTTCATCATCAACGTCTGCATCGAATCGTTTTTGTTTGGTTCGAAGGTGAGGGAGTTATCTAAAAAAGTAATGGTTACGCCAGAACTATTCAACTTAGAGATAATGCCATTCAAATCGACAATACTTCGAGCCAACCGATCGATTTTCGTTACTAAGACAAGATCGCCTTTTTCTACTATTGAAAGTAGTTCTTCTAATTCTTTTCTACCTTCCTTTTTTGTACCTGTATATTTTTCACTAAAGATTTTTTCAGCACCCGCATCTTCTAATTTCAAAATTTGCGTTTTGTAATCTTGGTTACTGGTACTTACTCGAGAATAGCCATAAATTGCCAAATTTCGCTCACTCTTTCTGGACATAAGTTTCTGACACCTGTCAAAGTCAAGTATATCAAGAAAATTTAAAGGGGTCAAAAACTTAAAAGTTTCTGACCCCTCTACCAAAGAATGACAGGTTGTATCTATCTACCTAATCTTTTTTCAGCTTCCCTATACACTTCTTTTTCGTCCCTTTTGCCAATTAGGGGTCACTGGAACATCCGTACAGAAAATAGCGGTAGAAAACCGAACAACTACTGGACAATTAAGTCAGTTGTTCGGTTCTTTTGTTTAGCTTTCTCAATTTTAGTCGATTGATTTCACGGTAAAAGGTTCCTGTAGATATTTGATTGGTCTCAATGATTTCTTTGACAGAATAATCGCCACTTTTGTACATTCGAACTGCAATATCTAGTTTCTCCTGTGGGACTTTAGGACGGCCAATCGCTACACCTCGTTTTTTGCTAGCTTCGATTCCTTCACGAACTCGATCAGCTAATAAGTTACGTTCTAGTTCTGCAATCACACTCATCATTTGTAACATGGCCTTACCTGTAGGTGTTGAAGTATTCATATTCTCTTTCAGAGAAACAAATTGAATTTGCTTTTGGTCTAATTCCTGAATCAAGTTCAAAATATCTAAAGTATTTCGTCCGAGTCTAGAAATGCTTTCTACTACAACAATATCGCCTTTTCGTATCGTCTGGAGAAGCTGCTCAATACCAGGACGATTTCTTTTTGTTCCCGTATATTTCTCTTGAATAATTTTCTCTGCGCCGAAGTTCTTTAACTGATCGATTTGACGATTTAAATTTTGGTCGTCTTTCGATACCCTAGCGTAACCAATAATCATATAACTTCCCTCCAAATTATATTCTTGCTTATTATGAAGAATTCCCTTCTTTTTGGCAATGGTTTATTATAAACTTTTTTATAATGAGTTTTTGAAAACTTAAAACGTTGATAGACAAAGGACTCAAAAACTAGAAATAAGATTCTAAAAAACTATAGTTTTTGGAAAGTTTGGAGGCATGAATGGTAAAAGAAAAAATTTTTGGTACGTTTGTGGGTGTTCCTTCGGAAGAACAATTGCAGTTATACTTCCAGTTAACTGATTTTGATAGGGAAATTATTAATGAAATGAGATTATCTTCCACTAAACTCGGTTTTGCTGTACAGCTTGGTACAGTGCGCTTTTTAGGAACTTTTTTTACTGACTTTTCAAAAATTCCGTTAGAAGTGATAGTGTATCTGGCTAATCAATTATCTATTGATCCACGTGAATTTGATTCTTATTCTAGGAAAATGACAATCAGTCAACATACACAATTGATCAAAGATCGCTATTCGTATAGAAACTTTCATGACTCTGATTGCCAGAAATTTCTTTATGATTGGCTTTTATCTCGTGCTTCACATACGACTGAAACAACTGAAATGCTCTCAGATATGCTATTGAAAAAATGTTTAGAAGAAAAAATATTGCTTCCAGGTGTATCCATATTTCAACGCTTTATTTCCAAAACTGTTGAACAGGCAGAAGAGCAATTAGTGAATCAACTCTCTCTTATACCTTCTGAAGAAGAGTCAGAGAAGTTATTAAATTTACTTAGTCTTATGGGTACGCCTATTCAAGGGGCATTAACTAAAATGGATATTTTACGAGCCTCTTTAATTGATGAAAGTAGGAAAGAAATCACTCGTGGTTTTCATCGATTAAAGGAATTCCAACAGTTCCATACGAGTGAATGGGAATTCTCAACTATCCCTGAAGGGAAAATAAAACATTTAGCTGCCTACGCTTTTAAAGCCAAATCAAGCCTTATTCAAAGAATGAGTATTCAGAAAAAATTAGCTCTTTTGGTTGCTTTTGTGTATGAGTATGAAAAGATTGCTACAGACGAATTGCTTACAGCTTTAATAAAATATTATGAGTCAATTTTTAGACGAGCAAAAAATAAAGAATCAAGAGAGCGCCTACGAACGTTAAAAGATTTGGATCGTGCAGCATTTACTCTATCTGAAATAGTTGAATTACTTTTAGACGATTCTATTGAAATTGATTGTCTGCGAAGCCGAGTGTTTGACCAATATCCAGCAGAAGATATTGCGAATGCAGTGTTTCAAGTAAAGAAACTTGTTAAAAATGAACAAGAGCCTATTGCAATCGCAGAATTAATTCAATCTTATCGTAAAATTCGAAAATTTATTCCTTTGATTATTGAAACATTAACAATAGAAAATGGCCACTATGGCGAAGATTGTATGGCAGTGTGGTGCTTAATTCAAAGTAGATTTCCAAAACCTCTCACCTTTAGACAATTTGAATCTATTGAAAGTCACATACCAAAGAAATGGGTTTATTATATTCACTCTAATCCTAATGAAGTCAATCAAAGCATGCTTATTCTAGGTATTGAGTTGCTGATTCAAAGTTTGAATAAACATGATATATTTGTACCTAAAAGCGAAAAGTTCATTGATCCAATGAGTTGTTTAATAAGTGAAGATACATGGGAACAGCAAAAAGAAAGTTTACTCTCTCAATTGGAATTACCTAGCTCTTCTGTTGAAGCAATAAAGCAATTAGAAGAAGAACTAAGTCTGTCTTATAACGAAACAATAAAAAAATGGCCTCATTCTGAAATGGCTAGAATTGAAAAACAGGATAACAAAGATAAAATTATCGTGTCTAAGCTCAGAAAAGTACGTGAACATAAGGAAGATAAGAAGTTCAAAAATCGCGTAAAAGCATTAATGCCCAAAATTGATCTTCCGGATTTATTATTAGAAGTCAATCAACAACTTGATTTAACTTCCTGTTTCCACCATATTAATGAATCGAATACGCGTATGGATCATCTTGATATTAGTGTTCTGGCAGTACTTTTAGCAGAAGCCTGTAATATTGGTTTTTCTCCAGTATCTAAAGAAGGAATCGAGAGTTTAAAATATGATCGGCTAATGTACGTCAATCACCAATATGTTCGATTGGACACACTGTCAGCAACAAATAAAAAACTTATTTCTGCATACAAAAAACTTCCTACTTCTCTTGTATGGGGAAATAATCAAATGGCTTCGGCAGACGGTATTCGTTATACCACACCACAACGTTCCCTATATTCTAGAAGTAATCCAAAATATTTTGGCCGTGGTCGTGGGATCACATTTTACAACTTTGTTTCTGATCAATATATTGGCTTTCATGGAATGGTTGTTCCAGGAACATTGCGTGATTCTTTGTACTTATTGGATGGTTTTTTAAATCAAACAAGTGGCTTAGAACCAAAACAAATCATGACAGATACAGCCGGGTATAGTGATTTAGTATTTGGACTTTTTGGATTATTAGGCTTCCAATTTAGCCCACGGATTGCCAACAATCACGGAACAAAACTTTGGCGAATAGACTTAACTGCAGACTATAAAATGCTAAATGAAGTTTCTCAAAACAAAATCAACACTGCTCGAATAGAAAAAAACTGGAGTGAGATACTTCGAGTAGCAGGTTCCTTAAAATCAGGAAAAGTGAATGCGACAGAGTTAACCAAAGCACTTCAACGAAATGGTCAACCAACAGAGCTAGGGAAAGCCATTATTGAATACGGAAAAGTATACAAAACCAAGCACCAATTGCGCTATATCTCTGATGAGATTTACGCAAGACAGATTTTAGAACAGTTGAATAAAGGAGAAGCAAGGCATACATTATGTCGCCATATATTTTATGGAAAAAAGGGCAAACTCTATCAAACCTATATTGACGGAATGGAAGAGCAATTGACTGCTCTTAGTATTGTGACAAATGCAATTATTTATTGGAATACGCTCTATTTAGAAAGAGTAATTGACCAAATGCGTGCAGAGGGATTTGATTGTTCAGAAGAGAAAATCAATAAATTGTCACCACTTCTCTTTGAGCATATTAACTTTGTTGGTAAATACTCTTTTCGATATGATCCTTCCTTGAAAAATGGACATTTACGTCCCTTAAGTTCACAATAAAACTAAAATGTTCGTGTTTTAGTTCCTACCGCTAATTTCTGTACGAATGTTCCAGAAGAATATTTCTGAAGAGAAAAAGGAAAAAAAGAAACGTTGATTTAACAGCATTTCTTGTTTTTTTCATGTCTTACTACCGCTAATTTCTGTATGGATGTTCCAGTGACGCCGAGACGGCCGCTATCTTTTTGGTCAAGATGGGTTTACTTTACGTCAAGCCTATGAGGAAGACGCAGTCGTTGTCGTGTACTTAAATGAATTCAAATACAGTGATTTTGCACGAAGTTTAGGAAAGCTGGTTGTCGCAGAGTACAAATTGTTTTTGAGTCAAAAAGCTGAAAGAGACGACCAAACAGAAGCATTGTTAGTAATGGATGAATTGGGTGTTTACGTTGATGAATCGTTTGAAGCTTTACTGAATAGAACCGCGTCCTTTAGTGTAAAAACTATCGTAGCTATGCAGGTAATCGCTGATGTGAATAAAGTTTCAGAAGAGTTAACAAAACAGATTCTTGGGAATCTAACCAATTTTGTCATTTTACGTACGGACGATGATACAGCAAATGAACTATCAAAATTCATTGGAACAGAAAAACAAGTGAAGCAAACCAGTCGTAGCAATGAGGAAGGAAACACCGGAGAAAGTTCGAATAATGTGGTAGACGAATTTGTGATCAATCCAAACAAGATCAAGCGGCTTCCTAATCTTCATGGGTATTATTATTCCCACAATCGCCCAGGAGAACCCTCGAAATTTGTAACAACCTTTGTAAAAACTGGAAAGGAGAAGCCGACTAAAGAAAATGAGCGCAAAATTCATAAGAAAAAGCCTGAGAGAATTGTTCTATCAAAAAAATAATCTGAATTGGGGCTTATTTGTCTTCAGTTTGGCGTTATTAGTTGGCTCCTCGTGGATCGTAACGTCCGCAGCTAACCATTTTTTGGATATCCCACCATTTGAAAATGTCGCGCGTTCAGCAAGTTTCTTCAGTTTGATCGGAAGCTTTACGTGGGTACCGGTGATCGAGGAAATGATTTTCAGGAAATACCTAGTATCACTGCTACAAAAGGTTTTTTCTTGGAAAATAAGTGCAGGAATTTCTAGTATCATTTTTGCCATTCTGCATGGGCAAAAAAACTTTTTGCCCTTTTTAATAAATGGACTCATTTATTCATGGACCATGAAAAAAGTGGAACGATCGTCATGCCGATTCTGCTTCACATGGCGTATAACCTAATTGCAATAAAAACACAATTATAGTAAGGAGGACACCAAAATAGTGGTAAGGAAGGAGAAAACAATATTCAGTCAGCGATTATCCTCTCTTAGAGAAGAACGATATTTGACGTTGAGTGATATCAGTGAACTTTTTGATCCGCCTGTAAGTAAAAGTACGGTCAGTAATTGGGAAAATGGTCATATGTATCCCAAGGGCCAACGGCTGATCGTTCTGTGTGATTTTTACAATGTAAGCATTGACTACCTGTACGGGCGTACAGATAGTCGAAAAATGAATAAAGAGGAGCGGATACAATCATGTACGAATACAAATTAGTGGATTTTTTTTGTTGCCCCGACACTCCGACCGCCTCCACCGCTTACGGGGCAACAAAAAAAGGAAAGACAAGCTTTCCAGTTTCGGCGTTTATGTAGTTTTTTCAGCGGTTTGATGGTATAATAAGTATGTAAAGAGGAGTTGCGCTAACAACTCCCCTTGTGACAGCACCGTTTAAAGAACGGTGACAGATTAAGTTATTTTAAAAAATAAGCCGACCTCTGCTAAAGTGACGGCTTATTTTTTGTCGTTTCTAAGCATTTTCACAATCAGACTGATCAAAGCAATGGTAAACATACCAAAGCCAAGGATGGTCTGAATTGTTTCATATGCAGACAAAAGGCTTCTCCTTTCATAAGATTTTGTGAGTATTTTCATACGCACCACCTTCTTTCAAGGATTCGCCACCGTCGATTAAACTTTACTGTCACCTACTATTATACCATAAGAACCAGTCCGAATCCTTAATTCTAAGGCATTTGGACTGGTTTTTTGTTTGCAGCATAGACGTATTTCTTCCTTCGCTCCAACCACCACCGCCGCTACGGAAGAAGCCATGTGATCACTTCTAAAAAGGTCAAAAGAGTCAAGATAAAGTTCAAGTAATAAGAGAAGCGGAACCTCATTGACAAGCAATGATTTCCGCAGGGCGTAAGATTCCGATACCGGAATCTTTTTAAGATTGTATTGACTGTCAGAGCGCAACGGATTTGTTTCATTCCTGTTTGTCGGTTTCGCTCCTATCGAGCAGCTGCTATCGGTTTGGCGAGAGTGCTTATACACCTTCCGCATTCAGAAAAAGAAGGGGCGGAAAAACTTTTGCAAAGAGCGCAAAACTTTTTCCTACAGCACTCCCTTTTTTTCTGCCTGCTACAGGTGTAAGGGCTAAGCACGCCAACCCGCTATCAGCTTCAGCTCGAAATGATCGATATCAACCAACAAAGAAAGGAGAATTCTAAACAAATCGTTGCAGACAGTCAATACAATCAAATTTTTTCACCACCCACAAATCGCTTAACTGAAATGAACTTGTCAGGAACAAAAACCGACCTTAAAGGAGAGATTCACATGGAAATTACCGCAGTAAATATCAAAAAGAGTTTGAGAGAGCAAGGAATTGATACGAAAAAGGTACGCATTCGGGTTGAAATGGTGGGCTACGGTAGCACTTCTATCAAAGTAACATTACATGATTTAACGCTTGAAACGGAAAAGGTTCGTCACGAAATCCAAAAACGGTGGGGGAGCATTCGCTATGACGAAAAAGTACAAGGTGAAATATTAGAAGGCTGTAATACGTACGTGTTTTGTGATTATGATGATGATGTTATAGAGCAAGCGATTCAAGAGAAATATGCGCAAGCAGAAGCTATTTATCAGCATTTAGAACAGTTAGACACATACGATGGTGAACAAATTTTTGAAACAGAGTCGATGAGAGCCGTTGCCTTTTTCAAAGACAAATCAATTTCATTGATGATGAAAGACCGTTCTAGCGCTATTCAGTACCGCAGACACACTTTAAATAGCATTTACGATTTAGCACATGCCCTTGTATTCCTCGAAACGATCGGACATTTTGGGAAACTCTAAGCCAAAGAATCAGGAAAGGAATGATTGAAATGCCAATAAATTGGATAGAGTTAGGCGAAAAATATACATTGACCGAGTTAGAGGGAATCAAGCAGGCAATCGAATCATTGAAGGACTTACACAAAGAACAGCACCAAGACAAGGAAAAGGAGGTGTACGAAAGGGTTTCATAACCCTTTCGTACCAATAAAAAATGAAGATATATGATGGTAAAAAGTACAAATGTAAGAATTTCTTTGTCTTTCAACAAAAAATGTAAGAAGAACACCCAGAAGATGACTAAAAATAAAACAGATGAAAAGAGGATTTAATTATGATCAACAACGTAACTTTAGTAGGACGCTTAACAAAAGACCCAGATTTGCGCTACACAGCAAACGGTACAGGGGTAGCGACGTTTACCCTTGCCATCAATCGAAACTTTACCAACCAAGCCGGAGAGCGTGAAGCAGACTTCGTTCAGTGTGTGATTTGGAGAAAGCCAGCGGAAACACTTGCTAATTATGCTCGCAAGGGAACATTACTAGGAGTGACCGGACGAATCCAAACACGTTCTTATGACAACCAACAAGGACAGCGTGTTTATGTAACTGAAGTTGTAGCAGAGAATTTTCAATTGTTGGAATCTAAGGCAACAAGCGAACAACGACAAAGCACACAAGCAAGTCAACCCACTCAGCAAGCAAATCGTCAGAACTACAACGAGCCAATATCCTCGGGTTTCCCAAATGATAGCGACATGCCAGTAGGCGCACCACCAGGCGCCACATTGGACATTTCAGATGATGATTTACCTTTCTAATAAAACCATAGAAGAGAGAATAAGAAGGTCAACCGCTTCGGCGGTTGACTGATATTTCAAAAAGGGAGACGTGATACAGATGGCTGAAGAGTTAACTTACTATGATAAAAAGTATGAGCGTGGGTGGTATCGAAACGGTAAGAGGTACCGATTTTTGTATATCGTCGCAATCGGTAATGTCGCAAAATACCAAACAAAAACCGCCTATTTAAGAAATTGGGAAACGATGTCGTGTGAGAATCTAGAATTACATGAAGAGTGGTTTAAAGAAGCTGAATATTTAGGATTAGATTTGCCCTTTGATTAATTTATTTTCTGATGCGCAGGAAAAAGAGTGTAAAACCAACTGGAATTATTGGAGGAAAACATGAAAGACAAGCGAAACTATCAAAAAATGATCACTACGAAATTACAAAGTCTATCAGGAAAAAGAAATATCTCTACCGTTTTCTTCGATTGGGTGCATATGATGGCTTATGCTTTTTCAAACAGTGTAGATAAAGGACAGTACGAGGAGCGAGAAGCCGCCTATTTAGCGACAGTCGGTAAATATACGAGGGAAGAAGCTTGTCTGCTTGGGGATTGCTTAGGATTGCTCACCATGGCGTTTGAATATAAGATGCAAGATTGGCTAGGCGCAATTTACATGGAATTAAATATAAACAGTAAAAATGCAGGTCAATTTTTCACTCCGTCAAATATCGCAGAATTGATGGCTAGAATGACTTTTTCCAACAATGAGCCGTTACTAGAGGAAAAGGGATGGATTGGCTACTATGAGCCTTGCGTTGGTGCAGGTAGCATGGTTCTAGCTTTTGCACTAGCAATGGAAAGCGGTGGTTATAACTACCAGAAACAACTGAGAGTGGAGTGTGAAGACATTGACGAAAACTGCTTACTAATGGCATATGTACAGCTTTCGTTATGCGGGATCAATGCCGTATGCAAAGTGAAAAATTCCTTGTCAGGTGAGGAAACGTCTACTTGGTTCACACCGTTTCACGTGATCAATCCCGCATGGATCACGAGAAAGAATCAGGATCCAGCACCAGAACCAGAGAGAATACAAAAAGAAACACCAGATGTTTGGGTCATTCCTGAAGGCGCTGAACAACTCGCTTTGTTTTAATTGATTTTACGGAAAGAAGAAGGGCGCAAAGCTTCCTTCTTCTTTGCCAAAATCTAAATTAAGCAAATTAGGAGGGCGAAAAATGAAAGATATTAAAGACACTATTGTTGATTGTGTAGTTTGCTCAGTAGATATTTTTTTGGAAACCCCAAATGGACTAGAAAGAGTTTTCTTCCCAAATGACGATGTTAGTCGATTTACCTTAGACGATATTTATCAGGCATTTAGAGATCAATCCAAGATGATTTATGTGGTTTGTGATAGCGGGTTAAGAGGTGCAATCTATCGCTGCAGAAATTATGATGAAGGCATCTGGCAAAGATATGCAGATACACAAGGGTACGCTTAATAAATTAAGCAAGTTGGGAGAGATTGAATGACAGATAAATTTAGAAAAAGAGCTTATTTGAAACAGATTATTGATAAAAGAAACAAGGAAATTGATCCATCTACCTATATTTATCCAGAAGCCGAATATCAGTTATCTTGGAATGAGTTCTTTTCACTTAGCGAGTTACATTTGGAACAGAGGCAGTTATTTAAAGATGAGTATCGTAATTACTATGTTACGTCTAATCAAGCTCAGATTGATTCATATTTAGGAAAGGAAATTAATACATTTGAATGGATGAAGCTCTCCTATCCTCAAATGTCACTTTTAAAGAAAAAGTTTCCTCCCAGTTATGAAATGTTATTGAGAAATCTTCAAAAGAAACTTTTGAAAGGTAAGTATAGAAAATATGAAGAAGTTCCAATAAAAATAAGAAACGAATTCGAGAATGTTCTTTTTTCAAAACGGATTCAGCAGTGAAATTTTATGACGATTTTTATAACGATACACTGGATTAATTATTTTGCAAGTCAAGAAGTTTATTAGTGGAAGAAATACACAACTAGAGAGGATAAAAATAAATGGAAAAATTTGAAATCGAATTAGTAAGACGTGACAAGGTAAAAGTTGAACTTGATCCAGAATATTTCACCGAGGAATGGTTAGAAGATTTTCGGCAATATTTTTATGATTTTTTCACTTTAAAGGAGTGCGCAGAACACATTGTTTACAACGTAGTACACAATAACGCAACGTTTATTGAGGGTTTCGGTATCCCATTACGTGATGGCAAACGTCCATATTGGATCAAAGATAATGAGGAAGTAAATGAGCATATTAATGTTATCTACAACGAATATGCTACAGAGGTTGAATACGAATAATTCTACCATCGACAGAGATTACGGAATAGGAGGCATGAACATGGATAAACGTGTATTAGTATTTGCACAGATATATTTAGATGAAGACGATTTACATGATCTTTATATTTATGAAGATATTACAGAACCTAAACTAATAAAAGACTTGGATACTGAAGAAGTTTTCATTTCTTTCAAGTCAGAAGGAAATGAAACTACTGTAGAGCTTTCGGATGTTGAATGGTATCGGATCGTTCCGTCAAACAGTCATATGGCAAATTATGTTCGCAGCAATGGTCATTATGATTGTTGCTGGGATGATGATGGTGAATTGGAAGTAAATGAGTAGGTTTCCACTATCCACCAAGCTAGTTAACTGAAAATATGATGATTGATGGATTTATATAAAGACAGAGATAGGGGGAATAGGAGATTTGAAAAAATTTGTTACTAAATTAAAAATCCAAATTGGAGTACCAGTAAAAATGACGGGAAAAGAGTTTATTGTGCTAAACGAGAAACTTTTTGACAGAAATAAGAATAAAGAACAACAAATAGAATTTCTGAAAAACAATAATTGCTATGAAAGAGAAGGAACCTTTGTTCTCAGTGCAGGTGGAGTAGCGATTTTGAATTATTAAAACCGACAAAAGACAGAGATTACGGAATAAAAAGGAGTGACTAAATTGTTTATTGTGGTAGAAGAATATCCTGGCAGTGGAGATATTAAAATTGGAGTTTTTACGACTTTGAGAAAAGCGACAAAAGCCTTTGAAGAGTGTCTAAGACTCAATGATAATCACAACGAATGGCAAAGATTAAAAGACGAGGAAGAGGATAAAGAATATTACTACACAGACGGTTCTTATGGTTGGACTATAACGATGATCAAGATACCAAAAAATGAAATGTGGGCTTACGCTTAGTCCACTAACCACCAAAATAGCAGAAAAACACTCTGTCAACACATGCAATGTTAACACTTTGCCTTTTTCATAGAAAAATGTCAACAGGTGGTATAGAAAGGAAGAGAATGAATACATGAAAACTTTTGCAGTCGATTTCGCTTTCTATGATTTTGGCGATCTCGTATTTACTATGAAATGGATCCACGCAAAAACGAAGGGAAATGCTATTAAACAGCTACTAAAAGAACATAGAAATATTCATGTTCAAGATATTAGAGAAATCCGTGATTATATCAAATAGAAGGAGATTGCTATGAAACACAAGTCAAAATTTATCCTTGCAGCGTTGATCAGTTTGCTTGGGTTTACCGCTTCATTGGTTGATTTATCAGAAGTCGATGTTCAGTTGCCTGCCATCTTTCATGAATGGACGTCGCAGAAACAAATCTCAGCTGAAGAGATTGAAGATTTGCCTGATTTTGACGGGCGGAACGTGATCATTCAAGTAAACGGGAATCGTCCTAATTTTACAGATGAAGAGACGTCGATCGATGCAGGAACTTGGCAAACCTTTTCGGATCTCGATTCCCTAAATCGTGTCGGTGTCGCAAATGCAATGCTCCATCGATCGATGATGCCATTAGAAGACAGAGGAGATATATCAAACGTCTATCCCACCGGTTGGAATCAGAAAAAGCTTGAAAATAATGTTTGGCTCTATAATAGATCGCATTTGATAGGCTTTCAAATGACCGGTGAAAATGATAACTGGAAAAATTTGTTTACCGGCACTCAACAGCTGAACCAGATCCACATGGTCCAATATGAAAATGAAGTGGCCAACTATCTGAGAAAAACCAATAATCACGTGCGCTATCGGGTCACACCGATATTCAGAGAGCGAGAATTGTTGCCAAGGGCAATTCAAATGGAAGCCCAAAGCATTGAAACCAATGACATTCAGTTCAATGTTTTAATCCATAATGTTCAAGACGATGTATCGATCGATTATCAGACTGGAAAAGCCACAAACCTATAAATCACTCAAGGTCAAAAGAACAAGTTCAAGAGAAAAGGAAGCGGAACCTCCTTGCTAAAGCAACGAGATCCGCAGGTGGAAAGATTCCGTACCGGAATCTTTGTTAGATTTAAAGAAATGTCAGAGCGCTGGGCATTTGTTTCACTCCTATTCGTTGTTTTCGACCACTCGATCATGCTGCTATCGGATTGGCGAGAGTGCTTATACACCTTACGCAGTCAGAAAAAAGGGGCGGAAAAACTTTCGCAAAGAGCGCAAAACTTTTTCCTACAGCACTCCCTTTTTTCCGCCTGCTCCAGGTGTAAGGGCTAAGCACGCCAAACCGCTATCAGCTATGCTCGAATGTTCGAAGATCAAACAACGAGAAAGGAGGAGTATAAACAAATGCCCAGTGACATTTCTTCAAATCAAATTTTTTCGCCACCCACAAATCGCTTAACTCAAATGGATTTGTAAAGACCAAAACAAAAAAAGAAAGAAACGAGTGAATGATATGGAAACAGTTTATGAAATCGTCAAAGTCAACCAAGAAATTTGCGCAATGGAACGGTTTGTTCCGCTAAATACCACCTCAAGTTATACGATAGCGACATGGCTTCAAAATGAAATCGGATTGGACACACAAGAAAATCTCGTTCTACTTTGCTTGGATATGAGAAACAACTTGACCAGTTACTCAGTGGTGCATAAAGGAACCATCAATCAAACGTTTGTTGAACCAAAAAATCTGTTTCAACGTGCGCTACTATCAAACGCTTCTCGTATTCTAATTGCCCACAATCACCCAAGTGGAAATCCGAAACCAAGTGTTGCTGATAACCAAGTGACCAAACGCATGGTACTTGCAGGAGAGCTGATGGGCATTGAATTACTAGACCACATCATCGTTGGCAGTGATGATTACTACTCGTATCGAGAAGAAGGCAAGTTATGATTCCGAGTGTGCTTTTCTACCAGTTAGAAAAGCACACAAATCTTAAAAATTTGGAGGGAAAACGATGAATCGAATCAAACGTGTAGCGCTTGAAAAATTAACAAACGAACTGACTGAACAAACGTCACCTAGCGAGAAATTGATTTTTGAATGGTTAGGTAAGCAAAAGGACATTGCATTGTACCAAGGGATTTTGACCCCTGAAAAATCGCTTAAAAAGGCTCACCAATATGCTTACTCACAAGCAGTACAGTATCAAGTCGGCGGGTGTGCCATTATCGATCACGAATTGGTTTACTTATGGATAGCGCACTACTTTAAACAACCAGTTACCGTAGTTACTAATGATTTTGCCAAAGAAATGGTTCAAAAGAGCAAGACAAAGCAAGAGGAGCCTAAGAAACCGCAGAATATCAATCAAGTGAAATCGAAGAAAAAAGCAACAAAGGAATCAAACAGCACGAAGACTAAGCCACAAATGTTGGAAGGAGAGCAATTAAGTTTGCTAGATATGTTATGAGAAAGATGAAAACCGCTAATGACTACGCCAAAAACTGTTTGAAACCACCGAAGGCATTCTTTGAATGGTGCTATTACAATATGCCCACTTACAAGTGGGCAAACAAACAACAGACAATCATTGGTTCTGAACGAAAGCATTATTATACTCACGAAAAACGCTTAACTAAAAACTCACGACTAACATTCTTTGACCGTAAAGATCACTTTCAAATTATTCTATCAACTAGAAAAAGAATTGAGATCCAAACTTATGAAATAGTTTCTTCTTTTGAAAGCGGAAAACAAAAGTTTCATGTACAGCTAATGAATTTGGAGCAGTTTAGTAATAACAAACATATCAAAATTGGAGCAGTTAACGATAAATACTATCAGTTTGGGTTGATTCAACTTGGTACTATGTTTTCCATATATTACCAACGTCCGTCACTTTACCCGAATAAATGGTTAGATAGACTTCTCGCTATTTCAGAGTTACGGTATCTAACACTTCATTCAGTTTATGTTGATGATATAGCCTTTATTTATAAGTATCGACAAAGAATTGAATATGCACAACGAATCAATGCGCCAGCGTTAGCCAAGCAAATTATAGAAAGGAAATTAGACATGCGGTCAATCACGATGAACTGGTTGAAGCGAAACAAAGTATTTTTCAGAAATAGCCAACGAACCTATCAAGCCTATCAAGTAAAGCAAGCCCTTGAATCATTGGGAACAAAGTATATCGCAGGTGTTGAAGCGTTTATGGGCGCAGATGATGTACAAAAGATGCCGAAGGGGGTCAAGCCAATCACATTCCAAAATTACCTCATGAAACAACAGCGAACCATTGGCTTTTATCAGGATTATATCGATATGTTGAATGAAATAGGTATACCAATCACGCCAATGAAGCGTCTTCCTAAAGACCTTAAGAGGGCACATGATAAAGCTGTAGACACATTAAATGCGATGAAGCGTGAGATTGTACGTAAAGAGTTTGCGAAACGAGCCAATGAAGAATCCTTTCTTGAAATGACGATAAAAGAGGTGCAATTTATCCTGCCAAGAGAAGCGAATGATTTGATAGAAGAAGGAAAAAGGTTGAAGCATTGCGTAGGAGGAAGCAGTTATATCGATCAACATGCAGAGGGGAGAACGACCATTGTGTTCGCTCGAAAGACCGCTGAACCTGACAAACCGTATTACACGATAGAATATCGTGATTCAAGACTTATTCAAGTAAGTGGTTGGGATAATAAGAAACCAGATGAGCACCTAAGAGAGGTAGTCAATCATTGGTTACAAATTGTCAATGAACGAATCAAGAGAAAGGAGAAAAAGTATGTTGCCTAACCATTCAAGTCACAAAAAAAGCTTATCTTAATCGGAAGTTAAGATAAGCGGGTAACGATTTAGCATTGTATTTGCACCTTTATTATAGCAAAAAATAAAGGTGCAAACAATGTCTATCCGTATGGTAGACTAAAATAAAAAGACAAGGGAGCGATACCAATGGTCAAAATCAAAGAAGAAAACGGGCAATTCGTGGTTTATGTGAGAGGAGCGGTCGCTGCTAGCTTTCTAACAAAAAGTGAAGCAGAAGCCTTTGCGGAAAAACAAACCCACTACCCTACACAAGAAGAAACATTGATCACTGATAATCAGGAGGACGTGCCTAATGGAATCAGAGATTAACTATTTGACGGTGAATCAGGTGCTAGATGTCCTGATTGAAAAGGGAACGTTGTCGAAGGACGTTGCAGATACGTTACGTGTGCCACTTTGGCAAAAAGAGGGACCACTGGATAATCATGGTCCAACCGATGTGTTTAAAGAGCTGGTACTCAGTGCCGGTTACTATTTACGCTACACCTATTCAGATGACCGAGAATGTAATTTATTCTGGTTGATAGAAAGGGAGTAGGCGGTCAATGATCGAAAAAGCCAATCAGGAAATCGTTCTGTTACTTGCGTTAGCGAACGATGTCAGCGAGTAAGAATCGGTGATGGCTTGACACAATGGTTAAAAACAATAGGTTGCGACCCTGCTTTAGGAATTATACGCTTGATGATTAGGAGGAAATTTTAAAGTCAACACTTGATAAAAATTAGCAATGAGGTGCTGTTTAATGTGCAAAGAAGAAAAGAAAACGGAAATTAACTCATTAGAAGATTTTATTTCTAAGTTCGATGAAAAAGAATTTTCAGGAAGCTTTTATTATAGGGGGGAACCCAAGGATTATAGCTGTACTATTCTAAATGATAGCATTTCTCCGGTCGATACAAGAAATATGGCTAGTGGATATCGATGGATGCTTCAAAATGAAAAAACTTTTGAAGATCTATTATGGCTTAGAAATGATTATTATCGCGAAATTGGTCATACATTAACTGAAATAGAAACAGAAAACTTTATTGCTTATGCTCAGCATCATGGCTTACCAACAGAATTACTAGATATAACTTCAAATTCAGCTGTCGCTTTATACTTTGCTTGTGAACGTGATGATGACGAGGATGGTTATATATACCTTTTTGACAATAATGGATATAATTCTGAGGGAAGAAAAACTAATAAATTTTATGATAGTCTGTACCATGATTTAACAAAAACTTTGATTTCAAAAAACCCCAAAAAACAATATTTACGCTTCAGATGGACAAAAGAAATTTGGGATGATCATATTCAAAAAGAAATAATGGAAAAACATAATGATTTTATCTATCTTCTATTTAAGGAAAGTGATGAATGGTTATTGTTATCAGAAGCTTATTCAGAATATCAAAAATTAAAGGAGAAAAAAGACCTCTCACTTATGTTGGTTGATGAAGAGTTACGAAAGTTTTTTGATAGCAAGGATCTACAAGAAGCCAGTAAAATTATGAGAAATATGTTTTCTAATATGAGTGATGAAAAATTAATTTATGAAAGAAAAACATTTTGCATTAACGCGTCTTTAGCATTAATTGGAAAAGGAGAAGAACGATTTTTTCCAGAACTAAAACTATTATTACATGAACCTTCTATTGTGTTTGATAGAATGAGAAATCAAGCTGGAGAGTTTGTTTATCAATTGAATGACCACGGTATCAATCAAAAAGCCATTCCTTCGCACACCTTTGTTATTCCAGCTAGTAGGAAAAGAAAAATCTTATCTCAATTGAATACGATAGGAATTAACCAAAAATTTATTTATCCTGATCACGACAATATAGCGCAATATTGCGCAAAGAATTATTCCAAATCTTTTCAACAAAAGATGTATCCTATGAGTTTTAGATCTGAAAAAACTTACAAATGAAATGAAGAGCTATTTGGGCTTAAATAATGTCCATGCAGCAATTGATGATTATAGTGAGCGTATAGGAATTAAATTGGAAAATGGATCAATACTATTTATCACAAAGAAACGGCAGGAGATGAAATGATGAATGGCTGAAGAGAGAAAATGTTACGGTGGTCAATGGAAAATACCAATAACGCCATACAATCGGCGCTTATACTGGCCTCCTAAGTGGGTTGAATGTGATTGCGGTGAACTCGCACAGCAAGTAAATGAAAGAAAGTATGAGTTTATGTACCCGACTGATTTTTATCAATGTAAAACTTGTCAACGAAGGTATCAACTAATCACTGGCACCAATCGGTTTGTTTTAGTAGATACTGATGAAAAGACGTAGTGAGGTGAATTCAATTGGCTTCAAAATTTGATTTAAAAAGAATTTACTTTTACAATGACCATGCGATTATTGTTGATAAATCAGTGAAAGAGTATTGTTATGTATCAGACCGATTGGGGATTTTGAAGGTAAAAGATATGATTGGCTTTTTCATATGCCATGAGAATCTAACAGAAAAGGAAATTCAGCTGAAGAACCAAAAGTACAAAAAAGTAGATTCGATGATCGATCGGTATACTAAATTATGAAGCATGATTAATAATGATTTAATACCTGAAAGAAAATCCTAACTTTACACATACACCTAAAAGGTGTATAATAGGTGTATAGAAAGAAGGGGTTTTATGTCAACAAAAGAAAGATTGAATGTTAATTTGGATTCGGAATTGAAAAAAGATACAGCTGAAACACTAGAAGCATTGGGGCTTGATTTTACAACCGCCATTAATATCTACTTCAAACAAATCGTTAGCAAGCAAAAGATTCCTTTCGAAATATCTGCCCCAAAATATTTCTCTGCTGAGGAAGTTATGGGTCACTGGAACATCCATACAGAAAATAGCGGTAGTAAGACATGAAAAAAACAAGAAATGCTGTTAAATCAACGTTTCTTGTTTTTTCCTTTTTCTCTTCAGAAATATTCTTCTGGAACATTCGTACAGAAAATAGCGGTAGGAACTAAAACACGAACATTTTAGTTTTATTGTGAACTTAAGGGACGTAAATGTCCATTTTTCAAGGAAGGATCATATCGAAAAGAGTATTTACCAACAAAATTAATATGCTCAAAGAGAAGTGGTGACAATTTATTGATTTTCTCTTCTGAACAATCAAATCCCTCTGCACGCATTTGGTCAATTACTCTTTCTAAATAGAGCGTATTCCAATAAATAATTGCATTTGTCACAATACTAAGAGCAGTCAATTGCTCTTCCATTCCGTTAATATAGGTTTGATAGAGTTTGCCCTTTTTTCCATAAAATATATGGCGACATAATGTATGCCTTGCTTCTCCTTTATTCAACTGTTCTAAAATCTGTCTTGCGTAAATCTCATCAGAGATATAGCGCAATTGGTGCTTGGTTTTGTATACTTTTCCGTATTCAATAATGGCTTTCCCTAGCTCTGTTGGTTGACCATTTCGTTGAAGTGCTTTGGTTAACTCTGTCGCATTCACTTTTCCTGATTTTAAGGAACCTGCTACTCGAAGTATCTCACTCCAGTTTTTTTCTATTCGAGCAGTGTTGATTTTGTTTTGAGAAACTTCATTTAGCATTTTATAGTCTGCAGTTAAGTCTATTCGCCAAAGTTTTGTTCCGTGATTGTTGGCAATCCGTGGGCTAAATTGGAAGCCTAATAATCCAAAAAGTCCAAATACTAAATCACTATACCCGGCTGTATCTGTCATGATTTGTTTTGGTTCTAAGCCACTTGTTTGATTTAAAAAACCATCCAATAAGTACAAAGAATCACGCAATGTTCCTGGAACAACCATTCCATGAAAGCCAATATATTGATCAGAAACAAAGTTGTAAAATGTGATCCCACGACCACGGCCAAAATATTTTGGATTACTTCTAGAATATAGGGAACGTTGTGGTGTGGTATAACGAATACCGTCTGCCGAAGCCATTTGATTATTTCCCCATACAAGAGAAGTAGGAAGTTTTTTGTATGCAGAAATAAGTTTTTTATTTGTTGCTGACAGTGTGTCCAATCGAACATATTGGTGATTGACGTACATTAGCCGATCATATTTTAAACTCTCGATTCCTTCTTTAGATACTGGAGAAAAACCAATATTACAGGCTTCTGCTAAAAGTACTGCCAGAACACTAATATCAATATGATCCATACGCGTATTCGATTCATTAATATGGTGGAAACAGGAAGTTAAATCAAGTTGTTGATTGACTTCTAATAATAAATCCGGAAGATCAATTTTGGGCATTAATGCTTTTACGCGATTTTTGAACTTCTTATCTTCCTTATGTTCACGTACTTTTCTGAGCTTAGACACGATAATTTTATCTTTGTTATCCTGTTTTTCAATTCTAGCCATTTCAGAATGAGGCCATTTTTTTATTGTTTCGTTATAAGACAGACTTAGTTCTTCTTCTAATTGCTTTATTGCTTCAACAGAAGAGCTAGGTAATTCCATTTGAGAGAGTAAACTTTCTTTTTGCTGTTCCCATGTATCTTCACTTATTAAACAACTCATTGGATCAATGAACTTTTCGCTTTTAGGTACAAATATATCATGTTTATTCAAACTTTGAATCAGCAACTCAATACCTAGAATAAGCATGCTTTGATTGACTTCATTAGGATTAGAGTGAATATAATAAACCCATTTCTTTGGTATGTGACTTTCAATAGATTCAAATTGTCTAAAGGTGAGAGGTTTTGGAAATCTACTTTGAATTAAGCACCACACTGCCATACAATCTTCGCCATAGTGGCCATTTTCTATTGTTAATGTTTCAATAATCAAAGGAATAAATTTTCGAATTTTACGATAAGATTGAATTAATTCTGCGATTGCAATAGGCTCTTGTTCATTTTTAACAAGTTTCTTTACTTGAAACACTGCATTCGCAATATCTTCTGCTGGATATTGGTCAAACACTCGGCTTCGCAGACAATCAATTTCAATAGAATCGTCTAAAAGTAATTCAACTATTTCAGATAGAGTAAATGCTGCACGATCCAAATCTTTTAACGTTCGTAGGCGCTCTCTTGATTCTTTATTTTTTGCTCGTCTAAAAATTGACTCATAATATTTTATTAAAGCTGTAAGCAATTCGTCTGTAGCAATCTTTTCATACTCATACACAAAAGCAACCAAAAGAGCTAATTTTTCTGAATACTCATTCTTTGAATAAGGCTTGATTTGGCTTTAAAAGCGTAGGCAGCTAAATGTTTTATTTTCCCTTCAGGGATAGTTGAGAATTCCCATTCACTCGTATGGAACTGTTGGAATTCCTTTAATCGATGAAAACCACGAGTGATTTCTTTCCTACTTTCATCAATTAAAGAGGCTCGTAAAATATCCATTTTAGTTAATGCCCCTTGAATAGGCGTACCCATAAGACTAAGTAAATTTAATAACTTCTCTGACTCTTCTTCAGAAGGTATAAGAGAGAGTTGATTCATTAATTGCTCTTCTGCCTGTTCAACAGTTTTGGAAATAAAGCGTTGAAATATGGATACACCTGGAAGCAATATTTTTTCTTCTAAACATTTTTTCAATAGCATATCTGAGAGCATTTCAGTTGTTTCAGTCGTATGTGAAGCACGAGATAAAAGCCAATCATAAAGAAATTTCTGGCAATCAGAGTCATGAAAGTTTCTATACGAGTAGCGATCTTTGATCAATTGTGTATGTTGACTGATTGTCATTTTCCTAGAATAAGAATCAAATTCACGTGGATCAATAGATAATTGATTAGCCAGATACACTATCACTTCTAACGGAATTTTTGAAAAGTCAGTAAAAAAAGTTCCTAAAAATCGCACTGTACCAAGCTGTACAGCAAAACCGAGTTTAGTGGAAGATAATCTCATTTCATTAATAATTTCCCTATCAAAATCAGTTAACTGGAAGTATAACTGCAATTGTTCTTCCGAAGGAACACCCACAAACATACCAAAAATTTTTTTCTTTTACCATTCATGCCTCCAAACTTTCCAAAAACTATAGGTTTTTAGAATCTAATTTTTCTATTTTGAGTCCTTGATTTATTCGCATTTCTAGTTTTCAAAAACTCATTATAAAAAAGTTTATAATAAACCATTGCCAAAAAGAAGAGAATTCTTCATAATAAGCAAGAATATAATTTGGAGGGGATTTATATGATTATTGGTTACGCTAGGGTATCAAAAGACGATCAAAATTTAGATCGTCAAATCGATCAGTTAAAAAATTTTGGCGCAGAGAAGATTATTCAAGAAAAATATACAGGTACAAAAAGAAACCGTCCAGGAATTGAGCAGCTTCTTCAGACGATTCGAAAAGGAGACAGTGTTGTAGTAGAAAGCATTTCTAGACTCGGACGTAATACTTTGGATATTTTGAACTTGATTCAAGAATTGGATCAAAAACAAATTCAATTTGTTTCTCTCAAAGAGAATATGAATACTTCAACACCCACGGGGAAGGCCATGTTACAAATGATGAGTGTAATCGCTGAATTAGAACGTAACCTTTTAGCTGATCGAGTCCGTGAAGGAATCGAAGCTAGTAAAAAGCGTGGGATAGCAATTGGCCGTCCTAAAGTTCCACAGGAGAAGTTAGATATTGCAGTTCGAATGTACAAAAGTGGCGATTATTCAATCAAAGAGATTATTGAAACAAATCAGATATCTACAGGAACCTTTTATCGTGAAATCAATCGACTAAAATTGAAAAAGTTAAATAAAAGAAACGAACAACTACCGTAATTTATCGTCAGTTGTTCGTTTTTCTACCGCTATTTTCTGTACAGATGTTCCAGTGACCCCTAATAAGGCAAAGTTGCCTTTTCCGATTGCTTGATTCGGTTTCACCGTACCTACACCAATACTAATGTTTGCTTGAGTGATTCCTTCCAGTACCGGTAATTTCAAACCAATTGAAGGAATTTCAAACGTTCCCACACCAAATTGAGAAACTTGATCCTGAACATTTACGTTCAATGTTCCTGGCTCTAACGTTTCTACGTCCATGCCCGAATAATCTGCTGGTCTAGCCTTGATCTCTTCTTTGTTTTCCATCACAGTCAACGCTTCAGCCTGTATTTCTGCGATACTTGTTTCAAACGATCGTTGTTGCAAATACCCAATCAAGAAAAAAATAGACACAAAAAGAAAGACACCGGCAGACCCTGCCGCTATAAGGATTCGTTTTTTTCTTTTTGCTCCCGATCGTCCGATTTTGATTACCTTTTTCTTAGTAACGTCTCTCACCTCCTGGCTAATAGAAAAAGGCAAAACTGGTAATCAGCTTTGCCTTTAATTCAAGTATTTTATTTGAACAGCTTTGAAAATGTTTCTTGAATCCATGTCCAAGTTGTCACGCTGCCTGCTTGCGGGATTGCCGGCGCTTCTTCAGCTGGTTTTACAAAACCAACGGTTTGTTTTTTGTTTTGTAAATCAAAGTGATCACTAACTAAGTCTGTTAGCTCCTCGTCACTATACTTCATGTGAGTCGCAACCAGCTCGTCTCCGTCTTTCATCGTATTCGCTGGGATCATGACATCAAAGAGAAGTTCCTGTTCTTCTTCTCCTGTTGAAATGAACGATGAAATAGCTGTATCCACTACTTCCTCAGTCTTAACATTGATATATTGGGTCACGACAAAGTATTCATGACCTTCTTTTCCACCTTTGACCCAAGCGTAATCCGTCAACTTGTTATCAACAGTTGGATCGACTACTTTTGCTCCTGTTTCTGTTTCCGC
Source organism: Enterococcus innesii (assembly GCA_018982785.1). Lineage (GTDB taxonomy): Bacteria > Bacillota > Bacilli > Lactobacillales > Enterococcaceae > Enterococcus_D > Enterococcus_D innesii. The sequence continues at coordinate 9,398 of JAHHEN010000009.1, read as the reverse complement.
AAAAAGTGTTTCGATTTCTAAATCCAAGCGGTTGTTTTCAACTTCAAAAATAATGGTTTCGCCATTATTTTCAGCTGAAATCTCAAAAGCGTACTCTTCGTCATTTTCGTGGTACCACTCAAGTGGTTTCGTTTCAACAAGCACATATTGACCGGTTGGTAAATCTTCAATAGCGATTTCGCCATTTTCATCGGTGACGTAGGTTCCAAGTACCGTTCGCGTTTCGTCCTCTAACGTTGGTTCTTCCTCTTCTGCGTCTTTATCGCCAGGTGTTTCGTCTGGTTCTTCTGCGCCTTCTGAGAGCGTTTCTGGTACTTCTGGTGTTTCTACTTCAGATTCTTCAGTACCTTCTTCTCCTGGTGCTTGTTCGTCTTCACCTTCAGTTGTTTCGTCTTCTGGTTTTGAATCGATTTGTTTGAACTCCCCAATGCGAATCAAATCAAATTCAACCCCTTGTAGAGCTTTTTGATCCATGCCATCCGTCTTGATCACTTTTACATTGGCACGTGCCAGTTTGTTTAAAATCGCGTCAGACTCTTCTTCAGCGTCTTCTTGTTCTGCTTCCCCAGTTTCGTTCGAATCGTTGTCTTGTTCTTCAGAAGCATCAGCGTCTGCTTCTGGATCTTTTGAATCATTTTCGTTTTCTTGATCAGCTTCAACATCTGTTTCTTCAATGTTTTCGTCTTCTTCAGCTGGTTCTTCTTCACTTGGCTGTTCAGGATCTTCTTCCGACCCTTCCATTTCTGTTTGCTTAGCGGATACATGAATATCATGTGTTTGCTCGTTAGTTTCTGGCTCATAAGTGAAGAAGTATTTCGCTTCATTCAATACGTGATCAGAACCAGCGTCTACTTCTTGAAGGTACATTTGAATCGTCTGATTTGGCAATTTCAAGCCTTCAAACGCAATAACACCTTCTTCTACGATGGTATAAGCCAACGTCGTGTCGGCTTCTAAAACAGTATCTCCGATTGTCAGTTCTTCTGCCAATCGTAAGGCAAATACTTGGCCATTGTTCGCTGCTTCGACATCGATCACTGCTTGACCCTCTGCCCAATCAACCACTGCTTCTTGGTCCTTTTGGCCGTAAATATTGATATCTTGCAAGAAATTCTCTACTTCTAAATTGCTTGAAGTGATTTCTAGCGCCTGTCCGGCATACTCGATTTCAAAAGGAATTGGGTCTTCTAATAAGACGACACCTTTTGGTGCGCCAACTTCGACGAGCTCGTAGCTTCCGATATAGAGAATTGGATCAGTAACGAAACGACCTTCTTCATCAGTCGTCCAAACAAGATCCTCGCCATCTTCTTGTAGGAACTCGTTAGCTGGATAACGAACCGTGTTGTCTCCTGTAACGATATCTTCCGTTGGGCGAATCTTAAACTCAAAGCCGACGCCTGCATGTTGCTCAAAATCAAATTGGCTATACTCTCCGTGTTCACTTTCTTGTGTTGAAATTGATACATTCGTTTCAACAGTTTTGTTTACTTCGACTTGCCCCATTTGGTTTTTGTTCGTGATCACTACAACCACAACCCCGTCTTCTTCTTCGCCGGTCACTTCGAAATAAGCGGGTTCATCGGCCAGGACATAGCCCGTAGGCGCCTCTACTTCAACGGCTTTATACTTGCCAAATGCAAACATGGTAGGAAGCTGTAAAACACCTTGTTCATTAGTATAAAAGACTGAATGCTCTACACCTTCAAAGTCTTTCATTTTCAATTGTTCTCCGGTTGTTTCTGAATAGATTTCAAACCCAGCACGATCGCGAACGATTTCTTTGCCGGTTTCTTCATCTACTTTCACAAACCGAATCTGTGCTTCTTTCACTTTATTTTCAATCACATAGTGGAAGTTTTGCCCATGTTCTGTGATCGTAACATAGAAATCTTTGATTCCATGGTAACCTGTCGGTACTTTTGTTTCTGAAACGCGATACGTGCCGTATGGTAGTCCATCAAATTTTACATGTCCAGTTGCATCCGTCACTTTTCGTGCGACTTCTTCTTTGTTTCCAAAGTCTTGATACACCGTAAACTCAACGCCTTCTAATACCAGGGGTTGGTCTGATTCGTCTTTTCCTGTGATCCAGTTCCAAGCATTATTCCACCAGCTGTAGTTACCGATTTTGATTAAGTCAAACCCACCAGTGATTACTTGATTTTCTTTTGTGGCATTTGCTTCAACTGCGACTTCAGCTGTTTGTCCGGCATAAGCGATCGTGAAAGGTACTGGTGTATCATCAAGCACGTATCCTTCAGGAGCTTCTACCTCAACAAAGTAATAGTTGTCTAAAAGAAGATCACGAACGGTCAGCTCACCGTTTGCGTCTGTCGTATAGGTGCCTAGTTTTTCATCATCTGACGTACGGAACAAATCAAACTTCGCACCTTCAAAGGTTGCTTCCCCTTGTGGGACATCGTTCGTTTCTTTGTCACGTTTCTTCAAGACAACATTGCCTTTTTGTTCCTTATTTTCAATTGCTTGATCAACGTTTGTGATTTCGACCGTTTGTCCGGCATACTCAATTTCCACCGTCCATGTGTCTGTGTTTAGCACAAAGCCTTCAGACGCTTCGATTTCCTTCACTGTGTAGGTGCCTAAAGGCAAGTTTCTGCTTTTAGCAGTTCCATTAGCATCTGTCGTGATCGTGTCTACTAAGTTACCATTTGTGTCTGTACCTTCGTAAATCTCAAAGACATTTCCTGCTAAAGTATAGTTGCCATTTGGCATATCTTTATCAAACTCTACACCGAATTTATCAATCGTGATCGTTCCTAGCTGCGCACGATTATCAAACGTCGCTGTGGTCGTTTCATTCGCCCGAATTGTGATTTTTTGCGGTGTTTTATTTAATACGTAGCCTGTTGGGGCTTTGATTTCCTCCATCGTCACTTCTGTGTCATGCATCAAGTCACGCCATTCAGCGATCCCTTGTGCATTGGTCGTGAACTCTCTGGATTGGTTGTCACTTGTGGTAAAGCGGAAAACAGCACCAGCTAATGCTTCTCCTGTTGTTTCATCCACTTTTCGAACTCGTGCATGCCCTTCTTTTAAAACATTTATATTCAGGGTTGCCTGACCTGGGTCTGGTAAATGTAATCTTGAAAGGTCTTGTGCTACGCCATTTGTATAAGCAAAGGAAGTACCAATCCCAGAACCATTTGGATCAAATTGACTTAACCTAACCAGTCCAGATTCGTTAGAAGAAGCTGTTGCTGTAATAACTAAGTCATTTCCATCTTTGCGGACGTTTACGCCAGAAGTATTCGTGATTATAGAACCATTCCAAGACGAGAATCGATTATTGGAGTCAGATATTCTAGTTTCTTCACCCACTTTTACAGTAATACTTGTATTATGCCAAGAAGGTGTTTGTCTAAAATTAGCTATATCAGAATTAACTTTTGAAACAAAATTATCATATGTTGATTTTCCAAATACGCCGTAATTAATAAAACTACCACCCATTTCATTCCATATCATCATCTGTGTCAAAGCATAATTTTGCATTGATCTCGATTGATAGTATCCAAAGTACCCAATTCGAGATAATCTAGCTGCTGTTTCCCCATTTAATACAGTAGTAAGATCTAACTTCTGATCATAAAGTATTCCTGCTTCAGTAAATACACCTTCTTGAATACAAAACACATCTTCGTTGTCAATTTGCCAACGTATGATGATATCATGCGTATACCAAGAACCATCAGGAGTATACCTAGCAACATCAGCGTTCATCCGACCATTTTCTGACAGACGATAAGAAGTACTTCTTGCGAAACTTTCTTTCTTCAGATCTTGCCATTCTTTTGATTGTTCAGCCAGCTCTTCTTGTTCAGAGTATGAACCAAGCGAGTGTAAGTCTTTTTCACCAATAAAGAATTGTTTCATGTCATCAGGGACTTCTCTTACCTCGACGTTTGGTCCATCATTTGCATTTTGACTCTCGCCTGTCTTGATTGGCCCGATAAAGTCTTTATTATCTGCATCTGTTACACTTTGTTTGTCGTTACCCTGATTACTATTTTTGTTTTGATCCTCAGATTCTTGTGTTGCACTAGCATCTTTAGAACTTTCTGATATCCGATCAACCACGGATTCGGCAAAAATCTCTACTGGTAAACTTGTAGTGATCACAAATGATAGGACAAACAGACTAATTATCTTTCGCCATTTTTTTATTTTCATAATATCCTCCTCTTAAATAATAAAAAAAAGACAAATGATTGCTCATTCGCCTTTGTAAAAGCTATTTATTCAGAGGGACTACGACATTTATTATACATTGTCCACCCCACAAAAAAGAGAAAAGCAGTTGCTTTTCTCTTAGCTATCTATATTTTATTGTTTTTAGTCAAAATTAACTGTATAACCAATGATATCTCCATTGGCATTTAATGCTGGATACACTACAAAATGAGTGAATTCAACAAATTTTCCTTCTGCCCACAACGCATACGCGGCTGCGTTAGCTTCAGCAACTGTTGGTTTGAAAATACCGCTATTTCCTAAATTAACTGGTGTATTGGCATCTGTTTCTCCCCCACCAGAACCGTTGTCTCCTCCTGAGCCGTTATCTCCACCACCATCTGTTGGAGGTGTAGTTTCTTCGCCACCTGATCCGTTGTCTCCACCAGAACCATTATCACCATCTGTTGGAGGTGTTACTTGGTCGTCTTTGGCAATTTCAAATTCAATATAGATGTAGTCACCATCAGGATGTACTTCATAGCCTTTAATGCCATTCGGATAATTTTCTCTAACCCACTGAGAGGCTTCGTCTGTATTATTGAAAGGTCCTACACGGAAACGAGTGAACATTGCATTCTCGCCTACAATAGTAACTGTGACCTCGCGATCTGTTGATTCCCCATTGTCACCACCAGTTGGAGGTGTCGTTGTTCCATTATCACTTCCAGAGCCGTTGTCTCCGCTTGCCGGAGGTGTTGTAGGATTGGTGTTGCTACCAGAGCCATTGCCGTTGTTAGACGTGTTAGAACCACCACCGATTGGTTTCGTTGGATCATTTTTATCTTGGTCTTGGATCACTGCTTGGCTAATCGTATTTCCATCAGAATCTTTCAAAGAAACGACGTTTCCTTCAAATACCAATTTGTTGCCTGCAAAAATCAAATCAATATTACTGATATTATTCCATTGTGCTAAACGTTCTACTGTAATATTAGTAGCTTCACTTATGGCACTAAGTGTATCTCCCCATACGATTGTGTACTCTTTGCCGGTAATATCAGCCTTGATTTGTTCGACTGAACGTGGCGTCCATTCTGCTGCTTCAGCCTTCTCCGTATGAATAGCTAAAGCCATTCCACCAACTGTGATTCCGACAGCTAACACTTTTAATAATTTCATTTATTCTTCCTTCTTTCTTTGTGTTTTTATTATAAGTTTATGATAACAAACTAACTATGATATGTAAATAGTTATTTGAAATTTTTTCTCAGTTCAGTATAATAAGTTTATTATTACAATATTAGTAGGAGGTGGATCTATTGAAATTAGAAACTTTAGAAGATGTACAATCCTGGGCAAAAGAAAACCTGATAACTCGGAATGAAGCAGCAAAGCTTACGGGTCAAAGTTACGCGGCCTTTTCGCAAGCAATTAATCTAAAGTATGTTCTTCCTTTTTTAGAGTATGGTACAGGAACAAGAACGGTAAGGTTATATTTAAAAAGTGATATAGAAACTTACGCTAAAAGAATTGAGGCACGTAAAAATTCTTTATCTGGTCAACCCAAGAAAGGAGAATAGCTAGCTTGAAGAAAAATATTTTACATTCTACCAATTCTCTTTATTGGTATCAGTTGTCTTTTGATTTACCAAACTCGCAATACCAGGAATGAATACCGCGAAACTGTAGAAAGCTCGAATATAAATGAGCTTTCTGCTTTTGACCAGCTACAAATGGCTTTAAACAAAGACCTGATTGACTTAGGTGAAGCATTGATTTCTTTTGTTCACTTTGAGGACGCAAATGCTGCGACAGTTTCAACGAACGAAGAGGAGTTTACTTTCCCTCTAACGATTGTTGATCGTGAAGCAAATACTTTTAGCCTAGCCGATATTATTGCTAGTCCAGATACATTCGTTATAGGTGATACTTTTGGTTTAGCAACTGATGCATCAAACTATTTCTATTACTACAGACTTGATTAAACAAATGATTTTTAACTGAAATTTGCCAAGGAACTCTTTCAGCGTGTAAGTCTTAAGAGAGATTCGCACTGAAAGAGACGCAACAACAATGGAAGTGATCAAACAAAAGGCCATTCTTGTTTTGACACATTGGTAAATGGATTATTTAAGCTGTTGTCCCTGACAAATCTCAGCCAAGAATCATAACAGTCTATAACTTCTCAGCTTTTTTCGACTGTGTTCGCTTTTCCTCTCGGCAGACAATCCCCTTTTTTCCTACATAACAAGAATAGAGTTTTCCTTTTTCTAGAACCATCGGTTCACCAAATATGTTATAAATTGCGTTTTCTTGCATGGTAACACCTTTTTCTATTGGTAAAATATTTTTCAAAAAACGTCTATTAATTATAAAAAAATGACTATTTTATTGAATTTATATATTAAGAATACCAAAAAGCTACTTTTCTTTCTACTAATATCCAGATAATAATCAAATAAGTTTAATAGCTAATGTTATATATAGAGAAAGAACTAAATGCCATAAGAAGAAAAGGAACGCTGGCATACGAATGAATCCTGCAAGGCTATAACTCCAAAAAGAAATTGATCCCATTATTACTATTAGAAAACCAACAATACATACTCTCCAAAACCATGTGGCAATTAATGCAAGTGTCCGGTCGTTTTGTTCAATAGCTTCTTTTGAATACATTGTTACTCCCTCTCTCCTTGTTCTATCGCATTTTTGTCTCATTAAATCTCTTTGACTGAAAACCATGGATGACCTCTTCATTAGAAAAAGTGGACGGGTAATCCTGAATCCCATTGAATGATTGGTTTATACTTCCTAAATGCCTCATTGGACTGTTTCCCCTTACTCAATTTAGGGTAGATCTCCGCTTCACATTCTTGAAGATCCTTTAGCATTGATTTCATAGATTTCCCTGTTCCAACCAATGCCAGCATTTCTTTATCTGTATGGTCGTACGTCCAAGTACTGTAGGTGATTCCCTCTTCACTCGGTGATAACGTCAGCTGTACCTCCCAACCATCTTTGACGTAATCCTCTAATTGTTTCATTTTATGCCCTCCTTTTTGACAAAATTTCACTTAAAATGTATTTAATTGATCAGGTGTTTCTAAATATAACCAAGCGGATTTTCCTGTTTTAGCTATTCCTAGAAGTTTGATAATTTCCCCTGTTTCCTTAATTTGTATGCCTGCAGCTGACCGTAATTGTTTAATATCATATAGGCCAGCATTAAAGTATTTCAAGGCAATCGATAAGCAGTAATCTCCTTTATCGACATATTTGTTCGTATTGTTTGCTTTGTTTCTGACACAATCTTTTTTTCGTACAAGTACATATCCTTCTCTATTTTCCATGTGATTTCATTTGTCCTTTCACGCGATCTTTTATTTTATTTGTAGAATGGTTTCGATTGTCTTACTTTGTCGGTAAGTGATTTGAAGGTGATCCGTAAGACTAATTTCTCGCCTTAATTGGATCGCACGTTTCTTGTTCCACTCGCCTTTGTTTTCCTGAAGAACGATATATTCTGTAAGACTGATTTTTGTTCTCTTTCCAGCATTCATAAAGCTGAGAAGCTTATCTATTTCTGTCATTCTTCTCTCCTATTGATTTTTATTCGATGGATCAAATTGAAAAACAGTTTTATTTACAAATGATGGTTGAACTACTTTTCGGAGAAGTAGGAACCAGTTCGTTTAGGGATCCGAACAACCTCATTCTTATGACCTGACCAGTGAAACCAATGATTGAAATCCTTCAAACCACCGACTGATCAAATCAAAAAGAAACTTCTTGCTTTAGGCGCATCAACCGGTACACTTAAAGCACTGTCTTTAAAAATGAATAGCAGTCATGGGTTAGACAGTTAGATCCCCAGACCTTTTACTATTCGACTATTCATTTTTCAAGGAGCATGCAGGTTTTCACCTGCAAATAGAACTGTTTTTCGTTGGTTCTCGACTTATTTCTTTATTCGAAACGGCTTTTCTAAAAAGCATAGCGCATCCTTTTCAGAATACCGTTTGGCGAATACAACTCGCTCTGGGGTTGCTGCTGTTTTGATCACATCGTATTTTTGTGCGAGTGAAAGGATTTCTTTTGTTTGCCGATTGATGATTCGACCATCCCCGAAATTCACCCAGATCGTGCCATCAAAGAGTCGCAATGTCAACGCTTTGTTTTGAAGAGCCAGGGTTGAACAGACGGATGTTAGTGAGCGAACTTTCTGATCATTTGTTGCTGCTTTTCCCATGTCTTGCGCCTCCTCTATCTGATTTCAAAAATACTGATGGTTTGTTCCCCAATGCGTTTATACGTGCGAACAATTGCAGACGATTGTTTGATCAATGCTAAAAACTTCAACACATTGATTTCTGGCAATCGGTTTTCTCTTCGCTGTTGTTGAATTTGGTCGATTGTTAAGCTTTTTCCTTTGTTTTCATGAACAAACAAATGAAACTCTTGCCACTCCATTTTCTACATCCTTTCCGTCAAGTTCGCTAAATGCTTTATTGAAACACGCAAAAAAGGGGGCATCCCATGAACTAATTCATGAGACACCCCCAGCGTGAACCATCGGACCAACGTTGGTTAGTTTTTATAAAAAAGTGTTGATCAATCAGCCAAAGCTGATGACTAAGCCCCTTATTTATGCTAAACTAAACAGCGTTGGACATAGTCCAACTGGGGTATGCACATGATCTTAGAACTTACTCTTCTAATAATCATGCATGCATGGGGTTGAGATTGGCGTCTCTTCCCTATGCCGCATACCCTATTTACGTGCTTGAAAAAACATTTAACCGAAACATTCAAAAAAATCGTTTTAAACTTTTCTTTTTTTGATTTCTTGACCTTTTTATAAGTTGATTTCAGAATAGCATGAACATACGTTCAACGCAAGCAAAAACTTAAGCAACATTTTCGTGAGAACTAAATGTCAAAAAACAAGAATCATACCGTTTTTTTTTAACTTTTAAGAAGTATTTCTGAGATAATCATAGCAAAGCATCTCAGCAAATGCAACGTTTAACAATAACGGCTGTTACGTTATTTTATAATTGTAACCAACTCGTTTTTCACTATTTTTTCGTTATTTAAGTTCAAATTCACATCTATTTTTTATGAAAAATGGCAATGTATTTTATCAATCAAAAAGACCGTTATCCTCAAAAAAGAGGACAGCGGTCTTTTTATACTTTTTT
>JAHHEN010000008.1 GCA_018982785.1 Enterococcus innesii | reverse complement strand
TAACGAATACTCGTCTGTCAGAAGTGCCATTGATTATTTCCCCATACAAGAGAAGTAGGAAGTTTTTTGTATGCAGAAATAAGTTTTTTATTTGTTGCTGACAGTGTGTCCAATCGAACATATTGGTGATTGACGTACATTAGCCGATCATATTTTAAACTCTCGATTCCTTCTTTAGATATTGGAGAAAAACCAATATTACAGGCTTCTGCTAAAAGTACTGCCAGAACACTAATATCAATATGATCCATACGCGTATTCGATTCATTAATATGGTGGAAACAGGAAGTTAAATCAAGTTGTTGATTGACTTCTAATAATAAATCCGGAAGATCAATTTTGGGCATTAATGCTTTTACGCGATTTTTGAACTTCTTATCTTCCTTATGTTCACGTACTTTTCTGAGCTTAGACACGATAATTTTATCTTTGTTATCCTGTTTTTCAATTCTAGCCATTTCAGAATGAGGCCATTTTTTTATTGTTTCGTTATAAGACAGACTTAGTTCTTCTTCTAATTGCTTTATTGCTTCAACAGAAGAGCTAGGTAATTCCATTTGAGAGAGTAAACTTTCTTTTTGCTGTTCCCATGTATCTTCACTTATTAAACAACTCATTGGATCAATGAACTTTTCGCTTTTAGGTACAAATATATCATGTTTATTCAAACTTTGAATCAGCAACTCAATACCTAGAATAAGCATGCTTTGATTGACTTCATTAGGATTAGAGTGAATATAATAAACCCATTTCTTTGGTATGTGACTTTCAATAGATTCAAATTGTCTAAAGGTGAGAGGTTTTGGAAATCTACTTTGAATTAAGCACCACACTGCCATACAATCTTCGCCATAGTGGCCATTTTCTATTGTTAATGTTTCAATAATCAAAGGAATAAATTTTCGAATTTTACGATAAGATTGAATTAATTCTGCGATTGCAATAGGCTCTTGTTCATTTTTAACAAGTTTCTTTACTTGAAACACTGCATTCGCAATATCTTCTGCTGGATATTGGTCAAACACTCGGCTTCGCAGACAATCAATTTCAATAGAATCGTCTAAAAGTAATTCAACTATTTCAGATAGAGTAAATGCTGCACGATCCAAATCTTTTAACGTTCGTAGGCGCTCTCTTGATTCTTTATTTTTTGCTCGTCTAAAAATTGACTCATAATATTTTATTAAAGCTGTAAGCAATTCGTCTGTAGCAATCTTTTCATACTCATACACAAAAGCAACCAAAAGAGCTAATTTTTTCTGAATACTCATTCTTTGAATAAGGCTTGATTTGGCTTTAAAAGCGTAGGCAGCTAAATGTTTTATTTTCCCTTCAGGGATAGTTGAGAATTCCCATTCACTCGTATGGAACTGTTGGAATTCCTTTAATCGATGAAAACCACGAGTGATTTCTTTCCTACTTTCATCAATTAAAGAGGCTCGTAAAATATCCATTTTAGTTAATGCCCCTTGAATAGGCGTACCCATAAGACTAAGTAAATTTAATAACTTCTCTGACTCTTCTTCAGAAGGTATAAGAGAGAGTTGATTCATTAATTGCTCTTCTGCCTGTTCAACAGTTTTGGAAATAAAGCGTTGAAATATGGATACACCTGGAAGCAATATTTTTTCTTCTAAACATTTTTTCAATAGCATATCTGAGAGCATTTCAGTTGTTTCAGTCGTATGTGAAGCACGAGATAAAAGCCAATCATAAAGAAATTTCTGGCAATCAGAGTCATGAAAGTTTCTATACGAGTAGCGATCTTTGATCAATTGTGTATGTTGACTGATTGTCATTTTCCTAGAATAAGAATCAAATTCACGTGGATCAATAGATAATTGATTAGCCAGATACACTATCACTTCTAACGGAATTTTTGAAAAGTCAGTAAAAAAAGTTCCTAAAAATCGCACTGTACCAAGCTGTACAGCAAAACCGAGTTTAGTGGAAGATAATCTCATTTCATTAATAATTTCCCTATCAAAATCAGTTAACTGGAAGTATAACTGCAATTGTTCTTCCGAAGGAACACCCACAAACATACCAAAAATTTTTTCTTTTACCATTCATGCCTCCAAACTTTCCAAAAACTATAAGTTTTTTAGAATCTTATTTCTAGTTTTTGAGTCCTTTGTCTATCAACGTTTTAAGTTTTCAAAAACTCATTATAAAAAAGTTTATAATAAACCATTGCCAAAAAGAAGGGAATTCTTCATAATAAGCAAGAATATAATTTGGAGGGAAGTTATATGATTATTGGTTACGCTAGGGTATCGAAAGACGACCAAAATTTAAATCGTCAAATCGATCAGTTAAAGAACTTCGGCGCAGAGAAAATTATTCAAGAGAAATATACGGGAACAAAAAGAAATCGTCCTGGTATTGAGCAGCTTCTCCAGACGATACGAAAAGGCGATATTGTTGTAGTAGAAAGCATTTCTAGACTCGGACGAAATACTTTAGATATTTTGAACTTGATTCAGGAATTAGACCAAAAGCAAATTCAATTTGTTTCTCTGAAAGAGAATATGAATACTTCAACACCTACAGGTAAGGCCATGTTACAAATGATGAGTGTGATTGCAGAACTAGAACGTAACTTATTAGCTGATCGAGTTCGTGAAGGAATCGAAGCTAGCAAAAAACGAGGTGTAGCGATTGGCCGTCCTAAAGTCCCACAGGAGAAACTAGATATTGCAGTTCGAATGTACAAAAGTGGCGATTATTCTGTCAAAGAAATCATTGAGACCAATCAAATATCTACAGGAACCTTTTACCGTGAAATCAATCGACTAAAATTGAGAAAGCTAAACAAAAGAACCGAACAACTGACTTAATTGTCCAGTAGTTGTTCGGTTTTCTACCGCTATTTTCTGTACGGATGTTCCAGTGACCCCAACATGCACTATCAAGATGTAAAAGAATGGCCTACACTTCTAAATGTCACTATGTTGTGGACGTGGATATAAAGGGATTTTTCGATAATGTTCATCATGGAAAGCTGATTAAGCAAGCATATAATATTGGTATTAAAGACAAAAGGGTTCTAGCTATTCTTTCTAAAATGATAAAAGCACCAATTCGCGGAGAAGGAGTTCCTAAATCTGGTGTTCCTCAAGGAGGAATCTTATCCCCTATCCTTTCGAATATCGTGCTAAATGATCTAGATTGGTGGATTGCGAACCAATGGGAGACATTTCCAAGCAGGCATAACTATCAAAATGATTATGATAAGTACCGAGCTCTTAAGAAAACAAACTTAAAAGAAGTACACATTATACGCTATGCAGATGATTTTAAGCTATTTACAAAATCATATCAGGAAGCAAATAAGCTACTCCACGCTACTAAAGGATTTATCGAAAATCAATTAGGACTCGAAATATCCACTGAAAAATCCAAAATCACAAATCTTAGAAGAAATTATTCAGAGTTTCTTGGATTCGACCTTAAGGTCGAAAAACAAAAGAAAAACGAGTTTATAACGATTTCTAGAGTATCTAATAAGGCTAAAGTCAAAATAAAACAAGAAATTAGGAAGAAAATCAAAAAGATTAGGGAAGCCCCAACAATAAAGAATATCACTCATTATAATCTTTATATCCGGGGGATCCATAATTACTACCAAAAGGCTACCAGAGTCAGTCTTGACTTCGGAGACCTATATTCCTCATGTTTACCAACCTTTTATAATCGTCTAAAGAATATTGCCAGGTATGAAGTACCCAGAAGTCCACCTATAGGATATAAGCATTTCTATAGTACAACACAACGTACTTTTAAAGTTAAAGGAATTTACCTCTATCCATTGCAAGATGTGAAGTGGAAAAAGTTAGAATTTTATAATCCTAAAATCAATGACTATACTGAAGAAGGTCGTTCGTACAAATTCAAGCGATTAAAACCTGATATTTCTTCAGAAATAAGGAAAATGTGTTTGTCAGAAAATATAAAAGGAAACCTAGAATTTTCTGATAATCGCATTTCTAAGTATTCAATGCAGCATGGGAAATGTGCGGTTACCAAAGAATTTTTAAAATCGGAATTTGCACACTGCCACCATATCATCCCAAAAGAACTAGGTGGATCTGATTCCTTTGATAACTTGGTTATCATTCATGAATGGGTTCATCTTCTAATCCATGCAACAAAAGAAAAGACGGTTAAAGAGTATTTAAATATTCTTCAATTAGATGGAAAACAGTTGGAGAAGCTAAATCAGTACCGACAACACTGTAATTTGACTGCTATTCACTGAGTTAAGAATAAGTTGGAACGCCGTATGCAATGAAAGTTGCACGTACGGTGTGGACCGGGGAAAAGCTGGAGATAACTTCAAAGGCTTACCTATCGGTATAATTAATGAAGGGCGTAAAAGAGAATGAAGCTTGGGCAACCAAAGAAGTTGCTGGTCTTAATCTTATGACACGCGAAGAAATAGACGCTATTCTATCTGAATCCTTTCTTTATCATAAGCCTGTTTCCATTCAACTTAATACAAAAGACGAGTTTGGGCGTTTCTTAGATCCGATAGAAGGATTATTTATCGGTGAAGCATATGAGGACTATTTTGTGATAAGCGATCGCCAAATATTTTGGCCGGATGTCCGTCACGTTGAAATTAAACAAGAAAAAAATGGTTCGATATCGATTACTTTCGAAACAAGGGTTCTCCAGGTAAAATAGAAGAGAAGAAGAAAAAGAGAGATCCTGAAATTGAAATAATAAAAAATGAGTATTACCAACCGTTTATAGAAGACGATTAAAGAGGATTATCCATCGATAACAATTGAAAACGGCTTAAAATGGCCGTCTGACACACGTTTTTTATTAAAATAAGAAAAATGGAGGGTATATTATGTGTGGTCGCTATTTTTTCGATCTATCATCAAATGAGCTGAAAAATTATTATGATCAAATCGCACCGAATGCAACAAATAAGCACGTCCAAGTCGGTTATAATGAAATTTTCCCATCAAATCATGTGGTAACCTTGGCGCTTAATCAGGAGTCTAAAATAGTTCCTGGGATCACTCGTTGGGGATTTGAAGGATTCAAAAAAGGGCAACTAATGATCAATGCACGATCTGAAACAGTGGAAGAAAAAAAGACGTTTTCTAAGCATTTCAAAGAGACCCGTTGCGTATTTCCTATGTCTGGTTTTTACGAATGGAACCAGGAGAAGGAGAAAATTTTATTCTCAGCCGAAGACAATGATCTATTGTATGTCGGTGGTTTTTATCGGATTCATAAAAATGGTGCCGGCTTTGAGACAGAATCAGTAATCATGACGACCACACCTAGTAAATCTATCGAACCTATTCACGATCGTATGCCTTTGATTATAAAGAAAAATCACATCAATAGCTGGCTTTCAGATATAGAGTTCGCAAGAAACTACCTTTCAACTGATATGCCGGAGTTAGCCCTCAGTGACGCTCAATAGACGTACTTTCTGGTTTGCTGCTTTTGATATTTCTTTGTATTTAGTATTCTTGACTAAAAGGCATAGATCTTCTAAAATAGATTTCCCTTAATTCTGTTCTATGCTATACTTATCTCTGCGAAATGTGAAGATTTCGAGCATGTACAACACAAAAGACAGACCTAGTGCGAATAGGTCTGTCTTTTTTTACGTTTGTTGCGACTCCGAACGTGTGGGTTAGATAGCAACTCGCTATCGATTGTCTTCTTTCTCATGTAGGCAATGAGAAACTAACTCAATAACTAAGTCACAAAAACGGCGCGACAATCAATGTGAAGAGCTGTTTGAGCATGTATTCCTCTCACAAAGCAAGTTTCCTTAACTATTACCGCAAACAGTTACCTGCTATTTTTCATCAAAGGCGAAATAACTACAAAGATTTCCGATAAGAACTGTTTGGACCTTCTCTTTAGTTTACATAGATAAAAACGACTTATGATATTTAATTATTTTATTTCAATTGAGCATATAATTCATTTGCGGTCACAATTTTTCCATCTACCATTACTACAGAATAATTTTGATTATCTTGCTCTAATAGTCTCAGTTCAACATTTTTTCCAACCTCACTTGCAATCGTTGAACTAATACCCAATATATTTGACAAAATTGAAGACGCTTCAATTTCATTCGTGGCCGTAAATCCTGTAGCTCTTATAGTAATTCCATTATCCTCTTCTTCCATGATCCAGTCTGGTGGTATCGACGTGTAGGAAGATATAAAAGCATCAATTTTTTCGCTTACGTTTAGTCTTTCAGGCGATTCAATCGATGAGGATAATGTAGTCTCTGAAAGTTTATCCACATTTGATGAACTTGTTGTTTCGGAGTAAACTGATGAACGAATAGATGACTCTTCTGTTTCTGATTTGTCTTGAGATTCTTCGTATTGGGTTAGAAATATATCCGTCATAATTGTTCCATTGAATATTAGTATCATATGCAAATCACCATTAGTATCCATCTGGAATAAAGCATTACTCATTAAAGTGCCCGTATTGTCTAAATCATCAACAGTTTTAGCAAGCTCTTCTTGAAGAACTTCTAATGTTTTATTTTTTGAGTCTTCTCTTATATTGTATTCCATGCCAACGGAATCAGAATAGTACAGATCATATATGTAATCTTTTTCTATCCGAAAGTTATATTCAACACCATAATTATCACGACCATACCAATCACCATAAAAATCTTTAGCTGGATCTCTAAGTAATAAATAACCACTTATAACTCCAATGAATAACAGTAATATAAACCCAAGAATTTTATACTTATTTCCCATATATCCTCCAATCGTACTCTCCTTTTAATAATATGATATCCAAGATTTTCTGCATCGAAAATCATGTTTATGCCGCAGTAATTAATTTCTGAACCATAACCTTCATCGGCGACTAAATAATGAGGTGGCTTTTGTATGATTTTCAATCTTTCCAGTAATGGTTTAAGGGTCTCGATGTTTGTTAGATTTTAAAATGCATCGTAGCCGAGAAAAATGTAATCTTCTTTTACAGGCATAATGTCGCATCATGACTTGTAATTTTTTTACTTATCTATTTATACTAAATCTTGCAAGCCTCATAATTATTTATTTTTAGTCTAGACACCATTTTGTTTAAATTTTCTAAGTCTTTTTCTGACCTATAGTTGAACATCCATCTGGTATTGATACCAGTTTTATTTCTTAAAAGATAAAAGTACGGCCAATCATAGTGATTGTAGCTGTGACCAATCACACGCACCTCACAAACCTCTTCTAATCTATCAAAAAACATACTTTCTTTTAGTTTATCAATTTGCAACTGAACATTTTTGTTTAATGAATTATGAACATCACTAATAATACTTGCAGCCTCTGTAATTCTAACGTCTTCATCTTGGTCAAAAGGATTCCCAATAAAGTTTTGAAAGCGCTCTGAGTGTCCGATTATTATATTGTTATAATTTCCATGAATATGATAAATATTGATTTTTGGCTGATTGTAAACGATTTCCAAAACATCAGTATAATTAAATGTAAAAAATAGGGAATCATTAGGAAATTCATATTTAGAAGATATACTTTCTATAGTGGGATAAACTTCTTCACGTATCCACTCTTTGAAATGATCCTGTAGTTCCTGCAGAGATACAATATAATCTTGAACCTGATATTGAAAATCATGATGTGCAGAATCTGACCAATTTTCATCACCATAACCCATTAAATAAGCATCTGAGCACTCTTGCACATAATTTTCAAATACCGGACTTTGGATTAACTTATGCAAACTATTTTCGAAATCAAACCAACCTATATCATGCTCACTAGTATATTTTAATTTATTATTCTCTTTGATCATTAAATCTATTTTTTCGAAGATATCCCAATAATTGTTTTTGACCCATTCTGAAAAGTCAGTGTAACTAGTCTTTAATCCATGGCTCAAATCAAAACCATTTCCAATAATGTATAATGTTCTCAATCTGCATTCCTACCCCTTTATTGCATAAAACTTAATTATAAAAGTTTCATCAATTAGCAAAATTACTACTACATTTCTAGCGAAACCATTTTATTAGAAGCATAGTTCCTAGTTTTTTTTGTATAATAGTTCTCTCTAGAGACTAGAACTAAGTCAGGAAGACAAGAATTCTGTCCACGATCTCCGTTTACATATACATATTTGTTATTAAAAGCCCAGAGAACAAAATCAACTTCTGATTTAATAAATAAACTCATAAAGTTTTTATCAAAAGTTGGTAAACTATAAAATACATCACGCATTAGTTTAGATTCTTTAGGAATATACATCGTAGCATCATCTATAATTAAAAAGCCGAGCTTTCTATCAGGGTAATTAATTTTGTATGCAGAAACACCATCTAAATGTTTACCGCAAATCCGTTTAAAATTATCGATATATGCTTGATAATTATGGTGATCCTCTGTTTTATCCGGAATGTAACTCTCTGTTTTAGGATCAAATCTTGTGTCACCTATTGCTAAAATTTTTGAATTCTCAGTTAAGTCTAAATTCAAGTTCTTAACTGTTCTCAACGCTCTAGCATCAGCTTCTCTCTGCGGATTTTTTTTCCTTTCTTTGTTGTTACAATATCATCTATTTCAAACATTTCAATCATAATTTCGTCAGAAATAAAGTCTGGTCTGTTGTTCGTGTTATCTTCCCAACTCATGGATCTAATTTTTGTTAGTAATTCTTTATCACTTTTCGACTTCGCATACAAAATTCCAGATGAATTAATAACATTTTGAAAGATCTCCCATTCGGATTCATCATTAAATAGCTTAAACATAGTTTTCACTCCTTGATGCTAACTTTTTTTCAATCATAGACCGATTTTTTGATTTTTGAACAACAATCTGGTAATATTAACACAGATACAGGAATACCCTTTCGCTGTATCGAGCCTCGCGGATCTGATCTGGCGAGTTTTTTTATTTTCTCCTTGAAACCTCATTCACCTCTTGGTATAATAAAAACAGGTACAGGAATGATATTCGCTGTATCGAGCCTCGCGGATGATATCTGGCGAGTTTTTTTTTTTTGTCTAATACTCTAAAAAATTAACAGTATGATAGCGTAATTTATCCCTCAAAATTTTACTGAACTCAATCAACTCTTCATCTTCAAATTTTAAATTTATAAGATCTCCTGGATTCAAATCTATCTCTTCAGTAACCAAACCATTCTTTTTATAAGCTTCTAGCCTTGTCTCACCCGCAATCATCGAGCAAAGCATATCTACTAATTCCAAACCACAATGACTAGGTACAAACTCGTGCCCGACTTCTTCTTTTCGAATAAAACGAATTTCATCCAAAATTTCCACTGCTGTTTTTTCTCTTACATTGTCGCTCCCTACAGTAATAGTATGATTGTACGCCCTTTTTAAATCTGAGCGTGCATCAAATTGCTTCCCATCAGCATCAAATCTTAACTTCGTATAAATTTTTTTAGGTAATTCTTCATCTAAGTAGAATCCATCTGAAACCGAAGGGTTATCATTGATCTCTCTCTTCAACAGGGTTAACATCAATGAATCTAAGTGTTTCCGCATGGCAACATAAGGAATAGCATTTAACAACCTCGGAGCAACATTTCTCGAAGGCTTTTTAAAAGATAAGTCCTCAATTTTATTTCGTTTAATTAAATATTGTTTCTTTTCCCAAATAAAATCAGTGTGTACAATATAAAATTTTGCACTTTCAAGTATTTCTTGTAAGTCTCTAAAAAAATTTTTCAATTTATCTTCTGAAAATTCTCCACCCTCCACAAAGTTACTATATCCAATTTTGTCTGGAGTTCTTTCTTCTGACTTGATTAATTTTTTATATTCAACAAAGTGCATGGCTTTTTTCCCAGCCATATCGTATTTTTTTCTCAGATTCTCCCATTTTATCTCAAACTCTTTTTGATAATACTCTTTTTCAAATGTAATACTGGTAATTGAGTACTCTTCCTTGTTAAATAACGGATTATTTCTTGATAGAAGATCAGTTAAATAATTCCTTTTACATTCGTCTAGATAAGTGTAATATAATGTACCTTCACTCATGCTTCGTACCTCCGCAACTATAGCTCCACTATAATTTTTTATTTCTTTATTTGAAATTCATTAACTAATACTTGTTCATACTATTTATTTAATTTTTTGAAGATCACTTCGATTGTCTCGAATGTATCGAGGTCCAACTGGCAAAGCCACAGCAAATATTTCTTCTCCTTGTACGTCCATTCAATTGTAGGGTAGGAGGATAAAAGTTTGTCAAACCTTGCACGTTGATCACTAGACGCTAATTGCCAGCGCTTCTCAAATATCGTTTTTTCTTCCATATATAATCCCCCAAAAAAGAGCGCTGCCTGAAACTTCAATAACGGGCAGCGCAAGTCTATGTTAAGCAGATCTATATTAATTATACCAAAGAATAAAAGACAAAAAAGTTAAATCACAATAAATTGTCGGCCATCACTTGTCTTTGATTTCATTCGTATGACTCTTTGAATGGTGCCATTATACAGTTTCTCTTCTAAAGCACATTGCTTCAGGGAAGGATAGATCCTATGTGAACCATTTGAGTATACAACTTTGATCCCATTTATAGCATTGTAATTAATCGGCGACTGACGAGTAGTAGAGAACTTTTTGCTTAATTCTTGCACGTGAGCCACAATCTCAGCACAATGTATCCACTCTGGATCCTCAGTCAATTTTACAATCGCTAAATGAATCTCCTTTTCTTTCATCACTTTCCCCTCGCATTATTCCTATTGTATAATTTCTTCCCCTTCAGACTCTGTTTTCTCCATCTTTTCTAAATAGCGATAAATTGTCGTCCGAGAGACCTGCCAACGTTCGGCAATCGTTTTGATTGGAGTTCCACTATCAACTAACGTTTTCATCAGCTGTAGATCCTGATCCGTAAATTTTTCCGGCCGTCCACCATATCGGCCTCTTGCTCGAGCAGCTTCTCTACCAGCTGCCGATCTCTCTAATATCAGATTACGTTCAAATTCTGCAAAAGCCGCAAACAAATGAAACATCAGCTGGCCAGTTGAACTGGATTTATCCATCGTAATATTTTCCTGAAGGCTATGGAAACTCACGCCCCGTTCATTCAATCGATTGACGATTGAAATCAGGTCCTCCATATTACGCCCCAATCGATCCAACCGCCAAACAACAAGTGTATCTCCAGATCGTACAAAATCAATCGCAGTTTCTAATCCTGGTCGATTATTTTTCGCTCCACTCATATAATCAGTAAAAATTTTTTCACAGCCAAATTTTTTTAAACTATCTTCTTGTAAATCCAAATTTTGCAATCCAGTTGAAACTCGTGCATATCCAATTTTCAAAAAAATCACTCCTCGATTAAAACCATTGTACCATAACTTAATACAGGGGGAATAACTGAACATAGATTTTGTTACGGGTTTCTGAACACTAAATTTGAGATTTTCTATAGAATTTTAGATCAAAAAGAGAGTGTTCAGAAACGGGTCATTTTCTGAACACTCTTTCTCAAAATAATTCATCATGAATGTTTTATGATTCGAGAAATCTTTTTGCACAATCTACATGGCCGCTATTAACTATATATAAATTTGATTAAAAAATGGGCCAACAATGTATACTCTGTTGGCCCCCAAAGAGAGTAACTTTCTGACCTAATTAATTGAACTACTGAAAATTCTATGAAATGAGCAAAAATATGAACCCAAAATTTTTATAATTTGTAAGTATGTTTCAGACATACAAATTCCCTCGCCAATAAATTTAATCTGGCGAGGGATATCTATTATTATAACCAAATATTTCTCAAGCAATTACAGATTTAGTGCTGCTTCCAAGAACAATCTCCCCATACCACTAATACTGGTATAAGCAGACATGTATGCACGTCCATTTCCAGCTGTATTTTGGGAAGCATACCCCCATCCAGTATTATAAGAGAAGGTATTGCTAGTAGGATATTTCCAGGCAGTCTGTTGAGCATTTGGTCCTCTATACGTCACATAACGATCGGAGACAATGATTGATGAGGTAGAAGCTTTGCTCCAAGATCCATGACATTTTTCTACCTTTATGGTATTACCAGAAATCCAATAGGTTAACGTTATACTCGATTTCGCAATACCATTATTAGCTGAACCGGTATTAGTAGATAATGGAGAAATACTAGTACTACCAGATTCCTCAGGAGTAAAGTAGTAATCGACTTCTATAGTAGTCTCATACTTTTTTTCTTCTAATGCAGGAACCGTGGAAAATTTACTTAAATAAGCTAATTCCTTATGTTCGATAACTTTTGTTTGTGTACTTCCTTCTCCGACAACACCTTCAGCGGAAGTAATCTTTGCCTCAACTGTAGGAATAGTTGCTAGAGAATCGGCTTTAGCCTGTAAAGTATTTCCAAACAATATCGTCAATGAAACAAATCCGATTAGAGTTATAAGTATTTTTTTCATTTGAGTTCTCCTTTTTTATAATCTAGAGGCTGTTGCAGACACTCTATAGCTAGCCATTCCAGACATTGTCACTGTTCCTGATACCGTAGTTTTTGCAGTAGCTGCTCCACCATAATTGTAAACATATCCCCATCCAGTATTATACGTGGTTAATGAATTAGAAGTAGGCGTTTTTTCTAGGGCATTGGTAAACCCCTGTTGAACTTTCAAGTTTCTACTTGAAACACTGGCGAAGGAGCTGGTCAATGTAAACCTGGAAGAAGCGCTAGTTACTTTAATGTTGTCTCCAGATTTTGTATAAGTAATTCTTGCAAGTACTTTCACAGCTCCGGTTGAATTTGTTTCATTATCATTACTAGCAAATGGCTTGATCGTATTGCTGTCATTTTCATCTTCAGGAGTAAACTCAATCTCAAATTCAGAAACGTAGCTTTTTTCTTCGCTAGAATTACCATAAGTTATCATACTTGATCTTAAAGAAGGTACTTCATACGTTTTATTAGTTAGTATCTCAACATTTTCATTTTCATATTCCCCAGTATCAATATTTTGAACTGAAAAATTTATTTCGTGAGGGTTCTCAATTTGACTAGCTGAAACTTTATCTGACAACAAAAATACACTACCAACAAATACGGATAACGCAAGAACAATTCTCTTCATGATAACCTCCAAATAATTTTATTAGACTAATTTAATCTAGCCTTAACCCATTATACATCATTTTTTCTTTGTGGTAAATAAATAATATAGCAATTATTATTAGTCGTCTCTTTTATTATTTTTATTAAAACTTTAAAATTCATTTGTTTGCATAATTGAAATTCCATCATATATAATGAGATAAATAAGATTTATATTGTAAAATGAGGAGGGAATTATAATGAAAAAAACTAGTTTGAGTATTTTAACTTTACTAACACTTGTGGTTATAGGGGGATGTACTTCCGAAAATAACGACAACGGAACTAGTCGTTCCAGCATCGAAGTAAGTGCTACAAGTGATTCCGCTACTAACCCTACAGGAGATACAGTTGACATTGTGAGAACTGAAGGCAATAACACCAATTTTAAAGTAGAGCAAAAAAAAGGCCAATCAGTTCATATTGTGTCTACTAATATAAAAACTGAAGAAGCAACGGAAATAGTTAATTCGGAATTTGTAAATGACTCCCAAAATAGAGAATTAGAATTAATTTTTACCTCTCAAAACAATAAATTTGAAGTCTCATTATCTGTTTCTGGTAGTGAAGAATTATCTGATACCAGTACTTTTACAGCTGATCAAAAATATGTTGAATTCATCCCCTACAGTTCTGAAGAAAAAATAAATTGGGTGTTTTCGTAATGAGTAATGATCAGAAGGTTATTACTGACATAAAAAATGATCTGGATAATTTAACTAAGTATTTGGATAGTGATTCAGACTTTTACGAACAATCTATAGAGGTAAAATAGATTAATATCTCCCTTACAAGGGGTACATGGACATAGCTTGATAGCTATGTCCATGTACCCCTTGTAACCTATTTTTATATCTAACTGAGCCTAACTAACCGAGCTATTGAAGGAGCCATGAAACGAGCAAACAAAAATGGGTCAAAAACTTAAAAGTTTCTGACCACATTTGTATATTACACTCAATTAAAATATCTGCTAATTAAATTGTTTCACTTATTATTAGAACCTTACTTCTATTTTCTTAAAGTTGTTCAAAGATTTAGAGAAAATAAAAAAGACACCGATTAATGTGTCTTCTTTAGAGAAAGATAATCTTTAATGCTTCTTATCATTATTTTTTTTTATTTGGTCTTTCATCCAATTACCTTCAACAACTGTTCCCCATGCTGCAAAACCAATCGAAATAAGCGCAATTAAAATTACTATGATATCTTTCATGATTTTCCCTACTTTCTTTATCGACCATAACAAACGGCACTAGCTGAAACAGTCTTGTAGCTCCATTTACCTTTTAATGTAATATGCTGCTTCGTTTTCATCTTGTAGGAAGTTTTGTTATTGACACTTCCGTATTTAGCAATGACAGCTTTTCTTTGAGCTTGACCAACAACAAAATAAGGAGACATATCGCTTCCTTTAACCCAAAAATAACTAGTAACCCAATAACCTACTTCGCCATCCCATACTTTTTGTCCTTCGGCCCACTTTGTTCCTGCAGCTGCCCGTAAAAATGGGTTCTCATTTCGCATATAAAAGGAATCAATTTCTGAGATTACTTGATCAATGTTTTCCATATTTTCAAAATCATCTGGTATACCACCATCAGTTGCGTATAAACTTTCTTCTTCAACAACATTTTGACTTTCTGCAGCAACTGAAATAGAAGTAGAAACTACTAAAAAAGTTCCAGCAGCAACAATTGATAATAAGTATTTACTTAGGTTTATTTTCATTGATTCATCACTCCTGATATCATAATAGTGGTTTAATACACTATCATTGTATCATGGTTATGCGAATAATCTCCTTACATTATTGTAACTCTATGTCTTAAAAAACACTCCTACAACGATTGCCGCATTAGCACTATTCTATTTCTCATAATTTAGGATACTAATCGATTCGATACATAGCAATACTCTTTTGCTGATCTATAAACGATGAGCGAACGTTCATTGTTAAAATAAACAAATAATCAAAAAATTTTAAGTTTTGAACACAGCTCCTTCAGAGTGCAATGATTATTAGTGTTCAATTAATATTAAATATCATAGATGGACGAGTTTTCGTGCTCAAATCATAGCCACACAATTCTTTAAAGTAGCTTTTATAGTCATTCTCAATAATTCGAATTATCTCATCCTTTGAAAAATCCTCAAACGTACTCAATTCTACTAATAGATTTAATTTTGCATCTATACCTAATATTTCTGGAAGGATTTCCCAGAATGTATCTTTAGAAATATTTGCTGTTAACTTTTCTAAATTACAAATCTGAGAATTTAAATAATCCTCCAATTCTACCTCTTCATTACATTTGTCATAAAGTTCATTTCGGAAATGTTCAATATATTCTTTCTTTGACGTGAATAGCATAATAGTTAGTCTCCTTTCTATAATACTGAAAAGCAACAAATCATTAATAGATTTGTTGCTTTTTTTCTACCTAGTCTTTATCCTTCTTCCTTCTTGTTACCAGAAATACAAAAATTCCTATGACAATAAGCGATCCCGCCAATACCATTGATAACTGTCTGATTAATGATTCACCAGTATTAGGTAATCTTTTATTTGAATCGGAGAAGTTGTTATCTGTCGGTAAATCATTATCAGAATTATCTTGTTCACTATCGATTTTATTTAGCGCATAGATATAAACAACTTCTTGCGGTTCTTCGGTAAAGATTCCTGAAAAATTACCTGGTATAGCTGTCACGTGCCAACCAGGAATCTCTTTGGCTTCACTTTCATACGGTAATCCAACTTTTCCGCTTAAGATACTTGGCTCTGATAATTGATTTCCTTCAATATCGACGTATCTAACGGTGACCGGTGCTGCATCTGATCGATCATACACGTAAACCACTTCTTGCGGTTCTTCAGTAAATGTCCCTGAAGCATTGTCTGGTATTTCAATCACAAACCAACCAGGGATCTCTTCGGCTATACTTTCATATGGCAAACCGACTTTTCCGCTTAAGATACTTGGTTCTGCCAGCTGATTCCCTTCGGAATCTTGATATTTCACCGTTACCGGTGCTGCATCCGAGCGATCATAGACGTACACCACTTCTTGTGGATCTTTAATAAACGTTCCTGAAGCGTTGTCTGGTGTTTCAATCACATACCAACCAGGGATCTCTTTGGCTTCACTTTCATAAGGTAAACCAACTTTTCCACTTAGGATACTTGGTTCTGACAGCTGGTTTCCTTCAGTATCTAAGTATCTAACGGTGACCGGCGCGGCATCCGAGCGATCGTAAACGTACACTACTTCTTGCGGATCTTCAGTGAAAGTTCCTGAAGCGTTGTCTGGTGTTTCAATCACATACCATCCAGGGATCTCTTTGGCTCCACTTTCATACGGCAAACCGACTTTTCCGCTTAGGATATGTGGTTCTGATAATTGATTTCCTTCAGTATCGACATATCTAACGGTGACCGGTGCGGCATCCGAGCGATCGTACACGTACACCACTTCTTGTGGATCTTCAGTGAAGGTTCCTGAAGTGTTGTCTGGTGTTTGGATCACGTACCAACCACGGATCTCTTTGGCTTCACTTTCATACGGTAAACCAACTTTTCCACTCAGGATACTTGGTTCTGACAGCTGGTTTCCTTCGGAATCTTGGTATTTCACAGTTATCGGCGCTGCATCTGATCGATCGTACACATACACCACTTCTTGCGGATCTTCAGTGAAAGTTCCTGAAGCGTTGTCTGGTGTTTCAATCACATACCATCCAGGGATCTCTTTGGCTCCACTTTCATACGGCAAACCGACTTTTCCGCTTAGGATATGTGGTTCTGATAATTGATTTCCTTCAGTATCGACATATCTAACGGTGACCGGTGCGGCATCTGATCGATCGTACACATACACCACTTCTTGCGGATCTTCAGTGAAGGTTCCTGAAGCGTTATCTGGTGTTTCCACCACATACCAACCACGGATCTCTTTGGCTTCACTTTCATACGGTAAGCCAACCTTTCCGCTTAGGATACTTGGCTCACTCAGCTGGTTTCCTTCGGAATCTTGGTATTTCACCGTGATCGGCGCTGCATCTGAGCGATCGTACACATACACCACTTCTTGCGGATCTTCAGTGAAGGTTCCTGAAGCGTTGTCTGGTGTTTCAATCACATACCATCCAGGGATCTCTTTGGCTCCACTTTCATACGGCAAGCCGACTTTTCCGCTTAGGATATGTGGCTCTGATAATTGATTTCCTTCAGTATCGACATATCTAACGGTGACCGGTGCGGCATCCGAACGATCGTAAACATACACCACTTCTTGTGGATCTTCAGTGAAGGTTCCTGAAGCGTTATCTGGTGTTTCAATCACATACCATCCAGGGATCTCTTTGGCTCCACTTTCATACGGCAAACCGACTTTTCCGCTTAGGATATGTGGTTCTGATAATTGATTTCCTTCAGTATCGACATATCTAACGGTGACCGGTGCGGCATCCGAGCGATCGTACACGTACACCACTTCTTGTGGATCTTCAGTGAAGGTTCCTGAAGTGTTGTCTGGTGTTTGGATCACGTACCAACCACGGATCTCTTTGGCTTCACTTTCATACGGTAAACCAACTTTTCCACTCAGGATACTTGGTTCTGACAGCTGGTTTCCTTCGGAATCTTGGTACTTCACAGTGACTGGTGCTGCATCTGATCGATCGTACACATACACTACTTCTTGTGGATCTTCAGTAAACGTCCCTGAAGCGTTGTCTGGTGTTTGGATCATGTACCAACCAGGGATCTCTTTGGCTTCACTTTCATAAGGTAAACCGACTTTTCCGCTTAGGATACTTGGTTCTGATAATTGATCGCCTTCAGTATCGACATATCTAACGGTGACCGGTGCGGCATCTGATCGATCGTACACATACACCACTTCTTGTGGATCTTCAGTAAACGTTCCTGAAGCGTTGTCTGGTGTTTCCACCACATACCAACCACGGATCTCTTTGGCTTCACTTTCATAAGGCAAACCAACTTTTCCGCTTAAAATTCTTGGCTCTGATAGTTGATTCCCTTCGGAATCTTGATATTTCACTGTTACCGGTGCTGCATCTGATCGATCGTAAACGTACACTACTTCTTGCGGATCTTCAGTGAAGGTTCCTGAAGCGTTGTCTGGTGTTTCCACCACATACCAACCACGGATCTCTTTGGCTTCACTTTCATACGGCAAGCCGACTTTTCCGCTTAGGATATTTGGTTCTGATAATTGATTGCCTTCAGTATCGACATATCTAACGGTGACCGGTGCGGCATCTGATCGATCGTACACATACACCACTTCTTGCGGATCTTCAGTGAAGGTTCCTGAAGCGTTATCTGGCGTTTCCACCACATACCAACCACGGATCTCTTTGGCTTCACTTTCATAAGGTAAACCGACTTTTCCGCTTAGGATACTTGGTTCTGATAATTGATCGCCTTCAGTATCGACATATCTAACGGTGACCGGCGCGGCATCTGATCGATCGTAAACATACACCACTTCTTGTGGATCTTCAGTAAACGTTCCTGAAGCGTTGTCTGGTGTTTCAGTTACGTACCATCCAGGAATCTCTTTGGCTTCACTTTCATAAGGCAAACCAACTTTTCCGCTTAAAATTCTTGGCTCTGATAGTTGATTCCCTTCGGAATCTTGATATTTCACTGTTACCGGTGCTGCATCTGATCGATCGTAAACGTACACTACTTCTTGCGGATCTTCAGTGAAGGTTCCTGAAGCGTTGTCTGGTGTTTCCACCACATACCAACCACGGATCTCTTTGGCTTCACTTTCATACGGCAAGCCGACTTTTCCGCTTAGGATATTTGGTTCTGATAATTGATTTCCTTCAGTATCGACATATCTAACGGTGACCGGTGCGGCATCCGAGCGATCGTAAACATACACCACTTCTTGTGGATCTTCAGTAAAGGTTCCTGAAGCGTTGTCTGGCGTTTCCACCACATACCAACCACGGATCTCTTTGGCTTCACTTTCATAAGGCAAGCCGACTTTTCCGCTTAAGATACTTGGTTCCGCCAGTTGATTACCTTCTGTATCTTGGTACTTCACAGTGACCGGTGCGGCATCCGAACGATCATAGACGTACACTACTTCTTGTGGACTATCAGTAAAAGTGCCGGTGGCATTTCTCGGTATTTCGACCACACTCCAGCCGGGAATTTCTTTAGCTTCCGTACTATACTGACTACCAAATTCACCCTCTATGGTAACTGAAGCCGCCAGCTCATTTCTTTCTAGATCAAGAAATTTAACTGTTACTGGTTGAGAAACTTTTTTTCTAATACATAGGTTCCTGGTTTTGAACCGTCGTAAAAGGTATTCAACAATGTTCTTCGAGCTGTTACTACTCTTTCTTCAGGATCATTCCCGTTTTGATCTTTTAGGTAAAGCCAATTTCCGGTGTATTCTGCTGAAGGAGCACCGCTTTGGAAAACCGGTCTTGAAGAACTACCCATGTGTAAAAAAGTTGTGTTAACTCCTAAATGAATGGTTCGTAAGTTTCGAGCCTCGAAGATAAACCAAGAGTTCGCTGAGCTATTCCTTACGTTTGTCATATTCCAGCTACTAATATCAAGTTCAACCAAGGAAGTCATATTATGAAAGGTTCTATTAATGGACGTAACATTGCTAGTGTTCCAACCATTCAGATTTAAAACTTCCAGAGAATCGCTGTCTGCAAATAAAAAATCAAGAGTTGTTACTTGGCTTGTATCAAAAGATAGCGTATCAATATAGGTCAAACTTTTTAGATTTTGAAATAGGTTAGCTGCATTAGCTTGTAAAACTACTGTGTCCTCGACAACAATGCTTTGGACATTGGTATACGTTTTCCACGGAGCAGCAGCAACTGTTCCCGCATTCCCTCCTTGTAATGTTATTGTGGAGGTCTCGCTATTCCATTCCCAGGAGACAGATCCCCAAGTTCCTGTTACAATATCTTGTGCTAAATTTTCTTCCATTTTTTCTACTTCATCAGAATTATTCGATTCTTCACTACTATTAGTTTCACTATTCATAGTAGAGGAGGGAGTACTTACTTCAGAAGTACTATCAACGGTTGAACCCGAATCTACAGCATCTTCTTCTACTTTATCAAAGGCACTATCCGAACTTTCCTCAAAGGCTTCAGTTATTTCTTCATGCTCTTCACTCACTGAGTTATTTGTTTGCAGTTCGCTATCAATCGTATTAGCAAATACTGTAATAGGTTGACCAAGAACCATCATTCCAACTACCAATATGCTACTAAACTTGTATAACACCTAATTTCACTCCTTTATATAAAACAGTCCAACTTGAAATGGCAGTCGCATTTGTCCCAATATTCTTCGTTAATGAGAAACAGAAAAATAGACCCTAATATATTTTTTAGGATCTTGGAAATACTATAAAACTGGGAATGTGAAAATTTTAGTTATGGGAATTTCTACATTCTAAATAACGAAGGTTATTGGTAAAATTAGTATTATATTACTATCTACATAATACCGTTAATTACCAACAAACTCTTATCATAATTTTCATGAACCAATGAAATTAATGATTTTACTCACCTTAATAATATATTAGTAGTAGTATTTATACTAAACATTTGAACTGCCGATATTACAAGTTATATAAGATAGAAAAAAGGAAACTGCATTGATCATGTAGTTCCCTCCTCGGATAGAAATATTTTAATCATTTATACTTCAATCTCAAATCGATAGTCCAAATTCTTCCTTATTTCGTTAGGCTCAAAAGAAACGAGATTCCCTTCAGTCTTCATTCTCATTCACCAAAGTAAACTGATTTCTCCCATAGACCATCTCATATTCTCGGTGACATGAGTTACATAAGTAACGCCCATTCGCATACAAACGCTCTCCTTTTCTTTCTCTTACTTGTTTTGCGAGTTCACCACAGTTACATTCAATCCAACTTGGTGGCCAATATAGGCGTTTGTTGTAAGGTGTGATCGGTACTTTCCATTGACCACCGTAACATTTTCTTTCTTGTGACAAGTCAACCGCTCCTTTCATTGAGATCCTAAACGCTTAGCCGTTCTTTTTCTGTAAAGCGAATCCCTTCAGCGTAGCCTGAGTAGAACGCTTCATTGTTCTTTGCTTGATGGGAAGTATCTTTTCCAGGCACCAATCCCATTCGTTCGACTTCCTCTTTAACGATTTCAGGTACCTGCAAGGCGATTTCATAGCCGTTTGTTTGTACTTGATTCCTGAAGGTTTTAGACAATCCGACCAAATATCCTTCAATATAATCTTGCTTTAATTGCCACTTACGCTTGTATTTCCGTCTGATTTCGGGCAACTGTAGGAACTGTCTTGCGCAATAACCAGCACTTCCTCTGGCATATTCAAAGATGATTTGCGCAATCTGAACGTCTGATTCTATCCCCACAAAGCGCAATTCTATCGGAGAACCTGACACGTAATACGTGCGGACACGAAAGTTTTCTGCAATGATAGACGCTAGCCGATAGAGCCATTTTTGCGGACGTCCTTGGTAAATAACCGTATCAATCACTGCTTCTGATTTTTGCACTTGTTTGTAATCAAATACATCCGATTCATCGATATTGTGTTGTAGCATCAACTCTTGGGCTTTCGCTAAGGCAGACATCGACTCTTCATCGCTGGCATCGTTAGCTAGAGCAAGCAATTTTACGATTTTCTTTTTTGCTTTCTCATTCATGCAATTTTGTCCTTTACTTATTTTCTAGTTTAACACACCTAATTTAGATAAATGAAACGTTTTCTTAAATTAATCCATAATAGCTTTTCCAGTATTGTAATCTATCGTAAAACCGTTTTGGACATTATATATCAATACATTAAACTGAACTTCATCGTCCTCGATACTTTGTGCTTCCAATTGAACAGCTCTTGCAAGTAATTCTCTATCCCTAAAAATTGGTGTCACACGATAACGAATGTGATTATCAGTGTTTTTCAGGTAGTTAGCCACCTCATTTTCATACTGAACCATATATATCTGATTTAACTCTTGTGTACCTGAAAAAAGATTCTTCCAATTATCATTCTCTCCCGTCATTTGATAGCCGATTAGGTGAGAGCGATTGTACAACCACAAACCATTATTAAGTTTTTTCTGGTTCCAACCTGTAGGGTAAACATTTGAAATATCGCCACGTGCTTGTTTTGGCATCATTGATCGGTGTAGCATTGCATTTGCAACTCCGACTCGATTTAGGGAATCGAGATCCGAAAAAGTTTGCCAAGACCCTGCATCGATCGATGTCTCTTCAGATGTGAAACTTGGTCGGTTTCCATTAACTTGAATGACGACGTTCTGTCCGTCAAAATCAGGCAGATTTTCAATCTCTTCAGCTGAGATTTGTTCCTGGGACGTCCATTCATCGAAGAAAGCAGGCAACTGAACATCGACTTCTGATAAATCCACCAATGAAGCGGTGAATCCAAGCAAACTGATCAACGCTGCTAGTATAAATTTTGACTTATGTTTCATTACAATCTCCTTGTATTAGTGTTATTCATCTAGTCATTTATTTTGGTGGATTACTGAATTAAGGAATAAACTCAACTTCATTCAACGGAAAGTAGTGAACTATTCCCTTGTAATCCTTAACTTGAACATGTGTAGAAACAGTAGTATAAGAGCAAAGCTGAATTTCCTTTTGAACAAACCCGATAAATTCAAACTTTTTTCCACTCTTTATATGTGTTAAATTGTGTACTCTGCTCATTTATACCCTCCCTCTCTAGTTTGTAAAATCTGTCGCTAATTGACTACACCTTTTTTACTTCTTCAACAATGTAACCTTTATCATCTAGATAATATTTGTAGTAGAATTTAGCTACTGCGTCCTTCTCATCTATTGCTAAAATCTCAACATTATTTGAAACTTGACTGCATGGGATCACTAGATACTTCTTCAAAATTTTTACCCTCCTATTCCGCTATTTCTTCCATTAGCCGACTTCAATGTCCCAACGTTTATCACCAAACAAAGATTCAAGCTTCTTGTTGATCACTGCAAGCTTCAATTCGCCTTCTGCTATCTCTATCTGTCAGTAACTAGATTTTTTAGTTCTTTTCGGGCCTTGTCAGTTCGTTTTACAGCTGACTTATACACTTCAGAATCTCTGCTATATCCTAGTGATTCGAGTTGTGACAAATCTCTTTCTAACTTTTCCACCCACATTCTTTTATGATCCATCTGGCTATATCTCATATCAAATTTCTCCTTCTATTAGACGAGAAACTGTGGCCGTACTGCAGCCACAGCTTCCTATTATTTAAAAATCTATTTCCATTTTCTGGTTCCTAATTTCTCTGCACATTCATCGCAAAGGTATCCAATATTCAATGATCGATAGGGTTGGTAAGTCAGGCTCCGATTACAAAGATCGCAAAACCCAAAATCGTCTTCCTCACTAGATAATTCCAATAGCGGACTTAAGCGTTGAATGTTAACTTCTAAAGTTACATCGCCATTCTTAGTATAAGCAATGCAATAAGCGATCGGATAAGAAATCTCTACTATCCTTATCCACGTTCCTTCAGCTAGTTCATGTTCTGCAAAAACAAAATCGCTTTTTAGTCGATATTTCTTCCCTTCCGCAATACTCATGACAATACGTCCTCACGTTGCTTGTGAACAGATTTCTTTGTCATTATTACTTTTGGAATGCTTACCTCTCCTCTTTGCATCGGAATTAATACAGGTGACAACTCATAAGCCATAAATTCACGATCTATCGCTTGATCAATGAAAAATCCAACAAGTGTTAAAATAAGTTGGCCCTCTTTAAAGATCATAAAATCATTGTCAAAAGGACTACGAGTAGCTATGAAGGCAGCTAAATTTTCAGTGGTTCCTTCGATTTCGTATAAAGTATAAGGATCAGATTTTCTGTATGCAGTGTATTTCATAATTCCTCCTAGATTTTAAGGAGTCATAACTACAGTAGGATCACTTTTCTTCTTTCATTATTTCATCAACAAAAGCCGTCAAACTTGCGGCATTATCAAATCTCATAAGGTCAATCGAAGAGCGTTTCTTCCTTAAATCTGTAATTGTAGTTAATTTAACTCCCGATTTTTCGTTGATTTGCTTTCTTGATATTCCACTTTCGAATAATAACCATTCGATTTTCTTTTTATCAGCGTACATGCTTGTGTCCTCCAGTTAAGGAGTGTAGCGAAAAGATTTGCTACTACTCTCTTTTATGATATATTTTGAGTAGTAGCATGCCTGCTTGGTTTTGTTACTGTGCGCTTATTCTGTGCCAGCAGAATAAGTGCATTTTTTATTACTAAAGATTATCAAGCCTATAAAACCACTCCTATTCTTATAAGATTAGATTAAACACATAAGTCGGTATACCGACTTTATACATCTATTATATATCGGTATACCGACTTTATCAAGTCTTTTTTCAATTTTTTTCTTTAAAATTCGAATAGATCAAGTTGTGTTACATTAGTCTTTATACGCTCAATAGCCTTATCATAATATATTTCATTTGTTTCAAAACCAATAAACTGTCGTTCAGTATTTAAGCAAGCAATCGCTGTCGTTCCACTTCCCATGCAGTTGTCTAGGATCAAGTCACCTTTTTGAGAATATGTCTTAACGAGATATTCCAAAAGAGCGATCGGTTTTTGTGTCGGGTGAAAGATATTAGTCGTTTCTTTGTTATATCTCAATACATTGTTTGGAAACCCTGTAAATTCTTGTATATACTCATTTTTGCTCAAAGAATCTGTTTTATAAATTGAATCTTCGGTTGCCTTTCTACTTCTTAATTGAGGCTGAGAAAGGTTCTGCAAGCCTTGAGGATAATAGGCAGTTGTTCCTTTAGAGAAAACCGAAATCGTCTCTACCGATCGCATAGGCTGTCTTTTAGCAAATGTAAATCCCGTAGCAGTGTTCTTTACCCAGTACCAATCATATTTGTAATGCTTTAAGTTACTCATTCGTAATTGCGTAGAAAATGGCTCAGCCCCGAAAAGAACGATCGCACTATTTTCCTTTGCTATCCGCAAATACTGTGACCACAACTGCTCCCAAGGAATTATATTGTCCCAGGAACAAGAAGTTGTCCCATACGGCAGATCACAAATGATTGCATCTACCGATTCATCAGGAATTTTTTTCATTCCAGATAAACAATCTTCTAAGTAAATCCTATTATTTTGAATCATAGACTACTCCTCTACGATTCAGGCCTGAATCAATTTTATCAAGTCTTGATAAGATTACTTTACAGGCTAAGTAGTTCACTTAGAGATTGAAGATCAGTCACAAAAAGCTTGTCACATGTTGATACAAAGGTGTTTCGCTATAAAATAGATCACCGATACTGTAACCGAATTTCCAGCTTGTTTGTACAACTGAGAATTGGATACTTTCACCTCATAATCGCAGCTGTAGTGATCTAGTTTTTCTTCTATAATTTTATTAGCTATTTCTCGGCTGCCAAACTTAGCAGCCAAAAAGGCCCAATCAGGAAAAGCTTGAAGCCTCCAACATTCCAAAGGGGTCAGTTTCCTAATTTGAAAATCATCGGTCACTACTGCTTGCTGATCGCTAGTAACAATCGTATGAGCTTCTTGTTTCCCAACTCTTCCACGCTTAGTGTTCGATTTAGGATAAGCAAAATTGATACTATCGCCAGCTGCAGCGGACTTGTACCCTTTTTTCGTAGCTTCTCTCACAACAATCTTCGGTTCCTGTCCGCCGCCTTGCATTGTGTTTAGAGTAGGACAGATACCTTCAGGCGAATACACACTAACTGCTGATCGATACCGGCCATCGATTTGTCCTTCCACAATAATCCCATGTCGATCCTGTACAGTCAGAGTGAACATTTCTTCTCCATTACTCTTAATTCGGCGTCCATTTTGTCTAACTACCTCTTTATCAGGTGATAGGATCGGAATTGCTACTTTAGTTCCCTCTCCTTTATTCGTAGTGAGTGTAGGAGCTATACCATTAGAACTGAAGGTCTGACCATTCATACCATTTCCACTAGGATTCACATTACCAATGACAATTTGTTTCGGCGTTTTATAATCAGTAGCCGTCAAGGTCCCCATTAGTCCATCCGTATAATAGGTCCGCTCTCTCAAATTCGTGTTTAAGTTATTTCGTTTATTTGTCGTTCCAGCTATGTTGATTTTTGCTGGTTCTTGATCAGCTGATTCTTTTTCTCCTGTGAAAGGTAAAAACTGCCTGGCACCTGATCCTCTAAAATGTCCGATAATAAAGATACGTTCTCGGTTTTGTGGGACAAAATCTTTGCTGTTAAGCACTTGCCACGAAACGTCATACCCCAATTCATCCAGCGTTCTGAGGATCGTCTCGAACGTAGCCCCTCCTTCGTGATTGAGGAGTCCTTTGACGTTTTCAAGGAATAGATAGCTAGGTTGCAAAATTTTTGCGAAGCGTGCAATTTCAAAAAGAGAGTTCCTCTAGTATCACTGAAACCTCTTCTTTTCCCTGCAAGGCTAAAAGCCTGACAAGGAAATCCTCCTGTGATAACGTCCACACGTCCGATTCGTTGAATAAAGTCGTCTGATAGTTTTGTAATGTCATGCATTTGCACCTCTTCTCTTGTATCAAAAATAGCTTTATAGCTTTGTCGAGCATGTTTATCAATCTCACAAAATCCAACACATTTATGGCCGGCTCTCTCCATTCCCATACGAAATCCGCCTACTCCAGCAAACAAATCAATAAAAGTTAATGACTTTTTCCCCTTCATCCATAGTTCTTTCCCACAGCTGTGTTTCAGTTATTCAAGCTTGTAAGACAACTATAATCAGAGGTCGGATTGGTAAAGGACACGAGATTTCCTCATAAATGTTCCTTTTTGAGTAGAGTCTCCATCACATTGTTTCTTTTCTTTCTAAAAGTTTCAGAGCTGAGGTAAACTGTACAAGTGCCTTCTTAGAATCTGTTAGAATAATGTTTTTCTGATAATGGATCCTATCACTTACAGTAGAAATTGAAAGTCCGTATAGGTATCTCAATAAAAAAATCTTCCTTCTTCTATCAGTAATTTCAGGTTTGTACGGGTGATTGATAGCCAAATACCCCGAGATAAATATTCTATGAAGATATTCAAACTCTTGATAGATAGGATCTCCCATAAGTTGTTTTGGTATGTCTTCGTGGTGCAAGAAAGAATAGGTTTCATAAATTTTAGGAGCTGCAGAGATCCCTAATTTTTCTCGAACACTTTTATACTGTGAGAGGAATATTCCTAATCGTTCTTTCGTTGTCTCCCACTCGACAGCGGATTCCGCTGGTAACTGGTATTTTGTCACATCGAATAGTTCCATTTTTCCCTCCAAAATATAAAAAAGCATCACCTAACCGTATTGGGTAGGTAATGCTTTTTTTGCTAATTTTTCATTAATCCTATATCTCAGGCTCCGAATCATCTTCTTTGGATCTAAGCTCAGATTTAATTCGATAAGTAGATATATCCTTGCCTTGATTAAGATCATCGATAGGTTGACGTAAATACAGTTCTCGTTCTTTCTTTGTAGGAAGTGTGCTAAAGAGTCGTTCAAACGCTTCTCTCTCTTCAGACACACTTTTTGCTCGATAGAAAGACATCAAGTTAACAGTAAACTCCAAGCGCTTGATATCATGAAACGGGATCATTAGATAGTTTTCAGTCTCCAGTGATCCATATGCCGCGTTAGCTGAAATCAAAGCTGTGCGTTTGTTGCCATCTTGAAAAGCCTGTAATTTTGCAAGACGAGCAAAAACCATCCAGGCATCTTTCTCCGTTTTTTCTGACTCGTTGAATTGATCTACAATTTCCTGTAAGTCCCCTCTTGTAATGATCTCTTTAGGTACATAATATTCTTGGCTGGCCTGATCAATTACGATCGCAATTCGATCATCTTCGTTGTAATAAGAATTTCTCAAATGTCCTGGAAGTATAGGTTGTTCATCTGACGGGGAATCAAATTGCTTATTTACCTCGATAATACCATCTACAGAAAATCCTTTTTCCTTAATTGCATTAATTCCTTTTAGACTATCTACAAAAATGGCTATATCATCCATATTTTGCCGCAGAGGTTTCGTAGATTTCAAATCTAGTGCTTTCTTTGTTTGATAAACAGAGCTACCGTAGTTATTCAAACTACCAAGCGACTGTATAAATTTAGCGAGTGCTGTGTTATCCATATAATCCCTCCTAAAGAGTCTTCATTCTTTCTAAAAGAAAGAAGACTTAGTTTTAAAAAATCCTTGATCATAAAATTCAAATTGTGGTTATTTTGATTCATGAGATTTAAGTTTATTTGCTTTCCATTGTTACTAACTACTTATATCATAGCACGTCCAAAGCTCGCAATTAAACATTATGAGTACTATTTTTCTATATCTACTGAATCTGACAATCCTTTTTCCGTCAAAATACCTAGTGCCGCATCATAAGTCTTCAGCTGCTTCTCAAACAGCTTCACTTGTTTTTCTAGTTCACTCTTTTCAGCATGCAGTGCTTTTACCTTCTCAGTTTGTTCCAGGTTGGAAGGATCAAATTTTAGTTTTTCGTTTGCTCGATATAATTTATCATTCAACGCCGCTCTGGCTTCTTGTACAATTTCGTAATTGTCGTAAAAATCTTGCCCTAAAACTTTTGGTACTTGCTCACTACTAACCTGCCTTGCAGATAGAATATTAAGCGCCGCCACCATTTCTCGAACATTCTGAATAGCAGAATTTTTCCGTTTTGGAACAAGACCGCTTTCTCCTGAAAGGTAACTGGCCAAAGAAGATCCTTTGACAAATTTATTTTTTTTACCTTTCTCTTCACTCCAAAAATAGAAGATATCTTTGTAATTAAAATGGGCCTCATAGCGGCCGTCTTTTAATTTTTCTAACATGTAATCAGGAATTTTTACAACTCCAGTCTCATAACGACCATAGGCAATTTCAACATATATACCGGTAGTTGTATCTCTTTCGATCTGCCAAGGTTCAATGACAAAAGTTAGATCTGGTAAAGATTCTTTTTCTGCTTTGTGATCCGCATATTTTTTCGCAATATTTCCTAAAGCAAAAACAGCTTCAGGTTTATTTTTGCTTGTACGCTCAATAATGTTTTCTTCATTATAGATTCGGTGCTTTTTATTTAATGTGTAATCCCGTGCAGGGCGTGTTTGCGGTTCATCCAATAACTTGTAATTAATCACTTTCCCATACTCTTTAGAATTATGATTTGGATCCACAGAAAGATTTAGTAATTTAGCTTTTGCTAAAAAGTCATCCCAGCTAGTGCTATGAGTTAACAAGAAGTTCAAACGTTCCTTTATTTCAACTCGATAAGCATCCTTTCTTCGATACTCCTGATATTTTTTATAGGAATTCCGTTTAGGTGTATCTAGAATCATTGCCCCATGATAATCAGCAACTTTGTCCGAATAATTCCTTAAGTGAGCAGCCGTACCTCGCTGCCATCGAAATTTTTTTAGGTCGACACTAGAAGTAGTGTTAAAGATAATGTGATTATGCAAATGATCTTTATCAACATGAGTTGCTATCACAAATTCATAATCTTCGCCTAAAAAATCGAGTGCAGTCTGCCTTCCAATTTCATGTACTTCTTCAGCCGTTAAATTGTCAGTTGGATCAAAAGACTGAATAATGTGCCTAGCAATAACCTCTTCATTTGATTTTTTGTTATTCTGTCCTTTGATATTTTGAGCCAACTTCCTTGTAAGATTCATCTCAAAAAAAGCGTTGTTTACTGCATTTATTTTGTGACCACTGGTTAATGTCTGATTTTTCGTTTTTAAAGGATCGAGAATATACTCAATAGCTCGTTTTAAGTTTTTTTCTTGTTTGATAGTAAGTGTTTTTGTCGTTGGCATCTCATTCAGACCTCGTTAATTTTTGTATTTCTTGTAGCAACACTTCCTGGGCTTTTACATAGTTCGACTGAATTTTTACAAACTCTGAAACCAGATACTCGACGTCTTCCTGCTCCACGATATCGGTCTGATTAAGCTTATGTGCAATCTGATTTAAGTTGTTCCCAATTTTATTCAGTTCATAAACATATTGTCCTGTCTCAGAAAGAGATTCCTTCAATGTTGAAAAATCTATTTTGATCACGCGACCATTCAATGCCATCAAACGAACATAGTTGGTTAATGTACTTAGGCCTGAAGTTTGCATATTCTTCCTTATCTGCTCCTTTTCATCATCAGTAACATATACTTTAATCAACTGGTCACGATACAAATTCTTATCCATAATATAGACACCTCTTCTATTCAAGAAAATCAGCAGGCAAGGCTGTGCCTTGCTCAGAGCCGAACCCTAAAACCGTCCGCCCTGGAGGGGCGGGGTTTCGTCTCTGGCAAGCATAGCAAGGTGGTCCCACCTTGCGAATAAACAAAAAAAGAAAGAGAACCCGAAAATCTCCGATTTTCGAGTTCCCTCTTTTTTGTTTTAAACTTGGGGCATGCCCCAAACCCCATTTCTTTCGTTGCAGCGATCATTGATAAGTGCTATCTTCCCAAAGATCTGTAATGAGCTTTCTAAAAGATTGCTCCGATAAACTTTTCAACAATTCTTCAAGAAATGCAAGACTTGAAATGTGTATTGCGATCGTTT
The DNA here is from genome assembly GCA_018982785.1 of Enterococcus innesii. GTDB lineage: Bacteria > Bacillota > Bacilli > Lactobacillales > Enterococcaceae > Enterococcus_D > Enterococcus_D innesii. Next base: position 44,736 of record JAHHEN010000008.1, on the reverse strand, counting down.
CATTTTCTATTTTTTCTAAATTTTTTCTTTCCGCATTCAATTGCCCTATTACTCCTTTTAATGGAGGAATAAGTAATTCTTGTTTCGGATTCTTTTCAAACCGCTGACAAACTTTCCAAAGATAGTACTGACTCAATGGTCTTTTTTTAATCGTCTCGATCATCATCAGTACCTTCAGAACTTTCTTTTACTTTTTCCAATAAATCTGAAATATTCACTGTAGAACCTTCTTTTTGTTCTGCTTTGTTTGCTTTGTCAGTGGAAACATTAGCCATTGCAAGACGTTCTAATTCTTTCGCACGTTTGATCTCTTCTTCAAAAGTTGGCCGAACATGATCAGGTTCTTTTTCGTACATATGCTCCGCAAACTTCCGAATAAATCTGTCACTTCTGACAATTAGCTCTGTAAACAATTGTTGCAATTTAACTTTACCATTTTTCAGTGAACGCAAATTATTCAGCACAGACAAATTCAACGGCAAAGGGTTCAAACCAAAAACAGCCATAACTATTGAAGCAATGCTTTCATTTTCGAATCTTATTAAATCATCAATCGGTTGTTTCTCTTTTTCTAGAATACAAATAATCAAATCTGAAATGGTTTGTTCTTCACTTTGGTTTGACCTAATTCGTATCGAATGATCGTCTGCTACTGACTTTACTCTTTCTTCGAAGACAATTGATTCAGGAACTGTATGTTCAAGTATCTCGAAAATCCTCTTTGGTGTGACCTCTTTTTTTTCGATTTCTTCCCTTCCTTCTGTTTCCGATTTTTCAAAATACGGTACAACGGGAAGTTGTTGTTTATTATCAAGGACTGTATTTTTTTCTTTCAGAATTTCTCCAGTTTCAGGATCAACCTTGAATTGTTCTCCTCCCAATAAAAAGACCGGTTCTGCATCTTCTTTCAACGTTCGGTTTTCTCGAATCCAGTCATTTACTTCTTTCGTTTCTATCGCTTCCGCACGCTGATAAAGAAGCAATAACTGATTCATTAAGGAAAGGTTTTTCGTCTTGATTACACTTCTCAAAAATCGTTGATAGTTTTTGTCATGCGTCCAATCAAATAAACGATCAAGTACAAACGAACTTATGGCTTTTGCATCCCCAGCTTCAAGCAATGACTGCAAAGTTTTATCTACTGTGAAAACTTCAGTTGCCTGTTCTTCCAATCTTTTTTCTAATAGGTCTAGCAACATTTCTTGAGTCTCTTTTCGATAATACTTTTGATCGTTTCGATAGAAGTAGGCTAAAAACATCTGACGTGCTTTCTCAACTTCACTTTCTTCTGATTGTTTTATATTTCCTTTTGTCTTCAACCAAACCTCTTGAACAAATGCTTGTAAGAGAGCTTCCAAATCATAAGCCGCTAGTTTTGTTTCAGGTAACACAGTATCTTTTTTCAGATACTGTTGCCAGAAAGAAAAGGGTAGTTTCTCAAACAGCGACAAGCAAATGGAATAAAAATCAATTGTGATAGGAACGATCGGTAAATCTGTTTCTGCACTGATTTTTACATTTGGATTAAATAAATGAGATACATCAAACAACGTTTGCTCAGTTAGAGGCGTTCTCGTAAAGAACGCCTCATCAATCACTTCATATGGAACCCCCAAAGCAGCAGCCGCATATTGAAATGCTTTTACAAATGAGCGGTTCGGCCTCTCTACTCCTTGTTGCTTCAAATAATCTAAAATACAGTGGGCATTAAAGGAAATATCCAATGCCGATAACTCATTTTTTAGTTTTAAGTCTCTAGCCAATTTCTTCTTTTTAGTCAAGCTGCCTTTTTCATGGTCTTCAGGAAATAACGTTGGCATTTTTTTACCCCCTTTTATCCTACTTCAAGTTCAGCCTCTTCTGTAGAAACCGATTTGCTCTTTTCTTCGACTACAGCTTCCATAGATCGGATCAATTCTGCTTTTTGAGCTTGAGATAATTCTTTGATCGACGATTTCTCTTTTTCATTAGCCTTCATTCCTAATTTATCACTTAACTCTTCAATTCGTTTCATTTGTTGCAGTTCTATGTTGTTCATTTCTTTTTCATCTGGACTTACTTCAACCGATTCATCCTTAATTTCATTTTCCGACTGATCTTTACCTTCTAGGGTTTCCGTCAAACTTGATTGACTCTTTTCGGCAGAAGGAGCAACAACCTCTGCTGGCTTTTCCGCGCTTTCTTGAATATTCTCATTCACAGTATTACCTGGTGTTTTAGTTTCAACTTTTTGAACAGATAAATCTTTTGGACTAGGTTGTTGAGAAGATTTATCCGGATCATTTGATATTTCAACTTGATTTGAAGGAATTTGTTTTTCTTCTATAATAAATTTCTGTTCAATTTTGTTAGATAACTGCCTCAAGAGACCGTTGATTGCTAGGATTTTTCGATTAAACGAATTCTTGAATCCAAGTCGAACGTCCTCCTTTGTACTTTTTAACTTACTAACGGTATTTTCCTTTTTCGTTGCGAAATACTGTTTTATATTCTTCTTTAAATCTCCAAGAATAGATCCAATGCTTCTTTTCACTTTTTTCGTTTCTGATTGGATCTGGTTTTCGGTTGGATTCATCATTAAATCTACTGCACTAATTGAGTTTCTAATTACTAATTCAACTTGCTTTAAATGGTTTTCCAAAATAGTTTCCAACTCAGCTTTATTCACATGTTGTACGCCTTTATGAATCATCTGTTCCATAAAATCATCTACATCTTGCTTTGTTTCATTAAAAGCAACATTGATATCCTGGATAAAGGCATCATTTCTAGGCATATCATCTAGCATTGGATTATCTTTCTCAACTACTTTCCTACTCTGACCAGATTCACTCAATGAAACCGCCGACTCCTTCACTTGATTATTCTCAATTTGAATTAATGCTGATTCTAATTGAGTTTTGAAAGCATTCGAAGTATTCCCAATTTCTATTCCTATTTTCTCCTTGTAAAATGTAGAGTAGCTTTCTTGAATTCCTACAAGCTCTTGTATTTTCTCCTTTGATCGGAATATTCTTTCTTTAATTGCGTTTGATTGTTCTGGATTATCGTTGGCGACTTTAATGCTTTCTAATCCTGCAATATCAATCTCAAATTCAGCAACTTCTTTTAGAATTGGCGCCACGCTATTCTCGTCTAATACTTCAACTTGTAAATTAAGTTTACGCAAAGCCCAATCGATTTCGGCCACTTTATCCCATTGTTGCTTGTCCCTATGATCCATACTTTCCTGTTTCAATACTTCAATCTGGTTACCAATTTCAATATATTTCAAATTTTTTATTTCTTCTATTTCATGTAATTTCAGCACATGATCTCCTCCTTCATTTATGGAAAACTCTATCCCTTCTTTTCCTTTGTGGGTCTCATTTTCAGATATACTGATTGTTTTTTCATCTTCAATGAATTTAACAGTATATTCGGCCACATCGTTACTATACGGGAACAATCGAAGCAAATTGCTCGAGTCTCCTTCAAGTACTTCCTCTAGCTGCTCCTGAGTTATTACGTCATGAGTAAACGCCTGATCTTCTTGATCAAACGCAGTCAACTGAAATTCTTCACGTGATTTGCTCTTTAACAAGGTTTCTACTACCTCTTGGTCTTTAGTCGTCTTAGCGCTGTATTTTTCGGAAGGAATAAAATCACCGTCTTCTTGAAGCTCTAAGGCTACCTTATTTAGGCCTTTAATAAAGTAAATCATTGGATTCTTAGTCCATTGTGTAATCGCCTTACTGTCAATGAGCGCTTGAGAATGTTTGCTAATATTTTTGTGTGCTTTGTCGGATTGATCCTTATTTTGGATCAACTCTTCTAATTGTATTGTGTATTTTCGGATAGTATCTTTTGAGAACCTGGACTCGCCGGTCTTTGATTTTTCGATTTCTTCTTGTATACGTGGAATATTTTCAACGCTCATAATAAGACCGCCTTGTTTGTTTAAGCCCATTTCTTTGTTTTCTTTTTGCTCCTCTAACTTAGCGACACGATCCTCTTGTTGTTTGATTTGATCTGACAGGTTCCTGATACTATTTTCAATCTGATCTCTTCGATTAAACCAAGATTGGCCGTTTCTCTTATCATTCATCGGCTGTCCGTTTGTTAGTTCCTGGTGCGCGAATAGTTGATCAAACTTTTCGTTATAATCATTTCTCAAACGTAAAAGCTTCCTCCTTGCTTGCCCTAAACGACTATTGTCCTCAAGATCTCCTTCAGGAGTTGCTGCTTCAGTACTATTAGTTGACGTAAGATTTAAATCAGTCGCTTCAGCTTTATTGGGAATAGAGAGTGAATCTTCTACTTTATCAGGAAGTTTAGGGTAGTTTTCCATCATTCCCAACTTTTCGGCGATTGGCCAAAGAGTTTCCGGAATATACATGGCTCTTTCTTCACCGTAGACATTCAACCATTCACGTCTTTTGTCATCGAATGCTTGAATATCTTCAGTCAGATTTTTATAACGGTGTTCCCACTCGACTCCAAGCGGATTGTTTAAGCTGCTGAAGATACTATCTACATCTTCTAAACCGTACTTCATCAATGCCAGTTTTGCATTCACGGGATTACGAAAAGTAATGATCAAGATCTCATTTTGCGCTTCTTCGGGCAGAGATAGCCACTTTCTTAATTGTTCTTCAGCTGCTGAAACAGATCTTTCATCACCAATTTGTTTTACGTCAATTCTTGATTGTGACTGCTCACTCATTAAAGCAGAAGGAAACAGCATTTCGGTCAACGAATTTCCGTAAACACCATGGAATACTTCCCTTTCACCAATCATTGACAACATTTCGTCATGATCCAGTGAATAGTCAGCAAGTTCCGATCCATCAAACAAGAAAAGTGTTCCTTCAGGTAGTTCCTTCATAACATCTAAGGTATTTCTATGAATCTCTGTGATTTGTTCCATCGTGTCTGTTTGAGGAATAGCATTCATGTATAACTTAATTGTCTCTTCTTGCATTTGAATAGCAGCAGCTTTTCCTACTAAAGAAAGCTCGCAACTCTCCAGGGCTTCCCCAACAGTCAGTTCATTGCTCTCATGAAAAAATTTCATCGATTTTATATGCTCTATTTTTTTATCAACACGTTCTTGAACCATTTCTTGATTTGTCTCTACTTCTTGATCATGATCAATTTGTTCTTTTTTTGATTCTAAAACTGCAGTTTTTAAATCCGGAAAGACACTGTCAAAAAAGGTTGTAATTTCTTCACGCATTTTCTGATCAAATAAGGCATACTCAATGCTTGTTGAATAGGTTTCTTTCGATTTAAGGAAAATACTACTCAGGCCAGCTTCGCTCACATATAATTCAAACGCTCTTGCGAATACTTCTGTAGGAGCTGTATAATATCCTGCCTTTTCAGCCACGTAGCTGCCTTTTCCGTTGAGTGAAAGGTTTTCTCTATATCTTGCTACTATGGGCTTAAAATCGTCTCTCATGCTCAATAAGCGACCATTGTCTGTACTGTAATCTAGTGCGTGGCCATACTCATGAACAAATGATTGAATACCCACACCACCAATTTCATCGTCAGTATCTCTAAAATCGATTGCGATCGTATTTTTGGTAGGCACATAGAGTCCAAGGGCTTTATGGTTCCCGAGCTTCCTCAAACGCAGCTCAGGAAGTTTTTCGCCAGTTTTTGGGAGAATGTCGTGTATACGTTCCATTTCTTCCTCAAACTGTGAAAACAAAGTTAGATCCACATCGTTATCTATTTCAACGAATTGGAAATATTTATTGAGGGTTGTTGTTTCCATTATTTTTCGAGTATCTTTGTTGATATTCTTTTTTGTTTGCCAAGCAGAAGCCCTCGTTTGCTTATCAATATCTTTTTCGTACTCTCGTTGAAGGAAAATATCGTAGGTGTTTTGAATATATCCCTCTACAAAATCGATTAACTGGTTTTGTTTCCGAGCATTCTGGATCGTTTTTGGATAAAGATAGGTAGTTCGATACTCCTCTTTAAGTAAATACGGGGACTTGTCTAAATTTACTTTGACTGGATTTTCAGGGTCGTATGATAGATCTCCCCAATTAGCAGCAAGTTGTTCCTCCAACCATTGCCGTTCTTCTCCTTGTACTTCATTGCTATCTAACAATTTTTTCATTTGTGACGGATTATCAAGGTACTTCTCTCCTTCGTCTCTAGGCAGTGTGTCCAAAAAAGCGTCCGTCAATTCCCCATGAGAATTTTTTTGAAACAAATGAGCATTCTTTTTCCGGTATAATTTGCAATTGACAGCTGCTCCAGTAATCGTTCTAAATCCCTTCTTTCAAACTTCCACTCCTGGTCAGAATCATCAAATTCTTTTAAGATATCTCGTTGTAATTTATCGTAACCAATCGCTCGATTCATATTCCCTAGTGCGTAATACTCAGGATCTTTAGAGCTGCTAGGCGTAAAATAATAAAATTCACCATGCTTTGTACCATTCTTATTCGTCGGATCTAAAAGCACATTAATGGTTTTGACATGCTCCTCAGATCCATTGATCTCTTTCCTAGTAGCTGTAGCTGAGTATACTGATTTCCCCTCGGCTTTACTTCTAAGAAAGATACTTTCAACTTCCTCGACCGGACTGACCTTGACTTCAGTTGACCAAGGTTGCCCGTTTCCGTTTAAAACTATAGCCTTTTCTAATCCCACTGGATAACCATATCGATTTCGGATAAATGTATCTACTGCCCTTAACTCATCCTCTTGTGTCCATGAGCCATTCTTATAAATATTATCCGCTAACTTTCGAAAGGCCGTATACAAGGTATCTTTGTCTGTAAATACCACTGGAGACGAAGTAGTGGTTCCATATTTCTTTTTAAGCAACGAAGTTAATTGATTTTCCATTAAAGAAAGCCCCTTTCCTAGTCTCTGTTCATTGGTTTGTCAGCAGAATCCTTTTCTACTGTCATTCTTTGGAACTGATCAGAAACTTGTAACAGGGCTGAAACTGCTCCACTTTTATATTCAGTCATTTCACCTTCTTGATACTCCTTGATCAACCGAACAATATAGTTATTGAACTGTGTTTCGTTAAATGTGTTTTCTTCCATAATGTCCTCCTATAGTTGCATTGATTCCGACTCTTTCGTCACTACATCTTTCTGAATATTGTTGATCAAGTGCTGTAGTGAAAAAGGTTTTTCTGCTTCCTTTAGCAAGCCTTTTTGATACTTCAACTCGTCGTTCCAATCGTTTTTCGTCATGCCCTCGTGGCATTTTGGAAAATGGGGAATCACATCAATGTTGTTGATCCCCAAAGAATGATAAAAATCTTTCGCTGGTACCTCCACACGTGCTAATTGCGGATTAAACTGTGGCGCATCATTATCCAAGGCCAAAACGATCTTCAATTTCTCAATTTTGGTTCCTGATTCTCCGGCTAGATCATCTATCTTTTGCAGCCACCGTTCCACGCTTACTTTTTCTTCAATCTTTTTCAGGTTCGTTACATCCGCACAAAGTGCTTCAACGATCGCACGGGAAATAATCGCCTTATTCAGTCCATTCATTGCAACCAAACGGCAATTGGAAAGTTTGTCCCTATGCAGTTCGTAATAGCTCATCATGTCAATAGGGGCTTCAAAAGCATAGACCGTGAAAGGATTTTCTGGCGTAGCTTTGCTAAACTGTGACTTATCACCGATATCAACAATAACTCCACTTGATCCTTCACTTCGATATAACGTCTTTTTTAACCGGCCCTTCTCAGGATAGAGTTGTTTGTTATACCAGATCCCTTGCCTAGCACCTCCGACAATTTCCCCTTCCAAATTATGGTGCTTGAAAACGATAATGGGTTCAGTTTTTCCCGTCTCATAATCTCTATGGACAGCTTGGACCATGATTCCTTTACTTAAAAAAAAATCGATTGTTTCGTCAGATAGCCCGCGTTCTTCTTTCAAATATTTTCTAGCATAGTCAAACGTCTTTACTTCCTTTACTCGATAGACAAAGGGTTCTTTCTTAGGTACTTTGGATCCATCAAATATTCCGGCTTCAGTACCGATAAGATACTGAAGGGCTTCTTTGAATGACACGTTGTTGATCACTTCAACCATTTTGATTACGTCTTGGTGACGAAGTTCATTCCCTTTTGAGTACCAGGAAAAGGTATTTTTATCCGGATCTATTTTAAAACTAGGGTGTTCGATCCATGCATACGTCCTTCCGACTTTTTTCAACTCCAAACCCAAAGAACTTGCAACATCCAGGATATTTTTTTGTTTAGCCAGTTCTTTCAATCGATTGGGGTTGTATTTGTTCATATACATTCACCTCCAAAACAAAAAAGACACGAACAAACGTGTCTTTTTTAGCCTATGCTTGTTTCAATTTCCGCCTTTCCCCAAGGTCAATCGGGGAAAAGTGCTTTTTTTGTTCCACAACCTGAATAACTTGCGTATGTTCTCGATTAAAATTAGCCAGTGCTTCTTTGAAATTGGCTTCCAGACCTGCATTCATAGTACGTTGCCGCATTTTTAACTCGTCCATTTTCCCTTGTAAGATTCGAGAGAGTTGGTCTGTTTGTTTTTCATATTCGGCTTTAATCGTCTGATCGATCTTGTTTTTGTAAGCTTCTCTCAGTACATTTGTTTCTTCTTGTAACTGAGAAACAAAGGCCTGTTCAATTTCTCGTAACGCTTGCTGGTGACGTAATTTTTCTTCCTGAGTTTTTTGCTCTTTCTCAATAGAAAGCTGTTGATTTAAGTTGCTTAGTCGATCCTGTTCTTCAGCTGTTAACCGCTTAGTGACTAGTTCTTCAATCAAGTCGCGTTTGTCTAACTGTTTGATTTCTTCTTTTATCTTCTTGGTTTCAGTTTCAACAAAGGCTGCCAAAGCATTATCAATTTCAGCTTTTGTTGATTGAAGTACACTTTGAACGATTTCATCTGAACTAGATTGAATTTCTAACTGACTCACGTCGATCTCAAGTTCTTTATCCAATAGATCAGAAACTTCATCGGGAATGATAGGATTCAGCTTAGAATCCGGCATGTAGGCTTCCGGATTAGCTGCAGCAGAATGTTCTCGTTCTTCTCTGAGTTGATCGATCTCCATTTTTTGCGCTTCTATCGCTTGTTTTAGCGATAGAAATTCTTTTTTAGAAACCTGGACAAGTTCTGGTTCGTTCGGAGCTTCCTGGACGGATTTCCTTTCCTCCACAGCCGATTCGTTCATACTTAACTCGTCTGTGCTTGAAGTTTGCTCTGCTTGTACTGGAGTTGCATCCTGATGTAAGTCTAACTCAAAATCCTCTAAGGTAAATCCATCGTTTCCATTAGGTGTTTCCTTGTGTTCAGTTGTATCTTCAGCTTTAATTACTTCATTATCGTCCACAGAATAATCAATTGGTTTTTTCGTAAAGAATTCCGATAACTCCTCTAACCATTCGAAGCCCTCTTCTTGGGGTAAGTAAATGCGTTTTGCAAAATAGACAGTACCGTGGATATTGTTTCTTACTTTCGTAATAAGCACAGAACCCTTCAAATAGTCTCTTTTGAAACGAAAGTCTTGATCGGTAATGTATTCCACAAGATCATAAGCATCATATAGTTGTGAATCCGGCAAATTTTCACTCTCGGATATTTCATAAATAAATTTAGGCTTTCTCTTAAATAGTTTCATAGCTATTCTCCTTCATGGAAAGATCTGATTCCTCTTGTTGAGTAACGTCATGGCCAACGAAAGGAGTCGAAATCGATCGGTCTTTCAATAATTTAATCGCGTCCTCATAAGAGATCCCTACTTCCTCGATTACTGACCGAAACCCTTTGCTTTCCTCTTCAGCAATTTGAGTTTGTAGTTTCTTTATACTTTTATCCAACTGGTCCCTCTTTTTTATTGAGTCTTCCATTTTAGATCGAAGCTTCTCTAACTTACTCTGACCCACTTGAATCACTCCTTGCTTGATCGTTTACTTCATTCATTTCTGTAATTTGGTCACCTAAATAACGAACCAGAAAAGACTCTTCTGTCATGAAAGGCGAGTCTTGGTAAGGCGCCTTTTGTTCTATTCTTACCGTTACTTTATACAAATTCTTATCAGCTGTATCCTGGTAAATTTGAGAGGATAGGTATCGACTTGACACCAGTTGCGTTGAATTTGACGTATTGATTTCTTTTGTTTCTTGATAGGTATTGATCAACTCCTTGATTATTTCACTATCAGCCTCGATACGTTTTTGCTCGTATAACTCCTCACTCATAAGATCTTTTAGCAAATCCGCGCGATCTGATACTGATTTTTCATCAAGATCCCACGTGAAATAAACACCGAAGAAGTTTCGCAACAAGTCAACCGACTCGGTTTTTTCAACACTAGACTCGGTAGAATCTTGTGTCTGAAGCGTTTCACTAGAAGCTGTTTCTTCCGTCAACATTCCTTCAGTAGTTGCTAAAGTATCTTGCCGATCGCTAGTTTCTTGGGTTTGCGTTGGTGGCTGCACAGACTGACTGTCTGTGTTCATGAAAGCTATTGTCATATATACAAGCCCTACAACGATCGCGACTAATAAAAATATACTCGCACCCATAATGATTCTGATTTTTCTTTTATCTTGCATTGGTTCCTCTCCTTATTAGTTTGGCGGCCGAACAACAGAAGACACGCTGCCAGGATAAAATGTGACTGTCCACGTTTTCAAAGGCCCAGGGTTCTGGTCATATAATACGTATTGGTTGTTTCCTAAAACTTGACCTACAACACCAGTATGTCCATATATAGAGTGGGCATACCAAGATCCCATATTGCCACCTGTATTGTAATTAATAATGTCACCGGCACGAATTTCTTGATAGCTAGGGTTTCGAATGACCGACCAGCCCCAGCTGGCCCACGGATAATCTGTTCCAATGTCACTAGCTTTGATCCCACCTCTCAAAATGATTGAGGGATTGATCGAATTCGCGTAAAAAGCAGACACCGCATAACACTCACCAGTCAGACCACCAAATTCTCCACTAATAACAGTACCTAAGCGTTGATCCAATACTGCTAATCCAGCACCGCCGCCACCAACAGGTCCATAACCTCCAGGCGGATCCGGAGTACCACCATTCGCATCGATCCAGCGATCTAATTTTTCAGCTGTTTCAGCTCTCGATTTCCCCGCGTCCAACTTGGTCCAATAAACAAACTCGCCTGGTTGCAATGTATTGTTATGAAAGGCCCTAGCACGTGCGTCCATAATCGCCAATGTTCGATTCCCGTAAGAATCTATTTGTGTACTTCTGAAGTCTTGTACAGCTCTTGTATTGTCCCAAGAAGCACCTTGATTAGGATCATTATCAAATGCACCATATCCAAAGATATTCGCTTTAGGGAATTGGAGGGCTACTCCAGCTGTACCATACGAGCTTTCCCATTGGGCGAAAGCTACAAGCATACGGACATCTATCCCTGAAATAGCTTGAAGCCGCAAAAACTCTTCCCCTGTGGCACGAGAGTCTACTGTGTATCCCTCGTTTGCAATGAACGTATCTATTTGTTCTGCCGTAATCCCATATCGTTGGGCTAGTAGTGACGAGTTGTATGCATTGTCACCATCCCAATGTTTTACATAAAAAACGCCGTCATTAGAAGAAGCGTTGCTTTGACTATTGAACATAAACAACAAGCCAAAAAAGATCAATAGCACAAAGGCTATACCGGCCACAATCCATCCGATCGGATTACTGGCCGTGAAACTGCTGACTACTTTACTCGTTGCATGTGCAACTGCTTGTTGAATCTTAATAGCAACTTGAGAAGTGGTAACTTGCTGTGTTGACTTGCTCTTTACAGATTTCATGGCCACACTTGCGGCTTTGCTTGTCTGCTTATCTGAAGCAAATCGCAAAGTTTCCAGTTTTCCAGTAGTTACTGATTGGGAGAATTTTTGATTTTTGGTTAAAAATCGATCTACTTTTTTTGCTCCCTTGAAAAGGTGATCGGTATTTTTCGCATTTGTTTTGAATTCTTGCAAGCCTTCTGTATCTTCTTCTTGATCAAGTATGCTGAAACTTTGATCAAGAAGTTGTGTTGCCCCTATTTTTTTAGCTGAAGCCGAAAAGATTGATTCAGAAGGTGCAGCTTGCTCATTACCGATTCTTGGTTTCGACTTTGTTTCTTTTGTTTTCTTTGACTTGTTAACTATCTTGTCTTCGTTTAGATTTTCAGCTTTTTTAGCAGCTTCTTTGGCTTGTTTTTTATTTTTGCTTGCAATGGTTTCTTTTTTGATCTATGAAAGAAAGCTGATTCTCTATCCGGTCCTTGATCAAACGAAGAAGCCTCTCCCTTAACATGTTTTGTAAGGGAGTTAGCTTTCTTCTTATCAGATTGAGTAATAAATGTTGAACTATCTTCTTTGAACTGTTGAGTGCCAACTGTAGATCCTTTATTTTCTGAGTGGCTTGTTCCTGAAGATAGCCCCACATTCAGCTCATTCTTTTGTTTCGTATGTTGCTTTGTAGCATCAATTTGCTTCTTACTGCTTGTATAGCCATAGACCGCTCTTTGATTAAATTTAGCGATCGTACCTGAACGAATTTTCAAAGAGCGCTGCTCTCCCTTAAAGCGAGCCTCTTTTGGTAGCTTAAATTTGTCTTTAGGCCGTGAGTTGATTTTCATTTTTTCTGCTCGTATTCATTAATTCGAATAGTTTCGTTTCTTTCGGAATCAAATTAGAGAAGGGAATAATTTGACCACCTGCAATAATCAATCCAGTTCCGACTCTATTGTTCTGAAGGTACATAGCTTCTTTTTCCGTCAGTTTGAAGCGATCTACTAAGGCATCCAATACCTCTCCCTTTTGTTCTAAGAGAATTAGAAAATCTGAATTGAAGAGAATCGATCGACCTTCCATGGTCGATAACATGGTTTCGGCCGATTGGGTCATGAACGTGGGACAGCCTAAGTATTTCCGGATACGAGAATAAATCTCTGAAGCTTGTACACGTAAGATTTCAGGTTGAGAAGGATTGATAATAACTTGAAATTCATCAATATAAACCCGTGTCTCAATTCCCCTTGCACGATTTTCTACTACTTTGTTCCAAATTCGATCTAAGATAGATAAATAGCCAAACGTAGTCATTTCATTTTTTAGCAAATACATATCATAGATAGTTAAATTCTTTGACACATTCACATTGGTTTCTTTTGCAAACATATTTAAAGATCCAGTGATATATAGTCCTAGCGCATCGATCAACTCTTTTGCATCTTCTGAGGTGTCTCTTTTTCAAGACTTTATACCACTCTTGCAATGTAGGTGTAGCATATTCCCTGAAGGTTTGTTGTGTAACCGAATCAATTTTTGTTCGTTGGCCAGCAGTGATATGTCCAACCAAGTTAGAGATCAGACTAATCAAAAAGTTTGATTTGATAGCGACCGGACTGTCTCCTGCCTCCATATATTTGGCATCAGCTAACTCCAAAATATTAATCGACGTATCACTTCCTGGGGCAACAGTGACAACCTCACCGTCTAAAGGATCAGCAAGAGGAATATATTCTCTCTCCATATCCAAAATAATGATTTCAGCTTCAGGGTTTCTAAGACGTGTAGCAATTATTTCATTCTTGGCCGCAAAAGATTTCCCACCACCGGATACAGCCATGATTCCGCCATTTGCGTTCTTCATTTCACTACCCATTCGATTAATCAAAATATTATTTTTTGATAATTGATTTGTCCCGTAATAGGTTCCGCCCTTATGTTGAACATCTTGGCTGGTAAATGGAGAATTAATCGAAATATTCGGTGTGATCAAATCGCGCATAAACGTCCGTTCATAGTCTAAATAGTTTTTGCCGATCGGTAGACTAGAGTTCAGCGCTTCTTCTTGTGTCAGATACAATGGTTCAAATACAGCACCAAACTTTTCACCAACAGCCTTCACTTTATCTATCTGATGATACAAGGCTTCTTTTGACTCGTCCCAAACGTAAATGAGGAATGTAGAAGCTTGCTGCTTATCTCCTGTTTCTTCCACAAACTCAATTTGTTCATTCAAATCTTCCTGGTGTTCTCGAATCGTTCGTGCAATGTGCCTAGTCGAATATCCGCGCTCACTAGCTTTCATTTCTCGCTTGATTACATCGGACTCAAGATTTGTCGCTTCTTCTCTAAGTTTTTTCGCTGTTTTTGCGATCGAATAAGGGGTTGCATGAATTGTGATAACCATTTCTGCTTCCGCTTCTGTCAGCTCTTTGCACATGTTGTCAGATAAGTTACGTGGAAAATCACGCAAATATAACACTTGACCAAAATGATCATCCATTTGAAAGTCGATTTTCCCGACTTTTTTAAAGTCGAGATAATTTGGTGCAATTAAGTCCTTCGTTGTTCGTTTGCTTCTCTCAATGTCTTGATAATCTCCATACAGCGGCTTTCCAGGACGCAAGATCTTGTTCATCGTCTTTAACCTTTGCATGCCGTCCTGTGCCTCCATAGGGGCTTTGACAGCCATCAATTCATCTGCAAATGCATCACTAATATTTAGCAATCGTTTTTGTGCATTTCTAGTGTTTTCTGCATGAGTAGACAACGTAATAAAACGTTCTACATTCCAATTATTTCGTCCAGCATCGTAGCTCGTTTCAATGATTTGGTTCAATTCATTTCTAAGTTCGTCACCTGCATCGTTTTGTAAAGGATACGCAGTTTCTTGCATGTACTGTCCTTTGGGATTTTTGGTAACTAATAATGATAGTTGAAAATGTTCTTTTTCAGACAATTGATTGATTGCTTTGTTGTATTGAGAGAGTACTTGTTTTTGTTTCTCAACATGTGCAGTTGTGTAGTTGATTGCTCCTAACGTATATGTCATAGAAAAGATATCATCGACAACATGCATCAACCCGTCTTCAAACAACGCTGTATAATACAAAGAGTTTTGTGTACTAGCAGCTTTTATTTTTTGTTGTTTCTTTAATTTTTTTGTTTTTTTGGAAGTCTTTCGCACTATATTTTTCAATCCCTTCTTTAGTTTGATATGTTCTGATTTGAACCGTTGTTTGATACTTCAAATTTAGCTTTACCCAAGTAGAAAACTTGTAACCATGTGGTCTGAACAATGCGTTAATAGCAATTAAACCCAGTATAGGAAAGCAGAATCCTCTAAGTAGGCCTGC
Source organism: Enterococcus innesii (assembly GCA_018982785.1). Classification (GTDB taxonomy): domain Bacteria; phylum Bacillota; class Bacilli; order Lactobacillales; family Enterococcaceae; genus Enterococcus_D; species Enterococcus_D innesii. The sequence goes on along the minus strand of JAHHEN010000008.1, from coordinate 29,612 downwards.
TGGAATAAATCCATAGATGGCATTGACGACATCCAATCCGAACGTAAGTAAAAGGCCTAAGATCAAAAGCCATTGAGATCCCGTCAATCCGGCCATTGTTTTATCTCTTTTTGAAACATCTCTAAATACTTTGATTTCCACTGTTTACACCCCAAACATTTCTGAAGATTTTTTGTGTGTTTGCCAAAGAACGATAATGAAAACAACCGCCAGTATTAGGTTTTGGAAGAACTGAACTTCCATATCAATGTTCAATGGATTACCTAACCCCGTTAGATCCAGTGTGATACTGGATAAGAAATGGTACACACCAAAAACGACCATTATTACTGCTGGTTGAAAAGCATAGGCTAAAATTCTTTTAATATAGTTTTTCCCAATATGATCATGTTCTTCAGACGCAAAGGAAGACATTGGAATAGGCATGAGTGCCAGCATGACATATAACTGGAAGAACCGTAGCAAAACGATTACCCATACCATGACGTAGGCAGCCAATGTTACAAGAGCACCAATAATTACCAATAACAGCACCATTATTCCTCTTCGTAGTGCTTCAGTAGGATTCAATAGCGCACCAATTAATTCACCAATTATTGATAAGGTATCTGTCGGAACTTCTACACTTGGTAGGAGAAAAACATCAAAAGCATTTCCAGCATGTCTTGAAATTAAATTCCCAAGTCCAATCCCAATATCTAAAATAAAATTTAACGTCATACTTGAAAAAGCAACGGCCATTCCACCAAGAGCAAGACGAAAAGAGAGACCTTGAAACATTTTCAAGGTCACAATACCGGCATTTGACGAATTTGCTTTTTCAAACATTTTCGCGATTTCTAAAACTATGAGTATTCCTACTAAATACGCACCAACAGCACGTGTTGAATTGGCAATAATATTATTGATCCAACTCAATGTTTCCGGAGAGAAATCCCCCATATTCTGAGTGAGCGTTTCAACTAAATCCATACGAATCCTCCTCTGAAGTGTTTGTTACATGCCTGGAGGGTTCGAGAAAATTCCACTGATCAGTGATCCTCCACCAATAGCAATTAATAGCATTCCGCCAATGACTAACCAAGAACCTTCCATTTTCCCTTGAGAATCCCCTTGCCGACCTGCTTGGGTGATTTGAACAACACCCCACACGGCCAGAAGAACGCCTCCTCCACCAATCATCCACATAATCCCTTCAGCAATCGTTGCTCCAGTGCTGCTAGCGTTTCCTACTACTAATTGATTCAATCCTGTCGCTACATTTGATAAAATTCTATTCATTATTTCTGTCTCCATTCACTTTTATAATTTTTTATGCTGCCCAATCAATATCCAAAACCAACGGTTCAGTACTTGTTTCCTTTGATACGTTTGCTTCAAATTTTTCTAGGCTATTTCTATATCGTTTCACCTCATACCAATTCGGATCGCCTTCCTTATGGCCGAACTCCTTAGCATTCGGGTGTTTCTTATAATTAAACTTAGGAACTTTGAACATTGGTACTGAAGCAATTTTTACCAGTGCATTCAACCTGTCCAGCTCCCCAACTTCACTTTGAGAAATAACTTCTTTTCCAACTGGTTCACTACGAACGGATCCTCTATCGCGTTTTTTCATGTAAATTGTCTTCTTCCCAGCAGTCTCAGAGAAGAATTTCTGAGTATCTGGTTCGGTAGATCCTGAAAGATAGATCCACGCGTCACAATTACCAAAAAATGACTTCCAATCGTCCTTGTACATGGCTACGATTTGATTGACACTCTGTAGTAAAATCGTGATACTCATCAAACGGCTTCTGAATACAGACAAAGCTTGTTTGATATTAGGTACCTTACCTAAATTGGCAAACTCATCCATTAAAAATTGGATTGGTACATTAGCTTCTCCGCCCATTTCATTGTCAATTATGTGTTCCAGTGTTCTAAATGAAAGTAAGAAAATAAGAAGCGGAAGGAAATTGAATGTGTCGTCCATATCTGGAATCTTCAAGAAAACCGCAGTTTTTTCCTCAACCCATTTCTCAATTTCCAAGTTGTCATCTTTAATGAATTCTTTGACCTGTTCGAGATCAAATAGTGAAAAACGAGTGATTGTAATTGCGAGTACACTGTCTTTTGTTTTACCTTCAAAATTCCGTATAAAGTTTTGCCATTGAAGATAGGCATAGTTGTCTTCACCAAACTCTTCCGCAAAATTCTTGAACATGAATTCTAGAGGACTTTCGACATCCTTATTCTCACGCTTCAGTAATCGAACTAAGGTACCTATTTGATCCAGGCTAGGCATAATACCGTCACCTTTGATTTTTTCTGTACCGCGATAACGATAATAAAGATAAGCAAACAGAGCTGTAATAAGCAGTTCCTCAGCTTTATCCCAAAACGGCTCACCTTTTTTCTCATGATCGGCATTTGTAGAATCTATCAAAGCGTTTATCACTTTTTTCAACGTTACCTCATCCTTGACATAAGCAAATGGATTGAAGTGATCGGTATTTTTCAGCGTATCAAAATCAACCACTTTGATTTTGTAGCCATTTCTTTCTAGCATTTTTCCGACACGGTTCACGGTTTTTCCTTTCGGATCAGTTACAACAAAACTTGAGTTCATTTGAGCAATATTACTCATAATGTACGAGGTGGTCTTCCAAGATCCTGATCCTCCAATAACCATTACATTGTTATTTCTGTTCAACCTCGGATTTTTTCCCTCGTACAAGTTTTTGTAGCAGCCTTGGCCAAAAATGAGGTTGTCTGAAAAGCTCTTCTTGTTCCTAAACTGCTTCATTTCCTTTTTGGTTCCCCACCGGCCGCTACCGTATTCCTTTCCTGGATCATATTCCCTGGTATCTCTTACAAGGTAGGCCAAAGAAGCGACGGTCAATGCTGCACCACATACAAGGAGCGACGTTCTTTCTGTAGAAAAATGAAGCGGATTATAGAAGATCTCCTTACTTACTTGCACGGCTGCAGCCAGCTTCTCACCTTCTGGTGCATGCATGGCTAGTTCTGCAGCTCGATTCGCTACAAAAGCACCGGCTCCACCAAAAAAAGCATACGGAAGAAATGATTGCTTTTTTGTCATAACTCAATTCCCCCACCGGCGCGTTTCAAAAAGAGATAGTGCGTCCAAGGTTTCTTTTGCCTCTTTCGCACTATCTCCAACTAATTTGGTTCCTTCTGATCCAACTTGAACGCTGGCTTCTTTTTCTTTCTCTACCGATTTTGCTTTTTCTGTTGATTGTTCTTTTGCTTTTTTGATCAACGCTTCAAATGTGGGCTTCGTGACACATTCCGGATCTTTGACGATTTCATCGATCGTCCGTTGAAGTGCTCGTGTAGCAACGTTCGCATCTTTTGCGTAAAAGTGTAGCTCCATTGTTTGATCAGGAAGTTCCTTGACATGGAATTGAAGACCATACTCCGTCAACATTGTCTTCAGCTGTTCTAAATTCACTTCTTTATTTAACAGCTGTGGTTCAGCCAGCATTTTATTACTGGCTAATAGAAACTCATAGTCTTTTTCACCAGCCTTAACGAGAAGCTTTTTCTCGCAATCACGGATTAGTTCCATTTGTTTCTCTCTGGGCAATTGTTTAAACTTGAATTCTAGTTCTGGTCGATCTGGGAGTCCAAGTTGTTCTCTGAGTTTTTTAAACTTTTCCCAATTATCCGTTGCAAGTTGTTCTGCCTGTTGTTTCATTTCCTTAGACTTTGCGGCCTGTTTCAGCATCGAAAAGAGGCGAAACAATTGATAGAGCTTTTGAGGTGTTCCTTTACAAATAACTTGATAAGCCTCTTGTTGCGATTGACTCATAATCTAGCCTCCTAGTTCAAAAGTCTTCAGGAAGATGTGCTGAAATATCTGATTCTTCAGTGTCTTCCTTTTCTTCGGTCGGTATATCTCCTTCTAAATGTGCTTTTAACACAATTAAAAGATTTTCCAACGTCTGATCAGTAAGCGTAATTCCTTTTTTCATCTTTCCTTCTGGCGACCAGTTTCGAAGATCATACACTGGATCTCGGCCATTATAAGAAACCTTATTTAACTCAGTTGTTCCCCACTTATTTCTTGCAATAATGCCGATTTCTTCTGTTTTTTCAAAAGAAATATCCTTATTTTCTTCTTTCGATTGGTTTTTTGTTAAATCAATAACCATTGATACCACCTCCAAATGAAATTCCTAAAAGTCTGTTCAACTGTTGCTCAGCATGTATAAACTGTTTCGAGGGAGTTAGTGTAACTTCAGAACGGATTGAATAATCATATTTCTCGTTTGCTAACTGGAATATTTGTTCATCCTCAGAAAAGAGATAACCTTCCCCTATCTTCAGTTTAGTAATAGGCTCGATATAGCTTATCGGTATCACATTTTCATTCGCTAAAATTTCTGCAGACGTAGTTGGCATTTGCATAGCTAGTACAAAACTTGCATGCTTTAACAAATACAGCTGTCTCCAAGTAAGACCGTTAACACGATGGGCGGTAAACAAATATGCTGCATTCAGGCCGTTAGTTTCTTCCAATAAGTCGATAACCTGAGTCTCCTCATCTATATTGGGAATGAAATATTCAAGATCATCAAAGTAAACCCACGTTTTTCTCCCATCTTTCGTATTTTGTTTGATCATTTGGCATATCGAGCGAAATAATGAATCTATATTATGCTTATCGATTGGCATACCAGGATAAGCTGTCACCCCAACTCCAATGGTTTTATCAAAATCTACAAAAGTAAAACGACTATTACTATCCATATGCTTCAAAAAACTCTCATATTCATTTTCCTGAGAAACAAGAATGATCTTATCGTTTGTAAATGTATTTAATGCATGAGAAATCAAATTCCTGATCAAGTTTGTTTTCCCACATCCACTTTGCCCAATAAGCACTGTGTATTCTGATTTATTTTCACCAAGCGCAGCTCTCATCAACTATCTTCCTCCAGTCTCACTAGTCAACCCCTCACTGAGTATTGCGTGAGAAGAGTAAAACAATTGATTCATATGATCTATGCATTGATAAATAGATAATTTAAGTTGATCAGTGATTCGATTGTCGTCATTGATCGTTTGGATCACTTCTCCCTCATTGTAAGAATAAAAGCCATCTTCCCAACGTAAGGAAACTTCGATTACTGATTGCGCAATGGAGATTCGATAACTACAGCCATCCTTGTTTATATTCTCTTGTCCGGATATGTGCATGTATTGACCACTCCTTTCTTTACTCTTCTTTCATCGATGCTCTAACCATGATTCGATAATCTGATCCAACTCGATCACTATTACAAGTTAATAAAGTCAACCAATGACTATCGTCTGGATCATCTAACATATATTGCCCTTCACTTTGGTGAATAACTCGTGTCTCTTGTACGACATAGGTAGCTTCTTCCCCGTAAAAGGTAATTTCTACCTCGTCTCCGACTGATACATACTGTAGAGAGCCGAACAACAGCCCTTGTGAAGTCATGTAATGGCCTAACAGAGCAAAATTTCCTTTACCGATTTGCTGATTTGCCTTAACTGTTCCTGCCCCAATGCTGATATTAGCTTGCGTGATCCCTTCTAAGATAGGCAGATCCATTCCTACAGCTGGAATACGTATAAATCCAACGCCATACTGATCGATCAGTTCAACCGGATCCACAGGCAAATGTGACGATCGTAACGGTTCTATATCTTCCCCACTGTAATTTCCTATCACTCTTTGATCAGGTAATTTTTGTTGCATTTCCACCAATGCTTCTTGTTGCAATGCATTCACTTGTTTAGAAAACTGGAAATGTTTGATAAACACGCCAAGTATTACCAAACCGACAATCAAAATCACTGTAGTTGTATATACAACAATTTTTTTCCGCTTAGACATCTGCCTAAACAAAAGCTTCAGTCTCCTGGTTTTGATTAATAGTCCTCTCACACTACTTCTCCTTCCACAAATACAAAAGAGACAAAGTGAACTTCACTTCGTCTCTTCTTTTGCTGCTATTCAAATAAATTTGCAAAAAAGCTTGTTACTTTGAGTTTCCAATTATCCCAAGTACTGTAGCTTCCTGCTTGAGGAATTTCTGGTGTTTTATTAACCGCAAATCCAACAGTCTGTTCTTTGTTATCTAGATCAAAGTGATCACTAACAAGGTCTGTTAGATCCTCATCACTATATACCATATGAGTTGCGACTAATTCGTCTCCGTCTTGCATAGTATTTGCAGGCAATAACAAATCAAAGAGAAGTTCCTGTTCTTCTTCTCCTTTTGAAACGAAGGAAGAAATTTCGATATCGACAACTTCTTGAGTAGCCACATTAATATATTTTGTAACGACAAAATACTCGTGTCCTTCTTTTCCACCGCGTACCCATGCATAATCAGTTAACTTGTTATCAACTGTTGGATCTACTACTTTTGCTCCCGTTTCAGTTTCTGCAAACACAGTCTCAACTTCAAGATCCAATCGATCGTTTTCAACTTCGATTATGATCGTTTCTTCATGATTCTCAGCTGAGATCTCAAACGGATATTCTTCGTTATTTTCGTGATACCAATCAAGTGGTTTCGTTTCAACAAACACATACTGACCGGTTGGTAGATCTTCAACTAGAATCTCTCCATTCTCATCTGTTACATAGGTACCGATAACAGTGCGTGAGTCGCTTCCTGAGCTTCCGTTGTCTTCTTCAACGACATTATCTTCAGGAAGCTCCTCTTCTTCTTCAGCAGCCTCTGAACGAGTTTCTGGCGTTATTTCTGCTTCGTCTTCAGGAGTGGCTTCTTCCGTTTCCTTCTCGTCAGAATCAGACGGATTTTCACTATCTGTGGTATCATTATCCGTTTCTGGTTCGGTTTGTTTGAACTCCCCAATTCGAATCAAATCAAATTCGACACCAGGTAACGCCTTTTGATCCATTCCATCTGTTTTGATTACTTTTACGTTTGCACGTGCAAGACGATTCAAAATAGCATCGGATCCTTCTTCAGGATCTTCTTCCGTTACAACTGAATCTTCTTCTTGTTCCTCTGACTCTTCAGAAGCACCAGCGTCTGCTTCATTTTCTTCTGTTTCGGGAGTTTCCTGTTTCTCTGCTTCCCCTTCAGCCTCTAAGTCATTTGTTTCGTCTTCGTTTTCGCCTTCTTCGATTGGAGCTTCTTCATCGGTTTCTGGCTCGTTTTCAGTTTGTTTTGCTGAAACATGAATATCGTGTTTTTGATCATTCGTTTCTGGTTCGTAGGTGAAGAAGTATTTCGCTTCATTCAAGACATGATCTGTACCAGCATCTACTTCTTGCAAGTACATACGAATCGTCTGATTCGGTAACTTCAGTCCTTCAAAAGCAATGATTCCATCTTCTACCGTTGTGTAGCGCAATGTTGTATCTGCTTCAAGAACTGACTCCCCAATCGTCAATTCTTCGGCTAAACGTAAAGCAAAAACTTGTCCGTTGTTTGCGGCTTCCAAATCAATTACAGCTTGATCATCTTCCCAACCAATAACTACTTCCTGCTCTTTTTGCCCATAGATATTGATCTCTTGTAAAAAGTTTTCTACATCTAGGGTACTAGAAGTGATCTCTAGTGCTTGTCCGGCATATTCGATTTCAAAAGGAATTGGATCTTCCAATAAGACGACCCCTTTTGGCGCACCCACTTCAATTAACTCATATTTTCCGATATAGAGAATAGGATCAGTTAGGAAGCGGCCCTCTTCATCCGTTGTCCAAACAAGATCTTCCCCATCTTGCTGTAAAAATTCTCCAGCTGGGAAGCGAACAGTGTTATCACCAGTCACAATATCTTCAGTTGGACGAATTTTAAACTCAAAACCTGCACCTGCATGCTGTTCGAATTCTAGTTCACTGTACTCACCATATTCAGATTCATGATTCGCAACAGAAACATTCGTTTCAACCGTTTTGTTGACTTCTAATTGCCCCATTTGGTTCTTGTTGGTGATCACAACTAAGACGATCCCGTCTTCTTCTTCACCAGTGACTTCAAAGTATGCTGGCTCGTCAGCTAGGACGTATCCCTCGGGCGCCTCTACTTCAACTGCTTTATATTCTCCAAACGCAAATTGTGTTGGCAGTTGAAGAATACCTTCTTCATTCGTGTAGAAAACGGAATGCTCTACACCATCTAAGTCTTTCATTTTCAGTTGTTCGCCAGTCGTTTCTGAATAAATTTCGAAACCAGCTTTAGATCTGACAATCTCTTTGCCAGTTTTTTCGTCAACTTTTACAAAGCGAACCTTTGCTTCTTTCACCTTGTTTTCAATGACATAATGGAACGTTTGTCCATGTTCACTAATGGTTACATAGAAGTCTTCGCTACCATCATAACCTGTAGGAACTTTCGTTTCCGACACACGGTAGGTTCCATACTGAAGTCCGGCAAAACTTACATGACCAGAAGCATCTGTAGTCTTTCTAGCGACTTCCTCGCGATTGCCGTGATCTCGGTATACTGTAAACTCAACACCTTCTAATACAGTTACTTCATTTGATTGATCTTGACCAGTGATCCAATGCCAGGCGTTGTTCCACCAGCTGTAGTTCCCGATCTTAATCAAATCAAAACCACCTGTAATTACCTGGTTTTGTTTGGTCACATTTGCTTGTACTCCTACCGCAGCTGTTTGGCCAGCATAGGCAATCGTAAATGGTACCGGCGTATCATCAAGGACGTAACCTTCCGGCGCTTCTACCTCTACAAAATAATAATCATCAAGCAAAAGGTTACGAACAGTTAGTTCACCTTTAGAATCTGTTGTGTAGGTTCCTAGTTTTTCTTTGTTAGAAGCTCTATATAGATCAAACTTGGCTCCTTCAAAAGTTGCTTCACCTTGTGGAACACCGTCTGTCTCTATGTCACGCTTTTTAAGAACCACATTGCCTCGTTGTTCCTGATTTTCCACTTCTTGCATGATATTAGTAACATCAATATTTTGACCTGCATATTTGATAATTACGGTCCACGTATTCGTGTTCAGTAAGAATCCTTCAGAAGCTTGGATTTCTTTTAACGTATAGGTACCCAAAGGTAAGCTTTTCGATTTAGCAATACCTGAAGCATTGGTTGTAATCGTATCTACTAGCTTACCAGAAGTATCTGAGCCCTCGTATACTTCAAAAATGTTTCCTTCCAAAGTATAGTTAGCATTTGGCATATCTTTACCAAATTCTACAGCAGATTTATCGATCGTAATCGTACCTAGCTGCTCTTTATTTTTTATTTCTTGGCTAACGTTTGTGATTTCAACGTTTTGGCCAGCATATTTTATTTCAATCGTCCAAGTATTTGTATTTAATACATAACCTCTTGACGCTTGTCTTTCTCGAATCGTATAGATTCCTAAAGGGAGACTTCTTGTTTTGGCGGTTCCTGAAGCGTTGGTTGTAATTGTATCAACCAAATCTCCATTGGTATCTGAACCTTCAAAGACTTCAAAGATATTTCCCTCTAGCGTGTAATGATCATTAGGCATATCTTTGCCATACATTTCCCCTAGCTTATCGATCGTGATCGTCCCTAGTTGTACACGGTTATCAAAGGTTGCCGTAGTGGTTTCATTTGCACGAATAGTGATTGTTTGCGGTGTGCGATTAATGACATATCCGTTTGGTGCTGTGATCTCTTCGATCGTTACCTTAGTATCATGAATCAGATCGCGCCATTCCGCAATTCCCTCAGCATTTGTAGTGATCTCTTTCTTTTCCCCATCATCAGTTGTAAAGCGGAATACAGCACCGGCTAGAGGTTCTCCCGTTGTTTCATCAACTTTCCGGACGCGTGCATGACCTTGTTTCAATACATTGACATTTAAAAATCCTTGTCCAGGATCGGGTAAATGCATTCTTGAAAGATCTTGAGAAATTCCGTTAGTATACGCATAAGTTGTACCAATACCGGCTCCATTAGGATTAAGTTTTGCCAATGTGATTCTTCCGGAATCATTGGAAGCCGCAGTTGCGGTAATTACCAAGTCGTTACCGTCTTTCCGAACGTTAACACCAGCTGTATTGGCAATAACAGAGCCATTCCAAGAAGCAAAGCGATTGTGTGTATCTCTCACTCGAACTTCTTCGCCAACTTTGACAGTGACCGTTGTATTATGCCATGAAGGCGTTAAACGGTGATCAGCAATACTTGCATTAACTTTTGATACAAAATCATCATAAGTTGATTTACCAAACACCCCATAGTTAATAAAACTTCCGCCCATTTCCGCCCAAACCATCATCTGTGTTAGTGCGTAATTTTGCATCGTTGGTGATTGGTAATAACCGAAATATCCGATCAAGCTCAATCTAGCAGCTCTTTCAGCTGTAAGAACCGAAGACAGATCCAACTTTTGCGTATACTGAATACCTGCTTCAGTAAATACACCTTCTTGGATACAAAATACATCTTCGCCATCGATCTGCCAGCGAATTATAATATCATGCGTGTAATGCAGACCAGACGGCGTATAGCGGGCCACATTTGCATTCGTTCGTCCATTCTCGCTTAAACGATACGTAGTGCTTCTTAACATGCTTTCTTTTTTAGTTGCTGCCATTCGTCTGATTGATCTGCCAATTCTTGTTGTTCAAAATAAGAAGACATAGCATGAAGATCTTCTTCACCGATAAAGAATTGTTTTAATTCTTCAGGTACTTCCCGTGTTTCAACGGTCGGTCCATCGTTTGCATTTTGGCTTTCTCCAGTTTGTATTGGACCAATAAAATCTTTATTATCAGCCTCGCTGACCCCTTCATTTTCAGACGATCCATCCGCCTGTTTATTTTGATCAGTTTCTTCACTTTCATTTTCTACTGTACTTTCGATTCCATTTGCAAGAGTAATCGCAAATGACTCGAGCGGAAGACTTGTAGTAATTACAAGTGAGAGCATTAGAATGCTCATAATCTTCCGCAGCTTTTTAAATCTCATAAAAATCCTCCTCTTGATTAAAAGACCAATGGATAACCATGGTGCATTGATTGGCTTGTTTAAAAGAAGGACTACGACATTTTCTATCCATATTTCACCTCAAAAACAAAAAAGAGGAGAGCATTTTTATGCTTTCCTCTTTTTCAATATTCTTATTCAATTGATTATTTTAGTGAAATTTACAGTCCAGCCGATAATATCACCAGCCGCATTCAACGCTGGATAAGCGACAAAATCTGTAAATTCAAGGAATTTACCTTCTGCCCATAGTGCGTAAGCTTCAGCGAAAGCAGCTTCTTGTGTTGCAACAAAAATTCCGCTGTTTCCTAAATTAGTTGGCTGATCAGGATTGGTTTCTCCTCCGCCTGAACCATTATCGCCACCTCCTGAGCCATTGTCTCCGCCACCTGAACCATTATCGCCGCCTCCTGGAGGAGTTGTTTCACCACCACCAGAACCGTTATCGCCGCCTCCTGAGCCGTTGTCTTCGCCACCAGAGCCATTATCGCCGCCTCCTGGAGGAGTTACTTGATCATCTTTCGCAATCTCGAACTCAATGTAAATATAGTCACCATCAGGGTGTACTTCGTATCCTTTGATTCCGTTTGGATAATTCTCTTTGACCCATGCAGAAGCCTCATCAGTATTATTGAATGGGCCAACACGGAAACGTGTGAACATAGCATTCTCGCCTACAACTGTTACTGACACTTCGCGATCTGTTGATTGCCCATTGTCTCCACCCGTTGGCGGTGTAGTCGTTCCATTGTCACCACTGCCTGAACCATCATCTGTTGTCGGTGGTGTTGTTGGTTTACTTGAATCTCCAGATCCGTTTTCGCCAGTTGATCCACCGCCAGCTGGCTTCGTAGAATCAGCATTGTCCTCTTTAGGTTTTGGAGCCGCAATTTGCGCAACTGTTTCTCCCGATTCATCTTGAATCGTTACAGATTTTCGATCACGATCAAAAATCAGCTTGTTGCCTTCATAGATCCAATCAGGATCCGCAATGCCATTTCTTTTGGCAATGTCCTCAAACGGAATACCTGTTGCTTGTCCTAAAACAGAGAGCGTGTCACCTCTAACAATTGTATAAGTGTTATCTACCATTTTATCCAAATCTACTTTTACCTGATCTACAGTACGAGCAATCCATACAGTTGCACTGATTGGAGTTGCCTGTTGCTCAGCTGCCGCTGCTTCCTTCACCCCTGTTGTACCTGCAACGTAAAGAGTTGCGAGTAACGCCAACGCTACTGAGATTTTCCCTTTGATTGATTTCATATTTTTCCTCCTTGTGGTTGTATATTATATATAACTTTCTTAAAATCAATATATCATATATAACTTTTTCTTGCAAACACTTTTTTTAAGCACTATTCTTAAGTTATAGGTTTTAAGAAAGGAATATTGCTATGGCTATTGATAAAACTAAATCAAAACAGGTGTTACAAAGAATCAATACGGATATTTTTCAGCAAATTGAAGAACTGAATTTAGATACTAGTAAGAAAAGAAACACAACTAATAGATCCGCAAAGATTCGAGAATTAATTAGATTGGGATTAACTAGTAATCTACCAGTTGAAGATTTCCAAATTCTGACTACCAGAGATTATGAAAAAGTACTTCTGACACTTCCAAATGAAATGTTGGAACAAATCAAAGAATTTCAGCATGCAAATCGCATTGATAATCGTACAAACGCAGTTTTGATACTGATAAAAATGGGATTATACGAAATTCAACAGTAGTACGAACCGATACAACTCAAAGAGCTTGATTTCAAAAATTAAAAACTGGAGACAACATATGAAAAAAAAATTATATATCATCCTTCCAATACTCTTCTTATCGATCAGCATTTTCCTTTTATATCAAACACGTTCGGCCAGAAATGAACATCGATTGGAGAGTGAAGCTTCTAGTTCGGCCGAACTCTCTGCGTTCGAACAACTTCAAAAAGCACTGAACAAGAATCTTACCGACTTGGGTGAAGGATTTATCCAATATGTTCATTTTGAAGACGTCAATGAAGCAACAATTGTCACAGATAATGACGAGATCATTTTTCCAATTGCTCTGATTGATCGAGAAACAAATGAATTCAAACTGGAAAAATTGATTTCAAGCCCTGATTCTTTCTTTATCGGTGACACGTTTGGTCTTGCTACTGACGAGCAAACCAATTATTACTACTACCCTGTAGAAACAGACTAAAGTTCTCAGCTAAGATTTGCCAAGGTTCGCATGCCGCCTGACCCAAGTAAATCTTAGCCGAGGATTACTTTTTAATTAATTTCATAAAACGGTGATTTTTTGTTTTTATATGACTAAAATAACTTGTTTTACATTTATAGAGTACCAAAAGTTGAAATTTATTGCTACAGTAAATTCTTTACACTATCGTATCAACTTCATTGAAATCAATAAAAAACTAAGTACAACAAAGTACCATAAGAGCAATAGAAATAACGGAAACCACAACATTCCGGAAAAATAATGATTCCAATAAACAACTGATCCTAGAATCACAGCAAGAAAACCACCGATAAAGATTCTCCAAAACCAATTTGCTAATACCTCAAGACGCCTTTCACATTTCAGTGTCCTCTCATTTACATTCGATACCATAATTTATTTCACTCTCCTTCTTCAGCTCATAAATTAACTCTCCTAGTTCAGTTTGCTATTGCTACTCAACTATTTTGGTGGATAGATGACTAATCGAATTGCATTGGCTCCACTTCAATATTTTGTTTTATCAATTTCAGAAGATCATCGACTGTCATATTAAATTTATTTGCGACAACTTCAACGTTCATGCCGAGAAATGTAACAAGCATAGGTTTGTCGTTCGCTAACTCTTTCGAAATTTGTACTTTTGCATTGCCATTTTCACCTTGGATCACTCTTGTCTCTCCGAGTACTTTATACTGTTTTGACATTCATAGTCTTCCCTTCTAGTTGTGTATTTCTTCCCATTCCGTTATTTCTGTCATCTATTAATGGCGTAATTTAAAATCAATTTCGCTACTATAATTGCAACAGGAATAGATAATAAAGTTATAGATATTCTCCACCAAATATTTTTATAATAAAAAATCTCAATTTCATCTTTTACAATCGCAGCTCTTTTTCCGTACGGTAATGTTCTCTTGTTCTCAACCGATAGACCTTTTTTATTAATTAAGAATTCTACGACTTTTCCACTTGCAAAATATACGACAGGTGTAAAACCTATTAAAACTAGTAATGATATTATTGAGAGTAGAATTTTAATAACCATATCCCCCATTCCATTATTTCTGTCGATTGCTGACAAATCCATCTTCGTTCAAAATTCCTTCTTCCGTTTTGGTAATGTCTTCTAACTCATTTGAAACCCTTTTAAATTTAACCGGATCTTCTTCAGCCAGTTCTATCAAAGCTTTGTATGGATCAAAACGACTGAATTTATCCTTTTCTAAAGAAACTGTTTTAACTGGGTATCCTTTATCTTCCGAGTCTGCATTGTTTGTTAAATAACCCTTTGAATCAACTATTATTTTTGCACCGTTTTCTACTGTTTTTATTTCTTTTCCGTTATTCATCACATTCGCCATCTTTTACTACCCCCTTATTAAATCATCATCAATTAGTTTGTTTTGGTTGCTAGTAGAATCATTTATCTTCCCGTAACAAAACCCATTGACTGAATACTATTTGGACTGCAAGAGATTCCTTTTCAGGCATAGTCATAAAATTGTATATTGTTTCTTCATCAAACATTTGGGTATCTTTATCAACTAAGTAGTAGAACAAGTCCCAAGCGTGACTATGTTGCCAGTTGTATACGTGTTTTAAATCTTCTAGTAATTGTTGCTGTCTCTCGTTAAAATCCATTAAAACTGCTAACTTATCCTTCATTAAGCCACCCTTTCTATCAATTGGACTATTTTTCGAAATTCCATTCTTGAAAACTTCACAATATCTGTTTCTGAAAGATAATTTTTATTCGTAGAAAGCCTGATACAAGCCAAAGCAAAGCAGATATTGTAAGAAACCACTTCATGTAGCAATGGATATCCTTTAATCGATTTGAGCCGAATAAAAACAATAAGACAAAACAACTCAAAATTGAAATAACTATATGAACTGATAATAAACAGCTTTTCATTTTCTGTATTCTTTTTATTTTTTTTTCAATTTCAATTGCTTCAGATATTTTCACTTAATTATCCTCCCAAGACGCAGCAAATATTAGAAATCCTGAAATAAATCCTATCGCAATCATTAGTAGGTAGTTAATGAGTAAGCAAAGATAAAGATTTGCCAGTTGATCTCTGTATTGAATGTAAAAATCATAAAGATTCTTTGGATCCTCGAAGAGTAACTTATGATTGTTTTTTAATGAGGCAATTCTTAGAGTATAAAAGCCATACATTGCTACAGCTGCTGATCCTAATGCAAAACAAATTCTGGGTAAATAATTCAAAATATTCTTTGCCATTTCAATTCCCTATGCTTAGGTTTTCGCATTAAATGAGGATAAAGTTCTTTTTCGCATTCCTGTAGATCCAGAAGCATACTTTCCATTGTCTCACCTTCTCCAACCAATGCAGCGGCCTTGTCCTCCTTATGTTCATAAGCCCAGGCATGATATGATACCCCTTTTCTACTAGGAGCTACTGTTAACTGCAAGTGCCACCCATCTTTGACGTAATCTTCTATTTGCTTCATAGAAACTCCTCCTTTTTTTCGTCTAATCCGACTAGAATTCCAACAATAACTCAGGCTTTTCAAGAAACAGAAAAACATGTTTCCTGGATTTATAAATTTTTGAAATATTGTATCGTTTTCCGCTTCCGTGTAATTCAATTCCTCTCGCAGCCCTCAGTGCATGGATATCTATCGCACCGCTATTAAAGAACCGATATTCAATTGCAATAAATAGATCTCCTTTATCAATATACTCGTTCGTGTGCCCTGCCATTTCAATTTGGCAATGTTTTTTTCTAACCTTGTAGTAAGATTCATTTTGTTCCATATCCTATACTCGTTCCTTTCTGATCATAAAAATAAAAAGCACATAGAATGATCCTATGCGCTTTTAGTACTTTCATTTCTTGTTTTAAATTATCTAATTTTGATTAGGGTTTCTGTTTTCATAATATCTTCTTCCATTTGTTTACGAATATAAGTAATATCCAAACATTTAGAAAAACTTAGTTCCCTACGTAAATTAATAGCTCTTTTTTTGTTCCAAATTCCTTTTTTCTCTTGATAACAAATATATTCTGCTAAAGTAATAGCTTTTCTTCTTCCAGTTTTCATGAAGGCTAGTAGTTTATCAACCTCTGACATAGTAGACCACCTGTCTTTCATATTCATAAGCAATTAAATTTCATCCGATTGCTTATACAACATACTCAATTTCTCATATTGATCCTCAATCTGAGATAATAGATATACTGTCGTCATAGTATGAAATATGCTTGTGAAAAAGCTCGTTCCGACAATCGTCCCGAGAACTGTAAAGATTACATTACCTATTGAATCGATAGGTATACTAAAAATAGTACTGAAATAAGAACTGAGAAAATATCCTATTATGAACATCACAGCAATGTTCAAAAGCTTTAGGCCATGTTCGGAACCGGATCTAAAAACTAGACAGACCCTCTTAAAATAACTTTTTTCCAACAAATTCAACATCTTTTCCAACTTCATTGTTTCATGTTTAATCTTTTTATCAAGCATGTTCTGCTGACATTGCCTGATCCCTTCAAGCAATTCACTTTCACTCTTCAAACCAACTCCTCCTTCAAGTTAAACACTTACTTTCAATCATTTTTATTAAACATGATAAAGAGCTTTTTCCTTTGGACCACCTCTATTGCAAAAATAAAAGAGAAGAAAAAGCTTTCTGTGCTGTTCTCTAATAGCTGAAACTAAGTATTTTGATAGATAAAAAAATATTTTTACTTACAAATGACATTGGAATCACTTTTAGGGTGAGTGAGAACCGGCCGGTTTAGGATCCCGTGCAACCTCTCATACCTCATTGCTGCCAGTATTGCCAAGCCCAGACATCCATCTGAAAGCCGTCTGAAAGAATAAAATATGAACTTCAATGCCTAGAGTGATCCAACAGTCACTCCAAGCCCTGTCCTTTAGTGTGAATAGCAACGTGATATAGACAGTCAGACTCCCACGTCTTTTTTTGCTATTCTTGCTATTCAGTTTTCAAAGGACAAGCAAGCTTTCACTTGCAAGTAGAAATATTCTTTTATCAATTTTTTGTTATGAGCGAACTTTATAGGGATATTTCACTAAGCGCAAAGAATCAGCTGGTTTCGTTCTTTTGGCAAAAACGATTTTCCCTGGCAGTGTAGCCGTGCGGATCTCGTCATATTTTTGTGTCAATGATTCCATAGCTTTTGTCTCTATATTGAGAATTTGACCATCACCGATATTGATCCATATTGATCGGTCAAATAACCGAATAGATTGAGCACGACTTTCAATTTCCGAAAGAGAACAGACAGAAGTTAATTCCCTAGCTTGACGCCTTTTTTTACTTTTGACTACCATCCCAATCAATCCTTTCTAACCAATTCACTTGTATAAGTTTTAGTCATCGATCTTGCTTTCACTGCTGCTCGAGCAATTAAATCAAAGTTGCTTACCGCTATTATTAAGAAATTATTGCAATTATGCTTAACTCAGTCTTTCTCCCTCCCATAATTTGTGAAAATTTGCTAATATACTTTCAGACAAACAAAAAAGGGGTGCCACGCGACCTAAATCACGTGACACCCCTGACTGTTCAACTATTCCCAACGAGATATTTAACTAGAAAAGTCTACAGTCTTCCCCTTTTAGGGCGTGACGAAGAAGCTATTCTATGCTAAACTAAACCTCGTTGGGCGTAGCCCAACAGAGGGGGTATGCAACATGGTATTAGAGTCGTAGTCTAATATTCATGTACGCACGTTCGAAAGATTACCAGTCTTCCGGTCGTGTCGCATCCCCTTTTTTGATTGCCTGAAATATATCTAAGCCTGAGCAACCAAAAAAACTATATTTAAACATTAATTGTTTTTTATTTTGCTAAAAACATCATTTTCACAAAAAAGCATAGCATTGTTCTGTTCTTTTCGCAAGTGATTTTCGAAAATACAGAACTGCATGCTTTTTTAGTTTGAATAAATTATTATTATTGTGTCAGCAAAAAAATAATTATAATTTATTGTCTACGGACGGGTAATCTGTATATCGTATGGACTAAATGGAAACATTCCTCAACCCCCTTATGGTTGTGCACAATCGGTTTTGATATCTAACCATAGTATGACAATTTCGTCAAAAAAACGCAATATAATATCAAAAATGTGCTAATTCGGCACATTAAAATAAATTAATATAAATGGAGTGATATTATGCAATTTCATCAAGCAATCAAATATATTCGAAAAAAGTCAATATGACACAAGACGAAATAAGCAAAGGTATCGTTTCAAGAACCTCTTATTCCCGCTTTGAAAATGGTGACAGAGTGCTCTCTATCAGCGATATCGAAAAACTTGCAAATCGTTTAGGCATGCAGCTTTCAGATATTATCGATATACAAAATGAAAAAAATCAGGTTCTGCTTTTTATTACACAACAATGCAAGGAAGCCTTTGCTGGCAATCTTGATACAGAAGATATCGAAGCATTGTATAGATATATAGACGACCTAAAAGATCGGTCAATGACCTATTTACGTTATCATTACTACGTTCGTCAACATTTCAATCACGTCAGTAACCTAATTCCTGAATTATCCAAAAAGGATACTGATCATGTATATAAAGAAATCAAGGCCAGAAAAAATATTACAGCTATTTATCTGCAATTCATTATTGATTTCACAGCACATTTTTCTGACGAACAAATCCTTGATACATCAACAATTTTCAAAGATTATGACTTTCGTCAAATATCCTCTTTGAATTCTAGGTATGCTCATCAACTGCCAGACGCATTATTCAACTTAGCTGACAGATCCATTGATCGAGCAACCCAAACAACAAACCAGTTAAAACAAGACCTGATTAATAACGCTAGTGAGATCCTAGAAACTCTCATCAGTTACCAAAGACTTAAATATTCGTCTGATCACGTATTGCTATACAGGTTTTCCAAGTATCGGCTAGACTATTATAAAACTGAAAATAACAAGTTAAAACAGCAAGCAATACTGAACCTACGGGAATTTCTAGAAGAGCTTTATTACTTAAAATCCAAATCTCCAATTCGTCACGTTTATGCTGAGGAATGTATTAAGTCGATTGAAAATCTCTTATCAGGAAATGGCCCATCTGAAGTGATCAATTACATAATCAACTGATTATCTGGAACATCTAGCTCAGAGTAAACCTCTGAGTAGCTTTATTTTTGGCACTAAATCCTCTACAACATCTTATTCTAGCAAAATAAAAAGTCTACCGATTCTCTTTCGGCAGACTACAAAATTATTCTTCCACTCGGTTATATCCATATCCCTCATACAGCTGGACAACAGATTCAACCGAATAAGTTGAATCCTTAGTGTCTTTGATAGTTATAAGATCAGCAACATTCACCTTATTTTCTTCATCAAGGAACAAATCTGAAAAACCGATTATAGCAGTGAATTCCGTATTCAGCTTATTCTCGGTTCCACCATAATACCTCTTGACACTCAAAATTTTCACTAGATTTCCATTGTTCGTTGCAGAATTAAAACTGAACTGTGAATCACTGCTATCCCTAACAAATTGACGATAAAATAGCCCTTCCTCTTTTATCTCATAACGAGATCCGTAAGATGCTTCTGGATTCCAATCTTTATATGATCGATTTACTTCTTCATCAATCATACGTTTAATGTCATCTAAATTTGCAATATCAGTAGCTTTTTCGGCGACTTCATCTAACCCCTTAACTTCAAAACTAGGATCAAAATCATCATCCAAAAGATATCCGTTATCTGCTAGCCGATTCTCTAAATCTTCTGTTATTTCAATTTTCGCTAGATCACCGTTCTTAAATTTTCCATCATCGACTAGAGTGAATCCAAGATAACCTAAATCGCCAGGAAGAGTATTATCAATTGTTGCAGACCCAAGTCCACTTACACCGTTGAAGTTTACAACCAAATGCTTTTCAGCTCTTCTGTGGTTAACTTTTTAGCTTCATCAAGACCTTCAACCACAAACTCTTTATCGCCACCAACTAAATTTTTAACTTTGGAAGAATCAATATCAAGAGTCAATGTAACACTATCCCCATTCGATAAATCGGAGCTTTTATCCAAGCTTATACCTAACATTTCTTCAAGTTGTTGATCATCATAATAGACGTTTTGACTTTCAAATTCTAACTCTTTATCATTCTCAATCAAATAATTGTGGAGTCTTTCATAATCCACTGAATAACTAGCAGTTCCTCTGGTATCTAAGCCTCTAAAATTGACATCAACAAAATCCAACATCTCAATATTCCCTTGCCCACATCCCGACAACAGAAAAACACTGAGAACAGTCCCTAAAAACAAACAAAACTTTTTCATCATTAACTCCTTACATTTTTCATAAAACCAACATTATTTTTAAATATTAATGATTTTATGATATTTTACTATGATTATATCATAAGGCGTTAAGACAACAGAAAAATAATTTGAGAAAAGATAGATTTTTTTGTCAGAAATCTATCTAGATTATCCTTACTCCAATGTATTGAAAAAGCCAAAATTATCAGAATAGCTACTGAACCTGCTCTTTTACCTTCTTAGGATCAATACTCCTCAAATACTGTTCCTCCAGAACTAACAACTCTTTATAAACCTTATCCATTGGCCACCCAGAAGACAAACTTAAACAATATAGAAAATCGCATGGTAATAAACCCACAGCACGACTCCGATAAGACCAAGTTGCTACTGTACTTTGCTTATAATCATGTAACTCACAAAATTCTTCTACAGACATCCCTAGCTGCCGAATAATAAAGACATTGATAGGATAGGGATAAACAAAAGTATTAACAGACATAGACGGTAGACCTCCTCAGGTACTATTATCACATATGCGATAATAGTACCCCACTCCTTAAAATCTGGCAACCAAGGCCATATTGAATAAGACATAGTAAGAGCCTGAGAAAAGACAAGAAGTATCATAGATATAATGTAAAAGGCAGTTTGCGGGTTTTAATATTATCCGGAATCGAGTTGCAATAAATCCATTTGTACGGCGGTTTTCTTAGGCTCTATCAGCTTTTTCAACGTCTCTTGTATAAATGTCCGGCCCAAGCCAAAGGCCTCAGAAATCGCATGGAAATACGCTTCTTGCACCTCTTTTTTAACTCGAATGATTGATCGCATCAATCCGTGAACAGAGGCTAAAGTAATTCCGCCATTGCGGCCGGCCCGAACTCGGAAATAGATCTTATTTTCGTTCTTCAGTTGCTTCAGCACTTTATCAAGGGATCGTTCCGGAATCTTTAATTCTTCTCTCAACTCTTTTTTTGTAGAAACGATATAAGGTTTGTAGGTATAGGACTGTTCGTTCAAATAAGCCAGCAAATCAGCTGCCCACTCATGACTATGCGAATACTTTCGTACGGCTCTTTCCT
The DNA here is from genome assembly GCA_018982785.1 of Enterococcus innesii. Lineage (GTDB taxonomy): Bacteria > Bacillota > Bacilli > Lactobacillales > Enterococcaceae > Enterococcus_D > Enterococcus_D innesii. The sequence goes on along the minus strand of JAHHEN010000008.1, from coordinate 8,031 downwards.
TCTTGAATTTCCACCAACCACGCTTTTTATTGAATAGCTGCTCTTCAGAGAGATTGGTATCGACCCACTCCTGGCACAATACAACAATTTTTTCTCTATGTGCGGCTTGATACTTTCCTGAATAAGCTGATCGAATAATTCTGGTCAGTTCTCGGTCAGTCAATGGACTTGCTAATCGATCATTGAACTCAAGCATAGCTAACTCACATTCCTCAATCTCGTATCCCGAAGAAAAATAGGCTAAAGAAAGGGTAAATATGACATTATTTCGGCCATAGATTCCCTTCTCTCCTTGAATTTTTTGGCTCAGTAATAACAGCTGGAACCACGGCTCATCGACTTGGCGAAACTCCTGGTTTGACGGCAAGACAAAGACATTCTTATTCTCAGAACTCTTGTCAGCATCCACTCTCATCGACCAATTGATCCACTCTTCGAAACTATAACGGTACTCTGGCTCAAAGAATAAGACACTCTCTTCTGTAGGAATACGAGTGATTCCAAAATGGTTTGCATTGACATCAACTGGAAATTCATAATCATTCGCTAATTTGTTTCTCAAGTTATTGGAGATCATTTTAGCCACGTTGATCACTTTGAAGTTGGATTTCTTTGTTACATAGGCAGGTTTATCTAATACATAAAATGCCTGGTATCCATGAGTTGTCCGTAATACCATCGTTGGCATAAAGCCAAGCTCATTACTGGCCAGAATGATTTCTCCGTAATCAAAATTGGGGTCTAGCGTGTCAAAATCAACAAAAAACGTATTAATCTGACGTAAATTGTCCTCAGAATGGCCCTTCGTGAACATTCTCCCTTCATCAGCATACGTCCCATAGCGAAAAACGTTAGGTGTCCAATGGCTAAACGAATTGTTATTCTCAATAATCCCCTCTTCAGACGTGATTACTAGCCCAATCCCTTCAACCATATGTTCTTTTGAACGGTAGGCAAAAATAGCCCCTTTTCCCGATTGATCACTAAAAGAGACCGGTTTAAGGCGGCTATTTTTATATTTGAATTTACGAATACCGTTTTGTAAGATCGTTGAATAAACTGTATCTAGCTCTATCGTCATGCCTATTAGTCCTTCCTAAACAAAAAGAGAACACAAATAATCTTTCGATTTGTGTTCTCTCAAGGGCTAGAATCGTCAAAGCAATTTTTAAGAAAGCATGACAAATAAGCATGTATATATTGAGTTGCCCGTCAAAAAATGGTAAGATAAGTCTACAGGTTCAGATTCCAGTCTGAACAGATTATCCAATCACATAAGTGGTTACCAGCCGCTTACATAATCCCTGAGACGAGCGAGAACACATAGCTTTTGTATGTGATTCAGAGAATTAGTGAGGTCCAAGTCACTAATATCTCCGTCTCTTTTTTTTATGTATTTTTCATTATTCAGAATAACTTACTTCAAAATAAATGTAAACACCCTTTTTTTGAGCCTTTTTCTAATTTTACACATTTACACAAATGTAATTGTGTAATCGTGTAAAAAATAAATTGACAGCCTTGATAAACATGGTATACTTAAATCATAATTTACACATTTACACAAATGTACTTTTGTAAATGGACACATAAAAATTGGAGGGATCATAATGGAATCTGTAGTTAGCGCCTGGGAAAAGTATAAGTTAGTCAAACGCACACGTAAAATCACTGTAGGAAATGAGAAAGGTGGAGTTGGAAAAACATCAATAATCCGCCTTATACCTTTCATTCTATCTGAATGGGGTTTTCGTTGTTTGATTGTAGACAAGGATATCCAGTCCAATACCACAAAATCTCTATATGTGACACGTTCTTTATACCATAAAGAAGAAGTAACCATTTTTAAGAAAACGTTTATGAAAGGTATAGCAGATGGTGACTTGGCCGACCTACCTGTAAATGTTAAAGAGAATTTGGACTTTATTCCATCGAGCTTCGATCTTGGTAGTTTCCCTACATTTTTAAGCAAGAAATTTGGGTTAGTAGATAAGTTCGATCCAAATTATGCTAGCGTAACTAAAGAAAAATACGAATTCTTTAAATCAATGATCGATGAAATATCAAAGGACTACGATTTCGTATTTTTTGATACCCCTCCTACAAATTCAGATTATACAGAAGCAGCTGCTTACGCTTCAGATTATATTTTAATAGCATTCCAAACTCAAAGTGATAGTTTGGACGGAGCCAAGAATTATGTTGAACAGACCTTAACTCCTCTGGTTGAAAAGCTTGGTGCCGAAATTGAAGTTATGGGGATACTACCTAACCAGGTAACAAAAAAAGGTAGTATTGATAATGAAGTAATTAGCGACGCTAAAAGAATCTTTGGAGAAGATAATATGTTTCAAAACATAATTCCATATTCTAAGGCAATTCAAAATATACCACGAAATGGAATCACAAGAGAAGGCTATTGGAATAGTAAACTATTTTCTGAAATTTTTGAACCAATTACTGAAGAATTCTTAACTAGAATATCTGAACTGGAGGCTGAATAATTTGAGCAGACTATTAGGAGGAAAAGATCAAAACAAGAAAACAACGAGAAATAACGAATATAAAGAAGATTTCATACCTCAAGAACCCTACTCCGGTTTTAGCGAAGAAATTGAAAAAAATATTTAAAAGACGATCGAGGAACGATTAGAATTCCCAATGAAAATAAATTAGAATTCGACGCGTTGTTAGATATTGAAGAAGACTATCAATACTCCTATGAACTTTTTGCAGAACTTGTATATGATAAAGTTAAAAACTTATCTAAGGAAAAACACGAAGAATACCAAATGCAGTTGAATCGATTAAAGAAGAAACATATTCAAAAAGAGTTAAAGAAAGCAGAAAGAAAAAATCAAAAATAATTATAATGTGTACTTGTGTAAATTTGTAAAATTGCACAAGTACACATTTTTACATTTACACAAGATATCTACAAAAGATATATGAAGCGTAAACAAGATCAAGCTTGCTTTCTATTATAGGAGCGAAGCTTTTTCTTCAATGTTTTAATAAGTATCATCAATAGTTAAGTTTTCAAAACATCTCCGATTTACACTTGTGTAAATGTGTAATCGTGTAATGATATACAATTACACAAGTGTAATAAATATATAAAACATTCTTAATGTATCTATCTATTAATTTCCTTATTTGACATATCAAACATCATATAAAAATGCACAATCCCTTTAGAGATCCAAATTCCCACTATACAAATGTGTATCCGTGCATTTGTGTACATTTACAATTTTACACTTGTGTAATTGTGTAAATGTAAGTTGTTGTTATAGTAGGAAAGTGTATAATTTTAAATTCTCGTTCTCTTGACTTTTTAAGCGAACGTATGTTCTAATACGTGTATATAAAATGTATCTTTTTTATAGAAAAGAGGCGTTACTATGGTTATGCAATTTGGTGCCAATCCACGGTTTGATTACACTAAGGAACCATCTCGAGATATTCTTTGTATCGATTGCAAGTCCTTTTACGCGTCTGTAGAATGCGTTGAGAGAGGGTTAAATCCGCTGAAGACAAAGTTGGTAGTCATGTCTTATCCATCCGATAATCCAGCTGAACGAGGGAGCGGTTTGATCCTGGCATCAAGTCCTGCTGCTAAAAAAGCATACGGAATATCAAACGTCAGTCGGTCTCGTGATCTTCCATTCCCGTATCCGGAGGACTTGGTGATTGCACCGCCACGTATGGCACTTTATATGCGTAAAAACATGGAGATCAATAACATCTACAAAAAGTATGCAGACGAGCAGAATCACGCCGTTTATAGCATCGACGAGAGCTTTTTAGACGTCACTGACTCGTTAAGACTGTTTGGAGCAAAGAATGCTCGAGACTTAGCTAAAATGATCCAAATCGACGTATATAAACAAACAGGAATCTATACTACGATCGGGATTGGTGATAATCCATTATTGGCAAAGTTTGCGTTAGACCTTGAAAGCAAAAAGAACACTGATATGAAAGCTGAGTGGCGATACGAGGACGTGCAGGAGAAGCTTTGGTCTGTCAAAGAAATAACAGATGTGTGGGGGATTGGCCGTCGTACAGCAATCAGATTGAACCGAATGGGCATATTCACTATGCATGATCTAGCACACGCAAATTATTATTTGCTGAAGCAGAATTTTGGCGTTTTAGGCACTCAGCTGTACGCAAATGCCTGGGGCATCGATCGATCATTCTTAGGGCAGAAATATACACCAAAATCGAAATCAATCGGTAACAGTCAAGTTTTAAACCGCGATTACACCAGGAGAAAAGAGATAGAAATCGTCATAAAGGAAATGGCCGATCAAGTAGCAACTAGGTTACGACGCGCAGGCGCAAAAGCTGAAGTTGTATCTTTATGGATCGGGTTTTCCATGGGCTACGTCGATCGATCGCTGAAGCGTGGTTTCCACCAACAAATGAAAGTACCGGCTACAAACAGCAGCAAACAAATTGCTGGATACCTGCTTCAAATATTTGATAAGCATTATAAGTACCAGGATATCAGGAATGTTGGAGTAAACTGCTCAAAACTCGTTTATTCTAACGCTTTGCAGCTAGATCTCTTTGAAGATCCTGACGAGCAAGTAAAGGATTTGAAGGTGGATTATGTAGTTGATACTATACGGAAGAAGTATGGCTTTAAATCGATTGTGCATGCCAATAGCTTAATGGAGGGTGGACGTGCGATTGCTCGAAGCTCTCTAGTCGGTGGTCACGCAGGCGGCATGTCCGGACTCGAAGGTGCAAGTCATGGTAAAGCGAACTAAGAAGACGTTTCAAGACTACAATGAGTATCGCGACCGTCCTTTCGGCCTCAAGTGGGGGACTGCGTACGCAATGGACGGTGTGACACGTTTCCTTACAAGTGCTTTAGCACGAAATAGGAATGCTATCTAAAATAAGATAGCAATAACTGATTATTTGACAGTTGGAATGAAAGCCGTCATGTTGGCTGAAACAGCTGGTCTGATACTCCTGCATGCGATTAAACAATGCAGAGTTTAATCGTTTGATAGCCAGGTGAAGTCGGCAGAACAATACCTAAGTCAATTCATATTGATATGGTTGCGGATATGCCGGGACGCTATAAACTATCTATGGTGAGAATGTTTCAATAGAAACTGACGAACTTGCGAATGTACGGGTCTAGATAGCGACGTTATTGAAAGATAATCGGGTTGCAATATGCAACGAACATTACCGAAAAGTAAAAGTCGTCCATATGAAATTCGGGATAAGGAACAAAGACCTTATAAATGTTCAGGCTTATAGTAAGCACCTAAGGATAGATGTAAAGCTAAAATAATCGGAACGTGGAAAGCGAGAAACACTTAATAACGACTGCAATCGGAGTGTTGGATATAAGATATTAAAATCGAAATTCCTTAATTCTCGTGAGAGTAGGGACACAGTACCAATGAAGCGTCTAATCAACGTGGAGGGATAGTCCCAAGACTTGTTCTTTGAAAAGTGAATACAGTCAAATGAAACTCATCAGGTCGAGTAAGATGATGGGACTAATAATCAATTAGGAGAAACAATCCATCAATGAGTACAGAATTGCGATACAACGAGTATTACAATATGCAGGAAAGCTTTGACTGGCTATATGAAAGAAGTTTAAATCAGTGTACTAAAGGAATTAACCTGTATGAAATAATTACTTCCAAGCAAAATATTCTTTTGGCATATAGGATAATAAAATCTAACACTGGATCAAACACAGCTGGAACAGATAACCTAACAATCAAAGATTTCAAGATAAAATCTCAAGATAATTTCATTGAAGAAATACAAAAAACTTTAGAAAACTACGTTCCACAACCAGTTAGACGTATATTAATCCCAAAACCAAACGGAGAAAAACGTCCTCTAGGCATTCCTACTATGCGAGATAGACTAATTCAGCAAATGTTTAAGCAAGTCTTAGAACCTATATGTGAGGCGCGATTTTTCAAGCATTCCTATGGATTTCGACCAAACCGCTCTGTAGAACATGGCGTCACTGGAACATCCATACAGAAAATAGCGGTAGTAAGACATGAAAAAAACAAGAAATGCTGTTAAATCAACGTTTCTTGTTTTTTCCTTTTTCTCTTCAGAAATATTCTTCTGGAACATTCGTACAGAAAATAGCGGTAGGAACTAAAACACGAACATTTTAGTTTTATTGTGAACTTAAGGGACGTAAATGTCCATTTTTCAAGGAAGGATCATATCGAAAAGAGTATTTACCAACAAAATTAATATGCTCAAAGAGAAGTGGTGACAATTTATTGATTTTCTCTTCTGAACAATCAAATCCCTCTGCACGCATTTGGTCAATTACTCTTTCTAAATAGAGCGTATTCCAATAAATAATTGCATTTGTCACAATACTAAGAGCAGTCAATTGCTCTTCCATTCCGTTAATATAGGTTTGATAGAGTTTGCCCTTTTTTCCATAAAATATATGGCGACATAATGTATGCCTTGCTTCTCCTTTATTCAACTGTTCTAAAATCTGTCTTGCGTAAATCTCATCAGAGATATAGCGCAATTGGTGCTTGGTTTTGTATACTTTTCCGTATTCAATAATGGCTTTCCCTAGCTCTGTTGGTTGACCATTTCGTTGAAGTGCTTTGGTTAACTCTGTCGCATTCACTTTTCCTGATTTTAAGGAACCTGCTACTCGAAGTATCTCACTCCAGTTTTTTTCTATTCGAGCAGTGTTGATTTTGTTTTGAGAAACTTCATTTAGCATTTTATAGTCTGCAGTTAAGTCTATTCGCCAAAGTTTTGTTCCGTGATTGTTGGCAATCCGTGGGCTAAATTGGAAGCCTAATAATCCAAAAAGTCCAAATACTAAATCACTATACCCGGCTGTATCTGTCATGATTTGTTTTGGTTCTAAGCCACTTGTTTGATTTAAAAAACCATCCAATAAGTACAAAGAATCACGCAATGTTCCTGGAACAACCATTCCATGAAAGCCAATATATTGATCAGAAACAAAGTTGTAAAATGTGATCCCACGACCACGGCCAAAATATTTTGGATTACTTCTAGAATATAGGGAACGTTGTGGTGTGGTATAACGAATACCGTCTGCCGAAGCCATTTGATTATTTCCCCATACAAGAGAAGTAGGAAGTTTTTTGTATGCAGAAATAAGTTTTTTATTTGTTGCTGACAGTGTGTCCAATCGAACATATTGGTGATTGACGTACATTAGCCGATCATATTTTAAACTCTCGATTCCTTCTTTAGATATTGGAGAAAAACCAATATTACAGGCTTCTGCTAAAAGTACTGCCAGAACACTAATATCAATATGATCCATACGCGTATTCGATTCATTAATATGGTGGAAACAGGAAGTTAAATCAAGTTGTTGATTGACTTCTAATAATAAATCCGGAAGATCAATTTTGGGCATTAATGCTTTTACGCGATTTTTGAACTTCTTATCTTCCTTATGTTCACGTACTTTTCTGAGCTTAGACACGATAATTTTATCTTTGTTATCCTGTTTTTCAATTCTAGCCATTTCAGAATGAGGCCATTTTTTTATTGTTTCGTTATAAGACAGACTTAGTTCTTCTTCTAATTGCTTTATTGCTTCAACAGAAGAGCTAGGTAATTCCATTTGAGAGAGTAAACTTTCTTTTGCTGTTCCCATGTATCTTCACTTATTAAACAACTCATTGGATCAATGAACTTTTCGCTTTTAGGTACAAATATATCATGTTTATTCAAACTTTGAATCAGCAACTCAATACCTAGAATAAGCATGCTTTGATTGACTTCATTAGGATTAGAGTGAATATAATAAACCCATTTCTTTGGTATGTGACTTTCAATAGATTCAAATTGTCTAAAGGTGAGAGGTTTTGGAAATCTACTTTGAATTAAGCACCACACTGCCATACAATCTTCGCCATAGTGGCCATTTTCTATTGTTAATGTTTCAATAATCAAAGGAATAAATTTTCGAATTTTACGATAAGATTGAATTAATTTGCGATTGCAATAGGC
>JAHHEN010000007.1:0-272500 GCA_018982785.1 Enterococcus innesii | reverse complement strand
TATAAAAAGAAGAAAAAGTGAGGGAAAAGCATGATGAAACTAGCACCATCTATTTTAAGTGCCGATTTTGCAAATCTTCAAAGAGACATTGAGCTGGTAGAGCGCCATGGCGCAGATTACATTCACGTAGACGTGATGGACGGTCATTTCGTCCCTAATATTACCTTAGGCCCAAACATCGTTAAAGCGATTCGCCCAGTTACCAAACTGCCGTTGGATGTTCACCTAATGATCACCGAGCCAGAAAAGTATATCCATGCCTTCGCAGAAGCTGGAGCAGATATCATTGGTATCCACGCAGAAGCAACACCTCATATCCATCGTGCGATCCAAATGATTGTGGCAGAAAATGTCAAAGCAGAAATCGTCATCAACCCAGGCACACCAGTTTCAGCCATTGAACATGTTTTATCCATGTGTGATCAAGTGTTAGTTATGACGGTCAATCCAGGGTTTGGTGGGCAATCCTTTATTGAAGAATCACTGGAAAAAATTGCGGCGCTGGCTGCTTTAAAAGAAGAAAAAGGCTATCATTATGATATCGAGGTAGATGGCGGGATCGTTCCTGAGACAGCCAAACGTTGTCTGGAAGCAGGTGCAAATGTTTTCGTAGCAGGAAGCTATATTTACGATGCCGATGAACCTGCAGCACAAATCAGAGCCTTGAAAGAAGCTTTGCAATAAATGAAGATTTTGTTAGCAGCAGGTGGGCGCCCTGAAAATTGGCCACAGTTGATGGCGTATGATAAATACATTGGAATTGATCGCGGGGCCCTGTTTTTGCTTCAGCACCAACGGCCAGTCGATCTGGCAATCGGTGATTTCGACTCCCTGACCGTAGCAGAACTGCAAGCGGTCAAACAACAAGTTAGGACAGTGATTCAAGCCCCTGCTGAAAAAGATGATACAGATACCCAATTGGCATTGGTGGAGACGTTGCGCCGCTATCCAGAAGCGCAAATCGACTTGATTGGTGCAACAGGGGGACGTCTCGACCATCTTTTAGCCAATCTATGGCTGCCCTTAGAAGATCGGTTTCGTCCATTTGCCCCAAATCTGCGTTTTTTAGATCGTCAAAATGTTGTTCAGTTCTTTTTACCAGGCACCTATCAACTGGAAAAAGAACTCGGAATGCAGTATTTGGCGTATTGCTGTTTGACGCCGGTAACAGATTTGACGTTAACAGGTAGCAAGTATTTATTAGAAAACGTCCAAGTACCGTACCCAACTTCATATGCCAGCAATGAATTTCTGACACAAACAGCAGGTTTTTCCTTTAGCAGCGGGATGATAGCAGTCATTCAAAGTTGTGATTAAGAGACGGAACGTCTCTTTTTTTTGTTGAAAATTTCAGAAACTTAATTACAAAAAAAACATTAAGACGGACAACTTAGCTTTTGTTTGCAGGGCATTAATGGTAAAATTGGAACTACAGTTTGGAATTATTTGAGGTGTCTTTGTGAAAAAGTTTAATCCTAATAAAAATATTATCATCACATTGATTATTGTGATTTTAGTTGTCACGGTATTAAGCGTGACGATCGCCCGCCGAGCAGCGGGAAACTCCACCAATGCCGTGCAATCTACGGTCAATGACTCCGTTGGCTTTATCGATAAAGTGATTACCGCTCCTTTTCGTTGGATCGAAAATGGTGCCAATTCAGTCAAAAATTTGTTTGTGACCTATGAAGAAAATGAACGTTTAAAAGAGAAGTTGGACAGTTTTGATGAATTGGAACAAGCGAAGGACAATGCGCAAAGAGAAATCGATGCCTTGAAAGAAGAGCTAGAGCTGAACGCAACCTTGACGAATTATGAGCGGATCTCCGCCAATGTCATCAATCGGTCACCGGATACTTGGCAAGATATGCTGATCGTGGATCGAGGCTCAAGAGACGGCGTTGAGGTCAACATGGCAGTCATGTCGCAAAAAGGCTTGATTGGTCGTGTCATTGAGGTCAATGCAGCTTCTTCTAAAATTGAACTTTTGACTTCTGAAAACCAGAATTCCAACCACTATCCGGTTCGAATCAGCGGCGAAGATGGGTCAAATTTTGGGATCCTAAGTAGTTACGATCAAAAAGAACGTTCCTTAGTCATTACCCAATTGACGGGGGACAATGAGCTGAAGGAAGGCGATGTCGTGCAGACCTCTGGATTAGGAGGAAACTCGCCCGCCGATTTAGCGATCGGAACAGTGATCCGTACCACCAAAGATGAGTTTGGTCTTGATACCCAAGTATTTGTAAAACCGTATGCCCAAATGTATGATATTCAAGCAGTAACGATTATCAAACGCTTGGCAGGTGAGGAATAGCCATGAAAAAGCATGACTACATCAAATACCTGGCAGCGGGCGTCTTCTTTTTGATGATGTTGGCAGATGGACAACTGACGCGTTTTTGGAAAAATGGACCCAAGACAATTATATCGCCAGTGCCCATCTTTTGCTGATCGCCCTTTTGTGTGGCGCAAAGTATTTGCCGAAAAACTTTTTGATTACCACGGCGCTGGTGATCGGCTGCCTTTATGACGTGTATTATGTCGGTGTGATCGGCATCTACACGGTGGCGTTTCCTCTGATCGTGTGGATCATGTACATTTTGAAAAATACGCTTTATCAAAATGTATTTACCATGTTTTTCGGAATGATCATCTTTGTTACCAGCTTAGAAGTTGTGACGTTGGGCGTCCAGTTGCTATTTAAGATCGCATCAGTTAGCACGTCATTCTTTGTTTCCCGCTTTTTAGCACCAACGCTTTTATTGAACATCATTTTGTTTATCCTTTTAGTCGTTCCATTCATGAAGCTATTCAAAGACGAATAGCTTCATTTTTTTTGCGTTTGACGGTATAAAAATAACAGCGATTGAAATGTTTTTGTAATATTCCTTTTATCTCTCTGACATACGGCTGTGTTACAATCACACTATCGTGAAGGACTTTAGGTATTCTTAAGTATTTATACATAAAAAAACCATATTAGGGGAAGCAACAGCCGGAGGAATGAAGAGTGAAAAAGCGAATTTTATCTTTCTTGTTAGTAAGTTCAATTGTTCTTACTTCTGCAGCAGCACCGACACTTGTCTTTGCATCAGATTTTGACAATAAAATTGAAGAAAAAAATCAAGAAATCTCTGACTTGCAAAACCAGCAAGCGAGCATCCAGTCACAAGTAGCAGCACTTGAAAGCGACGTGGCTGCAATCAATGAAAAAGCCCAAACTTTGTTGCAACAACAAGGGGATTTGCGTGCGGATTCTGAAAAGTTGAAGCAAGAAATTGCCGATTTGAAAGTCAGAATCGAAAAGCGTGAAGAAGCGATCCAAAAACAAGCCCGTGACGTTCAAGTCAACGGTCAAAGCACAAACTTTATTGATGCAGTATTAGAAGCTGACTCTTTAACCGATGCCATTGGTCGTGTGCAAGCAATGACAACGATCGTCAATGCTAACAAAGATCTTGTAGATCAACAAAAAGCAGACCAAGAAGCGGTTGAAGCGAAAAAAGCGGAAAACGACGATAAATTGGCAGAAATCGCAGCGAACCAATTTGAATTAGAAACACAATTAGGGGATCTACAAGCCAAACAAGCTGATTTAAATGTTTTGCAAGCGGAATTGGCTGTTCAACAAGCATCGAAAGAAGATGAAAAAGCTGATTTAGAAAAACAAAAAGAAGAATACGAAGCAGAACAAGCACGCATCGCTGCAGAAGAAGCGGCGGCGGCAGCAGCTCGTGAACAAGCAGCACAAGAAGCAGCTACTCAGGAAGCAGCATCAAGCGAGTCTTCAACGTCGAATTCAACGACATCAAACTCAACAACAAATTCTAGTACGACGACTGATACTACGCAAGGCAGTTCATCACAAGGTGGCGGTTCAACAAATACGACACCATCGACTCCTGCCAACAATAACAATAGCAATAACAACCAAGGATCGAACAATAGCGGCAATGGTGCAAGCAATACTCCTGCACCCGCACAAACGGTCAACGGTTCAGCAATCGTAGCAGAAGCAATGAAATACATTGGTACCCCTTATGTTTGGGGTGGTACGACACCAGATGGCTTTGACTGTTCTGGCTTTACACAATATGTATTTGCTAAAGTTGGCATCTCATTACCACGGGTAACGTACGCACAAGAATTTTCCGGTACGGTGATTTCGATCAACGAAGCAAAAGCTGGCGACCTGTTATTCTGGGGTAGCCGTGGAAGCACGCATCACGTGGCGATCGCTATGGGTAACGGACAATACATTCATGCACCAACACCTGGTCAAAGTGTTTCTGTCAGCAGTTACTCTTATTACTCACCAGATTTCGCGGTACGCGTAAACTAAATCAATTGAAGCTATTTCAAAAGCTGGCGTTTTACGTCAGCTTTTTTTGATTTCTGTTAAAAAAAACGTATGCTTTTTTTGTTTTCAGTCTTGCCAGAACATCTTATAATAGAAAAGAGAAAGGAAGCGGATAAAATGAACAAGACCTCGTCTTCCAGAGAAAAAATGATAACGGTTAAGTTTTATACGAATTATCTTTCTCGCATGATGATGCCGAATTTAAGTATTTTTATTGCGTGGATGCTGATTTCATTCCTGCTGCCTTTTTTTTCAGTCGATCAACAAGTGATCCAGCAAATGGAACAAGGGGTCTTGACTGTGTTGCTGCCCCTCATGATTGCTTATACAGGTGGGCAAATGTTGGCACCTGAGCGAGGTGGGGTCGTAGGAGCAGTGGCGGTCTTAGGGGCTATTCTCGCAACGGATATTCCCCAAGTCTTTGGGGCGATGCTACTGGGACCACTGGCAGGCTGGCTGTTGTATCGCAGTGATTCGTTCGTTAGTAAGGTCAAAAGTGGCTATGAGATGCTGGTGCGCAATTTTATTGCAGGTGCGCTTGGCGGACTCCTTTTTTAGGTAGTTATTTCCTATTGGCGCCGCTTTTTAATTGGTTCAGTCTCGGCAGCTATCAGCTCGTGGATTATTTCGTTCGGCAAAATGTCTTGCCCTTTATTCATATCATTGTAGAACCATTGAAAGTTTTGTTTTTTAATAATATTGTCAACCATGGACTATTTACGCCGCTAGGAATCGAAGCTGCGGCAGTCAACGGTCAGTCGGTTTTATTTTTGATCGAGGCCAACCCCGGTCCGGGATTAGGGGTCTTAGCGGCGTATCTTTTCTTTGGTTCAAAGCGAAACCGAACGAATGCCGCAGCATCCATTTTTGTGCAGGCCATTGGCGGGATTCATGAAGTGTATTTCCCGTTTGTTCTGCTCGATCCTTGGGTGTTGCTCGGTCCGATCGTTGGTGGTTTCAGTGGCACGCTGATCTTCCAATTTTTAGGGGTAGGCTTAAGAGCGCCTGCGTCCCCGGGCTCGATTTTGGCGATTTTGCTCAATACACCGGCTTCTATGATCCTAGGTGTCTTAGCTGGGATTGTCGTCAGTACGGTCGTATCGTTTGTGATCGCTAGTGTGCTGTTAAAACGGAAGACCAATACAGAAAATGAGGAGCGTAAGATGCCGAAAATGAAGAAAGTCACGGAGATCGTCGTGGCCTGTGACGCAGGGATGGGGTCCAGTGCAATCGGCGCCAGCATACTAAAGAAAGAGTTAGAAGAAGCCCAGCTAACGTTTCCTGTCCGCTATCAGTCGATTTATCGTGTGACGGATGATCCCGCGCTTTTGGTGATCACCCAACGGGAATTAGCAGCTATTGCCCAAAAGCAGACACCTCACGCACAGCATTATGTGTTAGATAATTTTTTGGCGGCAGATGAGTATGCCCCGCTGATCCAAGAATTACAAAGAAGAGAACAGGATCCGCAGCAATCGCTACAAATCGAAGCAGCAAATTCGCTAGGGTTTTCAACGATCATCTTTTTGTATACTGGAAAAAAACGCGGTTCACAAACGATGGCAGTGGAGATATTAAGAAAAATGGCTCGCCAACAAACATTGTCTTTGACCGTCAAAAAAATGGCATATGAAGGACAAGCTCTTGATCCTACGGCAGTCTATATTCTCCCGAAAGAACTTGCAGAAAAGTGCCCGATCCCAGATGTTCCTTTACTGGTGGTGGATGATTTATTGACGACAGATGCGTATCGTCAGTTACTGACAGAAGGAGTCGACTATGTTTTTGACCAATCGTGAAACACTTTTATTAACGGAATTGATGAATAGTACCGGTCCGGTTTCTTTAGATCGCATGATGCAAGTCTTAAAAGTCAGTAAACGAACGGTGTACCGTGAACTGGCTAATCTAGAAAAATCCCTGGAAACAGTAGGAGCTACCTTAGAGAAGGTCGGTCGTGGTCATTTCCAAATTTTTGCATCAGAAACGAGCATTCGCCAATTGCAAGAAGCCATTATGGCAGATACCGATCAAGAATTCGCGGCTAGTGAGCGACAACATCGTATTTTGCTGCAACTGACTACCGCCACGAAGCCTGTATCTAGTCATTTCTTCTTGGATCGCTACCAAATCAGCAATACGACGTTTTTTTCAGATATCAAACAGCTAGAAGAAAGTCTCGCACGGCTGCCGTTAAGGATCGTGCGCAATCAAGGGTATGAGATCGAAGGCTCCGAAAAATATCGGCGGTTGATCACAGCCAATACACTAGTGATGGAGATCAATGAGTACCAATTTTTCCATTTACTGGAAACCGATGATGAAGCCCCGTTTATTTTTCAATTTCTGTCCCGTGACCATCTATTGCTAGCCCAGCGGCTGATTCGAGAAACCATCGAGCCGCAGTTCAAGGAACTTAGTGACCGTAAATTGGCGTTTATCGTCTTGATGCTGGCGCTAGCCATGGATCGGGTAGCTTTGGGCTACACGGTGGAAGAAGAGACGTACCCGAGTCAGATCAACAAAGACTTGCTGAAGGTGGCGAAAAAGATTTTTGCTCAGATCGCCGAAAAGACGAAACTGCTTTATTCCATCAACGAAATCGTCTTTTTTGCCGTGTTACTAGGTGATTTTGCCAATTCCTTTGATCGTGATTTTTTTGATGACAATTTTGATACTGACTTGGCTTATCGCGTGAAACGCTTGATCGAATTGGTCAGTGAGCAAACGGAAGTGGCGTTTTATGAAGACACGAACTTGTATAAAATGCTGCTGACCCATATCTCAGGAGTGATGACGCGGGCGATTTTAGAAGAAGATCATTTGAACAACCCTATCCTAGAAAAAATCATGAACCAGTATGTCGAGATCGCCAGCGGGATTCGCAACCATCTTCCGCAGGTCTTTCCGCAGCAGCAGTTCTCGGAAGAAGAAATCGCCTATATGGTCCTGCATTTTGCCAATTCGTTGGAAAAAAATCCGAAAGTGTTAGAAGTCAATATTGCAGGGATCTCTCCTAGCGGATTAGCCTCCATCAGTTTATTAGAGATGCAGCTGCGGAAACATTTTCCCTTTATCAATCAAATCACCTTCTTTCGAGTGGGGGATGTCAAACGGGAAAATATCGAGGAGACCTATGACTTGGTGATCTCGACTTCATTGCTGCCAGGGTATCAAGGAGAATACAAACTCGTTTCACCGATCCTGCTAGAAGAAGACATTCAAGAGTTGAAGAAGGCCTTCCAAGCCATTAGTCAGAAAAAACGTTCCGCCAAAAAAGCGCCCTCTGCTTTGGTCAAAGAGGAATCCTATGAAGCGGTCTTGGCTTTTATCGAAGCTATTAACCAGCTATTGGCGCTGTTTCAAGTGCAGGCGATTGATAACCCAGCGGACTTGGAAGAAACGTTGCAGCTGGTGCTGACGTCTTTTGATGAACATGTTGTTTTGGATCGTGAGAAAGTTGTTGATCGTCTCTTAAGGCGCTACTTCCAAGCGCCAGTGGGCATTCCTGACACCCACTTTGCCTTGTTTCACGCGGCGAGTTCGGCGATCCTGCAACCTGTTTTTCGTATTTTCGATTTGAAACAGCCACTGCCACTTCTAGCGATGGATAAAAAAGAAATCGCTGTTACCCGTTTATTAGTCATGCTGGCGCCGTATCCTATCAATGAAACAAGCTCTCAGATGTTAGGAAAAATCAGTGGTTCGATCATTATGAATGATCTAAATACGGAGATTTTTAATTCGGGCAATGATTCGATTATTTATCAGTTGCTCTCTTCGCTCTTGATTGAAGAAGTAAAACAATAGGAGGGATCAGCGATGTATATTCCACAGGAGCGGATTTTGTTGGATCAACACTTTACCGATGCCACAGAGGCTCTGACAAAAATTGGCGAGTACTTAGTCAACCAGGAGATCGTTTCCTTGCCCTATGTCAAAAGCCTTTTGCGGCGCCATCAAAAAACAGGTGTTTACATCGGTAACTTTGTGGCATTGCCCCATGGGGAAGAAGAAGCCCAGCAATGGATCAAGGAAGAAGGACTCTTTTTGATCCAAGTGCCTGATGGCGTCGACTTCGGCACAAAGGAGCAGCCCAAAATCGCTACGATCCTTTTCGTAGTCGTCCTAAAAGAGCAGCAATTAGCTGTTTTGCAAGAAATCGCCTTTTTTTGTTCTGATATGCAAAATGTTCGGGCGCTTAGTGATGCCGAATCGGTTGAAGAGATCCAACAGATTTTGCTGGCAGAAGAATAAGCGATCAGCAGCAGACTGGCTTGCAACAAGAGCAGCGAACGAAATACATGAATGAGCTGCCTCCGTGTACTTGCTCTTTCTACCTTGTGTAGAAGGAGTGAGTACACGTTTTTTTTTGTGTTTTGGCAAAATCCAAAAAAATGCTCCACGTGAAACATAACAAAAACAAGCGAGTGCAGGGGCTGCTCGCCTTTTTTTGTTCTGTCTGTTTGGCTACAAGTTTTGGCACAGTTTTTTGTGCCAAAGTACGACTTTCGAGCTTTTTGGGAAGCGCCTACAATAAGGGTGTAAGCAGACGAGAGGAGAGAAAAAATGGAACAGACACAAAAAGCAGCCAAATCATCAGTCAAAGCAAAAGTTCAAAAATTAGGCAGTACGTTGTCGAGTATGGTGATGCCGAATATCGGCGCATTGATTGCATGGGGTGTATTAACGGCATTATTTATTCCAGATGGATATTTACCAAATGAAGCCTTTGCAACGATGGTCGGTCCAATGCTAACGTATTTGATCCCAATCTTGATCGGGTACACTGGCGGGAAAGTGATTGCTGGTGACCGCGGAGCCGTGGTTGGGGCGATCGCAACGATGGGGGTCATCGTCGGAACGGATATCCCAATGCTATTGGGTGCAATGATCATGGGTCCTTTAGGCGGTTGGGTCATCAAGAAATTTGACGAGATCTTCCAAGACAAAGTTCGCGCTGGCTTTGAAATGTTGGTCAACAACTTTTCATCAGGTTTGATCGGTTTTGCTTTAGCATTACTGGGCTTTGTAGCAATCGGGCCAGTTGTTAACACCTTGACAGAAGCAATGGCAGCAGGGGTCGAAGTAATCGTCAATGCCCACTTGATTCCATTAGCCAATATCTTTATTGAACCAGCAAAAATCTTATTCTTAAACAATGCTATCAACCATGGAATTTTGACACCATTAGGCACTGAGCAAGTCAGCGAATTTGGGAAATCGATCCTTTACTTATTAGAAGCCAATCCTGGACCTGGTTTAGGAGTCTTGCTAGCCTTCACTTTCTTCGGAAAAGGAGCAGCGAAATCTTCGGCACCTGGAGCGATCATCATTCACTTTATCGGTGGGATCCATGAGATCTACTTCCCATACGTCATGATGAAACCATTGATGTTCTTAGCAGTGATTGCCGGCGGTGTATCAGGAAGCTTTACCTTCCAATTGCTAGGTGCAGGCTTACGGGCACCTGCTTCACCAGGTTCGATCATTGCGATCTTAGCAATGACGCCATTCAACTCGGTAATGAGTGTCGTTTCTGTCTTAGCCGGAATTGCCGTAGGAGCAGGCGTATCCTTTATCGTCGCTGCCGCGATCTTGAAAGCGGATGCGAAGGATACGGTGGATAATTTTGAAGAAAAAGTACAACAAACGCAAGCAGCAAAACTCAGCGCTAAAGGCTTGGCGGCTCAACCAATGACTGGCATCAATCGTATCATCTTCGCATGTGATGCAGGCATGGGCTCCAGTGCTATGGGGGCATCGATCTTACGTAAAAAAGTCAAAGAAGCCGGTCTTCCACAAAATGTCTCGAATTCCGCCATCAACAATTTGACGGACGATGCCAATACGCTGATCGTCACTCAAGAAGAATTGCAAGAACGTGCCAAACAAAAAGCGCCAAATGCGACCTTCGTCGCGGTTGAGAATTTCCTGAACTCTCCACGGTACGATGAAATCGTAGCCACATTGTCAGGGACTAAGACAGCAGGGGAGTCAGCAAAAACGTCTGAAGCAGGCAACCAGGCAGATGTTCCTTCCGCCAATGACCTTAAGCAAGTCAGTGAAATCATTTTGGCCCACGATGATCGCAAAGGTTCGGCAACGATGGCTCAGAAAGTCTTCCAAGATCTTTTAGCCAAAGAAGCTCTGACGATGCCAATCAGAAAAAGCCATATCAATGATCTCCATGCCAACGCCTCTTCACTGGTGATCACAAAAGAAGCCCTAACGCCGCAAGCGCAAACGTCAGCGCCAGAAGCGATCCACCTATCTGTCAATAATTTGATGGGAACGACGAACTATCAACGGATCGTAGCATCGATCAAAGCAGCAAATTAAGAAAGGATGAGCCGAATGCAAGTATTAGAAAAAGACATGATTGAATTGAACAAACAATTTGCGACCAAAGAAGAAGCCATTCGTTACTGCGGCGAAAAACTGCTGGCGGCAGGCTGTGTAGAAAAAGAATATGTCGAGGCCATGCTTGAGCGTGACGAGATGCTCTCAGTCTATATGGGGAACTTTATTGCGATTCCTCACGGTACGGATGAAGCCAAAAAATACGTCAAAAAATCAGGTATCTGTATCGTACAAGTGCCGGATGGCGTGAATTTCGGTACCGCGGACGAAGAAAAAATCGTCACCGTCCTTTTCGGCATCGCGGGCAAAGGAGAAGATCATCTGCAATTGGTCCAACAAATCGCCCTCTTTTGCAGCGATATCGATAACGTTGTCGAATTGGCGGATGCCTTAGATAAAGAAGAAATCGCCCAAAGTTTGACCGTGGCATAAGGATTTAAGGAGGAGACAAGACATGAAGGCAGTTCACTTTGGTGCAGGTAATATTGGTCGCGGCTTTATCGGCGAGATATTGGCTGCCAACAACTTTGAAATCACATTTATTGATGTCAATGAAACGATCATTGACGCCTTAAAAGCAAGACAAGGGTATACCATCGAATTAGCCGATGAGACCCAAGAACAGATCCACATCGAGCATGTGACAGGATTGAACAATGCTAAAGAACCAGAAACGGTGATCCAAGCGATCGCCGAGGCAGACATCCTTACGACCGCCATTGGTCCCAACATTTTGCCGCATATCGCTGAGCTGATCGCCAAAGGCTTAGAAGCACGTCAGCAACACCCAGACAAGCCCGCCATTGATGTGATCGCCTGTGAGAACATGATCGGCGGATCGACCTTTTAAAAAGCGAAGTGCAAAAATACGTTGCGGATTGGTCCGCGTTAGAAGCGACGGTTGGTTTTCCAGATGCAGCGGTGGACCGCATCGTACCGCTGCAACATCATGAAGATCCCTTATTCGTTCAAGTAGAACCTTTTTGCGAATGGGTGATCCAAGAGTCAGGGATGAAATCCTCGATCCATCTGCAAGGGGTCCATTATGTGGCGGACCTGGAACCGTACATTGAACGGAAATTATTCAGTGTCAATACGGGTCATGCTACGGTAGCGTACACAGGCGCCCTCCAAGGCTATCAGACGATCGATGAAGCGATGCAGGACCATTTAGTGGTGATCCAATTAAAATCCGTTCTCGAAGAAACTGGGCGGCTTTTAATTGAGAAATGGGCTTTTGATCCTGAAGAACATGAACGGTATATCGAAAAAATCATCCAACGCTTTAAAAACAAACACATTTCCGATGCCATCACACGGGTGGCACGGACACCTGTCCGCAAATTAGGAACCGAAGAACGCTTTATTCGACCAGTCCTTGAGTTAGAAAAACGCAACATGCAGCCAGATCATCTCTATGAAACGATCGGCATGATCTTCAACTACAAAGACCCTGAAGATGAGCAAAGCCAACAGTTACAAGCACTTTTGGATGAAAAATCACTACCGGAAGTTATTGCAGAAATCACTGGCTTACAAGATGAAGACATGATTGAAACGATCCGACAAAACATTGAAAAATATGCGTATGTTGCCGCATAAAAACGAGTAACACACAGAACAAGCAGATAAATTGCCGCATCCGTAAAAGTTAGCCCAATAAGCGAACTTTTGCGGATAGGTCAATTTCTTTCAGCGCTTGTTCTGTGTTTTTTTGCTCACCGATTGACCTTTGCTGCCAACTTGACGATAATAAGAAAAGAAATGAGGGAGAGCAATGGAACGATGGTTTGAAGAAACCCAGCTTCAAGTAATTGAGTTGCCGATCGAATGGCAGGAAAACCGTCCCGTCTATCGGGCCTTTATCCGTGAATTGCCGACGATCCAAGGGGAAGGAACTTCGCGGCAAGCTGTTTATCGGCAGTCGGCAGAAGCCTACGCGGCTTATCTTGCACAACTTCGAGAGGTGTCAATGAGGCACAGGAAGAAATGACGTCTTCCTTATTATCGACGGAAGAATTATTGCGCTACTATGATGGCGAGACTTTCGATGGTTTTGAGTTGCCTTCTGACGAGTAACGGGAAACGAGCCATTCACTGAAAACCGAAAAGCTACGCAAGAAAAAACCGCTCAGCTGCAGCTCGATCGATACGAAGGATCGAACGCTGCAACTGGCGGCTTTTTTTCTATCAAAGAAACCACGTCTTATTCGCGGTTAGTTCAATGCCTCAGTAATGGCTTGATTGAAGGCATCTAAGTCATCTGGGTTCCGACTGGTGATCAACCGATAGGTTTCGTCGATCACGACGGGCTCATCTTTGACGGTGGCACCTGCGTAGGCTAAATCTGGTCGCACAGAATCATAAGCCGTCAAGGTCAAATCTTTCGTCAGTCCTGTTTGGATAAACAGTTGTGGCCCGTGGCAAATGGCAAAGACGGGACGATCAGATGTCAAAAAGTCTTTCGTCAATGACACATAGCGCTCATCGGTTCGTAATTGGTCAGGGGAGAAACCGCCTGGGATCAACAAAGCATCAAAACTGGCGGGATCGATCGTATCGATGGCCGCATCGACGGGAAACGTTCCACCTTGTTTGCCTTTTACGGTCTCGGTGCCTTCATTACTAATAACGACTACTTCATGTCCGGCCGCTTCCAGTGCTTCTTTGGGTGACGTCAATTCAACATCTTCAACTAGATCAGTGACAATAACAGCAACTTTACTCATTCGATCTCCTCCTTATTACTTGATGAACAATTTGTTCACCTGCTATTATTTATGCTAACGAAGATTTTCGCTGTTGACAAATCATCTGTTTTGTCCGCAGCTTGAAAAAGAAAGAAGGCAACGCCATGGCAACGATCCAACTATTTATCTCTGATACCCCCTTTGCTTTGAAAAAGCGGAATTCACTTTTATGGAAGAAACATTTGTCATCGAGAAACAGCAACTATTTGAAAAAGTCGATGCGGTGATGCATCAAGAGGTATCCTCGGCCTTGGTTTCATTGGTAGAAAAAGCCCTTTTGACGCTAGAAGCGATCGGGGAAGAAGAGGATTATTTCGACCTGCTTTATTTGACCTATGAGAATACCCGTCGTTCCCTCAGCGGACAGCAATTACTCGCACAGCCTTTTCCAGATGTAGAGGCAGCCTTGCAGCCGGTCTTTGATGAGTTGGCAGAACCGATCGTAGAAAAGTTTTATGAAGAGCTGACCAATCAGCTAGAAGAAGTCGCTGATGATGAACTGTTTAGTTCTTATTATCTGGATGATGAGGAAGCGGTGATTCAAATTGATGCTCCGATCCAACATGAAGAAGTGATCGCTTTGCCCGCCCTTTTACGGGATTACCATGGCACGTTGCACCTGACCTTTGAAAAGTTTTATGAATACCTTGTGTAGCGGCGGCAACTGTCGTCGTTATTTTTTGTGAAAACAGTTACATGTTTAGTTTTTTTAAATCCTGCGACAGAAGCCTCGGGAATCTTGACCCTTTTGTCAGAAACGATTATAAAGGTAAGAAGAGGCTGAAGGAACCGAGACTGCCGATGGGCAGAATCGGGTAAGAAAAGGATGAGAATCATGCGAAAAGTCCCGCCTATTTTAAAACCAATTGCACTTTTAACGATATCAACGATCATTGCCACTGCTACCGGCGTGGTGAATTCAGGCAGTTATCGCCAACCAAGTCGTGCGACGGAAACGACAGAAACGACCGAACAAGCACCAAGTGAAAGCACACCGTCTTCGATAACGGAGGACAGTCAAAATCAAACACCTGCTAGCACGGACTCACAACCGACGAACGATGACCAGCAGACAACACCGTCATCCAGCAGTGAAGTAGTAACACCAGAAACGACCCCGTCTTCTTCGGTGCCGACAGAAACGACACCATCAAGCGATGAGAGTGTTTCACCGACGACACCGGAAAACAATCAAGAAACGCCTTCTTCAAGTGAAGAAACCACGCCAGATCAGCAAGTGATCATGGATGAGAATCAAGGAAATGAGTAGGTGAGAAAATGACGCTTATTTTAGATTTAATCAACGGCATCCACAAATTTTTGGGCTATCTTGACATCAGTCCCAAATACTTGAATCGCGCCTATACCATCCTCAGTATCATTCCAACGGCGTATATTTTGCGGATCGTCTATGGAATGTTTGCGAACCAAAACTATTTTCAAGCGATCCTTTATACGATCGGCTTTTTGGTCTTAGTCTATTTCTGGGTACTGAATATCTTCTATTATTTCTTGAATAAAAACCTGAAGTTCGATGTCACTCAGACCTTTGTCAAAGTCTTGCCGGATGAAGTCTTCAATATTGAAGGGGAAACTATCAGCACCACCGACATTGATCGTTTGACGACTGAAAAAGCAGTGATCGATTTTGAAGAAGACTATCAGCTAGTATTGGCGAATCATTTGCAGACTTTGATCGCTCAAGAAGAATTGGCGATTAAACCGTCATCCAACGGCTTTACGATTCCGAAAAATACCTTGTACCCTTACTATTTTGTCAAACAGCAAGGGAAAAACGAGTACGTATTGCAGATCGGGACCAGCTACACGGAGATGACGAAAGTCGGCACGATTCAATGGACCGGCAAGCAACCTCTAGAGCCAGTGGGCTTATTTATCACTGGCGGTGATTTTGTCAAAAACGATGTCAAATACCATGAACCCTACAGTTTGAAATTGTACGTCAAAAAAGAGGTCTCCGAAGAAGAACCACAGACCTCAAGACAGGCATATCGACGACAAGCACGCAAATAAGAAAAGGCAGTTCCCCCCAGAGCGTTCTCTGAAGGGACTGCCTTTTTGGTATCTCGGTTATTCGATCGGAATATTTTTTGCGGGTGCGTCTTTGTAGCTAGCTTTCGGTAAGGTCAGGGTCAAAACGCCGTCTTCAAACACTGCTTTAATGGACTCTTCATCAATGTCTGTGATGGTGAAGGTCCGTTGATAGGCACTGCTAGAGCGTTCTTTGCGCAAATAATGTCCGAAATCATCCTCGGTTTCAGTGGTCTCTGTTTGAGCCGCTGAAATCGTCAAGGTATTGTTGACGTAACTGACGCGGATGTTTTCTTTCTTGATGCCGGGTAAATCTGCTTGAACGAGATACTTGTCTTCGTACTCTTTAATGTCCGTGTTCATTTGCCGTTCTTGCCAAAAACTGTTCATTAATTTGCCTAATAGTTCTTCGCCGCCTGCTAAATCTCTTGGAATCAAATTTGCCATGTGGTTCCCCCGCTTTCTTTTATCTATTGAGTTGGTACCTCTATTTTACGAGGAACCAAGCCAAAGGGCAACCAAAATGGCAACAATCACAAAAACAAGAGAAATCACTCAACTATCTTATAAGAATCTGCTATGATAGAACTAAATAACTATCAGATGATTGGATGAATGAAGATGGAGATTATTGAAAAAGCGCCAGCTAAGATCAACCTCGGTCTCGATGTGTTAGAGAAAAGAACAGACGGTTACCATGAGTTGGAAATGGTGATGTCTAGTGTTGATCTAGCCGACCGTCTGATAATGGAAGAGATAGCAGAAGATAAGATCATTGTAGAAACCAACAAAGCTTTTTTACCGATCGATAAACGCAATAATGTCTATCAGGCCGCCAGTATTTTAAAAAAACGCTATGGTATCAAAAAAGGCATCCGCATTCGCATCACCAAGAATATCCCGGTGGCAGCTGGGTTAGGTGGTGGCAGTACGGATTGTGCGGCAGCGTTGCGGGGGATGGTTCGCCTTTGGGACTTGGATCTTTCCATGGCAGAGCTGATCGATATTGGTATGGAAGTTGGTACTGATGTTCCCTATTGTCTGTATGGGACCACTGCTCATATTGCAGGAAAAGGGGAGCTGGTGACGCCGCTGCGGCCGATGCCGCAATGTTGGGTCATCTTAGTCAAACCTCGTCTGAGTGTTTCAACGGGGAAAATCTTTCAAGAAGTCGAGCTAGACCAACTGCACCATCCAGATATCGCAGCATTGTCTGCCGCCGTCATAGCCGAAGACTACTCGGCTATGATCGCTGCCATGGGAAATAGCCTAGAAGCCATCACGATCCCAAAGTATCCGATCGTCCAACAGATCAAAGATCGCATGATGAAATATGGTGCCGATGTTGCCTTGATGACCGGCAGCGGACCGACTGTTTTGCTCTTTGTCAAAAATATTCACGGGCACAGCGGGTCTACAATGCCTTAAAAGGGTTCTGTGACGAGGTTTATCTCGTACGTACATTGAAATGAATGAGTCAAGGACACAGGCAGGAAGTGCCTGTGTTTTTTCGTTCCTTCGATAAAAATCAGTCATATAGCGAAGAAAAAGGCAGCTGAGGTAGGGAGGAAGCATCTAGAAGCTGCCCTACACAAAAGTCCCCGACGAAAAAAAGGCGTCGGGGTCTGATTCTTTACGTAAAGCAAAGGCTATTCTTTTTGGTGCTGCTGCTTTGCGGATTTTTTCTTTTTGTCTTCTTCGTACAATGATTTGTCGATCGCTTTGCGGATTTCTTCGGTTTGTTGCGATGCAGGATCTTCCGGTAAATCGATTCGATTCAGCAGTTCACTGTTGGTTACAGTTGGCGGCACAGTTACAAATTCGTTCATCTTCGTTTCCTCCAAGTGCTTTTAGATCATTATCCTACATACTCTCTAATTTTTCAAGCTGACACAGTAGGGGCGCATGGCGAATGGTGTAAAATATAACTAAGTTTCTGAGAGAAGAATCCGCTTCAAATGAACGTTATCTCCTATGTTTTCCGATTTATCTCGAAATAAAAGTTTTAAATCGTAAAACGTACGATTTGTCTTGACGAACCGGAAATCATTTGATAGAGTAACTTTTGCTAACAAAACGGAGTTGTTCCGTTTTAAAATAAAAAGAAGAGCCAGCAAATGGAAGGGGAAATCCCGATGAAAAAAATCTTACTTACTACAGCACTCCTTTTAGGGGGCGTGCTTCTTGGCGCTTGTGGGCAGCAAGAAGCGACAAGTCAATCGAGTGACACCGAGAAGCTGTCGATCGTCACGACGTTTTATCCAATGTACGAATTTACGAAAGAAGTTGTAGGCGATGCAGCAGAGGTCTCCTTGTTGATCCCTGCAGGAACCGAGCCTCATGACTATGAGCCAAGTGCCAAAGATATGACCAAAATCATGGATGCAGATGCCTTTGTCTACAATAGTCCTGAGCTAGAAACTTGGGTTGCTAGTTTGACGGATTCCGTCGATCCTGAGCAAACAGCAGTGATTGAAGCGGCCAAAAACATTCAGTTGGTGGAAGGCACAGAGGAAGAGGATCATGACGCGCACGATCACGAAAGCGAAGACAGCCATGAAGGTCATGATCATACGTACGATCCTCATGTTTGGACCGACCCAGTCTTAGCGATCCAAGAAGTAGAAACGATCCGCGATGACTTGATTGCCAAGTTTCCTGAGCAAAAGGCAACCTTCACGGAAAATGCGGCTGCCTATATCGAAAAACTTTCTGCTTTAGATGAAGCCTACCAAGCGGCGTTAAAGGATGCGACTCAGCGGACCTTCGTTACGCAGCACGCAGCCTTTGGCTATTTGGCACGGCAGTATAATTTAGTCGAAGAATCGATTTCGGGCATTTCACCCGATCAAGAACCAACGCCAAGTCGCTTGGCTGAACTGAAAGAATATGTAGAAGAAAAGCAAGTCAAAGTTATCTATTTTGAAGAAAACGCGTCATCGAAGGTGGCTGAGACCTTAGCCTCTGAAACAGGAGTGGAGCTGGCGGTCTTGAATCCATTAGAAAGCTTGACGCAAGCGCAGATGGATAACGGCGAAACATACCTGTCTGTAATGGAAGACAATTTGGCAGCATTACAAAAAAGTATTCACTAAGGAGGCGCCTGCGTGCGTTATATCGATGTAAAAGATTTGACCTTTTATTATGATGATGAGCCTGTCTTGGAAGACATTTCCTACTTTGTCGAAGACGGCGAATTCGTGATTTTGACCGGCGAAAATGGGGCGGCAAAATCTACTTTGATCAAAGCAACCCTTGGTTTGTTGAAACCTTCTAAAGGAGCAGTCACCTTGGCGACCAAGAATGCTGCTGGTGAAAAATTAAGCATCGGCTACATTCCTCAGCAGATTGCTTCCTTTAACGTCGGGTTCCCCAGCACCGTTTTGGAATTGGTCCAATCGGGCCGCTACCCAAGAGATCGCTGGTTCAAGCGACTGACGAAACGAGACCATGAACATGTCCGCCGTGCATTAGATGCCGTCGGGATGTGGGACGTGCGTCATAAACGGATCGGTGAGTTGTCCGGTGGCCAAAAACAGCGGATCAGCTTGGCACGGGTCTTTGCCACGGATCCTGATTTATTTATTTTAGATGAGCCGACCACGGGGATGGATGAACAATCCCGCAATCTGTTTTATGAACTGCTGCGACACAATGCACATGACCACGGCAAGTCGATTTTGATGATCACCCATGATCACGAAGATATCAAAGAATATGCGGACCGTCAGATCCGTTTAGTGCGGAAGGAGGATTCACCATGGCGCTGCTTTCATATGAATTCATGAGAAGAGCTTTTCTTGCGGCGATTTTTATTGCCGGTATCGCACCGATGCTGGGGGTCTTTCTGGTGATTCGACGACAGTCATTGATGGCTGATACGCTGTCCCATGTCTCTTTAGCAGGGGTGGCACTAGGCTTCTTTCTAAATCTAAATCCCAGTTTGACGACGCTATTGATCGTAGTCATTGCCGCAATCATTTTGGAATACTTGCGAACACTGTACCGCAGTTATTCAGAGATCTCGATCGCCATTTTGATGTCCGGTGGCTTAGCGTTAGCCCTCGTCTTGATGAACCTTAGCGGGGGAACTCCGCAACGAGTATCCAATCGTATTTGTTTGGGTCGATCGTTACGATCACACAAGAACAAGTCTGGATTTTAGGTTTTTTGTTTTTAGTCGTTTTTGCTTTATTTTTCTTATTCAAACGGCCCATGTACATTTTGACCTTTGATGAAGATACCGCCCATGTCGATGGCTTGCCTGTGCGAGTGATGTCGATGCTCTTTAATGTCTTGACGGGGGTGGCAATCGCCATGATGATCCCGATTGCGGGCGCATTGCTGATCTCTGCGATCATGGTTTTACCAGCTGCCATCAGTATGCGTTTAGGCAAAAGCTTCAACGCGGTGATTTTGATCAGTGTCGTGATCGGCATGATTGGGATGATGTCTGGTTTGACCAGTTCCTTTTATTTGGACACACCACCGGGAGCGACGATCACGCTGGTTTTTATCGCTCTTTTCTTAGTGATCAATTTGATCAAACGCATCGTGATCCTCGTGCAACGAAAACAGCGCCTCAAATAAAGGGCTTTATGAAAAAGAAACGAAGAATTTTCGTTTCTTTTTTTTAAACTCTAATCAAAACCGAACAATATAAGCAATATTTCAGATAATGCTCGCATTTATCCCGAAAAAGCCTTATAATAAGGCGAATAAACTAAAGGAGTTGTCCGGTGTGAAAATACGTCGAAGTGAACGACTGATCGATATGACACATTACTTGTTGAATCATCCCCATGAATTGATTTCATTGTCCTTCTTTTCTAAACGATATGCCTCTGCAAAATCATCGATTAGCGAAGATTTATCTATTATCAAAAAGACCTTTAAAGAACGAGGAACAGGCATTCTTGATACCGTGCCAGGCGCTGCTGGCGGTGTTTTTTTTGTGCCTGAAATTTCTGAAGAAGAAGCGTATGCGTACGTCGAAGGGCTGGCAGAACGCTTGTCTGAGCAAGACCGTTTGTTGCCTGGCGGCTACGTCTATCTATCTGACTTATTAGGCGAACCGGAATTGCTGCGCCAAGTCGGCCGCATCATCGCTTCCAAATATTTAGGCGAACAAATCGATGCGGTGATGACCGTTGCTACTAAAGGAGTGCCGATCGCTCAAGCAGTCTCTTACTACTTGAATGTTCCCTTCGTGATCGTGCGTCGTGATTCCAAGATCACTGAAGGCTCGACCGTGAGTGTCAATTATGTCTCTGGTTCTTCAGAGCGGATCGAAAAAATGGAATTATCCAAACGCAGCTTAAAGCGCGGCTCTAGAGTATTGGTGGTCGATGACTTTATGAAAGGCGGCGGCACGGTCAATGGGATGAAGAGCTTGATTGAAGAATTTGAAGCCGAATTAGTCGGTATTACGGTTTTTGCCGAAACGAAATTCAAAGGCAAGCGGGCCATCAGCGATTACAGCTCTCTGCTGTATGTTGAAGATGTCGATACCCAGACCAAAACGATCTCGGTAGTACCGGGAAATTATTTTGAGAAAAAATCCTGATTTTTGTGGCTCTTAGACTGGCGCAAGCAGCTGTTTTTAAAACGGCGGCTGCCAGTCTTTTTTTGATTGGTCTAGGTGGCGATTCCTTAAATCGTTGAAATTTACAAGTACTTGGGCTAAACTGTTTATAGGAAATTCAATGAATAAAAATCCTTCAGATTGATAGGAGTGGAATACGTGGACGCACGTTTTGCAATAATTTTAGCGGCTGGAAAAGGCACGCGCATGAAATCGAAGTTATATAAAGTGTTACATCCGGTTTGCGGTAAGCCAATGGTGGAGCACATCATGAACCGAGTGGTGGAAACAAATCCTGAAGAGATCGTGACGATCGTTGGTCACGGGGCGGAAATGGTTAAAGAGCAACTGGGGGATCGCACCAATTATGCCTTACAAGCCGAACAATTAGGTACCGGTCACGCTGTCGTTCAAGCCGAATCATTTTTAAAAGGCAAAAAAGGCACGACCTTAGTAATCAGTGGGGATACACCGTTATTGACGACGGAAACCTTGGATAACTTGTTCGATTACCATCAAGGGAAAAATGCATCGGCGACGATCTTGACGGCACAAGCGGCAGATCCAACGGGCTATGGCCGGATCGTACGGGATCATGTCGGTATCGTGGAGAAAATCGTTGAGCAAAAAGATGCGTCGACCGAAGAAGCGCTGATCCAAGAAATCAATACAGGCACGTATTGCTTCGACAATGAATTGCTATTTGACGCCTTGGCAAAATTAGATACGGACAATGCCCAAGGGGAGTACTACTTGACAGATATTATCGAGATCTTAAAGGAAGACGGCAAAATCATCGCTGCTTATCAAACCGAAGATTTCCATGAATCTTTAGGGGTCAACGACCGCATCGCCTTAGCCGAAGCCAATCGCTTGATGCGCCAACGGATCAACCGTCAGCACATGCAAAACGGCGTGACCTTGATCGACCCGGCGACGACTTATATCGACGAAGGCGTTGTGATCGGTTCAGATACCTTGATCGAAGCCGGTGTGATCATCAAAGGGAAGACGACGATCGGAGAAGATTGTGTCATTACGGCAGCTTCTGAAATTGAAGACAGCAAGATCGGCAACCAAGTGACGATCAAGGCATCGACGATCGAGGAGAGCATCATTCATGATGGCGCTGATGTCGGTCCCAATGCCCATCTTCGTCCCCATGCGGAAATTTTGGCCCATGCCCATATCGGGAACTTTGTGGAGGTCAAAAATGCGACGATTGGTGAAGGCACCAAAGTCGGACACTTGTCTTATGTTGGCGATGCGACCCTAGGCAAAAACATCAATGTCGGCTGCGGCGTAGTCTTTGTTAATTATGACGGCAAGAGCAAATTCAAAACGACTGTCGGCGACAATTGCTTTATCGGCTCTGGCTCCAATCTAGTTGCGCCATTGACCATCGAAGAGGAAACGATGATCGCTGCTGGCTCAACGATCACCAAAGATGTTCCTAAACACAGTATGGCGATTGCCCGCGCCCGTCAGGAAAATAAAGCGGATTACGCGAAAAAGTTACCTTATCTAAATTAGAAATAGCGAAATGACTTGATTTCTTAAGGAAAAATGACTACTATTTATTAGGAAGAAGATTCTAGTAAAAAGGAGTCATTTTTTTCTAGATGAACGCAAAGAAAGTGGAGGTTCTCATGTCAAATCATTATTTTGATCCAAGATTGAAGATTTTTTCTCTGAACTCAAATCGTCCTTTGGCGGAAAAAATCGCAGCTGCAGTAGGTGTTGAATTAGGTAAGTGTTCAGTCAAACAATTTAGCGATGGTGAAATCCAAGTGAATATTGAAGAAAGTATTCGTGGTGCCCACGTCTACGTGATTCAATCAACCAGCAGCCCTGTAAACGATAACCTAATGGAATTGCTGATCATGATCGATGCTTTGAAGCGCGCCAGTGCGAAGACGATCAATGTAGTAATGCCTTATTATGGTTATGCAAGACAAGACCGCAAAGCGCGATCAAGAGAACCAATCACCGCAAAACTTGTAGCAAACATGATCGAAAAAGCCGGTGCGAACCGTATGGTTACACTGGATTTGCATGCTTCACAGATTCAAGGGTTCTTTGATATCCCAGTTGACCACTTGATGGGTGCACCATTGATCGCCAACTACTTCTTGGAAAGAGGCATTCAAGGCGATGATGTCGTAGTTGTTTCACCAGACCACGGAGGCGTGACTCGTGCCCGCAAATTAGCTGAGTTTCTTAAGTCACCAATCGCGATCATCGACAAACGTCGTCCGAAAGCCAACGTAGCGGAAGTCATGAATATCATTGGTCATGTTGAAGGCAAAACTTGTGTCTTGATCGACGATATGATCGATACTGCTGGTACCATCACATTGGCTGCGAATGCGTTGAAACAAGCAGGTGCCAAAAGTGTTTACGCCTCATGTACCCACCCTGTCTTGTCAGGACCTGCCTTGGAACGGATCGAAGATTCGGCCATTGAGCATCTAGTTGTAACAGATTCGATTCACTTGCCAGAAGACCGCAAGTCGAAAAAAATCGATGAGATCAGTGTCGGTGCCTTGATGGGCGAAGCGATCAAACGAATCCATGAGAACAAACCAGTAAGTCCACTGTTTGAGTCAAAATTATCAATTTAATCGTGCCTAATCAGCATGAGAACAACAGCCAATGGTCGGTCTTTAGCCCCTCATTGGCTGTTTTTTTTTTGAGGAGTTTCAGGATGTTTTTAGAAAAAACGATCGCAGTCATGTTTCTTTTCACCAATTTATGGTATTCTTGAAAGTGACTTGCGAAACGCAAGCAAAAAATAAAATAGAATCTAATCACAAAGGGGAGTCTGCAAAGGCTGAG
The DNA here is from genome assembly GCA_018982785.1 of Enterococcus innesii. GTDB lineage: Bacteria > Bacillota > Bacilli > Lactobacillales > Enterococcaceae > Enterococcus_D > Enterococcus_D innesii. Next base: position 248,550 of record JAHHEN010000007.1, on the reverse strand, counting down.
AATGAGAGTACTCTAAACCCTTCGTACCTGTTTCGATCATGCGAACGTAGGAATTGTGACGAGTTGAAGTGTCTAACACTTCTCCTTTGTGAATTGTGATGATTCTAAAGGAGGAGTTTTTTTGAAACGAAAAATGTCGCTGCAAGTGTGGACGGAAGGAACGATGATTGCTGCTATCGGGGTCGTCTTGTCGTATATCCCGATCCAGACAGCCAATTCCAGTATCGACTTGTCTCTAGGGCTCGTGCCCTTGGTCTTGTATTCGTATCGTCGCGGGGTGCTGCCGGGAATGACGGCGGGATTTATGTGGGGCTTACTGAATATTTTGATTGGTAGTGCGATGCGTAACTTTATCACCGTTCCACAGATCATCTTTGAATATCCCTTTGCCTTTGCTTTTGGTGGGATGGGCGGCTTGTTTGCTAATAAAATCCAGCAAGCGATCCGTCAAAACAGCAAAACCGTTACGTGGTATGTCGTCTTAGGGGGCATCGTGGCGGTGATTAGCCGTTGGTTTTGGCATTATTGGGCAGGGGTTTTTGTCTGGGGAATGTACGCACCGCCAGGACAAAGTCCGTATCTGTATTCCTTGATCTTTAATGGGTCATCGGTCATCATCAATATCGTTTATGTAGGGGTCGTATTAGGTCTCTTAGTCAAGGCCGCTCCAAAATTATTTGTGCCGAAAGTTTAATTTTAGAAATGAAATCATAAAAAATGTCTTGATGCTCTTTGAAAAAGAGAAGCATCAAGACATTTTTTTGTCGAAAAATCCAAAAGCCAGATCTTCTTGATCAATTTCCAACGACCAGTTTTTTTTGCTGGCTGAGTAGCGCAAAACTGCAATTTGATCTAACTCTTTTTGATTGACCAATGTGCTTTTCAAGCCAGCATCTTCTGACAGATAGATCGGGATCGTATAAGTTTTATCGATCAGTTGCTCTTGTGTCAGACAGAAGACGATGCCTTCTTGCATGATTCCCCGCAATTCTTTCAGCAAATTAAAGTCGAGCTTTTCCACCGGTGTCGCTTTTTTAAAAAAGGAGAGACGATCATTGATTTTTTCTAAGACGATGCGGGTGATCCGATCCGCCAAGATCCGGTAATATTCATCTAAATAGCGATAATAAACACGGGAACGTGCATCTTTTAAGTCAAAGAAAACAAAGTTATTTTGCAGTTTGTAAAAGAAAGGGGAGTGGAGGTGTGTCTTCATGTGGCCAAAATATAACAATTCGGAGATCTCTAAAGGCGTCAATTCTTTGACCATCTCGTAATCGTTAAAATCGATCCACTTCATTTCTTCAGCAATACGACCTTTGTTGATCTGCTGAAAAAACAGTTGGACATCTTCCATTCCACGAATGACTTTTAAGCCCGTATGACCGTCGAATTCGCCGAAATCACTGGAAGGATCAAGCAAGAGCAGATTCTTGGGCTGATGGACAATGCTCTTGTTAAAATCTTGGGGGCAAGCCCGCGGGTCAAGACGGCATTGCTGGTTGTATCAATATGTACGTAAATCGTGTTAGACATGCCGATCGATCCCTCCTATCTACTAAGTTCATTCTACAACAAAGCGCTGAAAATTGCTTGTATCTTTTCGTTTAAAGTTATATTACAAAATAACAGAAAAAACAATTTTTAAGTTCCCTTTTTCGACAAAAAAAGGCAAATCTTGTCTTTTCGTAAAAAAAATGGCCCAAATTGGCGTCTTTATGAGGATTTTGGTATGATAAAAGAAGAAACTAATGGAGACGAGAACCTATGAGAAAAAAGAAAAGTAGACTTTCCAATTGGCTGAGCAATCTCTTTTTGCTTTTGCTGTTATTGATTGGTTTAGCATTGATTTTTAATAATCAAATCAAAAATTATTTTATTAAACAAACAGGTGAAGCATACGCAGTCGGCACCATTGATCGTAGTGATTTGGAAAAAAACATGGAAGCGGAAGCGACCTTTGATTTTGATGCCGTGGAGCCGGCGAGTTCAGAAGCAGTCTTACGGGCGCAGCTGAGCAACAAAGCCTTGCCAGTGATCGGCGGCGTAGCGGTTCCTAGTGTTGGGATCAATCTGCCGATTTTTAAAGGCTTGGCCAACGAGGCCTTGCTGTATGGTGCTGGTACGTTAAGTCCCACCCAAAAAATGGGGAAGGCAATTACGCGTTAGCTAGCCATCGCGCCCAATCGCCAGATCTTTTGTTTACACCATTGGATGATGTCGCCATCGGGGCGGCTATCTATGTGACCGATCTGGAAAATATTTACACGTATACCGCGACTTCTTCTGTGCGGGTCGATCCGACCGATGTCTATTTGCTTGACGAAGTAGAAGGCCGCAAAATGATCACGCTGATCACCTGTGGCGAAATGGGCGGTGTCACCCGTCGTGTGATCCAAGGTGATTTGGAATCTGTGACGCCAGTCGATGAAGCTACGGATGAGATGCTGGCGGCATTCAACATGGCACAACGAACATTTTAATCAAAAGAATAGCTCGAGTGGTACGGCAGCTGGCGTGTCATTCGTCTATTCTTTTTTGCTTAAGGAGGCGTCTTGATGAAAGTGAAAAAACTGACTTCGATCGATTTTCTTGCACAAAGGGTAGGGTTTCAAGAAAGCCGACTGGTCTTTTCCTTTTTTGAGTCGCACTCAAAAGCGCGAAGAGCCTTTCTTGCCGACATGGCGCAGCAGGGCTGGCAGATCGACAGCCGTTATGGCCGCTTTTACCTTGCCGGGCAGTTTGATTTTGACCAAAAGACACTGACTATCACCAATCTGCTGGTGGAAGCAGCCGCTGAGTTTACTTGGAAACAACTGCTAGCTGTGACAGAAAGCTTTGCCCGCAGTCGTTTTGTAGCAGCCGTCTTGTGGCAGCTCCCTCATCGGACCCCCTTGGCTGAGTGGTTTATCCAGCAAGGGTATCAGGTGGTCCCTCAAGGGTATCAAAGAGTGCTAGCTTATCAGACGGCGCTGGTTTTAGGCGGTGGCGGTGCTCATGGGGCGTATCAAATCGGGGTTTGGCAAGCGCTGCAAGAACGGGGCATCACCTTTGAATGGATCACAGGAACTTCCGTTGGTGCGTTGAATGGCGCCTTGATTTTAATGAATGATGTGGAAGCGGCCGTCGATTTATGGGCAAATATCTCCAGCGAGCAAGTATTGCACTATCCGCTTGCTTCGGTACGAGCCCAAACACTGCGGGATTTGATGAATCAAGCCAACTCGCTGGTCCGCGAAGCAGTCAAAAGCAACGGCGCCAGTACCGAACCCTTGGCAAAGCTTTTGCAAAAGACCTTTGATCAAGAAAAATTCAGCCAAACTGCTTGTCATTTGCTGATCTGTACGACTCGTCTGCCCGATTTCAAGGAGACGGTTTATGCCTTTGATCCATCCGCAGTTGAGGAAAATCTGCATTGGTTGTTGGCATCCGCCTCATTTTATCCAGCGATGCAGGCGCAAAAAATTAATGATGCTTATTATATCGATGGCGGCTATCGCAATAACCTGCCCATCGATGTCGCTCTCCAGCAAGGGGCAACGGAATGTATCACCGTGGATGTCCAAGGACCTGGCATCAATAAAAGGACGGTTTTGACGGAAGAAACTGCGCAGCTTTCGTTGGGGTCTCCTTGGTCCTTAGGCAGCTTTTTGGTTTTTGATGCCCAGCGTTCGCTGGATAATATGACCTTAGGCTATTTGGAAACCTTGAAAGTGTTCGACAAATACCAAGGCCATTGGTATACCTTTGAAAAGACGGTTGATTTTCAGCCGTTATGGCGGGGCTTTTTGAAAGAGCTATGCCAGACAGACCCGTTGCTTTATCAGGAACTAAAGAAAAAAGAATTTTGGAAAAAAATGCGTAAATTCTATCAACAGGATGTGCCATTTGAGCAGTGGGGGCGTATACTGATAGAGTGTACCGCGAAAGTATTGTATCTAGCGCCTACGGTGATTTATGAGCAGGAAACGATGCTAACGGCTTTAGCTGAAAAAATTGCGCTAAAGGCAGTGGAAGAAGCCGATGCCTGGTCGATCACCGAGTGGCTGAGCTATTATCGCGACCGTTTTTTTGTCTTGTCCGAGCAAAACCGCTTTTTCTTTTTTTATCGGACGCAGCAATTGAATCTGCCCGCCCTTCAGCAGATTCGTCGGCGTTACCCGCTGACTGCTTTAATGGCAGCGTATAGTCACTATCTTTTGAAAGGAGCAGAAAATGGATAAATTTTCGTATGAAATCGTTGAAGAGATCGCCGTGCTTTCGGAAAATCAAAGAGGCTGGCGCAAAGAATTGAATTTGGTGAGCTGGAATGGGCGTCCGCCAAAATTTGATCTGAGAGATTGGGGCCCAGAGCACGAGAAGATGGGCAAAGGCGTGACCTTATCCAATGAAGAATTTGCAGAACTTAAAAAAGCCTTGCTTTCCATGTAAGAAAGCAAAAGGGTGAGGAGTGATCAAATGAAAAGTATGACTGGTTTTGGCAAAGGCAGTGCAGAAACGCCAGATGTGCAGATCGAAATTGAGATCAAAAGTGTCAATCAGCGCTTTTTGGACCTGCAGCTGCGAATGCCCAAACAGTTGAATCCTCTAGAAGGTGCTTTACGGCAGTCGATCAAGCAGACCCTCCAGCGAGGACGAATCGAATTGTATGTGACTTTAAAAGAAAAAACCGCAAATACGAAACAGATCGAGATCCAATGGGACCTACTGGAACGTTTCATGCAGGAGATCGATACTGAAGCCAACGCCCGTTTTGACCTGCCAGAGCTGCCAAAAGCAGCATTGCTGGAACAATTCCTGCTCCATGAGGCCTTCCTAACGATCTCTGATCAAGAGCCAGAAGAAAGCACCTTAGCCGATGGCGTGATGGAAGCATTAGATCAAGCGCTGGCAGCGATCGATCAAAGCCGCTGGGTGGAAGGGCAAGGCATTCTGCAGATCTTGCAAGAAAACCAGCGACAGCTGCAGGAAAAGCTGACAGAACTCAAACAATTCGTGGCCCTCTATGAGGCAGACTACCAAGAACGCTTTGAAAAGAAACTGACTGCCTATTTAGGGGAAGAAGTCGAGCGCGATCGTTTACTGACAGAGTTGGCGATTTTATTGGAACGCGGCGATATCCACGAAGAACTGGATCGTTTAAGTATCCATTTAACGACGATGACGGAGCTGCTGGCAGCTGAGACACCAATAGGTCGAGAGCTGGATTTCTTGATCCAAGAGATGAACCGGGAAGTCAATACGATTGGCTCAAAATCAAGTCCGATCCAAATCAAAAACAGTGTCGTCCAAATGAAGACGATCATTGAAAAAATCAGAGAACAAGTTCAAAACATCGAGTAGGAGGAATGAACCAATGAAATATTACGATATCACCTTTCACGAACTGAGCGGAAAAAATGTCATCAAACGCAGTATACCCTCTGACAAAGAGAATTTCTCTGCGTGGGAAGATGCCTGCGTAGCTATCGAGCCGGATTTTCTTCATCTATTAGTTGATGGCGTAGCGGTTTCTTTAAATCGTCGGTACATCGTACGTATCGATTGCCAAGAAGTGACGGATCCTACTGAAAAAGCGATCACTGCCAAAGACGAATTAGCAGGGGTCATCAATACCTTAAGCAACATGGGCTTTTAAGAAAGCGGCCGAAGTGGAGACTAGCAATTTCATGAAATTCCCATTATAATAAAGTAGTTCTTGAAAGTTGCTGAAAAAAAGTGCAAAATAGACGTTAAGCAAATGTCAGTGAAAGGACGTCATTATGTCAGAGCGAGGATTACTTATAGTTTTATCAGGACCTTCCGGAGTAGGGAAAGGGACCGTGCGCAAAGCAATTTTTGAGAGTGACGACAACGATTTTCAATATTCCGTTTCAATGACCACTCGTCAAAAACGCGAGGGGGAAGTGGAAGGGGTCGATTACTATTTCCGCACTCGGGAAGAATTTGAAGCCTTGATCGAAGCCGGTGAAATGCTGGAATACGCCGAATATGTCGGCAATTATTATGGCACCCCATTATCTTATGTCCAACAAACACTGGATCAAGGAAAAGATGTGTTTTTAGAGATCGAAGTGCAAGGGGCAAAACAAGTAAAAGACAAAGTTCCCGATGGTGTGTTTATTTTTCTGACGCCACCTGATCTGGCAGAATTACGCTCTCGTATTACAGGAAGAGGAACCGACTCTGCCGAAGTGATCGATGAACGGATGCGTGTCGCCCGTGAAGAAATCGAAATGATGGCTTTGTATGATTATGCCGTTGTCAATGATGAAGTACCTAAGGCAGTCCAACGAATTCGCGAAATTATTTCAAGTGAACATTTTCGCGTTGACCGAGTGATCGGAACCTATATCAAAATGTTAGAGGAGCTGTAAGAAATATGATGTTAAAACCTTCAATCGATTCTTTGTTGGATCGTGTCAACTCAAAATATTCATTAGTGATCTTAGCAAGCAAACGGGCGCATGAACTTGATGCCGGTGCGCAAGCAACACTAGAAAACTTTGATTCAGTGAAAAGCGTGGGTCAAGCACTTGAAGAAATCGAAGCGGAATTAGTCGTTAATGATCCGCATCCAGAAATCAAACGGGCCCGCTTGAAAATGGAACAAGAAGAGCGCAAAGCGCAAAAAGACCAAGAACAAAAAGAATTAGAAGCGCGTATCCGCGACGAACAAAAGCTATAGACAAAAGCAAGCTAGAGCACGCCTGTGTTCTGGCTTTTTCTTTTGAATGGCGATGGTTAAATTTTTGTAAGGGGTACAGACAAACCCCCACCCATTTAGTAAAATAGAACCTAAAAGGAGGAGAAGAAATGGCGTACATAGCAGAAGTGATCGTGGATGTTCCCACGATGCAGACCGATCAGCCTTTTACCTATCTGATCCCATCAGAATTACAAGCCGCCATTGAGACAGGGATGCGGGTCGAAGTGCCATTTGGCAAGGGCGACCGCCATATCCAAGGGTTCGTCGTCGGCCTTTCAGAAGTTGCCGAACCGCAGCAGACCTTAAAACCAATCGTTCGTTTGTTGGATTTGTCGCCTGTCGTCAATGAAGAACTTCTCCAATTAGCCGACTACATGAAGGAAACGACCTTTGCCTTTAAGATTACTTGCTTGCAGACGATGCTGCCTAGTGTGATGAAAGCCGAGTACCAAAAGCAGATCGTTTTGCTGGAAGGAAATCATCCCATCAAAGAATATTTTCCTGAAGACGGCATCCTCAGTTGGCAAGACGCCGAAAGTGCAGGGCTGCTGCCGCAGTTGAAGCCTTTGCGGGAAGCCGCAGTAGTTGAATTGCAGTATCTCGTGAAAAATAAAAACAAAGCGAAAATGACCCGTTACATTGAACGCAAGATCGAGCCAGCAGAAATCCCCGCCGTCCAGCAACAGCTGCGCAAAGGGGCCAAACGCAAGCTGGAAATCTTACAGATTTTGACAGAGGAAGCCCGCTTGCCGGTTTCCTTTTTTACCGAACAAGGGATTTCCACTGCGGCTTTGAGCCAAGCGCAAGAAGCTGGCTGGCTGACCTTTACGGAAGTTGAAGCCTACCGTGATCCTTACAAAGACCGTCAATTTCAAAAAACGGTCCCCCTTGAATTAAATGAAGAACAGGCAGCTGCAGTAGCGCAAATCACTGCTTGTGCGGATAACCAAGAGGCACAGACTTTTTTACTGGAAGGGATCACCGGCAGTGGAAAAACAGAAGTCTATCTACAAGCGATCGCCCAATTGCTGAAACAAGGCAAAACCGCGATCATGCTCGTACCGGAGATCGCGTTGACCCCGCAAATGGTCGAACGCTTTAAAAGCCGTCTCGGCGACGCAGTGGCTGTTTTACACAGCGGCTTGTCCCAAGGTGAAAAATACGATGAATGGCGTAAGATCGAACGTGGGGAGGCGCAGGTGGTGGTTGGCGCCCGCTCGGCGATTTTTGCTCCGTTGAAAAACATCGGGGTCATCATCGTCGATGAGGAGCACGAAGCCTCCTACAAGCAAGAGGAAGCCCCTCGTTACCATGCGAGAGATTTAGCGATTTGGCGCAGCCAGTACCATCACTGTCCAGTGGTGTTAGGCAGTGCGACGCCGTCATTGGAATCTCGTGCTCGGGCACAAAAAGAAGTCTACCGCTTATTGAAATTGAATCAACGGGCAAAAACCAGTGCGCAATTACCGCAGATCGAAGTCGTGGATATGCGTACCGAATTTGCCAATAAAAAGTATCAAACTTTTTCTCGTCCGTTACAGGAAAAAATCACAGACCGTTTGGCCCGCAAAGAACAGATCGTCTTGCTGCTGAATCGGCGCGGCTATTCTTCCTTCGTGATGTGCCGCGATTGCGGGTATGTTTTGCCTTGTCCAAATTGCGACATCTCCTTGACGCTGCATATGGATACCAAAACGATGCGCTGTCATTATTGCGGGCATGAAGAACACATCCCCCATCGTTGCCCCAATAATGCAGACAAGATTCGTTATTACGGAACGGGCACGCAAAAAGTGGAAGAAGAGTTGAAGGAACTGTTTCCCGAAGCGCGGGTCTTACGGATGGATGTCGATACCACCCGCAAAAAAGGCGCCCACGAAAAAATCTTGACCTTATTTGGGGAGAAAAAAGCGGATATTTTGTTAGGGACTCAAATGATCGCCAAAGGCTTGGATTTTCCTGATATCACACTGGTAGGGGTCTTGAATGCCGATACCGCCTTGAATTTGCCAGATTTTCGTTCGAGTGAACGGACGTTCCAGCTGCTGACTCAGGTCAGTGGTCGGGCAGGTCGGGCAGAAAAAACCGGCGAAGTGGTGATCCAAACATTCAACCCTGAGCACTACGCCATCCAATTGGCGCAGTCGCAAGATTACGAAGATTTCTATCAAAAAGAGATGTGGATGCGGCACCAAAGCGGCTATCCACCGTATTATTTCACCGTCAAAATCACCTGCAGCCATCCCGAAGAGCAAGTCGCCGCTCAGAAGATGTTTGCGATCGCGCGGGATCTGCAGCAGGAGCTGTCACCGCAAAGTATTTTGTTGGGGCCGGCACCAAGTGCGATTTTGCGGGTGAAAAACCGTTATTACTACCAATTGATCATTAAATACAAAAATGAACCGCAGCTACCTGCTTTGTTGACCCGTCTGTTGGATCAAAGTCAAATCGATCAGCGCAAAGGATTGTACGTGTCGATTGACCAAGAGCCGTTGAATTTTATTTAGAGGAGAAAATATGCGTTATCCTATTATTATTACCCCCGATGAACGTCTTCGTCGGCAAGCAAAACCCGTCAAAGTAATTACCGATGAGCTCGTTCAGCTACTAGACGACCTTTATGAAACGATGGTTGCCCACGATGGGATCGGTATTGCCGCACCGCAAGTCGGCAAAAACCTGCAAGTGGCGATCGTGGAAGTCGAAGAAGACGATCGCTTTGAAATGATCAACCCTGAGATCATCGCTTCTTCTGGTGAATCCCTTGATGTGGAAGGCTGCTTGAGTATTCCCCACACCTTCGGGACCGTCAAACGAGCAGACGAGATCACTGTCCGCTATTTCGACCGAGAAGGAGAAGAAATGGAAGTGGAAGCATTCGGCTACTTGGCGCGTGCGATGCAGCATGAGATCGATCATTTAAATGGCGTGCTGTTTGTCGACAAGCTCGTCGAACGCATTCCTGAAGAAGACTTAGAAAAGTATATGGAGGAACATGAAAATGACTAAAATCGTCTTTATGGGTACCCCGGCGTTTTCCGTCCCAATTTTAGAAGGCTTGCTTGAAGCCGGCTATGAAGTGGCAGCAGTCGTGACCCAGCCGGATCGTCCCGTCGGTCGCAAAAAAACCATCACTCCGACACCCGTCAAAGAAGCGGCGTTGAAGCATGGCTTGTTGGTTTTACAACCAGAAAAAATCAGTGGGTCACCAGAAATGGAGCAGATTCAAGCTTTAGCACCCGATCTGCTGATCACGGCAGCTTTCGGCCAATTTTTACCTAGTGCTTTACTAGAAGTACCGAAGTATGGCGCTATCAACGTTCATGCGTCCCTACTGCCGAAATACCGGGGCGGGGCACCTGTGCATTATGCCATCATGGAAGGGGAGCAAGAAACGGGTGTAACCATCATGGAAATGATCAAAAAAATGGATGCTGGCGGTATTTTTGCTCAAGCTCGTTTGCCGATCACGGCACAAGATGATGTGGGGACAATGTTTGATAAGTTGAGCCTATTAGGCAAAGACTTGCTGCTGGAAACTGTGCCGAAAATCTTGTCAGGAGAGCTGCAGCCAGTTCCGCAAGAAGAAGCGAAAGTAACCTTCTCGCCGAATATCAGCCGTGAACAAGAAGCCATCGACTGGCAGAAAACGGCGGTGCAAATCGACGCCCAAGTCCGAGGCATGCGGCCATGGCCAATCGCTTTTACGACACAAAACGGCAACCGCTGGAAGCTTTGGCAAGTAACACCGCTGGAGCAAACGACGACAGCCCAGCCAGGAACGATCATTGAACGGACGAAAAAAACGTTGCTGATCGCTTGTGGTGAAGGCACGGTATTGGCTATCGATGAATTGCAGCCAGCTGGAAAAGGCCGACAAGACATTGCCGCATTCTTAAACGGCAGTGGACAACAGATTCAAAAAGGAGATCAGGTAGGTACCTATGAAGCGTAATCTTGGAGACATACAATATACAGTGCGCTTTGTGGCCCTAGAAGCGTTGTTACGAATCGAAAAAGGCGGCGCTTATTCCAATCTACTGCTGCGGGAATTGATGAATCAAGGGCGTTTAAATGACAAAGACGGTCGCTTATTGACTGAATTGGTGTACGGCACCATCAGTCGTCAGCTTTTATTGGATTATTATTTGGACCGGTTTATTAAAAATGCCCGCAAAGTCGATCCGTGGGTCAAAACGCTGCTGCGGCTTTCCTTGTATCAGATGCTGTATCTCGATAAAGTACCCGCCCATGCCATCATTCATGAAGCCGTGGATATCGCGAAAGCCAAAGGCAATCCGGGAACCGGTAAATTCGTCAATGGGGTGCTGCGCACGATCCAACGACAAGGAGTGCCAGACTTGGCATTGATCAAAGACCCAATGGAACGTCTAGCAACGGAAATCAGTTTGCCCCTGTGGCTAACGAAGAAACTAGTCAAACAAATTGGGATCGAAGAAACCAGTGAGCTGGGCTATGCCCTATTTGAACCCAATCATGCCAGTGGTCGTATCGATCTGCAGCGCATCTCGCAAGCAGCAGCGATCGAGCGGCTGCAAGAAGAAGGCATCGACGCACGGCCAAGTGAGCTTTCCCCCTATGGGGTTGTGGCTGACAAAGGCTTTATGGCGGGCTCGTCCCTCTACAAAGAAGGCTTACTGACGATCCAAGATGAAAGTTCGATGCTGGTTGCCCCCGTTTTACAAGTAGCCCGAGACCATCAAGTACTGGATGCCTGCGCCGCACCAGGAGGCAAAACGACCCATATCGCTGCCTTCTTGTCTGCCGCAGAGGGCGGCAAAGTGACAGCACTGGATATCCATGCCCATAAGGTTAAGTTGATTCAGCAAAATGCCCAACGTTTAGGCGTAGAAGCAGTTGTGGAAACCCGCGTGATGGATGCGCGGGAGACGGCTCAAACCTTTGCCCCTGAACAATTTGATCGCATCTTAGTGGATGCCCCTTGTTCTGGATTAGGATTGATGCGCCGTAAGCCGGACATCAAATACAGCAAGACGGAAGCCGATTTCCAACGCTTGCCGCAGATTCAGCGAGAGATTTTGGAAAGTGCCGCCCCAACCTTGAAAAAATCGGGTATAATGGTCTACAGCACATGTACGATTCTAGCGGAAGAAAATCAACAAGTCGTGGCAGCGTTTCTCGCTGACCATCCTGAATTTGAGCAAATGCCTCTTGCGGTAGGACCGCTGGCAGCTGAAGCTGTTCAAGAGGATATGTTGACGATCTATCCGCAAGATTTTATGACAGATGGCTTTTTTATCAGTTGTCTACGCAAAAAGTAACGAGGTGAAAGAAATTGGAGATTCGTTTTCAAACAGATGTCGGCAAACGTCGCAACACAAACCAAGATTTTGCAGCAACCTATGTAAATAAAGCCAATGTGACATTGGCCTTGCTTGCCGATGGCATGGGGGGCCACCGGGCCGGAGATGTCGCTAGCCGTCAAGCAGTCAGTGAGATCGGCACCGCTTGGGAACAGACAGAACTGACAGATAGTGAAAAAACTGCCCAATGGCTGATCCAAAAAATCCAAGCGGAAAGCCAAGTGATTTTCCAAAAAGGACAAGAACAAGAAGAACTTAGCGGCATGGGCACCACGATCATTGCTGTGGCCTTATTAGGCGACCAGTTTACGATCGCCAATGTCGGGGACAGCCGTGCCTATCTTTTACGCAATCAAGTGCTGACCCAAATCACAGAGGACCATTCACTGGTCAATGAATTGGTGAAGTCAGGACAAATCACAGCAGAAATGGCCTTGAATCATCCTCGCAAAAACGTTTTGACCCGCTCGATCGGTATGCCAAGCGAAGTCGAAGTCGATGTGGCGATCCACTTTATTGCAGACGGGGATTATTTGCTGCTGTGTTCAGATGGATTGACCAACATGGTCTCAGATGAAGAGATCACAGCAACGATCCAAGAAACCCCTGAGCTGGAAGAAGCAGTGCAATCATTGATCGATCAAGCCAACGAACGCGGCGGTGTCGACAATATCACGGTATTATTGATTAAAGTTGGAGGAGAGCGCCCATGATCGAAATTGGGAAGAAGATAAACGGCCGATACAAAATCATCGGCAATATCGGCAGCGGCGGAATGGCAAATGTGTTTTTGGCGCATGACTTGATCTTAGACCGTGAAGTGGCAATCAAAGTGCTTCGTTTTGACTTCCAAAACGACCAAAGTGCGATTCGGCGCTTTCAACGAGAAGCCTTGGCGGCGACTGAGCTGGTTCATCCCAACATCGTAACCGTTTATGATGTCGGCGAAGAAGACGGCATGCAGTTTTTGGTGATGGAATATGTCAAAGGGATGGATCTCAAGCGCTATATCCAAACGCACTATCCCGTACCTTATTTGCAGATCGTTGATATCATCCAACAAATCTTATCAGCGGTGGCATTGGCCCATCAGCACCGCATCATTCACCGGGACCTAAAGCCCCAGAATGTGCTGATCAATGAAGACGGCGTGGTGAAAATCACCGATTTTGGGATCGCGATCGCCCTATCAGAAACATCGATCACCCAAACCAACTCGATGCTAGGCTCGGTGCATTATCTTTCACCAGAACAAGCACGAGGCAGTATGGCCACCAATCAATCAGATATTTATGCGATCGGGATTATCCTCTATGAAATTTTAACCGGCAAAGTACCCTTTGATGGCGAATCAGCCGTAACGATCGCCTTGAAACACTTCCAAGATGAGATCCCTTCGATTCGGATCTATGACAAAAATGTTCCACAATCGCTGGAAAACGTTGTGTTGAAGGCGACCGCCAAAGAACCGGCGGATCGTTACAAGACCGCCGATGAAATGCGGGCGGATCTCGATACCGTGTTGTCTCCTGAACGGCTCAATGAACCGAGATGGGAACCTCATGCCCTGATGGATGAAACGAGAGTGCTGACCCCTGTGGAAGCAGCCCAAGTCGAAACGCCGCCAGTGGAAGAACCCGTGGCAGAAACGGCTGCGGATCAAGCTGAAGAAGCGGCGCAGCCGAAAAAGAAAAAACGCAAGCGCTGGCTACTGCTGCCAATCATTATGGTGATCGCACTGCTAGGGATAGGCAGTTACTTCCTATTCGGCGGTGGTCGGGGAGATGTGGCAATTCCTGAAGTCAGTGGTCAGACAGAAGCCGCCGCTCGGGCCGAACTGGAAGCCGCCGGTTTGAAAGTGGCAGACGAGGTGGAAGAAATCGAAGATGATGAAGTCGAAGAAGGCAATGTGTCGTCAAAACCGATCCCCCAGAAGGCAATGAAGTCAAAAAGAATTCCGTCGTGACCCTCTACATCAGTAGCGGAACGAAGAAAATCACCCTTGATGACTATGAAGGCCGTTCCTTTGATGATGTCAAAAAAGAGTTGATCGATTTGGGCTTTGATGAAGACAGAATCAAAGAAGAGCTAGAGTCGTCAGATGATGTCGATGAAGGGGATATTATCAGTCAATCACCAGCAGCAGGGCGGGAAGTTTCCCCAGCAGAAGACGAAATCACCTTTAAGGTCAGCTCCGGACCAGATAGCTTCGCAATGGACAACTATTATGGCATGACAGAGGCAGATGCACGAGCAGCATTGACTTCTCGCGGTGTCGACCGATCACAGATCGAAGTGAACTATCAATCTAGCAGTCAACCATCAGGCACGATCATCGCCCAAGCACCCGCAACAGGTGAAACGGTGGTGACTTCCCAAACGACCATTACTTTGACGGTCAGCAGTGGGCAGGAAATGGTCAATGTACCAAGAATTGTTGGGAAAAGCCAAGCCGATGCAGAAGCAGACTTGAATGAAGCGGGATTGGACTCAACTTTTGAGGAAGAGGACGGCTATAATGACTCGGTACCAGCTGGGCATGTTGTCCGTGTCTCTCCAGGTGCTGGAACCTCCGTCGAAGTTGGCTCTACTGTAACGGTCACGATCTCTAGAGGACCTGAACCAGATGATTCGTCCTCATCGACGCCAAGCAGTAGTTCAGATGATTCCTCTGATTCAAGCGCTACGAGTGAAAGTAGCTCAGAAAGTGATTAGAAACTAGCTAAAACCAAATACTTTAACCAAGCAGCCTACGGGGACCAAAGAATTTTCTTTTTGTTCCTCGACTAGCTGCTTGTTTCTTTTTGTAGCTAAAAAAGCTGAAGCGAGGGATAAGTGTCTTTAAAATTTCCTTTAGTCCGGCCCTTTGTGCAAGCGTACATCTTTCCAAGGAATCAAAAATTGGGTATAATGAAGGTCAGAATTAGTCAAGGGAGGGAATGAATTGAGTCATCACAATACTTCCGATTTGATTGAAGCATATTTGAAGAAAATTCTTGAAGACAGTGAAACCATTGAGATTCGTCGCGCAGAAATGGCAAATTTGTTCAACTGCGTGCCCTCACAAATAAACTATGTGATCAATACCCGCTTTACCGTTCAAAGAGGCTATGCGGTTGAAAGCAAACGCGGCGGGGGCGGCTATATTCGGATCGAAAAAGTCAAAATCACGGACAGCCACCACTACTTAAAAGAAATGAATCAATTATTCGATGAAACCATCTCGGAAAAAGATGCATATGCAATAATCCAGAAACTTTATGAGGAAGGAATCCTGTCCAAGCGAGAAGGCAACTTATTATTGACCGTCATCGCGAAAGCAGTTCTAGGACGTTCTCCTTATGAAAATAGAACACGAGCTGATTTGCTCCATGCAATTCTAGAACGATTAAGTTACGAAGACAGGAAGTGAAAGAGATGGATGAATTATTCACCCAACGCGCGAAAGCCGTTTTGGCTATCGCCCAAGAAGAAGCAAAATACTTTAAGCACCAAGCAGTAGGTTCTGAACACATTCTATTGGCATTGGTCATTGAACAAAACGGGATTGCCGGCAAAACCTTGCGGGAAATGAATATCACAGAAAATGATATTCGTGAAGAAATCGAACATTTAACAGGGTACGGCACCGTTCGTCAATATCCAGAAAATGCCTATCTCGCATATTCACCACGAGCAAAACATACATTTGCTTATGCAGGGGATGAAGCCAAGCGTTTAGGGGCACCACAAATCGGTACCGAACATCTATTATTGGGCTTATTAAGAGACGAAGACATATTGGCTTCACGAATCATGCTGAATCTCGGCTTGAGTCTCGCGAAAATGCGTCAGCTTTTGAAGAAAAAAATGGGCTTCAATGAAAGCAAAACCAACGGAAGTGCTGGTCGTCGTCGTCCAGCCCAAGCCAAAGCGCAGCAAGGAACACCGACCTTGGATTCCTTAGCCCGTGATTTGACCAAATTAGCCCGTGAAAAACGCCTAGATCCTGTTGTCGGGCGTGCCAAAGAAGTCAAGCGGTTGATCCAGATCCTTAGCCGTCGGACCAAAAACAACCCTGTTCTCGTGGGGGAACCTGGTGTTGGGAAAACCGCGATCGCCGAAGGCTTAGCCCAAAAAATCATCAATGGGGAAGTCCCAGAAGACATGCAAAACAAACGCTTGATGATGCTGGACATGGGGGCTTTAGTTGCCGGAACGAAATACCGTGGGGAATTTGAGGACCGAATGAAAAAATCATCGATGAGATCTATCAAGATGGTCAAATCATCTTATTCATTGATGAATTGCATACACTGATTGGGGCCGGCGGAGCCGAAGGGGCGATTGATGCCTCGAATATTCTGAAACCAGCCTTAGCCCGTGGAGAATTGCAAACCATCGGTGCCACAACGCTAGATGAGTACCAAAAATACATTGAAAAAGATTCTGCGTTAGAACGCCGTTTTGCCCGAGTGCAAGTCGACGAACCAACACCAGAAGAAGCGGAAGAAATTTTGCGGGGCTTGCGTCCTCGTTATGAAGAACATCATGGGGTGGAAATTTCTGATGATGCGTTACACGCCGCTGTGCAATTGTCCGTACGTTACATCAATTCGCGCCAATTACCAGATAAAGCCATCGATTTGATGGATGAATCAGCAGCCAAGGTGCGTCTAGACAAAACCGATGAAAGTTCGGAATTGGCAGAACTACAAAACGAGATCGCTAACTTGATCGAAGAAAAAGAAGCAGCCATTCGCCAGCAAGATTTTGAAGCAGCAGCTCGTCTGCGAATCAAGGAAAAGAAATTGACCCAACAACTGACGGAAGTGGCGTTTATGGAAGTCAAAGAAGCGTCAGGCTATGCCGATAGTGTTACTGCAGAAGATGTTGCCACGGTCGTTTCCCAATGGACTGGTGTACCTTTGCAACAGATGGAGAAAAAGAAAGCGAACGCTTGTTGGATCTTGAAAAGATCTTGCATCAACGGGTAGTTGGCCAAGAAGAAGCGGTCAAAGCAGTCGCTCGTTCGATCCGCCGCGCCCGCAGTGGATTGAAAGACCCCAACCGCCCAATCGGTTCCTTCATGTTCTTAGGGCCGACCGGTGTCGGGAAAACCGAGCTTGCTAAAGCCTTAGCGGAAGCGATGTTTGGCAGTGAAGATGCCTTGGTTCGTGTCGATATGTCCGAATTTATGGAAAAATACAGCACGAGCCGTTTGATCGGTTCACCGCCAGGCTATGTCGGCTACGATGAAGGTGGGCAATTGACGGAAAAAATCCGTTCAAAACCTTACTCCGTCATCTTATTGGACGAGGTGGAAAAAGCCCATCCCGATGTCTTCAATATCCTCTTGCAAGTGCTAGATGATGGACATTTGACGGATGCCAAAGGTCGAAAGGTCGATTTCCGCAACACGATTTTGATCATGACCTCTAATATCGGTGCCCAACAAATCCGCGAAGAAAAAAGCGTTGGATTCAATGTCACTGATTTAACGAAAGATCACCAAGCGATGCAAAAACGGATTTTAGAAGAGCTGAAAAAAGCCTTCCGTCCAGAGTTCTTGAACCGTGTGGATGAAACAGTGGTCTTCCAATCCTTAGGTGAAGGGGAGATCCACGAGATCGTGAAGATCATGAGCAAAGCGATCATCAAACGGTTAAGCAACCAAGACATCCAATTGAAGATCACGCCATCTGCCATCGATGTGATCGGTAAAGCTGGTTTTGATCCAGAATATGGGGCACGGCCGATTCGTCGGGCCTTGCAAAAAGAAGTCGAAGACCGTTTAAGTGAAGCACTCCTATCAGGACAAATTCATTTAGGTGACAAAGTGACGATCGGTGCTTCCAAAGGATCGATCACCCTCAATGTCAAAGAGGGACAAGCACGGGTCTTGCAACAAGTTTAAGTCGAGCCAATAACGGCAGCGGCGTTTCTATGGTCGAGCAATCGGCATCCATAGGAACGTCGCTTTTTTGTCTTGCTATGTCTAGTAGTGATCAAGAAGTCTCCATTGATTATGATTGGTGATTCACAAAAAAATATATTTATAAACAGCTTTATGACAACGGTTGATTAATGAGACAAGTGCTATTCGTGAAAAAAAGAGTAACGAGACCTCTTGGAAAGAATCCTGCTGTGTGATACTATGAATGAGTTGAAAAAAGGAGGAGTATTATGGTTGAGATTATCGCCACGGTGGAATCGATCGAGCAAGCACAGCAGCTCATCCCTTATGTTGATACATTGTTTTTTGGAGAAGAGACATTCGGGCTGCGCCTACCGACCTCTTTTTCTCGTGAAGAGCAAATCAGACTGATCGACATGGCCCACGAAGCTGGAAAGAAAGTGACGATCGCGGTCAATGGCATCATGCATCCAGAAAAAATGAAGCTGATTCCAGAATACCTAGCATTTCTGAAGACCAATCAAGCCGATCAAATCGCTCTCGGAGATCCTGGGATTATTTACCGCATGAAGCAAAATCCAGAATGTGCCTTGCCATTTATCTATGCAGGGGAAACCTTAGTAACGAGTGCTCGTCAAATCAATTTTTGGGGACAAAAAGGGGCAAGGGCAGCCGTTTTAGCGCGAGAAGTTCCTTTCGAGGAAATGAAAATCATGGCCCCGCAACTAAATATTCCTGTGGAAGTATTGGTTTATGGTGCGACCTGCATTCACCAATCGAAGCGTCCGCTTTTACAAAATTATTATAACTATACCCAACAATCGGAAGAAAAGAACCACGACCGTGGGTTGTTTTTATCCGAACCGAAAAAAGAAGAAACCCACTATTCCATTTATGAAGATAGCCACGGCACGCACATTTTTGCCAATAACGACATTAATTTGATGCTGCAGCTGGCGGAATTAGCCGCAACAGGCTTTCAAACCTGGAAGCTGGACGGAATCTATACACGAGGGGCTGCCTTTGTGGCAATTGCTAAACTGTTTGCCCAAGCCAAGAGCCTTGTGGAAAGTGGGAAGTGGCAAGCAGAGCAAGCAGCTGTGCTCAGTGAACAAGTTGCCCAACTTCATCCGGCAGAACGTGGGTTAGACACTGGATTTTATGCCATCGATCCTGACGATATCAAGTAAGGAGCAAGAACAAATGACCGTTAAACAAGCATTGAAACGACCAGAAGTGTTAGCACCAGCTGGTACGTTAGAAAAATTAAAAACAGCGATCCACTATGGCGCTGACGCTGTCTATATCGGCGGCAATGCCTATGGTCTACGGAGTCGCGCGGGTAACTTTACCTATGAAGAAATGGCGGAAGGGGTGGCTTTTGCCAAAGCCCACAACGCAAAAGTCTATGTAGCAGCCAATATGGTGACCCATGAGGGCAATCAGGAAGGTGCAGGGGAATTCTTTCGGGAATTGCGAGATGTCGGTATTTCGGCCGTGATCGTTTCTGATCCCGCATTGATCCAGATCTGCGCAACAGAAGCGCCGGGTCTACCGATCCATTTGTCCACCCAAGCCAGTGCCACGAACTATGAAACATTGGAATTTTGGCGGGAAGAAGGCCTAGAACGGGTCGTTCTCGCCCGAGAAGTGTCGATGGAGGAAGTCGCTGAGATCCGCAAAAATACTAGCGTGGAGATTGAAGCCTTTATTCATGGCGCCATGTGTATTTCGTATTCTGGCCGTTGTACTTTGTCCAATCATATGTCGATGCGAGACGCCAATCGCGGCGGCTGTTCGCAATCTTGCCGCTGGAAATATGATTTGTTTGACATGCCGTTTGCAACGGAACGAAACAGTTTGACTAAAAACGGGACAGTGGAAGAAGAGTTTTCCATGAGTGCCGTGGATATGTCGATGATCGAACATATCCCTGATCTGATTGAAAACGGCGTTGATAGTTTCAAAATCGAAGGCCGCATGAAATCGATCCACTATGTTTCAACTGTGGCGAACGTTTATAAAGCAGCCGTGGACAGTTACATGGCCGATCCAGAGAACTATGTCTGCAAACAAGAATGGATCGATGAATTGTGGAAAGTTGCGCAGCGCGAGCTTGCGTCAGGCTTTTACTACGATACCCCAAGTGAAAATGAGCAGTTGTTTGGTCCACGTCGGAAAATTCCGCAATACAAATTTATTGGGGAAGTCATGGCGTATGATCCGGCAACGAAAACCGCTACGATTCGGCAACGGAACCACTTTTCCGTCGGCGATGAAATCGAATTTTACGGTCCCGGATTCCATCACTTTCACCAAACCGTCGAAGTCATGTATAATGAAGACGGTGAATCCATCGATCGTGCACCAAATCCTATGATGCTGCTGACGATGCCGGTCAAAGAACCGGTGGAAGTCGGAGACATGATTCGGAAGAAAAAATAAGGTCGAGAGTTTCTCTCGGCTTTTTTTGTTGAATCAATCCAGCCAAAAAGGATCGATGAGAACATAGACAATCTTAAGGAGGAAACAACAAATATGGGAACATACGACTACATAGTAATTGGTGGCGGCAGCGGCGGGATCGCCTCAGCCAATCGGGCAGGGATGCACGGTGCCAAAGTATTATTGATCGAAGGCAATGAATTAGGCGGCACCTGTGTCAATGTCGGCTGTGTACCGAAAAAAGTCATGTGGCAAGCTAGTGAGATGTTAGAAATGATCAAGCGAGACGCAACTAGCTACGGCATTTATCCACATGTGGATAAATTTAATTTTACCGAGCTTGTGGATAACCGTGAAAAATATATTGATTTTCTACACACAGCCTATCAAAAAGGCTTAGACAGCAACAATGTAGAAGTTATCCACGGTTATGCACAGTTTGTGGATAACCATACAGTTACCGTCAATGGGGAAAACTACCATGCAGCAAATATTTTGATTGCCACCGGTGGAAAACCTAGCGCGATGAATATTCCCGGCGGTGAGTACGCCATTGACTCGAATGGTTTTTTTGCGTTGCGAGAAGCACCAAAGCGTATGGTCGTCTTAGGGGCAGGCTACATCGCAGCCGAAATCAGCGGTGTCAGCCAACAGCTGGGCAGCCAAGTGGCTTGGGCGTACCGCAAAGAGCGGCCATTACGAACCTTTGACAAGATGCTTGCGGATAATCTCGTGGAGATGTACCAAGAATCAGGAATCGAAACTTATGCAGGCTACGTTGCCTCTCGTATCATTAAAGAAGGTGACGAGTATATCGTTCACTTTGAAAATGGCGAAACCTTGACCGGCGATTGCGTCCTTTTTGCTGGTGGTCGTGTGCCGAATACGGACAAGTTAGGCCTAGAAAACACCGATGTCCAATTGGATGAAAAAGGGTTTATCATTGTGGACAAATATCAAACTACTACGGCTGACTCGATTTTTGCAGTGGGCGATGTCATTGGAAAATTGGATTTGACCCCGGTTGCGATCGCCGCCGGTCGTCGCTTGTCTGAACGCTTGTTCAACGGTCAAAGCGATGCGTACTTGGATTATAATTTAGTACCGACGGTCATCTTTACGCATCCACCGATTGCCACGATTGGTTTATCCGAAGAAGCAGCCTTGGAAAAATACGGCCAAGAGCAGATAAAGGTGTATCGTTCGCGCTTTACACCGATGTACTTTGCTTTAAATGAGTATCGCCAAAAGTGTGAGATGAAATTGGTGTGCTTAGGAGAAGAAGAAAAAATCATCGGTCTGCACGGCATCGGGATCGGTGTCGATGAAATGCTGCAAGGCTTCGCTGTAGCCATCAAAATGGGTGCTACGAAAGCAGACTTTGATCAAACCGTTGCCATTCATCCGACGGGGTCAGAAGAATTTGTGACGATGCGTTAAAAGAAAAAAGCCTCAACGGACAGATGAATTGTCCGTTGAGGCTTTTTTCGTATAAACTTCTAGCTATCAACTAAAAAGTCCCCAAAAGTAGATCAGAAATCTAACCTTGGGGGCTTATTTCAGGATGATCCCAGCTGCAAGGCTTTTGCTAGATCCTTGATCAGTTCTGACGCCCAAGGATCTGAGCAGTGATCTGATAAAGATATGTTTTGGTTTCATCTTTGGTCTCAGGCAATTTCTGGATCGCCTGCAAAGCTTTTTTCGTGTAGTCAGCAGCGAGTTTCTTGGCTTCGTCAATTCCGGCGCTTTCTTGGACGATCCGATAGACTTCATGGGTATCCGCCTCAGTCATGGCGGCTTGTTTTTCCAGCAGTGGCAACAGTTGTTGGCGGTCATTTTTCAATGCCATCAACAGCGGCAAAGAATAGACGCCTTGCCGAACATCTTCCAATACTGGTTTTCCTAAGGCAGTCGCGTCTTGGCTGTAATCCAAGACATCATCCATGATTTGAAACGCAAGGCCAATGGCTTCGCCGATCTCACGGGCTTGATTGGCAAAGCGCAAGGAAGTGCCGCTTTCGTAAGCCCCAATAAAGCAGCTTAAAGCAAACAATTCAGCGGTTTTGCCACGAATGTTTTCTAAGTAATCCTCGACAGTGACGGACAAATCGTATCGTTTGCTCATTTGCCCTAATTCGCCGGCCAGGATTTTTTCCATACTACGGGAATTCATCTGCAAGCTTTTCATGGAGCTGGCATAATCCGCCATCAATTTAAAGCAGCAGACGAAGAGGTAATCACCAGCATAGACAGCGACATCGTTGCCAAATTCGGAACGAATAGTCGGCAGTTTGCGGCGGGTGTCCGCATGATCGACGATATCGTCGTGGATCAGCGAGGCAGTGTGGAGCATCTCGATCGAAGCCGCCAATGCGACGGCTTTTTCGCGATCTTTGTCGCTGCCATAAGCAGAAAAGAGCAGCTGATAAGCAGGGCGCAGCAGTTTTCCACCTGAATGGATCATGGATAGGATCGCTTGTTCGACCTCTTTGTTTTTTAGTTTTAATGATTTTTCCATCAATTGCAAGGAGGCAGATAAGTCAGCTTGCAGTGCTGGATACTCTTGCCACATGGAATGAAGTTTCATAATTAACTCCTTTATTCTGAATCCGAGCGCCATTTGACTTTGGTCTGGCGTTCATAATCAATTTGAAAACGGCGCAGTGTTTCGACACGGCGCAGCAAGTAGTTGGCGGCGATCCCGATAGCGATCCCGGACAAGATCCCAAAGAAAGACAGGACCGGCAAGTAGAGCATCACGCTCCAGGATTGAGCGATCCATGAGGCAGTGATCAACTGTCCGACGTTGTGCAAGAAACCGCCGGCCGCACTAATGCCGATGATACTGACACGCTTAGGCCCCAACTGTTTCACCAAAGACATCCCAAAGTAGCTCAGTAAGGAACCACTCATACTATATAAGAAGGTCGAAACCGTTCCTCCTAGTAACGTCGTTAAGATCAGTCTTAGCCAAATCAAGAGAAAGCTGTCTTTTTTCGGCATGGTGAACAAAGCAATAATGGTAATTAAATTTGCCAAACCTAGTTTCGCACCAGGCGCAAAGGCAAATGGATAAGGGATCATATTTTCAACTAAACCAATCACGACCCCTTGGGCGACCAGCAGTGAGATGAAAATTATTCGTTGTAATCGACTCATAAGCAAACGATCAATAGATTAGATCGTCGGTCTCACTCCCATCTGCGGCTTGGATTTCGATCACCAATTTATGAGGTAGACAGACGATGGTTTCCCCATTTTTACTGGCCCAGCCACGGCGGACACAAATCTGGTCGCCGCAATCAGCTTCCTTGATTCGGATCCGATCGCCTTCGATCTCCAGTAAATTGGTATCTCCGTCTTCATCTTCATAAAGATAGGTGTATGCTTTTTGACCTTCAACTAAGTCAAAACGTTTGATTTCTGTCCCATCGACCCGTAAGACGGCTTCTTTGTCAGCCGTTTGCGTCTGGCCAAAAATAAAAAGCGGTAAAAAAGAGCTGAGGATCAAAACAAGTATGATGACGCCATCCCATGGTTTTAAATGGGCATCGCGGATAAATTCTTTTAGTTTCATCAAAAAAGACTCCTGTTCTTTCATGTGATGTGTCTCATTCTAGCATAAGAAGACAAGATTCTACTAGCTGAATCCTCAATAATCCACCGATTTCTGTGCAAGGACGATCAAGAAAAAGTTCTGTACTTGGAAAGAGACCAAGACACTGATTGAAAATCAGAATGTCTTAGTCTCATGAAGTCGTACAGGTATTCTATTTTGCTGGCTTATTTATTGCCATATAAGGAGCGAGGGGTACCGTACCACCATTTTCCAAGGGTACGTTGCAACCATGGGATTACCCAACGGTCTAAACCGACTGCGCGTCCTGAACCGTTCATCAAGGCAAATGCAACTGGAATGAACCAGATGTTTACCCAGTAGAACATACCAGACATACAGAAAGTCAACACCAAAACGATAGTCGTTGCGTTTACTAACCAAGTGAAGAGACCAGCCATCAATGCAAGAGCTAAAGCAATTTCAAAGAAGACCATGAATTTTTGGAAGAACATGGCAACGTCGTTGTTTGGCATAATAAATTGCATAACTTTTGTGAACCAGTCAGGTGATTTTTCAATCACGATCATTGGTTGTTCACCGTAAGCATAGCTCAAACCGAAGTGTGCGGCTTGTGTCGCTGCATCGGCTGCTTCACCGGCACCACTAGCGGCACTTGCTGCATCGGCTGCTTCACTAGCACCACTGGCTGCATCAGCGACTGTTTGATATTCCCAAGTCCAAGGGAATACGCTGTTGCCTTGGAACCAAGAACCTTCACCGAACCAAGTACCAGGTTTGAAGACTTCCCCATTCGTACCCAAAATTTTCTTGAAGGCTTCAACGAACCAGACAAGACCATAGAAAATACGAAGCGGAACACTCCACAAGACGTTACCGTAACGAGACGTGTGACCACGAGCGACTGTCCGGTCATCTTTGATGTGGAAGATTTCATGCATCAAGTATTGGAACATGTAGTAACCAGAACGAATATCAAAGAAGTATTTCAAGTTAACGATGTGTTTCATAATGATCGCTAAGAAACCGCTCAGGTGAATCTTATTGAATAAGTTCGCCACGCCCCATTTGGCACCGATGGAAACCATAAATCCTTGGTAGTTTCCTTTGAATTTATGTTTTTCGCCACCTTTGATGGCTGAAACGATATTCGTTGCTGCAGTGTGACCTGTTTGTTCAGCTGCTTGCACGATTTGTGGTGTTGGTGTGTTCGGGAATTCTTCGAAGTAAACCAAGTCACCAATAATATAGATGTTTTTGTCTTCGTAGCCTTTTGCTTCCATGTACTCATTGGCAACTAGACGGAACCCACGAGCAGTTTCTAAACCGAAATCAGCAGCATCGCTAGTTCCTTTGACACCGGCAGTCCAGATCAATGTGTGGGTTGGGATCGTTGAACCATCTTTTAGTTTGATGTGGTCAGGTGCCACTTCAACGATTGGTGCATTCAAGACAAGATCAACATTGTTTTTCTTCAAGTAACGCTCTGCTTTGGCTGCATCGTTACGATCAAGCATGTTTAAGATCGTTGGCATTGCTTCAACGACTTTCAAGCTGATTTCACTTGGGTCCAATTTATAATCGGAAGCTAAACGATCTTTCCAATCGATCAGTTCACCGATCATTTCGATCCCGGTAAATCCAGAACCACAAACGACAAAGGTCAACATTGCTTTGCGTAATGCTGCATCTGGTTCGATCGCTGCTTTTGCGACAGTTTTTTCAATGTGTTCGCGAATGCGGACAGCATCGTCAAATGACCATAAAGTAAAGCCGTTTTCTTTAACGCCAGGTGTACCGAAGTCATTCGGTTCGCCACCCATCCCTAAGATCAAGTAGTCAAATGAATAGCTACCTAATTTTGTTTGGACAGTTTTATTTTCTTTATCGATCCCAGTTACTGTATCGGTTACTAAACGAACATTTTTCTTGCGTGAGAACAAGCGCTGCAAGTCATATTGAATTGCGGTAGGTTCTACACGTCCTCCAGCGACTTCATGCAGTTCAGTCATCATCGTATGATAAGAGTGACGGTCGATCAATGTTATCTCAACATCATTGTCTTTTTTCAATTTCTTTGCCATGTACTTCGTAGCAGAAACGCCTGCATAACCGGCACCGACAACGACAATGTTTTTCTTTGCCATTGCAAATCTCTCCTTAATAAAAATAATCTATGATAATAATTACACAATCGTTCCTATTATATAGACAAATGGTTCATTTGTCTAACGATTCTGATGAAAAAAACGCATATTTCCTGAAATTCGTGAAAACTTGCGAAAATCAAAAAATAAGTCATTTTTTCGAGAAAAAGCGGAAAGGAAGCGGTTGACATATCGTAAATTTACTTTACAATGTTAGATGTATCACAAACTTTTTTGTGGGGAAAATAAACAAGTAAAAGGTGGATAATTATGAAAGCAAAGAAATTGATTGTAGGTATGGCGGTATTTTCATTCGCAGCATTATTGTTAGGGGTTGCGGAGCGGACAACAACAATACAGCTTCTTCGTCAACTAGTGAAAGTACATCACAAACTTCTGCAAGCGATTCAGCATCAACAGAAAGCACGGAAGCAACCGTTGTTGCAGGCGAGCCAATGCAAGATGGGACATATCGTTTAGAAGAAAAGAACTACAAAAACGACTACCGTGTTACCTTTGAGATCACAGTCAAAGACGGCAAAATCGTTGAATCAAAATATGACAACGTCAATGCGGATGGCGAATCAAAAACAGAAAACACGGAATACAATGAAACGATGAAAGAAAAAGCAGGTATCAGCCCAGAAGAGTTTATTCCTAAATTCAATGAAGAGTTAGTTGCCGCACAAAGCCCTTCTTCAATCGAAGTAGTTTCTGGCGCGACTCATTCCTTTGATTCCTTCCAAAACTATGCACAACAATTGATTCAAGCGGCGCAAGCAGGCAACACGGAAACCATTGAAATCGACAATGGGGCAGACTTGAAAGACGGAACTTATACATTAGAAGAAAAGAACTACTCAAATGGTTACCGCGTAGTCTTCTCAATGACTGTGGCTGACGGCAAAATCTCTGAATCAAACTACGACTACCTAAACGAAGCCGGCGAGTCGAAAAAAGATGATGCATCATACAACGAAAACATGGAAGCTAAATCTGGTACAAGTCCAGAAGAATTCATTCCAAACTTCAATGAAGCTTTTGTTTCTGCAGTCAATGCTGAAGATGGTTCTGTGGCAGACATGGATGTAGTTTCTGGTGCAACCCACAGCTTCCACAGCTTTGTTATCTATGCACAACAATTGTTGAATGCCGCTGAAAAAGGCGACCAAACAACAATCGAAGTGGATAACTTCGTTACTGAATAATCACAACTTCTTTCCATTAAGAGGACAGCATTCGTTTTGAGTGCTGTCTTTTTTCGTGGGCAGCCAGGTCATAAAAGCAAGTTCGTGCAAAAGGAAGCAATCTGGCGGGAAGGTTTTTTTAAAAGAACTGTTTTTTACAAAGAAGAAAAAGTTCGATTAAGGATTCCTAAAATACGTTGCAGAATCACGGAATGCCCCTTTTCATTCTGCCAAAAAAAGGCTATTATATGAAGGTTGAAGACAATAGAAAAGAGGAAAATCATGAAAAAGAAAGTAACGTTTTTTCTGATGTTTGTTTTTTTAGGCACAATGTTGGCAGCTTGTGGCAGTGATCAGGAAGCAACGACGCTGCGCGAAGAACCATATTTTCAAGAAGAATTTTTATTAGGCACTTATACTCGGATTCGCATTTATGATGAAGGCAAAGAGGACGCCATGAAGCCGGCCTTTGACCGCATCAGAGAGTTAGGCGATAAAATCACCATCAACCAAGCAGGGTCAGAGATCGATGAGATCAATGCGCAAGCTGGCATCAAGCCGGTAAAGGTTTCGGATGACATCTATTATTTGTTAAAAGAAGCTTACGATTACAGTGTGAAATCAGAAGGCGGCTTTAATATGGCCATCGGTGCCATCACTCAATTATGGCGGATCGGCTTTGATGATGCCCGCAAGCCAGAGCAATCTGAGATCGATGAAGCATTGAAACATATCAATTATGAACAAGTCGAGTTTAACGATGAAGATCAAACCGTTTATTTAAAAGACAAGGACATGATCCTTGACCTTGGGGCGATCGCTAAAGGCTATATCACGGACGAAGTCGTCAAAGTGTTGAAGGACAATGGTGTGACTTCCGCGATCGTCGATTTGGGCGGGAATGTCTATGTGTTAGGTCATAGTAACCGCGGCACAGATGAGCCATGGAATGTCGGAATCCAAGACCCGAACAAATCTCGCGGCTCGATTATCGGCAGTATCAAAGAAACCAATAAAACAGTAGTTACTTCAGGGATCTACGAACGCTATTTAGAAGTAGACGGCAAAACGTACCATCATATTTTCGATTCTGAGACTGGCTATCCTTACGACAGCGATGTGGCAAGTGTGACTGTCATCACCGACAAATCCATCGATGGCGATGGGTTAACTACGGTGGCATTTGATAAAGGGGTCAAGGAAGGTTTAGCCTATATCGAACAGCATACCGAAAAGGGTACCGATGCGATCTTTATCACAAAAGAAGACAAAGTGTATGTAACCGACGGTATCAAAGATACCTTTGAACTTTCAGAGGAATCAGGCTACACGATGGGTGATCGTGCGGATTTAGAATAGGAGGAGTGAAAGATGTCTCTTTCAGTGTTTTTAGAAGTAGTGGAGATCCGTACCAAAGTGGCCAGTGTCTTCCCCTTCATTATGGGTGTGTTGTTCTCGTTGGTGTATTTTCATGAATTTCATCCTTTGAATACCGCAATCTTTTTTCTGGGGATGCTGCTGTTTGATTTGACGACGACATCCATCAACAATTATATGGATTTCAAAAAAGCCAAATCAGAAACCTACAAATACCAGCACAATGTGATCGGGCGCGAAAACATCTCAGAAGCTACTGTTCGCAATCTGATTTTTGCGATGTTGGCAGGAACCTTACTGATCGGTCTTTACTTGACCTTTGTTACCGGCTGGCTGCTGCTAGTGATGGGGTTGGTGGTTTGTTTTATCGGAGTCTTTTATACCTTTGGCCCCATTCCGTTATCGCGGATGCCTTTAGGCGAGGTGTTCAGTGGCGTAACGATGGGATTAGGGATTTTTGCCATCACGATCTATATCAATACTATTGATCAAAAAGTGTTTTATCTGGCACTGGATTTTGCGAACGGAACCTTTGGCTTAGTGGGGAACCTCTGGGACGTGTGTGCCATCGTGTTGGCATCTTTGCCATTGATTTTCACGATTGCTGACATCATGTTAGCCAATAACTTACGGGATCTGGAAGCCGATATCGAAAATCACCGCTACACGCTGGTGTACTACATCGGTCGCGAAGCAGGTATCCGTCTGTTTCAAGGCATGATGTTGGCGTCTTATGCCGCTATTTTATTGGGCCTCTTGTTTGGTCTCTTCCAATGGCCGATTTTGCTCGTGTTTCTAACACTGCCGAAAATCCGCCAAAACTTGAAGGAGCATCAAGCCAGCCTGCCCCACCCACGTAGCTTCGGCTATTCGATTAAGAACATGATTTTATTCAACAGCAGCTATGCCTTAGGCTTGCTTTTCTGTCTGTTGTGGCAATTGCTTTAAAAAAAATCGACCTGCTCTTGAAAGAGCAGGTCGATCTTTTTTATGTGGGGAATGAAATAGCGCATAAAAACTGTAGAAAAAACATGATAAAAGAACGACATGATACTTATTATGAAAAGATGAGGCTCGCTTTCTCTGCGGAATTGATCGTAGCAGAAAAGTTTGTTTGGGAGCTGCCTAGGTTGCTTTTTATTTGACCCCTCGGAATAAGCAGGTCTGTTTATGGAGTGTTTGTGTTTACGCTTGCTGTGACTGGTTACCTACGAAAGCAGCCTCAATACCGTTCCAAACTGATTTCTCCAGAAGAAAGTACCTTGCGCTCCGTCGCTGTTTCCACCACCAATTCACCGGTGTTGGTAATGTCTTTGGCAATCCCTTCATAGGTCACACCTTGTTGCTTAAATTGAACGGTGCGGCCCAAAACGAAGGATTTTTGCCGATAGCGAGCCATATAATCCATGTCAGGCAGCTGCGCCAACAATTGGAAGAACCGACGCCAAATTTCTTGAATCAATACTGCTCGAGAAAAGGTCGGATACTCTTCACCAGGAAAGAGTGAGGTCGCTTTTTCCCGAATCTCTGCAGGAAACTGCTGTTGTGGAATTGAAAAACTGATGCCGATACCGATCACAACCGAGGTAATGCGGCCTGTCTCAAAGTCACTGGTTGCTTCAGACAAAATACCACAGATTTTTTTTTCATCTAAGTACAGATCGTTGACCCACTTAATGGCCGTTTCCTTCATTAGAAGGGCGTCGATGGCTTCGGCGACTGCCACCGCCGCCAAAACGGTATATTGTGGCAATTCTTGAAACGCTTGGTTTGGTTTTAAAAGCAAGCTCATATAGATCCCTTGTTTTTTCGGTGAGAAAAACGGACGTTCGAAGCGGCCGTGACCGCCTGTTTGTGTTTCGGTCAAAAAAAGGGCGGGGGTTGCCAGTCCACTGTCCAAAGCGGCGATCTTGGCTTCTTTCATAGTAGACTCAACAGCATCCTTGATTTGAATCGTGGGGATCATCGGCAAGGCGGCCGCAAGTGCTGCTTGATCGTAGCGATCATCCGAGACAAAGCGATAGCCGTTGGCCAAGTGTTCGAAATGATAGCCTTCTTTCTCGAGTTCTTTAATGGCTTTCCAGACTGCTGTACGAGAGATCGACAAAGCTTGGGCTAGTTTTTCTCCGGACAGTACAGTATCTTCTTTTTGTAATAAGGTCAGTATTTTTTCTTTTGTCGTCATAAGGATATCCTTCCTAATGTTTCACGTGTAACGTTTTCGTTAGCATAGCAAGAAATCGGCAAAAAGCAAAGTAGTTTCTTACGAAAAACAGTCCCCACCAGCCTGTTTTTTTCTTTAGAAAATCTTAGGAAATGGGTGCGTCAGAAAAGCATTGTAACTTCCAATGAAAGCTTGACAGAAAAGTGCTTCATCTGTATAATAAGGAGTTGCAAAAACTATCTGAACGAAAAAAGCAGAAACGAAATATTGTCCGTTTCGGCTTAGGAATAAGGAAACAAAAGTAGAAAATGCCCAATGCATCCGTTCTATTTTTGGTTTTTTTTTGCCTAAAAGCCGCAAAAAATGCTTTCTGTAACCTATATTTAATATTTGTTACAGTTTTGTAAATAATCGGATAGCCTTTTTGAAAGACTTTATGAAGAGGTGAAGAGCTTGGCTGGACACGTAGTAAAATACGGAAAGCATCGCGAACGTAGAAGTTTCGCACGGATCAGTGAAGTATTAGAATTACCGAATTTGATTGAAATTCAAACCGACTCTTACCAATGGTTCCTAGATGAGGGCCTAAGAGAAATGTTTGAAGATATTTTGCCAATCGAAGGATTCAACGGTAACTTGTCCCTAGAATTTGTGGATTATGAATTGAAAGAACCAAAGTATACAGTAGAAGAAGCACGTGCCCATGATGCAAACTATTCGGCACCATTACATGTTACTTTGCGTTTGACGAACCGTGAAACTGGGGAAATCAAATCCCAAGAAGTATTCTTTGGTGATTTCCCATTAATGACTGAACAAGGAACCTTTATCATCAACGGGGCAGAACGGGTTATCGTTTCTCAGTTGGTCCGCTCTCCGGGTGTATATTTCCATGGCAAAGTCGATAAAAACGGCAAAGAAGGCTTTGGTTCAACTGTTATCCCTAACCGCGGTGCGTGGTTAGAAATGGAAACTGATGCCAAAGATATCTCTTACGTACGGATTGACCGTACCCGTAAAATTCCTTTGACGGTCTTAGTCCGTGCCCTAGGGTTTGGTTCTGATGATACGATCTTTGAAATTTTCGGCGACAGTGAATCATTGCGCAACACGATCGAAAAAGACTTGCATAAAAACGCAAGCGATTCTCGTACCGAAGAAGGATTGAAAGATGTTTACGAACGTCTTCGTCCAGGCGAGCCAAAAACAGCAGACAGCTCACGCAGCTTGCTGAACGCACGTTTCTTCGATCCAAAACGTTACGACTTAGCAAATGTTGGTCGTTACAAAGTAAACAAAAAATTAGACTTGAAAACACGTCTATTGAATTTGACCTTAGCAGAAACCTTGGTTGACCCTGAAACAGGCGAGATCATTGTTGAAAAAGGCACTGTTTTGACTCACCAAGTCATGGAAACATTAGGCGCATTTATCGATAATGGCCTAAACAGTGTAACGTACTATCCATCAGAAGATGGGGTCGTTACCGAACCAATGACCGTCCAAGTCATCAAAGTCTTTTCACCAAAAGATCCAGAACAAGAAGTCAACGTGATCGGTAATGGCTATCCAGATACTGCTACACGTACGGTTCGTCCAGCAGACATCATTGCTTCAATGAGCTACTTCTTCAACTTGATGGAAGGCATCGGCAATGTCGATGACATCGACCACTTAGGAAACCGTCGGATTCGTTCTGTTGGTGAATTATTGCAAAACCAATTCCGGATCGGGCTTGCTCGGATGGAACGTGTCGTTCGTGAACGGATGTCGATCCAAGACACCGAAACCTTGACACCGCAACAATTGATCAATATTCGTCCAGTTGTCGCAAGTATCAAAGAATTCTTTGGTTCTTCTCAGTTGTCACAGTTCATGGACCAAACAAACCCACTGGGTGAGTTGACCCATAAACGTCGTCTATCTGCCTTAGGACCTGGTGGTTTGACCCGTGACCGTGCTGGCTATGAAGTCCGAGACGTTCACTATTCCCACTATGGCCGTATGTGTCCGATCGAAACGCCTGAGGGACCAAACATCGGGTTGATCAACAGCTTGGCCTCTTATGCCAAAGTCAACAAGTATGGCTTCATTGAAACACCATACCGTCGCGTTGACCGCGAAACAGGCCGTGTTACAGACAAGATCGATTACTTGACTGCCGATACCGAAGACCACTACGTTGTGGCCCAAGCAAACAGCTTGTTAAATGAAGACGGCTCTTTCGTAAATGACGTTGTTATGGCACGTGCTACTTCTGAAAACTTGGAAGTATCGATCGATAAAGTCGACTACATGGACGTATCACCAAAACAAGTAGTCGCAGTCGCAACTGCATGTATTCCTTTCTTGGAAAACGATGACTCCAACCGTGCCTTGATGGGTGCCAACATGCAGCGGCAAGCTGTACCATTGATCAATCCGAAAGCACCTTGGGTTGGTACTGGTATGGAATATAAATCAGCACATGACTCAGGAGCTGCTTTGTTATGTAAACATGATGGAATCGTAGAATACGTGGATGCAGCCGAAGTGCGCGTTCGTCGTGACAATGGCGCATTAGACGTTTATTCTGTTACCAAATTCCGTCGTTCAAACTCAGGAACCAGCTACAACCAACGTCCATTAGTGGCACTTGGTGAAAAAGTAGAAAAAGGCGACATCTTAGCAGATGGTCCATCTATGGAACAAGGTGAAATGGCATTAGGACAAAACGTCTTAGTCGCATTCATGACTTGGGAAGGGTACAACTATGAAGATGCCATCATCATGAGCCGTCGTTTGGTGAAAGATGATGTTTACACTTCTGTCCATATTGAAGAATATGAATCAGAAGCCCGCGACACGAAATTAGGACCTGAAGAAATCACTCGCGAAATCCCGAACGTTGGGGAAGACGCGTTGAAAGACCTAGACGAAATGGGGATTATCCGCATTGGTGCGGAAGTCAAAGATGGCGATCTGCTTGTTGGGAAAGTCACTCCAAAAGGGGTAACGGAACTTTCAGCAGAAGAGCGTTTGTTGCACGCAATCTTTGGTGAAAAAGCCCGCGAAGTGCGTGACACTTCTCTACGCGTGCCTCACGGCGGCGGCGGAATCGTCCACGATGTCAAAATCTTTACCCGCGAAGCTGGCGATGAATTGTCACCAGGTGTGAACATGCTGGTTCGCGTTTATATCGTTCAAAAACGGAAAATCCATGAAGGGGATAAAATGGCCGGACGTCACGGAAACAAAGGGGTCGTTTCTCGCATTATGCCAGAAGAAGACATGCCTTTCTTACCAGATGGCACACCAGTCGATATCATGCTGAACCCATTAGGGGTACCTTCTCGGATGAACATTGGACAAGTATTAGAGTTACACTTAGGAATGGCTGCGCGTCAATTAGGCATTCACGTGGCAACACCAGTCTTTGATGGTGCCAGCGATGAAGATGTTTGGGCAACCGTTGCTGAAGCAGGAATGGCCAGCGATGCCAAAACAGTGCTTTACGACGGACGTACCGGCGAACCATTTGATGGCCGCATCTCCGTTGGTGTCATGTACATGATCAAATTGGCCCACATGGTCGATGATAAATTGCATGCCCGTTCCATTGGACCTTACTCATTGGTTACTCAACAACCATTGGGAGGAAAAGCCCAATTTGGTGGACAACGTTTCGGAGAGATGGAAGTTTGGGCACTGGAAGCATACGGTGCTGCTTACACCTTGCAAGAAATCTTGACCTACAAATCAGATGACGTGGTTGGTCGTGTGAAAACATACGAAGCGATCGTCAAAGGGGAACCAATTCCAAAACCAGGTGTACCAGAATCATTCCGCGTATTAGTAAAAGAATTGCAATCACTGGGTCTAGACATGCGTGTCCTAGATATCGATGATGCAGAGATTGAACTGCGCGATATGGATGATGACGATGATGATTTGATCACCGTTGATGCCTTAACAAAATTTGCGGAGCAACAAACAGCCCGTGAATTAGAACAAAAAGCACAAACAGAAGCTAAAAATGCCGCCGACGCGTTGAACCAACAAATCGAGACAGCAGAAGATCGCTTGCAATAATAGACGGCCCTCGCTATTTCCGCCACTAGCGGAAATAGCCCCCGTTCTATCGGATATGTCCATGAAATGAAATGGAGGGAACCTTTTTTGATCGATGTAAATAAATTCGAAAGTATGCAAATCGGTTTGGCTTCTCCTGAAAAAATCAGAAGCTGGTCTTATGGTGAAGTAAAAAAACCAGAAACCATTAACTACCGTACGTTAAAACCTGAACGCGAAGGGTTGTTTGACGAGCGTATTTTCGGTCCAACCAAAGACTGGGAA
Source organism: Enterococcus innesii (assembly GCA_018982785.1). Taxonomy (GTDB): domain Bacteria; phylum Bacillota; class Bacilli; order Lactobacillales; family Enterococcaceae; genus Enterococcus_D; species Enterococcus_D innesii. Next base: position 213,368 of record JAHHEN010000007.1, on the reverse strand, counting down.
TGTGCTTGCGGCAAATACAAACGGATCCGCTATAAAGGCATCGTTTGTGACCGTTGCGGCGTGGAAGTAACACGTTCAAAAGTGCGTCGTGAACGCATGGGACACATTGAATTAGCAGCACCAGTATCACACATTTGGTACTTCAAAGGCATTCCTTCACGGATGGGTCTTGTCCTAGACATGAGCCCACGTGCATTGGAAGAAATCATCTACTTTGCTTCATACGTAGTGATTGAACCAGGAAACACCAGCCTTGAGAAAAAACAACTATTGACTGAACGGGAATACCGTGAAAAACGTGACCAATACGGTCAAGAATTTTCAGCAGCGATGGGTGCCGAAGCCATCAAACAATTATTAGATGGCGTTGATCTTGAAGGCGAAGTTGCTGAATTAAAAGAAGAATTGAAAAACGCAACTGGTCAAAAACGGACCCGTGCGATCCGCCGTTTGGATATCTTAGAAGCATTCCGTGCTTCAGGAAACAAACCAAGCTGGATGGTCATGGACGTTATCCCAGTTATCCCGCCTGATTTGCGCCCAATGGTGCAATTAGAAGGTGGACGTTTTGCCACAAGTGACTTGAACGACTTGTATCGTCGTGTAATCAACCGTAACAACCGTTTGAAACGCTTGTTAGACTTGAATGCACCAAACATCATCGTTCAAAATGAAAAACGGATGCTGCAAGAAGCAGTTGATGCCTTGATCGATAACGGTCGTCGCGGCCGTCCAGTTGCAGGTCCAGGGAACCGCCCATTGAAATCTCTTTCTCACATGTTGAAAGGGAAACAAGGTCGTTTCCGTCAAAACTTGCTAGGAAAACGGGTCGACTACTCAGGTCGTTCAGTTATCGTCGTTGGTCCATTCCTTAAAATGTATCAATGTGGTCTGCCAAAAGAAATGGCGATCGAGTTGTTCAAACCATTCGTGATGCGGGAACTTGTTTCTCGTGAAATCGCGTCAAACATCAAAAATGCCAAACGCAAAATCGAACGTCAAGAAGACGAAGTTTGGGATGTCTTAGAAGATGTTATCAGAGAACATCCAGTGCTATTGAACCGGGCACCTACGCTTCACAGATTAGGTATCCAAGCATTTGAACCAGTCTTAGTTGAAGGCCGTGCCATTCGTTTGCACCCACTTGTTTGTGAAGCCTACAATGCCGATTTCGATGGAGACCAAATGGCCGTTCACGTACCATTGAACGAAGAAGCGCAAGCAGAAGCACGTATGCTGATGTTAGCAGCCCAAAACATTTTGAATCCAAAAGACGGAAAACCAGTTGTAACACCATCTCAGGATATGGTCCTAGGGAACTACTACTTGACGATGGAAGAAGAAGGCCGTGAAGGGGAAGGCATGATCTTCCGTGACATGGACGAAGCAGTTACGGCATGGCGCAATGGCTACGTGCATTTACACACACGGATCGCCATCAATCCAAACACTTTAGGGGACAAACCGTTCACGTCTGAACAAAAACAACGTTTGATGGTAACAACAGTGGGTAAAGTGATCTTCAACTCGATCATGCCCCCAGAATTCCCATTCTTGAACGAACCGACAGACTACAACTTGACGGTTCAAACACCAGACAAGTACTTTATTGAAGCTGGTACAGATGTGCCTGCCTTCATCAAAGAACAAGAGCTTGTTGGCCCATTCAAGAAGAAAAACTTAGGAAACATCATTTCAGAAGTCTTCAAACGTTTCCGCATCACTGAAACGTCACGCATGCTTGACCGCATGAAAGACCTAGGATACAGCCACTCAACAATGGCGGGTATCACCGTTGGTATCGCTGATATCATGAACTTGCACGAAAAACATGAAATCATCGACAATGCCCACAAACAAGTAGAAACGATCACGAAACAATTCCGTCGTGGGTTAATTACCGATGACGAGCGTTATGAACGAGTTATTGGTGTTTGGAATGCAGCCAAAGATGAAATTCAGTTAAAACTGATGGAATCATTGGAAGCGAAAAACCCAATCTTCATGATGTCTGATTCCGGTGCCCGTGGTAACATCTCCAACTTTACTCAGCTTGCTGGGATGCGTGGATTGATGGCCGCGCCTAACGGACGTATCATGGAATTGCCGATCATCTCAAACTTCCGTGAAGGTCTATCTGTCTTGGAAATGTTTATCTCGACCCATGGTGCCCGTAAAGGGATGACCGATACCGCCTTGAAAACAGCCGATTCCGGTTACTTGACACGTCGTCTCGTTGACGTTGCCCAAGATGTCATCATCCGTGAAGACGATTGTGGCACTGACCGTGGTTTAGATATTCAAGCAATTCGCGAAGGAAACGAAATCATCGAATCCTTAGAAGAACGTTTAGTTGGTCGTTACACTCGTAAATCAATCATCCATCCGGAAACTGGCGAAGTGATTCTTGGGGTCAACCAATTGATCACCGAAGACCTAGCCAAAGCAACGGTAGATGCTGGCATCGAAACAGTATCGATTCGCTCTGTCTTTACATGTAACACCAAACATGGTGTGTGTAAACATTGTTATGGCCGCAACTTAGCCACTGGTTCTGAAGTTGAAGTTGGGGAAGCAGTCGGTACCATCGCTGCCCAATCAATCGGTGAACCTGGTACTCAGTTGACCATGCGTACCTTCCATACCGGCGGGGTTGCCGGAGACGATATCACGCAAGGTCTCCCTCGTGTCCAAGAAATCTTTGAAGCCCGTAATCCGAAAGGACAAGCGGTCATTACCGAAGTTACCGGAGAAGTCATCGATATCTCAGAAGATCCTTCAACTCGGACCAAAGAAGTGACCATCAAAGGGGAAACCGATACGCGTACGTATACCGTTCCTTATACTGCCCGGATGAAAGTAGCAGAAGGCGACTTTATCCATCGTGGTGCACCATTGACAGAAGGATCGATCGATCCAAAACAACTGTTACAAGTTCGCGATGTCTTGTCTGTTGAAAACTACCTATTACGGGAAGTTCAACGCGTGTACCGTATGCAAGGGGTAGAAATCGGCGACAAACATATCGAAGTAATGGTTCGTCAAATGCTGCGTAAAGTCCGCGTCATGGATCCAGGTGATTCAGGCATCTTGCCAGGAACATTGTTGGATATCGCCGACTTTAAAGACCGCAACTACGACACATTAGTAGCCGGCGGCGTTCCTGCAACTAGCCGTCCAGTCCTATTAGGGATCACGAAAGCATCCTTGGAAACCAACAGCTTCTTGTCTGCTGCGTCCTTCCAAGAAACCACTCGTGTGTTGACCGATGCAGCGATCCGCGGCAAGAAAGATCCACTTCTTGGATTGAAAGAAAATGTTATCATCGGTAAGATCATCCCAGCTGGTACTGGTATGCCTCGTTACCGTGAAATGGAACCAAAAGAAGTAACAGTTGCCAGCGAAAATGTCTACAGCATCTCAGACATCGAAGCACAAATGGCTGCTGAAGACGCATTGAACAGCCAAAACTAATCAATGCCCAGCACCTGATTGACTCAGTGTGAAGGAAAAGCTTGTCATTCTTCGGAATGGCAAGCTTTTTTTGTTTATATTATAGAAATGAATGTTGTTAGGTCATATGTGCAAAAGAAATCACCTTCGAAAGTATGATGAATCCCGACATGCGCTCAAATTGTTCTTTGGCGTATGTTATTCAACTCTTTCGAAGGTGCTTTTTTGGTTTATTAGTTTTCCTCTTGCCGTTCTTGCAGCATCCGAATCCCCTTTTCCTGAATCTGCCGAGCGATAAACGCCAAATCATTCGAAGTCAGGTTGATGTCTGCATAATGAAACACATTTTTTCTGCAGGAGGGGGTCAAATTGCCGATGATCAAATCATAAGTCTCGTCCAGTTTGGTCAGAGAAAACGAGTCCAGAGGATTTAAAATCGTGATTGTTAGCTGATAAGGAATAAACTGTTGGATTTTCGTCTGGATAAATTCCGTATGGTAACTATTTGTATCATAAAACAAAGCTAAGCGAAAGTCAGCGTGGGTATCGATGATTTCTTTGGCGAAATTTGGAAAAGAGGTATGGAAAATATAAATTAGGTAATTGATCGTACTTGGACGAATGATTGGCAAATTCGAATGGGTCAAAACCTGAACGATGTCTTGATTGACTGTCTGTTGGACCAAATCACAGTTATTGACAAAACGAGCAAAGCGATCATCCAAGATGCAGTAAGGAACCTGCAAGTTGATCCCAAGAAAATAAGAAAAGACCACGGCGTCGAGCTTCTCTTCAAAATTGGCTTCATGGTAGTTGTATTTTTTAAATATACGTTTGGTCATTTGATAAAACTCTTGTTTGGTCTTACGAAAGACATCAGGGTCTTGACCAATGTGGGACGTGACATAACCGACCATTTTCTCGACATAAGCCCGACTGTAGCCAGTAAATTCGCTCAAATCGATTTTCTCTAAGAAATATTCGATGTGGTTCCCATTGGGATTAGAAGCGTATAGGCGATCGCGCTTCGTGTTGATGTAGATTACAAAAGCAATTTTTTTGATGTCGGAAAAATAAAGTTTTAGGGGCGTCGCAGCTGCCATGATACGGGCGATCTTCAAGAAATCCTGTTCTTGGTTAATGTTGGCATCCACAAATTCATACTGGTACTTCTCTAAGAAAAAAATCAGAAAAAATTGCCGAATGTTGTGTTCATTTCCTTTTAACTGGATGGGCTTGGTTGCGATGAAGAAATCATACGGTGCCAGAACCAAATTGATCCTCTTGATCAAACGAATGATCGATGACTTGCTTAAATTTAATTCTAGTGCCAGCATGTCATAACTAGTGAAACTTGATGAGAAGAGTAGTTCTAACAATTGAAACGCAGACGAGCGATTTAAAAAATGGCTGTATACGTCTAGTCGAGTAGCGAAAGGATGCAAGTGTAGGCGAACAGCTGAATAATCGTCAAATTGTAAGTCCAGAAACGAAAATTCATTGTCGATTTCCGCGATATAGGTTTTCGCTGCAGACATTGAGATGGAAAATTTCACTGCCAAATCGTGAAGACTCGTTCCCTGATCGTCTAATAAATACTCAATCAGCTGTAGTTTCTTTTGTGTTGTAGATGATAACAATTTCCGTAACATGATGCCCGTCGAGCCCCCTTTTAAGTAAATAGTATCACGTTTTTACATGTATTCAAAAAAATTGCGTGTTGTATTTTTTTTGAATACATCCCACCCCAAAATTTTGGGAAAATAGAAGTGTGGAATAGTAGTAATACGTTTGATACAAGTAGCAAAGACCAAAATGATTGAACCTTAGTGAGGAGGCAAAAAGCAGTTGTTTATTGGGATATATTGCTCACTGTTGAACAATGTTATGCGCAGAGCACTTCCGAGATCAATTGAAAAAAATTTATAAAAAGGAATGAACAATTATGAAAAAACAATTTTCTATCTATATATGTTTGCTAGTCTTGCTTGGTTCCATTTTTTGTGAACCAACGATCATTCTAGCAGAAGCAATCAATGCAACCGAAAGTACCGAAAGAACGACTGATACGCTGGAAAGTTCTGAACCTGTGACCGGAACGATCGATACGGAAAAAGTACCCACGGATTCATCGACAGCGGGAGTAGTTCAGTCAGCAACGAGTCAAGCAGAAGAAGAACAAGCAACCGTCCCTAGTGAAAGTCAAGCCACCCAAGCATCTTCGACACTGAATCAAAACAGCATTCAACCCCGAGCACCAGATACTGAGACAGAGACGGAAACGGAAGCTTCTACTACCGCTGAAAATCTTAGTGCCAACCTGAATGAACGGGGAGTACAGCTTTTTGACAATGTCCGAATCACTGACTTAAACGATCAACCCTTCACTGCCGAAAATCCACCGATGTATAATGACAATATCAAAATTCATTTTGACTGGTCGTTAGCAGATACGGAAGAAATTCGCGCTGGTGATTATTATACGTATCAATTACCGAATTATTTTGCCATTCATAACACCGTCAGTGGTGAATTGACCCGTTCCGGCGGACAATCGATTGGAAGCTTTACCTTAGCACTCGATGGTACATTGACCGTTACTTTTAATGAGGCAGCACAAACACTTTCCAACCGCTCAGGGACTATTGATCTGATCACTGAATTAAGTGTAAGCACCGTTACTGAGGAAGTGACCATTCCTACCGGGATTTACGATGAAGATGGCCATGAGATCATCATTACATTACCTATTTATGAGGTCGATATCATTAAGACGGGTAACGTGACTTCCAGCGGTGCAGTGGTCTGGGAAATTATTTTTAACCAAGCCAGTCGTGAATTGCATGATGTGGTGATTACCGATAAGATGCCACAAGGATTAGCTTATAGTACCTCGACAGGCTACTTGTACGATGAATCCACCGATGAATGGATTCGTACCGATGGCTTATATACGTTTAACAGTGTTAACAATACGTTTACTTTCAATCAAACGGTTAATCAACCGGTCCGCATCGTGATCAATAGTGCAGTCACCGATCCAACGGCTTCTTCTTTCAAAAACACGGCAACAATCAACGGTAGCGATTTTACAGAAAAAACCGCAGAAGCAACGGTTACCTATGATGAACAATCAGAATACAAACGATTTAAAGGCTACGATCCAGAAACGAAACGAGCATCTTGGGAAATTTCCGTTACATTGGACAAAGATCAAGCCAGAGTTTTGGATCAGACCTACTCGGGAACAGATCCTGAAAAAGCCTTGCACTTTTTTGTTCCAGAAACTTTGGTGATCACTGACAAAGACGGTAATCCAATCCCTTCAGAGATTGGTCCTTTGATGGGACATACCAGCTGGACAAAGAGGGGGAAATCGTACGCTTTGGCATCACGTTTGCCAAAGCTGGCTACTACAAGATCCAATACGACACCCAGTTGTATGAATCGGTTTTAGCCGATACCCGTATATACAATTACGCTTCGATCCGCGACAATCAAAATACCTCGTTGACGGGCAGCGGCACAGTGACACCAACCAAAACGATCGGTGTCGTGAAAACCGCTGGCACTAAAGATTATGAGGCGAAGACTGTCGCATGGAAAATTGAAGCTAATACCAATCAGCAAAAAGTTAGCGACCTGATTATAGAAGACCGCTATCAATTGATCTCTGGCGCAAACAGCAGTGCTTTAGCTTTATTGGCGGATACGCTAGTAGTGACAGCCAGCGGGGTGACCGAGCCTTTAGAGCTCAATACCGACTATACGTTAGAGCAGATCACAGAAACGAAAACGCTAGCCGATGGCTCAACGAAGGAACTTGAGACTGGTTTTCGCATCAAGCTGCAAGGGGCGTACCAAACGACCTCGGCAACGATCACTGTTAATTTCAAAACCAGCTTCGATGTTTCACAACAGATCGCATTAGGAAGTTCTAGCAGCCGGTTTAGTAATGCAGCGTTTGTCCATTATAAAGATGAAGCTGGCAATACGTTCACGGAAGCTTCTGAATCCAATACTTGGATGGATACCAACTGGTTAAAAAATGCCTTGAAATACGGCCTATTCATTGGTGAAGGGGAAGATGTCGCCAAAGCGATTACCGCTGTATTAGGCCGGAATCTAGGAACTATTTTTGATGAGCAGACTGCTTCAAGCGATCAAGTCTATTGGATGGGGCTATTCAATACGTACAAAGAAAAAATCAATAAAGATGCAACCATCACGGACCAGCTGCAAGAAGGCCAAACTTTGAAAGACTTGGCGCTTTACACGGTCACGGTAACTGGATATACGACACAAGTCAGAGCACTGAAAGAGCAATTGGTGCTAAACGAGGATTACAGTTACACTTATGACCCTGACACGAAGAAAGTTACGATCACCTTGCTGAAAGAAACGTCAGAAACACTGGCGGTCTTCTTGGCAACGGAAGCATCTGAAGAAGTATTTACCTACAAAAATACTATTACATTGACGGACAATGACACAACGTTGACTGCCGATGGCCAAGTCGACAAGTCTGCGAAAACGGACTGGTTGATGAAAAACGGCAGCCAGAATGCCGAGAACAATCGGTTGCTCGATTGGGAAATCATGATCAACGCTGACAGTCGCAAAATCCACAATGCGGTAGTGACCGATACCATCAACTACAATCAGCACACCTTTTTACGCGATGCCGACGATAACGTGATCGTAGATGTGTATGAAGCGGTCTTAAACAATGGCACTTGGGAAAAAGGGGAAAAAGTCACCTTCACCAACGAAGACAATCCGAAAATCACCTCGGATGTGGTCGCAGGGACGCAATCGTTAGTGATCGCTTTTGAAGAATTGATTGATAAACCGTACTTTATCGTTTATCAAACACAACTTGATCCCGGGATTTTGAACAATGAACGGGTGGCCAATAGTGTCAATTTGACGGGTAGTGAGATCGAAATTCACACAGTGACCAAAGAAGTTACCATCAAATCGACAGACGGTAGCGGAACCTCTTCTGGGACGAACGGCTCCTTGACGATCGTGAAATACGATGCCGATGGCACGAAAGAACGAGGGATCGATGAAGAAGCAGTTTTCCAACTAAGCCGCAAAAATGCGCAAAATACCTATGAAGTCATCTTGTCGAATCTGGTGGTGAAAAACAATCAGATCATGGAAAACGGCAACGCCATTGAACGGATCGACAATCTGCGCTACGGTGATTACATGATCCAAGAAATCACCGCACCAGAAGGATATGAACGAGATGCGACTCAGTACACCTTCACTATTTCTGATGAGCAAGTCAATTATGTTTTTGAACTAGCCAATAAGCGAGAAATCAAAGAAACAACCCTTGCCTTGAATGTTCAGAAAATGCTTGATGGACGCGAGTTGAAAGACGGCGAATTTACTTTCCACCTGGTGGATGAAGCTGGCTCTGTGATTTTAACGCAAACCAATGACGGTAACGGTCAAGTTACCTTTGACGCCATCACTTACAACGAGCCTGGCGAGTACCACTATACGATTCGGGAAAAAGCCGGCAACGATCCAACCATCACCTATACTGACAAGGAACTAAAGGTAACTGTGACCGTCACGGAAGAAGACAGCCAGTTGATTGCGAAAGCAGTCTATGAAGGCAATCAAGTCTTTGAAAATGACTATACGCCAAAAGCCGGTAGTGTCGTTTTGAGTGCTGAGAAAGTACTGATTGGTCGTGATTTGAAAGCAGAAGAATTTGACTTCGAGTTAGTCAATGAAGCAGGAACTGTACTTCAAACAAAAGCCAATGATGCAACTGGCAAGATTTACTTTGACGCTCTTCCTTATGATAAAGCAGGTGAATACCGCTATACCATCCGTGAGAAAGCAGGAACTGACGGCACCATCACTTACGATGCAAAAGAACTGGCGGTAGTTGTAACCGTCACCGATGAAGATGGACAGCTTGTGGCAGTTGCCGAATACGAAGGCAACCAAGTCTTTGAAAACGACTATACGCCAAAAGCCGGTAGTGTCGTACTAAGTGCCGAGAAAGTCTTAACCGGTCGTACTTTACAAGCAAATGAATTCGATTTTGAACTAGTCGATGAAGATGGAACTGTACTTCAAACAAAAGCCAATGACGCCACTGGCAAGATCTACTTTGACGCGCTCCCTTACGAGGAAACAGGTGAGTATCACTACACCATTCGTGAGAAGACAGGAACTGACGGTACCATCACTTACGATACGAAAGAACTAGCGGTAGTCGTGACCGTCACCGATGAAGACGGACAGTTGACCGCAGTGGCGGAGTATGAAGGCAACCAAGTCTTTGAAAACGACTATACGCAAAGCTGGCGGTGTGGTCTTGAATGTAGAGAAAGTGTTGACAGGCCGCACACTAGCAGCCAACGAGTTTGCCTTTGAGCTAGTCGGTGAAGCAGGCAACGTGTTACAGACGAAAACCAATGACGTAAATGGTCAAATCTATTTCGATGAATTGACATATGGCGAAGTCGGCGAATACCGTTATACGATTCGGGAAAAAGCTGGCGCAGATAGTACCATTACCTATGACACGAAAGAAATTGGTGTTGTCGTGAAAGTAACCGATGAAGACGGGCAACTAGTGGCAAAAGCAACGTATGATGGCAATGCGATCTTTGAAAACGACTATACACCAAAAGCTGGTAGTGTCGTACTGAGTGCCGAGAAAGTGTTGACAGGCCGCACGTTGCAAGCTGACGAATTTATATTTGAACTGGTAGATGAAGAAGGTAACATTCTTCAAACAAAAGCCAATGATGCAACCGGACAAATTACCTTCGATGCTCTTGCATATGACAAGGCAGGCGAGTACCACTACACCATCCGTGAGCAAGCAGGAAACGATGGCACCATCACTTACGATACGAAAGAACTTGCGGTAGTCGTTACTGTGACGGATGAAGCTGGACAGTTGACCGCAGTTGCCGAATATGAAGGTAACCAAGTCTTTGAAAACGACTATACGCCAAAAGCCGGCGGAGTGGTGCTGAATGCTGAGAAAGTCTTAACTGGTCGTACCTTACAAGCAAATGAATTCGATTTTGAACTAGTCGATGAAGACGGAACTGTTCTTCAAACAAAAGCCAATGATGCAACGGGCAAGATCTACTTTGACGCTCTCGCCTATGATGAAACAGGTGAGTACCACTACACCATTCGTGAGAAAACAGGAACTGATGGCACCATCACGTACGATGCGAAAGAACTGGCAGTAGTCGTTACTGTCACTGATGAAGACGGACAGTTGACCGCAGTGGCGGAATACGAAGGCAGTCAAGTCTTTGAAAACAGCTACCAACCACAAGCTGGCAGTGTCGTTCTAAGTGCCGAGAAAACCTTAACTGGTCGTACACTACAAGCAAATGAATTCGACTTTGAACTAGTCGATGAAGAAGGCAATGTACTTCAAACAAAAGCCAACGACGCCACGGGCAAGATCTACTTTGACGCTCTCGCCTATGATGAAACAGGTGAGTACCACTACACCATTCGTGAGAAAACAGGAACTGATGGCACCATCACGTACGATACGAAAGAGCTAGCGGTAGTTGTGACCGTCACTGATGAAGCCGGACAGTTGACCGCAGTTGCCGAATACGAAGGCAGTCAAGTCTTTGAAAACAGCTACCACCCACAAGCTGGCAGTGTCGTACTAAGTGCTAAGAAAGTCTTGACGGGTAGAGATTTGCAAGCCAACGAATTCGCATTTGAATTAGTGGATGAAGCTGGAAAGGTTCTGCAAACCCAACGCAATGATGCAAATGGAACGATTACTTTTGATGCATTGACGTATGACGATGCTGGGGAACATCGTTACACGATTCGTGAAAAAGCTGGCAACGATGCAACGATCATCTATGATGAAACCACCTATCAAGTAACGGTCACCGTCAAAGAGCAAGCAGGAAAATTAGTGGCTGAAGCGGAGCAAACGGCAGACATGGTATTCAACAACCGTGTCAAAGAAGGCAAAACAACGAAGCCGGGAACTGACAACTTACCGAAAACCAATGACACCACGACCGCTGGTTGGGTCGTCTTGGGACTGTTGTTAGTAGTGATCGCAGTAGGCATCTACCTTGAGCGCAAAAAACGGACGCCGTTATCATAGGCTGGGGAAGCAACAGAGCAGAAAGAGAAAGCGGGATGAGTCCAACTTGTCCCGCTTTTTCCTGCCTTGTTTTTCTTCACTTCAAAGAAAAAAACGTCAAAAGTATGAAACGCTAGAAAACGAACAATCAGCAAACCCAGACTCAAGAAGGGGACGAAGGGCAACTGCGCCAATCGTTTCTTCCAGATGCTTTGATAGCTAAAAAAGCGAGAAGCCCGAGACTGCTGGCTACTAGTAAGAGGGCCAAAAGTGTCAACGGCGTTAGCCAAATGCTCCAGCCTGCCAGCACTAAGAGATCGCCGCCGCCCATTTTTTCCTGCCAGACAAAAAAGACCAGTGGAACCAGCAAGCCTAAAGACAGCCATTGAAAAGAAGCGCCGCTTCTAAGCTGTGCCAGCGCTAGCAGTAGGTGGGCGGGGTACAGCAGTTGCGGGTAGACGCTATAGTCTATCAAGTCGGTCAAGCTGAGTAAAAAGGCACTGGTCAGCCAGACAAAAGCCAGGAAGCTTTCTGAATCATGAAAGGCAACCACGCAAAGTCCGCCATAGCACAAGCAGACGATGGTCCAATAAAGCAGGGGTAAAAGCCGTTTTGTAGGAAGGAGAAAAAACCAATGGTTATCCGAAACTTTGTTCACTTTCTGGTAGTGAGAACGAGAATCACTTTTTGGTAGATTCCAAAACAGGGTTTGTAAGAGCAAAAGCCAAAAGAAGCCGAGTAAAGCGCCTAAAAAAAACACGAAAATCGTCATTTTTCGTACCCCCTCATAAAGAAATACGTAAGAGAGTGAGAAATTTTCTCAAATAGATGATTTTGTTGTACTTTTTATTTGTTTCGTATTATCCTTAAAATAGATAATTTAGAGGAGGAATCGTTATGAAATTTGAACAAACAAAAGAAGTATTAAACCAACTTGTTGCTGATTTAAGCCAAATGGCTATGGTCGTTCACCAAACACACTGGTACATGCGTGGACCTGGCTTTTTGACATTGCATCCAATGATGGACGAATTCATGGATGATTTAAATGAGCAATTGGATGAAGTTTCTGAACGCTTGATTACATTAGACGGTTCACCATATTCAACTTTGCGTGAAATGGCAGAACACACTCAAATCCCTGATGAAGTCGGCAACTGGGACCGCACGATTCCAGAACGCTTAGCTACATTGGTGGAAGGCTACCGTTATTTAGCGGACTTATACCAAAAAGGGATCGAAGTATCTGGTGAAGAAGGCGACGATCCAACCCAAGATATCTTCATCGGCTTCAAAACAGCCATCGAAAAACGTATTTGGATGATCCAAGCGCACTTAGGCGAAGCGCCATTGATCGATCCAGCGAAATCTCGCGTACGTCATTAATCAACAAAAAACCAGCGAAGAATTTTCTTCGCTGGTTTTTTTACTTGCCCGCCAATAATGCTTTGGCGGCTTCAATTTGCTGTGCCACTTGATCAAAACCGGTGCCGCCATACGAATGACGATTTTTGACGGCGGTATAGGAATCAAGTTTTTCAAAAATATCGCTGTCGATAGCAGGATGGATCGCTTGGTAGTCTTCCAAGGAAACATCTTGCAGATAGATGCCTTTGCTCAAACACTCACTGACGAGCTTGCCGACGATCTCATGGGCTTGTCTGAAAGGCACGCCTTTGCCAGCTAAGTAATCCGCTAATTCTGTTGCGTTGGAAAAATCCTTTTCAGTGGATTCTTGCATCCGTGCTTGATTGACCTTCATCGTTGCGATCATGCCCGTCATGATCTGCAAGCTTTTCGTGATGGTTTCGGCACTGTCAAACATGCCTTCTTTGTCTTCTTGGAAATCTTTGTTGTACGCCAGCGGCAAGCCCTTCATGACCGTCAAAAGACCAAAGAGGTTCCCATAGACACGTCCTGTTTTTCCACGGATCAGCTCCGCCATGTCAGGGTTTTTCTTTTGAGGCATGATGGAACTGCCGGTGGAGAAGGTATCGGTCAGCTCCACAAATTGGTACTCGTGGCTGCACCAAAGAATCAGCTCTTCACAAAAACGAGACAGATGCATCATCAATAAAGAGGCGTTGCTTAAAAATTCCAAGATAAAATCACGATCGCTGACCGCATCTAGGCTGTTGCTGTAAATATTGCTGAATCCTAACTCTTGAGCGGTGAAGGCGCGATCGATGGGGAAGGTGGTGCCTGCCAAAGCGGCACTGCCTAAAGGCATCACATCGATGCGGCTCAAACTCTCACTGAAACGCTCTTGGTCACGCGTCAGCATACTGTAATAGGCTAAGAGGTGATGGGCAAAAGAAATCGGCTGTGCATGCTGCAGATGGGTATAACCGGGCATGATGGTATAGATGTTGGCTTCGGCTTGTAAAACCAGCGCTTCTCGCAACTCAGCGATCAAAGTGATCATGTCTTGCACGACTTCTTTCAAATACAAATGCATATCGGTCGCCACTTGGTCATTACGACTACGGGCAGTATGCAATTTGCCTGCCACTGGTCCAATCAATTCATGCAAGAATGTCTCGATGTTTAAATGGATGTCCTCATTTTCAATCGTGAAGGTCAATTCGCCAGCGGCTAATTGCTGCTGAATCGTGGTCAAGCCGCCAATGATCGCTTCGCCATCGGGTTGACTGATGATGCCCGTATGGACCAGCATTTTGACATGGGCCAAACTGCCAAGAATGTCTTGTTGCTAACTTTTGATCAAACGTGATGGAAGCCCCAAAAGCATCGATCCATGCTTCGTTTTTCCCATCGAAACGTCCGCCCCATAATTTTGCCATATTCTCACCTCAAAAAAAGATTACGGCTGAAGCGGCAGCTTCAGCCGTGCATACTTAAATCAATGTTTCTGTTAGTTGCTGTTGTGCTTGGATCTCAGCGTGCACTTTGCTTGGCAGTCCCCATAATTTGATGAAGCCGATGGCTGCATGCTGATCAAAGGTATCTGCAGAAGTATACGTTGCTAAGTTTTCATCGTACAAGCTGTTTTCAGATTTCCGTCCTTCACAAATGACATTGCCTTTGAACAATTTCAAACGCACGATCCCGTTGACATAGACTTGCGTGCTTTTCAGGAAGGTAATCAAGGCTTCCGTCAATGGATTGAACCAAAGACCATCATAGATGACTTGCGCTAATTGCTGCTCGATGATTGGTTTGAAATGCGCCAATTCCCGGACAAAGACCAAATCTTCCAATTCTTTATGAGCCGTCATCAAAGCGATCGCTCCTGGACATTCATAAACTTCCCGTGATTTGATTCCCACTAAACGATTTTCGATATGGTCGATCCGACCAACGCCATGTTCGCCAGCCACCCGGTTTAGTTTCATGATCAATTCTGCTAGATTCATCGTCTCACCATCAATGGCGGTCGGTACCCCTTGATCAAAGGTGATCTCAACGATCGTTGGTACGTCAGGAGTATCTTCTAATTCTTGCGTGATGGCGTAGGCCCCTTTTGGCGGCGTTGCCCAAGGATCTTCTAAGACGCCACACTCACAGGCACGTCCCCACAAGTTTTGATCGATGGAATACGGATTGTCCAAATCAGCGGGAATCGGCACTCCTTTTTCAGCCGCATAGGCAATCTCTTCTTCTCGGGACCATTTCCATTCCCGAACCGGTGCGATCACTTTCAAGTGAGGCGCTAAAGCGGCAATCGCCACTTCAAACCGAACTTGGTCGTTGCCTTTACCGGTACAGCCGTGGGCGACGGTCGTTGCGCCAGTCGCTAATGCCAACTCCACCAATTTCTTGGCGATCAATGGACGAGACAAAGCGGAAACAAGAGGATATGAATTTTCATAAAAAGTATTGCCTTGTAAAGCGATCAAAGCAAAATCTTGGGCGAATTCTTCGCGGGCATCGATGGCATAAGATTCAATCGCGCCAACTGCCAAAGCTTTGTCTTTAATGGATTGGGTGTCGCGACCTTCACCGATGTCTAGGCAGCAAGCCACCACATCATATCCTTGGTCCGTTAACCATTTAATTGAAACGGAGGTATCTAATCCTCCAGAATAGGCCAATATTACTTTTTCTTTCATACTTATTAACTCCTTTTCCGCGTGTTTTCAAGTGATTGAAGCTATCTTATCAGAATAAAAATAATAAATCAAGGGTAAAATTAAATATTTATACATAAAAGTGGTCATTATCAGGTTTTTATACTATTATCGATGGTTAAGGAAAAGAAGTGGATGCTCACTTTGCTAATGAAAGTTTATACATAATATTCATTATGGTATTCAGTTTTAGAAACCTGCAACAACAAGTTTCGTTTTTCAGAGAAAATGGCAGAAAACGAATGGAGAAAATTTTCAAAAAGAGGCGGAATTACGTTGACATTAGGCTTTATAGAAGGTATTATGTTATATGGTATTGTTTGCCCCACAAGAGCCCCGGAAACTCAAGTGTATGTCAAACATTCGTGAAATTGAATTGGAGGAAAAAATTGTGCGTACAACATATATGGCCAAACCAGGCGAAGTAGAACGTAAATGGTACGTAGTAGATGCAACAGATGTTCCTATGGGTCGTCTTTCAGCAGTAGTAGCATCTGTCTTACGTGGTAAAAATAAACCAACATTCACACCTCATGTGGATACAGGCGATTTCGTAATCGTCATTAATGCAGAAAAAATCAAATTAACAGGTAACAAAGCAAGCGATAAAATTTATTACCGTCACTCAAACTTCCCAGGAGGATTGAAATCAGTCTCTGCTGGAGAATTACGTGCTAAAAATTCTCGTCGTTTGATCGAAACTTCTGTAAAAGGCATGCTTCCTAAAAACACTTTAGGCCGTAAACAAGGAATGAAACTTCATGTTTATGCTGGCGCTGAACACCCACATGCTGCACAACAACCAGAAGTATTGGACATCACAAACTTAATCTAATAGGAGGGAATTTCATTGGCACAAGCTCAATATATCGGCACTGGCCGTCGTAAAAATGCAGTAGCCCGCGTACGTTTAGTACCAGGTACTGGTAAAATTACTGTTAACAAAAAAGATGTTGAAGAATACATCCCACACGCAGACTTGCGTGAAGTAATCAACCAACCATTCGGCGTTACAGAAACTAAAGGTTCATACGATGTTTTTGTAAACGTAAATGGTGGTGGATACGCTGGACAATCAGGTGCAATCCGTCACGGTATCGCACGCGCATTGTTACAAGTTGATCCTGATTTCCGTTTAGCTCTTAAACGTGCTGGCTTACTTACTCGTGACGCACGTATGGTTGAACGTAAAAAACCAGGTCTTAAGAAAGCTCGTAAAGCTTCACAGTTCTCAAAACGTTAATCAATTCCTTATTGTATCAACGTTTACAAGAGATTTTTGGTTCAAGTTGGTTCAAATCAACTCGACAAAGAATTTAATAAGTTTAAAGCATCAGCATCTTGCTGGTGCTTTTTTTCTGGCATCAATTCAAGATAGTAGTTTTGTGTTGTTTGGATATTGATGTGACCTAAGCGTTTTGAGACATAGGCGATATCAATATCTTGTGAGAAAAGAAATGAAGCGTGAGTATCCCTTAGTCCATGGAAAGTTGTTTTTGGTATATCTAGCTTCTTTAGCAGTTGTGCTAGTCTAGCGGATTGATTAAAGCCGTTAGGATCGAAATAGTAGCCGTTCTCTTTAATTGGGATAGTCTGTAAAATCTCATAGACCTCCTTGTTGATGGAGACGTCTCGCTTAGAATTTTTTGTTTTTAATGAAGTATCTTCAGAAGTAGGGCTTATAGATCGCCGAACCTCAATGCCATATTTGAAAACATTCTCAGGTCGGATACCAAAAAGCTCTCCACGACGCATCCCGGTTTCTAAAGCTAGCAGCACAAGTACGTTAAATTCATTATCTGTATGATAAATGACATAAGTCCGTAGCTTTTTTAATTCTGTAATAGACAAGGCTCGGTTGCGCTCTTCTAGAACTTTCCCCCGTGTTTTAACCAAACTAGCAAAATCTGTAGCGAGATAACCACGAGCATAAGCATCACGTAAGGCGGTTTTGATTTTCAATAATACTTCGTGAGCAGTTTTACGAGAGTGGGTCTTTGCATATTCATCAATTTTTCTTTGGACAACAATATCATTCAAATCCTTTAGCTGAATATCTCCAAACAGTTTCTTTACAATCTTTGATGTCCGCTGATAGTTTTGGAAAGTAGTCTCTTTTACATCATTTTTCTTAATAACATACATCCAATTTTCAAAGAAATCTGCAAACGTAGTTGTACGCTCAGATAATTGTTTCCCATTTCCCTTCTCTAATTCATTTTCTAAAGCCCAACGCTTGGCTTCTTTCTTTGAATCAAACGTTTTAGTCAGCTTTTTATGCTGGCCGTGTTTATAAAGCGAAATTTGCGCTCTAAATTTTTTCCTCTTTTCACAATACTAGGCATACCTATCAATTCCTTTCAAGAGAGATGGTTGATAGATGCTAGTTGAATACAGATTTAATTGTATACAGCAATAAGCAATCTAGCAACCATCGACTATTTAAATAGAATGAGTTTTGACGAATTTAGAGAGAGAAGAAACGGTATAGCGTTCTTGTCTTCCAATCATAAAACGCTCCAAATCATCACTTGACCGAATATATTTATCAAAAGATTTTGGGTCGATTCCAAGAAATCTTGAAGCTTGTTCTCTAGTAAGTAAATAAGGAAGTTCATAAATCATTTCTTGCATATATGCGTCCTTTCATTAGTTTTGTTTACACCACACAATATGCTATACTCAACTTGTCTAGGGTGGAGTGTTGTGAACATTATTGTTTGCGGCGCTCTGCTTGTTTTTGTTGTATTAGTTTTCTTTCCAATACTCTTCGATAAAATTTAATTTCTCCTTTGAACCACGCTGGGTTTTCATAAACAGTGTTTAGCATCTTTTCACCCTCTTCATTTAATTTCGTAACTTATAAAATAAGTTCGAGTAAGTTCACGTGATAAACATTTCCAAATTCTTTGATCAATTTTAGTGAAGGAGCCACATTGTTTAGTATCCAGTTGAAACTTTTTTCTAACGTCATTGGATCAGCTTTTAAGCTAAGTGAAATTTCCTCATGGTTGTTGACAAAATTTGTCCAGTTTTGATCGATTTTAGCCTGTGGTTTTTCAGGCGGGCGGTCATAGAAGCAGATTGCATGGTTGATCAAACCGAAAATAATTGGTTCAAAATTATCGGTTTTTATCAACTTTCGAGCTAGTTCTTGAGCTTTCTCATGACGAGTTCTGAGCTCATAGCGGTTAATGATTGATGCCTCATCTAAGGCGATACCCTTTTTTCTCCTTTGTTCGTAGTCTTTTTGATAAAAACAGAAATGCATTAAACTTTTCCGTGATCCAAAGTAAATAGTTGTTCCATGTGAATCGTGATTTGAAAAGTCCTTAGACTGATAAACATCTCCTATACGGAAAGCAGACCGAAATTCGTTTCGCTCAATTTTTTTACTAAATCTGGAATGTTTAAGTAACCATAATAATCATTGATTGCCAAGTCTATTCGAGTAAAATTTCCACCATATTTAAAAACGCGCTTAAAAAAATCATTCCATGTTTCTTTCTTTCCATTCAGCCAACCGGCTAAAAAACGACAACCAGTTCCCTTTAATTCAAAAAGGGTACCTTTCTTCTCGTCACCTGAAATCCGAATATCGATTGCCTTCAATAGAGAATAGCGCCCATTGTATCCAAGAATCTTCGTCTCGTGGAAGACCATATGATTCATACTGATATTTAGCACTTTATCAATCAGCATTTCATAATCTGTTGAGAAGAAATGGATCGTGAGATAATCGACAATTCCCTCCAAATCTTCATTCCTTTCTTTTGAAAGGAGCCAATTCAATAGTTGTTCAATTTTTTCGTCCGATAATCTCCTGCTACCGTTTTCAAATCTTGCTAATAAAGAACGAGAAATCCCAACCTTATCAGCGAGTTTCTGTTGAGACCATCCTTTCTCTAAACGAGTTTCTCTCACAGCAGCTCTCATTTCTTCCGATGTTAATCCATTCATAAGTACCTCCATTCAGTATTTAGTTTTCAAAGATCGATAAAAGTACTTATTTAAGTACTTTTTAATGATACGCCCTTTGAAAATATTTGTCAACTATAAAAGTACGAAAAAAAGTACCGAACTATTGTTGTTGCTAAGATAATCTGTTATGATTTTAATAGTCAAAAGTTTGGAGAGATAAACGAAATGAAACCAGATGCTATCGAAGTAGGTAGAAGAATCAAGGGAATAAGAACGAATTTAGGCTATAGTATGTCGCAATTTGGAGAACTAATTAGTAACTCTCCAAAAACGACTGTAAATAATTGGGAACGTGGCATCAATCTGCCCAAAGAAGATAAACTGAAAAAAATTGCTCTCCTAGGAAAGACTACAACTGATGCGCTGCTTTATGGTTCTCCAGAAGAATTCATTACAAAGATTGTGGTGGATCATTTTCGGTTACAGTTAAATCCGCTATTTATTCAACAGATCATCCTTTTTTTGAATCAGCAGAAAATTGATTTATATGATGAAATGGCTATCATCGAATTTATCCAAGGGATTTTTGATTCGGGTTCATTTATTGAAGAGGAGAGCAGTTATTTGAGTTACAGCCCAGTTATTGGTTATGACAATCTGTATACTGCATCAGAGAAGAAAAATGAAGAAATTGGAGCACCGATTTTTTATGTATATATTGAGAAGGAAAAGAATAGGATTCACTACTTGCCTTTTACTTTTTTAGAACATCAAAAGGAACAGCTTCGTACTTTGCCGGCTTTGAGTTCTCAAATAGAAATTGATTATTATACCCGTCAATTCCCTTTATTAGACATAGAGTTGAAAGAATCGATGATTTTTTACTATGGAATCAAAGAAGACAATACCTCTATCGTTGCTCGATATGAATATGATAATCAAAAGAAATCCTATAGTTTCAATCAAAAAAATGATGAGCTAGATATCTATGATCCGTTTAAGGTTGAATTAGACAAGATGGTAGCATTTTTCGATAGGGAACATTAATCTATCAATTTGTGACACTGTCATTGACAATGAGACAATGAAAACGTTGATATCTCAATCCGTAATCGGAAATTTTTAGTTTTTATTATTTATAGCTAGCCCCCTGTTAGAACGGGGCATGCATAACGGCGCGCCGCTATGCAATAGGCAAAATCCCCAAGAAGGGTAAATCGCTTGGGGCGATACCCTTCTCGGGGATTGCCTAAACATAGCGTTTTCACGGAAGGGAGAGGAGTCTTTTCAATATGGTTAAGTTATTCATTATTGGTAACGGTTTTGATATTAGTCATAACCTACCAACCAGATACAATGATTTTTTGAATTATCTCCTAAATTTTCAAAGTGGTATAAATTTTGTAGAGGCAATTGAAAAGTTTTCATACTACAATACTCCAGAGCTCTGGAGCAATTTTGAGGAACATTTAGGCTATCTATCAGCCGACTCTGTAATTGATGAAGCGAATCATAGGAGAATCGAATTTAATGCAGAATTCGATTATGAAACATTAGATGATAGTCATATTACTCATTTTTTGCAGGAAGATTATTACAGCGCCTTAAACAATCTAGATGATTATGTAAAAAAATGGGCTAAGTCAGTTGAAATATTAGGAATAGAAAGAATCGAAAAGTATCAAAATATATTTGATCCGGAATCAATATTTGTTACGTTTAACTACACAAAAGTATTAGAGGAAATATATGAGATTGAGGATGATAGAATACTTCATATTCACGGCGACACTGACAATGAACCAATAATGGGACATGGAAGAGATCAAATTCAGTATACTTCAAAAAGTGATAATAGGTCGTATGATATTTTTGAAGAAGAGTTTAGGAAGAATATGTTCTATGGATTTTCTGATTTTTATAACTCATCACAAAAAGATATATCGTTATTCAAGATATATTTACGTTCTTTCATATCTCAATATGATAATGACATAAGTGAAATATTTGTGATAGGTCATTCGCTAGGAAGGGTTGATTCTCCATATTTTGAATTTCTTAGAGAGCATTTTGAAAATATAAGTATTAAAGTTTCTTATTATGGTAAGGTAGATTACGAAAGAAAAGAAAATTACTTAAATGAATTCCGATTGGACAATTTTGAGTTAGACAATAATTTTTTGGAAATCTAAAATGTAAATTCTAGAAAAGACATAGATTTGGATTAAGTTTGAGAGGTGAATTTATGAGAGAACCGAGCGGAAAAATAAAAGTATTCATTAGTTCTAAAATGGGTGAAACTGCTGCTGATCAGAAATATATTCTTGCTAGGAAAGCAGTAAAAGAAATTCTTGAATCAACAAAATTATTTGAAATATATTCTTTTGAGGATGAGGGGGCATCAACAAGATCGGCAAAAGATCATTACACTCAAGGACTTGAAAGTAGCGATGTCTGTATTTTTTTGATAGACAATAAGGATGGAGTACCTGATGGCGTCAAGTCTGAATTGAATACTGTTGATAAACACAAAATTCCTGCCTTATACTATTTTTGTAATAAGAACAAAAAGAAAAAAACAAAGGTTCAATTAGATTTAGAACGGGCCCATTTACCTAAACATATCACGGTAAATTCATTTGAAAATTTTATTGAAATATGTCCATCAGATTTAATAGAAGATGTTTTAGATACTTTTAAACTATCTGGTAAAAACGAGTCAACTCCATTATCATCAAAAAGAAATCCATTGCTAGACGAAGGTGATTCAGATACTAAGCTTACTGTAGTACCTGACAATACAGATATTTCTTTTTTGACAAAAAAAGTGTTACAAAATCAGGAGTGCCGAAATTATTTTTCAAGTCTCCTTTTGAATAATGAAATGTATGATGCGTCTGATGCCAATAAGGATTTAGACTATTACTGTACTAAATTTTTAGGAACCATGTTCCAGGGAATATCGATTGAAAACTTCAATATGAATTTATTATTAAGTTCTTTGCATCAAATTTTGCCTACTACTTATTACGAAATTGTTGAAAAAAGGTGGATTGCAAATCAAAAATATTACTTACAAGAATATGATGAATCTTTAGAATTATTAACAGAAGCCTATAATTTAGCAAACAAAAATAAAGGAAATATTTCCGAATGGTTAATTCAGGATATTTTGATAGATTTGAGAAATAGAGAGAATAAAATCTTAGAAACAAAAAATCAATACAACGCAAACAACTTCGGACAAAAAGAAATAGACAAACGTGATATAAGATATTTTTATCCAATTATAGATAAAAACGAAAAAGATCTTCTTAATTGGATTGAAATACAGAGACAAAAAAATGAAATAAGGCCTTATTCTTCTTGGAGTTCTTATGGGGATTTATCCTATGTCACAAATTATATTGCTGATTTTTATTATCAAGCTATGCTGTTTGGCTCGTTCACCCAATTATCAAGAGTATACTCATTAGTTCAGAAGTTCTCTTATCAAATGAGCAGAGCTACTGGGTATTGGCCTTCAATATTGATGATGGTTAAAACTTCTATAATCAATTTGGATCATAAAAGTGTAAAAAATATCACACGTGATTTTAGCGATGTGTTAAGGAAAATGAATGATTTGGATGCAAAGGAAATTTTTGATTTTACCACGAATTTGGTACCTATTGAAGATCAATTAATAGCTAAACTGATTGCAATGAGTGAAATTGGTTATTACCTGAGCGATAAGGATTTTAAAAGAAATTGGGATGAAATAGAAAAGTCCATTCATTCTTGGATAAAAGCAGAAAATAGTATGGTTGTATTAGAGACGTATATTTTTAATTGCATTAAAAGAATTAATGAACGTTTGGATGATAATTATATTGTTGAACTATCAACTGAAATTATAACCTCAAATAAGAAAAGGTATCATGATTCTGCACTAGATTTGCTATCACAACGATATGTTAATTATCAAGAAGTAAGTCAAGATAAGAGCAATAAATTGGTTGACGTGATGGTCAAATATGCAGAAGGTATTACAGATAATAACCAAATGCTCAAAATTAAAGCGATCTTCATTCTTTTAAAAAATATAGATGAAAATCATCTAATGAGGCTTGAGTCATTTATTCAGACTGAATGGCACGATTTTTATCAAACTGAGTATCTTTTTGAGAAAAGTAGAGATAATACATCTAAAACATTGATTCTTAAAGAATTTGCAAGAGATATAGAAGATCGTAATGTTTCCCAAGGTATCAACGGATCTTACTCCTTACATGCCACAAATCCTTATATTAATGCTATTAATGTTATTGAATCCTCAACAAATAAAATAGATGATGATATTCTCAACGACTTGTTTAAAGCTGCTACAAATTCTATATTGGTTGATAATCAAATAATGATAGATAAGTTCAATGCGTATAGGCTTACAATCTATCTTATAAGAAGTTATCCTTCTTTGATTGTTCAGAATAGAGATATTATCAAACGATTAACCAAAAACAGTAACTTTGATCAAGCGAGAGAAATGATGTTTAATCACATGGATGTTTCAGTATTAGTTTTTGCAAATCTTTTGTTATTAGAATGTCTAGGGAAAAACAAGTTTATTGATATCGTTGAGGTGGTTACATCTTTTAGTGAGGCAAGTTCTATCATTGGTGGATGTAGATTAATAAGAGATTTTTTACGAAACCTCGAAAATAATCCGATAAGAGGAACTATAGAAACATTCTTTTTCCAGTGTTCGCTTTTGTGGCAGAATTCTGAAAACCTTGATGTAAGGTGGCATAATATTCGTTTTCAACTTAAACTCTATCAATCAAAGAAGTACCGAAAATCAATAGGAGATAGCCTTTACTTGACAATGAAGAATGATAATTCCATCATCAAAAGCCAATTATTGCATGAACTGAAGTTAATTGATCAATATCATTCTTCATTGGGGGAGGATATTCGAGAATTGGCAAAAAATGATAGTAACTTTGTAATTCGAAAAATCATAGCAAATGAGATCAAGGAAGATAGTGTTAGAAAAACTTAGAAACCATGTTATTCCAACTATTATTTATTAGGTCCTATACTACCAGTATAAAGCAGAAAATTGACATTATTTTCTTTATATTTTTTATAGTTCTGTTAATTATGTATTGTTATCTAATAATTGAAATATTTATCTTTCTAAAAATGATAAAATTATTATTAGAAGCGACTAATGGAGGTTAGCATGAAAATTGAAATAAATTTGGACAATCTAAATTCAATTCCGGAAGAATTAAGCGAAATAGCTCAGTTGGAAAAAGTTGGTAACCAAATTTATAATCATGTCCGAAATGTATCTAATAGTAGCATATTAATTTCTGGATATAGGGGTGTAGGAAAAACCAGTCTAATTCAGATGATCGAAAATAAAATAAATAAAGAGGCTAAAAAAGAAAATGGAGATAAGATAACATTCGTATACCAAAATATAGATAAATATGATGACTACTCAATTTTATTAAGAAAACTAATTAGAGGGGTATGTTTATCAATTATGGATAACAAGAACCTTGTAAAAAAAAATGACGAATTATTCTTGGAAGTTGAGTCTTTATACGAGCATACTTTTTTTGATGTAAATAGATTTGAAATGCTAAATAATGAGAAAACAACTGAAAAGAATCTCAATACTTCGATAAATTTCAAGACTATAATTATGCGCTTGACCCCACTATTACTTTTTATCGGATCATTTACAATTCTAAAAGCTGAATACATTTCGGCGATAGCTAGTTTTTTAATAAAAGTAGTGAGCTTGATTTGGGTCGTCTTTAGTGAAATAAATTGGAAATTTATGATATCGAAAAAAGCGATAGAGAGCTCTAAGTTAGAAAAGACTTCTCTGTATGATGATGAAATTGCTGAGTATCAACTGATTAGGATTTTGGATAAGTTGGATAAAAAAACATTAAGGTAATTCTAGTTTTTGATGAAATTGACAAAATTGATGATCCTAAAAAAATGAGAAAAGTACTATCAGATTTAAAACATATACTGCTACTTGATAATTCTAATTCAATTGTCATTGCTGGACAAAAGGTATACTATCAGCTGTTGGACTCAAATATTGAGGACGATGGATTATTAAGCAGTGTCTTTACAGCGAATTATCATATTCCTATGCTTGATAAAGAAATTTTAAGAAAAATCGTGAAGGGATATTTTATACTTGAAGAGCAAAACTTAGAGAAATATGAATCCTACATTGATTCGATAATTTTAAATTCTAATCAAGTATTGCGTAAAACTAAAAATTTAATTGTTAACAATATAACTTGGGAAAATGAGAAGCCTTATATAATTATTGATAAAGATTCCATCTTTTTATACGATTTGGATTCACAAATACTAGAATTGCTATACGAAATTGATTATCAACATCTTTTGTCAGATGATGATCAAAGTTTGTCTGATTTGTATATAAATTATTTGTTTTTATGGATTAAAAAAATGAAACGATATAGTGACACGTCCTTTATTAAACAAGATATCTTTGATTCTGAAAATATAGTTTTTGTAGAGTATCCTTCAAATAGTTTAGTTAGATTTGAATTTCTCATAACGGTTCTTTTAGAAAAAATGTTGAAGCAAAAAATGATTATATTTTCTGAAAATGATGATTTTGATGATGATAAGTTAAATAATATTAAGTATGTTTGGAATAAAGAACAATTAAAAAATAATTCAATCAGTATTTCCGAAACAAAGATGTATACTGACTTTTTTAGCGCATTCACAGAACTTGATAAATTACTTGGTGAAATGTCTAGAGACCTAGAATTCGATGTAGTTAAAAATTTTGATTTAGAATATTTGAACAATTATAAAAAAATTCGAGATTATCGAAATAGAGTAGTACACGGTGAGATTTTGAGTGAAGAAAATAAAAACGAAATGCATAAATTTCAAAATAGCATTAGTAGAATAAAAGGATTTCTGTATGAGCACTATACATTTACTGTATTCAAGTTATTTTCAGAGGAGAAAAATTTCAAAATTATAAAAAAACCTACAGTAATTAATCCTGATATTCATGCGGATATACAAATATTCAACGAATCACTTGATATAATAGTTGAGGTTAAGTCATACAAAATATTATCGGTAAATGATCAAGTTCTGAAGAATATGTTTAACTATTTGTACTTATCTGACGAACATAGCATGAAAAAAAGAGAAAGTATAGTGGTATTAGTTGTTTATATCCTGGAACAAAATAAGAAAGAAGGTACTGTAATTGAAAAGAGATTCAATAATATATATCCGGAATATAAAGGAAGATTTTTTGTTATAGTGATGCCATTCTTTCAAAAGGAGTTGCTATTAAATAGGCTTGGAAATATTTTAAATATGATTGAGTAATTTAGATACACTGGCGAGTATTTTTTTGATCATACTTTTGACCTTCTCGAACGAGTTTTACTGACAATTATCAAGTTTTTACTTTTTGTCTGAAAGCTGATTTAAAGCAATTCGTGTTAAGTTAGATACAACTAGATTTTCAGGAAACATTCAATACGGTCTCAAAGAGATAAACAGAATTTAAAATAATTACTCAAATTAGATTGATAAACTAGTAAATAAATTGTATCCAACTATCATCTATCATGGTTCAAATTGGTTCAAGTGCTATCAGTAAAAGTCCAATTTCTTCTATTTACATCCACTTCAAAAGCTGTTAAACTTTGCTATAAGTGGATTTGACAACATAGATGTTTGCGTATAGTACTTATTTTCGTTTTCAAAACGTTAATCTTTTATCGAAGATTCGAGACACTTTCCTTTTTGGGGAAGTGTCTTTTTTTCGTATCTAAAGGTAATTTTGAATAATCTTTCTTTATTAATTGGTTCTTTTTCACAATCGAATAATTTGGGTAATACTTCTAGTATTGCTGACCATGATTGAAGTTGCTCATGTGTTACTTCTAGCGCATTGATATCTTGTTGAGTAATAGCTTTAATTGGGTGAATCTTATCTGTCAGTAATTCTATTTTCCTGTTTTCATAATAGGTCCCTTCTTCAATCGTACAAGACCCATGTCTATACGAACAACAATCTGAAATCAATATATTATAACATGTTTATATAGACAACATGAGGAGGAAGTGTAAATGAACGAAAATGAAGGTGCTAGAAAAGTGGAAGTGCTGATCAACGATTTATTAGCGGAACGTCAAATGTCTTTAAGAGAACTCGCAAGATTGTCGGGAATTGAGCCATCAAATTTAAGCAATTTGGCAAATGGAAAAAGGAAAAAAATTTATTTAGAACACATTGAGAGGATCGCGGATGCTTTAGAAATTGATGATGTGTCAAGGATTTTGAGATTAACTAAGGATTCATTTAATTAAAAATATTTTTACATTAGAAAGGGAATAAGATGATTTTTGAACCTAATTCAAATGAATTGTACAATATTAATGAAATACATAAATTTAATGAATCTGAGTATGTATTAATAAGGCTTACAGAAACTATGATAAAAAAAATAATATTGATGCTAATGCTCTGCTCAGGGATTTGTTGAAAAGCAGTGACGTAGTCGATTATAGTAGTTTAAAAAATGGCGGAAAAAATGGAATAAGACCAGAAGTAGAATTAGTATTAAATGAAACTTCTGAAAAAATTATCATGAACTTTTATAAAGTTAAAGGGAAAAGAAGTGACCCCAGATTTTCGATTTATGGTATAAAAAGAATGTTTGAACAAGGTAAGTTAAACACGGGGGATTTATTATATGTCACAGTTGTCAAACTTCATAAGGAACCAAAAATAGTTATATTAAACTTAACAAGTAATATGGCTTCTCGTACAAATTTACTATCTGTATTTGGTATAGATGAGATTGAAGAAGCGTTAAATAGATTGATCCCTGAAATAAGAAAGATATCAAAGGCAGGATTCCATAAAAACTCTAAAGGAAAAGGACAAGTCTCTCCCAAGGATGTGGGGGATACTTTAGAATATTTGTTAGGTATTAAGGTAAACAATAGTCAAAAAGCTGATTTTGAAGGGAAAATCGAGATAAAAGCTAAGTCTGGAAAAACTATGGATATTTTGTTTACTCTAAGACCCAGATTTGAGGGGACAAGTATTGAGAAAAAAGAGAAAATAGATCGTTTTAGAGTATCTGCATTTACTCGATTATACGGATACGAATCCGAAAAACATAAGGGCTATAAAACTTTGTATATTACCATCGGCGTAAAGGAAGCACCGCAGAACAAAATTGGTTTTTTTCTTGAAATAAATGAGGAAAATAGACAAATCGAGTTGAGAAAGTGGATCGACAAGGATTTACATGAATTAACAGCTTTTTGGACTTTTGATACTTTAAAAAAAGAGTTGCATTTAAAGCATCCTGCTACTTTATGGGTAAATGCTGAACAGCAAGTGGTAAATGATACTGTGGAATTTAATTATTTTGAAGCAGAGCTCTCTAGAGAGCCGCAGTTTACAACTTTTTTGGCTTTAGTAAAAACAGGGGGTATAACCTATGATTGGAGAGGATATACAACGCCTGAAGGTAAATATAAAGGGAAAAATCATGGGAATGCTTGGAGAATAAAGAAAAAATATAGAAAGTTACTTTTTGGGAGTATGGAGAAAATTGAATTAGTATAAAAAAGAGAGAAAGCGAAACTTGCTTTCTCTTTTTGCTTATTTTGCAGAGCATATAGCTTTAAGGACCTCCTCAGCTATTGCTTTTGCTAGTAGGGGTGGAACAGCATTTCCAACTTGAGTAAATTGTGGTGTTTCTAAAGCTCGTTTACTTCCACCTGTGGTTCTTTTTCCAAGAAACTCAAAGCTATCATCAAAAGATTGTAGTCTAGCCATTTCTCTAACAGTTAGTATTCTATTAAAATATGGATGGATATAATCATCTGGTAAAGTAACCATAGTAGGTGCAACTTTTTTTGAGTTTAAACGAGTGCGAATACCTTTTTTTGTAAAAAGAGCATTCGCTAATTCGGAATCAATATCTCCATCTAGAAGTCGCTTTTGAAGCTCTTTTTTAGAAATATTTTTATTTAATAAAGGTTTTATTTTATTCAGAAATTCTAAAGTTGTTTCATACTCTAAATGTATTCTACGTGATAAGGCTAGGATAGAATCTTTTAATAATTTTCTTGAGTCAATATTTTTTTCATATTTAAGAATTAAAGATAGTTGTTTGTTGGTATTACTAAGCCAACGATCAGAAAAATTTATTTGTGCTCCTGAATCATATAATTTGAGTGTCTCTTGGATTACTTTAGAATTATGAGTGCTATTTATTTGAAATAATGTCTCATAAAATAAATCTGGAGTCTCTTCTAGTAAATCAATTCCTTCAAATTTGATCCTGTCTAAAGCTTTCTTTCGATTTTCTCCTTCCTTATAAAGCGAAAATCTTTCTGTTACGGTTATATCATGTTTAGATATTTCCATATTTGTAATTTTTTCTCGTTTTATAGTACTATTTAGATTTTTCATAGGAGTTCTTCCATGCATACTTTTTATAGAATAGTCGGTCGAGTACATATACTCATAATAAAGGTCACCTAAAGCATCGTAAACTGTAACATTTGTATCAATAGAAGTTGGATAATTAATTGGGGGAACATCGTTTCTATAGGCAAGAAAGATAGCACGGTTCCTTTGTTGAGGTACGCCGAAATTAGCAGCATTCAATACTTTCATTTCCAATACTGTATAGTCGAGTTTCTCTAGTTCATTTTGCAAAATATAAGGTACAAGGTGTTGGCCGTTATAGACTTGGCCAATGACACTTGGGAAATCCAGCATTTGCATATCCAAAATTCCAGTTACGTTTTCCATAACTACATATTTTGGACGTATATCTCTTATTAGTCTTAGGTATTCATGAAAAAGCATATTCCTTGGATCGCTAGAATCCCTCTTCCCTAAACGACTAAATCCTTGACAAGGGGGACCTCCAAACATGGCATCTATAGTTTTCGGTGCAAAAATATTTCCGTATTTCAAAGAGTTGATAGTTCTGAAAATATAATCGGAAGTCACATCTTTAATATCAGCTAGCTCAAAATGGGTATCTACCCCTTCTATTAATCCGAGTTGTCTATGGCGATTAGTGTATGTTTCTTGTACCATTGGGCTTTTATCACTTGAAAAAATTATGTCAAACCCTGCTTGTAGTATTCCTTCGCTAAATCCCCCGGCACCACAGAATAGGTCTATTGCATAAGGCATTAATTCGCCACCTCCTGAGTTATTGTTGACAGTATATCAAAAAAAGCAAGTAAGTCCAGGGAAATATCCAATAACTTTTAAAGTAAACATTAAAATCTTCTAAATCATTAAAATTAATTTCACTCAAATTTGATAAAAAGATGATGTATAATTATTGTTAGTGCTAAAAAACTTAATTGCGAGGATTATTAATGTTTACAATAGATAAAGCATATACAAGAAAAGAGATTCGTAAAATATTAGATATACCTAATCCGAACAACATCGGTGGAATATGGTCAACTGGTTATGTTCAATATCAAGATAAATTTTATATATTTGCGACAATTACTGATGCAGGTAGAACGGGTCATAATTATGGGAATATTATGAAGAATGATGTTTTATATTGGTATACAAAAAATACAGATCATTTTTACGTTCCAACTATCCAAAAAATGACGAGTGGGAGATATCCTGTTCACATTTTTACAAGATATGATAGTAAAAAACCTGATTTTTTCTATCAAGGAAAAGGTATTTTGAGAGACTATGAAGATGGAAAACCTGCGTTTATTTCTTGGAAAATACAGGGGAGAAATTCCAGAGTAGAGACGTCAGAATTATTAAATCTAAATAGAAAAAAATTTATTGAAGGAAAAAAAAAATCTCTAGGTCTGTAAATATATATGAGAGAGATTTGAATGCAAGAAAATTATGTTTAAAACATTATGGATTTAAATGTATAGTATGTGGTTTTGATTTTGAATCTAATTATGGAGAAATAGGAAAAAATTTATACACGTACACCATGAGAAGGAATTAAGTTTGATCAGTCAAGATTATGAAATTGATCCAATTAGTGATATGAAACCAGTATGTCCCAATTGTCATTCAATGCTGCATAGAAGGAGACCAGCTTATTCAATAAAAGAACTAAAAGAGATGTTAACCAATAAAACTTAATTTAGAAATAAAAATTAAGTTTTATGTGTAATAAAAAAATCTTGTTCTGATCTTCATGGGTTTTTGATTGCGGTATTAGGTATGGAGATAGAAAAATATGTTGAAATCATTTCCTATTGATTGCCTATCCAGTTGTTTTCATAGATAGTAAGTTACCTTTCTTTGATTTCACTTTCAGGGAAATTACTGATCGATGTATTTTGTTATTAAAAATTTTGGATATTTCTGGTCTTTCTTATTCTTATTAATAATATTGTCTATTTTCAACAAAAATTTATTAAAAGGAAGTCAGTAATAGTAAAAGCATTCAAGTAAAAAATTTTATTGCTTAAAAGTTGATTCATAATGTAATCTTTCTTAAAAAGCTTTAAAATAAGTCATATTTTCTACAGGATTAATATTAGAGTCATGCTAATGTGCCGAATCTTATTAATATTGGGATAGTGAAAAGCTAATTTTCCTTTACTAAGAATAAATTGATTGTGAGTTCCTTAGAGGCATAGCGAGCCTGTTCTGTGTAATCCGATATCTCCTCACATTTTTCAATCTAATAAATAAAAGCTTATTCTGTGTATTTTAATGCAAAAATCTAAGAGTAACTTTAAAAAAGAAACTCAAAGAGTTACGCTACAAAAAGAAATACGCAAAATATATCCTAAAACCATCAAAAGCACACAAATCTTTTCTGTTATTAAATCATTTCACACAGATTTGGTCTTGCTTTCCAAAACGGGTTTCTATACAATAGAGGGGAATAGAAACCGAATAAAAAAAGGCACCCCGTATCAGAGTTGGCGCTCCAATACGAGGCCTTGAAAAGTCACGCGAACTGACTAATCAAGTTGCCATAGTCAATACCCTAAGGTATCGACCTGTTTATTGTACCTAATATTCTGTTCTTTTTCTAGTAGGAAAAGCAGATTTTCTGGGATTTTATGCAGGATGCCTTATGCTTATTTCGCTATGTCAAAAGGATTGGACAGTCGTCCAATCCTTTTTTTGTGTTTCAGATGGGGAAGTTAAAATAACAGGTATTGACACATTTCATCTATAAAATAAAGTGTCGGCAAGCCTCGGTTTCTATTCGTCTATAAGAGGTTCTGTTGTTTTTAAGGTTAATGTACAGAAAAAATATTCTTGGTATTAGATGCACACGGATAGAAATTTCTGATTTGGTTTTATGATAGCGCTTAATTAATTTTGGATTAGACGATATCACTATGCCAAGAAATAGAAATAACGAGAAGTCAGTTGATTGTCAAACGAAGCACGAAAAACACATCAGGAGGAAGCTATGTTCCAAGAAAAAATATTCAATCCAGCAATACTACATGAAAACCGCTTGTCGCCTCGAACCAGTTTTTTTAGTTATAAAACGGTCGCAGCAGCTATGCAAGGGGATCCGCAGGCATCTTTTGGGTATCAGTCATTAAATGGTCTGTGGGATTTTTATTTGGGTGAGGCAGAAAATCAAGTTGTGTATGAACAAAAAATCGAGGTACCTGCTCATTGGCAGTTTCAAGGGCATGGAAAACCGATCTATACGAATGTCCAGTATCCTTTTCCAATTGATCCGCCATTTGTTGCGATGGAGAACCCAACCGCCTTTTATCGAAAAGCATTTATTGTGGAGGACATTGATCTTGAGCATGTGCTTCACTTTGAAGGTGTGGAATCGGTGTTTGAGGTGCATGTCAATGATCAGTATGTCGGCTACAGCACCGGCAGTCGCTTGGTATCGGAGTTTGACATCACGCCATATCTTCAAAAGGGCAAAAATGTGCTTAGTGTAAAGGTGAAGCAATGGAGTGCGATGAGCTATGTCGAGGATCAAGATATGTGGTGGCTTGGCGGAATTTTTAGAGAAGTCTACTTGTTTTCCCGTAAGCCGCAGTCGATTCAAAATGTAACGATCCAAGCAGACTTATGCAATCAATATAAAGATGGCATCTTGAAAGTTTCGCTTTTCTTTCAGCAAGCAATGCCAGAGCAGTTAGAACGAACGATAGAAATCGAATTGCTAGATCAAAAAAAATGTAACCGTTTTAAAGAAAGCTGAGAAACGTCAAGGAGGAGCGAAAGCGGATTGGACGATTTCTGCAACCATTGAAGAGATAATTCCTTGGAACGCAGAAGAACCGTACCTATACCATCTTTTGGTGAAACAGTATCAAGGCGAGGAACTGTTGGAGGTCATTCCGCTCCAAGTCGGCTTTAGACAGATTTCCATAGCCGACGGTATTTTCCAAATCAATGGAAAACGGGTGGTGCTAAAGGGCGTCAACCGTCATGAATGGCATTGTGAGTCTGGCAGAAGTCTGACGGTTGAGACGATGGAACAAGATGTGCAGATGATGAAAGCATTCAATATCAATGCTGTACGGTGTTCTCATTACCCAGCAGACACAAAGTTTTATCACTTGTGTGATCGTTATGGGCTGTACGTCATTGACGAAGCAGACATTGAAACCCACGGGATGGATATCACCCAAAGGATCAATGAACTGAGTAGTAGTGAGGAATGGTTGCCGACGTATTTAGACCGAGCAAAAAGAATGGTCGAAAAAAATAGAAATCATCCTTCGATCATTTTCTGGTCGTTAGGAAATGAGTCTGGCTATGGGGAAAATCATTTGAAGATGGCGCAGCTGATCAAGGAATTAGATCCCAGTCGTTTGGTTCATTATGAAGGAGAAGCACGGCACCTGAAAGCCTTGGGAGAATGGCAAGCGTGCCAAGCATCTGATGTCGTTTCGACTATGTATACATCTGTTGGAGAAATGGCAGAACAGGGGGAACGTTCACTAACACAACCGCATATTTTATGTGAATATGGTCATGTGATGGGCAATGGCCCTGGTGGATTGAGTGATTATCTGGAATTGTTTTATCGCTATCCTCGGTTGCAAGGCGGCTTTATTTGGGAGTGGATCGACCATGGCATCAAGAGTATAGATCACGTTTCTGGTGAGACGTACTACAAGTATGGTGGTGATTTTGCAGAGGAAATCCATGATGGCAACTTTGTGATTGATGGATTGCTATTTCCCGATCGTACGCCATCGCCAGCATTGTTCGAGTATAAGAAAGTGATTCAGCCTGTCAAAATCACTTTCCAGCTTTCAGAACAGGCCTGTCGCATCACCAACCGCTTCGATTTTCGAAATTTAGCGTCTTTACAGGCAGTCCTGCAAATCAAAGAAGACGATCAGGTGATTTTCTTACAAGAGCTACCAAGAATCGATCTCCTGCCTCAAGAAGAAACAACCATTTCCCTGCCAGAAGAAGCTACGCTGAGCTTAGCAGGAAGAGCACAGGCAGTTGTCACGCTGTTTTTCTTTGAAGAAAGTGCCCCAGATTTTTCTCTAGAACACGCAGTTGCTTGGGAACAAGCCATCATTGATCAACCAGTAAAAATCGTACAAATACCCAAAGCGGATGCCTTTCACTGTTCAGAAACGGCCGATGAACTGAGGATTACTTTGGCAGAGCAGACCTATATTTTTCATAAGAAAACAGGTACCTTGAGCCAGTGGATCATCGAAGGGCAAGCCTTGCTTACTGAACCGCTTGAAATGAACTTTTGGCGGGCACCGACTGACAACGACTTGTTAGGCAGTGAAGAGTTTGGTTCGGCAAGCATCGCCAAGGAATGGGAAGTGTTTCGCATTCGCCACTTAAAGGAGCGTGTGCTCGCCTTTACCTATGAACAGCGCCCAGATGAAATAAAAGTCGAGATTCGCCGCAACAGCATGCCTATTTCCCTCGACTGGGGAATTGAATTGTCCTTTACGTATTGTCTTTCATTGGCAGGCGACATCCGTGTAGCAGTCAAAGGAACCCCGTTTGGCAATGGGCCGAAAACTCTGCCGCGAATCGGTGTGCAGCTGATGATGGATAAAGAACATCAGAACGTGCAGTGGTTGGGACTTGGGCCGCATGAAACCTATCCTGATAGTTGTCAAAGCGGGTTTTTCGATTGGTGGGAAAGAACCGTTCCAGAGATGCACACGCCGTATGTGCGGCCGCAAGAAAATGGCAACCGCATGAAGACCAAATTCTTCCGTTTGTCTAAGCCTTCCGGAGCAGGACTGACTATTTCCGGAAAATCGCTGAATTTTAGTGTGCATCACTACACCCTGAACAATTTGGAACAAGCGACCCATACCAATCAATTAGAAACCAGCGACGCCGTTGCCGTCAACATTGACTATGGAGTGCAAGGACTAGGAAGTGCCAGTTGCGGTCCGGGTGTTTTACCGAAGTATTTATTGCAAAATCAGGCATTTGCCTTTGATTTTCAGATGAACTATCAAAAAGAAGTGGAAGGAGCAAAACAATGAAAAAAATAGCTTTATGTATGGCAATGATAGGACTAGGAGGCTTAGCTGCTTGTGGGAATAACAGCGATACGCCAGAGCGTGAGGGGGCGAACAAAACGGCGCAGAGGAAATCACCATTTGGGCGTGGGACCCAAAATTCAATATCGCAGCCTTTGAGTTGGCGGAATCATACCATCAAGAAGAAAACCCTGATTTCAAAATCAATGTCACCGAGATTTCCCAACAAGACAGCGTACAAAAAATGAATACCATCTTTAGTTCAGGCAGTACCCAAGGATTGCCCAATATTGTCTTGATTGAAGACTTTCGCGCCCGTAATTTTTTAGAAGTGTTTCCAGAGTATTTCGTTCCATTGACTGAGTATATAAATGTTGACGACTTTATGGATTACAAAATCGAAGTATCTTCGATCGATGGCGAGCAATATGGGATGCCGTTTGATTCAGGAGTAGCGGGCGTTTACTTGCGAAAATCGATCATTGAAGAAGCGGGCTTGGAACTGTCAGATTTCACCAATATCACTTGGCAAACCTTCAATGAATTGGGGGTTCGTGTGAAAGAAGCAACTGGCAAACCATTGTTGTCCATCGATATGAATGATCTAGGACATTTGCGAATGATGATGCATTCCAGTGGTTATTGGTATACCGCAGAGGATGGTGAAACGCCGTTTATTGACGGCAATCCTTCTTTGAAACAAGGGCTTGAAGATTTGAAAATGCTGCTTGATTCAGGAGTAATGACAACGCACAATGGCTGGGACCAAATGCTAGCAGGTTTTAACAGCGGCGAAGTAGCGGGTGTTTTACAAGGCAACTGGATCACGCCATCGGTGAAAGCAGAAGAAAGCCAAAGTGGCGATTGGGCAGTCGTTCCAGTACCGAAGCAAGAATCGATCGAAGGTTCTGTCAATGCGACCAATCTCGGAGGTTCGTCAATTTATGTGTTAGACATTGATGGGAAAGAAGAAGCCCTGAGCTATATTGCAGACGTATTCGGCAAAAATATCGACTTTTACGAAGAGCTGATTCAAACCGTCGGAGCAATCGGTTCTTACGTTCCCGCTTCACAAGGAGATGCGTATCATGCACCAGATCCTTTCTTCGACGATCAGGCTATCTATCAAGATTTCATGAACTGGGCTAATGAAATTCCTTCGGTAAACTTTGGGAAAAACACTTATGCGTTGGAAGACATCATGAATCAAGGCTTTTTGGACTATGTCAATGGAGCAGATTTGGACGAAGTCTTAAAAAATACGCAAATGATTGCTGACAATCAATTGAATTAACACGGACTGAGGGGCATGTACGATGAAAAATAAATTATTTTATAAAAAAGGAGTGATCACGGGGTG
Organism: Enterococcus innesii; assembly: GCA_018982785.1. Taxonomy (GTDB): domain Bacteria; phylum Bacillota; class Bacilli; order Lactobacillales; family Enterococcaceae; genus Enterococcus_D; species Enterococcus_D innesii. The sequence goes on along the minus strand of JAHHEN010000007.1, from coordinate 175,885 downwards.
GCTATTTATTGCTATCCCGACACTCTTAATCTTCTTTTTCTCTTTTTATCCAATGATCCAAGCGTTTCTATTATCCTTGCAATCAGGAAGTGGCACCGGGCTGACCTTTAGCGGACTCGCGAATTATCGGCGACTGTTTTCGGATCAAACCTTTTTGACAGCCACGAAAAATACCTTGATCTTTTTGGGCTTTCAAGTGCCTGTCATGGTCTTGTTGGCCATGTTCTTTTCCGTCCAGCTCAATCAGAAAACCCTAAAGCTGAAAGGCCTGTTTCGGACGATCATTTTTTTGCCAGCAGTGACTTCATTAGTCGCATATTCCATGGTCTTTAAATCACTGTTTGCAACAAATGGTGTGGTGAACGCCCTTTTAGTGAGACTGTCGATTGTCTCTGAGCCGATTGCCTTTTTCTCCAGTCCCTTTTGGGCAAAAGTCATTATCATTTTAGCCATCACTTGGCGCTGGACCGGCTACAATATGATTTTCTTTTTATCGGCTTTGCAAAACATTGACCCAGCAATTTATGAAGCTGCTAGGATCGATGGGGCTTCTCCAACGAAACAATTTTTTAAAATCACCGTCCCTTTGCTGAAGCCAGTCATTTTGTTTTCAGCCGTGACCTCAACGATTGGCACACTACAGTTATTTGATGAACCGATGAATTTGACCCAAGGGGGACCAGGAAACGCCACATCGACGATTTCCCAATATATTTATAATCTTTCTTTTCGCTATACACCAGATTTTGGCTACGCTTCTGCAGTTTCCTATGCCATTGTCGTCATGGTCATCTTCTTTTCCATGATCCAATTTAAGATCGGAGGAGAGGACAAATGAAAAAAGTAGGCACGTATGTATTTTTGGGTGTTTTTACCATTCTGTTTGCCTTTCCCTTTTATTTCATGTTAGTGAGTATCACCAATCCTACCGTAAATATCATGCAAGGCAAACTATTGCCAAGTACCCATTTGCTAGAAAACTGGCGTAACCTAGTCACAACCTATGACCTGAAACAAGTATTCTTTAATAGTGCAAGAATTGCGTTGTTACAGACGATTTTATCCGTGACGATCGCTTCTTTGGCCGGCTACGGATTTGAGATCTATCAAAGCCGATTAAAAAATATGCTTTTTAATATTTTGCTTTTGTCGATGATGTTGCCTTTTGCCGCCACGATGATTCCGCTGTTTCGAATGTTCGGCAGCTTTTCAACGACGATTCCTTTTATTGGACTCGATACAGTAGCTTCAGTCATTTTGCCAACATTATCGACCGCATTTCTGATTTTCTTTTTCAGACAAAACACAAAAATGTTTTCCAAGTCACTGCTTGAAGCAGGGCGGATGGATGGCCTTTCGGAGCTAGGCTTGTTTTTCCGAATATACATGCCAACTATGAAAACAACTTATGCGGCAGCTGCCATCATTACCTTCATCAACAGTTGGAACAGCTACCTGTGGCCGTTGATCACCCTTCAATCACCAGAAAAGCAAACCTTTCCCCTGATGATTTCTGCCATCGGTGCCGCCAATAATCCAGATTATGGCTTAATGATGTTAGCAATCGTGATCGCAACTCTGCCAACAATGGTGGTCTTCTTCTCGCTGCAAAAGTATTTTGTGGCTGGGATGTTGGGATCGGTGAAGTAGGGACGTATAGAAAGATCGGAAGAATAAAAGACAGATGACTAATTGAGATAGTCATCTGTCTTTTGTTATTGAGTCATTCTGATTTATATCGGATTATTTCTAACGATATTCGCTATAAGCATCGTAATCCTCCAATCAACCTGCCATCAACTCAAAAACTGTCGCCCTTCCTTCTCAATCAACTCACACGTCCATTTATCCTCAAATAACGATGCCATCTGTCTTGCTTGGGTAAATAAATCCGAATCTCCAATCGCAAAACTTTTTCGAGCAGTGGCTAACGAATAGTAATCATAGCGCTTGCTCTTTTTTGCCAATAGCAGGGCTTGATCCGCGGCTCCTTTCGCTTCTTGGTGTTGCTGTTCTTGCAGATAAAGCAAGGCAACATTCAAATGAATCGCACACTGTAAAGGTACAGTATTTTCAAGTGCTTCGTATTTTTTTAGCTGTTGGATCAATTGGAGGGCAATGACGTGGGCGGTTTCAACTGGAAAGAGGTATAAAAGACAATTGATCAGCTTGATATCATCAAGGGTCCAGTCGGAATAAGCCTGAAGCGTATCCCAGGGAACCATCAAAAGAACTTTGGGCAGGCAAGGAATTTCTTTTTCTGCATTCGTGGAGAGCGCTGTGAGAGAGTCGATTACATACAACAATAAGTCAATGGTTTTACTAACGGATGTTCTTTGGAAAAGTAAACATTGTTCTTTCAAAGCAAGCAATGCTTTTAGATCCTGGTTGGAAAACAAAGAGAAAAATTGATGCAAGATTTGCTGTTTTTCATTTAAACGGTATCCTTGGGCGATGAAAAAAATTCATCAAAACCGCAATCGATTCGCGCTAAAAGTGCGATAAAAAGGGTAACGGAAGGCGTTAATTTTTCATTTTCAAATTTAGACAAGGTGGCTCTTGAAAGCAGGTCTTTACAAACTTGCGCTTGCGTGATGCCACGGCTTTTTCTGATTTTACGATACGTGGTTCCTAAATTATTCATAGGCGCCTCCTTGAGCAATGTGATTATAGTGTACATAAGATAATTTTGCCCGTCAATCTGGTATAGTAGAACTATTAGACAGCTAGGCAACACCAGATAGAGGGGGCCCGAACAATGAATCAGACAAAATAAAATCCTTTACTTAGCAAATGGCGATCAATAACTAGAAAAACGAGCAATCGTTATTTCTAAGTAAAGGTGGAAAACAAATGAAGAAGAATCAGGGATTTACCCAATTGATCATTGGCCAAACAGTGGCGAATGTCGGGGATACCATTTATATTGTGGCAATTATCAGTTCTATTTTTAGCTGGACAGACTCTGCTTTGGCAGCGGCGCTTGTCCCGGTGCTAGTAACAGGAGGCGGTGTCATTTCCGGCTTTCTCTCACCTGTCATCACGAGTTATTTTCGCTTAGAACAAGTGCTGAAGGTCAGCCAGATGTGCAAAACAGCCTTACTCTTTTTTATGACTGCGTATCTCTATTTGAAAGCTGAAACGATGAATCTATTGGTTTTATATTGCCTTGTCGCATTGATTTCGTTTTTGGACGGCTGTTCAGAACCAATTAGTCGTGCCTTGATCCCGAAATATGTGGAAAAGCATCGCCTCGTCAAAGCCAATGGAATATTCAATTCGATGCTTCAAACAGTCAACATCGGCAGCTGGGCGGTCGGAACTTCCTTGTTGCTGGTATTTTCTGTTCATCAGTTGGTCTTATTAGACAGCTTTCTGTTTCTAAGTGCTTCGATAGTATTAGCGTTTTTGCCTAGAACGACTCGAGAAAAAAACGAAAAGCAGCCGTTAGGGCACCAGTTGTTTATCGGTTGGCGCTGGATTATGAAAGATCCTCTGGTTCGGGTGATCGTTGGCATGGACATGCTAGAAAGTATCGCCAATACAGCCTGGGTGTCCGCGATTGTGTTAGTATTCGTCCGAGAAGTGATGCAGGCACCTGATGCTTGGTGGGGCTATATCAACGCTACTTATTTTGTTGGCGCGTTGCTAGGAAGTGCGTTGGTGATGCGATTTTCCGAGCGGTTTGATAAAAACAAACGAACAGCGATTGTAATGGGCGCTATTTTAGGCGGACTGATCACTGTTGCCGTTGCCCTATCAGGCGACCGCTTTTTGATTCTAGGATTATCCGTTTTAATCGGGCTTTCTCCCAGATCAAAAATATCCCACAAGCCTCATTAATCCAACAAAAAGTAGCAGCCGATCGATTGGTTGCCATCTACGCTGCCTCAGGCATCTTAAATTCCGGTGTTTTTGCTTTATTCACCTTGCTGATGGGACAGGTGGCAGATGTTTTTGATGTACGGTGGGTGTTTGTTCTTTCCGGCAGTTTATTGCTTCTAGTGGGGCTGATTGCAGGGAAGCTTAAAATCAGTTAAAAGTAAGAAGATAGTAGTCAAAAGAAACTCTTTTTTACGAAGATTTTATAAGACAAAACTAGCTTTAACGGTTAGCTTAGGTAATGGTACACACAGGAAGATGAAAAAGCAGTTACAGCTAGTTAGGAACAGTCCCTGACTAGCTTTTTGTGTGGTGATCTAAACGTTCTTACATCGAGAATACAATGATTATTGTAGATTTGATCGGTAGCTAATCACAGATTATTCATATGCAAAAGTATTATGTGGCTGAATATTGAGATTGACTAAGTATGGGGCTGCTATAGGAGGAAAGCGCAAGCGTCTCTATAGAAAACTTGATTACTTGAAAGAAAAGCTTTGTATTGATTTGGAGTAAATTCACAATTTTTTGAATATCTTTAGTTTTCCGAGATTCCCCTAAAAAGTTCATCTAACAGCTCCTAACCTTATATACATTTACATATCTAACTCTTATCTTTTCGCTTTTAGTTAGTTAAAAAGCAAAAAATAAATGTGAATCCGAGCTATTTTTAAATAATTAACCAGATAATCTTCCGATTGGAACGGTTAAATAGTGAATGATTGGTAGAAAAGAGATTAGAGGATGCGAGTTGTGATAAGTAAACTCATAAAAGAAGAATGCTAGAAAAGTAGAGAAAAAATAAGATTAATGAAATAATCGAGATCCTTATTTTATAACAATTTTCGAAAACCATAAATGAATTGAAGGAAGCTTAGTGTGGGTGAAAGAATAATTACAAAAAAATATTGACTTAAAAAAATGGCTATGGTAATCTATAAACGAAAATAGTGGGAACGTTTCCAAAATGCATCTTCGTTAAATTTTTATTTTTTTAAACGAAAATGGAAACGTTTCTAAAATGTATTGGGAGGAGATTGAATTGGAAAAGACATTGGGACCAGGTGGTGAGATAAGGGCGGTACAACGGGATAAAAAAAATATCTCGAAGTGGGAAAAATTAAAGAAACAGTTGCGGCGTGATAAGTGGATGTACTTGTTGCTCTTACCAGGTATCATCATGACGTTTATCTTTAAGTATGTGCCAATGTACGGTGCTGTGATTGCATTTAAAGACTATAATCCTATGCTAGGAATTTTGGAAAGTCCTTGGGTAGGACTAGATCACTTTAGGGAATTTATCAGTTCACCAAATTTTACGCTTTTGCTGAGCAACACATTAAAAATTAGCATTTATGGTTTATTGTTAGGTTTTTTTCCACCAATTATTTTAGCACTGAGTTTGAATCAAATTATCAATAAAAAATAAAACAGAAAATCCAGTTGATTCTGTATGCGCCGAATTTTATCTCAGTAGTTATTATCGTGGGGATGCTGTTTTTGTTCCTATCCGCAAATGGACCTATTAATGGGTTAGTAGAAAAGGTTACGGGGCAACCAATTATGTTCATGTCTAATCCAGCTTATTTCAGAACGATTTATATTTTATCGGGAATTTGGCAAGGAATCGGCTGGTCATCCATTCTTTACACCGCGACGCTGGCGGGAGTCAGTACCGATTTATATGAGGCAGCAAATATCGATGGGGCAAATATTTTACAAAAGATTTGGCATATCGATTTGCCTGCATTGAGGCCTGTGATGGTGATCAGCTTCATCTTGGCCGCCGGCGGTATTATGAATGTAGGATATGAAAAAGCCTACTTGATGCAAACTTCAATGAACATCCCTGCCTCAGAAATCATTTCCACTTATGTATACAAAGTCGGCTTGCAATCAGGTGATTATGCCTACTCTGCTGCTGTTGGTCTGTTCAATATGATTATTAATGTCGTTTTATTACTGATTGTCAACAATATAACCAAGCGGCTAAACGATGGTCAAGGCTTGTAATGAAAGGAGAAAATTATGAATAGTGCTTTATCAAAAATCGACCGTCAAATCTTATGGTTGAATCGAGTGATTGTAACTTTTTTAGTCGTCATCACCATTGTTCCGCTGATTTATGTACTGGTAGCTTCTTTTATGGACCCAGCTACTTTGATCAATAAAGGTATAAGCTTCAATCCGAAAGATTGGACAATACAAGGATATCAACGGGTATTTGCAGATGATTCCATTTTACGCGGTTTTGTAAATTCGTTGTTTTACTCTTTTAGCTTCAGCTTATTGACTGTATTTATTACGATGATCACTGCGTATCCTTTGTCTCGACCTAACTTGGCGGGGAAAAAGATTATTATGACTTTTTTGTCATTACAATGTTCGTGGGTGGCGGCTTGATACCTACCTATTTATTGGTAAAGAACTTGGGCATGTTAGATAGTGTATGGGCGATTATCGTACCAGGTGCTATAAATGTGTGGAATATTATCTTAGCCCGTACCTATTTTAGTGCTTTGCCAAAAGAACTTTCTGAAGCTGCTACTATCGATGGCGCCAATGACTTGCAAATACTGTTCAAAGTCATGCTTCCATTAGCTAAACCAATTATGTTCGTATTGTTTTTATATGCCTTTGTTGGGCAATGGAACTCATATTTTGATGCCATGATTTACATCAAAGATCCCGACTTACAGCCGTTGCAACTCGTATTAAGAAATATTTTGATCCAAAACCAACCCTCACAAGACATGGTGGGAGCCAATACTGCCATGGCAGAAATGAAACAAATTGCTGAGTTGATCAAATACGCAACGATCGTCATTTCTAGTCTGCCATTAATCATAATGTATCCTTTCTTCCAAAAATATTTTGATAAAGGTGTTTTAGTTGGTTCTGTTAAAGGATAAGTATTGTTCACTATTTGTATGAATAAAAATTATAAAGGAGATTTTAAGATGAAAGCAAAATGGATGCTGCCAATCGTTTTTACTTCCGTACTAATTTTGGGGGCTTGTGGAGGCTCAAAAGAAAAGAGTACATCAAGCCCTGATTATGAACTAGAAAATGTCTCTTTTCCATTGAAAGAAAAAGTATCTTTAAAAATGATGTCTCAAAGTGCCCCTTTGGCTCCCAATGATCCTAATGACAAATTGATTTTCCAACGGTTAGAAGAAGAGACCAATCTCCATATTGATTGGACAAACTACAGTAGTGATTTTGCCGAAAAAAGAAATTTGGATATCGCTAGTGGGGATTTACCAGATGCCATCTTCAACGCCGCTGCAGGTGACTATGATTTATTAAACTGGGCGGAAAGTGGCGTTATTGTACCGATTGAAGATTTGATCGAAGATTATATGCCAAATCTGAAGAAAATTTTTGATGAAAACCCCGAATACCGACAAATGTCTACTGCACCTGATGGTCACATTTACTCTATGCCTTGGATTGAAGAATTAGGCGAAGGAAAAGAGTCGATTCATACAGTAAATGGGATGGCTTGGATCAACAAGGAGTGGTTGGATAATTTGGGTCTTGAAATGCCGCAAACCACTGATCAGTTGATGACTGTGTTGGAGGCTTTCAAGACGCAAGATCCAAATGGTAATGGTGAAGCAGATGAAATTCCTTTTAGCTTTATTAACAATGGAGGAAATGAAGACTTAAAATTTTTAATGGGGGCATTCGGTCTAGGTGATAATGATGACCACTTAGTCGTTGATAACGATGGCCAGGTACAATTTACTGCTAACAAAGAAGGGTATAAAGAAGCCATCAAATATTTCAATGAAATGAATAATAAAGGTCTTATTGATAAAGAGGCTTTCGAACAAGATTGGAATACGTATGTTGCCAAAGGAAAAGAACATAAGTATGGCGTGTATTTTACTTGGGATAAAGCAAATATCACGGGTGCAGATGATAGTTATGACGTCTTGCCAGTCTTAGCGGGACCAGATGGAACGAAACACGTTACTCGTACGAATGGCATGGGTTTCTCAAGAGATCGTTTCGTAATTACTAGTGCGAATAAAAACTTGGAACTTACAGCTAGATGGATAGATAAAATGTATGAACCGTTACAGTCTGTCCAAAATAACTGGGGAACCTACGGTGATGAAGCACAGGCCAATATTTTTGAATTAAAGGATGGTATGTTAAAACATTTGCCTTTAGAGGGGACAGCACCGGGGGAACTAAGACAAAAAACCGAAGCTGGAGGACCATTAGCAGTTCTTGATTCTTATTACGGCACAGTCACTACTATGCCAGATGATGCGAAGTGGCGTTTAGATTTGATGCATGATACGTATTTGCCATATATTACGGAAGACAATATCTATCCACGTGTCTTTTTAGAAAAAGAAGATACAGACCGATTAGCAAAAATTGAAACAGATATGTGGGATTACATCTATCGCAAAAGAGCAGAGTGGATCACCGGCGGTAAAATCGATGAAGAATGGGAAGAATACCTTGCTGAATTGGAACGTGTAGGTTTGGAAGAATGGATTCAAATAAAGCAAACTGGCTATGATAATTTTTTGAAGGGAGCACAATAAGTGTTAGTAGAAGAAACGGCGATTTTGGATAAAGCAAATCGATTTATTGAAATGATGCGAGGAAAAGTTAACCCTCAGTATCGACAAAACTATCATTTTTCCGCACCCATTGGGTGGATAAATGACCCCAATGGGTTTATATATTACAAAGGGCATTACCATCTCTTCTATCAATACTATCCTTACGATAGTCGATGGGGGCCTATGCATTGGGGACATGCGCGTAGTAGTGATTTGGTCCATTGGGAAGATCTACCAGTAGCGTTAGCCCCAGATCAACCTTATGACAGCGGCGGGTGTTTCTCAGGAAGTGCAATTGAAAGAGACGGAAAACTATATTTATTTTATACAGGCTGTCAAGAAATTGATGGTATTAGCCATCAGCATCAATGTTTGGCGGTCTCTGAAGATGGTATTCATTTTAGCAAATACAATGGTAATCCTGTGGTAGCAGAAAAACAGCTAGGTGAAAATGGGCTGATACAAGAATTTCGTGATCCTAAAGTAATTGTTCACAACGATGCTTACTATATGGTAGTAGCTACTAAATCTACACAGTCTACTGGTAGAATAGTGATGTTTCAATCGTCAGATTTGTATACTTGGCACTTTTACTCTGTGTTGCTAGAAGGGACTTTAGAGCAAGGAATAATGTGGGAATGTCCTGATTTATTCCATTTAGACGGACGAGATGTCTTAATCATGTCACCGATACAAATCAAGAAGAACGGACTGGAATATCATAATATCAGTTCTACCATGGCTTGTATTGGTGAGGTAGACTGGGAAACAGGTCAGATGATAGTTGATAATTTCCATGAAATGGATTTTGGAATGGATTTTTATGCACCACAAACAACAACAGATCCTAATGGTGGACGGGTGATGATTGCTTGGATGCAGATGTGGGATCGTACATTGCCTACACATGAGTTAGGCCATCTTTGGGCAGGCTCTATGAGTTTGCCCCGAGAGTTAAGAGTGAAAAAAAATCGATTGGTACAAAAACCCATCTCAACTGTATATAGTCATTTAGTTTATCAACAAGGCAGTGAAAATATCGCAGTGACTGACACATCAGTCGTATTTCGAAACGCACTGTCGGATTCTTCATATTTACATCTAGTCGCAGATTTGGAGAAAGCAGAAGTTTTTACAATTGAATTACTGCGGTCTAAGACGGATTGTCTCAAACTAACTTATGACACTGCTAAACAGGTTTTTGAATTGGATCGTCAGAAACTAGGAAGAGAGCTTACAGGGGCGGAAGAAGACCCTCTGAATGTCCGAAAAGTTGAAGTACCTTTGATTGATAATCAGCTCGTTCTTGAGATTTTTAGAGATACCTCATCAGTTGAAGTCTTTATTAATGGGTTAGAAGTTATGACGGCTACTTTCTATGAGCTGGAAAAAGCTCGAGATATCTTGTTTCATTCGATTGGAGAAAGTCGTATTCAAGCTTTTGAAACAGCGAGTGTGAAATAAATGTTTGATTGCTTAGGCGATGTATCAATTATTTAATAGGTTTTGAAGGATAATGTTTTTAGAAAAGAACAGATAGCTAGATTTCCCATGGCTTTGCTATTAGTATTTTGAAAAAATTAGTAATTTATGACAAAATTCATTATACTAAACTTGTGCAGAAATGTGAGGGATCAACTATGAAAGCAACAATGAAAGATGTCGCAAAATTAGCAGGTGTCGGAGTAGGAACTGTTTCCCGGGTATTGAATAACGGTTCTGTTAAAGCTTCTACTAGAGAAAAAGTTGAAGCAGCAATGACAGAGTTAAACTATCAACCAGATTTTTATGCCCGGGGGTTAAAGATGAAGCATACGAACACGGTTGCTTTGATTCTACCCACTGTATGGCATCCATTTTTTGGCGAATTTGCCTACCATGTAGAAACAGCATTAGAAAGACAAAACTACAAGCTTTATTTGTGTAACTCCAGTGGGAATAGTGAAAAAGAACAAGAATATATCCAGATGGTCAGCCAAAATAAAGTAGACGGCATCATTGGAATTACTTATTCAGATATCGATGAATACATTTCGAGTAATCTGCCTTTTGTTAGTATCGACCGTTATTTCACTGAAGAGGTGATTTATGTGACCGCTGACAATGCGGCCGGTGGACGTTTGGCTGCAAATGAACTTTATCGCCGAGGATGTCAGAATGTAGCATATATCGGTGGGTACCAAGAAACACCGAATGAAACGAAGAGTCGTCGAAAATATTTTGAGATCGAGTGCCGTCAACTGGGGATTTCCTATAAAGCGTTAGATATGTTAGAACCTTTAGACCATCTCTCAGAACGTGTAACAAATTTTTTGTTAGAGAATCCCGATATCGATGGGATTTTTACGATCAACGATCCGATGGCATTAGCTGTCATTGGTATGCTTGAAAAAATAGGGAAAAACGTACCAGAGGATGTACAAGTTATCGGATTTGATGGTCAAAAGATGACAGAAGGAGACCCTTATCTCGTATCAACGATTGCCCAACCTACAAAGCAAATGGCGGAAGTGGCAGTGGCAAAATTAATTGCTGTCATTAATGGAGAGACAGTAGAAAAACGTACCGTATTGCCGATTGAATTTGGCGAAGGTGGCACAACGAAACCTTTAGTGAGAAACGATTTTGCTTAGTGCAAATACGTTTCTTTTTTTGAAAATGAGTGAATGAAAGGTGTAGATAAAATGTTATATGGTGGAATAGAAGCCGGTGGAACAAAGTTTGTCTGTGGGATTGGTAATGAACAATTACAAGTGATAGAACGGAAAAGTTTTCCTACCACAACACCAGAAGAAACGATGAAGCAAGTGTTTGATTTCTTTGATAAGTACAAAGGAAATATCGCATCAATTGGTGTAGGAGCATTTGGGCCTATTGATATTCAAATCGAATCAAGAACTTACGGATATATCACCAACACACCGAAGTTAGCTTGGCAAAATTATCATTTTGTCGGAGCTTTGGAAAACGCCTTGTCGGTTCCCATCTATTGGACTACCGATGTAAATGCTGCTTGTTATGGAGAATATATGGCAGGTTATGGAAAAGGTAAAAATAGTGTTCTGTATTACACCGTTGGTACTGGTGTTGGTGGTGGTGCTGTAGTGGGTGGGAAAATAGTCGCAGGTTTCAGTCATCCTGAAATGGGACATATGCTCTTACAACGTCATAATGAAGATCAATTTGAAGGAATCTGTCCTTTTCATCATGATTGTTTGGAAGGGTTAGCCTCAGGACCCGCGATTGAAAAGCGCTTTGGAAGAAAAGCCCAGACCATTTCATTTGATCATCCTTATTGGACGATTGAGGCAGATTATCTTGCTCAGTGTGTGTATAACACAACGTTACTATATGCACCGGAAGTAATAATTTTAGGTGGGGGTGTAATGAAACAGCCGCAACTACTCGAGTTGATTCGCCAAGCGTTTAAAGAAAAAATGGGTTCCTATGTGGATACCCCTACTCTCGAAGAATACCTACTAACTCCAATGCTTGCTGACGATGCAGGATTGATCGGCTGCTTAGCTTTAGCAATAAAGAAGTTGGAACAATAGCAGCATGTTAAAGAACATGTGAAATAGTTTTTATAACAGTTAGGATAGATAAAAAAGGTTAACTAAAATGAGAGCTAGAAAAAAGGATAGCTAATAATAGATGTTCATATGTATCTTTTACGTAATCGAATATTGCAAATAAGAATTTTTTCTTTCGTTCTCCCCTTCAGTTATATTGTTGTCTAGCTGCCTCAAAATTACTTCTTAGTGCTTGGTTTTTTTCTATTAGCCCGAGCAAAGAAAAAGGAAACAGAATGTCTTATTAAAGCCAATTAGGCCTACGCCTAATTGGTTTTCTATATTCCTGTTCTAATTGTGTTTGGGTGGGATGAATATCCTTTTTATTAATAATAGTGACGGTGTAATGAACGGTTTTGCTAACGGTAAAATAAGTATATCTAATTCAACTTTCTACTAACGCGAATATCCTTTGAATTTGATTTACTAAAAGCTGGGTAGCTTCTCATCAGTCATCCTGCCCTATTCTCAACAAGTACCTGCCTAATGCCTTCTTCAAACGTTGTGATCTTAAAATGAGGGAATGCCTTTTTGAATTTATCAGAGACAAAAAGATTATCCATCGTATATCTAGGTAATAACTCACTTAGTTCGCGCGCGTTTTTACTGAATAGCGTAGCAAGTTTAAATTGCCACAAAGGAATGACGCGGTATTTCAATGGCTTGCCTTCAATTTTTTCGGCGAGATCGATCATGTCTTGGAAACTATGAGGTGTATCACAGGGCAAATGCCAAGTCTGGCCATAGGCACTAGGCGTATTTCCGATAAGGGCCATGGCTCGGCTAGCATCAGGTGTCCATATAAGTGTGCGTAAAGTGTCCTTATTGACAGGTATTTTGACGGGAGCATTGTGGACTATATTGTTTAAGACGAGTGTATTGGTAATGCTCTGGGTCTTGCCTGGTCCGTAAAACTCTGGGGCTCGACAAATCACCGCATCTAAACGGCCACTTTCCATCTCGGATAAAACCAATTGAGCCATTTTAGAGCGTACGAGGGACTTCCTGCCTGCTGGAGAAAATGGCGTGTCTTCCTTTTGGGGTGTACGATCCTTTGGATACATATAAGTATTATCAAAAAAAACCAGTTTGCTCTGTGCTTCTTGGCAAGCGCGGATGACATTTTCTGTGATTTTCATAAAATTGGTTTCCCACAGCTCAGCGTCCATCGGTAACCCAACAGTGAAGTAAACAATCTCACTATGTTCAATCGCTTTTTTCGTTTGCGAAAAGTCCATCAAGTCTGCGGAAACGAGCTGGTCTGTAGGATTGATTCTTTGAGGCTTCCGGCTAACTAGTCGAAGCTCATTTGTGTAATTTTTGTATAGTTCTTTTGCTAGTTCATAGCCGATTTGTCCATTGCTTCCTAAAATTGTTTGCATGACTGTACCTCCTCAAGATATAGTTTTGCTACAGCACGTACAGAAAAAGGATTTTGGCCAGTGATAATCCGTCCATCTTTTAGGGCAAATGCTTTATAAAAGCGTCTTTTTTTGAATTGAGCGTTTCGTTCTTCTGCGGCGGTTTGATTAAAGAAAGGAACTTTGTTCATTTTCCCGGCGAGAAATTCTTCTGTTTTCGTAAATCCGGTGATTTTTTTTCCAGAAATCAAAAAGCTTCCTTCTCTATCTTTTATATTTAGTAAACCAGCGATTCCGTGGCAAACAGATAAAATATACCCATTATTTTCATAAATGGCTAAAGCGAGTTCTTGCAGCTCTTTATTATCAGGAAAATCCCACATGACACCATGCCCTCCGGTAAAATAAATCGCATGGTAATCGTTCGGATTTATCTCTGCGGGTTTTTTCGTGTGAATCAAGCCGTTCTGAATGAAATTTTCTTCCAGATAAATGTTCATAATGGCTTGATCTATATATTTCATGCTTCTTGGATCTAGAGGAACAAAGCCTCCTAATGGACTTACGAAATCAACGTCAATCCCTTGTTGATAGACTTCATCTAGAAACTCGGCAGTTTCTCCTAACCAAAGTCCGGTAGCTTCGTTCGTGCCAGCATATTTTTGAATGTTTGTTTCAACAACTAATACTTTCTTCATGATTGGTCCCTCTCGTTCATAATGTGAATGACTTTCGTTAAAAAAGATTGGAGTTTCTTTATTTCTGTTTGCTCGTGATCGAGATAGTAATAATTTTTTGTTCCTTCTTGTCTGAAATTCACGATTTTGGCTTCTTTCAAGATTTTCAAATGATGTGAAATGGCGGGTCTAGATAAATTGGTGGCCTCTAATAAGGAAGTGACCTGTAAGCCAGCACAATTTTCCGCTTCTAGCAACCGAATGATGATAGCTTGTCTTTTTTTGTCACCTAGCGCGATTAAAAAATCACTTAATTCAGAAAAATCTTGTTGCAGATTGGCATAATCTATCATAATTGTCTCTCCTGTATGGTTTAAAAGTTTAAACCATTAAACCATAAAGAGAAGATTTTTGCAATGAAAAAAGCTCGAACGCTGGAACCTCTTCCGTCCTATTTTTTGACTATATACGTGACACTTTTAGTAGGGGCGTTATGACCGTAGAAAGATGACCCATTTTGAGGCAGCTTTTAAGGCTGCTATCAAGTAACTAGTTGGCAACAATAATGATTAAACGCTTGTTTAAACTGGTTAGAAGAAGAGATGGGTGTAAGTCTATTCCTATCACTTTATCAAAGCAAGTAGGGCTGACACATACGGGGCGGTTTACTATCATACAAGGCACTGGTGGCTAGCAAGGGGGAACCCTAATGTCAAAAAAATTAGAGATCTAATTATTAGGTAGCGAATCTTTTTATTGACTTTCCTTTTTAACCGGTGTATATTCTTTTCGAATAGTTAGATATCTAACATTTGGCAAAGGGGGAGTCGTTTTGGAGGAACTGATCGTATCGAATTTGATGCGTTCCATTATGAATAAGTCACGGGAATCGATGGAACTGCGTATAAAAGACCTGGATATCAGTCAACAGCAAGGAAGAATGATTGCGTATATC
Organism: Enterococcus innesii; assembly: GCA_018982785.1. GTDB lineage: Bacteria > Bacillota > Bacilli > Lactobacillales > Enterococcaceae > Enterococcus_D > Enterococcus_D innesii. Next base: position 160,849 of record JAHHEN010000007.1, on the reverse strand, counting down.
GCACAAAATGAAGACAAGGGATTGATTCAGAAGGATTTGGCCCAAGTGTTTCAACGTCGTGATGCTAGTATCACAAGTATGCTTCAAGGGTTAGAAAAAAAGGGTATATCGAACGCCGCATCCCAAAAAATAATGAGCGGCAAAAAAATATATACGTTTTGCCCAAAGGAAAAGCGTTGATTGATCAAACCAATGAAGCTTTTTATGCGGCAGAAAAAGAACTGGTCCAAGCACTGAATGCAGCAGAAGTCGAAGAACTGACTCGTTTGTTAAGAAAAATCGATCAAAGTCTATGAGCAATAAGCAGTTCGTCACTGCTTATTGCCTTAAAGTTAGAATTCTAACAGTTAACCATCTAATTAAAGGAGGAATCATCATGGAAGAAGTCACAATGAATGAATCCAATATTTACTACTTAAGCGAAAGTCCGGTGCGAAAGGCAATTGCCCATTTATCGATCCCGATGATGGTTGGTATTTCAACCACGACGATCTATAATTTGATTAATGCCTATTTTATTGGATTGATCCATGATACCAATATGATGTCGGCGATTACCTTGGCGATGCCCATTACGATTCTGTTGATGGCCGTTGGGAACATGCTAGGTGTTGGTGGAGGAAGCTATATCACACGACTACTAGGCAATGGAGACACTCAAAAGGGCAAGAAAGTTGCCGGCTATGCGTTTTACTCGAGCATCCTGCTCGGTGTAATGATAGGGATTGTCGCAGTAATTTTCATGGATCCGTTTATTCATTTACTAGGAGCAGGTGGGCAGACATTTTTGTATACAAAACAATATTCACTGATTTTGTTTGTTGGTGGAGCATCGTTCATTTTAAATTTTGCTTTGGAACAGTTGGTGCGTTCAGAAGGGGCATCAAAAGAATCAATGTATGGCATGTTTGTCAGTGTTGCAGTGAGTATCCTACTTGATGCATTATTAATTCTCGTCTTTAACCTACATGTGATCGGTGCAGGGCTATCACTGGTGATTGCGAATATCGCTTCAACAACGTATTATGTCTGGTTCCTAGAAACTAAAAGCGAGACATTGAAGGGCTTTTTAAAAAGCATGAAACTTTCAATCAAAGATCAGCTAGAAGTTTACAAAATAGGAATATCCGAGCTGTTTAAATCAGCTTTCATGATCGTCACCACATTATTATTGAACAATTTTTCTGCTGAATATGGAGACAATGTTGTGGCTAGCTTTGGTATCGCTGTTCGAATCACGCAATTACCGGAATTTTTAACAATGGGTCTATTTTTGGGCGTCATACCGTTATTTGCCTACAGTTTCTCTGCCCATAACACGAAACGAGTGAAAGAAGCACTGAAAGAAGTATCTTTGTGGATAGGTGGGATCTCCATCCTTTTTGCCTTTATTGTGTATTGGTTGCGAGTGCCTGTGCTGGGGTTATTTACAAGTGATCCTCGTGTGATCCAAGTTGGCTTAACGATTTTAGGGGCACAGTTGGTTTCTTCGATCTTTAATGGTTTCTCTGGTTTATTCACGGGCATCTTTCAGGCATCTGGACTAGGTGCTCAGACCGGAGTGATGTCCACGATTCAAGGAACATTCTTTATTCCGATCGTTTTAGTGCTGCATCATTTTTATGGATTGGATGGATTGATTTGGTCAATGACGATTACAGAAGGTATCGCGTTTGTTGCGGGTGTCTTAATGATGATTCCTTATCTAAATAAACTAAATAAGAATGATCTGCCCGCCATGCAAAACCAGTAGCATATAAGAAGCAGGTACGTTTGAACTATTGGTTTCTGGATGAAAAGATAGCGAAAGGTTTCTTTTCGAATCTCGGGCATGGGAAGCTCAACGAAGTTTGCTTTGTTGGGCTTCTTTACTTGCTATTTATTTTCTTTGCATTAAAGTAAGAGGAGATGTTCATTCTGTTGTACTTACTATTGAAAAAAACTTCATTCAAAGGTCAATGATCTTTAAATGTGTCGATAGAAGAAAAGTGTCTAAAATGAACGTTATTATCAAAATTATCAAGCGATTGAGGAATCTACTATGCAAAAAAAATTTATAAAGTTGTCTCTGTCTCGAATAACAGTCGTCTGTTTGCGATTTTAATGGCTTTTTCAGGCGGGGCATTAGATGTCTATTCTCACAATTACTTTCATGGATTAGTTGCTACCCAGACGGGGAACATTATTTTGATGGCTTCGAATTTATCCCAATATAATTGGCAGCAAATGCTGCCTAAGATCGTATCGATCATTTTGTTTACGGTAGGATTTTATTAGGTATTCTTTTAAAGCGCAGCAATTTCAGTCATTATTGGCGCAGTTACACCATGCTACCTGTTATTTTATCGAGCTTGATCATTCCATTGTTGTCTCAACACTTGCACCTTTTTAAAATTGGTCTGCTTGCTTTTGGCAGTGGCTTGCTGATGCTGACGTTTACTGGAACGCAAATCGAAGGAAATCCTTATACGATCATGATGACCTCAGGCAATTATCGGAAAATGCTAAATGAATGGTATCTGTATCTGACCTCACGGAATAAAACGTCGCTTCAAAAACGCAATGCCCATAACTATACGATCGTCGTGCTCTCATTTGTCATTGGTGCTTGTTTACTAGCCTTTGTCAGTCTTGCTTTAAAAAAATATTCAATTTGGATCGTAACTTTCACGTTTCTGCTGGCTCTTTTTATTGAAATCCATCAAGCGAAAAAGACGATTCGATAGTCAAATAAAACCGTCAGAGGGACTCCTTCTGGCGGTTTTTCTTATAAGCTGAAAGAGGAATATTTTTTAGAATGTCCTCACAGCTCCGCAATCTTCCGTACGGTATTGATGGTTCGAATCGTAATCTGTTTGCCGACGCTGGTACTGGCTGTTTTTTTCCACCAATTGGTTTTTTGATAGTCTTTGCGGAGGTAAGACCAGAAGACGACGTCTTTGTAAGGAAATACCTGTTCAAGCTCGGCATTCGGAGTCCCGAGTTTTTCAGATAACTCCTCGTAGGTCAGCGAAGGCATCAAAAAGATCAGGTTGTCATAGATGGTTTTATCTTCCGTTCCTGACCAGGCGGGCATATGGGTCAAGCGTTCCTGCAGCTCTGATTGGCGAATGATATAAATAGCGATATCAAAGGAAAAGTACCGTTTGATCATTGCTTTAATCATTTCGGCAAGGGCTTGTGGATCATCCCCTTTACTGGAAAAAATCACATTGCCGCTATTCAAATAAGTGACCACATTGCTAAACCCCAATTCTTCAAAACCGGCTTTCAATTCTTTCATAGAAATTTTGTTCTTTCCACCGACATTGATGCCTCTTAATAAAGCGATGTATCGTTGCATGGATAACTCCTCCTTTAAACCCCTTCTTTTAGCTGATTATAGAATGGATGAAGCGGAAGTACAATCATGGCTTCTCAGCTGCCCAAAATACGTGAGCGAGAAACGACGATTGCAAGCTTATTGGTGGAGTGGCTATGGCGCATGTATTTCCGCGCTGCTGATTAGTAAAAACGAAGAAACAGCCTGGAAATGATAACAACCCTCACAAATTTGCTCAAGCAAGCGAATTTGTGAGGGTCACTTTCAGTCGTTTTCTCTGTTTCTGGCTTCGTTGTTAATCCACCGCAATCCTCACAGACACGGTCTGTACGGGGACATCATAAAAGGGATCTTCTCGTCGGCCTAAAAAGTCTTGGGCTTGTTGAGGGAAGAGGGCGTACATCAGCACGTCTTCTTCGCTTTTGGCATACTCAGCGATTTCTTCCCGAAAGGCTGGCAGTTGTGGTGCCAGTAGATCAGCTGGTCTGACGGTGATCACTTCAGCATCTCCGATGATTGTTTCTTTGATTTCGTCGCTGATGGGTGCTGGCGATTGACCGTAAAGTCCTTTGACGTAATCTTTGATCTCACTTGGGACAAGTTTGTAACGTTCTCCTGAAATCACATTCATCAAGGCTTGAGTGCCGACCATTTGCGACAATGGGGTCACTAGTGGCGGATAGCCCAAGTCAGCTCTGACTTTTGGTACTTCTGCTAAGACTTCTTCATACTTGTCTTGCAATCCTTGTTCCGTCAATTGGCTGAGTAGGTTTGACAACATGCCGCCAGGTACTTGATAGATCAAGGTTTTAGGTTCGATATCTTTGACTTTCGGGTTCAGTAGTCCTTCTTCGCGGAAACGATCTCGAACGGGATTGAAGTGTTCCGCTATCTCAGCGACTTTCTGCAGATCAAGTCCTGTAGCAAAGCCGCAATCTTCTAAGGCGATCGCCACAGATTCGGTTGCTGGCTGACTGGTGCCGCCAGCAAAAGAGGAGATGGCGGTATCAATGATGTCTGCACCGGCTTCCGCAACTTTTAAGTAAGTCATCTCAGCGATGCCGCTGGTGGCATGGGTATGGACTTCTAGCGGCAGATCGACGGCATCTTTGATTCGGCTGACCAGCTCATAGCCGGTTTGCGGCGTCAAAACGCCGGCCATATCTTTGATACAGATGGAATCGGCGCCGAGGTTTGCCATTTTGTTGGCAAGGTCAACGAAGTAATCCACGGTATGGATTTGGCTAGTAGTATAAGAGATTGCCGTTTGACAGTGTCCACCGGCTGCTTTTGTGGCGCGGATGGCGGTTTCTAAATTGCGAACATCATTTAAGGCGTCAAACAAACGAAGAATGTCGATGCCGTTTTCGACCGATTTGGTAACAAAGTCAGCAACGACGTCATCGGCATAGTTTTTGTACCCTAAGAGATTTTGTCCCCGTAAGAGCATTTGCAATTTGGTCTTTTTCACTTCTTTGCGGATCGCCCGCAATCTTTCCCATGGGTCTTCATTTAAAAAACGCAGACAAGCATCGAAGGTCGCGCCGCCCCACATTTCAAGGGCATGATAGCCTGCTTGATCCATGGTTTTTAAAATCGGTAGCATATCGCTGGTAGGCATTCGCGTGGCGATCAGACTTTGTTGGCCGTCCCGCAAGACGGTTTCGGTAAGTTGGATTTTTTTCATTCTTTCACTCTTTCCTGAATGATTTTACGGATCTGCTGCTGCATATCTGCTACGCTATGAGTTCTAGAACGGCCACAAACTTTGGCATCTTGTTCACAGACGTAGCAGCTTCTTGCCGGCAGTCCGATTTCGGTGCGGCTGATAGGTAAAAGCTGGTCTTGGTTTTTGGCTAAGACATCCAGATCCACCAATCGACCATAAGGATGATGGGTCTCAATCTGAACCATCATTCGTTTTAGTTCATAAGGATCTGTGGGCAGTACGAGATAATATTCCGGTCCAGTTTCCAAACTACGGTAGAGGTTTGCCAGTGGAATCAGTTCCTTGACGACCTCTTCGATTTCCGTAATGAGTTCTTCAAAAACGGCGGTCAATGGGACAGAATTTTTCACGGGACCGGGAATATTCATGGTGGCAACAAGCAATGCCGCTTTTTCATCCGCAGCGAGAAGCTCCCGTTGAAGGGAGCTTCTATTTTCTCGTGCCTGCAGCATGTCGATTAGCGTCACAGGGGTTCCTGAAAATAGAGCATCAGACATTTTTGACCACATCAATGATCGTGCCGTCGCGGTATTCGATCAAAGCGACGGTTTTTTCCCCGTACTTGATTGGTTCGGGTTGACCGACAATGCTGTAGGCTTTTTCTTTTAATTCTTCAATGGTGTATTGGGGAATATCCAATGCTTCAAAATGGCTGATCAGGTCTTTGCGAGCTGGATTGATGGCGATCCCGATTTCTGTGACGACGACATCAATGCTGGCGCCTGGCGTGACGATCGTGTTGACGGTATCGACGATCGTTGGGATCCGTCCCCGCACGAGAGGAGCGATCACTAAGCTCATTTTGCACGCCATACTGGTATCTGAGTGGCCGCCAGAGGCACCGCGGATCACTCCGTCAGAACCGGTGATGACATTGATGTTGAAATTCGTATCAACTTCCAGTGCGGAAAGAATGGCGGTATCCAATTGATTGATAAACGCCCCTTTGCTTAACGGTGAAGCATACATATTGGCATCGATCTCGTAATGATTGGCGTTTTTTCCTAGCGATTGCGCGGAAGGATGATCAAAGTCTTGGACATCGATCAGTTTTTCCACTAATCCTTCTTCTAACAGTTCCACCATGGCATTGGTAATGCCGCCGAGGGCAAAGCTGGCTTTGATCTCATCTTTGATCATCGCTTCGCGTAAAAAACGAGAAACGGCTAATGCGGCACCGCCCGTTCCGGTTTGGAAGGAGAAGCCTTGTTGGTAGTAAGGCGAGCTCGTGATGACCTTGGCTGCATACTCAGCAATCAGTAATTCCTTTGGATTTTTGGTAAAGCGGGTCGCACCTTTTGCGATTCCTGCAGGATCACCGATGGCGTCGACTTCCACGACATAATCGACATCCGTTTGGGGAATGCTGATTGGGGTATTTGGAAACGGCACAAGGGTGTCGGTGATGATCACGACTTGGTCGGCGTATTTTGCATCGACCATCGCATAGCCCAATGAGCCGCAAGTTGCTTTTCCGACGGTACCATTGGCATTGCCATACGCATCTGAGCTAGGCGCCCCTAAGAAGGCGACATCGATGTGGATATCGCCGGCGGCAATCGCACGAGCCCGACCGCCATGAGAACGGATAATGACTGGGGCATCCATAATGCCTTCGGAGATTGCGGCACCGACTTTGTCCCGCAGACCGCTAGAGGTGATATTGGTCACGACCCCAGATTTGATATGTCCGATCAATGGTTCATGGACATTCGCGATGGAACTAGGGGCAATCGCAAGATTCTTGATGCCCATTTTTGCGATCTCGTCCAAAACGAGATTCATGATAAAGTCCCCTTCGCGAAAATGATGGTGGAAGGAGATCGTCATGCCGTCCGTTAGCCCTGTTTTTTCAATGGCTTCACGAATGCTGCCTAAGACCTTGCTTTTGCCTGGCAGGACTGGCTCGATCTTGCGACTCGCTTCTTTGTAGGCATGGATATTGGCCGTTTCATTTTCAAAGACCCCGTATTGGTTGGCATAGCATTCAGGGATGTCTTTTCCTGCTTTGTTTAACACCATAATTACACTTCCTCCTCGGTAATCAATTTCGCTGCTTTGGCAAGGGCGATCACGCGTTCCGCTCGCTCAACGATTGGTTTATCGACCATTTTGCCATTCAAGGAGATCACACCAGAGCCTTTGCTTTCGGCTTCGCGAATGGCCCAGATCACTTCTTTCGCCTGTTGGATCTCGGCTTTTGAAGGCGCATAGATCCCATTGACTAGGGGAATCTGCCGTGGATTGATCACTGATTTTCCGTCAAAACCAAGCTGTTTGATGCGGGTCGTTTCAGCGATAAAGCCATCGGTGTCATTGATATCAGAAAAGACAGTATCAATGGCGGCGATCCCTGCAGCTCTAGCTGCATGCAAGATCATACTGCGGGCAAACAACAATTCTTGCCCATCTGGGTAGCGACGAGTCTTCATATTGGTGACATAATCTTCTGCCCCTAAAGCGATCCCGATCAAACGATCGGAAGCTGTAGCGATGTCTCGGGCATTTAAAACGCCTTCGGCAGACTCGATGGCAGCCATCATTTTGGTGGTTCCTACAGGCAGATCATTTTCTTCTTCTACTTGTGTGATCACAGCGGCAACGTCAATGATGTCTTGGGCGGTTTCGGTTTTCGGTAGACGAATGACGTTGACCCCCGCTAGGACCATCGCTTCGATATCAAGGGCACCCACCGTGTCGAGGCCGTTGATGCGTACGACGGTTTCGATGGCAGAATAGTCAAAGGTTTTTAAGGCAAAATGCACCAGTGTCCGAGCGGAGTCTTTTTCATTCAAGGAGACCGCATCTTCTAAATCAAACATAACGGAATCGGCGCCATACAATGGTGCATCCCGTAGCATGGCAGCGTTAGCTCCTGGTACAAACATCATCGTTCTTCTTAAACGTTCCATGTGTCGATCTCCTTCCAAGCATACTGTTCTTGTTCGGCTGCCCGATGAACGGCTGTCAGAGTTCGGGCTTTGATGGTACAGTCCAATGCGCCTTTATCGGTGGCGGTGATTTTGGCCTGGGTCACGCCTAGATGGTTCAGTGTCTCAAGGATGACGGCGCGAATTTGTTTGCCGAATTGTTTTTCGACACTGCTATCGAGGGTCAGCTCGATGGTTTGGGTTGTGGTGGGCTCTATCGCGATCAAGATATCACTGGATTCAACAGAGCCGGCAACCGCACTTTTTTTGATTTCCACTTATTATCACCTCTAAATATAGTTATGCTGCATTAAAAATGTGAACGTTGTTTCTGGCAAAAATTGCTGCAAGGAAGGTAAATCTTTTTCTGCAATCGCTTTCCGAACTTTAGTAGCCGAAACGGTTGATTGGTTGATCTTCAGACGGTCAATCACGATCAGTTCAAGCTCGGGAGAAAAAACGGCAGCCATTGCCTCATTGTAGAGTTGGGTCACGGGTGAGTAAGGCTCTGAGCCCACAAAACGCGTAGTGATCGCCAACAGCGGAGCAATTTTTTCTTTGAAGAGGGTTGCATCAAAGGCGGCTTGTTTTTTGGCGATCGCCTCAGGTGCTTGCTCTTTCAAGAAATAACTGGGAAAAACTGCCGAAGAGACGAGATAGTTGTTGGTCGGCAGCACCGTTACATTTGACAGGTGAGCCAAGCCCTCCGTCACCATCTGCAGCCGTTCACTGGCAGAAAATTGTGAGCGGTCTTCTGACAAAACGAACACATAAACTTGCTCTTTTTGACTCGCAGCTGTTTCAACTAAGTACAAATGTCCCTTGGTAAAAGGATTGGCGTTCATCACGATTGCGCCGTTGTTTTGTCCGATTCGCTGCCGTTGCAGTTGTTGGGCATAGCTTTCATAAGAAGGAACGCCTTGTTCCATGAACAAGATGTCTTGCGCAGCCAGCACTTCACGAAACCCGAGAGATTCAAAAACAGACGATTTTTCGGTGCTGTATAGACGAAGGACTTGGTATAGCCCTCGTCTTTGATATGATCGCTCAGGTGCGAAATCAATTGCGTCAACAGCTGTTCGGAGCGTTTTTTTTCACAGACCACCACATACTTGATGATATTGGCATAGCAAGAAGCAGTAGCAATCAAGGTTTGCTGGTCAAAAATGCCCACGGTATAGGCTACTTCTTCACCGACGGCTAAGCCAGCATGAGTGACCAATTTTTGCCATTGCAAAAAGACTTCCGGATCTTTTTGCAGCCAGATTCTTTTTAAGGTATACATACAATGCCTTCTTTATTTTTTTACTGGAAAGAGCTTCGACAAAAGCAAGGATGCGAAGTAGATGATCAGGATCACGACAAAGACGCCGCCCCAACCGAATAACAACAATTCAAATGAAGTCAGTAAATCTTGACTCATAGTTTTCCTCTCCTTTCTAGTAACCTAAGCAATCAGTGCCAGCAGTAAGCCACCGGCGATGACCGAAGCAATCTGTCCTGAAACGTTGGCACCGGCTGCATGCATCAAGATAAAGTTTTGCGGATCTTCATCTGTCGCCATTTTTTGGATGACCCGACTAGACATTGGAAACGCAGAGATACCAGCTGCACCGATCATTGGGTTGATTTTTTCTTTACGGAACAAGTTCAGCACTTTCGCAAACAACACGCCGCCGACCGAGTCCATAATGAAGGCAACCAGCCCTAAACCAATAACCATCAATGTATCGACTTGTAAGAATTCTTCATATTGCATTTTCACAGAAATTGATAAACCTAGGAGGATACTGATGATATTCACCAGTTCGTTTTGAGCAGTGATGGACAAACGATCCAAGACACCACATTCCCGCAAGAGATTTCCGAACATCAAAAATCCAACCAATGGCAATGAAACAGGCGCAATCAACCCTGCTACGATCGAGATCACGATTGGGAACAAAATTTTGGCCGTTTGCGAAACTTCTCCGGCACGATACGTCATACGGATTTTTCGTTCATGCTTGGTCGTTACTGCTTTGATGGCTACCGGTTGAATGATCGGTACTAGCGCCATGTAAGAGTAAGCTGCCACCATGATCGCACCCATATATTTCGAGTTCAGCGTATTTGCGACAAAAATCGACGTTGGTCCGTCAGCGGCACCGATGATCCCGATGGAAGCTGCGTCGTTTAAATCAAAACCAAGCAGCACGGCAACGATGATCGTAAAGAAGATCCCGAATTGCGCAGCGGCACCAAACAACAAAAGAAATGGATTTTGCAGCAATGGACCGAAGTCGATCATCGCACCAATCCCGATAAACAAAAGCAAAGGGAACAATTCAGTTGAGATCCCCATATCAAACAATACTTGGAACGGGCCAGCTTCTCCACCAGCACTTAACACACCTGAGTTCGGGAAGTTCACTAACAACGTGCCCAATCCCATAGGGACTAACAAGGTTGGTTCATATTCTTTCTTGATCCCCAAATACATCAATAGACCACCGATGAACATCATAACGATCCGTCACGGCTCTGATCCTAACCCGACTACACCTTCAATTAACGTTTCCACTACGTCACTTCCTTTTCAATAAATTAGCCGATCGTAATCAGCAGTTCTCCTGGGTTGACCATATCGCCCGCATTGACTGCAATGGCAACCACGGTTCCGGCTTTTGGTGCCACGATCTCATTTTCCATCTTCATGGCTTCTAAAATCATCAATGACTGATTTTCTTGTACAGTATCACCTACATTGACCAAGAGACGTAAAATCGTTCCCGGCATCGGAGAATGAATCGGCTCGCCGTCAGCAGGAAGCGTACCTGGCGCTGGCTGTGGTGCGGCTTCTGGTTCTGGTGTGCTGACTGGCTCTGGTTGAGCAGGTACCGCTGCGGGAGCCGGTGTTGGCACTGCTGGGGCAGGAGCGGTAGGTTGCGGGGCACCGATTTCTTCCATTTCGACAAGGTATTCTTGCCCATCGATCGCTATTTTAAATTTACGTAACATGTTTTTCCCTCACTTGTTTTCATTTTTTTTGGCTATTTTTTTGATTGTGAACTGAGAATCTGATAGCTCTCCGGCGGCGATACTGGCGGCTATCAGGGTGACTCGCTTAAATTCAGGATTGCGTTTCTCAATTCTTCGAATGACAAACTGACTTTCAGGGTAACACTCGGCACCTAGTGCGGCGGCTATCAGACTGACTAACGGATAATCTTCTGCTGGCGCCGGCTGATAGCCCGACACTTCTTGCCAAACAGATGCGGGTGGATCCGCTATCATTTCCCTTGGCTTCAGAGGAGGACTGACAGGCGCATCTGGTTCATCATGCGTTTTTTTGAACAATCTTTTAATAAGATTCATGGGTTTCTCCTTTCTCAATGATTCGTTCCCTTTCATTATAGAAACTCCTGTTCAATCAGCGAGATTTATTTCAGCTGAAAATTGTTTTTTCAGTGTTCCTTTTTTGAGAAAAGAGCGAAAAACCGAGATAAACGTTGATTTATCAAGGTTTTTCTTGCGTTAATATTCTGTTAAGAACTTTTTAAACGAAAAATAAGATTTGAAAAGAGAAATTGTTTTTTTGCTGTTCTTTTTGTAAACGGGTCTTTTTTTCTAATTCTTGATTGTTTATTCTTAGACGTGTAAAGCATTCAATAACATTATTTCCTTTAAGAAAAGAAAAATTTTCACAAACTAGTGGCGCTTGTCACTAATAAATTACGGGCCTGTAATTTTTTTAAAAATGTTTTTTGATAACGCTTACACATTTCGATGCATGAAAGGAAGAAGAAAATGTTCTTAACGATTTTGTCCTATGCCATGATTATTGTCTTCATGTTCGTCATCATGAAGAAAAAAATGTCACCCTTTACATCCTTAGTAATTATCCCATTACTATTTACCCTCGTTGCGATGGTTGCCGGTGTTTCCGAAAAAGGCAACATCGGAGATTTTGTTCTTGAGGGAATCTCCACAACAGCCAACACAGGGATCATGTTGCTGTTTGCGATTTTGTACTTTTCCATTATGTTGGATGCCGGTTTATTTGATCCAATAACGAAAAAAATGATTTATTTTGCCAAAGGCGATCCGATGAAAGTCTTGATGGCAACGGCAGTCGTTGCCGCTGCAGTCTCTTTGAACGGTGATGGAACGACCACTACCTTGATCTGCTGTTCTGCGTTTATTCCCATCTACAAGAAGCTGAATATGAAAATGATGAACCTTGGTGTCTTGATCATTTTGCAAAACACCATCATGAACTTATTGCCATGGGGCGGACCGACTGCTCGGGCAATGGCGGTGTTGGAAGTTGATGCGGATATTCTTTCTTATTTGTTGCCAGGAATGATTTTGTCTCTGTTATATGTGATTTTCTTCGTAGCTCGCAGAATGGGGATCCAAGAACGGAAACGTTTAGGGGTTACGGAACTGACGAACGATGAGATTTTAGAAATGACGACTGTGACTGATCCTGATACATTAGCGATCCGTCGTCCGAAAAACTTTGTCTTCAATGGTATCTTAACGATCGTCTTGATTGGCTGGTTAGTAGCAAGCTCCTTTATTTCTAGTATCGCTTTACCACCAATCTTGTTATTCCTTGTAGGTACTTGTATCGCATTGATGGTCAACTACCCAATTTTGAAAGACCAATCGTCACGGATCGGTGCCAACGGCGGCGACGCTGTGCAAGTCGTAATTTTAGTTTTTGCAGCGGGCGTCTTCATGGGCTTGTTCCAAGGCTCCGGGATGGCTACTGCCTTAGCGAATAGTTTCACGCAAATTATTCCTAAACAATTGGCCGGTTTCTGGGGGTTAGTTATCGCCCTGATTTCCGCACCAGGAACCTTCTTTATTTCCAATGACGGTTTTTACTTTGGGGTCCTGCCGGTCTTAGCAGAAGCAGGTCGCTCGTATGGCTTCACCAATATGCAGATGGCCTTGGCGTCCTTAATGGGCCAAGCATTCCACTTGTTAAGTCCATTGGTTGCCTTCATCTACTTGCTATTGCGCTTGACGGGCTTAGATATGGGGCAATGGCAAAAAGAAGCGGCGAAATACGCACTGGGAATTTTCGTGATCTTCGTCGTTACGATCGTACTATTAGGTCATATGCCGTTTTATATTCCACAGTAATTTCATAAAGAAACTATCGAGCAGGCTGCCATTTTGCTCGGTAGTTTTCCTTGTTTATCGATATATCTATTTTTTCCCAAAAATCTCATTTGTTTTTAGTATGATAGGAGTAAATCATGAATCCAATTATTGATGCAGTAAATAAAAATCTGGATCTGACCAAAAATAAACCATTAAAAGATTTGATCTATGAAGCGTTCAAAAAAACCATCATTTTAGGAGACATTCCCGCAGGCTCTCGCATCAATGAGAAAGAATTTTCCGATACGCTAAATATCAGCCGAACCCCGATTCGTTACGCCATGACTCAGCTGGTGGCTGAAAAACTGGTGGAACACGTACCAAAAATCGGCATCGTTGTAAAAGGGATCAGTATCAAGGATGCCTATGAGATTTATGATATCCGCAAATCACTGGATACGTTGGCGACTATCAAAGCAATGGCCTTGATGAGTGAGGAAGATTTCCGGGAGATGCGCTGCTTGTTAGAACATGGCGAACAGCTGAATCGTGAGGATGACGTGGATGGGGTCTTGAAAAACTTTTCTGACTTCAATGCGTTTATTTACGAAAAAAGCCAAATGCTACGGTTAAAAAGTATCGTGCTGGATCTGCAAGCGTACCTCGTGTATTTTCGTGATATTGCGATTCGCTCTTCTAGAAGAAGGGATGCGGCATTGGCGGAACATTGGCTGATTTATCGCGGCATGAGAACCAATGACACGGAACAGATCACGTTGTTGACCCATGAACATTTGGATCACTCCCTGCAATTTATTCTTGCTGAAATGGAGCGAAGAAAAATTGACTGATTCCCGTCTTTTTACCGCCAGCAACTATGCAGTCAATGCGCTGCATTATGAGGTAGTGTTAGCTCCCAAGCCTGGTTTAGTAGATCCTTGCTCATCCGGTGCGCATCAGGACATGAATGTGTTTACCTTTATCAATAGTATCACTTGTTTGGCGCCGTTTTTTCAGCGCTATAGCCAAGCCGGTTTTGCCCATACAGGCTCGCTGATCCAGCTGTTTGACCAGTTACGAGGCATCGGTCAAGAAGCAGAAGAAGCGATGCTTCAGGCAACAAAAGGCATCAATACCCACAAGGGGGCGAATTTTTCCTTTGCGATTTTGTTGGGGGCAACAGGAGTCTATTATCAACAAAATGGCAAGGCGAAGCTGACGGCTGAAGATACCAATCAGATCCTGCAGCTTGCCGCTGATATCTGCCAGCATTTGGTCAAGCAAGACCTGCAGCAAATCACCCACAACGACCAATTGTCTTATGGAGAAAAAATTATTTGACCTACGGCACGATGGGGATTCGTGGAGAAGCTGCAGCTGGGTATCCAACGGTCAAAAAACTGCTGGAGTACTTGCGGCAGCAACCACAAAAAACCTCCGTTTCCTTGTTGCGTGGGTTGGTCTATCTAATGAGTGAAACCGAAGACAGCAACCTCGTCCACCGAGGCGGCTACGAGGCGATGAAGACCGTGCAGCAGGAGATGCAAAAAATTCACCAAGCCAATCTGTCGGATACAGACTTGCTTCGTGAATTAACGACCTATGATCAAGTATTGATTGCACGCCATTTGAGTCCCGGCGGCTCGGCGGATCTTTTAGCCTTGGCCCTTTATTTCTTGCAGCTAGAAGGCGTCTCCTTCTGGTAAAAAGGTATAGCCGATCCCCCAAACGGTTTTCAAAAAACGGGCTTGCTTTGGCTCATCTTCAATTTTGTTTCGCAGATGATTGATAAAAACCATCACGGTATTGGCATCGAATTGGCCATCTTGCCAAACATTGCTGTAAATCTGTTCTTTCGAGAACACTTGATCCGGATTTTCCATGAAAAAGCGCATCAGCATGATTTCTTTTGAAGACAATTTGATGGGCTGATCATTTTTGAAAAACTGATAGCGTTTTTGGTCAAAACGAAACATGCCGCTGCACAGATCTCCTTCCGGTTTGACGATCCCTTTTTCTCGCATCACGTTGCGGCGATCAAGAATCGAAACGATTTGTGCTTTTAAGAGTGTCGGTGAAAAAGGCTTCGTAATGTAGTGATCAGCGCCAATCTCATAGCCGTTGATCATATCTTTTTCGTCACTTTTACCGCTCAAAAAGACGATCGGCACCGTGGGGTTTTCTTCTCGAATCAGTTGTGCCAAATGATAGCCGTCATTTTCATGCTCCAAACTGATATCCAGTAAAAAAAGATCAAAGCTGACACGAGAATTGATCGCAATCGTTTTTTCAACGGAATCAGTCTGGTAGATCAAAATGCCCGTCGATTGTAAAGATTTCCAAATCAGCCGCCGAATGGCAGGGTCATCGTCAACGATTAAAATTTTTTCATCTCGCAAAATATCCGCCTCCTGTATCAATAGTATTATAGTAAATATGAAAGGGGTTTACAATGAAACCGCCATCAAAGTTTTGGCTGTATTTAAGCGTGGTCACTACCTTATTCATTACATTGATTGGACTTATTTTTACCTTTACAAGTTATAAAAGCGCACAAAGACAAGCTGAAACCGTCGGGTTGCGGCAGTTAGAAACGGTCAACCAAGCGGCGATCAAGCTGATCAGCCGTAGTATCGAATCGTACCACATGGCTCTTGCCAATTATGCCGATGACCACCTCGAAGGAGCCGCAATGGCTGACTTGCAGCGGCCCTTAACGTTACCAGTGATCAATTCCGCGAACAATGCCATGGTCGGATTGTTTTTGATCGACCAACAAGGCCAGGTCATCGCCCAAAATACCGCAACGGCGGTCAATAAACCAGAAGACCCGCCGGTGCAAGAATTGTTATTCAAAGACCCATCCTTAGACAAAGTATTGGCAGGACGGCAAGTACAAAATGGGCAAGTCTATTTCGATGGCAAGCAGGCCTATCTAAATGTGTATCAGTCCCTAACCCTTGACGACAAAGAAGCGGTTCTTGTGATGCCTTTGAATCTACAGCGCATGTATCATCATGAATTTACCACCGATCGCAATGTCTCCGGTTATACGATGGTCAAAAACGCCGATATGCGGATCGTTATGCACCCATCGGACGAACAAATTGGTTTTTCCATCGTTGAGAGCCGCAAAAAGAATTTCCAGAGCTGGATTTCACCGATCTTGAGCGCTTGGAGCAAGAACAAATCGACAATGAAGCAGGCACCTCTGTCTATTATTCTTATTGGTGGAATGAAGAAACACTGCAAAAAGTACTGAAATTGGCTGCTTATCAATGGATCACCATCGGCGACAGTCGGCTGATCGTCGCTAGCAATGCCGATTTTTTGGAGCAAAGCGGTCTCTTTTTACAAGACAACTTGATTTTGATCGGCCTACTGGGTTTGTTGTTTGTCATTATGATTTTATTGACGGTCCTGATCAAAAACTACATGAAACGCAATCAAGCCTATGTCGAAAACCAAGCATTGAAAGAACGACAACGGCTACTAAAAGAAAAGCACGAAATCGAAAAAAACATTTTGCAAGAATCAAAACTGGAAACCATTGGCTTGCTAACGACCTCAATTGTCCATGACCTAAACAACTTTTTGACGCCTATGATTGGTCATCTGCAATTGCTGATCGAGGAAAACCAACACGATGAAGTCTTAGTGGAGGACTTGCAAGAAGTCTGCAAAGCGGCGGAAAAAGGCAAAGAGTTAGCCAGCAATGTGCTGCGTTTTTCGAAACTCGAAAGTGCCGATAAAACTGTGCAGTCGATTGCTACTACCTTGACAGAAGCCATCGATACTATGCGCTCGCTATTGCCAAAAGCCTTTTCCCTTACGTATGATATCCAAGAAGCGGGATATGCCGTCTACGAGAAAATCGATCTGCAAGTGATCATTTACAATTTGTTGATGAATGTGTACCAAGCAAATGCCGATTGCAGCATTCGATTGAGTCGCACTTCGACAACAACCGCCAGCTTTCCGTTTCGTAAGCAAGCTTTCTCCGCGCAACAGGAATTTGCTTTGATCGAAATTGCCGACAACGGTCCCGGCATACCAGAAGCGATCCAAGAAAAATCTTTACCCGCTTCTTCACGACCAAGAGTGCCACTGGCGGTACGGGTCTAGGACTCTTTACTGTCTCTTCAATCGTGGAAAAAAACGACTGGTTGATCGATGTTACGAGTACGCCTAAAGGAACCACCTTTTATATTGGTATTCCTCTAACTGATCCCGAAAAAGCCACTGAAACCAACTGATCCGATGGGGTGGTTTCAGTGGTCTTTTTCTTGGGCATGCTGGAAGGCATTGATTTTTTGCAGGACTAGTAAGACGAGTACCAAAACAAAGATCGCTAAAGCAAAAAATAGGGCATCGTTCGCCATGCCTTGCGTCAATAATAACTCGCGCAAAATCGCAGTGATACTGATCAAAATCAAGTAACGGACGGGAATATGGTGTCCGTCCTTCATATACCGCAGCAACATCAAAATGATTTCTAACAAAATGAATAACGTGGCAATTTCTTCAATCAAAAAGGACAGATGGGGCGCTTCACTTAAAGGAAAGAGCGTCGCGCTGATCATAAAAATCGCTTTTCCCATAAAAATCAAGACGACAACGACTAAGATCGCTAACATGCTATCAATACAGATACTGATCACTCGCTCGAACATCCGGGTCAATTTTTCCATTTGCCACTCCATTTCTGCTTTTTCTTTTATTATACAAAAGAAGGTGCAGGACAAAGGGAAAAGAACAGTGAAAGAACAATCGCGGCCATATCTTTTTACTCGCGAGCTTAACGGTCATTCTATGGGCATGTCTTTTGTGATAGCTTTCAATAGCAGAAAGTAGCGAGGAAAATATAATATCTTTTTTCAAAAAAATTAGGAAATAATGAGAATCAATAGTTAAAATATACACAAATTATTACGAGACACTTAGTTTCTTTTTTTGTTACAATGGTTAAATAAAATAGAACGCTGTTGAAATGTTGCTTAAACAATGTTTTTATCGCTATCGAATAGAAAAATAGTCCGATCGCAAGATATTTACCATTGTTAATAAAGTAACAAGTTAGGCAGAGTTCACAAGAAAAAAGCTTCTTTTCTCATCATATATGACGGGGATCAGTGAGGAGAAAAGAGCAAGAAAAACGGAGGGAAACAAATGAAAAAAGTGGATGGTCAAAATGGGTGATTGGGGCAGCCTCATTATTGTTGCTTAGTGCATGTGGTGCCGATGGCGGAACAAAAGCCAGCAGCAGTGCGGCAAGCTCTTCTTCAGAAAGTGAAGTCACTTCAGGTGCTTCCCAACAAGAGTATACCGATCCAGCAGAGTTAAAAGATCAATATGATATCGTCATCGTTGGTGCTGGCGGTGCAGGGATGGCAGCCGCCTTGTCGGCTAAAGATGCTGGAATGAATCCAGTCATTTTAGAAAAAATGCCGATCGCAGGCGGAAATACCTTAAAATCTTCTGGCGGAATGAACGCATCAGAAACCAAATTCCAAGAAGCCCAAGGCATTGAAGATTCCAATGAACAATTTTTTGAAGATACCCTTAAAGGTGGTAAAGGAACCAACGATCAAGAATTGCTGCATTATTTAGTAGACAACTCTGCTTCAGCGATTGATTGGTTGGATTCAATGGGGATCACTTTAGACAATATCAGCTATAGCGGTGGTGCCAGTGTAAAACGAATCCATCGTCCTCATGACGGTTCAGCAGTCGGTACGTATTTGGTGGATGGCCTGTTGAGAAACATTCATGAGCAAGAAATTCCTTTGTTTGTAAATGCTGATGTGACAAAAATCAATGAAACAGACGGCAAAGTCACTGGCGTCAACGTGAAAATCAATGGCGAAGAAAAAGAAATCGCTGGTGATGCAGTGGTTGTTACTACTGGTGGTTTTGGCTCCAACAAAGAACTGATCGAAAAATACCGTCCAGATCTGAAAGGCTATGTCAGCACGACTTCTGAAGGAAGTACAGGCGATGGCATCAAGATGATCGAAGAATTAGGCGGCGCAACGGTTGATATGGATCAAATCCAAGTCCATCCAACAGTGGTTCAAGATACAGGCATGTTGATCAGTGAAACCGTTCGTGGAGAAGGCGCCATCTTGGTGAACCAACAAGGGGAACGTTTCTACAATGAATTAGAAACCCGCGACAATGTTTCAGCTGCTATCACGGATCTGCCAGAAAGCTATGCCTACTTGATTTTTGACAATGCGTTAGCAGGTAGAGCCAAACAAGTCGATTACTACAAAGAACAAGGTGTAGTGGTAGAAGCTGACACCATCGAAGCGTTAGCTGAAAAAATCGATGTCGATCCAGCAACCTTGAAGAAAACTTTAGATACATGGAACCAAGCAGTGGCTGACAAAGCCGACAAAGATTTCGGTCGTGAAACGGCGATGGACTATGATTTGACGGAAGGGCCATTCTATGCGATTCAAATCGCACCTGGGATCCACCATACAATGGGCGGCGTCAAGATCAATACGAAGACCCAAGTGTTGAAAGAAGATGGCACACCAATCACTGGCTTGTATGCAGCAGGTGAAGTGACCGGCGGTATCCACGGACAAAATCGAATCGGCGGCAATGCTGTAGCCGACATTATGGTCTTTGGTCGCCAAGCAGGCGCGCAATCCTCTGACTATGTGAAAGAAAACGGGAAATAAGCTGTTTTTTCCTGAAAAAGATCGTCTATAAAGAAAGAAACTTGGAACGAATCCTCTTAAGTGATTAGGAGAATCGTTTCAAGTTTTTTTGTATTTCTCACTGAAAGGACGGAAAACTAGTCATTATAATCTTATAATGATTAGGTCGTTTATTATACATATATAAATAAACTATTTTTAAATGGAGGGTTTGCTTTTCACTGAATCGGAATCAATGAATAAACGGATAAGTTTGGTTTATTCGATGATAAAAAATTTTAGGAGGCAGAGTATGAAAAACGCATTGGTAAAATGGTCGGTCGGGGTGGCAATCTTACTTGGAGGGAGCTTGTTCTTCACGGGGAAACAAGTATTTGCTCATGGTTATGTGGAATCACCGGTCAGTCGGGGCTATCAAGGGTCTTTGGATCGCAATACGTTAGGGTGGAGCGCTGCGTTTGAAAAATATGGCAATGTCATTTCAAACCCACAATCATTGGAAACTAAAAAAGGCTTTCCAGAAGCAGGACCAGTAGATGGTCGTATCGCTTCAGCAGATGGTGGACTCGGACAAATCGGGGACTTTGTTCTTGATGAACAAGGAACCAATCGTTGGACCAAACAAGACATCAATCAAGGACCATTGCGGGTCAATTGGCATTATACAGCGCCTCACAAGACCACAAAATGGCATTACTATATCACGAAACCAGGTTGGGATCAAAACGCGCCACTTTCAAGAGATAGCTTGGAATTGATCGCTACTGTGAATCACGATGGTTCGGCTGCCAGCAATAGCCCAAGCCATACCATTACCATTCCAGAAAATCGTCTCGGTTACCATGTCATTTTAGCGGTCTGGGATGTTGCAGATACGCCAAATGCCTTTTATAACGTGATCGACGTTAACGTTTCTGGTTCAACAGTTATTCCCGAAAAACCAGCAGCACCAGCAAATGTCCGCTCAGAACGAGTGACTAGCAGCACGGTGGCTTTAGCATGGAACGGTCAAGCCGATGCGAAAGAATACAACGTGTATCGCGATGGTGCCTTAGTGGCAACGACGACTGAGCCAACTTTTACCGACACACAATTAAAAGCCAACACAACCTATAGCTATCAAGTAGAAGCAGTCGGCTTTACGGCGTTAGTTTCAGAAAAAAGTGCTGCAGTGAAAGTGACTACCGCAGCAGACAATCAAGTCGAAACACCTTCGACACCAGGCAACCTGCATCAAATGAGCGTGACAGACAGCTGCGTGTCCTTAATGTGGCAAGCATCGACTCATACAAATGGGATCGCTGGATATGATGTTTACCGCAATGGCGTCAAAATCGCTACAGCCACAGGAACAACCTATGAAGACATGAATCTAGCAGCGGATACAACCTACAATTACCAAATCAAAGCAATCAGCAAAACGGGCGAACAATCCGCTTTCAGTAACCAGCTGAGCGTGAAAACCAATGCCAAAGAAGAAACGGAAACACCTGGAGGCGGGGAGTCAGAATACCGTGTGTGGAAACTAGGTACATTCTCGGCACCAGAAGTGTATACAAGTGGTGAAATCGTGAGCCATAAAGGCAGCAATTATGTCGTGATTAACACCCACTCAAATTACGGGGACACCACTTGGTCTCCTGATCAAGCCCCAACCTTGTTTCAGAAGCTGTAACCCTTGAATGAATCAGTAAAGCAAGAGCAGTGCGGTGGCACTGCTCTTTTTGGCTCTTTTATGAGGAAATGGCTGAACCTTTGTTTGATTCGTGCAACCAATTGGACGAATTCGTTTGAGGAATGCAAAAAGTACTGCTATGCATCACGCGTAGCAGCACCTGTTTTTTGTTTCAGATCAAGAATAGAAGAAACGGATCAAAATCCCGCCTAAAATCAGCACGATCGCACCGCATAAACGGTTGGCCATTTGGGCAAAAGCAATCATTTCCATTCTATCAGAGGCAGACAATACAGCGATATTGCCTGTTCCCCCCATGGAGTTGTTGATCATACCGGCGCCAATTGCGGTTTCAACGGGGTACATCCCCAATACCATCCCGAAGAACCAGCTGGCAGCCCCCATAGATACGACACTGGTTAGGCAAAGCACGACAAATTGCCAAGTAAAGGCAGAGGCCAATGTTGACAGATCGATCAATGCCAAACCAATCCCCGCCAAGACCGCGTGGGTCAGATTCGTCATCACAACATTGTTGAACATCACCACAGAATCTTCGAGTTTCTTAGGGACAATGTTCAAGGCTTTCAGAATAAAGACAATCACGATCATAAAGGCATACTCGTGAATTTTAGGGAAAAAGTCGCTTAAAATTGCACCAACGACCAACAGTGAGAAGGAAAACAGCATCCCGACCCCGATTTGTTGGGCATCAAGCGTTATTTTTGGTTTTTCTAATTCTTCTTTGGTGGCATTGATCAGGGTCCCATGGCCATTGTATTTGGTTTTAGCAAAGGCCTTTGCGATAAATAAAGCACCAATAATGGCAAGAATATTCCCGAAAGTAACTGCTGGCGCTAATTGAGAAAAGATGGCGGCTTGATTGCCGTTTGCCAAGCCATCAGCATAAATTTGTGAAAGTGGGGTGATTCCCGCACCCATCCCGCCAGACATCATTGGTAGAGACACATACATCACCGAATCAGCGAAGCCATTGCCTAGCAGCATACCGACAAGGCCGACGGAGAAAAAGCCTACTACCATGGTGATCAAAGCAACAGGAATGAATTTCGTAGAAGCTTTCACCAACAAATTACGGTTCATACCTAAAATTGAGCCGCAAATCAAAGCGGCAATATAGAAATCAAGAAAGCCAAAACCGCCCCCCATGAAGTCACTGACCGCGTCAATGACTTTCGTGGGTACGAGATGGAAGGAGGCTAAAAGAGTGGCACCAAGCAGGGTAAAAACTGACCCACCGCCAAGATAAGAATTCATGATCGGGAGTTTTTCCCCAATGAAATACAGCAGGTGTCCTAAGGCAACCAGTAAAATGGTGATCCCAACCATATTTAATGGCAACTTGTCTAAGGCAATCGCACTGAATATGACAACCATGAAAAAGAGATACAAGGGAAGACTAATTCCCGAAATCGTCATCGTTTTTAATTTATTCATTTTTCAGACCTTCCTAGTATGTTGGATACCATTTAAGATTTTGGACAGCTTTTGCCATATCGGTTTCTTGCGCTTGGGCTAGTCCTTGTTCTTTGGCTTTATTGGCAACTGCTTCAGCCACTTTGATAGAAACGTCCGCAACGTATTCAAATGGTGGGAGAACAGGTGCACCGGGTTGGCTCAAATCAACCAAACCACTTAATGAGTGAGCAGCGGCACCAATCATTTCGTCCGTCAAGAGAGAGGCTTCTGAAGCCAACATACCTAACCCTAGACCAGGATAGATCAAGGCATTGTTTGCTTGACCGATTTGGTAGTCGACTCCTTTGTATTGGATCGTTCCTGAAGGGACACCGGTTGCCACAAAGGCTTTTCCATCAGACCATTCGATCACTTGCTCAGCTGTTGCTTCTAATTTTTTGGTTGGATTCGAGATAGGGAAAATCACTGGACGAGCAGTGTTTTCACACATCGCTCCCACAACTTCTTTGGTAAAGGCACCCGCATTGGTTGAAGTACCGACCAAAATCGTTGGTTTTGCGACTTTAATGACATTGATCAATTGCGTCATATCGCCAGCATTGGCAAAGTCAGCCCGTTTTTTGGCAAATGGTTTTTGTGCAGGAGTCAAATCGGACATATCATCGAACAAAAGCCCTTGTTTGTCAACCATAAAGAAATGATTGTAGGCTTCTTCTTCTGAAAGACCTTCGCTGACCATTTCGGCATGGACACGGCTGGCAATCCCAGCACCAGCGGAACCACCGCCATAACATAAGTAGACTTGATCCGTTAATTTTTCACCTGTAATATCCAGTGCACCGAAGATACCACCAAGTACAACGATTCCCGTTCCTTGGATGTCATCGTTAAAAGTTGGAATTGTTTGTTTGTATTTGTCCAGAATCGTTGCAGCATTTGAACGGCCAAAGTCTTCCCAATGCAAGTAAAGTTTAGGGAACAATGATTCTGCCGTTTGAACAAATTGATCGATGAATTGGTAGTAGGCATCACCGTAGACACGTTCTTGACGATTGCCTAGATACAAATGATCCTCTAACAATTCTTTGCGGTTGGTACCAGCATCGATCACGATTGGTAAAACAGAAGCAGGGTCGATCCCAGCAGCTGCTGTATAAATCATCAATTTGCCGACAGAAATATCGACACCTTGGACACCCCAGTCACCAATCCCAAGGATCCCTTCAGCATCAGTGGCTACGATCAAGCGAATGTCCCGATCGCCAGCGGCATTTTTCAACGTTTCTTCGATGTTTTCTGGATGATTGATATCTAAGTATGCTGCATATTGAGGATCCACGAATAGGCGGCTGTAATTTTCAATGGTATCAGCAATCGTTGGATCGTAGACGATCGGATTGAATTCAACGATATGTTGGTTGAACAAATAGTAGAACAATGTCCGATTGGTATTAAAGATCTCCATTAAAAAGTGACGTTTTTCAATGTCTGATTCTTTGGTGACATATTGCAAATAGGCTTGTTCTGCTTGTTCTTCGATCGTTTGCACGTGTGGGGGCAATAAACCGATCAATCCTAGTTCTTTTCGTTCTTCTTGTGTAAACGCGGTTCCTTTGTTTAAAAATGGGTTGTTTAAAATGTCATGTGCTTTCATTATGTTCCTCCAATGGATATATTTTGAGTACTCGTTCATTTCCATTAGCTACTTTAATCCTCGGACAGAATTATAGTCAACTATCGGTGGTATAATAAAAATTATTTATAACAAAGCCGATGCGAGCTTGAATCGGCTAAGGGAGAAATCAGACGATGAACATACGAGATTTAGAATACTTTAACGCTTTGGCAGAGATGCTTTCTTTTACCCAAGTGGCGCATAAATTTGCCGTCAGTCAACCAACCGTCAGCTACGCTGTCAAACGGTTGGAAGAGCATTATGGCTGTGATTTGATCGTGCGAGAAGCCTCGCATCGCTCCATCTCATTGACGACGGAGGGGGAAATTTTGAAGGCTCATGCACAGTATATCTTAGATGAATTTGTGACCTTGGACCGAGCCATCGACCATGCTAAAAACAACCGGACCCACATCGGTTTGCCGCCAATCATTCGTTCCAAAGTTTTTTCAAAACTCATAGATGAAAAAGAGATCATCCGCTTTATTTCGAAATTTCACTTGGTATCTGGGGGATCCAATGAATTGCTTTCAAAACTATTATCGGGAAAAATCGATTTTAGCTTGCTGGGCAGTGTCAATCCCCTCGTCCACCCGAATCTGCAGGTGAAGTTGCTGCACCAACAAGAGTTTTTTATTTTTGTGTCAAAAGAAAACCCATTGGCAGAAAAAAGGAAATCTCATTCGAAGAAGCTGCCGAATACCCCTTTATCCTATTGGAAAAAGGCTATACCCACATGCGCGCCTTTCAGAATTTAAGTGAGAAATCAAAGAAGAAGCCGGAAGTCCCCTTTTATTTTTCAGACGTCCAGACGATTGGCCAGCTGGTCAGTTCCAATATCGGCATTACCTTGATGACGGAATTT
This sequence comes from Enterococcus innesii, assembly GCA_018982785.1. Classification (GTDB taxonomy): domain Bacteria; phylum Bacillota; class Bacilli; order Lactobacillales; family Enterococcaceae; genus Enterococcus_D; species Enterococcus_D innesii. The sequence continues at coordinate 135,445 of JAHHEN010000007.1, read as the reverse complement.
CCCGTGTTTCAAGAAATGGAAGGCTTAGTGAAAATACCGCTAGTCCCTGAAGATAAGGAAATTTTTTATATTCAATATGCCTATTTAAAGAGTGCGATGTTGAATCAAGAAGTTCAGAAGTTGATTAGGATCTTGGATGAGCTGTCTTGGGAGGATGAAGGGTGAGGAATGGGGATTTCTTGAGGTAAGGTCAGAGAAAAATGGTGTAGGTATGTGTTCTTGAGGTAAGAAAAATCTTTCAAAGTAGATAAAACGAGTGAATGGTTCCTTTAAACGATGAAACGAGAAAAAGCTTCGTTTATTTTAGCCCTTTTTATCGCATGAAAAAACGCTGAAAACCTTGATAACTCTCGGTTTTTAGCGTGGGTTTTTGGTATAATAGTAGGACAGTAAAGTTTGTGACGGTGGCGCTTTTTTTGAAAGTGAGGTGGTGCATTATGAATGTACTATCGAAATCTGAAGAAAGGAGCAGTCTTTTGCAAGGTGTAGATATAATCGGCATTTTGTTAGCAATAGCGCCTGTTTTATTAGCCTTTATTGGTTTAATCGAAGCATGTGTGAAACTAGCAGATACGATTATAAACACTCGTTCTTCTAAGCGTAAAAGCAAGAAGAAACGAAAAAAGAGTGCAAAAAAATAACCGTCCTCTTTAGCCAGGCGACGATTATTTTTTAAAAAGTAATTAAATGTGGCCACCGTCTTAAGCGGTGCTGTAGGGGAGTTGTTGACGCAACTCCTCTTTACATAGTAATTATAGCAAGATTTCGGTAAGATATCAATCATTGACGCTATAGACTTGCTTTGCACGTCTATTTTTTTGTCCTCCTAAGTGGTGGGGAGCAACGATTGGTCGCTTTGGCGTATCACTTGTTTACCAATCAAGATTTCTATGGATTCGAAGATGGTAAGAGGTACAATAATTCTCCGTTAGAAGTATTTTCTGGTGTTGATGAAGCTGGTTACCAGTTGATCAAGAAAGTGATTTATCGTAGACTACAGTTTTATTCATTAGTCTTAATTATTGTGTTCAGAAACACGTAACAAAATCTAAGTTCAGTTATTCAGTCGGTATTAAGTTAGGGTAAAATTTATGATGAAATCGATCAGCCTATAAATCAAAAAGATTACCAAAATACTGACCTTTTATTTTCAAGGGATTACTAAAATAGATAACCATATTGTGCAAAAGCAAAAAAGATAGATCGAAGAGGCTGGTGGAAAAATCGAATCTTTAGAAGAGTGGGTCCCTCTCATGAAAAGATGGGGGGCAACAAATAGAAAGACGAATACGGTAGAATAGCATGTTTTCAGGGATGTAACATGATAATTGCGTGCCTGTTTTGTCGAACACAATGTATAATCACTTGACTGATATAGTAATCAGAAAAAATCGGAGATGATCATTGTGAAGAAAATTATTTTAGGGATTGCAGCTGTTCTATCTTTATTAATGGGGTGTAGCAGCTTCAGCTGAAGAATCAGAGATTTGGGTTTCTGAGGGAATTGAAATGATTAGTGATGTTGAAACGGATGCCGATTTAAGCGATCACCCAATTGAAAATATTGGCATAACTATCCCTGGGTTGACTAGAGGAGCTAATGTGCCAAGTAGCAATTGGAACATAGCTTCCAAAGGTAAATATTCCCTTAGTGGAAGTAGTGATCGAGGGGGATACGTGTATTCTTCGTATACATTTAAAGGAAAAACTTCTTATACCGTATCGATTAGTAATACAGGAAAAAATGTTATAGATATAAAGTGTAAAAATAGTAGTACAACGTATATTTCTTTTTCTGTCAAAGCAGGGAAAAGCCGGACAGTAATCTGGAATGGAATTAAATCTAGTACAACTTGGTATGCTCAATTTTATAATGGTAACTTGATAAACAATTCTTACTCGTTTACAGGTACAATAAAATAATTAGAGCAATTTATGTTTTACAAAATCAATTGTTAAATGGCAATTGCTAAACAAACGAACCCTTGGAGGATAAACTTTATTTATGGAAATCGGAAAAATGTTACGCCAAAAGAGAACTGATTTAAATTTAACACAAGAAGATATTGCGAAGCAGTTTAATGTTACACGTCAAACTGTTTCTCGCTGGGAAAATGAATTATCATACCCTAATATAGATACTCTTGTAGAACTTAGCATTTTTTTTGAATTTTCCTTAGATGAAATTTTACGAGGTGATTCTGTAATGGTAAAAGATTTCGCACAAAAGGTTAATATGTCAAAAAAATACAAAGGATGGAAAATAGCGACACTTTGTTTAACCTTATTAATTTCTATATTTGTTTTAAACTATTTTTCTCCCTCAATGGATATTGGTAAAGACGATGTAGATTCTGTTACTGTTACTAAATCAAAGGATCACACTAATGTTGAGGTTCAATTGAATCTCAATGTATTTGAACAACCTGAAGTCTGGGAATATTATCCGGATCTAGAGGATGGAAAGGGGATTATTGAAGTCTCGAAAAGGATACAGCTACAAGCTATTTTTAATCCAAAGAAGAGAGTGAATCTAGAAATTCCTAATGATTTTCTATCTGATAAGGAAACTATCAAAATTAAAAACACGAATTATACCATCAATTTAGAAACAGGAACTGTAACTAACTAATTCTCTCGTTGAGTATTACTTAACGAACATATAGTGCACGTGAGAGTATCCAGGTAATGTCAACCTATGAAAATCTTCCCCTTATTTAATAGAGTGTATTGTAAACCCAAAGGTTGTTTTACCCACAAAATAAAGAGTGTCCAGAGTTATTATCTGGGCACTCTTTATTTTGATCAACTTAATATTATAAATTTAACACCTGATATAATAAACTATGCTAGGATGGGAGATACTAATCTATTTTACCTCTATCGATTGTTCGTAAAAATCTGAATCACTTTCAATATAGTTAGTTATATTATCCAAATCATTTTTTATATCAGTAATAATCTTCTGATCATTACTCATTACGAAAACACCTAACTTATTTTTTTCTTCAGAGCTATAGGGGATGAATGCAACATATTTTTGATCAGCCGTAAAAGTATTGGTATCAGATAATTCTTCACTACCTGAAGCCGACAATGAGACTTCAAATTTATTGTTTTGAGTGGTAAAAATCAATTCTAATTCTCTGCTTTGGGAGTTACTTACAAATTCCGAATTAACTATTTCTGTCGCTTCTTCAGTCTTTAGATTAGTAGACATGATATGAATGGATTGCCCCGCTTTTTATTCTACTTTAAACCTTGCGTTATCGCCATCAGTTCTCATACTATCGATGCTATCTCCCGTAGGATTAGTAGCAGAATCACTTGTAGCACTTACTTCGATACTGGAACTACTCGTTTCGTTATTGTTATTTCTGGAAGTACATCCCCCTATAGCCACAAGTACTAGTAATGCTGAAATACTTAAACTGATTTTTTTCATTATAAATCCCTCCTTGTTTTATAATATAAATCTTATTTATTCTATTATATAGGGTGAAATTCCAATTATGCAAACAAATAAATTTTGTGTTTTTAAAATCGAATAAAAACTTTTAAATGTATTTGAAGTGAAAAGATATTTTTTTGATTACAATCAAATTAGTTTGATGGATATATTTGGAGGTAATCATGAAACAAATCGTTCTTGCGTTTTCCGTTTTGTTGGTCGCGTATTTTTGTTGTCAGATAAAGGTGCAGCTAGTCAAATTGAGAGAACTGACGAAATTAATTTTTCAGTTCAAAATATTGATACTGGGGAATACGTAAATGAAAATGTTGAGTTAACGTATGAAGTACCTTCTTTAAGATCAAGTATGATAACCGATGGCAATGTTAGCGAAGAAAAGAGCTACGTTTCTGAGTTTGAGATTGAGTTTACTCCTGAAGATGAAACTGACAGCAATATGATCAAACCATTTGCTAGTAATGATGATGAAACAAATTCAACCGAAGCTGTGAAAGTACTTGCAAGAATTACTTATACAAAATCTGGATACAACATTAAAGTAACTAGCGCTTCTTCCAAATTTACATTGACCAGTTCCTTCGCAAGTGTTTCAAGCAGAAACTTAAAAGTTCAACAGGGTTTTACCAATGCCTTAGAAAGAACGTCTACTTCTAATTCATTAACCACGTATAATACTGGATGGGGATATGTTTACAATTATGGTGGAGCAGCTACTGCAAAAACTACGGTATCAGGAACAGTAACAATGTCTGGAATGGCTAGCTATAGAGTTTCTGCAACAGCCTCCAGATTATAAAAAAGGAGAACTCAAATGAAAAAATACTTATCACTGTTATCGGATTTGTCTCATTGACGATATTGTTTGGAAATACTTTACAGGCTAAAGCCGATTCTCTAGCAACTATTTCTACAGTTGAGGCAAAGATTACTTCCGCTGAAGGTGTTGTCGGAGAAGGAAGTACGCAAACAAAAGTTATCGAACATAAGGAATTAACTTATTTAAGTAAATTTTCAATGGTTCCTGCATTAGAAGAAAAGAAGTATGAGACTACTATAGAAGTCGACTATTACTTTACTCCTGATAATACTAATATTTCCCCATTATCTACTAATACTGGTTCAGCTAATAATGGTGTTGCGAAATCGAGTATAACGTTGACCTATTGGATTTCTGGTAATACTATCAAGGTTGAAAAATGTCATAGATCCTGGAGCAAAGCTTCTACCTCATCAATTATCGTCTCCGATCGTTATGTAACTTATAGAGGACCAAATGTTCAACAGACTGCATGGAAATATCCTACTAGCAATATCTTCTCTTATAATACTGGATGGGGATATGCTTCCCAAAATACAGCTGGAAATGGACGTGCATACATGTCTGCTTATACCAGTATTAGTGGTATGGGAAGATTATTCTTGGAAGCAGCACTAAACCTGTAATTGCTTGAAAAATATTTGATTATAATAATAAATATCCCTCGCCAGATTCACTTTATTGGCGAGGGAATTTGGGTGTCCAAAATATACATATAAAAATTTGAGTTTTGGTCCTTATTTTTTGGAAGGCGTATCTAATTAACTTATGTCACGCCCCCATTTTCATTTTACCAATTATATTTTGTTGTTAGTGTTACAGTGTTGTAGCCTGATTTTTTAACTGATGATACCCTAAAGATTTAGGGCTAGTGTGCAGTATACCAAACGTTGCTTGTGCGCTTCCATATTTGCTATTTTTTACTGTATTCTGATCGCTGTTTATGAGTTTTTTTCCAGATGTATAAGACTCACATTTCGACCAGATAGAATCTTGTTTTTGACTAGCAGTTGAAGTAGCCACAAAAACTAGATTAGATTTTGATAGATTTCCTTTTACTGAAATAGAAGAGCGTGTGCGTGCGTTCGACATTGTTGCTTCGTTTGAGTCAACAACTTCAAGTAGATTTCCTTGTTCGCTTGCAAGGGCTGTAGTGGAGACACTGAATCCTAAGATGCTTAGCAAGAATGTAAAAAGTATAATTTTTCTTTTCATTATTGATTCTCCTTTACTGATTCGCTCTAACTTCATGAGTGACCGTTGAATAACCTGATTTCTTAAATGTTGAATTTGCATAGGTATAGTTTTTTGACACACTTACTGGGGCATGATTTGTTTTAACAGAATTATAGGCTGTTTTTGTTTTAGTAGAGGACTTATCATTTTTCAGTACACCGTTTGAATTGTAAAGTCGTGATCGTACAAAGATACTGTCCATCATTTTAGCAGCTTCTCCAGTTGCAGAGGACGCTGCACTTATTGGAGCGAGTGTGTAATGGATTGTAGCAGTCGTAGTACATTTGATGGAAGACCGTGAAACTCCACCAGCCATGGAGCTGGAATCACTATTCGAGACGACTACTTCTTCTAGAATTGGTTCTTCTTGAATATTTTCACCTTCTTCAGAGGCGTATGCAAAACCTGGTAGTGTCGTGAGTGGTAAGAGGCTCAGTACCCCCATTTTATATAGTACTTTTTTCATTATGATGACCTTCTTTCTTTTTATTCTCAAAGTTACCTTTCAAGATGAAAACAATAAATAATACTGCTTTCACGAAAGAGAAACTGTGATTTACTGTATCCAAAGGAACCTCTTTTGCTAACAATAACTGGAAAATAAATGGCACAACTATTGGCGAGATTATGACGTATATACAATATATGAAATATGCGAAAATTAAGTTATTTACAAGATTTGCTGTTTTTTTCATATTTTTCCACCTACTTACTATTTTTTATGAGGATAGGATTTGAGAAATCAATCTCAGTAATAGAATATATCCCATCGTTCATTTGATATGGCGACAGAACATCAACTAATTGAAAAATACTGTTTTCTTTTTTTGTGAAGGGAATTTTAATCGGAATCCTATACAATTTATTATCAGAGATTTCATACACGGTGTTTGGAGGCAGTTCGTTTTTTTCTATGAGAGAGCCATTTACAAAGGAAAGGATAGAGTGTCTGCTGTTCTCATGACTAGTTTGTCCCAAAAGAAGCTCCACACTGTCATTAGATCTTTTTTCAAGTTCGAGGATCGCTTCATTTGAAGATTGAACATTTACCATTGAAATTCTGGCATTGTAATCGTTCGTATCATTATCATTAAGAAATTTAATGGACTGAGGATAGGTACTGTTATTAGTCAAATTGAATCTTAGTCCCATAACCGAGTATTCTAAACTTCTTTCCAAGGTCATCGAGTCGTTCGATTTCGGATATTTAAAAAGTAAAACCATTAGTTCGTTTCCCTCAGAAATATTATCTATTGAAAGGTCTATATTTATTTTCTGTTTATTGGTCAATGAAAACATGTTTGCCGAAGTAACTTCTTTACCATTAACTTCATAGGGAATTTCATGCAAGTCCTTTAAAATGTTTAAGTAATAAAGGTATTGTCCCTCCATATCTTGGATAATTTCAAGATCCCCTGAAAATGAAGATGAGCCGCTTTGGTTTATTTGTGTACCTACATCAACTATCTGACCATTACTATCACGTAATCCATAACTTATGGTGTTTTCGAAAACAATAGTTTGAGTTTCTTCGGACTTAGGATTAGTTAATAAGAGGCCGGGCAAAACTAAAAAAATAAGTATGGATAATGAAACTATTGAAAGTATGGTAAACAATAATGACGTTTTTTTATTTTTAAATATTCTCTTTTCCATCATTCACACTCCTTTTCCATTTACATTTTCATAATGCCACATATCTATTTACTTTAAAGGACTAATCTATTTACATTTCAGGTTTACGAAGGGATGTAAACCTGAAGTTTACGTAGTGTAAATAGAACGATACTTATAAATGCCATTATTACAATGTATACTAAGAGAAAAATTTAGAATAGGAGAACGAAATGAACAAAATATTTGCGTTATTTATATTAGGGGTAGGTATTCTTTTTTTCCAGCCACGGGACTTGCGCACGAAAATGAGGAATTAGTATTTGACCTTGATTCAACAACTATTAGAAGCGAGTCATCGTATATAGATGACTCGGGAGAAACCATTGAACTAATGATTGAAAATATTTCATCCGGTACTAGGGTAGGTAAAGGGACATACAAAGTCTCAAAAAAAGCACGGGTAATTGGTTAGTGTCGTACAATGTGACTGTTAACTCGAACAAACAATTCACAGCTGCAACTAATTTAAATATGACCACTTATCAAGGAAGTATTACTTCAAGTTCTTTGAGTAGCAATTCATCAAGAGCTATCTGTAATTTCAAACACAAGATTGGAACAATGACTTCTAATGCGAGCGTGACGACGACTATTTCAAATGGTAAACTGGTTGTAAAATAATAAGTAGGTGTATTTAATGATGGAACTCGGGGAAAAACTTAAGTCACATCGAGAAAACAAAGGATTCTCACAAGTGTTTGTAGCTGAAAAGCTTAATGTTTCAAGACAATCTATTTCAAAGTGGGAAAATGACCGAGGCTATCCTGACTACGATAACTTAATTCTATTGAGCCAACTTTATGAAGTTTCTATTGGAGAGCTACTCGATGAGAATGAAAAATTGAAGAAAAAAATTGAACATAATAATGAAGATATTGCTAGTAAGAAACAGAAGCTCAGACTTTTAAGAAATACCTTGGGAAAAGATGAAAGTCTGGTTTTAATCGGTCTTTCAGCGTTAGCATCGTTCATATTTCCAGTAGGCATTATTGTGTGTATGTTCGTATTTGTCAGAAATAAGCGCTGTAATTCATACTACAAATTAATTTGGCTTATCAGCATTTTAGCACTGGCGTTAAATTTATATGCTGGATACGGACACTTAGCAAATTATATGGGTTGGGGATCAGTTTCGATCGAACAGATTGAATAACGTCAAAATCAGTAGGAGTAAGAATGAAAAAACGAAATTTACTTACTGTTTGTAACGAAAGAAGAAGCGTCAATCAGCAAAAATTAAACTATGCGGAAGAATTTCTTCTATTTAGGGGTAATACTCAGGAAGAACTGTATTCTGATAAAACATTTCTTACACTGATTGATAAAGAAAAAGAATTAGTTCAAGAAAGAGATAAACTATTAAATGAGTAGTCCCATTCTATGGTGAAGACAATTTTAATTCTGAAGGTGTAATAGTAACTACTAAAAATAACCTTTTCGTTTACCTTTAGTAGTAAACCGATGATGTAAACTTTTTGTTCCTTACATTTTTTTCATATTTCAAGGATACTTAGTATATAAAAAATGAAAGAGGGATCAAAATGAATAAATCTATCGTAACAACTATGTTAACAGCAATAATTGCATCCACTGTATTTACAGCTTTTGGTGGTGCAGTAACTTATGCTAAAGCAGAAACAATGGAAGAAACTAACGAACTTATTCTTCCTGACGAAAATGCACCAATTTTTTCGGACGAAGGAGCAGAGTACTTAAACATTCCTGAAATTAATCTTGATAATGATACGAACTTGTACTCGGAAGGTATACAAGTAAATACTAGGGTAGCTCAATATAGAATGTGGAGAATTGAATCGAAAACATCAGCTGGTACATCCTATGGCGCATGGAGAAATGGACCGTCTGGAAAGGGAAAAGCAACATTGTCAGCCACTAACTCAAATACTTCTAGTAGATCTGTTTCGTCTTCTATTTCAGGTAGTTATCCAATTGGTGCCGATAAAATCGGAGCATCGTTGGGAATTACAATTGGGCAATCAAAGACTTACGGAGTATCTTATTCTATAAACATCCCCGCAGGTAAAAGACAACAAATAATTTTTAGACCAGTGTACAAATCTACAAAAGTAGTACAGCGTGAATATATAAGTGGGGTCAAAACAAAGACAACTAAAACCGCTACTGTAAAAACCTTTAGTCATTGGGATTACTCATTTAAAAACCTCTAAGGAGAAAAAGATGGAGAAACAATACATTTATAGTTTATTTATCGGATTCATTCTATTTTTTCAATTACAATTGATCAGTTACTGCAACTATCTTTTGGTTAAACAAGGTACAGTCAATGGTGTTTTAGATCCTTATTTATTACTAAAAACGCCATTAATCGCTATCCCCGTCTTGTTTATTTTATATTGTGCATATGGTATTTATAAAACGATTAAGAAATGATAATAAATTAGTGCGCGTGTTAATTCTTCCCCAAATTAACATAATCTCGATATGGAATTCAAAATTAAGAAAAATTATAAAACTGTGGTTACCATTAAAATTGGAGTGTTCAGAAAATGACTAATTTCTGGACACTCTTTTTTAAATACCATAATTCTTATGTATTACTTTATTTTTGTGTTCATAAACTCGCAACTAAATCATTGTTCAATTAATATTTAGATTTATGAGTGTTAGGACAAATGTTGGATGCGGGCAGCATGATAGTTTTTGAGTCCAGTCTCAGAAGAAGTTAGCTTTGACGTAAACAAAAAAACTTGTTATACTTCAGGTGTAGGTAAAAGGTATTGGTAGTACCTTTTACAGAACTGTTACGGCAGTGATAAATGGTCGAGCTTAAAGGATTAGTCCTTTAAGCTTTTTAATTTGTTCGCAATCTCTAAGATCAAGCTAATGATCGTTAGGATTACTAGAATATTTTGCAACATTCTATTTAGAACGTAACCTTTCCCATTCCACTGTAATTCATTGGCAGACCTCCTTACAACCAACGTTTCAAAAAGAAATTGTAAAGTTGTTGGGGTCACCACGACCGAACAATACTACACCTGAAGGACAACAAGTTTCCTTATCAGTATATCACATTCTTGATTGATAGGTTAGACTGCTTTTGCACTCTACCTTTTTATTCAGATAAAGCAATTAGTGATTCAAATTAATAATAAACGAGTAAATCAAATTTCGTTGTGTAAAACACTATAAGCAACTGTGGTCAAAAACTTAAAATTTAGAGAACTTACTTTTCGTAGATTATATGCTAACAAAAGAAAAAGTTTTGCTCTATTGAAGCAAAACTTTTTCTTTACTTATCCATAAATTATACTCTATATCTGGGTCTATAATTTATAATCATTGCATTAATAGAGATATTTTTCTTTTTTCGTTTTAATCACAAGAAAGATGATTGATAGAAAGACAATTGCCGCAATAGTCAAACCTAACCCCCTTCAAAACCAAATTTTCCACCGCTAATCAAGGAATTTTCAGAATTAAGGTCAGTACGAAAAACAGAAGAGTAGAAGTCAAGTCCACTTACTCTGATGCCAATTACTGGCCCTAACAAGAAATTCAAGCAGCATGAAAAGCGCCAACCAAAAAGATATTATCGCTTAGATAGAAAACCAAAGAAAAGAGAAGTCCGGCAAAAAATATATTGGCTAGAGCCAGGAATGTAATTGAAGGATTAAGTCCGTGAAGCAAAGAAAACACGAGTGTATTAACGATTATCCCAAGTAAAACATTGTATTTAGAAGCCACAGAATTCATTATAATGCCTCTACACAGTATCTCTTCCATAGTTCCCTGAACTAAGTAACCGAAAAAAGCAGACACAACATATATCCAACTAATTGAGTTGGCGTTAAAGCTTGTTGATATTGAATTTGTAAGTAAATTAATGACGAAGACAGCTGAAATCAACAACAATCCTAGTAACCAGCCGATTAGCATATTCAAAGGGAGATTAGCAAACGTAATTCCTAGTGATTGTAAAGACCTTTTTTCATATTTTTTACTAAATAATAGGAAAGCACCGATTATAAAAATATTTGTAAAAAGTACATATATTTCTTTAACACCTGGGTTGCTAATAAAAAAAGTCGGTATTGTAAAGACACTTTGAACCCCAAAGAAAACTAATAGCAGGAGGAAAATAGATAAAATAAGAGGCCTATCAAATTCTTGTTTTGTTAATGTGATTGATTTATTAGGTTTCATAATGATATCTCCTTAAAGGTATTTGGCCTATTTGACTAGAAAATATTAGGCGAATTTTTAAGTCTTAGTTTAACCATTAATTATAATGTTGTTTCTAAGTGATCAGTTTTCTTTTTGTGGATGAAGTAAGCACAAATAAAGATAGCAATTATTGCGGGGATTGTTAAACCTAGTCCACCTTCGAATCCAAAAGCACCACCATTAATCAAGTTATTTTCAGGTATAGAATTTGTATTGAACATAGAGGAGTAAATTTTCAGTCCACTAACGGATACACCAAAAACAGGCCCCATCATGAAATTCCAAGCTGCATGGAAAGCACCAACTAGAAAAATATTGTCGCTTAGATAAAAAATGAAAGATAAGATCATTCCTGCCAAGAATATATTTAATAAAGCGATAAATGTTACATCTGGACTGATGCTGTGGAGTAGAGTAAAAATTAAAGTATTTACAATAATACCTGTCCAAACATTATACTTTGCTGAAAGTGAGTTCATGATAAATCCTCGACAAACAAACTCTTCCATAGTTCCTTGAAAAAAATAGCCGAAAAATGTAGTTATCAGATAGAGCCAGCTCATTGATTTCAAGTCAAAGTCAATAGTGATTGATCCAGTTATCAAATTGATAATAAAAACACAAAACATTAAAAGAAAGCCTAGACCCCAACCGATAGCTAAGTTCCTAGGGAGTTTGCTGAGATTTACACCAAGTGTTTTAGGACTTCTTTTTTCAAAAATGATACAAAAGGCAAGCAAGGCAATAATTATTACGATATTAGAAAATAAGATGTACACATCTTTTGCGCCACTATTTGAGAGTAATTCTGATGGAATACTTACAAGATATTGAACTAAAAATACCATCACAAGTCCAAAAAATATAGTTAATCCTAGAATCCCTTTTCGTTCTTTTTTGGTTTGTACCATTGATTGTGTTAGTTTCATTTTAAAACTCCTTTTTTTGATTTTAAAAGCAATTTTATCTAAAGTAATCAGGCATTAATCAACGCAATGATTTTAATTCGTTGGCAATTGAAAGATGACCATAAGTCGATAAAATAGAAAGGACATTCTGGCATTCTTTGATAGCACTATCCGAATGACCATTTTTCTTGATTAGTAGTAGATTTTCGAAGTAGCTAGTAATGATTTGGTGAATAAAGTTCTTATAATCAGCACATAAAATTTTTAATTGATAGGTGAGTACTTCGGCATAATCGTAATATCTCATACGTATCGATTGGCTGATTAAATTCACTAACATGGAACAAAAGATTTCTCGACCTTTATCATACTCCATGTACAAAGTAAGTGATTTTGATAGATTTTTAAACAGAGGAAAATGGGCTTGAAAATCCAAAAATTCAATTGTATTTCCAAAAAATTGAATCTCACGCAATGTCCAAGATTCGATTCCTACTAAATAGGATTGAATCGTGTTTCGATCTTCTTCTAGTGTTTCTGTTCCGTCAAAGATACCGGTGCGATTAAATTTTTCAATTGCTTTGATTCGACAGCGAATCTCTGCAAAACGCACACGACTAATTGTGTCCCTTCCCTGTGAAAGAGCCTGTAACATTTTTTTTAGTGATGCAAGATCATGCTTATTAGAGTAGTTTGACATGTTGTAAATATAATCGGAGTATTCATTCAGAAGATATCCTTTATTGATAAATAAGAATTCGTCAATATCCATTGAAAGACGGTCCAAAATATCGATTAGAAGGACGACTGAGATATTATTTTCTCCTTTTTCAAATGAAATCGCGTATGATTTGGAGATAATATTTGCATAAACCTCTTTTTGAGAGAACCCTTTACTCTTTCTAATTTCCCTTACTCTTGGTCCGAAATTCATATTAGACTCCTTTCCTATATTTCAACTAAGTTTTCTATTCATTTTATCATGAATCTTAAATTTTATTAAAGAATACTCGCTCAAGAACCGTATACTTGAAAAACAGGTAGCACTTTTTCATGAAACAAACATGATTAATAGAAATGCTGTCCAGTCGTAAGCTACATGGACAGCGTAACCCGTCCATATAGAATTACTTCTTAGGGTTGCCAATGTAAAAGGAATACGTGCTGCACCAATGATCAAGAGACATTGTAAAATATTCCAGTCATAGGTAGGTAAATGCAGTAGAGCAAAGACTAAAGTTGAAATAGTTACACCAATGAGCACTGCTTTTTTAGTTCCTCCCATGAGATTTGTAATGATAATCAAAATGACCATAGTTAATAACTCTTCACCTAAAAGCATGGGTAGTGTTTGAAGCAGGAAGGGTACAGTCAGTTGATCAATGACATTATTTGGTGCAGTAGGTGCATGAAGGACATGCTGTACGACTGTTGACATTAGAGCAGCAAGTATCGCTGCCGCTAAGTAACCGAACACAAATGTACTAAAAAATTTTTGTGGTTTTTGGAAAGCATTTATTATTCCTTCATTACCAAACAATGCGAATAATCCAATAAGTCCTCCGAGACAAACTGATACGGAACCGAGTATAGGGACTCCAGAGGTTAAAGTGACAAAGCCTATTGCCAAAGCAAAAAGTGAGATAACCACGCCGTAGCGGTTTATATTAGTTAGAAAAAGTTTATTCATAAATTTGTTTCTCCTTTTCAAATGTAGCTGAAATTTATTCGTTCATATTATTAATTGGGGAAGAGTTCTTTTTAATATGTTTTAAAGAAATAATATTGAAGGATACTTGCTTGATGTACCCACCATGTCCAGGAGTTCTTTATAGTAACTGGAGCTATCTATTTCTGAAAGTTTTATGATCTCCCATTCAGGTAAATTGAAAATATTATCATTTATCAAACTCATAAGAATTTGAAGCTTTGCATCGATAATGACTAGTTCTTTAATCGTTAGAAGCACATTCTCATAGGATATAGACTTCGTTAAAGTATAAAACTGCTCCTTCAAATTCTTGTAATAAGAATGAACAAGCGGATGGTTGTTTTCTTCAAAAAATCGATCAAATAAATTGAAATATGATTCTGGATCTTGCATTCTCATAAGTTATCTCCCTTTCCTTTTATCACGTTTATTTACAAGTAATCCGATAGCTAGGAAAGAAATCAAAATACCTAAAATTGAAGTAAGACTACTGAAGAGGACTTCTTTTACCCCAAAGCCAGTTTTTGGTAGTAATTTTCTGTTTGTATAAGTATCTGCGAAAGCTTTTTCGTCATTGGGAATAGCAGAGCTGCGTTCTTCAGTATCCTTTTCAAAAGCCTTAGATAGTTGTATCTTAGTCAATTTTGAACTATTAGAAGGGCGAGTGAGATCTCCAGGTAAAGCAGGTACTTTTTGTTGTGACAAAGTAGGTGCTTTAACAGGTTCAATCGGAGCTTCAGGTAAAGCAGGTGCTTTTTGTTCTGTCAAAGTAGGTACTCTAGCAGGTTCAACCGGAGCTTCAGGTAAAGCAGGTACTTTTTGTTGTGACAAAGTAGGTGCTTTAATAGGTTCAACCGGAGCTTCAGGTAAAGCAGGTGCTTTTTGTTCTGTCAAAGTAGGTACTCTAGCAGGTTCAACCGGAGCTTCAGGTAAAGCAGGTACTTTTTGTTGTGACAAAGTAGGTGCTCTAGCAGGTTCAACCGGAGCTTCAGGTAAAGCAGGTACTTTTTGTTGTGACAAAGTAGGTGCTTTAACAGGTTCAACCGGAGCTTCAGGTAGATCAGGTGCTTTTTGTTCTGTCAAAGTAGGTACTCTAGCAGGTTCAACCGGAGCTTCAGGTAAAGCAGGTACTTTTTGTTGTGACAAAGTAGGTGCTTTAACAGGTTCAACCGGTACTTCAGGTAAAGCAGGTACTTTTTGTTGTGACAAAGTAGGTGCTTTAACAGGTTCAATCGGTACTTCAGGTAGATCAGGTACTTTTTGTTGTGACAAAGTAGGTGCTTTAACAGGTTCAACCGGTACTTCAGGTAGAGCAGGTACTTTTTGTTCTGTCAAAGTAGGTGCTTTAACAGGTTCATTCGATGCTTCAGATAAATTCGGTAATTCTTGATTCGGTAGAGTGGGTATATTATCGCTCTCATTCGAATGAATAGTATCAAATGAAGAATCTGAAGTTACTAGGGTTCCATCAATTAGATACCATTTGTCACCGTCTTGGTAAACTTGTGTCCCGTTCGTCAGATAAAAATGACCAGTATCTTCATTTATAACAATTCCGTCAGCTAATGCGCTCTTTTGGTCTGATACCACTGATTCTGTAAAAGTAACAGATTCTTGAGCGAAGATAACTTGTGTACTTACCAAGAACAACGAAAGCACTAATAATACATTAAATGTTAATTTTTTCATGTTTCCTTCTCCTTATACAGTTGAAATTTATTAATTAGCAAAACTAAATATGTTGATCATAAAAAACTCAATATTATCAAAAAAATTACCATTAGTACCCAACACATTCTATAGCTCCTGACCTTTAATCTTGTTTACAATTAGTAGTATACGAGGATATCAGTAAAAAAAATGTTTGGTATACTATATAGGACTTTTTGGGACAACAATGAATTGAGAGAAAATGGGGAATTAAAATCAAGAAAGTGTCAAAAACTTAATAGTTTTTGATACGTTGGTAAGCACTCGGTATAATAGGCTTGAGAGTGTTCCATAAACTTATTTCATAAAGTTAAGAGGATTTTGCATGATTTTAGATAACAATTTGGGTTTAACCAATCAAGCTGCATCAGACAAGGCTGAAGAAAAACTAAGCAAGCAAAAAGCGAAGGAATTATACGATTCGGGGAAAATAGATGAAATCGAAGTTGGTACTATTAAAGGCTTAGCTGAAATTCATGAATTTCTTTTTTCAGAGATTTATGATTTTGCTGGAAAAATTCGAACGGTCAATATCTCAAAAGGGAATTTTCAATTTGCGCCGATTATGTACTTGGAGCGTTCGTTAAAGCATATTGATCAGCTACCGCAAACTTCTTTTGAGGAGATTATCAAGAAATATGTAGAGATGAATATCGCTCACCCTTTTCGTGAAGGAAATGGTCGGACTACTAGAATTTGGCTGGCTCTCATTTTAAAAAAAGAATTGCAAAAGGTTATAGATTGGAACTTGATCAATAAAGAAAACTACCTATCAGCAATGGAGCGAAGTCCCATAAATGATTTAGAGATACGCTATCTGATTTCTAAGGCATTGACTGACAAAATTGACGACCGCGAGTTATATATGAAAGGAATCGACGTTAGCTTTTTTTATGAAGGTTTCTCCAAATACACGATAGATGATTTGTCAGAGTAGGAGAGATACAAAATATGATTATGCACGTGTCTTAGCCGCATCTCAATGTAAGAAAGAGTAAATTCAAAAACAACTTGTGAACGGTGTTGAGAAGGAGCATTTGTTTCTGGAAAATTTATAGGTATGAGACGGGATCGTCCAACGTTTAATCAGCTGATAGTTGGTCTGAAGCCTGAAGATGAAATCGTTGTTACAAAACTTGTTTGATTCCCCGTAATACACGAAAAGCATTAGAAGTTGTCAATTTTTTACTGGATAATAACCTCACGATTAATGAGTATACATACCTCTTAATGACAAATGAAATTTTCTACCTTTGCAGGAGTTTACTTTATTCCTAGTGCTGGACAAATTGCTTTGTCTGCGTCTGAAGCGATTGTATTAGGTGAAATTATGATCGATGTAAGCACCGAGCATATAAAACAATTAATGATGGGCTAAAGAATCCGCAAAAGAATGCTGCTAAAGCTCATGGTATTCCTAAAGGCTTGCTAGATTCGAATAGTCGTATCAACTTTAGGAATTTTAACCAAAAAGTAAACGGGAAAAATGCTTTGCTTAACAAGATCCTAAAACAGGCTATGCTAAAGAAGATAACGTAGGACCAGGCGGAAGAAAGTGGAAAAATAAAAGATAAAACTGGAATAGGAAAGCTTCAACTACATGTAAGGACTAAACTTTCAATCTAACACATGGACCTTTCGATTAGTATGTTTCTCTATATGTCATTTTTAAACACTGTGATTGTTTTTATACATTTGCAATGTTATGATTAACTAGAACTAAATAAATATAGATATGTTTGAAACTAGGTAATTGTTCATACTGGCTGTGATTCTAATTTTGTTTTGGGTCATTTAGTCAGTGGAAAGATAAATGCTCAAGTTGCGGAAAGAATAGCAGCACATACCCTATAGAATGGTATGAATTAAATGCAGAATATTCCGACATTCCTTAAAACAATGAACAAGAGGAAGGTTTTTATATGAATTACAATTTGATTTATTATGGTAGAAAAGTTAGAAGATTTTTGCTATTTACTATTAAATTTATCGATGTTTTTTTGTTATATCTAGTGATTGGAAGGCAAACGTATTTAGCAATTAAAATTTTTTTGTTTATTGTACTCATATGGATAACAGGGGCTGCAGTTGTATTAATAAGAAGGAAAATCCTGTATGGAACAATAAATGATAGACCAAAAGAAGATGGGTATTTGCATCCAATTCATGACAGAAGAGAAAATATTATGTTGCTAGTATGTGTTATGTTATTAATCATGCAATTATATATTCTTTCTCTGCCATTACCTACTATATAAAATGCTAGTTTCCTATCTTCTGGCTCTCACCGTAATAGTAAATCCAACAAGGGAGTATTTTTTCTGAGAATGAAAGTTAGGCTAAAGAACATAAGAGAGAAAAATGAAAAACACTCAAAATTTGTACTTTTCCAATCGACAATAGTGACAGGGATAAAATACCCACAATTACATTACTGGGATTTTTTTTTAAAGATGTCAGATGAAGAGAAGTATATAGCAACTATACAAAATTTTATCAAAATAAAATTAGGAAGGTCCTAAATGAAAACAAAGCTTAGAGGATTAAAGCGCAGATGGAAACTAATGCTAAAAAACTTGGATAATATGGCTGAAACAATTGATTCTACTGACGATGAAATTTTTATTAAAGAATCCTTCCAAGATTTCAACAGAAAAATATCTTCCTCATATAAAATTGAGTTATTTGATAAGCTATTGCATATACTTACTACTAAACAAAAACAAGATGGTAAGCGATGTTATCTATTATGGTATCTTCCCAATTACATATTTGAATCTAGTATTTTAATTTTTAACGGATCTGTTGCATTAGAAAAGTTTATCAAAGAAAGATCCTCTAGTGCTATTGATAGTGGCGAGTATCGGTTATTTTTAAATAAAGTGAACAATCCAGAAAATTATATAAGTGCTAGAGTGAAGGATGAAGAAATGTTATCCGCAATAGTGACAATTGAAGATGAGGAATATATATACAAAGTTCCTGTGATTTTAATCGCTAATGAAAAAATCATTTCTATGGTAAAAAACGAACTGGGCTGAAAAGATAGTCATAATGATTTGAATCTCATTGCTCTCCTTGTATGATCGCTATCGAATCCCTTTGTTTATTGTGGAAAACGGCATAGGCGCAGCAGATGAAATCGATGAGAAGGAGAGAAATCAATGATCAATACCGCATTGATTATTTCAAAGCCCACTTTGAACAAATCAATTTAGCCCTAAAAGAAGGCGTTGAACTGATGGGTTATACCTCATGGGGCTGCATTGATATCGTCAGTGCCTCGACGTCGCAAATGAGTAAACGCTATGGTTTTATCTATGTTGATGCTGATGATGAAGGAAATGGCACCTACGATCGGAAGAAAAAGAAATCCTTTGATTGGTATAAAAAAGTGATTGCGTCAAATGGGAGTGATTTGGCATAGGGTATTAAGACGAATTTCGCAGGCTAGGAAACCTTCCTTTCTTTCTCTGTTGGTCTAAGCAATCACCTTCATGAATTTGGTTTTGAAATTAGGAGAAATTCGAATAGTATTTCTACTTGGAATGATTGTAAAAGGAGAGTACAGAGAAGTTTTTCTCGGTATTCTCCTGCTTTTTTGAGACAAGCTTATGCAATACACCCATTTTCTAAGAGTGAGTAAAAAAGTAAATCAAGCCCATTATTGTTGCATATGCAACAATGATGGGCTATTATAGTCCTAGATAGGGAGGGGATAGTTCGTGGAGGATATACTTCGTGAGATAGGTTCAATCAGTAGAATGTTGGAATCCATTGCTAATATTGAATTTAAAGAGGTTCAACTCAGTAAAGGACAATACATTTACTTAGTTCGTATATTTGAAAATGAAGGAATTATTCCTGAACGACTAGCCGAACTGATCAAAGTTGATCGCACGACTTTGTCCCGGGCGGTAAAAAAGTTAGAGGAAAATGGGTTTATTCTAAAAGAGTCAGACAAAGAAAATAAAAAAATCAAACACTTATACACAACCGCCAAAGGGAAACAAGCGGTTCAATTAATCATAAGAGAAAATAACTATTCAAATAAAGTAGCGATTCAACAGTTATCTGCTTTAGAAAGAAAAAATCTTGCGGAAATGCTGGCAAAAATAAAATCTTCGGTAGAAGTTGATTGGGTCAACGTCAAGAATGGGATCAAAAGAGACTATTGAACGAATAACGCCGCTGGGGAGATTGGAACTGAGTGAATGGACATTCATGCTACCTAGGAAAGGAAGCACAGGTAGCTGATATTTTGTTAAAAAGGATATAGCTCGGCTGGCTGCTGAAAAATAAAGGAATGAATTTGTTCAAATAAACTTAGTAGGAGTGTAGAGAAAGTGAAGAAAATAATGATCGATCAAGAATTTTGGGCGCTATTTCCAGAAGCCCAAATCAACTGCCTTGTTGTAAAAAATATAAACAATGTTGCCGATGTTGCACACGAAACGTTTTTTACTAACTTGCTAAAAAGTAGTAAAGAGCAAGCAAAGCGCTACTTAACGACCGACACCTTCAGTGAAAACCAGGTGATCCAAGAATGGCGAAGTGCTTTTCAGCAATTTAAAACGAAAAAAGGGGTACGCTCTTCCATCGAGGCACTGTTGAAACGGGTGAATCAAGACAGAGAATTTTCTCCCATCAATCCCCTAGTAGATATCTATAATAGTATTTCCTTGAAATATGGTGTCCCTTTAGGCGGAGAAGACCTCGATACAATCGTTGGCGACCTTCATTTAGGCGTTGCAAAAGGTGGTGAATCTTTCTTCCCTTTAGGTGCAGATACTGATTCCCCAGCCTTGGAAAAGGAAGTCATTTACTATGATGAGAAAGGGGCAATTTGTCGATGCTTGAATTGGCGGGAAGCCCAACGTACGATGTTAACAGAAGAGACCACCCATGCTGTTTTATTCATTGAGTCGATCAATGAAACGCAAAGGAATCGGGCGAATGAAGCAATCAAAGAGTTAAGTCAGTTGATTCAAGAGTATTTTAAAGTAGCAGGTAATGATTATGTGCTAAGTAAAGAAAGTCCTGAAATCATTTTGTAAGGGCGAGCTTCTTGTCTCTAGGATTAGGATGTACACGTACTTTTTCTCGATTTTGCATACGATTCTCTCATTTTGATTGATCGGTCATCGTGAAAATCTTGACCCAAATATTCGGATGTGCAATAATTAGGTGGAATTTAAATAATGACATTAGATTTGTTCGCCGGAATAAATCTTATTGAAGTCAGAAAAACTAACCTTAGGCTTTTATGGTTAGTTTGTCTGACTTCTTTTTTGTTTTAGGAGGTATAGGCAGATGGTAAAAGAACAATTGAAAGAAAACGGAAAGAGCCCTAACCAGTTGGGACTTTCCAGTAAAGAAGCAGAAATGAGGCTAGAAAAATATGGGTTTAATTCCATAGAAAGCAAAGATGAGAAGCATTTTTATGACTATTTGAAAGAGTCGATGAAGGATATTACCATCTTGATTTTAATCGTTGCAACGCTCTTATCTAGTTATGTTGCTTTTCAAAATCATCCTGATGATTTTACGGAACCAATAGTCATCTTTTCAATTGTCATTCTTAATCTATATTTGTCGATTCGACAGCAAAAACATGCGGAAAAATCAATGAGTGAATTAAATAAGATGAGTGTTCCCGTAAGTAAAGTATTCAGAGATGGGGCGTTAAAAGAGATTGAAAGTTTGAACATTGTTCCTGGTGATATTGTTCAGTTGGCATTAGGGGACCGTATTCCAGCAGATGCTAAGCTTTTAACTAGTAGTAATTTCTTTGTTGATGAATCGTTTCTAACTGGTGAAAGTGAACCAAGTGAAAAAGACCCCACCTATATTTCTTCTAAAGAAGATTCTTTAGGGGACAGAAAAGACTTGGTTTTTTCTGGCTCATTAGTAGTCACAGGAAAAGCAAACGTTCGAGTTGAAAAGACAGGAATGAATACGGAAATTGGTAAAATATCGAGCTTACTAAGCAAGGAAGAAACAACCATAGCACCTCTACAAATAAAAATGCAAAAACTTGGGAAAGTTCTAGGACTAATCGCTATTCTCTCTGGCTTTCTAGCGATTGCTATAGGAATCAGCAAAGGATTGTCTTTAGAGACCAGTATCATGACCGCAATATCCATGGCTGTTGCTGCTATTCCAGAGGTTTTGCCAGTCGTAGTAACAATCTCTCTAGCAGTTGGTATGAGAAATATGGCACTGAAGAAAACCATCGTTAGGACTCCTTCAACAGTAGAAACCGTTGGGGGTGTTTCAATCATCTGCTCAGATAAAACTGGAACGATTACCGAAAATAAGATGATCGTGAAAGAAGTTATTGTGATGAAGGATAGACTGACTTCCTGCTTAGAAATAACAGAAGAGAAGGAAAAAAATCTCTTATTTCTCTTCTATCTTGCTAGTTCGATGGAAGAAAATGCAACAGTAACTAGTAATCCAACAGAGTTGGCGATCAGAAAAAACTGGCATCGCTCTTCACTAAAGAGGAACAAAGTAAAGTCGCTTCAACCTTTGAACAGATTCATGAAGTTCCCTTTGATTCAAAACGAAAAAGGATGACTGTCTTATATAAAGTAAACGACCAATATGTTTCTGTCACAAAAGGGGCTTTGATCGCTTGGATCTCATTGATGCGAACAACCCTGCCTACTTGAATAAGCATGATGAGTTGACCAATCAAGCATACCGTGTTTTGGGCGTTGCTTATAAAAGATACGATGAAAAACCTACACGTCTTACTGAAGAAATTCTTGAAAGTCAGTTAGAGTTTGCAGGATTTGTTGGGATTATCGACCCAGCTCGGCCCGAAAGCTATACGGCTGTTTCTATTGCAAAACAAGCAGGGATTCAAACCGTAATGATCACAGGGGATCACTTACTGACAGCAAAAAAAATTGCAGAAGATGTAGGAATTCTCACCGATGGGAAAAAAGCAATGACCGGCGCGGATTTACATGAAATGAGCGATGAAAAATTAGCTCGTGTGATTGATGACTATCGAGTCTTTGCTCGTACTTCCCCAGAAGATAAAATTCGAATCGTAAAAGCATTCCAAAAAAACGATGAGATTGTCGCTATGACTGGCGATGGTGTCAATGATGCACCTGCATTAAAAGCAGCTGATGTAGGGATCGCAATGGGAGGTGGCACAGAAGTAGCAAAAGAAGCCTCTGATATGGTTTTAGTAGACGATAATTTTGCGACGATTGTGCAGGCGGTTGAAGAAGGACGACGGGTATACAGCAATATCAGAAAATCATTATATGCGATGTTAGGTTGCAACATTTCTGCACTGACAATCGTTTTAATTTCCTTGCTCGTTGGGTGGGGAGCACCTGTTACAGCGGTTCAATTGTTAATCATAAAAGTAGTTGCAGATGGAATCCCAGGAATGAGTCTTAGTATTGAACCAGTCGATAAAAAAGCAATGATGGAAGCCCCGATCGCTAAATACACGAGCATTTTTGCGCAAGGATTATTGGTAAAAATTGTAGAAATTTCAATTGTTTTTACAGGCGTCACATTAGGCGCGATTCTAATTGGACGTCTAGAATCGATAGAGGTTTCGCAGACAATGACATTTATTGTATTGGGATTATCAACTATTGTGCATATGTTTAATTGTAGAAGTAAAGAATCTATTCTGAAGCTGCGTTTTTTGAGCAATCCGTTGTTAGTAATGACAACCTTCATAGGTGCATTGATCATTATCTTGTTAGTAACGATTCCATTCACGCAAACCATTTTTGGCTTTGTCTCTCTTCGTGCAGTTGACTGGCTATGGGTAATCGGCTTATCCATTTTTCCTTTAGTGTATATTGAAGTAAAAAAATACTTTGGTTTGTTTTAATGTGAATGATAGGAAGAGAATCTTCTATTAACATATTTTCTTGAGAAATGAGGGAGGGCAAAAACAGGGAAGTTTTTGCGTCTCCTTTAATTATTTACAGATGCTTATGATTTCTGGTTTGATATTATTTAGAAGATATCAGAATGCACAACAACTATTGTTGTAAGGAAGGATTCGGTAGTATGTTTCAGGCAAATCACCAGAAGTAGCTAAAAAAATCCCCTCTATTCTACTCTCTTTTTCAAGAATTCCTGTTAAATGGTAGGTTTTATGTCAAAATGAAAGATAGAAATCGATGAGGAGTTGTTGAAATGAAGGAAACAATATTAGCAATGAAGCTGAAAGAATATAGAGAAAAAAACAAGCTAACACAAAGTATGCTAGCAGAATTATTAGAAGTAAGTGACAAGACAATCTCAAAATGGGAGTTAGGTGCTACCTACCCTAGCAAAAAAAATATGATCAAAATAGCCGAAGAATTGGATATCTCATTAGAAACATTACTTTTGGAAGAAACTAAGAAAGACAATGAGAATTTAAAAGTAAGTATCAAGTATGGGGTGATTAGTTTTTGCTTGCTCTTTTTTGTCACGATGATCGTTACTTCGTTCAATCAAGACTTCAGCACGATTATGAATCTTTCTATTCAAGAAAAATTTGGTGTGCTTTTAAACACTGCTTTAAAATTATTGAGCATCTCGGTGCCGCCAGCGATCATCATTGGCTCCGTGTTTTATTTTTATATCTTCCCTAAAAATAAAAAAGAGAACTAACCATTTCCTCGGTTTCGACAGAAATGGTAGATTAGAGTATAGGAATCAAGTGATGGATAGAAAAACGCATTTTAGATAAAAAGAATGCTCAGTCTGGCTAGTGTGAAAAGCGCATAAATTTTATAAGAAGGGGAGAACAGGATGGGATTCTTTGGTAAAAAGAAAGAAGTCAGAAATTTAACGAAGGAAGAAGAAGCAGAGATCAAAGAAGAAATGGCACGACAAATGCTTTCAAAAAACGAAAATGATATTGGCATGGTCAAGAAAATTAAAGTCCTGACAAACATGAGTACAGGACAAGCGAAAGACCTATTCCTGAAATTTAGGGATGAGTGAACCGAGAATTAATCGGATAGGGAATCAGATAGCGATTGCCCTTCAAGAAGGCGATATTTTGCTTATTATGTTTCTTTCAAAATTGAGATGAATAAAAAGGGAGAATAGATATGAAGAAAAAAACTCTGAAAAATGGTATTTTTGGGTACTTGTTGTCATAATGGTTGTTGTCTTTTTCTATCTTACTAAGTAAAGAGAATGAATTTTCTTGAAAATAAACACTTACTAAGAATGACTATTTTTTAAGTTATGAATGGATGATGATTTTATGAAAAACGAATATGGATTTACCTTGATTTCAGTTTTAACTATGTTATCCATTAGATTATTATATTGATGAATGAAGCATCCAGAGACCCATTGTTTTCTGAATGCTTTTTTCATCTACAAATCATTCTTTGAGAATCCGGCTGTTACGAAAAATCAGTGATAGTGTATTAGAATATATGATGAATTCTGTTGAAGGGAGCATTCATTAAATGGCTCGGGCGATTAATTCCCTGTAGGGTTTCCATTAAAAGGACCACTTACGACGACTTTTCCCAACATATGGCCACTTTCGACATCTCTCGTTGCGCGCTTCAAATTTGCCGCGTTGATTCCATCCGAATAGACTTTGCTTAAGGTTGTTTTTAGTGTCCCTTCATTTGCTAAATCAGCAATCATTTTTAGCGCTTGTCCTTGTGTCTCGATTTGATAGTCGTAGTCTGTTTTAGCAAACATATACTCCCAATCAAAGCTAACAGAAAGGTTTTTCCATACACTTAAATCAAGGGGCTCGTGAATGCCAACGATCGTGCCCACATGACCATAAGGTTTTACCAAATGGCTGATTTGATCAAAGTATTGGGTGATGTCAAACAAGACAGCGATATAATCGACATTCGGAACGCCTAATTCTCGAAAGCTGTCCCTTAGGTCGTGATGGTAGTCTAAAGGGTGGTCAACCCCGGTTTTTTTAAGCCAGTCAAAATTTTTTGAACTAGCGGTAGCATACACTTCTAGACCTGCCCAATGAGCCAACTGATTCAGTATCGATCCGACGCCACCTGCACCATTGATAACGAGAATACTTTTCCCTTGATTGGCGTTTTCTTTAGGAGTCAAGCCGAATTTTTCAAACAGCAATTCATAAGCGGTTAATGCAGTCAATGGGAATGCAGCCGCCTCTTCATCTGTTAAATTTTTAGGGGCTAGAGCAACGATCCGTTCATCGACTGCTTGATATTCTTGATTGCTTCCTGATCGAGTGGTGGTTCCTGCATAAAAGACCCGATCACCAACAGTAAATTTCATGACATCTTTTCCGACAGCGACCACTTCTCCGACCGCATCAAAACCTAAGATACGCAGGGCATTTCGCTTGCGAGTCGTTTGCCGTAATTTGGTGTCGACTGGATTGACCGAAACGGCTTTGATTTTTACTAATAAATCACGAGGACCTGGAACAGGGATTCCTTCTTTTTGGTCAATAAAACTATGCGTAGATTCAATTGGCAGGCCTTCGAAAAAGCCTATTACATTCATCGTTTTCTGTTCTGACATCTTAATTCCTCCTTTTCTGGATAGAAAATCGTATTAGTTCTTTTACGTATTGCCCTCCATTTGGATCAAGACCGGTTAGTTTGCTTTCGCAGGACCTTTCCCGATAAAAATGCGGAACAGACTGTAAGGCTTCTCTCTCAGGTCTTCTCCTTTGTGAAAACTAGCCTGCCGTTGCAGCTGGTTGGCGTTAAAATATAAGTATTGATCTGGTCCAATAGATAAAGTATCTGGCCATAAAATACGCGGATCGTGAGCCAAAGTTTCCATAGTACCATCCGTGTGAATCACACGAATGCTGTTGTTTTCATAGTCGCCAGCATAGATCGTTCCATCTTCTGCCGTAATCATGCCATCAGAGGCGCCTTTTTCGCCCCAATCTTTAACATGTGCTTCTAACGCATGATCGTCAATTTCTTTGTTGAAAATTTTATCAGTTTCAATTGAGTATAAATGTCGACTGGATAAAGGACTAAAAAACAAGGTTTTTCCATCGGGAGAAATCGCTAGGCCGTCAGCTGCCACTTGCCAAGGCGAAGTTGTTCCATCAGCCGAGCGATTTAACAAAATCTCGCCTTCAACTTTAGGAATAAAGGCTGGATCAACCGCGGTGGAGGGTGCGCCATCTAAAATACGAAACGCATCGCCAGTACCTAAATCGAGTACGATCAAAGCACCAGGACCGGTAATAGAAGAATCGGTTATATAGGCTACACCTTCAGAACCGCGGCGTAAATCAATTCGAACATCATTCAAATACGTAGAGTCTAGGACGACATCCGGTGAAAAAGTATAGACTTTGCGAATTTGATTAGTACTTAAATCCACAGCAACCAGTTTTGCCCCACCCTTAACAGGAACGGTGAATTTGGGTGCAGCGGTATCCAATACCCACAAAGTACCAGCACCATCAGCAACAATACTTTGTACACTTAGAAATCCGTTTTCCGGATTTTGAGGATCAAATGCATTCGCTTCTTGGCTAGGATAAGGAATTAATTTGCCGTCTACTCGTTCAACGACTGTCGCGGTTACTTGGTCTCCCCATTCAGGAAAATTAATAAAGATTCTCCCGGTTTCCGATAAGCTAACACCGTTAGGCATCGCACCATAAAATTCATGGACTTGTTCTAGTTTGCCAAAATAGTTTTCTTTTGCAGCATTCATTACGTATCTTCCTCTCTGAGCTTTCCCTATTTCACTTCGACTTCAAAGTTCACAACACCACGAGCTAGGACATGTCCAAAGGTATTAAAAATGAAAAAGGCTGGGGTAGAATCCTCAGGAATTTCAACTTTCTCAATAGCCAATGCCCAAACCGTTAAGAAGTAGTGATGAACACCATGACCTTTGGGCGGCGCAGCACCAATATATTTTTTCATACGGGCATCATTTGGTAATTGAACGGCTCCTTGGGGCAGCTTTGCGTTATCGCTACTGCCGGCTCCTTGTGGTAATTCCTCTACAGAAGCGGGGATATTCATGACTGCCCAATGCCAAAATCCTGATCCAGTTGGTGCATCAGGGTCGTATAAGGTAACCGCATAGCTTTTCGTATTGCTTGGTGCACCGGTCCAGTGAAGCTCTGGTGAAATGTCTTGTCCATCCTCAATCCCAAAATCGCCAGACATAAATTTCTTATCCATAAGTTTCCCGTCAACAATGTCCTTACTGGTCACGTGAAACGCTGGCACGTCTTGTAATCCTAAAAATGGATCGTTCATACTATCTCCTCCTTGAAACGTGTTTTTGTAACAAGGACAGCGTAATCCTCCGTCAATGAAATGTAAATTAGGGAATTTTTTTATACCACAATTAGAGGTGAACGAGTGTAAACTGACTTAAGAAGCCTGCTTGCCAGTCTTTATCCGATCTCAAATGGACTTGACCGTAATCAACAAGCCAACCATGAAAATTTTGAGCTTGTTCATTGGTAAATGTATCGGGTAATTCGATCATATTTTGAAGGGTGAGGTAAGTAAGCGGCTCATTTAGGCCTAAGCGACTAAAAATTCGTTGTGCGTATTTATCAGCGATAAACACGACCTTATTAAAGACAAAAACCATTAGTACATCTGCCGTTTCATAGCCAACACCATAAATAGTTAGCAACTCTTTTCGTAACTCAGCCTGTTCTTTTTTCTGTAGAATACCGATATCATAGTTGTAGCGCTGAAACCAAGAAAAGATTTCTTTTATCGCGCGGGATTTATTTTTGTAGAAACCACTGGGCCGAATCAGATCCTGAAGAAGGAACTGATCAATTTCTGCCAATCTTTTCGGAGAAAAGCCAATCTCTCTTCTGATGTTTGCTAAAGAATAGGCCACATTTCTCCAATTGGTATTTTGAACCAAAATTGATCCGACAACGATTTCCCATGGATTTTCTGTATCCCACCACGTTGAATGTTCCATTGATGTGCTTAATGCTTCATATAATTCTTCAATATTTTCAATCTTTTTCACGTTAAAAACCTCATTTTTACTAGCAGTCGCGATCAATTGCAAGTTAAACATTCTTCTTCAAGTAATCCCGCGTTTTTGTGATTAAAATCTTCGCCCCAGCGATACAATAATTCAATGATCTCTTTTAAAGAGTAGCCATAATCGGTCATTCCATACACAACCTGTAATGGTTTTTCCTGAACGACCTTACGATAGATCAATCCATCCTTTTCTAAATCTTTCAACTGCAAAGAGACCATTCTTCTAGTGATGCCAGGAATCAGCTTTTGTAGTTCGTTATAGCGAAGCGACCCATCAAAAATCAAATGATATAAGATAACGCTTTTCCAACGACCTGAAATCATTTGTAAAGTCGAT
This sequence comes from Enterococcus innesii, assembly GCA_018982785.1. Taxonomy (GTDB): domain Bacteria; phylum Bacillota; class Bacilli; order Lactobacillales; family Enterococcaceae; genus Enterococcus_D; species Enterococcus_D innesii. The sequence goes on along the minus strand of JAHHEN010000007.1, from coordinate 106,358 downwards.
TCGACCGCGCAGCCATTTTCGCAATTGTATATTTTTCTTGTCATCTTCCGTTGTCTCCTTTTCCGTATGTCTGAGAGTATCATAAGGATTTACTTACTATTTGTAAAACAATTCATCTCCTAATCGTAAGAAGGCAATAAGAAATAGACGTATAAAAAAATTCCCTAATGTACAATTCTTTCTTTTGAATCTATAGTACACGAGTAAGCAAATTTATTACCTTTACAGCTATCTCAAGTAATCCTAATAAACAACTTGCAAAAAACATTTAGGAGAGATTTATTATGAATAAGAACGGTGCAGACTTGATTATAGATACATTGATTAAAAATGGCGTGGAATATGTCTTTCAATTGCCAGGCGGCAAGTTGGGTCCGCTATTAATGGCTTTGAAGAAACGTGAAGAGATTAAAGTTGTTACGGTAAGACATGAACAAAATGCGGGTTTCATGGCACAAGGAATTGGGCGCATGACTGGTAAACCTGGTGTAGTGATGACTACGTCAGGACCGGGGGCTTTGAATTTGGTTACACCTTTAGCTACGGCGACTTCTGATGGTGACCCAGTATTGGCTATTGCCGGACAAGTTCCACAAGCGAAGTTAGTATCACCGTATCCTCAAAATCCTAATATTTCTGGCGTAATGAATGATTCAACGATTACTAAATATGCCAAGGAAATTCAGCATACCGATGCTCTTGCAGATGAAGTAGCGAATGCGTATGTCTCAAGTATCAATGGCAATCCCGGGGCCGTTTTTATGGATATTCCAGGTAATATTCTGTTAGCTGAGACCACTAAATCTGGTTTGGCTTTTTCGACCTTAGTGAATCAATTGGACAATACGATCAGTGACGAAGCTGCCATTTTTAGTGCAGTTGAGAAAATCAAAGCGGCAAAACGCCCAGTTGTTATCGTTGGTGCTCGGGCAGCCGATGATAATGCGGCGGCTGCCATTCAAGCGTTCATTAAAAAAACGGGAATTCCGGTCGTGGAGACGTTCGAAGCTACAGGTCTATTGACGCATGAGTTTTCCCAAAACTATGTGGGGCGAGTGGGGCTGTTTAATAACCTGCCTGGGGATGAACTAGTTTTTAACAGTGATTTAGTGATTACATTGGGATTAAATTTGGTTGAATACTGGGCTTCTGTTTGGAATACCGATAACAAGCGCATTATTGATATTGATACTGTAGTGGATCATTTAGATGAAACTTATCTCCCTGACACCATACTCTTAGGCAATATCGCAAAAAATCTAAAAAATATTACCAATAGCATAACGGATCAAGCCATTACGGATGAGTGGAAAATGGTGGTCCATGATTTGCAAGAAAAATTGACAGCGAAGAAAAAAGTACCCAGCCAAACAACTGAGGATGCACTACATCCATTGGAAATTGTTGACTCTTTGCAAAAAATAATCGATGCTCATCCAAATACGACCGTTGTTATGGATGGAGGAAGTCATGAAGTTTGGCTAGGTTCATACCTAAAGGTGTATCGGCCAAAACATTTCTTAATGTCTGATGGGGAACAAACCTTAGGCGTCGGTCTTCCTTGGGCGATTTCAGCAGCATTGTTGCGTCCTGAGGAAAAGATTTTGTCTTCAGGTGGGGATGGCAGCTTTATGTTTTCCTCACAAGAATTAGCTACAGTAGCCCATTACAATTTGAATATTGTGCAAGTAATCTGGGTGGATAAAGAATACAACATGGTTGAATTCCAACAAGAACTAGACTATAACGGACAAAAAGAAGGGGTCGATATCGATTATATTGGGTATAAAGAAATGGCTGAAAGCTACGGTATTAAAGCAGTCCGTGTACGTTCCAAAGAAGCTTTAGATGCTGCGTTGAAGGAAGCATACGCTACGAGTGAACCAAGAGTGATTGAAATGATCGAAGACAATCATGAGAATATTCATTTACGAGACAAAGAACCGTTTAAAAAGTACTGAATCTTTTTACTACGGACCACAAAACCTGTCCTAGAAAAGAATGGCAATCCACCTTTGCTATGCTAAAGAAAAGAAAGTTCTTTTTACAATAAAAACAGTGCCTGACTAAAAATATGAAGTGGAATTTTTAGAGAATCCAGGACAGAAGTCTTTAATAAAATGCCGTTGGTAAGGACGATGATTCGTTTGCTGCTAGCGGTATTTTTGTTAGCATCCCCTCTGATTTTTTCGGAGAAAAGGTCTGCCATTTCGGCACTGTCTCAAAAAGCACATCGATACTCTAAATACGGTGGATAGCGGTGATTTGGATACGCGTTTCTAGTCTTCATAGAGGCAGATTTCAAGTAAGTCGAATGAAGGAAATTAAGCACTTCCTATGTTGTTTGATGGAAGGATTATTAGTGAGAAGACTACTTTACCCAGCTAAGGAATGACTTCTGTAGAATGGTTTCTTTGTTAATTGTTGCAAGTGTAATGTGTAAAAATATTTTAAGATTCTTTTTTTAATGAATGGTGTGTATAATAAGATGATAAAGCAATAAAGTGTATGCTGAAAAGAGGTCTCTTATGAAAAAATTTGCACTCGGCGTTTTTTGTTTCAGTCTTTTTATCACGGTCGTTGGCTTTTTTTACAAACGATTTTGATCCCTATTCAAGATTTTGACACAATCAGTCAAGAAGAACTTAAGAATATCCAACTTGACCTTGCTATTAATTATCCGTTAGGAATTGGTATGCTCTATGTCGGACTTCCTTTGTTAGTATGCTCGAGTGGTTATTTGGTTTATTGTTATTTTAGAGATAGGAAGAACTGAAAGAAGAGTAAAACTATCTGGAGTATAAAGCTTTCGTTCAATAGGAGGGATAAGTTGAAAAGAGGGTTATTTTTATTGTTTTATGTCCTATGGAAGGGGCTAGCAATACGTGGCATTCCTTCTTCTTATGCAAGATATTTGATGAGTTATAATCATTTCGGAGTAAAACTATTGTTCGTTTTACTTGGTATCCTCCTTTTCCATAACTATTTAGTAGAGAGTTATCAAAAGATAAATAAAATTGCGCTAATAAAAATCGGTCTCATCGTACCTACTAGTATTATCCTCACCGTCGGTTTAATTAATATTTTTTTATTTCGTGATCTCAATGCGTTGATTTTTGTTTATCCCTCAGATCAAAGAACCCTTGCCTTTGTATTTGATGCTCTTTTGCTAGCACCTGTTTTTGAGGAAATGCTTTATCGCTACATACTGATTTATGTTGGAGAAAAACGATGGTTGAGAATCATCACTGCTGTCGGAAGCCTCTTGCTTTTTACTCAGAGTCATATTGTAAATGCGAACGGGAATCTTTTTGCTCTTTTTCCCTACTTTGTCATAGGGTTTTATTTGACGATCACCTATTTACGTAGGGGAAATATTTGGGAATCCATTTTTGCACATAGCTTCTATAATTTCGTTGTGATGGCAGCAGCTATCTTGATTTAAAGATTTCTTTTATTGTTTCCCCTTAAGAGTAGAAGAATTGGGGGCAATTTATCTATAGGTACGTATAGAATCTCTAAAACATATCTGGTGAAAGGAAATTTGAGAGGCCAGATAAGCGTCTTAGGCTTGTTGCTTTGCACAGTTCTTATCTACGAATGTCCGTCCTTCGTCATTTTGTAGGTCATCATTTAGGACCCACGATTAAGTATGAAAGGCAGTTACTTGATCCGTGCAGATTCACTAGCCGGAGTTCCAAAAACAGTTTCATTTTTACAAAGAAAAGTGACGACCTACCATTCAGTAAGAAACACTATAAGTCCGCCTCCTTTTGCAAGGGGAGCGGACTTATAGTGTTTTCCTTATTAGCTTTCAGTATCTAACATCCGATTCATAAACCATTCCACTTGTTGGGGGGCATCGTGGTCAAAGAATGCGGACTCTTTTTTATCTAAAGCGGCTATTTTTTCAATGTCTTCTTGGGAAAGCTCAAAGTCAAAAATAGCAATGTTTTCAGCCATCCGTTCTGGACGAACTGTTTTTGCTAAAGCGACAATCCCTCTTTGCATCAACCAGCGAAGAACAACTTGGCCAACCGTTTTGCCATATTGCTTGCCAATTTCTGCTAATGTCGGATTGGTAAATAGGTCATGGCGTCCTTCTGCAAAAGGTGCCCAAGCTTCAACTTGGACGTCATATTTATCATGCCATTCCTGATCTTCCACTCGTTGATTCCAAGGGTTCACTTCGATTTGATTGATTTGAGGTTTCACCTCATTCAAGCCGACAAACTCGATCATCTTAGCTGATTTGAAATTTGAAACGCCAATTGCACGTAATTTCCCTGTTTTTTGAGCAGCAGCCATTGAGCGCCAAGCACCATAAATATCTCCATATGGTTGGTGAATAAGATAAAGATCAAGGTATGTCAACCCCATTGTGTCAAGCGAATGTTCAATCGTTTCTTTCGCTTTTTCTTCGGAAGCTTGGAGAATAAATAATTTAGAGGTGACAAAAAGTTCTTCTCGAGTGACTAGACCTTCAGTCATGGCGCGCTTGATTCCCTCGCCTGTTTCTTTTTCATTTCCATAAATAGAAGCAGTGTCGATCAGTCGATACCCAGCTTTGATTGCTTGGTAAACAGCTTCTGCTGTTTCTTCCAAAGGGATTTGATAAACGCCAAATCCTAGTTGTGGCATGGTGACACCATTATTGAGTGTGATTGTTTGCATAGTGTTTCCTCCTCTAATTTTCATTACATGTTCTATCCTAAACCTTGGAGTTGGGTCTATAGCAAGTAAAAGGTGTTACTTTTTTCGTTCCCATAATTTTTCCACTTTATCAGGGGTCATATTTCCTGCTTTGAATTTTGCGATATGCTCATCATACGTTTCTATCTTATAAATAAGTAGGTTTCTTACTTCCTGCATTTCGACTAACTTTTTCTCCAATTCTTCAAGTTGATCGGCTAAAATCTGTTTCTGAGCTTTTTCGACATTTTGACTTTCACGTACTTGTGCCAATTGAGCAAATTCAATTAGGGATTCGATGGACAATCCTGCATTTCGTAAATGTTTTGCTAAATAGATCCAGTTTAGATCATTTGTTGTGTACACCCGATAGCCACTCTCATTGCGTTGGACAGGTGGAATCACACCGACTCGTTCATAATAGCGCAATGTGTCTACGCTCAAATCAAACATTTCCGCTGCTTTTTTTATATTCATCGTTGGTTCTCCTTATCTTTTCTATAAGTAATCATAAACCCTGAAGTGGACTCTAGGGCAAGTGGTTTAAAATCGTTTGTTTAAAAGAATATATTTTGTTCGTTATGGCGACTATTCGGGAAGAAAAAGCTACAAGTATTTTTATTTCAACAGAATGATTTGAGAAATTATCAATATTGAAAGCTCCTTTTTTAGTGTGTTTCAAAGCAAGTCATACTCTCTTAGAATTGATTGTTTCGTTATCTATTTGAGCGCGGCAGTTTTTATCCATAGATTTTAATTAAATTCATCTCATGTTATGATGATGATGAAAATTTTTAACTTGGATCAAGGAAACAATCGGTTCTTGTTATGCAAAACGAAAACAAGCTGATGAGAGTGTGACTATTCATGAATATAAAAGAAGTAAGTAGTATGAATCAAAAGTTAGAGCAACAATTAATTGAAGTTTGGGAGAGTTCTGTTAAGGCGACGCACACCTTTTTGTCAGAGGCAGAAATCCAGGTCATTAAGCAATATATTCCAGAGGCATTGCATCATGTGCCACATTTGATTGTCGTAGAAAGTGAGCATGGAGAGCCAGCTGGCTTCATGGGGATCTCGGATCGAAATCTTGAAATGCTTTTTATAGCAAATGAACAAAGAGGCAAGGGACTAGGAAGAAAACTCTTGGCATACGGGATGGAAAACTATTCTGTAAATGAACTGAGAGTAAATGAACAGAATCCTCAGGCGAAAGGATTTTATGAGCATATGGGATTTGAGGTATACAAAAGAAGCGAGTTAGACGAACAAGGAAACCCTTATCCAATTCTGTATATGAAGAAAGTTGATAACAAATAGCTGTTAAAAAAATTATTTGCGTTTGCGGGAAATATGTAAGAAGGGGTCGAGACATATATAGCTAGTCACGACCCCTTCTTTGATTGCTATTATCCTTATTAATAAGTAAAGTAAGGATCAAATGATTTTCTCTTAACTAGCTTTCTCTTCTTTTTTTATCTCTTCTTTTTTCTGATTTGAAAATGGTGTATCAGTCTCTTCAGGTAAGATGATTGGTGGATGGTGGGAATGCTGATTACTTCCACACATGGTGATGATTTGTTCTTTTGAAGCTTCAGAGATTACTTTCATTGTATACCTCTCCTTTCTTTTATATTTCCAGATGACATAAGGTAGGCCTATATCATCTAAATTCATGATTTATTTAACTGAATTAGCTCATCAAATGAACCTAGAAATTCCTGATTTGTTGAGTGAGTAACGACAATGATTATTTTATCTGTAAGTGAGCAAATTAAGTCACTGATAATCATCTCGTTTATACTGTCTAGACCAGATGTTGGTTCGTCAAAAAGAATAACATCGGAATCTTTAAAGATTGCCCGAGCAATTTCAAGCCGTCTAAGCTCGCCGCCAGAAAGAAAGTTTATCCATGTATTATCTTGCGTATCGGTTAAATCATTGTTATCAAAGCGATCATCTAATCCACTTCGTTTTAAAACATCAACGATTTTTTCAAGTTCGTATTCACTAAAAATAGAAACGTTGTAAGCAATACTCGTCTGGAAGATAGCAGTTTTTTGTTGGACAAGTGCGACTTTCTCATAAAGGGAGTCTCTAGATAGCTGATTCATCTCTTGCTGGTCAACCAATACTTGATGATCGTCGATAGGGTAAATTCCCGCTAAAATATTCAATAGTGTCGACTTCCCACTACCGCTTGCGCCAGTGATAGCATATTTTTTTCCACGCTCAAATGTTTGAGTAAAACCATTAAAAATCAAACGATTTCCATGATGGAAATGCAGATTTTCAATCGATAAAGTATTTATTGGTTCTGCAAGTTCAAGTGAGCGATTGGGCTCATCATCATCGGTACCATCAATGAAAGCTATAAGATCGTCCGCGACCTTCTTGCTCGCTAAAATATCTGTAACTGAAGTACTGAAATACTCTAACGGACCGGCAATCGTACTCATTAGTGTAGTCATCGCAATAAGATCGGGAATGGTGATTATTTTGGCAGCAACAAAGAAGCCACCAACGATCCATGTCCCTGAATAAGCAAGATCCCCAAGTCCAAAAGAAATTGCATAAGTCAGTCCTTGTAAGGTTTCAAAAGTGATACTTTCCTTTTTTAATCGTTCACTACTGTTAGTAAAAATTTTCGTATATGTTGGAAAACCTTTGCCGACACGTAAGGTCATGTATCCTGAGAGAAGTTGGTCAAATAAACTAAGAGTACGATCTTGCTCCAGAACAACGGACTTGCGACGATCACTAAGGATTCGCTTAGCGAAATAAGGGGCTAGCAAAGGACTAAAAGCTAAGAGCAGCATAATCAATGAAAAAGAAGTGTTTAATTTTAGTGTGAATAAAAGAGAGAATAGAAAGGTAAAAATGCTTAAAATCAGTCCAAATCCGGGCTTTAAAAATTCTAATTCAACGACTTTCATTTCATTTGCCAACTTTGAGAGATACTCGTTTTTCTCATTTTTAAGAAATAGTACCGGATTCATTCGAACGATTTTCTGCGAGAGACTCTCTCTCAGTTGATTCATTATTGATTGAACTAAGACGGATTTACTTCTTCTTGGAATAAAATCGCTCATCGTGTTCAATAAGATGTAAAAGAAGGCGAATATACCAATAAATAAAAGTCTTTTTACATCTCCTGACATAGCAACCTCAGTGATTTGTCTATACACCAAAGCAACCCCAACTTGAATGAGCGCTGCAATTGCGCATAAAATCACATGCAAAAAGAAAAGTGAGCGGTTTCTTTTTAATATTTTTTTCATTCTCTCCCTCCTATGTAAAAACTATATCACAAATTAAAAAAATGTATAATTAATAATTTGTGGATGGTGCGGCTACTAAAAAGGAGAGGAAGATACAATTTTAAAGCTATTTAAGCTCTTTTTTGCAATGTATTGACGCATGTAATAGTCACTATTGAACATTATAAAACAAAAAGCAAAATTTAGATTTTGAGGGAAACGAATGAAGGAGCATGAGAATATTTAGTTGAAATGGATTTATATAGGTAATTTGATAGATCATTAATAGAGTTCAATGATATTCAAAGAGAGACTTAGCTACTGTACTAAAAATTATAAGGAGTCAAACAAGGTGTAAACCTCAAGCAGCCTCCGAAAAATAGTTTCGGAGGCTGCTTGGGGTTTGGGGGCTTAGCTAGCTAAGCAATGCTCGATCACTAAAAAATGATCAAAACAGAATAGGCAATTTTTTTGTTTTCGATCAAAAAAATTGTTCATTTTATCAAGCAGAGGATGGCACAAGTAAGTGGAAAGTAGGTAGTGGCTATTTTTTGTGTTCAGGATGGGGAAGTAGATTTGTCTAGGATACGCCGGAGGATAAACGTTTTGAGGATCATTTGTTTTTGACTTACCTATGTGCCATCACTGCGGAAACCCTGTGGATGAAGGCGTCATGTACGACACCAGATACTCGGAAGGAAAAGCTAAGGACGGTTCATTGCCTGTGCCTGACATGTTTTTTCTAACCCTACAAGCTGCTATTGCTCCTCGCCTATTCGTCGCAAGCTTGGAAGGTCTTCTCAGAAAATGCCCGTCAGCTGTCAACAGGCTGCCTTTTGCATCAGGAAGCATCAGCGTTCCGACGAATCTTTGTGACCCAGTAGTCGCCCACTCATTTTGGGCAACTTCTATCCGAGAAATCGTTGCGTTAGAAGTATGTCTGTCCGTCCTTTCCAGATAAAAGTCAGCTGAAAGAGGGCTGATACCTAACAAAACGGCGGTTAGGACGACCACAAGCGCTCTCAAAAAAACTCAGTCCTTTCTTTTCAAAGGTCATTGTTCTTATCTGCACTTCATGATAGCACCGAAACGCGAATTATTTTTCGCGTTTTTTTGTTTTTAAAATAAAAAAGTAGGTATTCGCTTTTTTGGGTTAAATGGTATACCTGAGATGGAAAAAAAATAATAAAAGAAAGGACAGGATTTACAATGAAGAAAACATCATTAGTTGCAGGTTTCGTTTTAGGTGTAGGCGTTTTGTTTACTCTAGGTGCATGCTCAACAGTGGAAGAATCAGGGGAAGTGGTCTCTGGGTCTGGAACGGAAACCTTGATCAGCGATTCGTCAGATGAAGTAGTTGTGGGAAGTGAAAAATTGAGTGATGACGGGTATTTTGAAGAAATCGTAACTAAGGGAATCGATCCGAAAATCAAAGACGTCGTTTGGTATGAAACGAATTATGAAAATGCTGGTTGGGATCACATTCGCTTTTTAGTGAATCATGTAAAAATCGTGAATGTAGAAGCGTTCAAAGACAAAGACAAAGAATACAAAACATTGCTCTCACTGAAATATAAATTGTTTAATGAAGATTCGAAAGACAAAAAAATCAAACCTGACAAAGCCTATTTGGTGTTGAATGATGGCAAAAAAGTAGAAGCGGAAGTGTTTGTGGACTACTTAGATGATGAGATTTTGACCCATGACAAACACAAAGATGGCTTTATTCATTTTAAAGTGGCGCAAGAACAAAGTTTGCCAGCGATCAAAGCGGTCGAAATCGAATTTAAAGCAGATGGAGATTTGACACATACGTACCATATTGATCTATCTTCCGCTGCTGAAAAATAGTATCTAACGATAGGAGGTAAAAAAATGGATACTAGCAAGAAAAAACTATCATTGTTGAGTTTTTTTGCAATAACTGCTTCAATGGTGATGACGGTATATGAGTATCCAACCTTTGCGACATCGAAGATGAATTTAGTTTTTTATTTACTCGTCGGCGGTTTCCTCTGGTTTATCCCTGTAGCCCTTTGCTCTGCGGAGATGGCTACTGTAAAGGGATGGGAAAAAGGGGGACTCTATACCTGGGTCTCAAAAACATTAGGGAGAAAATGGGGCTTTGCTGCCATTTTCTTCCAATGGTTCCAAATCACGGTAGGCTTTATTACGATGATTTACTTTATTGTCGGGGCGCTTTCCTATGCCCTAAATTGGCCGGCTCTTAATACGAATGTTTGGCTGAAGCTGATTGCCACTTTAGTGATCTTTTGGCTGATTACGATCTCACAATTTGGCGGAACAAAAAATACTGCGAAGATTGCCAAAGTAGGGTTCTTTGTGGGGATCGTCGCAACAGGGATCATTCTTTTTATCTTAGGAATTGTCTACATTGCTCAAGGGAATCCCGTCAAAGTTTCTTTTGGATCAGGCGCTTGGATTCCTGATTTCACGAAAATCAATACGCTGGTCGTTTTTGTTTCCTTTATTTTGGCCTATGCAGGGGTTGAATCTTCTGCCAGTCACGTAAAAGATATGGACAATCCTGGAAAGAATTACCCGAAAGCTATTTTGATTTTAGTTGTAGCAACGATTCTTTTGGATACGTTAGGTGGGGCAACGGTGGCTGCCACGATTCCCCAAAATCAATTGTCTCTTGATACTGGCGTGATTCAAGCCTATTCTTATTTGATCCATCATTTTGGCGGCGGAGAATGGTTGGTTCGTTTGATTGCCGTGGTCATCTGTTTAGGTGTCATTGCAGAAATTGCTGCTTGGGTGGTCGGCCCATCGACGGCGATGCTTGAAGCAGCTGAAAATGGCTTGCTACCAAAACAAATGGCCAAAGTCAATCAACACAATGTCCCAATCAATATCGTATTGGTACAAGGCATTATTGTTTCCATTTGGGCGGTTGTCTTGACATTAGGCGGTGGAGGCGCCAATCTATCCTTCTTCGTTGCGATGGCTTTGACGGTCTGCATCTATCTGGTGGCTTATGTCCTCTTGTTTCTTTCCTATATTAAATTAGTCAAAGAAAAAGACGACTTAACAAGAACGTATCATATTCCTGGTGGGAAAAATGTGAAAATTGGTGTTGCGATGGTTGGTTTGCTTGTTTCTATTTTTTCTTTCTTTATTTCCTTCTTTCCACCGAGCGATATCGGCTCCGGAAAGGGCGGAACCTATTTAGCCATCTTGATCATCAGTTGGCTGATTATTGTCGTGATACCGTTTGTCATCTATAAATATGTAGGTGAAAAAGCAAGCGATAAAAAATAAAAAGCACAACCTATGAGGAGGAGAGCTGCATGTTATTTAGTAAAAAAATCGAAAAGAAGCCCAATATTTGGAGCCTATCTATGGGAATGAGGCAATGGATCAAGCGATCCCTATGTACAAATTACCAAAAGAGTCCTTGGTACCGCGGGATGCCTATGAATTAGTCAAGGATCAATTGATCGATGAAGGGGTCTCAAGACAAAATTTGGCGACGTTCTGTCAAACCTACATGGAACCAGAAGCAGTCAAAATCATGAGTGAAACCCTTGATAAAAACGCCATCGATAAAACCGAGTACCCACGGACAGCAGAAATTGAAAACCGCTGTGTCAATATGATCGCTGATTTATGGCATGCCCCAGAAGCGTCCGATTTTATCGGTACATCAACGGTAGGCTCAAGTGAAGCGTGTATGCTAGGTGGATTGGCCTTAAAATTTGCTTGGCGCAATCGGGCAAAAAAACTTGGCTTAGATATCAATAAACAAAAACCAAACTTAGTGATTTCTTCTGCCTATCAAGTCGTTTGGGAAAAATTCTGTGTCTACTGGGACATTGAAATGCGGACGATCCCTATCGATGAAGAACATGGCAGCATCAATGTCGAAAAGGTCACAGACTATTTAGATGAATATACGATCGGGGTCGTCGGCATCTTAGGAATCACTTACACTGGACGATACGATGACATCAAAGCACTAGATAAGAAATTAGAGGAATACAACAAACACACCGACTACAAAGTCTACATCCACGTGGATGCGGCTAGTGGGGGATTGTACACACCATTTATGGAACCAGAACTTGAATGGGATTTCCGTTTGAAAAACGTTCGTTCCATCAGTACGTCTGGACATAAATATGGGTTAGTCTATCCTGGTATCGGTTGGGTGCTTTGGAAAGAAAAAGATTTCTTACCAGAAGAGCTGGTCTTTAAAGTAAGTTATCTTGGCGGTGAAATGCCAACGATGGCCATCAACTTTTCAAGAAGTGCCAGCCAAATCATCGGACAATATTACACCTTTATCCGTAATGGGTTTGAAGGCTACCGCTTGATCCACAAAAAGACCAGTGATGTTGCCCAATATTTAGCAAAAGAGATTGAAAACATGGGTTACTTCGATATTTATAATGATGGTTCACGGTTGCCGATCGTCTGCTACAAATTAAAAGAAGATGCCGATATTTCTTGGAATCTGTATGATTTGACGGATGAATTTGCGATGAAAGGCTGGCAAGTCCCTACCTATCCATTACCTGATAATCTATCACATATCAATATCCAACGCTTTGTCTGTCGGGCAGATTTAAGTATGCAAATGGCAATGGATCTGGTGCAAGACATGAAAGAAGGAATCGAGCGCTTGAACAAGCGACCAAGCCGTCATGTTTCATCCGATCAAACCTATGGCTTTTCACATTAAGAAACGGTATCGCTAGAAACCCTTTCATTGCTTTTTTCAATGAATAAAAAGTCCCTTTATGAAACGTTTTTTGCAAGACTGAATGAACAATGGTTTATAGAAAAATCAAAGGCGGTTGCATCGACTGCCTTTGATTTTTTTGTTTGTAAGAACGGGTAAGCACTTGATAGTGTCGTTTTTTAAGAGAAAGTAAAAAAAACAGAGCTTGATAATTTCATTTATTGACATTTCTGGCTTGTGATAGTATTAATTATTATGGTCTAAATATATTTTTTTAGAGAAGAACGTTTTACATAAACAAAAAGGAAATCTTAGAACGTTGTCGTGAGGGAATTCTTAGGGAAATTCGTCTTGCATCGAGGGTTTTTGTTTGTCAGTCATGGTTTGTTGGGGAGTAAGTGAAGGAAAAGTATGTGTAGAAAGGGCCTGTTTTTACTGCGCTTGTTTGTTTCATAAGTAACGTACTGCTATCTTTTTCTGTAAATTGGTTGTAACTATTCTGAATGAATATAGATTTACACTGGAGGAAAAACAGTCATGTATAAAGAAGACTTACTGGATAAGGACTTGAAATTGGAGTACATCTTGCTCAAATTTTTGTATTTATCGACCGGTTATATCAAAAAAAGTGATGCGTGTCGGGAATTAGATATTACGATGCCGACCTTGACGAAATTATCAGAGAGCCTTCAACGGCAACTAAAAAATGAGAAGGTCTCATTTATCATCAATCGTTATACGTTGGAACTGCAAGTAACCGATAGTGTCTCACTGGATGATTTGACCGACACGCTATTGAAAAAATCTGCTAAATATCAAATCATCCATTATTTGTTTCAACATGCAGGCTATGATGCCTTCGTCTTGGCTGATGAATTAAACATAAGTGTGGGGACCCTCAATCGATTGATTGCTGAGTGCAATCAGTTGTTGCAGCATTTTGAATTAAAGATCAGAAACAAAAAACTAGTTGGAACGATGACACAACGCATTTATTTTTACTATAATTTTTTCAAAATGGGTGCAACAACGATCGATTCTGTTTTGATCGATGACTTGGTTGCGGAGTTAGCGAAAAAAATAACTTTATCGATTGCCCAACAAAAGCAGCTGAAGATCTGGTTGTTTGTGATTATGAAAAAAGTCACGTCTCACATGACCTTGGGAAGTTTAAGTCCGGAAGAACAAACCAAAATCGAGCGCTGCCAAGAGATGCCCCTCTGTCACTTTATTCGACAGATCTATGCTTCTAAAAAATGTATCTGCTCAGTAGATGAAGCGAAGATCGTGCCATTCTTTATCTGTCTCTTCCTCATTACGGTGGGCGGGATTCCTTACGAGGAACTTCGCTTAGGACTGTACACCAATAAAAATCCCGTCTTCGAGATCACCGATGAAGTCATGGCGGCAATCCAGTCCATTTATCGTCTTGATGCCTCGCATACGACGATCGATATCAAAGCCAATGTCTTTTCCTTAATCGCACAAGTTTATTACTTTCATGGAGTGAATTATTCCATCGATCGAGTCACGCTAAATTATTACCACAAAATGTTTCACAATTCTTTGCGGGATCAAGTGATCTCAGACATTCTGGAACACATTATTGCACCGACCAACTTGTTTACGCCCACGAAACTCAACTATCTCAAGAAACGCCTAGTCTTTTTAATTTATATGTTATCGCCTAAAGAAGAATATCGGGTACGGATCGGGGTCTTAAATATGTGCTCCAGTCTTTTGGCGGATGCTTCGATTTACTTGTTAAAAAATGAACTAAAAGGCAAGCAAAATGTTGTTGTTTTACCCTATACTCCGGACGAGACGTTTGACTTGTTGATTTCCAATGCCAATCTCCCCCAATTAGGGAACAATTATGACCAATTTTATCAAGTGACCGCCATTGGTGCCGATTTAGATGTCAATCAGGTTTCTGCGATCGTCGATCAAATTGCTTATTCTAAATATCATTCTTTTGTGGTGTGAGCCATCACTTGTTAGTTAAAAAGCAGCGAGTCAACGGATAGGTGATTCGCTGCTTTTTCAATTATCTGCGAAGTAGGGAAAGGAAAAGGCGCTTGAATTGCTCTTGTCATTGATGCCGAGATGAAAACAGAGTCAGTCAAGCAGCTTTCTGCTAGATAAATGTGTCCAGTATCCTTGTATAACGTATCGCAACAGAGCAGAAGACATCAAGCGTGAAAATAATAGAAGGGATTCAAAATGCGGGTTTTGGAAGGATGTAAAAAAAGACCCACACAAAGATGTGAGTCTGCAGTCGTTAGTTGGCTCTATCAATATCAACAAACCGACTAGCTATATTTTTCCAAAAACGGAAGTGTGATAAAATAGAATTCAACTAATAGTTTAGTTCTGATTTTCTCTATTCCGCACTCCGTTCATCAAAAAGTTAATCTCAAGGAAGTTATATTAATGTTCGAGAGAAGAAAAAATCAAACAATTAAGGCAATCTAAAAGGATGACTCAAAAAAGCTTAACAGAAATTCTGAACGATAATTTTTTTAAGGAACTAATGAAAGCGTTCTAATAAGCGCTGAGATAGAACTCAACCAATAGTTTAGTCCTCATTCCCTCTATTCAACGATCCGTTCATTGAAAAGATAATCTGAAGGGAGTTATATTAATGTTAGATTTAGGAAAAAATATCAAAGAATTAAGACAATCGAAAAAAATGACCCAAAAAAGTTTAGCAAAAATTTTGAACGTTACGCCACAAGCTGTATCAAAGTGGGAAAGAAATGAGAGCAATCCAGACATTCAGACGCTTATATCTTTGAGTAACTACTTCAATGTTTCTGTTGACGAGATTTTAGGAAGGAAAAGACCTACTTTTTTTGAGACTCTTTTTTCTAAAAAGAAAGGATACCAGCACATGGAAAAAACAGGAGATTTAATTAAAACAAAAGATTCAGAAGAAGAAAAGAAGTGGAAAAAAGTTGTTATTTTTGATATCGTCTTTAGCTTCATTGCGGACCAAGGGCTTTTACAAACGCAGGCTTTAAGTAGGAAACTGGCGATGCTTATGCAGAAAAGAGGACAGAAAGTTTTAATTGAGACCTATAATTCGAATCAGGTAAATCAATATGGCGGTGAAGCCGATCTTATTTTGCTGACTCCATCTTTCGGGTATGCGAAAAACGAAATTGAACAGAATTTTCCTACAACACCAGTCATAGCTATTTCAAAAAAAGATTACGGGATGCTTAATGTTGAAAAATTGTACAAAGAGATAGAAAATGCATTCGATCGATAGCGGATCTCAAAAGATTTGCTATTTTTGTTTTACGTTTCCCTTTGGGACTTTGGTTGGTTCAGCAACCTTATCCGCTATTTCGTTTAATTGAGTTTCTGTTCGTAGACTCAAAGTTGTGCGGCACCACTTCCTGCACCTTGTCATTACTGTACTCGGCTTGTGGTTCGCTGCACTTGCCAGTAACCATCTGCGAGTGGTTTTGTACCAGCTAGATAAGTGCCATCCATGTCCAGTAGACTCAAAAAAAGATGAAAGTCATTAGCAAAAAAATCTGAGCCAGAATGTGATTTTTTCTGACCCAGATTTGATATTGTGCAACTCATTAGTCCTTACTAACAAAAGCTCATTAGTTCTGATTTTCTAATTTTTCTAGAATCTTTTTGGGAATTGCGTCTTTTTCAACGCCATTCGGGCCTTTTATTGTCCGCTTTTCACTGATCACCGCTTTTACATATGAATTTGGTGTTAGTGGTTTTGCGTTATCTTCTGATAATGAAACCTCGAGTGTTTCTGTGCTACCATCTTCTTTTACAAAGTTTAACGTGTAATCGTAAGAATACCAAGGCGACTGGTCGCCGATGCCGCTTTTACTTTCATGTTCTACCTTAGGGGAATCTCAGATGGGACATACGCGTAAGCTGTTTGTCCTGAGTAGGTGGATTGATAATATTCATAGCCTTTGTATCCGGCAAACCCTAAAAGTACGACTAAGATGAATCCGATTATTTTTTTCATATAAACCATCCTTATCCTCAAATATGGAGCTATTATAACAGAATGGTTCTATAGATGACCTTTCATCAGACGAACAGTTTTGCAAGGAGAAATGTTACTAGCCAGTCTAGGAAAAGTGGGGAACGCCGCTAATAAAGGGTTCTATCTATAAATCGTTAGGGGATTGTTGCTTAGAGTGACTAGAAATAAGTGCGGAATCAGGCGACAAGACCTTAATTAAAAAACACAGCAAGTAGTATGACCTTTTTTGTACGCACAACAACTGACTACTTGATGAGGTGAGCCGTTTGTTTTTTCACTATAGAAAGATGAAAAACGGCGCATCAGTTTAATAAAAAACCAGCAAAGACGAGCTCTTACGGAGCGTCTTTGCTGGTTTTTTTCTACTGAAAATGTTTGAGCGCAGGCCATGACAGCTGCTCACGGCTCGATTTTACTATACAAATCGAGGGCTCTTTTTCTGGCTTCGTTGTGATCAACTATAGGCAACGGATAGTTGGTGTCTAAAACTACCTTTAGGTCGGCTTGTTCTTCGTCAGTCATCAGGTAAGGTTCGTGGATGAATTTTAGCGGCAACTGGGCGAGTTCGGGAACAAATTGTTTGATAAACGTCCCCTCTTTGTCGAATTTTTTCCCCTGAGTGATGGGGTTGAAAATTCGAAAGTAAGGAACCGCATCGGTGCCAGTCGAAGCTGCCCACTGCCAGCCGCCGATATTGCTGGCAGCGTCGTAGTCGATCAATTGTCGAGCAAAATAGGCTTCTCCTTGCCGCCAGTCGATCAATAAATCTTTGGTTAGAAAGGAAGCGACGATCATCCGTAGACGGTTATGCATCCAACCGGTTTGATTCAGCTGCCGCATCGCGGCATCAATGATCGGATAGCCGGTTTGTCCTGCTTGCCATTTGTTTAGCGCCTCTTCATCCTTTTGCCAATCCATGTTTCGATATTTCTCAATGAGTTCATAGTTTTTTTGCTCCGGATGAGTGAAGTAGATCATATGATAAAAATCTCGCCATGCCAGTTCTTTTAAAAAGGTCGCTTTGCCAGTGCTGGGTGGCATTCCTTGGCAAGCGGCCCAAACCTTCCGAATAGAGAGTTGTCCAAAAGACAAGAAAGGAGACAGGCGGCTGGTTCCTTTGATTGAAGGGAGATCTCGATCTTTTTCATAGGCGGCCAAACGCTTTTGCACAAAGGCCTGCAATTGTTTATGCGCATAGTCTTCCCCAACGATCGTTGAAAAATCGGTCTTTCTATTTTTTAGCAGCTTAGCAAGCAACGCTGTCCCTGCTTTAAAGTGAGATGCATCATCAAAATCAACGGCTTTTTCAAAATCAAGGGCCTGCTTTTGATAGACCGGTTTGGGCAGCTGGATCCATTTCTTATAATAGGGCGTAAATTTTTTGTAGTATGTCCCATCCTCTTTGGTGACTTCCGTTGGTTGGTGTAGATGATGTTCTTCAAAGGAATGGACAGTGACGCCTTTTTTCTCGACCAATTCTTTTATGTAGAGGTCGCGTTTACGACCATATCCACGGTTATCAAAGTTGAAGTAAAGCTGGCTCCATTCTGGATAGTAAGCGAACAACTGATCAAAGGCTTCTGTCAAAGTCCCCGTTAAGAGGTGGATCGTCAGATTTTGCTTTTTGGCAGCCTCGATAAAGTGAGCAACTGCGCTAAAAAAGTAATCATGGCTTGGTGCATCGGGGAGAAACTGCTTTTCATTGAGATGAAACATACACAACAATTGGTCGTTTGCTTGAAGAGACAAAAGCGCCTCAGTAAGTGCCGTGTTGTCCTCTAAGCGCAGATCCTTTCTAAACCACATCACATGAATTGCCATACAAACCTCCTTGATAGTATAACCGTGCAAAAACGATCGGATTTCGTTTATAGTAATGGAAAGATGGGATTTATTCAAATTTGGCGATTGCGCAAAGAAAACTGCTGTTGCAACAAGTCGAGGGACTTACAGGGTTTTCTTTAGTTGGCGCGCCGATTTGAATAGGCGCTTGTCATTTACTGTATCGTTTCTGCAAATCGTCTCTTCTTAATAAATAATAGGTAAAAAATGAGTAGTAGGGGATGAAATGAGTTACATTTGCGTAACGAGAACGTATATAATCATAGTATATAGTGAGGCTTTTTGCTTTAGCATTTATTAATAAGCCCATATTTGGATGGAGTGAAGGATGATCAAAAACAAATTACAGCAATATAAAA
The DNA here is from genome assembly GCA_018982785.1 of Enterococcus innesii. GTDB lineage: Bacteria > Bacillota > Bacilli > Lactobacillales > Enterococcaceae > Enterococcus_D > Enterococcus_D innesii. Next base: position 87,467 of record JAHHEN010000007.1, on the reverse strand, counting down.
TTTTAACGATTTTACTGATACTTGTGACGGTTGGATTAATTCTCTTTTTAAATCAAATGATTTATGCTTGGCAGGCTATTGAAATTTTGGCGATTCTTCTTTGTGGCTACTTAGTGGTTTTTGATCAAAGGGATGGAACTTCGAAGATTGCTTGGATCTTAGCTTTATTGTTTTTACCGATTGTAGGAGTCATGTTGTATTATTTAATTGGCCGCGAACCTCGATTAAGGAAATTGCCCAAACAGCAGATACAAAATGAACGGGAAGTGCAGCGAACGGTTTCGACTATTCTGCAAGAACATTCAGAGGTCATTCATGAGAAACATGATCTCTCCACTGAGATTTTTCATCTTTCGGGCAAGTATCCCACAACCAATAATCATCTGACCCTATTAAACGAAGGCGCTGAGGCGTTCGCTTCTTTGTTAGAAGATATCAAAAAAGCCAAGCATCATGTGCATGTGTTTTTTTATATCGTTAAAGGGGATGAAACAGGGAAGGAGCTGACAAATGTTTTGGTCGAAAAGGCCAAACAAGGGGTGGAAGTTCGGTTTATGTATGATAGCGTGGGGTCGATCGCCTTTCCTAATCAATTGTTATTATTGATGCGAAAGAATGGGGTAGAGGTGCGCACGTATGATTTGTTGAACTCACCTTGGCTAAGTAATAAAGCGAACTGGCGCAATCACCGTAAAATGGTCGTTATTGATGGGGAGATTGCACATACAGGAGGCATGAATATTGGAAATGAATATAGTGGGCGAGGCAGTAAGTTTTCTTATTGGCGAGACACAAACATCCGGATAGAAGGACCTGCTGTTCTAGAAGTACAAGAGTGCTTTATTTATGATTGGCTCTTTCTTGATGAAACGGAAGAAACGGTCACTCATTTTTTGACACAGACAGCTACGTATTTTCCGTTGAAGACCGACGTTCAAAGCGGTTCGGAAATCGTTCAGGTAATCTACGGCGGACCCTATGATAGCGAGCGAATCATTAAGGATTCCTTTAATGACCTCATTGGAAAGGCAACGGATTCGATTAAGATCGCCATGCCTTACTTTATTCCTGATGAAGAAAGTTTAGGTGCGCTTAGAAGAGCAGCACGGTGTGGGATCAACGTACAATTGATTGTGCCGGGAAAAGGGGATCGAGGAATTTCTTTTCATGGCACGAATTCGTTTATTGATGACTTATTATCTGCCGGCGTAGAAGTCTATACCTATGATGAGACTGCTTTTATTCACTGTAAATATATGATCGTCGATGAGTTTGCTGCAACGATCGGGTCAACAAATTTTGATATTCGTAGTTTTTACCTTAACCATGAGTTATCGATGTTCATCTATGGGCCGTCTAAAATAATCACAGAGTTAAATCAGCAATTTATGGAAGACTTAGCTCATGCAAAATTAGTAGAAAAAGAAGAATGGCAAGCCAGAAGCCTTTTGACGAAAACAAAAGAAAAAATCAGTGGCTTGTTTGTTCCGATTCTTTGAAGGAAGATAGTGAACAAAAGAAAAAACTCGATTCCATCAATTGGAATCGAGTTTTTTGCGTTATTTTCTTCTAGCAGCTCGAAAATAATTGATCCCGGTTCCTGCAAATACTATGAAACTAGCCAATAGGAACAAAAATCCTACGGGGATTAGATAGAAATTTTCATGTAAAATGCCGGATTGATCGATGTATTCCACGGCGCTTGCTTTGATGAAGAAGCAGGCAAAGCCGAATAGTAGTAAAAATGTTCCGATCAAGGTCGTGATCAAATTGAGTTTGGCGCGTCGAGTCTCGCTGCCGTCTTTGATTAGTTTTTCAGTGATCTTGTTCACTTGAGTTCCTCCTAAAATCAATTCATCAAGCGAGAGTTGAAAAATCGTGGCGATGGCAATCAACATTTCTAAATCTGGTAGATTCCGATTGTTTTCCCAGTTCGAAACGGCTTGCCTTGTCACGTGTAGTTGAGTGGCAAATTGTTCTTGGGTCAAGTTATTTCTTGTGCGTACTTCTTTGATTTTTTCGCCAAATTCCATCTTTTTTTCCTTTCGCTGATGTGACTTAAGCATAGTCGAAACCCACGCTGATTCCAAGAAAGCAGGGCTTGCTGCTTGATAAATCAAGGGAAAGTGGTGCTTGCGTCGTTTTTTATCTGCTGTTTTTTTGAGAGGAGCATCGTTTTTATTCTGAGGTCGTGAAAAACGTCTTTGACGAAGTGACCTTGTAGTGTGTTATTTTTTGCTGCATATCTTTTTGTTTATTATAGCACTGAGGCTGAGGGGAAGGAAATATGTGGCTCTTTTTTCCTCTTGCTTGATTGGTACATGCCCGACACATGACAGTTTATCGAGTGGGGGCAGCGCAACAGCAAGTTTCTTTTCTTAAAGAAATTCACTTAGTTGACAAATAGGGAAACATCTTGTTTAATATACCCCAAGGGGTATAAGAGAGGAGCAAGAAATGTTTTCATTATTTAAACGCATACCAAGTATGTCAACAGCAGATTTACAAAAAGAAGGAGCCAAAGAATGGACGGTTCTGGATGTTCGCACGCCGGCGGAGTACCGTAGCGGGCACATTGCCTACGCCAAAAATGTACCGTTAAACAAGATTGCGGGCTTCACTCAAAAAGGTGACAAGAAACTGGCAGTCATTTGCCAATCAGGGATGCGAAGCAAACAAGCAGCCAAAATCCTAAATAAAAAGGGTTTTGATGTGGTCAATGTTCGCGGTGGCATGAATCAATGGCGGGGAACAACCAAAGGAGGAAAGTAACGATGGAAAAAATAGTTATTGTCGGTGGGGTAGCAGGGGGAATGTCGGCAGCCACGCGCTTACGGCGGCTTAAAGAAGCAGCGGAGATCATTGTTTTTGAAAAAGGTCCTTTTGTCTCTTTTGCAAATTGCGGGCTGCCGTATGCCATTTCTGGGGAGATCGAAGAGCGAGACGCCTTATTGGTCCAAACACCTGAGGCATTAAAAAAACGGTTTAACCTAGATGTGCGGCCTCTTCATGAAGTGCTGGCGATCGATCCGCAGGAGAAAACGGTGACAGTCAAAAACGGCGAGCAAATTTTCACGGAATCTTATGATGCGTTGATTTTATCACCGGGGGCAAAACCGCTAGTATCGGCGATCAAAGGGCTAGAAGAAGCAACCAACGCCTTTTCTTTGCGCAATGTTCCTGACTTAGACCAAATCATGGCGCATCTTGAAGACAAAAAGCCTCAAAAAGCCACGATCATTGGCGCTGGGTTTATTGGGTTAGAAGTCGCTGAAAATTTACATAAAAAAGGCCTCGAAGTTACGATCTTAGAAAAAGCACCCCACGTATTGCCACCTTTGGACGAAGAAATGGCTGCGTATATCAAAAATGAATTGATCAAGCAAGGAGTCAAAGTTTTGACCTCGCAGTCAGCGACCGCTTTTGAAAAAGCAGGGCAAGAAATCGTTCTGGAAGATGGAACGGTCCTGGCCTCAGATGTCACGATTCTTTCAGTGGGAGTCCAACCAGAAACGGATTTGGCGAAACGTGCTGGTATCCAATTAGGACACCGGGGGTATCCTGGTAGATGATCGATACCAAACTAGCAAGAAAGACATTTACGCGGTGGGAGATGCCATCGTTGTGAAACAACAAATCACTAACGAAGACACGCTGATCTCCTTGGCGTCACCAGCCAATCGCCAAGGTCGGCAAGTTGCTGATGTATTGGGTGGACTGACTCGCAAAAACAAAGGCAGTGTCGGGACGGCGATCGTGCGCGTATTCGATCTTGCCGCAGCGTCTACTGGGGTGAGTGAGCGCAGCGCCAAACTGACGGGGCTAAATCCCCAGGTGGTTCATCTTTCAGGCAAAGACCATGCTGGGTATTATCCTGATGCGACGGATATTTATTTGAAACTGATTTTTGATGCGGATACTGGAAAAATTTATGGTGCGCAAGGCATCGGTGCCAAAGGAGTCGATAAGCGGATCGATATATTAGCAACGGCGATCAAAGGCGGCTTAACGATCTTTGACTTGCCTGAGCTGGAATTCACCTATGCACCGCCTTTTGGCTCAGCCAAAGATCCAGTGAATATGATTGGCTATGCAGCGATCAATCTGGCAGAAGGAATCAGTGCGAATATCCAATGGCACGAATTGACGGATGCCTTAGAAAACGGTAAGCAGTTGTTGGATGTTCGTTCAGAAATGGAATTAACCAATAATGGGCGTTTTCAAGAGGCGCTCCACATTCCGTTGGATGAATTGAGAGATCGGTTGTCTGAATTGGATCCAAGCGTTTCGTATGTCGTTACGTGTCATAGCGGATTGAGAAGCTACATTGCCGAACGCATCTTAAAACAAGCGGGCATCAATTGTCAAAACCTCGATGGTGCCTTTTCGTTGTATAATACTATTAAGCCGGAGATGATTATTCATGATTAAAGCCATATCTATGGAGGAATTTACCCAAAAAGAAAAACGTGAACCACTTGAGATCCTTGATGTTAGAGAAGTTGATGAGTTTGCACAAGGACACATCAAAACAGCACAAAACCTACCGTTGAGCGAGCTTACGGAACAAATCAGCAACTTAGAGAAGGATAAAAATTACTATGTCATCTGTCATTCAGGGGCTCGTTCGCAAATGGCGTCTGAGTTTTTGAGCCAGCAAGGGTTTCAAGTGACCAATGTCCTCGGCGGCATGTCAGCATGGAGAGGAGAAATCAAACGATGACCGCATGCAACAAAGATATTTTGAATCGGTTAAAACGAACCGAAGGCCAGTTGCGGGGGATTCAAAAAATGATCGAAGACGAGAAAGAATGCGTCGATGTCATCACGCAATTGTCCGCCGTCAGTTCCAGCGTCAACCGTATCATGGGGATCATTGTCGCTGAGAATTTGAAAAATTGTTTGGAAAATCCAGACAGCGACACGGAAACCCAAAAGCAGAAAATCGATCAAGCCGTTCAGCTGATCGTGAAGAAATAGCGGGATTTTTGAAAGGTTTGTCGCATTTTTTATCATCCCATAGAAAAGGTTCAGAAGAGCAGTATGTTCTTCTGAACCTTTTTATTCTTCATCAGCGATTGCTTGTCGACATCAATGGAAGAAATAAGCGGAGCTTGTCGGTATGTTTTGTTTTTTAATTACGAAGGAATATACACCGAGAAGGCTGTATGGTTAAATGGAGAGAGAAACGTCAAAACGCCCGATGGGTCGTTGAGTATATGTAGCGACCAACGATTGCTTATATTGTGATGTAAATCACAATTGTCGGGTGGATGTTGCGCATTTGTGGCGAAGGAGAGAGGAGAGCTTCTTGAACAAAAAAATACAGTCTTTTACATTGCCTTTGATTGCTTCCAATTTGTTTCAAATCATTATTACACAAGTTTCCTTAGCGATTATTTCAAGAAGATCCACGGAAGCGCTGGCGGCGATCGCACTGATCGACGGGTTTCTCTATGCTTTTGCGGGTATCTTAGGTGCGATTGGCCTTGCTTTTAATATTTATGGCGCAAAGGCAGTCGGGCAAAGAGAAGAGACGCAGTTAAATGATTATCTGTCATCGGTTCTTTTTTTAGTAGTCGCGATCGGCGTAAGCTTTTTGCTGATTTTTCTGCTTTTTGGACGGGGTATCTTGCAGGTTGTCTACGGATTTAGTGGGGAGCTGCTAGGAACTGCGACATTGTATCTTGCAATCATGTCTCCCTACCTTTTACTTACGTTAGTCACGTTTGTTTTTACTAGCCTTTTAAAAATTGAAAAGAAAACGAACTACATTCTGGGTGTTTCGATCATTAGTGCGTTGGTACAGGTGTTGCTTAGCTATTTATTGATCAACGGCAATCTCGGTTTTCCCGCCATGGGGGTCTTAGGCAGTGGCATCGCAAATATGCTTGCGACTTTGTGCTTACTGGGGAGTTATGGGGTTCTTTTAAGAGAAAGTCTAGCAAGAGGGTTGAAACAAAGACCACGAAAACGTGCCTTTTTATTGAAAAAATCGGTTCCCTTAATGATTCAGGAATGCTTTGAGGGTTTAGTCTTTATTATTGCTTTTGAAGCTTTCGTCTCACGATTGGGTGTCAGTACGCTGGCAGCCTATGCGATCGGCAGCCAAGGATTGATGATCGCACGGTTGCCTGCTTTGATGTATGGCAACGCAGTGACCGTCTTTGCGAGTGAGGCGAATGGTCAGAAAAATCGTCAGAAGATTTTAGCGGTGGGAAAAAGTACCTTCGCTTTTTCTTTCGTGGCTTATGTCGGAATCGCCAGTCTGATCTGGGTCTTTCGTCCCGCTTTTTTTCAGTTGTTTACTACAGATGTCGTAGTTTTAGACTTGTTGCCAGCTATTCTACCAATCATGTTGGGGATAATGCTCGTCAGTCCGTTATATGAAATTACAAAATACCTATTACAAAGCTTGGAGCGCAGTCGTACGGTTTGTGTGTTGACAGGATGTGTCAACAGTCTTATTTTAATGGGAATCATGGTTTTTTGGAGCAGTGGGCAGCTGAATTTTTTCTTTCTCTACTGTCTATACGGCTTGAATTTCCTGATTCTCGGAAGTTTCTTTGCAGGGCTGTTTTATTGGACAATCAAGCAGCGTGATCCTCAGGGCAAAGGAGGTCTTTGAGGGTTATAGAAAAAAGCGAAGGTGCTGCTGAGCCTTCGCTTTTTCGTCGCCTACAATTGGACAGGTGGATTAGTTGTGGCTGACTTCTTCGTAAAAAATGGCGTTGCGTTCTGCAATCAGTTGGGTTTCCCTTCGCTCTAATTCAAGAAAGGTTTCGTCTGCCAGCAATTCGGCAGCAGAGTAGCCGGCAGCCAAGAAATTTTCGGCATAGGTCAATTTTTGATTCGTAATGTTTCTTCGTTGCTCGGCAATGACGAGCAGCTGTTTCACATTCATACACTCACTCCATTCTTATATAAAAAGCAAGTACTAAAAGAGGACAGCTAATAATACTTGCAAGTCAACGGTGAAGGCGGGATATCAATCATGCTCGGCTATTCATAAAAAAGAGAAAAACGGCAGGTTCGTTTCTGATTGGTCGTTTTATACGGAAGCTTTGTACTAAGTATAAAAAAATTTCCCCCGTAGTAACAGAACGTAGTCGTTTACATAAAGCAACCATTGGTTTACATTACTCGGACAAGTGGGTGTTACAAGAAAACCAAGCAATTTTTTCCAGGAAAACGGTGGGATTTGACGACAAAAAAACCTGTGACCGCATCAAGCGGTCGCAGGTTTCATAGATTAGTAGAAATAGCTTAAACGGTTTGTTTTGCTGGGCGCAGCAAGACTTCGCTGATCGCCACATGTTTGGGCTGTTGAATGGCATAAACCACTGCATTTGCTACATCTTCTGGCGTTAGGCTGTTGCCTTCTACGCGAGAGGTTTCTTTCAAGGCTGCTTCTAGTTGAGCATTACCGACGGTTTCAAACAATTCCGTGGAGACCATTCCCGGAGAGACGATGGTTGAGCGAATGCCATGTTCACGTTCTTCTTGGCGCAAGCCTTCCATAATTGCACGGACTGCAAACTTTGTCCCGTTGTACACGGCAGAACCTGGGTAAATGACATGTCCGGCAACTGAGTCAGTGGCGATGATCAAGCCGTCTTGTTGTTTTTGCATGATGGGCAGCACAGCGCCGATCCCGTTCAATACCCCCATGATATTGATATCCAGCATTTTTTGCCAGCTGTCATAGTTCAACTCTGCTAAGTTTCCTTGAGGCATGATGCCAGCATTATTGAAAAGGACATCAATCCGACCAAAGGAGGTCATGGCTAAATCAATGACTTGTTGGACTTGTTCGCGATTGGTGACATCGGCTGTTTGATACAAGACATTTTCTCCTAGTTTTTCAGCCAGTGCTTTGATGCGCTCTTCACGGCGGGCGGCGATTACTACTTTTGCCCCTTGTTCGGCTAGTTTAACGGCGGTTGCTTCCCCAATTCCTGAAGAGGCTCCCATAATTACGATAACTTTCTCTTTGATTTCTGACATTTGTCTTTCCTCCAGTGAATGATTTTTTCATCGAATCCTGCTACTGCCAATGCCAAACCTGTGAAACGATAGATGATTGACAGTACAGTGCTTGCGGTGTATTTTAATTGTAGAACCTGAAGTTAGGTTTAGGTCAAGCGATAAACAAAATTTTTTTAGGAGCGATGCAAGTGAGTTACTCGATTGGTGAAGTATCAAAAACAACTAATATTCCCATCTCGACACTACGTTACTACGATCGAGAGGGAATGTTTCCGAATATGGCCCGTAGCAATGGCGGCATTCGGGTGTTTTCAGAAAAAGAAGTAGCGACGATCAAAGTGATCGATTGTTTAAAAAATACCGGCATGCCCATCAAAGACATCAAGAATTTCTTGGATTGGGGCGAGGAAGGCGATGCGTCTTTGCAGAAACGGCAGCAGCTGTTTCATGAACGCTTGGAAGAAGTCACAAAGCAAATGGCAGCCTTGCAAGAAACCATGAATACGATCAAATACAAATGCTGGTACTACGATACAGCAATGGCAGCAGGCACCGAAGCGGTAGTAAAAGAGCTACCGCTAGAAGAAATACCAGAAGAAGTCCGGGCATACAAACTGTAAGCAAAGAAAAAACCACCTGCTGTTTTTGCAGGTGGTTTTTCGATTGTACTAGTTTTGCTGGGAAAATCAACCTTGCCAGTTGCCATTTTCTAATGAAAGACTGACAATCCCACGAAAATGGGCTCTGTTATTCAGTAGCCCTACTCAATAACCCCCACTGGAATCAAATAGCGGGGTTCATTTTCCGTCGGCAGTTGTAATAATTCTTTGAGTTCATGATCCGTGAAGGCGCCGATCGGCACAGCGCCTAAGCCTAACGCTTGGGCTTGCAAAAGGACGTTTTGGGCGGAATGTCCGACTTCGATATAGGCATAACGTTCGATTCCTCGGTCCCCATAGCGCTCGATCAGTCGTTCATAAACCACTGTATAAAGCAATGTAGCAGGTGCTCGTTGGATCGCTTGCTGATCCAACGAACCTTCCGCCAATGCGGTCCGAAAATCGCCGGCAAGAACTTTTGCTAAGGCATGTTGCTCAGGTTGATACAGATAAAGCCCTGGCTCAAGCCCCGTTACCTGTGTAACCACGACATAGAGGTCTAAGGGATACAAGGCACCAGCCGAAGGCGCTGTCCGGCGACCATCTTCTGTAGTGACACCGGCAGCGGCCCATAAAAGCTGTGCCAGCTGTTCTTGTGTTAGCTCGGTGTCTTGAAAATCCCGTTGCGAGCGCCGATTGAAGAGAGCTTCCGCCACACTGGTTTCCCCATCTAAGATCGGTTGCGGTAATGGAAAAGTTTCATAGGAAACCTCTGGTTCAAAAGGAGTGACCGTGTCGATAGTCGGTTGTTCTTCAATCGGTGTCTTATCCGCACTGCAGCCAGTGAGGAGTAAGCCCAACACCAAAAGAGCGCCTAAACGAGCAAAGCGAAATCGTTTGTAACGGGTCATGAGGATTCCTCCTTTTTCTAAGGACTTCGTGTTATTTATAAGTATAACAAGGATTGCTTTTTCATGCGCTTTTATTCACAAATGTGTGAGCAGTGGCAACCGCATCAGCTCAATCAGGTCATAGGGAAAGCAGATTTTTTAATATTTTCTAAAGGCTTTAAAAGTATTGCCATCGAGAAATCGTCTAGATTCTGTTCTGGCTCTTTCAATCAATGATCATTGGAAAAGAGTGTAGCAAATGCCAGAGTGTTATCTAAAGGAAGAGAATCATCATAAGATGGAGAACTGCCCTTTAAGGAGCTTTCTGGAATCAATAAAGCCCCTTTGCCTCTTGCGACAAAGGGGGCGGGGCTAACTATTCATTTCTGCGACTTCTTCCTCCATATCAAATTCCAACTGTTTGGCAGCATTGAGCTGGTCGCTATAGTAGCTGGCAAGCTCTTCAGCAGATTGCGGTGTTAGATTGTTGAAGGCAAAAGTCACATAGGAGCCATGATCCTCTAGACAAATCGAATTGATAGTGAAGCGACGCTTATCATCGTAAAAGACGTAACTTTCACCTGGTACGAAGATTTGCTCGGGATGAGTCCGGACACGGAAGCCATTGAAACTCATTTGATACATTTCGAACGTCTTCGCATCATAAGAAAGCTGACGATTGATGGCGATACTCAAGGCTTCACTATCACTTTCGATAAAACGGTTTTTCCCGATCAAAATGGCATAAAACAAGCCATAGAGGTTATAGATCGACCAAATCAAGGTCACGATATAGCCGAATTCATAGCCTTCTCCTCGGTACAAACGATACCCAGCTACCAGACAGGCAAAGGAAATCCAAGTAAAGAGGATGATGTGGGGCAAGACAGTTCGCCAATCAAAGGCGTTGCTGCCGACGATCTCTTTTTTGGTCACGTTGAATTTTTTCTGTGATTTCATAAATTCTTTGATCAATGCCCCAGTGTGGATAGGAGCGACAAAGCAATCATAGATGTGGGAACTTGTCAGGTTCCTGATCTTAGGGACATACAGCCGAAACGACAGGGAAATCATAATGAAAGGCGGTAAAAAGAACAACAATAATTGGTGATTGTTGCTTCTGACGATAAAGATATCAAAAACCATAAATAAGGTTGGTGCCAATAAAAAGATGATTTTTTGGAAAGAGGTAAACCAATACAAATAGGAGTTGTAATAACAAAGTTTTTGCATAAAAGACAACCCTTTTAACCGGCGCGGTTTGAAGTGGTCAAAAATTTGTTTTGTTCCTTGCGCCCACCGAGTCCGTTGTGAGGTCAGCTCTTTGGCAGTGTAAGGAGTGATCCCCAAGGCATAGGCTTTATTGATAAAAACCGTTTCATAGCCGGCGTCTTGTAAAAGCATCCCGGTCGCCATATCTTCGGTGATACTGCTGGTAGGAACGCCGCCGATCTCTTCAAGGGCACTGCGACGAATGATGGCATTGGTACCGATATGGATCAAAGCATTCTCACGAGAAAGTGCTGGTTCTAGAAAGCGCATGAATAATTCCTGTTCGTTGTACATGGATTTGCGCAGTAATTGAAAGGGATCTTTGTTATAAAATGTTTGTGGATATTGCACCAATGCGACTTTAGGATTGCGGAAATAGTCGACAGCTTCAAAAATAATGTTCTTTTTGACGATAAAGTCAGCATCCAGAAGCAAAATCAAGTCACTGCTGGTTTGGGACAAGGCATAGTTGATATTCCCAGCTTTGGCATTGGCATTTCCTTCGCGGGTCAAATAGCCGAGATTCATTCGCTCGGCCATTTCTTTTAGTTCCTCTCGATGGCCATCATCGCAGATATAGATTTTTTTATTGGGGTATTTCAAGGCTTTGACAGCTAATGCTGTGGCGATCACCAGCTTGATGTCTTCATTGTAAGTGCAGATAAAAGCGGCGACACTTGGCAAGAATTCTTCTGCTTCATCCCCCTCGTAGCGGTATTCTTTTGAGAGCTTATTGGAAAAAAGGTAAACAAAAAAGCCATAGACAAATAAACCAATGACTTCCGCAATATAGAGAATGATCCCAAATACTAGTGAAGCAGAACTATCAATCGGGATCGTGAAAAATAAACGCCAAACCAAGTAAATAAGCAGAAAAGCAATCGTGATCTTCGAAAACAGCTGTTTGATGCGATTATTTTTCTTTGCCAGGAAATACAACAAGAAAATGACCAAAAACAACCCAGATAAATAAACCAATTCCAAACCAATCTCCTCCTTTGTTATACTAAAATAGTAATAAGTTTTTAAAAATAAATCAAAGTAAACGATTGCATGTTTTTTAACATGTAAGAAAGAAGAAGGAGGACAAGTACGAAGAAGTGAAAAAAAGGCCAAACAAAATCCTCCAGCAATTCGTTGCTGGAGGGCTTCATTTAATTGGCAGCTGCCAATGCTGCTTGGTTTTGTTTGGCATGATAGGCTTCCACGTCTAGGATTGCTTGTTTGAACATTTCTCGCGTGATCTCATAAGGCACGTGAACGATGTCATTGGTGGTCATTGCTTTGTCTAAGATTGCCTCAAGATCGCTGGTGTCGTTAAGGCCCATATCAGCTAAGCAAACCGGCAGTTTGTTTTCCTTCATAAAGGCGTAGATGCGCTGGAAGAGGGCATCTTGCTGATCGAGCTGCAACAAGGCCAAAACGCCGTAACTAACGGAAGCACCATGTAAATAGTCTTCCATTTTTTCCAAAACGGTCGTTCCGTAGTAAAAGGAATGGGCAAGGGCGGAGTTGTAATCATTGATGACTAAGACGGAAACTAAGCCGGTGGTCACGATGATATCCAAGACAACTTGCTCAATGGCATAAGACGGCTGATTGGCGGCACTGTCTTTCAAGGCTTGTGTGCCGTATTGCAATAAGCGTTCCGTGCACATTTTGCCGATTTGGATGCCTAACCCATCGGTATAGTCTAACTGATCGCCCCGCGCTGAAAACGTCGATTCGATCTCTTTGGAGAGGGCATCGCCGATTCCTGCCCATAAGTACTTATCGGGGGCCTGGGCGATGATCTCACTGTCGATAAAGGCATGGGTCGGCGGTTGCGAAGGGAAAAACAGCCCTTGCATCTCGCCGTTTTCTTTATAGATGACACAGACCGCGGTGACTGGTGAGCAGTTGGAGCCAATCGTTGGGAAGGTGAAGACTGGTTTGCCTGCTTTTTCCCCAACTACTTTGACGGTATCGCAAACGCGGCCGCCGCCAACGGCGAATAGAACATCGGCGGCTTGGACACTTGGAGTAGCTAACAGCTGATCGACGTTTTCATAGGTCGAGTTGCCGCCGTACCACAAGGTTTTCGTCACTTTGACTTCTGACGTTAAAGCGGCTTTGATCTTGTCTTCGGCTTTTTCAAGGGCAGTTTTTCCGCCGATGATCACGGCATTGGTGCCGTATGGTTTTACGATGTCATTTACTTTTTCGTAGGCGTCCGCCCCGATTGTGTAGTTTGGCAAAAAGATACTTTGACTCATACTGTTTTCCTTCTTTCTTGGCCACGAGATTGGCTAAAATTGGTCCGGTAATTTGATGGATCACCATGCCGACTGCGGCAGGGGTAACGGCTGCAGCAATGGTGGCAAAGTGGGCATTGGCTAACGAGATCGCTAGGCCGGTATTTTTCATTCCTAATTGAAACATGATGGATTTGGCTTGGGTGGCACTGACGCCCATCACACGGCTCAGACCATAGCCTGCGCCGTAGCCGATCAAGTTATGGAGCAAGACTAAGAAAATTACGATCAAGCCAGATTGGACGATCACGGCACCGTTGCGAGCGACAGTTCCGGCAACGATCAATAAGATACTGACGGAAGAAATCAAGACAAATGATTGCAGAAATCGCTCGATGTGCTTGGCAATGAGTTTGTGGACGATCACTCCTAAAATGATCGGCAAAAGCACCATCTGCAAGACAGACAAGAGCATTTCCCAGAAAGAGATCTCAGTATACTGACCAGCCAAGACGTAAACTAAAAAGGGGGTAACGACGGTCGCTAACAAGGTCGATACCGTGGTCATAGAAACGGTGAGGGCGACATCGCCTTTGCCAATAAAGGTCATGACATTGCTGGCGGTTCCACCAGAAACGCAACCTAGTAGGACAAACCCGATGATCAAACCGGAAGAAAGACCAAACAGCTGCGCTAAGCCGTAAGCCACCAAAGGACTGATGGTGAACTGGAAAAGCACTCCTAAGATGAATGCTTTAGGCTGTAAGACGACCATTTTAAAAGCAGCAACGTTTAAAGTCATCCCCATACAAAACATGATGATGCTCAAAAGAATCGTTGTACGAGGCGGAATCCATAAGAAGGGTTGCGGGAAAAAATAAGAGACGATCATCAATAAAATCATGATGTAGATCAAATACTTGTTTACAAAAGCAGCGATCGTGTTGACGGTTTTCATAAGAAAAAATCATCCTTCCTTTTTCTGCTTGACCAATCAAGTGTTCAAACAGAAGGGGTCTTTAGAATAAGTGCAGTGCATAACCGCGGGGAATCGGCAGCAGTTGTTCAACGAGCGTTTTCGGATCTATCTGACATCAATGTGTCAGTTTGTAAAAGGTCGCTTCCTTGAAAATGGGTATAAAAAAACACTCCATCTCAAGAAGCTGATCTTCTTTTTGGATGCAATGTGAATAGGGACTCTTTGAATGTATAAAATCAAACAGTCCCGGCTATAATAATAAAATAATTCGTTTGCTAACATTGGTGCGGGTCATATACGCCACCGTCCTTTTCTTTATTTGGAATTTTCTAAATATTTAAATTATTTCTACCTAGTCTACAAAAGAGTCAAGGCTTTGTCAATCGTTTGAGAAAATTTTTTTCATTTTTTTGGGTGTTTTTTTAAAAACATGGGTTTCTATGGGGAAAAACAGCAAGAATTGGTTTGTGCTGTGCCTTTTTCCCTTTTTTTAGGAACAGAATAGTTGTTGGATCTTGGTTTTTGTCCTACGATGATACTAGTAAGAGTTGGAAAAAGAAACGAGAGGAGCAAAGAAAATGAAAATTTTTGTCGTTGGTGCTACTGGACGAGTAGGTCAAAAATTGATCGACTTTCTAGAAAAACAAGGACACATCGTTTATGCTGGTGCGCGCAGCAGTGAGAAAATCACAGAAACTGAGACGATCAAGCCCGTGTTCTTTGATTTACACACGGAACCGGCAGAGATGGCGGCCAAATTCGCCGATGCGGAAGCGGTATACTTCGTGGCGGGTTCCCGAGGCAAAGACTTGCTGCAATCCGATCTGTATGGTGCCGTCAAAGTGATGCAAGCCGCCGAATCAAAAGGAATCAAACGCTACATCCACCTTAGCTCAGCCTATGCCTTAGAACCTGAACAGTGGCAAAGGGAAGGCGTGGCGTCATTGATGGATTACACGATCGCCAAGTTTTTCTCTGATCGCTGGCTGATCGACAACACCGCACTAGACTATACGATTTTGCAGCCGGGTGCGTTGAAAGAAACTCCAGGATCTAGTTTGATCGAGATCAGTGAAACGACCTCTGGTGCGATCCCGATCGAGGATGTCGCCGTCTTGTTAGGTGAAATGCTGGAACGTCCAGCAACTTATCAAAAAGTCATCAAAGTCCAAGCAGGAGAAACACCGATCAGCGAGGCACTGGATCAGCTTTAAGGCGTGCCTTTGGGCTTGAAGAGAATGTACTGAAGGAACTGCACGGCAGCGAATCGTTGTCGTGCGGCTTTTTTTCGTAAAAACTTTGAGATGCCCCTTCATTGCTATGAAAGCGATGACTCTTGACTTTGGAAAAATAGTTTGTTACGCTTATTGCTAACTTTAGAGGGGGTGGTAAACGAATGTCAAGCGACTCGAGTGACGGTGAGCAGAAACACTATTTTGACTTACCTTACTTTTTAATTGAATAGGAGACCAACAACAGCGCGTTATTTAGGAGCAGTTTCTAAATAAGGGGCTTATTTGTGTTATCCATCAATGAAAAAAGAAAAGGAAGAAGAATAAATGAATAAAAAAGAGTTTCAATTATCAGTGTCAGAAACAATCGAACAGTATCAGGTGCCCTCAATCGAACAAGGATTAGATGAGGCGCAAGTAACCGAGCGGTTAGAAACCTACGGATTGAATCAATTAGCGGTCAAAAAAATCGCCAAGTGGCGTTTGCTGCTGCGGCAATTCCATAACACGATCATCTACATTTTGATTTTCTCCGCCATCTTAACGCTGCTGATGGGGCATTTCTCTGATGCCGTGATCATTGGCATCGTCGTACTGGTCAATGCGTTGATCGGTTATTACCAAGAAGCCAATGCTTCCGATGCGTTAGAGCGGATCAAAGAGATGCTATCAGCAGAAGCTACGGTCTATCGGAATGGGATTCGGCAAGATATTCCAGCTGTCGAAGTCGTTCCGGGGGATGTCGTATTCTTAGAAGCCGGCGACAATGTGCCTGCGGATCTGCGGATCATCGAAGCCGACAACTTGCGGATCCAAGAATCCGCCTTGACTGGTGAAGCCGATTCGGTGGAAAAAATAACAGATGCCTTAGTGGATGAAGCAACCCCATTAGCGGAACAACGGAATTTGGCGTTTGCTTCGACGTCCGTGACGTCAGGAAGCGGGAAAGGGATCGTGATCGCTACCGGCGCCACGACTGAGATCGGGAAAATCTCCACAGAAGTCAATCAAACGGAAGAACGAAAAACGCCGTTGATGAAAGAGATCGATGGACTGGGGAAAGGCATCACCTATGTGATCATGGGCGTGGCGGTCTTGCTGTTTATCGTCAGTCTGTTCCAGCAAACCTATGCGATCTCTGTCCTGTCCTTAGCCGTCGTCACCATGATCGTCGGCTCGATCCCAGAAGGATTGCCAGCAACGACCTCGGTGGTTTTGGCGATGGGTGTCAGTGATATGGCAAAAAACAAACACACCATCATCAAAACACTGCCAGCGGTTGAAACGCTAGGCTCAGTGGATGTGATCGCGACGGATAAGACCGGTACCCTGACCAAAAATGAAATGACAGTTAAAGACATCGTATTGGCTGAGCAGGAATACGAAGTGTCGGGTGACGGCTATGCGCCTGTGGGCGTGATTCGTCCAAAGCAAGAGGGCGTCTACACGCAAGACATCTTGCAGTTGTTTTTGGAAGCTGGTTACGAAGCCAACGATACGGTATTAGTCCCAGAAGGAAATCACTGGACGATCAATGGGGAACCAACAGACGGCTCCTTTTTGACGCTGTATCATAAGCAATTTGCCTATCCGCAAGCACCCGCTTACCAAGAACTGGATATGCTGCCCTTTGATTCAGACAACCGCTACATGGCGAAACTAGTGGCAAACCCTGCGGGGGAACGCTTGCTATTTGTTAAAGGCTCCCCAGATAAATTGTTTGAAATGGTGCAAAAACAAGCGGCGCCTTTTGATGAAGCCTATTGGACAGGCCATGTCCGCCGCTTGTCGGCAGAAGGCAAACGAGTGGTAGCGGTGGGCTATCAGAAAGTTTCGATCGATCACATTGATGAAACGATTTTTGAGCAAGGGCTGCAATTACTAGGGATCGCTGGGATCATCGATCCGCCGCGAGAAGAAGTGATTGCCTCCCTGAAGGAAATGAACCAAGCCGGTGTTCAAGTGAAAATGATCACTGGCGATCACCCTCTGACCGCCAAAGCGATTGGGGAAAAGCTTGGCTTAGCGGATGAGATTCACGTCGTGACTGGTGCCGAGTTGGATCAGATGAGTGAAGCCGAATTTCAAGATGCTGCCTTGACGAATCAAGTCTTTGCACGAACCACGCCGAAAAATAAATTGGACATTATCAGAGCGCTACAAGCCAAAGGCAAAGTCACGGCGATGACAGGGGACGGGGTCAACGATGCCCCTGCGTTGAAGCGGGCGGATATCGGTGTAGCGATGGGGATCAGCGGCACGGATGTAGCCAAAGATTCTGCTGATATGATCTTGACCGATGACAATTTCGGTACCATGTCCTTAGCGATTCGCGAAGGACGCAGGATCTATGACAACATCAAAAAGAGCATTCTGTTTCTGTTGCCGACATCTTTTGCCGAAGGGCTGATCATTGCCTTTACGATCATGATGCAAAAAGAATTGCCGTTGCAGGCGACGCAACTGCTGTGGATCAACATGGTTTCTGCTATTACGATCCAGTTTGCGTTTATTTTTGAACCAGCAGAGTCTGGGATCATGAGCCGAAAACCGCGAAAGACAGGTAATAAATTGTTGAATCGCCATGATATTTGGCAGATGGCGTATGTATCGATCTTGATGGCAGTCATCAGTTTGATCGCCCATGACTGGCTCTTGCTGCAAGGCGTCAGCGAAGCCGTTGCCAGTACCATGATGGTCAATATCGTGGTCTTGAGTAAGATTTTCTATTTGTTCAACATCCGTACCAGTGCACCAGCATTTTCTAAAGCTTCCTTCACCAATCCAAAAGCGTTCGTGATCATTGGTGTGATGCTGGTTCTACAACTGTTATTGACCTATGTTCCATTTATGCAAAGCGCCTTTCATACTGAGGACATGTCCTTGATTGGCTGGGTCATCTCAGCAGCTTCTGGGATGGTCGTCTTACTCGTGACGGAGTTCGATAAATGGCTTCGTTCGAGAAAAAATATTTAACCTAGGTTTTCTCGTATTTTTTTACAGGCAAAATCACCTTGCTGCAGCTTAGGAAAATGGCGGAACGACAAGGGATTTCTGCTGTCGCTGCTTTGGGGTTGCCAAAAGAAAAAGCCAAGAGGAATTCCTATTGGCTTGTAATCAGGCCTATTGACAAACAAAAATGGTCGGGCTAAAATGCACATGAATTGAATAGTATTCTTCGGGGCAGGGTGTAATTCCCGACCGACGGTGACAAGCGCAATGCTTGAAGTCCGTGACCCGCATAGCTATGCGGTGGAGCCAGTGTGAATCTGGCACCGACAGTGAAAGTCTGGATGGGAGAAGAAAAACCACAAAATTTCAAGGGGCGCAGTGCGTCTAAAATTGATTTTTTGCCGGTCTTGTTTGTCTATGCCTCGTGAGATTCTCACGAGGCATTTTTTTATTGAAAGGAGGAAGGAAGATGCATAACGAATACATGCGTTTGGCGATCGCAGAAGCCAAAAAAGGGCGTTACCAAACCTTTACCAATCCGCTAGTGGGCGCCGTGATCGTCAAAGAGCAACGGATCATTGCCAAAGGGGCTCACTTAGTCTATGGGCAGCCCCATGCGGAACGAAACGCCATCGAACAATGCCATTCCTCCGAAGACCTAATCAATTCGACTTTATACGTGACATTAGAACCTTGCAACCATCAAGGAAAACAGCCGCCTTGCACTCAGCTGATCATCGACAGCGGCATCAAAAAAGTAGTCGTCGGCCAGTTAGACCCTAACCCGATCGTGGCTGGACAAGGCAAGCAATTTTTAGAAGAACAGGGCATCGACGTGTTGGTGGGCATCGAAGAAACAGCGGTGCGCCGTTTGAATCCACACTATAATTTTTACCATCAGCATCAGCGACCATACGTGGCATTGAAGCAAGCGATCACTTTAGATGGTCGGATCGCTCATGATGCGTTAACCCGCATTGCCATCACTGGTTCAGCGGTTTGGCAAAACGTCCATCAAGAACGTGGGGACTATCAAGGAATCTTAGTGGGCAGTCAGACGGTGTTGACGGATGATCCCACCTTATTGACCACGGTTGAAACCAGCTTTCCGCCGATTCGCATCGTGTTAGACCGTCGGGGGCGAACGCTGTCGCAACCCCATTTGGCACTGTTTGCCGATGATTCAGCACCCGTGTGGATTTTTACGCAGCAGACAGCTGTCAGCGACTTGCCAGCCTATGTGTCAGTGATCCAGCTGGAAGAGTTGACGATTGTTGCATTGTTGAAGGAGCTTGCCGCACGACAGGTCCAATCGCTTTACGTAGAAGGAGGCGCTGCGATCCATGATGCCTTTTTAGCCAGCGGACTGTGGCAAGAAAGCATTACCTATGTGGCGCCAAAGTTTCTTGGGGGCAATAGTCTCGCAAGTTTTACCAGTGAACGTACCCCGAAACAGCTGCAGCAGCTAACAGAGGTGACGGTGACGGCAGTTGGGGAAGATGTTTGCATCCGAGGAAGGAGACAAGAGAAATGTTCACAGGATTGATTCAGGAAAAAGGTCGCATCAAAGAGATCCGCAAGCAAAGCCGCACGATCCAGCTAACCTGCAGTGCGTCGGAAGGCTTGCTGGCGGATTACCAGATCGGAGACAGTATGGCGATCAACGGGACGTGTTTGACGGCGATCGCCAAACAAGCGACGACGTTTACGGTGGATATCATGCCAGAAACCTTTCAACGAACGACCTTTAAACAACTCTCGGTGGGTGCCGAAGTCAATTTGGAGCGAGCGATGGCAGCGACGCAGCGTTTTGAAGGCCACTTTGTCGCTGGCCACATTGATGTAACGACCCGTTTGATCCAGAAAAAGCAGTTGGAAAATGCCTTGATCTTGACATTTGCTTATCCTGTCAGTGTGCAAGGGGAAATCATTCCGCAAGGGTCGATTGCGATCAATGGCGTCAGTTTGACGGTCACCCAGACGACGGCACAGGCCTTTTCCGTTAGCTTGATTCCCCATTCCAAAGACCAGACGACGCTGGGGCAGTTGAAACAAGGGGAGTGGGTCAATATCGAGACGGATATGATCGGGAAATATGTCAAATACCAACGAAAATGAAAGAAGGCAGACGATGCATAAAGTAGAACAAGCAGTGGAATGGTTAAAAAAGGCGGCTTAGTGATTGTCGCCGATGATGAAAATCGGGAATCAGAAGGAGATTTGATTGGGATCGCTGAATACGCAACGCCAGAAGCCGTCAATTTTATGGCGACTTATGGCCGCGGCTTGATCTGTGCACCCATCTCACAAGCGATCGCTGAAAAGCTGGCATTGCCTGAGATGACCGCCAATAATACGGATGCCTTTGGCACCGCGTTTACCATCAGTGTCGATCACGTGACGACGAGTACGGGAATTTCTGCGAAAGACCGGGCAGTGACGATTGAAAAGTTGGCTGATCCTGCGTCACAGGCTGCGGATTTTTATCGCCCTGGACATATCTTCCCATTGACCGCTCAACCTGGCGGCGTGTTGGAACGCAGAGGACATACAGAAGCGGCTGTGGATTTAGCGAAGCTTGCTGGCAGCGTGGAAGCAGCCTACATTTGTGAGATTTTAAATGAAGATGGCACGATGGCTCGGGTCCCAGAATTGAAAAAATTAGCAGAAAAATGGCAGCTGCCGTTTTTGACCATTGATGAGTTGGCGGAATATCTACGAGGAACCACGCCTATCACCGTGGATCTGCCAACGGCTTATGGGGCGTTCCAATTGACCTTATTTGAAGATGAATTCGGCAATGAACACCTTTTACTAGCCAAAGGCGAGATTCAACATACTACCGAGCCGCTGTTACTACGGATCCATTCAGAGTGTTTAACAGGCGATGTCTTCGGCTCTCATCGCTGTGATTGTGGCGAACAGCTGCAAGAAGCGATGCGGCAGATCGAAGCAAAAGGCCGTGGTGCGATTTTGTATCTACGCCAAGAAGGCCGCGGTATTGGCTTGCGGAACAAGCTCCGTGCCTACCAGTTGCAGGAACAAGGATTGGATACGTATGAAGCAAATATTGCATTGGGTTTTGCAGCAGATGCTCGTCATTACACGTTTGCTGCCGATGTTTTACGTTCCTTAGAAGTGCAGGAGATTCAACTGATGACCAATAACCCTGACAAAGTGAAGGAATTAGAAAGCTTAGGGATCAAGGTAGCAGAACGGGTTCCGCTGGAGATGCCTGCGCATAAAGAAAACAGCAGCTACTTGAAAACGAAGAAAGAAAAGTTTCACCATTACCTATCTATTTAATCAACCAAAGGAGAATGAGCGATGACAGTATTTGAAGGAACGTTTCAGGGAGAGGCAGTCAAAGTAGGGATCGTGGTCTCACGATTCAACGAGTTTATCACTTCCAAGTTAGTGGAAGGCGCCAAAGACAATTTGTTGCGTCATGGAGTCAAAGCAGAAAACATCGATGTGTATTGGGTTCCAGGGGCTTATGAGATTCCGTATATTACCAAAAAAATCGTTGACCACAAACAATACGATGGGATCGTGACATTAGGTGCCTTGATTCGCGGAGCAACGACCCACTATGAATTGATCTCAAATGAAGTGGCGAAAGGCGTAGCCCAAATTGGTCTGAATGCCGATATTCCGATCATGTTTGGTGTGTTGACGACTGAAACGATCGAACAAGCCATTGAACGGGCGGGAACCAAAGCTGGCAACAAAGGCAGTGAAGCCGCTCAAGGTCTTTTGGAGATGATTTCGTTGAATCAGCAAATCCTTGGCAACGCATAGGTTTCACGTTCGAACAAAGGGAAGTTAGCAAGAAAAAGCCTGCCTAAGCATAGGCATCAGAATGGAGACAGACTTCGTACGAAATGAAGTCTGTCTTTTTTTCATCATTAAAAAAAATGGATCATTTTGCCAAAGGATTCGCTTCTTCACGGGTACCGTGTTTTCGATAGGTCAATGGAGAGGAAAATGCCCAATTAATCACGAACATTAGAATAACTCTTATTTAAGGAAATTTTCAGAAAATTATTTACATTTCACAAAAGGTTCCTTATAATGACTCTATTCATTGAGAGTGATTCTCATTTGCAAATAGATGTCAAAGCAGCACATGGCTGGGGCGCTTTTCATGAGACGAACTTTTATAAGCGAAAAAACGCACAGATGCTTCTTTTATGATGGCGGCGAGGCAACAGTCAATGTTGTTTTTGCTGTGAAATCAGGAGAGGATCGTGCTGAATAAAGGAGAATCACATGTCGGTAGGGTTGATTAAATCAAATCGTTGGATGGTTTCGACAATCATTTGCTGTGTTTTAGTTGTCGCCATTCTCTTATCTGCAGGAGTTGCTTTGGCAAACGGTCAAGCCAATATCACCCTTGGCGAAGTTTACCAAATTCTCTTCTATAAAATCAGCCATGGGTTGGTTGGTGATCTTTCAGGCATTTCAGACGCAAACATCAATATCGTCTGGTTTGTTCGGGCACCCCGGGTCTTGCTTTCTATTTTTGTGGGGATGGGGTTAGCGATCAGCGGGGCAGTGATGCAGGCGGTGGTCCAAAATCCGCTGGCAGATCCCTATATCTTAGGAATCTCTTCTGGCGCATCCTTAGGGGCGACCTTCGCCATCTTAGTCGGGTTTGGCGGCTCGGCGCTAGTCTTGCAGCTGGGCTTATCGTTTGGTGCCTTTGCAGGAGCGGGGATTGCCACCATTTTGGTGCTGCTGCTTGCCAGTATCGGTGGGAAAATGACTTCCACAAAACTTGTGCTGTCGGGGACGATCGTCAGTGCCTTATGTAGCTCTGTTTCAAACTTGATCATCTATCTGGCTAGCAATGCAGAAGGGATGAAGACCGTAGCGTTTTGGTCGATGGGCAGCCTAGCCTCGGCTTCTTGGAACAAATTGGGCTTTATCGTGGTTCTGGTTTCTTTGATCACGCTCTTCTTCCTGACGCAATACCGTGTTTTGAATACGCTTTTGCTGGGGGATGAAGTTGCCTCCACCTTAGGGGTCAAGCTGACCTTCTATCGGCGTTTTTACATGCTGCTAGCAGCGCTATTAACCAGTATCATCGTTGCGAATTCTGGGATGATCGGCTTTGTCGGCTTGATCATTCCTCATATCGTACGTGGAGTCAGCGGGTCGGATCATCGCCTGTTGATGCCTTTGACCGCTTTGACAGGCGCGTTGTTTTTGATTTGGGCGGATGTGATCGCCCGCTCGACTCTGCAAGGAGTCGAACTGCCGATCGGGATCATTACAGCGCTGATTGGTGCACCGATCTTTATCTATATCATTGTCAAACGACAATACAACTTTGGGGGTGACGAGATGAAATTGGCAGTTGAAAAGCTCAATCTGACGATCGGGGATCAGCAGATTCTAAAAGACATCTCCGTCCAAACCGCACAAGGGCAATTTGTCGGTTTGATTGGGTCTAATGGCAGTGGGAAGTCCACGTTGTTAAAAGCCATCTACAAAACGTTGAAACCTGACAGCGGCGAAATTTATTTGGGTGAGATGAATATTTTGAAAAGTTCCGAAAAAAAGTCGCCCAGCAAGTCAGCGTCGTCAGTCAGTTCAATGAGTTGAGCTTTGATTTAACAGTAGAACAGATGGTGCTTTTAGGCCGCACGCCCCACAAGGGGTTGTTGGAACAAGACACCAAAGCCGATCATGAGCTGGTCACCGAAGCCTTAGCCAAAACAGGGTTAAGTGCCTACAGAAAACGCAGCTACCTCTCATTATCAGGAGGCGAAAAACAGCGGGTCGTCCTTGCTCGTGCCATCACCCAAGAACCGAAATTTATGATTCTCGATGAGCCGACCAATCATTTGGATATCCGTTACCAGCTGGAAATCTTAGAGACCGTCAAGCATCTGAAGATTGGCTTGTTGGCGGCGCTGCATAATTTGGAACAAGCAGCCAACTATTGCGACATCATCTATGCCTTAAAAGATGGTCGGGTCGTAGGGTATGGCGAACCAGAAACGCTGCTGACAGAAGAACTGATCGAAGAGATCTATGGCGTGAAATGCAGTATTTACCATCATCCGATCACAGGAGGATTAGGGTTTCATTATTATTTTGAAAAGGAGCAAACAGATGAATAAATGGGGAAAAATGATTGGGGTAGGATTGGCAGTCTTTACATTAAGCGCTTGCGGCAATACGAAGGATGAAGGAACTTCGGCTTCTTCCTCACAGGCAGAAAGTACGTATCCTTTAACCATCAGCAACTACACCAAAGCAGAAGGCGGCACGCAATGGACCGCCAAGGATCAAACCTTTAATGAGGCACCGAAAAAAGTCGTAGCCAACACACGACCAGCAGCGGAATTGCTGCTGCATCTCGGCCTCAAGGATCAGATTGCGGGTGTCGGTGCAACCTTTGGTGCCGCTGATGAGGAAGTTGCTGCCGATTATGCAGAACTCAACGACCTGGGCAGCGACTATATCAGTAAAGAAACAGCCTTAAGTGTGGATCCAGATTTGATTTTTGGCCGTGGAGGACTTTTTGATAACCAAGATTGGGGCGTCGGCACCGTTGATTCCTTGAACGAGATGGGCATTCCGACTTACGTCCAAGAAACCTCTGTCACTGGGGCGACGTTTGATTCCGTTTATCAAGACATTGAAAACCTTGGTAAGCTCTTCAATGTCCCTGAGGCAGCCGCTGCTTTTGAAAAAGAATTAAAGGATCGCCAGAGTGCCTTGGAAGAAAAAGTAGCAGACAAAGAAGAGCAAACCTTTGCCCATCTCTTTATGTCCGATCCAAGTGTGGTCAGTGTTTATGCCGCTCAAGACGAGTCTTTTTTCAATAGCAACTTTGACATGATCAAACTGAACAATGTGTTTCAAGACTATTCAGGGGAAGTCAGTGTCGAAACCTTGATCGAAACGGATCCCGATGTCTTGATCGTCGGCGACTGGTCAACAATCGAAGGCAGTGTTTCTGGTCAAGAAATCATTGAAGGCTTGTACAAAAATGACAAACTCTCCAGCATGAAAGCCATCAAAAACAAACAAGTCTACAGCATGGACTACAATTATCTCTTTGGCTACGGCTACCAAGCCTTGACTGGATTGGAAGAACTGGTAGAGCAAATGGCACAATAAACACCTCCTATTCCCATAAAAAGGAGAACCAACTTTTTATATAATAGAAGAAAACCAACGGTTCACTGGCCAATCGACCACAGAAACGTTGGTTTTTTGTATTTAAGAAAAGCAACCTTTGCCGCTGCTCGTTACGCAACAAGTAGCCCGTTAGCTGTTTTTTTCTGTCATATGGTCCATTTGATAGCGAGACAATAGCTTTTCTTTGTGTTTTTGCATGATCGTCTCTAGAGAAATATCGTATTTATCGGCGAGAATAAATAAGTTATCCAGTACATCGCCCAATTCTTCCGTCAGGTTTGCCAGTTTTTCTTCTGGCAAGCCTTCTTGTTCATCGGGACGGTCACGACCGATCTCCAATGTCCGAATGGCACGGCTCACTTCTCCGACTTCCTCTGCTAAAAAATTCGCCCGAATAAACGGATCATATTGATACCAGTTGCGGGCTTTGTAGAAGTCACTAATAAATCGTTGATATTCCTCAATGTTCATAAATTTTTTCCCATCCTTTCCCAGAACCTTTATCAGAATCATGATATACTATTTCAAAATGATTGAGAAGGATGATGGAGAGTTTTATGAAAATTGCAGTCTATTGTGGTGCCAGTGTCGGTAATGAACCTAGTTTTGCAACAGCCGCCCAAGAATTGGGGCAGTGGATCGCTTCAAGAAAAAATACGCTAGTTTATGGCGGCGGAAAAGCCGGCTTGATGGGCGTGCTGGCAGATGCTGTCTTAGAAAATGGCGGTCAGGTGATCGGGGTGATCCCAACCTTTTTAAAGGATCGGGAACTAGCACATCCTGGATTGACCGAACTCCATGTCGTCGAGACAATGTCAGAAAGAAAACGAAAAATGTTCGAATTGTCGCAGGCGTTTGTCGCACTGCCAGGTGGTCCGGGTACGCTGGAAGAAATCACGGAGATGATCTCGTGGTCAAGAATCGGTCAAAACCCGAATCCTTGTGCTTTTTATGATGTGAACAACTTTTACCACGCAACGAGAGCCTTGTATGACAATATGGTGGAAAACGAGTTCTTGACGCAGGCCGATCGCGAAAAAATCGGTTTTGCGCAAACAACGAATGAACTTGAAGCCTTTATTCAAGCCTACGAACCGCCAGTTATTCGGCAGTATTAAGCGTCTGTTGCAAAAGAGCAAGGCGAAGCACCGGCGGGTGTCGTCTTGCTCTTTTGCTTCTTTGACGCATTCTTAGTATAATGGGGTTTGTTTTGCAAGTGGGGTCATAAAATAAGATCCTTGGACAAAGAAATGGAGCGTAAATCATGACAACAAATTTTTGGGCTGAATTGCCGAAGCCTTTTTTATCCTAGCACCAATGGAAGATGTCACCGATGTCGTTTTTCGGCATGTCGTTCAAGCTGCCGGCGCACCAGATGTTTTCTTTACGGAATTCACCAACTCCGATAGTTACTGCCATCCAGAAGGACGCGACAGTGTGCGAGGACGTTTAGTCTTCACCGAAGATGAGCAACCGATGGTAGCCCACATTTGGGGCGACAAGCCAGAGTATTTCCGTGAGATGAGTATCGGCTTAGCGGAGATGGGCTTTAAAGGGATCGACTTAAATATGGGCTGCCCAGTGCCAAACGTTGCCGGACGAGGCAAAGGCAGCGGCTTGATCTTGCGACCGGACGTTGCGGCTGAGCTGATCCAAGCAGCCAAAGCTGGCGGGCTGCCGGTCAGTGTCAAGACGCGTTTGGGCTATACCGAACTAGGAGAAATGGAAGCTTGGTTGACCCATGTCCTGCAACAGGATATCGCCAACCTTTCGATCCATTTGCGAACCCGCAAAGAAATGAGCAAGGTCGATGCTCATTGGGAATTAATTCCTGAAGTGGTTGCCTTGCGGGATAGAATCGCCCCACAAACGAAGCTGACGATCAACGGCGATATCCCTGATCGTACCAAAGGTTTAGAGCTAGCAGAAAAATATGGCGTAGACGGAATCATGATCGGTCGGGGTATTTTCAAGAATCCCTATGCCTTTGAAAAAGAACCAAAAGAGCATACCTCAGAAGAGCTATTAGGCTTGTTGCAGCTGCAATTAGACTTGCAGGACCATTACGCCAAAATGGTGCCACGCTCGATCGCAGGATTGCATCGTTTCTTTAAAATCTATGTCAAAGGCTTCCCTGGTGCCAGTGATTTGCGAGCAAAATTGATGAATACCAAATCAACGGATGAAGTTCGGCAACTGCTGGCAGAGTTTGCTGAGAAAAAGAACCACGAGGAAAGTATTGAAGCGTAAGTTTCAATGCTTTTTTTGTTTTTGGTTGCTGTACCCGCTCTCATTGTCAATCCTTCCTTGACAATAGATAGGTACCTATGTAAAATGGAGAGCGGACTTTTAACTAGGTACCTATCTAAATAGTGAAGAGGCGAAAGGAGCTGAAGGTCGATGGTTTCCGAACAAGAAATCGTGGAACGATTGTTTGAAGTGTATAAATTAAATCGGCGGTATGCGGAACAAAAGTATGGACGCTTTATGCCGGGACGGGGGCAGTTCAATTGTTTACTGGTATTGGACGAAAAAGGCACGTTGACCCAAAAAGATCTCGCCGCGTATTTAGCGATTCGTTCGACATCCACTGGCGAACTACTAAAGAAACTGGCTGAAAAAGGGCTGATCCAAAAAGAAGTCGATCCGAAAGATAAACGCAGCCATCTGATTTCGCTGACGGAAGCAGGCAAGCAAGAGGCACAGCGAATGAAAGAAAAACGCAGCAAGGCGCACCAAGAAATGCTGACCTATTTGACGGCAGAAGAAAAACAAGCCTTTGGTCAAGCCTTAGCAAAAATCGAACAGTTTTATCTTGAGAAGGAGGCGGACGTTGATTGAGTGAAACAGTCCAACGAACGGAACGTCAGCGGACGCTGATTTTTATTAATTTAATGATCACATGTATTGCCGTATCCATGTTAGCGACCGCATTGACGACGGCTTTACCCGCCATTGTCAATGACTTGCAGATTTCCGTCACTACGGGCCAATGGCTGACTAGCGGGTATTCTTTGGCAATGGCGATCGTTATGCCCTTGACGGCATATCTTATGAATCGTGTGCCAACCAAAAAGCTCTATCTCGCTGCCTTAGGAATTGCGTTGGTGGGCTTGCTGCTTTGTGCTGCAGCGCCCAATTTTCTAGTCATGATGCTTGCTCGTATTTTGCAGGCCGTAGGCAATGGAATCTTGACCGCAATGGCGCAAGTGATCCTCTTATCGATCTATCCGATCAATCGCATCGGTGTGGTGATGGGCTGGTATGGACTCTCAATTACCGCGGCACCCGTGATCGCACCGACGATCGCTGGGCTGATCGTGGACCGCTTGAACTGGCATGCGATATTTTATATCGTTGCCGTGATCGTTTTGATCTCGTTGATTTGGGCCATAAAGGTTTTTGATGATGTGTTACCAGTAAGCAACAGCAAATTTGATCAGACCTCTTTTGTTTTAAGTGCCTTCGCCTTTGGTGGGATCACTTTAGGCTTTGGCAATATCGGCAGCTATGGCTTTTTCAGCTTGCCGGTTTTAGGAACCTTAGGGATCGGTTTGGTAGCAGGGATCTTCTTTGTCTTCCGTCAGTTAAGAGCAGAAACCCCATTTTTGGATCTGCGGGTCTTGAAAACAAAAGAATATGCCATCAGTGTCTTTGGCAGTATCATGCTTTACTTGGTCTTGATGGGTTCGGCGATGCTGATGCCGCTTTACGTGCAGTCGATTTTAGGCAAATCAGCGACGATCTCAGGGTTAGTCGTTTTGCCTGGTTCCTTGGTCTCGGCTTTTTTAAGTCCGGTGGCTGGACGAATCTATGACAAAGTCGGCATCCGTCTGTTGACGATTTTCGGCGGCGGCTCACTGGTCTTGAGCAACATCGGCATGTATTTCATCCATATGCACACGGGGATTTGGGTAGCAGTGGTTTTGAACATGCTGCGCTGTGCCGCCACCGGCTGTTTGTTGATGCCCTTTGTGACGTGGGGAAATAAAAATATTCCGCCGCAGCTGACGGCGCATGGAACAGCGTTATTGACTTCTTTGCGGACGGTGGCAGGCGCCATAGGAACAGCATTATTTGTCGGGATCATGAATAGTGTGGCGCAAAACAGCACGACCTTAACGGGGACGAGTGCACTGCTTCATGGGATGAATGTTTCTTTCTTATTGATGACGATCGCTTCTGGACTGCTGTTTGCAACGGGGCTATTTTTGATTCGTGATCAGAAACCAGAAGCCGTGTGGCTGGAAGGTGCGGAAGAACCGCTGGAATAAAGAGGGGCACCTTTCTTTGAAGGGTGCTTTTCTTGATTTATTTCATGAGACTCTATGAAAAACCAAAAAATTCGATATAATAAGATAACTTATGGTTTAGGAGGAGTATTTTTTTTCAGGAAAGACTTGCTTTCATGGAAAAAAATCAGGGAGAAAATGAAGAATAAAGGCGTTTATTTTGGATTGTCTGCCTATGTCTTGTGGGGCTTGGTCACACTATATTGGAAAATAATCGTTGGGGTTTCCCCGTTAGCCACGATGTGCTACCGAATCGTGTGGTCCTTTGTTTTTATGGTGTTGTTTATCGTGCTTTCTGGGAAGAAAACGCAATTTTTACAAGAAGCGCGTCTGCTGTGGAAGAACAAAGCATTTGCTGGACTGATCGTTTTAGCGTCTGTGCTGATCTCCATCAACTGGTTCACTTTTATCTTCGCGGTGAGTGCGGGCCACGTGATGCAAGCCAGCTTAGGCTATTACATCAATCCGCTAGTCAATGTCTTGTTAGCAACCGTTTTTTTGAAGGAACGTCTTAGTCGTACTGGCATGCTGGCGTGTCTGCTGGCAAGTATCGGGGTAATCTTATTATCGATCCAAACAGGAACGATTCCCTATGCCTCACTGATCATGGCCTTTTCCTTTAGTACGTATGGCTTGATCAAAAAAAGAATCCCTATTAGTTCCGTCACTGGGTTAACGATCGAGACGATGGTGATTTTTCCCTTTGCCCTCGTGTATATTTTAGGGTTTTCAACCGTCGGCTTTATGAATTATCCCTTGCAAACCAATCTCTTATTGATGGGTGCCGGGATCGTGACGGCTATTCCGTTGTTGCTGTTTGCGGAAGCAGCGAAAAATGTTTCTTACATTACGCTTGGGTTTATTCAATACGTCAACCCGACGATCATGCTTTTGTTAGCCATCTTTTTGTTTCACGAAACCTATTCACTGGCCCAATTTTCCGCCTTTGCGTTTATTTGGCTGGGGATCGCGGTCTTCACCTATGGTTCGTTAGGGACGGCCATGAAAGAGCGGCGCATGGGACAGCAAAGAAAGCAACTCTGATAGATCAGGAATGGCTGCAGCTGGGCCGTTCCTTTTTTGATTAAAAAACAACTCAATTTAGATAGTGAAGGATGTTGCAAGGAGAATTGTTCAATGGTATAACAAAGGAAAAGCACGTTGCAGAAATTCTGATTGAAAAGGGTTGCATCTGCCACAGGGGTGTGTTATTATTCTTTCAG
Organism: Enterococcus innesii; assembly: GCA_018982785.1. Classification (GTDB taxonomy): domain Bacteria; phylum Bacillota; class Bacilli; order Lactobacillales; family Enterococcaceae; genus Enterococcus_D; species Enterococcus_D innesii. Next base: position 56,647 of record JAHHEN010000007.1, on the reverse strand, counting down.
TTACAAGGATTGTTACTGTTCGGCAGGCAAAACCAGAATTGACCGTAGCGCGCTAATGGGGAGATTCTAGGTTTTTTTATTTTGGAGTGAGGGAAAACGATGGTTATTGGGAAAATTTTAAATAATAATGTCGTCATCTCGACCAATGATGCCGGTCAGGAAGTGATCTATATGGGTCGTGGCATTGCGTTTAAGAAGAAGGTCGGCGATCCAGTGGATGAAGCCTTTGTCGAAAAAGAATTTGTGTTAAAGGATACCTTTACCGCAAATCAGTTTCAGCAATTGTTTTCAGACATTCCTGTGGAAGAAGTCGAAGCCGTCAAGCAGGTGGTGGATGATGCGGAAGCATCCTTGGGGATCGAGCTGTCGCCAAATATTTATTTGACACTGACCGATCATATCCATTATGCGCTGGTTCGGGCACGTGAAGGCATTGAGCTGCCGAATCCATTGTTGTTTGAGACCCGCAAATTTTATCCGAAAGAGTATGCGGTTGCAGCAGATGCCGTTGCTTATTTTGAAAAAGTCTTCGGGATTTCATTGCCGGAATCGGAAATTGGCTTTATCGCCTTTCATATCGTCAATAGCGAACAAGCCAATGGTACGATGGAAACCACGATGCAAGCGGTAGAGATCGTACGTGACGTACTGGCGATCATCAGTCGCTTTTATGGACGAGTCTTTAACCCAGATTCCTTGAATTATCAACGGATCACCACGCATTTGCAGTATTTTGCGCAGCGCTATTTAAGCGATGAACTTTCGGGGGAAAAAGATGAATTTTTATTTGCCCTTGTGCAATCGAAGTACCCTAAAGCGTTTCAAACGGTCCAACGGATCAACGAATATTTGATCAAAACCTACGACAAATCGATCGGTGAATCAGAAATGATCTACTTAACGATCCATATCGAACGTGTCGTCAATGATCAAACCAATTAACATTCAATCATTAACGGATTGTTACTGTCAGGCAGGCAATACCCAGATTGAAAAGACAACAGTCAGCGAGGAAAAGACTCGTTGGACGGTCGTTTTTTCAATCTGGGTTTTTTTATTAAAAAAGGAGTGTTGAAAAAATGAGTTCAAATAAAGAAATTGCCGTTCGCGTCCTCGATGCAGTGGGCGGCAAAGAAAATGTCAACAGCGTGGTGCATTGTGCGACCCGCTTGCGTTTCAAATTAAAAGATGAGAACAAAGCGGATACGGCACGCTTGAATCAAGACGACGACGTGATCCAAGTCGTTCAAAGCGGCGGACAATACCAAGTGGTGATCGGCAGTCATGTCAGCGACGTTTACCGTGAATTGAATGGAGTAGCGAACTTCGATGGTGAAGCAGACAGCAAAGGCGACAAAGGCAACCTGTTGAATCAACTGGTGGATATTATTTCGTCGATCTTCACGCCGTTTTTAGGCGCAATGGCAGGTGCCGGGGTCTTAAAAGGATTCTTGACGCTGGCAGTCACCTTGAATTGGCTGGCAGCTGATTCTGGGGTCTACACTGTATTGTATGCGATTGCCGATGGGTTATTTACCTATTTACCAGTGATGTTGGCTTTTACTGCAGCGAAGAAGTTTCAACCAATGAATTTCTAGCGGTTTCCTTAGCGATGGCATTGGTTCATCCAAATATTACCGCTTTGGCTGGACAAACGTTGAGTTTCCTAGGCTTACCGGTCATTATTGGTGCGAGTGCTTATACGTCTTCCGTCATTCCGATTATTTTAGCGGTCTTTTTACAAAGCTATGTGGAGCGTTTCTTTAAAAAAGTCATTCCTAGCTTCTTACAAATCATCTGTGTACCTTTAGCGGTCTTCTTGATCATGGCGCCATTGACTTTTATTGTCGTCGGTCCACTAGGAACGATTTTAGGAAACTTGTTAGGTAGTGCTTACGACAGCATTTACCACTTTAGCCCACTGATCGCTGGGGCTGTCATGGGTGGTTTATGGCAAGTCTTTGTGATGTTTGGCATGCACTGGGGCTTTGTACCGATCATGATGTTGAATCTCAGTCAAACCGGTGTCGATACGATGGTGCCGATGCTGTTGCCAGCTGTCCTTTCTCAAGGGGGTGCAGCGCTAGCAGTATTCTTTATGACAAAAAATGTGAAATTGAAAGGGTTGGCCCTTTCTTCAACGATCACCTCAATTTTTGGGATCACAGAACCGACGGTGTATGGGGTGACCTTGCCTTTGAAAAAACCATTTATCGCCGCGTGTATCAGTGGTGCCCTCGGTGGTGCCTTCATTGGCTTCAGCCAAGTCGAAAACTATACCTTTGGGTTAGTCAGCTTACTAAGTCTGCCGTCCTTTATCCCACAAGATACGAAAGATCTAAGTGGTCTGATCGCAGCTTCCATCGGCACGGCTATCGCTTTTGGGGCAGCGTTTGTCTTGACCTTCTTCTTACGTTTTGAAGATCAGCCAGCAACTGATGCCAGTGCAGCACCGGCAAAAGAGCCAGTTACACCCACAGATAGTTCGTCTAAAGAACGTGTGATCCTCAGCAGTCCGTTAGAAGGCAAAGTGGTTCCCTTAGCAGAAGTCAAAGACCAAGTCTTTTCTTCTGGTGCATTAGGAAAAGGCATCGCCATCGAACCAACTGTCGGGGCTTTATATGCGCCAGCAGATGGCACCATCACGACGCTCTTTCCTACTGGCCATGCCGTTGGTTTGACCACCACGGATGGAGCCGAAGTTCTGATGCATATTGGTATGGATACCGTAGAACTAGATGGCAAAGGCTTTGAGGTCTTTGTTAAACAAGACGATCAAGTCAAACGCGGCGATTTGTTAGTGAAGTTTGATCTAGATACGATCAAAGCAGCTGGCTTATCCACGATCACACCGATCGTTGTGACGAACACCCCGCAATATTTAGATGTGATGGATATGAACCAAACCGATGTCTTGCAAGGAGAAGACTTCTTAGCCATCGTCAAATAAGCAAAAGAAACCCGATCCACGACTGAATATCAGCAAGGATCGGGTTTTTTGTAAGAAAATAAGGCGCAGTTGCCCTTCTCGCTTGCCTTCTTCGGTGGCAAATGCTTGTCACAGCGCTAGTTAAGGGCAAGGCCAACATCAGGAATGCCAACTCAGGGAAAATCCGAACATTCTTGGGGACTGCTCCCTACACATGGCTTAAATTTTCGGCAAGCGACTCTAAAGCGGGGAAATCGAGAATTGCATAGCCCTGTTTTTGTTTTTCGATCAGCTTGTCTTCACGAAAGCTGGTAAAGGTTCGTAGCAGGTGGCGATAGCTGACATTCAAGATTGCGGCACAGGTGGTCAACTGAAAGGAAAAGTGTTGGTTTTCTTGATGGGCAAGAATAAATTTGGCCAACCGTGTCTCTACAGGTTCCGTCAATGAATTCGCTAAGTTGATCCCCGAATTCAAGCGGGAACTGAGCAACTGACAGATGGTTTGCAAAAAGCGGACGTCTTGTTGCAAGGTGCTGCGGTAGCGATTCAAAGGGATGCAGACACAGACGCAAGCAGAAGCGGCTTTGACACTGCTTTTTGGCAAGAGTTCCCACAAAGAGGAAGCTTCTCCCAAAGGTGCAGCTGGCTTGGCGTAATCAATACAAATCGTTTGGGTATCCGAAGAGAAGGAATAGACCATGACGGTTCCTTCTACGAGAAAATACAAGTATTCAGAAGGCGTGCCCGTTCGAATCAGGTGTTCTTCTTTTTCAAAGGAATGCAAAGTGGCCATCGCTAACAAATCATTGTCCATATAAGATTGCAGACCGTATGTGTCAATGTAATTACTGAGGCGTGCGGTATCATCGATTTTTTTCATGGGAATCAGCCACTCCTGAATGGTTTTCTTTAAGTATAGCTTAGTTCCCCTTTTGACTCAACACGAACGATAAATAAAAACTAATGTAAATTGTATGTAAAAATAAGGTAAAATAGGACATGTGTCACTTCATTTTGACGGGATACTTGGTATGATTTGAATGTAAGAAAGCTTCAAACCATTAGGAGGAGAAAAAATGCCATTGAAACGAATTGTTAAAGGAATGTTAGGAATTGCGTTAGTTGCCGCATTGACCGGCTGTGGGAATGGGAGCAGCAGCAGCGACAGCAGTGCCGCAGCCGAAAAAGAAAAGCTGGTGGTACAATTCGTGCCGACCAATAATGACGGCTCGATGCAAGCCAAAGCAAAACCGTTTGCTGAGTATTTATCAAAAAAATTAGACCGTGAAGTAGAAGTAACGTTAGCAACGGATTATTCGACGATCGTAGAAGCGATGGCTTCTGGACAAGTTGATTTAGGGATCATGCCGCCAGCCGCTTATGTTCAAGCCAAAGACATGGATGCAGCTGAAGCGATTTTGACTTCTCAATTAGGTGCTTATGATCCAGAGACCGGCTTGCCATTGGAAGGGGAAAAAACCAATACCTTCAAAGGGGAGATCTTGGTACGTGCGGATAGCGATATGACAGAATTGACGGACTTAAAAGGGAAAAAAATCGCTACATTGAGTCCGAACTCTGCCAGCGGCTATATTTACCCAGTTGCCGAGTTGAAAGATGCAGGAGTTGATCCAACGACGGATGCTACATTAACGACGGTGAACGATATTCCAAGTGAGATCACTGCAGTCTTGAATGGTCAGATGGATGCCGCCTTTGTGTTTCAAGGGGCACGGAATGTCTTTGCTTCAAGCTTCCCAGATAACGATTTATTCGAAGATCTAAAAGTTCTTTACTTAACCGAAGGGGACATCCCGAATGACGCCATTGCCGTTCAACCGACGATGGACGCTGAACTTAAAGAGCAGATCAAAGAAGTGTTCTTGAATATGGCAGACGATGAAGAGGGTGCCGAAGCAATGAGCTTGTGGGGACACCAAGGGTATGAAGAAGCAGCTGATTCTGCTTACGATACCATTCGCGATTATACACAACGAGCAGCAGAGTAAAAAATCAGGGATTGCGGTAGAAGGATAACGGGACACGGAGATGTGCAGCGATTTACTAGGGGAATAGGTGGAATACGCAATATCAGTGCATTTTTTAGTGAGATAGACCGTGACCGATTGGGGAAACTTTGCCGCGGTCCCTACATAATGGAGAAAACAGATGATAACTTTTGAGAATGTATCCAAAGTCTACCCAAATGGGGTCAAAGGATTACAGAACATAGATGTAACGATTGAACAAGGAGAATTTGTGGCAATCATTGGTTTGAGTGGTGCTGGTAAGAGTACCTTTTTACGCTCGATCAATCGCTTAGTGCCAATCACTGAAGGAGATATCCGGGTAGATGGCAAATCAGTTACGAAAGCCAATAAAAAAGAATTGCGCTTGATTCGTCGACAAATCGGATTGATCTCCCAAAGCTTCAATTTGGTCAAACGTAGTACTGTCCAAAAGAATGTGCTATCTGGTCGTTTGGGATATTACGGGACCTGGAAAAGTATTTTAGGGTTGTTTACGAAAGAGGACTACGAAAGAACGAAAGAAGCGCTAGCGACTGTCGGCTTGTCAGACAAACTGCAAACGAGAAGCGACCAGTTGAGTGGTGGTCAACAGCAGCGAGTATCCATCGCCCGTGCCTTGGTCCAACAAGCGCCGGTGATTTTAGCTGATGAACCCGTGGCATCACTAGATCCCATCACGACAGAGAAAGTGATGGAGGATCTGAAGAAGATCAATCAAGAAATGGGCAAAACGATTGTCATCAATCTGCATTCGATTCCCTTGGCTCGTCAGTATGCGACAAGGATCATTGCCTTAAAAGCAGGTGCGATCGTTTTTGACGGCAACGCAGCCGCTTTGACAGATCAGCGTTTAGAACAAATCTATGGCAAAGCAATTTTTGAAGAAAAGGCAGGAGAAATCGATGAAACTGAAAGAAACAGTTCATTTTAATTGGTACAAGCACCTGCTGCTGGTTCTTTTATTGCTGCTCTTTTTTCAAAGCAGTGCCTGGATCACGGGGGCTGATTTTGCCCAAGTGTGGTCGAATCGAAGCCAGATGACGGCTTTCATGGCTCGGTTTTTGCACCCAGACTTTAGTTATCTACCGCAACTGATGATGCCCTTGATCAAGACATTGCAGATGTCCTTTTTAGGCACCGTTTTAGGAGTAGTCGCAGCAATACCGGTGAGTCTGTTGGCGACAACAGTCGTGACAGAAAGCCGTTGGGTCTCTGTGCCGATGCGTTTTCTCTTAGGGCTGGTGCGGACGATCCCCAATTTATTGTTGGCGGCATTGTTCGTAGCGATTTTTGGGATCGGTGAAGCCACTGGTGTTTTGACCATCGCGGTCTTTACCTTTGGTATGGTTTCACAGCTGATGTTCCAAGCGATCGAAACCATTGATTTTGCGCCAATCGAAGCAGCAGCGGCGGTAGGGGCAAATAAATTTCAAGTGACTGTTTGGGCGATCATTCCTCAAGTCATCAGCCAGTTTGCCAGCTATACTTTTTATGCCTTTGAAGTCAATGTTCGAGCTTCGACGGTGTTAGGATATGTTGGTGCCGGCGGGATCGGGGTCATCCTGAACGCCTCATTGGCATTATTGAATTATGAACGGGTCTCAATCATTATCTTGACGATTTTGCTAACGGTAGCGATCGTTGATTTTCTCAGTGAGCGGGTAAGGAGGTCATTCCTATGATGATCAGAGAAGTGAAGAAAACGACTTGGCTATTATGGGGACTCTTTGCTATCTTACTGGTATTATCCGCAGCGACGCTGGATTATTCCGGATTGAGTACTTTTTCCTTAGCGATGGGAAGAGATGTCCTGCAAGGGTTGAGTCAGCCAGACTGGTCTTTCTTTTACGACGGTAGCGGGGAAGATCTGTGGAGCTTATTGTTACTGACGATCGGCATCGCTTGTCTAGGAACGATGATCGCAACAGTCTGTGCGATACCGGTGACTTTGCTGAGTGCCGCCAACCTATGGGCTTCTGCGCCGTGGGTCGCGAAGGTCGGCAAAATGATCTGCAATATCTTGCGGGCATTTCCAGAGCTAGTTTATGCGATTATTTTTGTCCGTGTGGTAGGTCCGGGACCTTTCGCTGGGGTTATGGCGATCGGTGTCCATCAGATCGGTATGCTGGGCAAGTTGTTTACCGAAGAAATGGAAGCCATGGATGAGCGCTTGACGGAAGAGATGCAAGCAGTTGGTGCCAACTTTTGGCAGACGATGTTTTTCGTGCGGGTCCCTTACTTAGCACCCATCTATAGTTCCTTTGCATTGAATCATTTTGAAATTGCGGTCCGCAGTGCGGCAACATTAGGGTTAGTCGGTGCTGGCGGGATCGGTGCACCATTGATTTTTGCTATTCAAACCAGAACCTGGAGCAAGGTAAGTATTATTTTGTTGGGCGTCGTTGTGACCGTCTTCTTATTAGACCAGTTGACTGGAATCATCAGAAAGAAATTGAGATAAACCTATGAATGTATTGCATATATCAGATATCCATTTTCGAGAAAGTTACCTGCCTTGTGAAGAAGGGTATCAAGGAATGCTGGCAGCCATGCAAAATCCCTTGATTCCTCTGGAAGAGTGTATCCAGGATGCCAAGGCGCGAGGGGCGATCGATTTGGTGGTGATCAGTGGCGATTTGACCGAAGATGGCGCGCCTGCCGATTATGCCTCTTTGAAGAGATATTTAGAAAAAGCCTTTGGCTCAGTGCCGTTCGTGGTAACGCTAGGTAATCACGATATCAAACGGCATTTTCGCCAAGGCTGGCAAGGCAAGTCAGTAGAAACCGCCAGTGATACGCCTTTTAATCAAGTCTATGAAACGGAGACATTGGCGATCGTGACTTTCGATAACTCCTGTTATGGCTATGCCGACGGTATCGTAGATGAGCGACAGTTTGAATGGCTGCAAGCCACGCTGGCTCAGCTCAAAGAGAAAAAGATCGCCTTTGTGACGCACCATCATTTGTTGCCTTATCAAGCAAGCACGCCGGCGTGGGCCGGTGCCGATCGTTTGGTAGCATTATTGCAGCAGTATCAAATCTCTTGTATTCTCAGTGGACATACCCATCATGCGTTTACGGGAACGATCGCAGGGATCCCTTACTATACTGTGGCAAGTATGTCGTTTGTCGGGGAAGATGAAGGCGATGGGATGGTCCGTTTTGAAGAACGCTATGGATACAATTTGTATCGTTTTGAGGAAGGTGCGCTGGTTCATCAATCCTCAGAAAACTATCGACCGAACCGTGTATTGATGCGGGTCAACATGCAAGGATAAAAAACAGACGTTCCGTCAACGCTGCCTTTAGCAGCAGAAAAGGAACGTCTGTTTTTGTGTGAAAAAGGCTTAACCTTGATTGCCAAAGGTTTTGACAACTTCAATCGTGCCGTCGATATGGAAAAACAAGGTATAGTTTTCTTCGGTTTTGATACCGTCAAAGCGGCGAGCATAATACGTGACCGCATCTTTGAAGGTTTGTGGGGGAACCCCTAAAAAATCAGCGCATGCCGCCAATGTTTTGCAGCCTTCTTCAAAACAAGCGATGATATCATAGGGCGTGACCACGATCGCAGAACCAATGTCGCGGGCTTTGCGTTCTTGTTTGCGCTTTTCGTTGGTGTCTTGGGCGGTAATGTCGCCAGCACTGGTCAGATAATGACCGATTTCTTCACCGATGGTGCTCAAGAGGTCTTCTTGTGATTGGTCAGGGTTCAAGTAAATATGGTGATCGATGTACAATCCTTGCTGACCATCAGGCATATTTTTATCGAAAATAAAGTGCAAGTCTGGGTAGGCGGCCATCAGTTCTTCTACTTTATCCATTTCCATCATTCCTTTTGGGCGTGCCGCTGTTTTATAAATTCAATATAGCTGAGGATATCTTCCATCTGCTCATCGGTGACGTCATCATCAATATGGGCCGCAACGGTTTGAACTTTTGCAGAGGGCGGAGTAAAGCCTGCCGGGACTTGTCTGCCTAATAAAAAATCGGTGGATACTTGAAAAATCTCTGCGAGTTTGACGATGGTCTCGCCATCGGGTTCGTTACGATCATTTTCGAAATGCGAATACGCTGCGCGGGTGATCCCTAGCTGATCTGCGATCTGCTGTTGGGTTTGATTGGTTCGTAGTCTGAGTGTTCTTAGCCGTTCGCCAAGCATGAGTGATCGCCTCCTTTTTTGTAGTATAGCACGTTGGATATAATTTGTATCTATTTTTGTATTATTTGATATAAAAAATATCACATCAGTTGACGATACGAATCGTATCTTTTATACTGGAAACAGATGATATGAATCGTATCGAAAAGAATGGGGAGGATCATGGATACATCGATCGTAACAGTTGTCTTGCCGTCACTCATTACTGGTGTACTTACTTATTTGGCTACCCGAGTATCCAGCAAAGCGAATTTGGAACAAACGAATATCGAAAATGCCCAAAAGCTTTACCTAAAATATGAACAGATCAATCAAGAATTGACCCATAAAATCGACCAGTTAGAAGAAGAAGTCCAAAAGACCGCCAAAACCTACCAAGAAGAAGTCTTGGTCTATCAAGGAAAGCTTGCTACTGCCCAAAGCGAACGGGATTTTTTGCGGGCAGAAAATCAGGTGCTGAAAGAATTGCAGCGAGTAAATCAAGTGCCTGGGACGCGTGAAGAGAAGCAACATTCAGCCGTTGACTAATAGAAAAAAACTGCTTATCCGTCAATAAGCAGTTTTTATTCTTTAATTGATCATTTGTTCATTCACGTAGGCAGCATAAAGCGGGTGATTGCTGATCAATTCTGCATGGGTACCTTGACCGGTAATGGTACCTTTTTCTATAAAGTAAATTTGATCGGCATCCACGATGGTCGATAAGCGATGAGCAATCACTAATGTCGTGCGCCCTTCCATCAAATGATCTAACGCCCGCTGGACCTTTTCTTCCGACTGAGAATCTAGGCTGGCGGTCGCTTCATCCAGCATCAGCAGCTTGGGGTCTCGCAAGAATGCTCGTGCGATGGCGATCCGTTGTTTTTGCCCGCCAGATAGTTTGACGCCGCGTTCGCCGATTTGTGTTTCTAGTTTTTCGGGGAACTCTTGGACGAACTGATCGGCATAAGCCAATGCCAGTCCTTGCCACAATTCCTCCTCTGACAGCGTCCGTCCCAATCCGTATTGCAAGTTTTCCCGAATCGTACCGGCAAAGACCGCACTGTCTTGGGAAACATAGCCGATCTGTGCCCGCCAGTTTTGCAGATCAATGTCAGCTATCGGCTGTTCACCAATCAGCAAGCGCCCGCTAGTGGGTTCATAAAAGCGTTCTAGTAAAGCAAAAATCGTGGATTTTCCACCGCCGCTTGGTCCCGCAAAAGCAATCACGGTGTTGGGCTTGGCTTCAAAAGAAATGTTTTGCAAAATCGGCCGTTTGGGATCGTAACTGAAATCGATCTGTTCTGCCCGTAAGACAGCGCCATCGATGGCGGCTTTAGGTGCTGCCTGGATCGGCTCCAGCGGCGTATCCAAAATTTCTTGGATCCGTTCCGTAGCACCCATCGCTTTTTGAACTTGCGAAAAGAACATCGCAAACGTCGTCACAGGCGCAATAATATTAAAGAGATACAGTAGAAAAAAGCGATCAATGCGCCGCTCGTCAAGGTGCCGGCTTGGACGCGGATCGCGCCATAACCGAGGATTCCTACGAGTAAGCCCAGCATGGCCGTCGTCATGATTGGCTGCAAAATCGCACTAACTTTCGCATCCTTGACCCCGAGGGTAAAAATTGCCCCAATGTTGCGCCGACCGTTTTCCTGTTCACTGGCTTCTCCGTTGCTGGCTTTGATCAAACGGATCTCTGAGAGTTTTTCGCTAGCATCCGCATTGAAATCGGCAGTCGCTGCTTGCAGCTGGCGTCCTAGTTTCGACATGATCTTGCCGATCGGCCACATGATCAAGGTGATCAAAGGCACCGCACTGAACATGATCGCCGCCATCTGCCAATCCATCAAAAACAAGATGATCATCGAACCAACCAATTGGATCAAGCCAGTGACAAAGCTGGGAAATTGCGAGGTGACTAGTTCTTTGATCACGGAAGTATCGTTGACGAGTCGCGAACTGCTTTCCCCCGACTTGTGGTCATCAAAATAGCTGACTGGCAAATGCAGCAGATGTTTCCAAAGACGTTCCCGCAATGTTTTCACGGCACTTTCTCCCACATAGCGCAAGAGAAAGCCGCCTAAAGTACCTACGCCTAATTGCAGCACAAAGGCTAGGATCAAAACGACCAGCATGGAGGTGCTGAACGTGGGCGTGCCACTGGCATCGACTAGCGTTTTCGTCAGCTGCGGCACGACCAAACTGGCGGCACTTGTGATCAGGCTAAAGAGCATCCCTAAAAGAAACAAGCCTTTCTTGGGGTTGACACTGACGATCAGGTGGATAAAGTCTTTCATTTTAAATTTGTTTTTGTTCACTGTTGGTGTCGTTGTTTCCATTCGTTTTCCTCCGCAGCAAGCAAGAGGGCTTACCGCTTTTTCTTTTTAATTAAGTGCTATTAGAAATCCTGCCAATCCTCCTCGGCTGTTTCGTCTTTAGAAGTGGAAGTCGGGTTTGATTTGTGGTCTTGTCCAAACCCGTAGGCATCAAAAAAGTTGCCTTTTACCCATGTGTACCGTGGATCATTCGCTTCGCTATTATCAAACGGTTCAAATGGCTCAAATGGCCGATTGCCAAACATGCCGCGATGTCCAGGAAATGGCATTTGCCGCATGGCTTCCTTGATCTGTTTTTTCATTTGGCGCCGCTCGTCAACGCCCATGTCTTGCCAAGCAGCTTTCATTTGTTGGCTCATCTTTCGACGATCCTCATTCGTCATTTCCTGCCAATTTCCACCCCATTGCTTCATCATTTGTTCCCGGATCTCCTGCATGGCTTGCAGACGATCCATGGGATCAACAAAGCGTTGCGTCTGTTGCTGAAAGTCAGCCTCCCATCCAGCAGCAATGTTTTCAAGCAGACGGGCAAATTCGGTTTGTTCTTCCTCTGTTAACCCAGCAAAAAATGTTTGACTGTTGGCGGCTTCTTTTTGTGCCAGTAATTTTTCTGCTTTTTTTTGTCCAGTCTCTGTCAGATAGATTCGTTTGATCCGTTTGTCGGCTGCATCTTCTTTGCGCTGGATATCCCCACTGTTTTCCATTTTCTTCAATAGTTCTGCCAAGGAACTTGGCCGTAAATCTAAAACTTCTGCGAGGTAATTTTGCACCAAGCCATCTTCTAAGTTTAAAACGGCAAGGACGCGTTGCTGTCCAGAAAGGCGTTGGTTGTTTTGGCTCATAAAGGCATTGCTGGCTTCGCTGATAAAACGAAGCTGTTTCATTAAGTGATCGGTCATTGTACTCATTGAGAACACTCCTTTTGGATTATTGTTCGGTACCTAACGATATCGATGGATTGATTATAGTTCGGTGCCGAACGAATGTCAAGAGAAAATAGTTTGTTTTTTTCTAACAAAAAGTAAGCAAAAGGATTGACTTACTAAAAGTAAGTTTGGTATGCTGAGTCCATCGTTTAAGAAAACACAATATAAGGAGTACAAAAGAATGGTCTTTGGATTTGGGAAAAAAGAACAAATAATTGAAAAAGAAGTGATTAAAGAGGTGTATCGTACCCCAGAAAAGAAAAAAGCGCAAAAAATCGGAATCATCGTTGGCAGTACGAGAGAAGGCCGCGTGAGTCCGCAAGTAGCCAATTACGTGTTACAAACAGCACGAGCACATAACGACCGCTCGTTTGAAATCATTGATATCAAAGACTACGACTTACCCTTTATGGGTACAGGCGAAGCGAACCAAGCGTGGAACGAAAAAATCGCTGAATTAGATGGCTACATCTTCATCGTGCAAGAATACAATCATGGGGTCTCGGCTTCCTTGAAAAATGCGTTGGACAGCGCCCGCGAGGAATGGTTCAACAAAGCAGCAGCAATCGTCAGCTATGGTTCAGCAGGAGGGATTCGGGCCGCTGAGCAAGTTCGCTTGATTTTGGCGGAACAAAAAGTAGCCACGGTGCGCACTAATCCAGCCTTCAACTTATTTACTGATTTTGAAAATTTTGCCACCTTTACTCCTGGCGAACATATGACGGCAGGAATGAACGATATGTTGACGGAATTATTGGACTGGGCAGACACATTTGCCAATCGTTAAAAAACAAACGAAAACAATCTTAGGAGGAACCTATCATGAAATTTGGTATTATTTTAGGCAGTACAAGAGAAGGACGCGTTAGTCCGCAAGTTGGAGCATATATTCAAGAAATTGCTACTCAACGGTCAGAGCATCAGTTTGAGATCGTTGATGTAAAGGCATTTGATTTACCGTTTATGGGAACGGCTGAGCCAAACATGGCATGGAACAAAAAAATCGCTGAGTTAGATGGCTATATCTTCATCGTGCAAGAATACAACCACGGTTTTGCAGCTTCCTTGAAAAACGCCGTAGATTCTGCTCGGGAAGAATGGTTTGATAAAGCAGCTGGGATCGTCAGTTATGGTTCTGGCGGTGGGATTCGTGCCGCTGAACAATTGCGCAACGTATTAGCTGAACAAAAAGTTGCCACCGTGCGGACTAACCCAGCCTTCAATCTCTTCACTGATTTTGAAAATTTCAGTACCTTCAAACCAGGTGCGCACATGGCTGCAGGTGTCAATGACATGCTAGATGAATTGTTGTTGTGGTCAACGGCTTTTGCCACGATTCGCTGATCTGTTTTAGGATGTCACCATTTATCATCGATCATTTGCTGTTTCATTCATTGGATGGAACAGCATTTTTTTGCGTTTCCAAGGGATGGTTTTCACTGGAAAGGCTATTTCACTGAAAGAATGACTAAAAATCGGGTATACTAGAAGAGCAGAAGATGCGGGCAACTGCGTTCGATTTTTCCAAAAACGAGCACGCAACCAGTAACAGAGGAGTGAACAAGAGCATGAATCTACTTTTTGCGATTGATGATCGATTCAGTGAACAATTAAAAACAACGTTATATTCAATCAAACGTCATACGACAGCAGCATCTTTTGATGTCTATGTCTTACAAGAAAAAGAATTGAGACAAGGTGCAGAGCTAGAGGCCTTTTGTCAAAAATTGGCGATGACCTATCATCCCGTCATCATCGGTTCTGGTTCGATCTTTAAAACCGCGCCAGTTAGTGACCGCTACCCAGAGTCGATCTACTATCGATTGTTGGCACAAAATTACTTGCCGCAGCAGGTGGAAAAAATCCTGTATCTAGATGCGGATATTTTGTGCATCAATGATTTGCGCCCCTTGTATGAGCTGACGTTAGGGGATTTTCTGTATGCCGCCGCCAGCCATTCTAAACTGACAGAAGTGACAACAGTCATCAATAAAGTCCGTTTGCGCAATTATGAGTCGGAAGGCTACTATAATTCAGGCGTTTTGCTGATGAACGTGCATCAGCTACGGCAAGAGGTCAAAGAAACAGAGATCGCAGCCTTCATTGAGAAAAATCATTTGAACCTCTTTTTGCCGGATCAAGATATTTTGAATGGGTTATATGGTGATCGGGTGCTGGCGATTCCTGATCAGCTCTATAACTATGATGTACGGAAAAACCGTACGTATGAGACGATTAGCCTAGGGGAATGGAGTTTGGATTGGGTCATCGAACATACCGTTCTGCTGCATTTTTGCGGCAAAGAGAAACCATGGAAGAAAGGCTATCGCAGCCGCTACGGTTCGTTATACAAATATGTAGAAAATGAACGGCGGAAGTTTGAAGAGGAACAATCAAATAAAGTGTGAGGAAGAAAGCTTTACTTGGAGAAAAGACAAGTAAAGCTATTTTTTTCGGTCATTTTTTGAATGGGGTTCTTATAGAATGAAACTAGTAGCATCTAAATTGCTTCCGCATCGATAAGGAAACACCTTGTGTTCAAAAAGAAAGCGCTATCTATTATGATGGCATTATCAACCCATTGCCATGCTAAATCAGGATAGCAACTGTTTTATTCAACGTAAGGAAAAGCAGTACTACACTACTATTTAGCAGCTACTGAACATAGATAGTGAAAATGAGTGTATTCGTTAAGGAGGAAAACAATATGAAAAAAGCATTGATCATTTGTGCAGGAGGCATGTCTTCATCTGTCATTGCCAAAAAAACGACGGAATATTTTAGAGAGCGAGGAAAAGAGATCGAACTAGATGCCACTTCTGCATCACAAGGAGCAGCCACGATCGCCAAAGATGACTACGACTTATACTTAGTCAGCCCGCAAACCAAAATGTATTTTGCGAATCTAGAAAAAGCTGCCATCAAGCACCAGCGGCCAATCGTGAATATTCCGCCTCAAGCCTACGTACCGATACCGATGGGCATTGAAAAATTAGCTGCTGTGGTAGAACAAAATATCAAATAGCAGTTCAAACAAGTAGCCAGATGAAAATAGGTTGATGAAAAAGGTTGATGAATAATGTTGAGTAAAAAAGAAATCATCATGCTAAAGATGCTCTACCAAAACCGTAACACCTACATTAGCAGCAAACAGATCGCAAATCAACTGGGGGTCTCGGATCGGACTGCTCGCAAGTACGTTCAAGGTCTGGGACTTATCCTGAGGAACCATAAGATAGGTCAAATTTGTGCCAAGCAAGGACAGGGGTATCGCTTGAATATTACTGACCAGCGTTCCTTTGATCGATTTTATACAGAGAAGACTAACCTCAGGCCAACAGCTGATGATCTAACCACGATCAATGAAGCCAATGACCGGCAATATTTTTTGCTAAATCAATTATTATTTGGGCATAAGCCCGTTTTTGTTGATGATTTAGCAGCGGATCTATGTGTTTCACGCTCGACGATTTCAAATGATATCGTTGAAATCAAGCAATTATTAAAGCCTTATACGATCGAGTTGAAACATCGAACCAGTCAAGGCATTTATGTTGAAGGATCTGAAAATAGTCTGCGGCATTTCATCATGAATTACTTTTTCATGAATCGCCTGCAAGACAATCTTTATGCTTTCTCGATGTACAAACATCTGTTAGAAGGTATAGCGATCGAGGAGATCGTGATCATCGTCTTGGACACCTGTCGTAAATACTTTTTGAAACTCTCTGATTTTATGATCTATACGATCGTCCTGCATATAGGCTTAGCGATAAAACGGCTGCAGTCGGGCTTCGAGATCCAGTTGCATCCACAGGATCCTGAATTGGAACAAGAAGCAGAATACCAGTCGGCTATAGAGATCGTTGAGAAGATTCGACAACAAATGGGCATTGCTTTGCCACCAGAAGAGGCTTTTTATATCGCCATTCACTTAAAAAATAAGCTAGTTTCCGAAACTATCCGCGAACAGATCGATTTAGATGACAATGAGGTCAAGCAGCAGCTCTTAGCTGTTTTGCATAAAATCGATCAAGAAACCGGCTTTTGCTTAGCCGAAGATCCATTGTTGATAGAAGGGCTGATGATGCATATCACCCCCTTATTGCAACGATTGAACAACGGCACGAGTATGGAGAATCCTTTGCTAGGTACGATCAAGAAAGACTACAATGATTTTTTTCAGCTAACAATTCGGTATTTTTCAGATGTCCCCTTCTTTGCCCCTTATAAAGTGACCGAAGGAGAGCTTGCCTATTTGACGATCCATTTAACTGCTGCGATGGAACGCTTAGCGAATCAACAAAAAGCCAAGGTCTTAGTGATCTGTGCAACGGGGATCGGTAGTTCACAGATGCTAAAAAACCGTTTAGAACATGAACTTGGTTCAAAAATCGTGATTGAAGATATGATCAGTTATTACGAAATCAGTGAACAAAAACTAGCAGGGATCGATTTGATCATCTCGTCCATTAAAGTACCAGATGTGGTTTTAAATATCCCCATCGTCACCGTCAGTGTTTTTTTAGATAAAAAAGATATCCAAAAAATCAATCGCCAGTTGAAGCAGTATAAAATCAAAAAACAGTATGGCAGCATATTGAAACAACAGTCGAAATCTTTATCTGACAAGGAGCGGGAATTGATTGAGACCAGCTTTCACTCAGAACTTTTTCTGCGGATAGAGGAAGAGACTGACAAAGCGACTGTTATGGATCAGTTGCTGACGAAAATTGAAGACTTGGAAAAACGCTCAGTGAAAGAAGCGCTAGGTAAGCAGCTTGCTTTGCGGGAAGCGTATAGTTCAGTCGCTTTTTCTGATCATTTGGCGGTGGCACACCCCATTGAACCAATTACCAATGACGCATATGCGGCCGTTGCTATTGTGAAAAAGGGCATAAAATGGGATGACGAGCATGACCAGATCCAGCTGATTTTCTTGCTTTCTCCAGATCGATTGGGGCAAGTGGAATTGAATAAAATCAGTCAACTGTTAGTACCAATTATTGAAAATGAGTCATTTAGAGATGCACTCATAGCAAGTGGTGATTTTGAACATTTTATGAAATGTTTTATTGGGTATCACCTAGAAGCACATATATAGCACATGTAAGGGAGAAAGAACAATGGAATCAGAAAAATTACAAGAGACCGCTTTTCAAATCATTCTTAGCAGCGGGGATGCCCGGACGATCGTTCATGAAGCCTTTCAAGCGATGCGCCAAGGGACTTTTGATACAGCACAAGCAAAACTGGATCAAGCAAATGAAGCGTTAGTTGATGCTCATAAAGCGCAGACCGGCTTATTACAAGAATATGCTAGCGGTGAAAAAATCGACATGGAGATCATCATGGTCCATGCACAAGATCACCTGATGACAACGATGACTTTACGAGAAGTGGCGATTGAAATGCTGGCGTTATACCAGCGAGAGCGGTAGAAAGGAAGGGAACAAATGACCAATCAAGAACAACAGAAAAAAATGGCAGAAAAAAATTTTCGGTTTAATCGCTTTTTATTTCTAAGGTATGTATTAGCAGTGTTTTTCTTTGCAAATCTTTATTGGTTATTGGCTGCGATTGCCAGCAATGCCCTACTCTTGATTCTTCCGCTGTCGCTGTTGGTTTTGTCTATTTTGGCAATTGGAGAATACGTGCGTCTTTATGGCAACCACTCAGAGCAAATAACAGAAAACCTACGATGGACGCGCTTGTTTTATCTTTGTCAACTGACGATGAATCTCCTTTTATACGCCGTTTGTTTCTTTTCTCCTCTGTTTTCATTCGTTTTTCCTTTTCTTGATAATACACTGGTCAATCGAGGGGTTCTTGCGCTCTGGCTGGGTGTGGGATTGGCATTAGCTGCGTTATGTTTACAACGTGTAAATAAGATCCGCCGAAAAAAGATACGTATTACGGATATATCAAAGAATACAAAAAACTCATTGAAGGGAAGTAGTTACAATATGGAACAATCAAATAGCAAGTTGTTCAGTCTCTTAGAAACGGCCGTCATGGGTCCGTTAGGAAAAGTGGCACAGTTCAAAATCGTACGTGCCATCATGGCTGCTGGGATGGCTTCGATTCCTTTTACCATCGTTGGCTCGATGTTTTTAGTTATCAATGTGCTGCCGCAGACCTTTACCTTTTTAGAAGATTTCTTCAATAATACTTTTTTCAGAGTCAGTGATTTGTATATGCTGGCAAACAGCACGACAATGGGACTTTTGGCCTTATATTTTTGTATCGTTCTCGGCTATGAATACACCAAGATCTATGCGGAAGAAGAAGAGTTGGATCTTGCGCCTATGAGTGGGGCGTTACTATCGATGTTTGCCTTTTTCATGTCGATCCCGCAATTGATGATCGTGGACGGCAGCATGTCACGGATCACCGATCAAGAAAATGCCATCATCAATGGTTGGGCGATCGGTGGCGATGGGGTGGAACGATTAGGGACGACAGGGATTTTTACCGGTATCATTATGGCGGTGTTGGCCGTTCAGTTGTACCGTTTATGTGTGACGAAAAAATGGGTCATCAAAATGCCTGAAGAAGTCCCATTAGGGGTTGCCCGTGCCTTTACAGCATTGATTCCCGCCTTTGTTGTGGCCTTCACGGTTCTTATCATCAATGGCGCATTAGTTGCAGCAGGAACGGATATTTTCCAAATCATTGCGGTACCTTTTGGGTTTGTTACCAATTTGACCAACAGTTGGTTAGGGTTGATGGTGATTTACTTTTTAGTCAGTGCATTATGGTTAGTAGGGATTCATGGTGCAAATATCATTTTCTCTGTCTTGACACCGATCACCTTAGGAAATTTGACAGCGAATGCCGAAGGCGCCAACTTTGCATTAGCAGGCGAGTTTAACAATGCGTATGTGACTGTTGGCGGTTCTGGGGCAACATTAGGACTTGCTTTATTCTTGGTTTATCTAGCGAAATCAAAACAATTGAGAGTGTTAGGAAAAGCTTCGATCATTCCAGCGTTATTCAATATTAACGAGCCGTTGATTTTTGGGATTCCCTTGATTTACAATCCTTTCTTGGCGATTCCCTTTTTCTTAGCACCGATGGCGTCTGCATCGATTGCCTATTTTGCAATCGAATTGGAAATCATTCGGCCGATGATCGCCCAAATGCCTTGGCCGTCCCCAATTGGTATCGGCGCATTTATTGGAAGTGGTGGCGATTGGAAAGCTGCAGTTTGTGCTTTCTTATGTGCAGGCGTCGCCTTTTTGATCTACTTCCCATTCGCTCGTTCTTATGATGCAGGCCTAGTCAAGCAAGAAGCCCAAGAAGGGGAGCAAGCAGCATAAATTGAAAGGAACAAGAAAGAAACGTCCACACGGGCGTTTCTTTTTTTAAGCGTTCTATTCTGCTTTTTTTCGATTCGATGGTACGATGAAACGAGAGAGTCATGAAAAAAAGAAGGAGTGGAGAACATGAAGTTTTTAATTTGGCTGGTCTGTGTGATCGGCATTGAAGCAACAGGAATCATCTCGAGTTTGTTTGCAGGGGACATTGCCGGAACGTATGCGCAAATGGAAAAACCCTTTTTGGCCCCTCCTGGCGGGATCATTGGGATCGTTTGGACGATTTTGTATGCTTTTATGGGAACGGCGTTGTATCTACTGATCGTAGCCAAAGTCAATCCAGCACTTAAAAAAAATGCCTATATCTTTTTTGCGATTCAGCAAGTATTAAACTTCTTGTGGAGTATTGTTTTCTTTGGCTGGAATGCTTACTGGGCAGGAACGGTCATTATTGTCTTGTTAGTCCTATCAGTGATTATTTGTATGATCCTCTTTGCTCGCATCGACAAAAAAGCAATGTACTTGTTTATTCCTTATTTGATTTGGTGTCTGTACGCAGGCTACTTAACGATTGGCTTAACTTTATTGAATGCCTGATAGAAAAACCCTCTTCCAAGCGTCATGTTGGAAGAGGGTTTTTTCTTTTAGATATAGTCTTCAGTCAATTCCATAAAGCTGGCAACATCTTTTAGGACCATGTCGATCCCTGCTTGCCAGAAGTCTGGTTTCGTTAAATCGACACCAAGGTGTTTTTGTGCCAATTCTTCGGTGGTCATTGAAGCAGTATCTTGCAATAAAGCAATGTATTCTTCTTCAAAACTAGACCCTTTTTCATTGGCATACGCGTAGATCCCCATACTAAAGAGGTAACCAAAGGTATACGGGAAGTTGTAGAACGGCACATCGTCAATAAAGAAGTGCAATTTGGCTGCCCAGAAATGTGGGTGATAAGTCGCTAACCCATCGGCATAGCTTTCTTTTTGCGCCGCTGTCATCATTTCCGTGATTTGTTCCGCTGAAACCAAGCCTTTTTGACGAGCTTGATAGAAGCTGTTTTCAAAAATAAAGCGTGCGTGGATGTTCATGAACATCGCGATCGCATTTTGCATTTTGGCATCCAATAGATTGATTTTTTCTTCTTTTGTTGTTGCTTCTTTAAGGGTTGCATCCGCAACGATCAATTCAGCAAAGGTACTTGCTGTTTCGGCAACGTTCATGGCATAGTTGCGGTTTAATTCCGGCAGCTCCCAAAGAACGCTGCTGTGAAACGCGTGACCGAGCTCATGGGCGAGCGTCGCTACTTCGTTGACTGAATTGCTGTAGGTCATGAAAATACGTGACTCTTTGGTTTCTGGCAAGCTGGTGCAATAGCCGCCAGGACGTTTGCCTGGACGATCTTCTGCTTCGATCCAGCTTTTTTCAAAAGCGACTTGGGCAAAATCAGCCATTTTCGGGCTGAACTTACGGAAGTTGGTCAAAATGAAGTCAGCTGCTTCATCAAAGGTATAGGTTCTTTCTTCCATGTCCCCAAGAATGATCGGCGCATCTTGGTCTTGCCATTCCATTTTTTCTTTGCCGAAAAGCTGGGCTTTGCGGGTCAAGAAATCAACGATCGGCTGTTTGTTCTTTTGGATCGTGCCCCACATAGCATCCAATGTCGCTTTTTGCAGACGATTGTATTCTAATGGTTCCTTCAAGTAATCAGTGACACCGTGAAGTTTGAAGGTAGAGAGGCGGAAACCGTCTAAGTGGTTCAAGGTATCCGCAAAGAGGTCTTCTTTTTCTGCCCACGTCTTTTCCCAAGTATCGAATAAACGCGCACGAACTTCCGGATCAGGATCGCCCATCATTTTATTGAAGGCTTGACCAGCTGACAACTTGATCGTCGTGCCGTCTTCTTGCAGGAAAGGAATTTCGATTGAGGCAACGATTGTATCGTAATGTTGGCTCCAAGCATTCAAGCCATCTAAATTTAAAGTGTTGATGATGGTTTCTTCTGCCTCGGATAACAACTCTTTGCCGTCGCGGCGAATCTCGCTTAAACGAAAAGCGACAGATGCTAAGTTTTCTGCTTTAACTAGTGCTGTCCAATCATCCTCAGAAATTTCTGTCAATTTTTTTGAAAAAACGGTTTGTGCTGCTTGCAGTGCAGGCAATTTTGCATAGAGGTCACCCGTCAGGATTTTGGCTTTGCTGTCATTGACATTGGCTGAAAGCAAGGCATTGATAAAGCTGCCACATTGTGAAAATCCTTGACTGATAGTTGCGGATAAATCAAGTAACTCTCCTAATTTTGCTGCATCGTCTTCGCTGTTGGGCGACCATGCATCGACTGTTGTTCGGTAATTTGCAATTTGTTCTTCCAGTTGGCTCATGCGTTCTTTTAATTGAACAGAATCGCTGCCTCCCGGAAAGATTGTTTCTAGATCCCAATTGATTGAATAGGTCATTCCTATCAAACCCCTTTCTTTTCCTTCGATCTTATTAAGTATAGCATAACGAAATTTGGTCGCAACCATCAGAATCCTTATGAAATAAGGGTTTTTGATGAAACTGTACCAAAAGCAAAAAATGGAATGTATATCTCCTTGAT
The DNA here is from genome assembly GCA_018982785.1 of Enterococcus innesii. GTDB lineage: Bacteria > Bacillota > Bacilli > Lactobacillales > Enterococcaceae > Enterococcus_D > Enterococcus_D innesii. The sequence goes on along the minus strand of JAHHEN010000007.1, from coordinate 34,367 downwards.
CTATTGATAGGGCGGAAAAACGTCAAAAATAAAAAAACTATTACATCCTCATCAAATTCTTAGAAAAAAAACGATGGATAAATATTACATATGAAAAAAAACAGCGAGTAAAAAAACGTCTGAAGAGCGATATTCGCTTTTTCATGCATAATGCCAAATCCTTTGCGAAAAGAACACGAAATATACCACTACGAAAGCGTATACAATTAGGTAGCATAGAGGCGTAAACAGAAGAAGGAGGAAGAAAAATGCCAAATGCTATTCATGTTTTTTCAGAGATTGGACGCTTGAAGCAAGTCATGCTTCACCGCCCTGGTCGGGAATTGGAGAACCTTGTTCCTGATCATTTGAACCGCCTGCTATTTGATGATATTCCTTTTTTGGAACAAGCCAGAGCAGAACATGATCGGTTTGCGGAAGTCCTACGTCAAAATGATGTGGAGGTGTTGTACCTAGAAGATTTAGCTGCTGAATCGCTCACGTCACCAGAAATCAAACAGCAATTTCTCAAGGATTATTTAGCGGAAACAACGATCCAAAGTCCCGAGATCATCAAAGAAGTCACGGATTATTTTCTGTCTTGCGACAATGATCGGGAACTGATCGACAAAACCATGGCTGGTTTAGCCAAAAATGAACTGGAGCTGCCAAACACCCAGAGCCTCGCTGGGACCGTGGATGATCAATACCCATTTCTGATCGATCCAATGCCGAATTTGTATTTTACGCGCGATCCCTTTGCGACGATTGGAAACGGCGTTTCGTTGAATCGCATGTATTCAGAAACAAGACGGCGCGAAACGTTATACGGCAAATATATTTTTGCTCATCATCCAATGTTTCAGCAAAATCCGCCTCATATGCTTTATGATCGCGCCCAACCAACCCGCATCGAAGGTGGCGACGAATTAGTTCTGTCAAAACATGTGCTGGCGATTGGTATCTCGCAACGAACGGATGCCGCTTCGATTGAGCAGCTGGCCCGCAAAGTGTTCGAAAATGAGCCAAGCTTTGAATATGTCCTAGCGTTTGACATTGGTCAAGAGCGCAAATTCATGCATTTAGATACGGTATTTACAATGGTCGATCATGACAAGTTTACGATTCATCCAGAAATCGAAGGAGAGCTGACGGTTTATTCAATCTCACGAGCAGGTGATGGGGTGACGATCAAAGAAGAAAAGGACACGTTGGAAAATATTTTATGTCGCTATCTAGAACTGAATGCGGTTGAATTGATTCGTTGCGGTGGCAGCGATTTGATTGCAGCGGCTCGGGAACAGTGGAATGACGGTTCGAATACTTTAACGATCGCACCTGGCGAAGTCGTCGTATATGACCGCAATACCATCACCAATCAGAAGTTGGCAGAAGCTGGCATCAAATTGCACAAAATCTCCGGCAGTGAATTGGTTCGCGGTCGTGGCGGCCCTCGTTGCATGAGCATGCCATTTGTTAGAGAAGATATTTAAATCAGAGGAGGAATCATCGATGGAACAAGTATTTAAAGGAAGAAGTTTTTTAGCAGAAAAAGATTTTACGAAAGCCGAGTTAGAATACCTCATTGATTTTTCAATCTATTTGAAACAGTTGAAAAAACAAAATATTTCTCATCGCTATTTGGAAGGCAAGAACATTGCTCTTTTGTTCGAAAAAACATCGACTCGGACACGGGCGGCCTTTACGACAGCTGCCATCGATCTTGGTGCCCATCCAGAATTTTTAGGCGCGAATGATATTCAGCTAGGCAAAAAAGAATCCGTCGAAGATACAGCAAAAGTTTTAGGCAGCATGTTTGATGGTATTGAGTTTCGTGGGTTCAGCCAACAAGTCGTTGAAGATTTAGCCAAATTCTCCGGTGTTCCTGTTTGGAATGGCTTAACCGATGAATGGCACCCAACCCAAATGATCGCTGACTTTATGACCATCAAAGAAAACTTCGGTACCTTGGAAAACATTACGCTAGTTTATGTGGGTGACGGTCGGAACAATATGGCAAATAGTTTGTTAGTGACGGGGGCGATTTTAGGGGTCAACGTTCGTATCTGTGCACCAAAAGAACTTTTCCCAGCGCAAGAAGTGACAGACTATGCCAACGAATTTGCTAAAGAATCTGGCAGTCAGTTGATGGTAACAGATGATATCCAAAAAGGCGTCAAAGATGCAGACGTCTTGTATACCGATGTTTGGGTGTCAATGGGGGAAGAAGACCAGTTCGAAGAGCGGGTGAAGCTGTTGAAAGATTACCAGATCAACCGCGAAATGGTGATGGCTACCGGAAAACAAGACGATGGCTTGATCGTGCTTCACTGCTTGCCAGCGTTTCATGATACGAATACGACGTATGGAAAAATGATCGAAGAAAAATTCGGCATTTCTGAAATGGAGATCACAGACGATATTTTCCGTAGTCACTGGGGTCGTCAATTTGAAGAGGCTGAAAACCGGATGCACTCAATCAAAGCGATCATGGCAGTAACCTTAGGCGATCTATTTATTCCTAGAGTGTAAGAAGGAGCAGTGAGCAGATGAGTGAAAAGAAACCAACGATCGTTGTCGCCCTTGGCGGCAACGCCATCTTAGCAGAAGATGCCAGTGCCAAAGGGCAAAAAGAACGGCTTAAACAGACGGTCGAGTATTTAATTCCCCTGATCCAAAAAGACGTTCATTTGATCATTACCCATGGGAATGGGCCCCAAGTGGGAAATTTGGTTTTGCAGCAGCAAGCGAGCGATTCTAGTAAAAATCCAGCGATGCCTTTAGATACCTGTGTCGCTATGACCCAAGGCAGTATTGGCTATTGGTTGCAAAATGAGCTGAGAACCCAGTTGAAAGCAGCTCAAATAGCGAAGCCGGTGGTGACTGTGGTCACGGAAATTACAGTCGATGCCCAAGATCCAGCATTTGCCCATCCGACAAAACCAATCGGGCCTTTCTTAACGGAAACGGCTGCCAAAGAAGCCATGGCGGCAACAGATGCCATCTATCGTGAAGATGCTGGTCGTGGTTGGCGGAAAGTCGTAGCCAGTCCTGCACCACAAGCGATCCAAGAAGTTGCCAGCATCAAAGCGCTGATTGAACAAAACACGATCGTCATTTGTGCAGGAGGCGGCGGCATTCCCGTGTTAGACAATGGCCTGGGTGTTGAAGCCGTGATCGATAAAGATTTTGCTTCTGAAAAATTGGCTCGTTTGGTCGATGCGGATCAGCTGATCATTTTAACGGGCGTAGAAAAAATCGCTTTGAACTTTGGCAAGGAAAATGAGCAGTGGTTGGATCATGTGACCGCCGCTGAATTGGAAACCTATGTCGATGAAGGCCATTTTTCACCAGGTAGTATGTTGCCGAAAGTGCAAGCCGCTTTGAATTTTGTCAAAATGGGGGCGGAAAAACAGGCAGTGATTACTTCTTTAGACAAGCTGGCGGACATCGAAGACGCTGGTACGCAGATCACCTGGAAATAAGCGAAGCAGCAAAGCAAGACCCAAAACATTGGAGTGAGAAAAATGATCGACCACCAAATAAAAGATCCATCAACAAGAGTGAACAGCTTTCAATGGCTGGAAGAAGAAAATCAGCAGCGGTTGAAAGAGCATATTTACTGCCGTACGTACAAAAAAGGCCAGGTACTTTTTTATGAAGGCGACGTAAGAGATCGGATATTCCTCGTGATAGAAGGACTTGTGCGGATCGAAAAAACCGACGGAACTGATTCCTATTGTTATGTAGATTTTGTTGGGCCTGATCAGTTATTTCCTTTGATTGGCTTGTTTGAAAGAGACAACTATGATGTATCGGCATTCGCTGCAACAGACATTGTCGTGCAGTTTGCAGCGATGTCGCTGTTTGAACCGCTAGTTGTTTCGTCTACAAGTCAGTTGCTGTGGCTCAATCAGCAACTGAGCCGTCAATTGGAAAAACAAAGACGCCGTGTCGAGTATTGTGTCACCTCCAGTGCGCAAACAAGAGTCGTCAATACGATTGGTCTTTTGATGATCGAGCATGGGCAGACACAAGGTGAGCAGATTCGCATCCCTTTTCCCGTTTTTATCAATGATATAGCCAAGTACAGTGGAACGACGCGAGAGACAGTCAGTCAAACGCTCAAGGCGCTCGTGCATAAAAGAAAGATTTATTATCGCTACAAAGAACTCATTATTTATGACCAAGATTATTTTTCTCATGTTGTCAATTAATGTAGGCAGCAAATAGGATTGATTCAATAAAGGGGGAACACAGATGAAAAAAAAGCAAAAAGAAAAAAAAGTCGCTGACATCGTTCAGTATCTTATTTCTGATCATTATCGCCTTGACGGTCGCTTCCTGGCTTTTAGCAGGGCAGCCTTTTGCGCCTTCTTTACCAGCAGGCCAAGAAGAGATGGTCAGCCAAGTGGTAGGTGCCAAGTTTTCTGATTTCTTTATGGCGCCTTTTAACGGATTTCGTGATGCGATCGAGATCTGTGTGTTTATTCTCTGTTTAGGTGGTTTTTTGAATATCGTCACGCGAACAGGCGCTTTGGAAGCCGGGATTCAACATTTGGTCAAAAAACTCAAAGGCAATGAGTTGATTTTGATTCCGATTTTAATGATCCTGTTTTCGATCGGCGGCTCCACTTATGGAATGGCGGAAGAAACGATTCCTTTTTATTCCTTATTAGCAATCACGATGGTGGCATCAGGTTTTGATACGATCGTCGCAGCAGGAACCGTTATGCTGGGTGCGGGTGCTGGCGTGATTGGCTCCACCGTCAATCCCTTTGCGACCGGCGTTGCGATGGATGCCTTGCGAAGCATCGATATTGCCCCAAACAACGGCACGATTTTAGTAGTCGGGGCAATGCTTTGGTTAGTCACGACCGCATACTGTATCTTTGTAGTGATGTCTTATGCCAAAAAAGTCAAAGCTGACAAAGGGTCGACGATCTTATCGCTGCAAGAGCAAAAAGAAATGGAAGAACATTTTGTCAAAGACACGAACGAAGCCTTGGTGTTTACGCAAAAACATCGCCTGATTTTGACGATTTTTGGCTTATCCTTTGTGATCATGGTGGTTTCCTTGATTCCTTGGGGCGACTTTGATATCCATGTGTTTGACGGTTGGACCGCCTTTTTGACCGGCAATAGCTTCGGTGAATGGTATTTTGGTGATTTGGCCATGTGGTTCTTCTACATCAGTATCATCATTGCGTTGATTCAAGGATTCTCAGAAAAAGAAATCGTGACCAACTTTATCGATGGGGTCAAAGACATTTTATCCGTTGTCTTGATCATCGTTGTGGCACGGGGTGCTTCCTACATTATGCAAACGACGTACTTGGATCTGTTTATTTTGGATCGGGCTTCCCATCTTTTAGAAGGTCTATCACCTGTCCTGTTTGTGATTGGCGCCTACATTTTGTATTTGCTCTTATCGTTCTTGATTCCATCAACTTCCGGACTAGCGTATGTATCGATCCCAATCATGGGGGCCTTGGCGCAAAGCATCGGACTCAATCCGAACGTCATGGTAATGATCTTTACTGCTGGTTGCGGATTAGTGAATTTGATCACACCAACTTCTGGCGTCGTGATGGGGGGATTGGAGCTGGCTCGGGTCAACTATTCCACTTGGACCCGCTTTATGCGCAAACCGTTACTTGTGATTGGGGTTTCGAATCTGCTGATCTTGATCTTCTCGATGCTCTTCCTTTGATAGGCAATCTGTCTTGCTGCTCCCCCACTGAGTGAGAGGTTCTGCTTATTTAATAAGATCTGAGAGGAGCTGATTGAACAAATGAAGAAAAAAGAGCGTCAAGTGATCATCAAACGTCTTTTTGCGGAACACCGTATCGAATCTCAAGAAGAATTGATGAACTTATTAAAACAAGAAAACGTTACAGCAACCCAAGCGACGATTTCCCGTGATATGCGAGAAATGAATATTGCCAAAACCTATGCGAAAAATGGTCGTCCTTATTATTCGATTTTTGAATCAAAAGAGCGCAATTTGGAGGACAAAATTGCTTTTTCTATGTATGAATATTTAAAAGCGATCACGCAAGTCGAGTTTATGGTGGTGGTGCATACTGCGGGAAATGGAGCAGATGTCATCGCTAACTACCTAGATGAGATGGAGCTACCGGAGATCGCCGGTACCATCGCAGGTTTTGATATCCTATTGATCATTACCCCTTCAAAAGCTGCTGCTGAAGCCGTCGTTCGCCGCTTAAATCATTATGTCGAGGGCTATGAGATCGGTACAAGCCTCTTCAAGGATGAACCACAGGTCTGAAAATAAGCAAAAACTTGCAGGTAGGCAGCGATGTGTCGCTTAAGTTGTTTCAAAAGAAGTATGTCAGCTCTATAAGGATGAACAAAGCTGTTTTTACTGACTAGTGAATGATGAAAAAATCCGTGCGTCGAACAGAGATAGGTTCGACGCACTTTTTTTATAGGTAGAACATGGTTAAGCAGGAAGGTCACGACAGCAGTTGGTTATTATGGGAGAGTGCTGAAAGGAGACGGTATTATTGAATCAGTTGGTCACTGATCTTGTAGGATCAACGGTCTCGAGATAAAAAAAGTGGCCATTTTCATAAGTAAAGACCATAAAACCGCAATTAGCCAATCGTAAAGGGGGGACTTCATTTGGAAATAAGTGTTTGAAAAAATAAAAGATTGCACCGTTGTGGGAGAGAACTAAGGTATTGTCAGCTTTGGTAGTGGTCATGATATCTACAAGCTCGGCAAACATTCGTTGGCGAACTTCAGCAGCAGATTCTCCGCCGAAGGATTGATAAAAATGTTCGTAAGCTTTTGGTCCTTTCGGCTGCAAGTGGGTACTTTCTCCCTCGAATAGACCAAAATTCATTTCTTTCAATCCTTTTCGGCGCTCATAGTCGGTTGTCCCGCAGATTATTTCTAGTGTGTCACAGGCCCTTTCTTGAGTCGATGCTACTGCATGGCCGAAAGTTAGTTGGTTTCTTGCAAAGTAAGCTTTTGCCTTATGGGCTTGCTCTTTGCCGGTCTCCGTTAGGGGAGAATCACACCATCCTTGTACTTTGCCAAGTTTGTTGAAAAGAGTTTCTCCGTGGCGCATTAAGTATAACCGCTTCATAATCATTACTCCTTTTTTACTATTGTAGCTGTTTGGGTGTACTTGAAGTCAAGGGGAACAAGCCTTGTTTTTTTTGTGACCACAAAAGCCATATTGAACCCTTAAAAAATGGATAAGCATTGTTTCTAGCTGCGTAATTTTGAGCAGATGATTTATTAAGTGGATACATCACTTATCTTAGGAAAGATCAAGTGATCACCTAATCGCCAGAAAGTCTATGCCTAAAAAGCATAGGAAGGCGTTTTTTAAGCAATAGACATCGCTTTTTGTTTGAATTAAACTTTAGCTAACAAAGAAAATAGTGGGGAGTGATCAGTAAAATGGAGTATACCAAATTAGGCAATACGGGTTTGGATGTTTCCAAAATCTGTTTAGGTGCGATGAGTTTCGGTGACCCAGTCAATTGGATACACAAATGGGTTTTGGAAGAAGCTGACAGCCGTCCAATCATTAAAGGGGCACTTGACTTGGGAATCAATTTTTTTGATACGGCGAATGTTTATTCAATCGGGCGTAGTGAAGAGATTCTAGGCGCAGCATTGAAAGACTATGCTAAACGGGATGAAATCGTGCTGGCAACAAAAGTACATCAGAAAATGTTTGATGGCCCTAATGGCGGTGGACTTTCTCGGAAACATATCATGTCCCAAATAGATCAAAGCTTGAAACGTTTGCAAACAGACTATGTTGATCTATACATCATTCATCGATGGGATTACAACACACCGATCGAAGAAACGATGGCAGCCTTACATGATGTGGTCAAATCAGAAAAAGCTCGCTATATTGGCGCATCAGCGATGCATGCTTACCAATTTCAAAAAGCCAATTATATTGCTGAGAAAAATGGTTGGACCAAATTCGTTTCTATGCAGAATCATTTAAACTTGATCTATCGTGAAGAAGAAAGAGAAATGATTCCTTATTGTGAATCAGAAGGTATCGCTCTTACACCGTACAGTCCATTAGCCTCTGGTCGTTTGGCCAGAAGCAACAATGAGTCATCAAAACGGTTAGTGACTGATGAGGTTGCTCGCTCCAAATATGACGAAACCGCAGATAAAGACCAACTGATTATTGACCGCGTTGGAGAATTGGCTAGTCGCTATGGTGTCAGTCGAGTAGAAATCTCTTTAGCTTGGTTATTCAGCAAACCAACTCTGGCAGCACCAGTGATTGGCGCGACGAAAATGTCTCATGTTGAAACAGCAGTTAAGGCGACAGGCATTGCTTTGGATCCCGCTGATATTGCATATCTCGAGGAGCCTTATGTTCCTCATCGAATCGTTGGGTTTGAATAATTCGTTTCCTTCTAGGTTATGGTCTGAGAAATGAGAAAAGTATCTGAATGGCATGAAAAGCTGTTTCAGATACTTTTTTATGTTTTTTGAGGAATCGCTTTGAAAGAGAGACTCTAAAGGAAGATCGTTTTTCATCGAAACGCTGAAAGATCAATAGAACGCTCTTTTTGAAAAACAGTTGCATCACCAAATGAAAATGGTAAGATAGGAAAATGAGGAGTGAAAATTATGAAAAAATTACTGAAAGAACCGAATTTTTACTTTTGTATCGCAGTTGCGGTCATGATCATCCTCTTTATCAGTTCTTCACAAACCTATGAGCAGCAATCGCAAATTGGGTTGCTTTCACGAATCTTAAAAAATGAACCATTGAAAGAGTGGCTAGAGAAGATTTCTTTTTCCTATGCTGGTTCGGAGATCAGTATTGCGGAAAAAGGCTATTTCTCCTTTGTGGAATTTTTCATCCGTAAAGGCGCACATTTCTTTACCTATTTTGTCCTAGGGGGCAGTTTGTTTTTCGTGCTCGTTTATCGCCGTATGCCGTATTGGCTAGCCGCTTTTTTGCTTGGTTGGCAGCCACTGGCTATGCAGGGATCGATGAATACCATCAAATGCTGACGGGAGGACGGACGCCGCTTTTTCAAGATGTCATGCTGGATTCAGCTGGAGCACTGACCGCCGTTCTTTTGGGGTGGTTGATTTGTCAGCTATCGAAAAAGTCACCTAAACGCCGCAAAACATAACGAGTTGTCGGCGTTTTTAAGCGTTAAGCTGTCAGAAAGTATAAAAAAACAAGAGGCGAAACCAATGGAAAAAAGTTTGAGTAGTGTCAAAGGCAAAACCGAGTTTGTCGTGCATGAAAGTTTGCCGGTGGGGGTTCTTCTCGCAATGGCTGGCGGCTTTTTAGATGCCTATACCTATCTCTTTCACGGTGAAGTGTTTGCGAGCATGCAGTCGGGGAATGTTATTTTGTTAGGGATCAATCTTTCAACGGGGCAGTTTGAACAAGCCTTTCGGTATCTGCCACCAATCTGTATGTTTTTAGTGGGGATCGTGGTGACGAATTATCTGCAGCATCATTTTCCGACTGGTGGTTGGATCGTTTGGCAAAATGCTGCGTTGATCTTTGAAGCAATCGGTATTTTGGTTCTGGGCTTTTTTGCGCGCTCTTTACCCAATGTCCTGGTTGATTCCGGATTATCTTTTTTTGCAGCGATTCAATATGCCGCCTATCGGCGCTTGGCAGGGATGCCCTATGCCACCACGATGACCACTGGCAATTTACGTTCGCTGGCTGATTACTTGTATTTGCGCTGGTTTAAGCAGGACCAATCAGTGACACCCAAGATCATTTCTATTTCCTTGATCATCGGCGGTTTCTTTTTTGGGGCGGTTTTAAGCAGCTTGCTAGGAATTTTCTTATTCCACCGGACCATCTGGGTGGTTTCAGGAATTTTAGCCCTGGTGTTGGGAATCACGATCCACAGTCAAAATAAAGAATAGAAAAAAGACATTCCCCGGAATGTCTTTTTTGTCTTACTTTTTTGTGCTCGAGCGTGAATCTTTGAGATAAAGCACTATTTCTACCAGCAGTGCTGCTAGAAGATAGCTGCCAAGGACGGCTATCTGGTAAAATTTCTCTTCCATCAGCTCGTTGCGCTGCAGCAAAATGACCCCACCTAGAAAGAGCATCGCCAACAGGGAGAACCACTGCTGGGAAAAACGCCAATTGCTGACACTGGCTGTACTGCGCTTGGTGCGAAAGCCGAAGATATAATTGGGTTCTTCTCGGTAAAAGAACCGGAAGACGATGAAAAAAATCCCCGTAAAAATCAACAACAAAAGGCCAATATCGATCGAGATCACTTCCTTTCAAGCTAGATTTGTTGGAAAAATCAGCGAATAAAGAGGATTATCTATTTATTGTACTCGCTGTAAAGGGTTCTATGAAGGGGAACTAATGAAAAAATAATAGTTTTGCGTAAATAAAAAGGGAGGGCGCTATAAGTCGCCATCCCTTTTTCAATTATCCCCGTTGAAATGGTCCTTTTGGTGCAATCAGTTCAAGATTGGTACCGTCTGGATCTGTAAAGTAGGCAACTCCTGTCCCGAAGCCGCTTTTTAAACCATCTTGTTCTTCAAAAACGATTGGGGTACCGTCAGGTTCAACCCCGATGGCTTTTAGACGAGCAACGGCTTCATCAATATTTTCGACTTCAAAACAAAGATGCATGGCACTGATTTGCTCATTGGAATAGCTAGCTTTGTTGGATTTTGGTTCGACGTATTCTAAAAGGTCGATGTTGAGATTGTCTAAATGAAGATTGGCGTATTTGATCAATGTATCCTCTAAACCTTGCGTTTGCGCCATTCGTTTGCCACCGATCGTATCTTGATTGGCGATTTTCTTTCCAGTTAATGCTTCATAAAATTGGATGGAACGTTCGAGATTGCTGACGGTGATTCCCACGTGGTTCACCATTGAAAATCCTGTGTTTGTGTTTGTCATTCTACTTCCTCCTAAGGTTTTGTTTAGTATATAGTGTGATTAATGAAAATCGAATGTGTCTGGATCTGGACCCACTCGCAGGTCCTCATTTAATGTGTTCAAGCGGGCCATTTCCTCTTCTGATAAACGGAAATCAAAAATCGCTGCATTGGCGATCATTCGCTCAGGGTGTGTCGATTTGACATTGACTAAGATTCCTTGTTGGATAGCCCAGCGTAAAAGCACTTGTGCCGCTGATTTTTGCTGTGCATCGGCGATTGCCAAGACGGTGTCATCTGTCAGCAGTTTGCCTTGCATCAAAGGCGACCAAGCTTGGATCGCAATCCCTTTTTCAGCACAAAAGTCCCGCAGGTCTTGCTGCGTCAGTTTGGGATGCAGTTCGATCTGATTGACGACAGGAACGACCTTAGCAACGGCCAATAATTGCTCCAAGTGATGAATCTGGAAGTTGCTGACCCCGATTGCTTTGATTTTTCCTGCGGCATACAAGTCTTCCAATGCGCGCCATGACTCTTGAAATGCTTGATTTCCCGGCCAATGGATCAAGTACAAGTCGAGATACTCGAGGTTTAAGCGGGCCAAACTTTCATTGAAGGCGTGGATCGTTTCATCATAAGTTAAATGATCGTTCCAAAGTTTGGAAGTGACAAAGAGTTCTTCACGAGACAACCCCGTTTCTTGTAAGCCTTGTTTGATTCCTTCCCCTGTTCCTGTTTCGTTGCCGTAAATAGCCGCCGTATCAATCAGGCGATACCCATTGACGATGGCCTGTTTCACGACCTCTGCTGTTTCAGCTTCAGGGATTTGAAAGACACCTAACCCCAAACCGGGGATTTTACTGCCATTGTTCAGTGTAACGGTATCCGATAATTTTTCGATCATAAAAACATCTCCTTTATTTTTTTCTGTAATCATCATATAATGAGGAGGTAAGGTTGTATAGTACGTACTTTTTTGTTTGATACACACCTTTTGGTAACTTTTGTATGTTAGCAAACATGATGAGGTGAAAAAAATGGAAGAAAAAATTTATAATATCGGTGTAGAAGCAACAATGGATGTCATCGGCGGGAAATGGAAACCAATCATTCTTTGTAATTTACGCCATGGGGCATTGCGTCCTAGTGATTTACGGCGGAAAATTCCTGGCATCAGTCAAAAAATGTTGACGCAGCAATTGCGGGAATTAGAAGAGTCTGATATCGTTACCCGCAAGTCCTATAATCAAGTACCACCCAAAGTGGAGTATTCCTTGAGTGAATATGGAGAAACCTTAGGCGGCTTATTGGATACCCTTTGCCAGTGGGGCACGATGCACGTCGCCGCGCTGCAAGACAAAGGAGAGCAAGTTACTTTGTTAGAACAAGAAGAAGCGATGGTCTAGCAAAGGGCAAGTGGCATGAGAAAAGGCCGGCAGAAACCATTGGTTTCCGTCGGCCTTTTTAGGTTATGCTTGTTGGATCAATTCTAGAATGCCTTCAGTATTCATGCCGCTGTAATGATTGACAGGAAACGACAGGCGTTTGATGCGCGGTGGGATAGCTTGTTGGATCATTGGATCTGTTAAAGAAAGCAAGGGGTCGACCAAAACGATTTTTTCTTGCGAAAAACGATAACTTGCTAGTCGTTCCGGTGTCAGAACCGTCACGCTGATTTGATCCTCAGAAAGCATTTGGATGTTGCGGGCAAAAATTTTAATCAAACTTCCAGCCAAAGTAGAACGATCGATGAAGACGACTTTTTCCAAAATGATTCTCCTTATTAATTAATATAGTTAATTAAGTATATTAATTAAATGACGCTTTGTAAATAGGAACATGGGGGAAATAACAAAAAAAGCCGCAAAAGAATTTTCTTTTGCAGCTTTTGGTTCATCTATAAAAAGGTCTGACTCTTTTTTCGGTTAAATCACGATCACGGGTGTCCCGACTTCGGCTTTGCTGTACAATTCTTTCATGACGCCTGGCGGAGTATTGATACAGCCGTGAGAGCCGCGGGTTTTCCAAAGATCACCACCGTATTCCGTTTGCCAATCAGAATCATGGATTCCGACACCGGTCCAATCAATCGGCATCCAGTAATCAACAGGGGACGCATAATCTTCACCGGTCAAGGTTGCATCTTCTTCTTTGTTCCAGACATAGAAGACGCCAGTTGGTGTTGGTGTGGCTGGTTTTCCGGAAATTATGGCTGTTTCAAGAACAAGCTGTCCGTCTTTGTAATACCACATGTGTTGGTTTTTTAGATCAACTTCGATATAGGTGTTGCCAAACAGCGGGCTGCCTGCATCGGTGCTTCCTTGAGCAATCGGTGTGCGGGTGAAGTCTTCGCCGGCTTTTAACGCCTCGATCAATGCTTCTGTTTCCGCATCGGTTTGGATCGTCCAGCTGAGGGTGCCGGCTGGAACTGTTACTTCGCCTTGTTTGGTACTCTTGAAGGTCGAAGAATTGGTGCTGGTGTTGTATTGCTCACCGATCGAAGCGACATAGCTTCTTACTTTGTCTTCGTCGATCGTGGTGTTGCCATCTTTGTAAGAGAGCCAATCCATGATCGATTCTCTTGGAATTTGAAACGTGTTTCCGTTGATCGTATAATTGCCGGTTACTTTGGCGATTTTATTCAACGAATCCATTTCTTTGGTTAGATCAGGATCATCAGCGGTCACACTTGGTTTTGTGATGTAATCGCCGAGATTTAGTTCCTTTTCGCCGCTGACGATGGCTTCTTGTAAGTCAGCCACTGCTTTGTCCACATCAATGGCATCGCCGTCAACTTCTGGTTTGATAGAAAAACCGTCTTCGCCTTTTTCCAATGTTGCATCGGCAGACTTGGTGCGATCCTCATTTAAAGTTTCTAGTTCCTTTTGAATCGTGTCTGTTTCGCTGTTTAGCGTATCTTGATCTACCGAGAGATTATCCAGTGTTTTTTCTTCTGCAGCAGAAACGTAAGCCATTCCCCAACTCCACTGGTTCTGTTCATCTTTTAACGATTGTAGCTCATCGGTGAAATCCGTCTGTAAACCAAATTGAGCAAGGTTGATTGTCTTCCATTCGCTATCGCCTTCTTTGATGGTGAAATCTTCTTGCGAATAGCGGTCATGCAGCAGAGCATTGGCCTCAGCAACGGTTTTGTTGCTGATATCGATGCCCTCAATTTCAGTCTTTGGTAAAAAACGGTTTGCATAATATGTACTTCGGTAGGTATAGCCGCCAGCGATCACTACTAATAAAGCAGCCACAACGATCAGAACGATTTTCTTGGTATTGTTCTTGGCGTCAGTATGTTTGTTTGAACGAGTCATTCAACTACTCCTTTTTTCTAATGGCATAATAGATAATAACGCTTAAATCATACCATATTCCCCCAGGAAAGCGAATATGACAAATGAAACTTCCATGAAAAATAGAAAATTCTTAAACTATCTTTAGCTAAGCTGTAGAAAAGCATTTCATTGCATAAAAAAACTGAACGAACCGGCAGCAGGTCATCTTGATCAAATTGTTCTGAAAAAGAGTAAGCTGTAAGGTTCGTTCAGTTGCATGGTTGATTAGCTAAACGAAGTGAAAGAAATTATTGATTGTCTTCTGCATCTAGTTTTGCAAAAGCTTCATCAAGAATATCTTTTAATTGTTTTGCAGAAGCGGCCATCCGGTCTTTTTCCCCATCCGTCAATGGGATCTCAATCACTTTTTGGATCCCTTGGGCGTTGATGACTGCAGGCGCACCGATGTACAAGTCGTTTAAACCATATTCGCCATTCATATACACAGATAGTGGTAAGACAGCATTTTCATCGTCTAAGATCGCACGAGTGATCCGTGCTAAAGCTACTGCGATCCCATAGAAAGTCGCACCTTTTTTCTCGATGATGGTGTAGGCTGCATCACGAACGCTGAAGAAAATGTTGACCATGGCTTCTTCATCGATGTCTGGGTTATTTTTGACCCATTCATAGATTTGTAGGCCGGCCACGTTGGCATGAGACCAAACAGGGAATTCTGAATCCCCGTGTTCGCCTAAGATATAGGCATGGACGTTACGGGCATCAACATCGACCAATTCAGCCAATGCTTGACGGAAACGGGCAGAATCTAATGAAGTACCTGAACCGATGACGCGTTCTTTCGGGAAGCCTGAGAATTTCCAAGTCGAATAAGTCAAAATATCGACTGGGTTTGCTGCTACCAAGAAGATTCCGTTAAACCCTGAATCAACGATTTGGGTAACTACTTCCCGGTTGATTTTTAAGTTTTTATGAACCAAATCTAAGCGGGTTTCGCCTGGTTTTTGAGGCGCACCAGCAGTAATAACAACTAAATCAGCATCATGTGCGTCTTCATAAGAAGCGGCATAGATTTTTTTAGGGGAAGTAAAGGCCAAGGCATGGGACAAATCAATTGCGTCGCCTTCTGTTTTTGCTGTATTTATATCAATGATTCCGACTTCTTGCGCAATGTTTTGGGTCACCAGCGCAAACGCGTAACTAGAACCAACCGCACCGTCTCCAACAAGAATTACCTTTTGGTGATCTTTTTTGTTCGTTTTTGCAGTCATCTGTGTATCATTCCTTCCGCATAATTGT
This sequence comes from Enterococcus innesii, assembly GCA_018982785.1. Classification (GTDB taxonomy): domain Bacteria; phylum Bacillota; class Bacilli; order Lactobacillales; family Enterococcaceae; genus Enterococcus_D; species Enterococcus_D innesii. The sequence continues at coordinate 18,879 of JAHHEN010000007.1, read as the reverse complement.
TTTACTCGCTATCATCCTACCATTTTCAAGTATATTTGTCATGTGATTTGCACAACAATATTACACAAAATATCACTGTTTCAGTTGTAAATGCTTTCTTTGTTATTACGTCAAAAAGAAGATATACCAACGTTTTATTAAGATTCGTTAAGAAAGATAAAAACTGAGCAAGAGGACGCCACCATAACAGTCCATTTCGTGTTATAATTACCTAAGCAAAAGAACTGGGCGCATTTGTGTGCCCAGTATTTTGTGTTTGGACAAGAAAACCGATAAAATAGATGAAGAATCAGCTTGAAACTAGAAATAATGGAGCGTAACTAAAAAATGAAAATGATTGTAGGCTTGGGAAATCCCGGCAAAAAATATGAAAAAACCAAACATAATGTTGGCTTTATGGTAGTGGATGCGTTGGCACAAAAGTACCAAGCAACCTTTAAAAAGTCGGCTTTTGAAGCAGAGGTGGCAGAGTTTTTCTTGAAGGGTGAAAAAATCCTTTTGGTCAAACCGCAAACCTTCATGAATGAATCGGGTCGTGCGGTAGGTCCGTTGATGACCTATTTTGGCATCTACCAAGAAGAATTAGTGGTGGTCTATGATGACCTTGATTTAGCATTAGGGAAAATCCGCTTGCGCCAAAAAGGCAGTGCAGGTGGCCACAATGGGATCAAGAGTTTGATCGCTCACTTGGATTCGACAGTCTTTGACCGTATCAAAATCGGGATCGATCGGCCGCGTCCGGGACAAACCGTGGTCAATCATGTCCTGAGTCCTTTTGCAAAAGACGATCTGCCGATCGTTTTACAAAGTATTGATAAAGCGGTCGAGGCAAGTAGTGATTACTTGACCAACGGCGACTTTCTTGCCACAATGAATCGATTTAACTAAGGAGGGCCGAGATGGATTTAATTGAATTAATAAATAAAGTGCCGACAGTGGCGGCTTGGCATGCAGGTTTACGTGAACAGGCCCCCCGGCAATTACTGACCGGTCTAGCTGGATCGGCAAAAACATTAGCGATCACCGGTGTGTATCAGGCATTTCAAAAGCAAGTGATCGTGGTGACACCAAATCTCTATTATACAAATCAACTAGCCGAAGATCTGCGTAATGTGACGGAAGATGTCTATGTTTTTCCAGTGGATGAAGTGTTGTCAGCCGAAATGGCTTTTTCTTCACCAGAAGCACGAGAAGAACGAGTGGCCGCGCTGAATGCTGTTTCGCAAGGAAAAACCGGGATCTATGTGTTGCCGGTGGCGGCTTTGCGAAAGTATTTGCCTGAAAAGAAAACCTGGTTAGCCAACCAATTCCAATGGCAGATCGGCGATGAGATCGATTTAGAGCGTTTGCCGCAACACTTGATCTTGATGGGTTACGAACGGCAGTCAATGATTGGCAAACCCGGCGAATTCAGTATTCGTGGAAGCATCCTCGATATATACCCATTAAATGCCGAATACCCCGTACGGATCGAGTTGTTTGATGTAGAAATCGACTCGATGCGTTCTTTCAACGTGGAAACGCAACGCTCAGTGGAAACGCTGCAACAAGTGGCTATTTTACCCACTACCGAATTGGTTTTCTCAGCGGAAGATTTAGCGGCGGGGCAAAAGCAGCTGCAAGAATTATTGAACAAGCGGTTGGCAGTCACCAAAGAAGCAACCGATCGTGCCTTTTTAGAAGACTATTTCGGCCAATTGGCCTCCCAATGGCAAGCGGGGATTCCTGGTGAAAGTGCCCGTTATTACACGGATTTGCTGTATCGTCAGCAAACAAGTGTCTTAGATTATTTTTCTGAAGATGCCTTTTTAATGATCGATGATTATGCCCGGATCATGGAGACCAATCGTGAGATCGAACGGGAAGAAGCGGAGTGGCATACCCAAAAATTAGCGGAACTGCGGGTCTTTTCTGAACAGCAATTCGGGATCGATGTCCATCAATTGCTGCAAAAAGAAACCTTTGTGACCAGCTTCTTTTCTTTATTCCAAAAAGGAATGGGGAACATTCGCTTCCAAGCGATCCATCAATTCCAATACCGGCCGATGCAGCAGTTTTTCAGCCAAATGGGTCTCTTGAAAGTTGAGATCGATCGCTGGGAGAAGCAGCAGCAGACGGTGATTTTCCTGGTCAGTGACCAAGAACGGGCTAAGAAGTTAGAGCAAGATCTGCGAGATCATGATATCTATGCGGTGCAGACGCAACAAGACCGCCTGTTTACGGGACGCACCCAAATCGTGGTGGAACGTTTGCAAAGCGGCTTTGAAATGCCGCAAGACAAGCTAGTGGTGGTTACGGAAAAAGAAATTTTCCAAAAGATGAACAAAAAAAGAGCCCGCCGGCAAAATGTCACCAATGCGGAACGTCTCAAAAGCTACAATGAGTTAAAAGCCGGCGATTATGTCGTCCATGCGAATCATGGGATCGGGAAGTACATCGGCATGGAAACTTTAGAAGTCGATGGCGTCCACCAAGATTACATGACGATCTTGTACCAAAACGAAGACAAGCTCTTTATTCCAGTCACCCAGTTGAATTTGATTCAAAAATATGTGGCTTCCGAATCGAAAACACCGAAAATCAATAAATTAGGTGGCAGCGAGTGGGCGAAGACCAAGCGCAAAGTGACGGCTAAAATTGAAGACATCGCGGATGATTTGATTTTATTGTATGCCAAACGCGAATCAGAAAAAGGTTATGCCTTTCAACCAGACGATGCCTATCAAAAAGAATTTGAAGATGCTTTTCCGTATTCGGAAACCGATGATCAGCTGCGCAGTACGGCAGAGATCAAGCGGGATATGGAAAAAGAAAAACCGATGGACCGCTTGTTAGTCGGAGATGTCGGTTTTGGGAAAACAGAAGTGGCGCTGCGGGCTGCTTTTAAAGCAATCAAAGAAAGCAAACAAGTGGCTTTCTTAGTGCCGACAACGATCTTGGCGCAGCAGCACTATGAAACGATGGTCGATCGTTTTGAAGGATTCCCCGTCAATGTTGGGGTGCTGAGTCGTTTTCGGACGAAAAAACAGCAGAATGAAACGATCGAGCAAGTGCGCAAAGGGCAAGTCGATATTTTGGTGGGGACCCACCGATTATTGTCAAAAGATGTTGAGTTTGCCGATTTGGGCTTGTTGGTGATCGATGAAGAACAACGTTTTGGGGTAAAACACAAAGAGCGCTTGAAACAACTACGTTCGCAAGTCGATGTGTTGACGTTGACGGCAACGCCGATCCCACGAACATTGCATATGTCGATGCTGGGTGTGCGGGATTTATCTGTGATCGAAACACCACCGGAAAATCGTTACCCGATCCAAACCTATGTGATGGAGATGAATCCAGGAGCGGTGCGAGAAGCGATCCAACGGGAGATGGCCCGGGGAGGGCAAGTGTTTTATCTCTATAATCGTGTCGATACGATCGAGCGAAAAGTCGAAGAACTGCAGGCGTTAGTGCCAGACGCACGAATCGCTTATGCTCACGGGCAAATGACCGAGATCCAATTGGAAAATACGTTGTTTGACTTTATTGAAGGCCAATACGATGTGTTGGTGACAACAACGATCATTGAAACCGGTGTGGATATTCCCAATGCCAATACGTTGTTTGTAGAAAATGCCGATTACATGGGGCTTTCGACGTTGTATCAGTTGCGCGGCCGTGTCGGACGGAGCAATCGAGTCGCCTATGCGTATTTCATGTATGAACAGCAAAAAGTGTTGAACGAAGTCAGTGAAAAACGACTACAAGCCATTAAGGACTTTACGGAGTTAGGTTCAGGATTCAAAATCGCGATGCGCGATCTTTCAATTCGGGGAGCGGGAAATCTATTGGGGGCGCAACAGCACGGCTTTATCGATGAAGTCGGATTTGATATGTACTCGCAAATGCTGTCGGAAGCAGTTACCCGTAAGCAAGGGAAAAATACCCAAACAGAGAAAACGACCGTTGAGATTGATCTGGGGATCGATGCCTACTTGCCGACTTCGTATATTGAAGATGAACGGCAAAAAATCGAGATCTACAAACGAATTCGTGAGCTGGAATCACAAGAAGCAGTCGATGAACTTCAAGATGATTTGTTAGACCGTTTTGGAGAATACCCTGTTGAAGTGGCGCACCTCTTAACGGTGGGCGAGATCAAAATGAACGGGGATCGTGCCTTGTTAGAAACTATCCGCAAGCAGCAACAGACGGTGTCGTTTACTTTGAGTAAAGTCGGCACGAAAAATTATTCGGTGGAGCAGCTGTTTGAGGCATTAAAAGCCACTAAATTAAAAGCCACGATGGGTGTCGATCATGAGCAAATGACCATCAAATTACAGATTCCGCCAGTGATGAAAGAAAGCACCTGGCTATTAGAAATCCAAGATTTTGTCAAAGCATTACGGGAACAAAAATACGCCAGTCAAGGCTAGAAAGGAACCAGAGGGATGCCGAAATCACAATTGAAGCGTACGATGGAAGGGGCGTTTATTTTAACGATCGCTTCCTTTATCGCAAAAATCTTAAGTGCCGTTTATCGGGTCCCTTTTCAGAACCTGGTAGGGGACGAAGGGTTTTATGTGTATCAACAAGTCTATCCGATTTATGGATTGGCAATGACTTTGGCGTTGTCAGGTTTGCCACAGTTTATTTCCCGCGTTGTCGCTGAAGAACCCGATCCTTTGAAAAGCAAGGAACGGCTGCAAGCTTTGACGCCTTATGTGCTTTGGTCGGCGATCGGCTTATGGGCTATGACCTTTTTATTTGCCGGTCCAATCGCGCAAGTGATGGGGGACGACCAACTGTCAGGCTTGATTCGAGTCGTTTCCTTTACCTTCTTGTTTGTCCCGCCTTTGACCTTTTATCGAGGAATGTTTCAAGGAATTTACAAATGGTGCCAACCGCAGTTTCCCAAGTCGTAGAGCAGCTCCTTAGAGTCGGGGTGATTTTAGGTGCTGCGGCAGCTTTCCAGCAATTGGGTTGGACGGTTTATCAAACAGGGACTGTCGCCATGATGGGTGCCTTAGTCGGGGGCTTGCGGCGTGGTGGATTTTAAGTTATTATAGCCGACAAATCAACGGTAAACGCCTATCGTTATGGCATAAACCAGTCACCCGTACAGGAGAAAACCCCGCTGTTTTATCCGCCTCGTTGAAGAAACGCTTCTTCTTAGAAGGCGGTCTGTTAACGATTTATAGCGGCTATTTGATCTTGTTCCAGTTAGCGGATTCGTTTTTATTGACCAATGCACTGGAAGCAGGTGGGTTGACGGCACAAGCAGCCCGGATTTCGAAAGGGATCTATGATCGGGGACAACCCCTCGTCCAACTAGGTCTTGTGGTGGCGATGGCGTTAAGCTCGACGTTTTTGCCAACGTTGACCAAGTATTTGACGGTAAAAAATCAGCAGCTGTTTGAAAAGTCGGCAAAAATGTATTTACGCCTAACGATCGGGATTGCTTCGGCTTCCGCCGTGGGCTTAGCGATTTTGCTGCCTTATATTAACTTTGCCTTATTCAAAGACGGTTCTGGCAATGTGGCGCTGGTATTGTTTGTCTTTTCCATCGCTCTGATGGCGACGATCCAAGCCTATCAAAGCATTCAACAAAGTCGCAATACCTATACCTTCGGCTTGCTGGCTGCGGGGATCGGTCTTTTGATCAAATGTCTATCGATGTGGCCGCTGACTGCTTCTTATGGGACTGCAGGAGCGAGTGTCAGTACGCTGTTGGGGTTAGGCGCGACCTTATGCTGTTTTGTGGTTTCCGAACAGCGTCGAGCAAAAAGCAGCATCAATCACTTTTGGCATGAAGGAAATTATGGAAAAAAACTATTTATTTGTTTAGGGATCATGGCAAGCGTGCTATTCTTATATTATAGCTTCGTTGCGATCTTATTGAACGGTCCTTTGACCCATCGACTACAGGCACTGCTTTTTTGCCTAGGCGGTGTCGGTCTGGGAGGCGCAGCCTTTATCGGGGCAGCGATCAAAATCAAATTGTTAACGATTCGCGAATGGCTGTTAGTCCCATTTGGAAAGAAACTATTAAGAAGAGGTGAAAAACATGAGATTAGATAAATTTCTTAAAATCTCCCGCATCATCAAGCGTCGCTCTGTGGCCAAAGAAGTGGCAGACAAGGGACGCATTCAGATCAACGGCAAATTAGCCAAGTCAAGCAGTGACGTCAAAGTAGGCGATACTATGCGCATTCAATTCGGGAATAAGGTCTTGGAAGTAAAAGTCAATGAATTGCATGAATCGACGAAAAAGAAGACGCTGCAAAAATGTATGAGATCGTTTCAGAGGAAAGAATCTCAGAAAATGCTTGATTTTTACGGCATTTTCAGTTAGACAAGCTTTGCGGATGTTGGTATAATGTAAAAAACAAAGACAGCGACGGGAGCGAGTTCAGGTGGCAAAAGAATCAAATAAAAAAATAGAACTATTGCAGACCGATTATGCGAAAGAGCAATTTGCCAAGTTTGAAAAAGAGCGGCGGCAAGTCGTGTTTCGCCGACGTCGGCTGGTGGCGTTTTTCGTGGCGGCATTAGCGATATTTGCGATCGTAGGCATTCAAATGTTCAACGATCAAATGCGCCTGCAAAAGCTAAAGGAATATAAGGCGGAAACAGTCGCTGAACAAAAAGAAGCTGAACAAAAAGTGGCTTCGTTGGAGCGGGATGTTGCCTTACTGAAAGACGATGAATATGTAGCGAAATTGGCCCGGAGCCGATTTTTCTATTCAAAAGATGGGGAAAAGATCTATCCGGTCTTGCCGGACGGAACGGATTCTCAGAGCACGAATGAAGGCTCTTCACAAAGCGAGCAAGAGTCATCATCCACAGAGTCACAAGATTAAGCAATGTCATACCTACTCAGCGCAGTAGTTTGAATTATTTTAAATGGGTAAAAATTAGGAGGAACATTTTTTATATGTCAACCGAAGTTGGAGCGAAACTAAAGGGCAAAGTGTCTGGTATTACAAATTTTGGTGCGTTCATTGATCTTGGTGAAGGGAAAACTGGTTTGGTGCATATCAGTGAAGTATCAAACGGATTCGTCAAAGACATTCACGACGTGTTGTCTGTTGGGGATGAAGTGACAGTACTTGTTACGGCAATCGGCAACGATGGAAAAATCGGCCTATCGATCCGCAAAGCAGAAGATAAACCGGAAGAAAAACGTGAATACCCGAAAAAAGAATTCAATCGACCAAATCCGAAAAAATCTTTTTCACGCAATCAAACTACGAATGTAAATAAACAAGACTTCGATTCATTGATGAGTTCTTTTCTAAAAGATAGTGATGATCGTCTTTCATCATTACGTCGAAATACAGAAGGAAAACGCGGTGGCCGCGGCGGACGCCGTAACTAAACATGAATAGCAAGTTGGGAAAAGCTGGAACAAAACTGTTGGATCGTTTTGTTTCAGCTTTCTTTCTTGTGGGTCTACCGAAGGAAAAGGAGGTCATAAGATGGTCATTCAAACCGTTCGAGGGCAAATCGCTGCTATCGATCCGGAAAAAAAACGCCGCTATTTGCTGGCGGTATCGACGGGCGTCGACTCGATGGTCTTGTTGCAGGTCTTTTGTCAGTTGTTTCCCGAAATGCAAAAAGAGCCATGTTTTGGCGTGGCACATGTGAACCATCAATTGCGTCCAGCATCTGCTGAGGAAGCGGCTTTTTTACGGCAGTACTGCCAGGAACGCGGCATTCCTTTTTATGAGCGGTGTTGGGAAAATCCGCCAGAAACCGGCGTAGAAGCTAGCGCTCGCGACTTTCGCTATACGTTTTTTGCCGATGTCATGTCCCAAGAAGGCTATGATGTTTTGCTGACTGCCCACCACAGTGACGACCAAGTAGAAACGATGCTGATGAAGATGATGCGAGAAGGCCGCTTGCAATCGGCTGGCGGGATGCAGCAGCAGCAGCCTTTTCAAGCTGGAATCCTGTTGCGGCCTCTGCTTAGTGTCAGTAAGGCAGCGATTTACGACTATGCGCAAGCACAGCAGATTCCCTACTTTGAAGACGAAAGCAATCACGAACCGTTGTATTTGCGAAACCGACTACGCCAGCAAGTAGTGCCGGCATTAAAAGCGGAAAATCCGCAACTGCTGCCACATTTTCAACAGCTTTCTGTAGAAATGCAGTTCGCCAATCAGTTGATCCAGCAAGAGCAGCAGCAATGGTTGTCTGCGTTCGTTCAACAGCAAGCTGCTCGCTTAGTGATCGATCTGCAACAGCTACCGACGTTTTCGCCGGCGCAGCGCTATTTTTTCTATGCTGGGTTTTTGCAGCAAGCAGAAGCTTTTACAAAGCAGTCACTCAATCAAAAACAGCTGCCACAGTTATTGCGTCTGCTAGACGAAAAGAAAGGGCAATGGCAATTGGCATTGCACAAACAGTGGCAGTTGCGGCGCAGTTATGACCAATTATTATTGGAACCCGTAGCTGTTTCCCAACAGCCTGCAACGCCGTTGACAGAAGTCAGTCAGCGTCTGGTTTTAGGGGAGGGGATCTATCTTTCTGAAAAGGAATGGATTGGGTATTTTCCGATAAATGAACAGCATATTCCCAAAAAAATCACAAATTGGTCAGAGTTTTCCCAAGATTTACCGCTAAACTATTCCTCTGAGCTGATCGTACGTAAGCGACAGCCAGGAGACCGAATCCGCTTGGCGCGTGGCCTGACCAAAAAGATCAGTCGTTTTTTTATCGATTCAAAAATTCCTAATGAAGAGCGAGAAAAAAGTTGGGTCGTCACAAACCTTGATAAACAAGTGATTGCCTTACTACCTCATGCATTTTCCTATTTGAGTATTGCGCCAGAAACTGATAAAATACACTACATACTTCTTTATAAATATCAGAAGTAAGAGTTGGAAGGAGAACTTTATGCTAGATAAAGATATTGAGAAAATTTTGATTTCCCGTGACGAAATCAAAAATCGTTGTGTGGAACTTGGTCAAGAATTAACGGCGGCTTATGCGGATAAAAATCCTCTAGTCGTAGGTGTACTGAAAGGTGCCGTTCCTTTCATGGCAGACATCGTTCGTGAGATGGATTGTTACTTGGAGTTAGATTTCATGGATGTCTCAAGTTATGGCAATGCCATGATTTCATCTGGAGAAGTCAAAATCATCAAAGATTTAGATACAAATGTTGAGGGCCGCGATCTTTTGATCGTTGAAGACATCATTGACAGCGGTCGCACGTTGGCTTATCTGGTAGATCTATTCAAATACCGTAAAGCGAAATCAGTGAAAATCGTGACGTTATTAGATAAGCCGGAAGGCCGTGTTGTTGAGATCGATGCTGATTACGTCGGCTTCGATGTGCCAAATGAGTTTGTTGTTGGATATGGACTGGACTATGCAGAGCAATATCGAAACTTACCTTACGTTGGCGTCTTAAAACCTAGTGTTTATCAGTCAAATTAGTGACTGTTCTAAATCAATTGTGATACAATTAAATGGTCAGGATTGATAAAACAAAATAGCCAGGGAGGTACGCATGAATAAGAAAAATAACGGTATGGTAAAAAATACCTTATATTATGTACTTGTCTTGTTGGCAATGGTCATGGTCGTTTATTTCATCTTTGGAAATGGCAATCAGCAGACCCCAACGATCGAGTACTCCACGTTTACAGAACAACTGAAAGACGGGAAGGTCAAACAATTTACTGTCCAACCCGCTAACGGTGTTTATCGAATCGTGGGTGAATACAATGAAGAACAAACTGTCAGCAATGACAACAGCTTGTCTGTTTTAGGCAATACACAGGCAAGTTCGACCCGCTTTTCAACGATCATTTTACCAAATGATTCTACGCTGAGCGAAGTCACCAGTCTGGCCTCAGCACAAGGGGTCAAAACTACCATCGAAGAAGAATCCAACAGTGGTATTTGGTTATCGCTTTTGGTTAGCTTCTTACCACTTGTGATCATCATTTTCTTCTTCTACATGATGATGAGCCAACAAGGCGGCGGCGGTGGCGGTGGCGGCCGTGTGATGAACTTTGGCAAATCAAAAGCCAAAGAAGCGGACAAAAAAGCCAACCGCGTACGTTTTTCAGACGTAGCCGGTGCAGAAGAAGAAAAACAAGAGCTTGTCGAAGTCGTGGAATTCTTGAAAGATCCTCGACGTTTCGTTGAATTAGGTGCTCGTATCCCAGCAGGTGTCTTACTTGAGGGACCTCCGGGAACCGGGAAAACGTTGCTAGCCAAAGCCGTTGCCGGTGAAGCTGGCGTACCGTTTTACTCGATCTCTGGTTCAGATTTCGTTGAAATGTTTGTCGGTGTCGGTGCAAGCCGGGTGCGTGACTTATTTGAAACAGCGAAGAAAAATGCACCAGCCATCATCTTTATCGATGAAATCGATGCCGTCGGTCGCCAACGTGGTGCCGGTATGGGTGGCGGACATGATGAGCGGGAACAAACATTGAACCAGTTATTGGTTGAAATGGATGGTTTTGATGGGAATGAAGGCGTGATCGTCATTGCCGCAACGAACCGTTCGGATGTTCTAGATCCAGCGTTGCTACGTCCAGGTCGTTTTGACCGTCAGATTTTGGTTGGTCGTCCAGACGTGAAAGGTCGTGAAGCGATCCTCCGTGTCCATGCCCGCAACAAACCTTTATCAGATGATGTTGATTTGAAAGTCGTTGCCCAACAAACACCAGGCTTTGCCGGTGCGGATCTGGAAAACGTCTTGAACGAAGCGGCATTAGTTGCTGCTCGTCGTAACAAGAAAAAATCGATGCTTCAGATATCGATGAAGCAGAAGACCGCGTGATCGCTGGTCCAGCGAAGAAAGATCGGGTCATCAACAAACGCGAACGTGAAATGGTTGCTTACCATGAAGCAGGACATACCATTGTTGGGTTAGTCTTGAGTCGTGCCCGTGTGGTACACAAAGTAACGATCATTCCTCGGGGACGTGCGGGTGGTTACATGATCGCCTTGCCGAAAGAAGATCAATTCTTGATGACCAAAGAAGATATGTTTGAACAAATCGTTGGGTTGCTTGGTGGTCGTACGGCTGAAGAAATCATCTTCGGTGTAAAATCAACGGGTGCTTCCAATGACTTTGAACAAGCAACTGCGCTTGCAAGAAGCATGGTGACAGAATATGGAATGAGTGACAAGTTAGGTCCAGTTCAATATGAAGGAAACCATCAAGTCTTTGTTGGTCGTGATTATGGTCAAACAAAAGCTTACTCTGAACAAGTTGCCTTTGAAATCGATCAAGAAGTTCGCAAGATTTTAATGGATGCCCATCAAAAAGCCCATGAAATCATTGAAGAACACCGTGCACAGCACAAATTGATCGCTGAAAAACTGCTTGAACATGAAACATTAGATGCCAAAGCAATCAAATCCTTGTTTGAAGAAGGCAAAATGCCTGAAGGAACCGAAAGCTCTGAGTATCCTAGTGAAAAAGCCCAAACGTTTGAAGAAGCAAAACGTGCGCTGGAAGAAAAAGATGCAGAGAAGCAAGCTGCAGAAAAACACAGTGAAGATGCACCATCAAACGATTTTGATCAACAATTGGAAGACGTTCGCCGCAATAGCGAAAGCCAACCGACTGATCAAGAAAACAAAGATGATAACGCCTAAAACAAGACGTATCAAGGCACCGAGGAAACTCGGTGCCTTTTTGTTTCTATTTAAGAAGACTTTCCTTAAATTCAAACACATTCAGTTGAAAAAAGCGGCGCTTCCTAGTATGATTCATTAATGAATAAAAAGGAGAATCAAGATGAAGGATTATTTAGTAAAAGCACTAGCATATGACGGCTTCGTCCGAGCATACGCCGTATCGGCAACAGAGACGATCGCCGAAGCACAACGACGTCATGAAACATGGAATACTGCATCTGCTGCTTTAGGGCGAGCGATGGTGGGAAGTTTGTTATTAGGCAGTACCTTAAAAGGGGAAGACAAATTGACCGTCAAAATTCAAGGAAATGGTCCTGCTGGGGCAATCGTCGTAGACAGCAATGGTCGTGGGGACGTAAAAGGATACATAAAAAATCCGCAGATCAGTCTACCGTTGAACCCTCAAGGGAAATTGGATGTTCGGGGCGCAGTGGGTGACCAAGGGATCTTTACCGTAATCAAAGACTTAGGGCTAAAAGAACCCTTCTCTGGACAAACACCGATCGTCTCGGGGGAGCTTGGGGAAGACTTTACTTATTATTTAGCAGTGTCAGAACAGATTCCTTCTGCTGTTGGTCTGAGTGTATTAGTAGAAACCGATGATTCGATACGGGCAGCCGGTGGCTTTATGCTACAGATCATGCCTGGTGCCAGTGAAGAGATCATTGATGCCATCGAAAAACGTTTGGGAGAATTGCCTCGAGTATCAACCTTGATCGATGAAGGCCAATCATCAGAAGAGATCTTAGCGACATTGTTGCCAGACACGACAATCGAAGTACTAGAAAAAATGCCCGTCCAGTTCCACTGTGATTGCACGAAAGAAAAATTTGCGACAGCGATCATCACCTTAGGGGCTGACGAGATCCAAGCGATGATCGATGAAGACCACGGGGCAGAGGCAGTCTGCTCATTTTGTGGCAACAAGTATCATTTTGATGAAACGGAATTGGCGGCGTTGAAGAAAGAGGCGGAAGCGTAAGTGAAAGATAGACAGACATGGCAGATCGGTTCGGTTGAGATTCCCAACCGCGTCGTCGTTGCGCCAATGGCAGGGATCACCAATTCTGCGTTTCGTGTGACAGTCAAAGAATTTGGCGCGGGTTTAGTCGTCTGTGAGATGATCAGTGATCGAGGAATTCAACTGCGTAATAAGAAGACCCTTGAGATGCTGTTTATTGACGAGACGGAGCATCCTCTTAGTATTCAGATTTTTGGTGGGAATAAAGCATCCTTAGTAGAAGCAGCGCAATTTGTCGCAGAGAACACAACTGCCGATATCATTGATATCAATATGGGGTGTCCTGTAAACAAAATCATCAAAGCAGAAGCTGGTGCGAAGTGGCTTTTAGATCCCGACAAGGTTTATGAAATGGTTCATGCTGTTTCCAGTGCGATCGACAAGCCCGTTACCGTCAAAATGCGGATCGGCTGGGATGAGCAGCACGTCTTTGCGGTTGAGAATGCCCAGGCCGCAGAATCAGCGGGTGCCGCAGCAATCGGTATGCATGGCAGAACCCGTGTACAGATGTATGAAGGATCGGCTGATTGGGACGTGTTGAAACAAGTGAAGCAAAGTATCACGATTCCCTTTATGGGCAACGGCGATGTCAAAACCCCTGAAGATGCCAAGCGAATGTTGGAAGAAGTCGGTGCCGATGCAGTGATGATCGGACGGGCAGCCTTAGGCAATCCGTGGATGATCCACCGCACCAAGCAATACTTAGAGACAGGCGAGTTATTGCCGGAACCAACACCACGAGAAAAAATTTCAACAGCGAAACTTCATTTAGAACGGTTGGCTGATCTAAAAGGGGAAAAAATCGCTTCGCGAGAATTCCGCCAACATGCTGCGTACTACTTAAAAGGTATTTCACGGGCAGCCAAAGTGAAGGCAGCTATCAATCAAGCAGAAGATAAGCAGACGATTTTTGATTTATTAGATGCATTTGTGGAAAAGACCGAAAAACAGCCGCTAGCAACTCTTAAGGAATAAGAAACAAATCAAGTCGATTCGAAAGTTCGGCTTGATTTTTTGCGTCATCATTGGCATTATAAGAAGGAAACCCAAGTTAAGAATGGAGGAAAACTCGTGACAGAGGAACGACAAACACAAGAAGAATTGAATGATCAAATGTTGGTTCGCCGTGAAAAGATGGAAAAACTACGGGAAGAAGGCATTGATCCTTTTGGCAAGCGATTCGAACGCACCCATAATTCTGCCGAGTTACATGAGTTGTTTGATCAAAGAACCAAAGAAGAATTAGCCGAAATGAATCTTTCAGCAAGCATTGCAGGAAGAATCGTTACAAAACGTGGAAAAGGGAAGGCTGGTTTTGCGCACTTACAAGACCGCGAAGGCCGTATTCAAATATATGTACGTAAAGACCAAGTAGGGGACGAACCTTACGAAGTATTCAAACATGCAGACTTAGGTGATTTCTTCGGCGTATCTGGCGAAATCATGAAGACTGATACCGGCGAAGTGACCATCAAAGCCAAAGAAATCGTGATTTTATCAAAAGCATTGCGTCCATTGCCTGACAAATACCATGGCTTGACGAACGTAGAACAACGCTACCGTCAACGATACTTGGATTTGATCAGTAATAAAGAAAGCTTTGATCGTTTCATGAAACGAAGCCAAATCATCAGCGAAATTCGTCGTTACCTTGACGGTCATGGGTATATCGAAGTCGAAACGCCAGTATTGCATAATCAAGCAGGTGGTGCGGCGGCTCGTCCCTTCATTACCCATCACAATGCTTTAGATATGGATCTGTATTTACGGATCGCTCTTGAGCTTCACTTAAAACGATTGATCGTGGGCGGCATGGAAAAAGTTTATGAGATCGGCCGCGTTTTCCGAAATGAAGGAATCGATACGACCCATAACCCTGAGTTTACGATGCTAGAAGCGTATACGGCATATACAGATTTTAAAGATGTGATGGATCTAACCGAAGGCATTATCCGTAATGCTGCTGAAAAAGTCTTGCATACAGCAACGATCCAATACGATGGACAAGAAGTCGATCTAGCTAGCGACTTTGCACGAATCCATATGGTCGATGCAATCAAAAATCAAACAGGTGTGGATTTCTGGCAACCAATGTCCGTTGAAGAAGCCCGCAGCTTAGCGAAAGAACATCATGTTGAAATCAATGATGCCATGACTGTTGGCCATATCATCAATGAATTCTTTGAGACATTTGTTGAAGAAACGTTACAGCAGCCAACCTTTGTCTTCGGTCATCCAGTGGAAGTTTCGCCATTAGCGAAAAAGAATCCAGAAGATGAACGCTTTACCGACCGCTTTGAATTATTTATCGTTGGTCGTGAATTTGCGAATGCCTTCACGGAATTGAATGACCCAATCGATCAAAGAGAACGTTTTGAAGGGCAAGAAAAAGAGCGCGAAGCAGGAAATGATGAAGCCCATGGGGTGGATGAAGATTTCTTAGAAGCACTTGAATACGGTATGCCGCCAACTGGTGGATTAGGGATCGGGATCGATCGCTTAGTGATGCTGTTGACCGATGCGCAATCGATTCGCGACGTTTTATTATTCCCAACAATGAGATAAAAAAACTCCGTCCACTCGCAAGAGATGGGCGGCTTTTTTTCTTGTCTGCTGGATCAGGGAGAAAAACAGCGAGGAATTAGAGGGGAAAACGCCACGATAGTTGCCAGAAAACGGATTAAATGCGAACGATAAAAGCTGGATCCAATGCGATTAGACGGGTTTGTAAAAATTGAAAAAAGCCATAGAAAATGATTGACCGCAAGGGATTTAGTTGGTATATTATTACATGTGCCAAATGACTAAATGAATTCCTAAAAAGAATTGAAAAAAGTAGTTGACGCACAGCTCGACAGATGATATTATAACGAAGTCGCAATTTTAAAATAGTTAATTGATGTTGATACATCAACAAAATTAATTGGAAAAAGTTGTTGACAAATAACAAATCATTTGTTATTCTAATTAAGTCGCTGAGACAGCCGCTACGAAGTTGAAAAACAACGAGCGAAAAAAACTTTTAAAAAAAGAGTTGACAATTAAATGTCGCTCTGATATGATATAAAAGTTGCTAACACAGCACGGTAGACCTTTGAAAACTGAACAAAGCAAGCAAACGAACCAATGTGTAGGACGTTTCAATTTATTGAAACAAATACATGCAAGCAATAGCTAGCAAAGTTAATTTTTATGAGCTTAATGACCGTATGGTCATTCAAACAAATCATTATGAGAGTTTGATCCTGGCTCAGGACGAACGCTGGCGGCGTGCCTAATACATGCAAGTCGAACGCTTTTTCTTTCACCGGAGCTTGCTCCACCGAAAGGAAAAGAGTGGCGAACGGGTGAGTAACACGTGGGTAACCTGCCCATCAGAAGGGGATAACACTTGGAAACAGGTGCTAATACCGTATAACACTATTTTCCGCATGGAAGAAAGTTGAAAGGCGCTTTTGCGTCACTGATGGATGGACCCGCGGTGCATTAGCTAGTTGGTGAGGTAACGGCTCACCAAGGCAACGATGCATAGCCGACCTGAGAGGGTGATCGGCCACACTGGGACTGAGACACGGCCCAGACTCCTACGGGAGGCAGCAGTAGGGAATCTTCGGCAATGGACGAAAGTCTGACCGAGCAACGCCGCGTGAGTGAAGAAGGTTTTCGGATCGTAAAACTCTGTTGTTAGAGAAGAACAAGGATGAGAGTAAAATGTTCATCCCTTGACGGTATCTAACCAGAAAGCCACGGCTAACTACGTGCCAGCAGCCGCGGTAATACGTAGGTGGCAAGCGTTGTCCGGATTTATTGGGCGTAAAGCGAGCGCAGGCGGTTTCTTAAGTCTGATGTGAAAGCCCCCGGCTCAACCGGGGAGGGTCATTGGAAACTGGGAGACTTGAGTGCAGAAGAGGAGAGTGGAATTCCATGTGTAGCGGTGAAATGCGTAGATATATGGAGGAACACCAGTGGCGAAGGCGGCTCTCTGGTCTGTAACTGACGCTGAGGCTCGAAAGCGTGGGGAGCGAACAGGATTAGATACCCTGGTAGTCCACGCCGTAAACGATGAGTGCTAAGTGTTGGAGGGTTTCCGCCCTTCAGTGCTGCAGCAAACGCATTAAGCACTCCGCCTGGGGAGTACGACCGCAAGGTTGAAACTCAAAGGAATTGACGGGGGCCCGCACAAGCGGTGGAGCATGTGGTTTAATTCGAAGCAACGCGAAGAACCTTACCAGGTCTTGACATCCTTTGACCACTCTAGAGATAGAGCTTCCCCTTCGGGGGCAAAGTGACAGGTGGTGCATGGTTGTCGTCAGCTCGTGTCGTGAGATGTTGGGTTAAGTCCCGCAACGAGCGCAACCCTTATTGTTAGTTGCCATCATTTAGTTGGGCACTCTAGCGAGACTGCCGGTGACAAACCGGAGGAAGGTGGGGATGACGTCAAATCATCATGCCCCTTATGACCTGGGCTACACACGTGCTACAATGGGAAGTACAACGAGTTGCGAAGTCGCGAGGCTAAGCTAATCTCTTAAAGCTTCTCTCAGTTCGGATTGTAGGCTGCAACTCGCCTACATGAAGCCGGAATCGCTAGTAATCGCGGATCAGCACGCCGCGGTGAATACGTTCCCGGGCCTTGTACACACCGCCCGTCACACCACGAGAGTTTGTAACACCCGAAGTCGGTGAGGTAACCTTTTTGGAGCCAGCCGCCTAAGGTGGGATAGATGATTGGGGTGAAGTCGTAACAAGGTAGCCGTATCGGAAGGTGCGGCTGGATCACCTCCTTTCTAAGGAATATTTCGGAAGACTACACATCGTTTGCCTTTGTTCAGTTTTGAGAGGTCTACTCTCAAGTAAATACCCGGGGCCTTAGCTCAGCTGGGAGAGCGCCTGCTTTGCACGCAGGAGGTCAGCGGTTCGATCCCGCTAGGCTCCATTAACGACAATGGTCGTTAAACTTTGTTCATTGAAAACTGGATATCGAAGAAAAAATCAAAACAAGTAACACACACCGAGTTGAAATGTTAAAAGAGTTTTTTAATAAGTTCAACGCTTATTTTCTTGAGCAACCTTCTATCGCTAGAAGAAGTACTCAAAACCGACCGTAAGGTCAAAGGTTAAGTGAATAAGGGCGCACGGTGGATGCCTTGGCACTAGGAGCCGATGAAGGACGGGACTAGATATGCTAAGGACACCTAACACCGATATGCTTTGGGGAGCTGTGATCCAGAGATTTCCGAATGGGGGAACCCAGCATCTTTTATAGGATGTTACGTCTGCGTGAATACATAGCGCAGTCGAGGTAGACGCAGAGAACTGAAACATCTAAGTACCTGCAGGAAGAGAAAGAAAATTCGATTCCCTGAGTAGCGGCGAGCGAAACGGGAAAAGCCCAAACCAACAAGCTTGCTTGTTGGGGTTGTAGGACTCCGATATGGTAGTCTATTCAGATAGTCGAAATACTTGGAAAAGTATGTCAAAGAGGGTAAAACCCCGTAGGCGAAATTTGGATAACACCTAGGAGGATCCTGAGTACGGCGGAACACGAGGAATTCCGTCGGAATCCGGGAGGACCATCTCCCAAGGCTAAATACTCCCTAGTGACCGATAGTGAACCAGTACCGTGAGGGAAAGGTGAAAAGCACCCCGGAAGGGGAGTGAAATAGATCCTGAAACCGTGTGCCTACAACAAGTTAGAGCCCGTGTGCCTTTTGTAGAATGAACCGGCGAGTTACGATAGCATGCGAGGTTAAGTTGAAGAGACGGAGCCGCAGCGAAAGCGAGTCTGAATAGGGCGAATGAGTATGTTGTCGTAGACCCGAAACCATGTGATCTACCCATGTCCAGGTTGAAGGTGCGGTAAAACGCACTGGAGGACCGAACCCACGTACGTTGAAAAGTGCGGGGATGAGGTGTGGGTAGCGGAGAAATTCCAAACGAATCCTTGGAGATAGCTGGTTCCCTTTCCGAAATAGCTTTAGGGCTACTCTCGGAATTGAGAATGTGATGGAGGTAGAGCACCGTTTGGACTAGGGGCCCATCTCGGGTTACCGAATTCAGATAAACTCCGAATGCCATCTATTCATATCCGGGAGTCAGACTGTGAGTGATAAGATCCATAGTCGAAAGAAACAGCCCAGACCACCAGCTAAGGTCCCCAAATAACTATGGAAAAGGATGCGGGGTTACACAGACAACTAGGATGT
>JAHHEN010000006.1:397500-400000 GCA_018982785.1 Enterococcus innesii | reverse complement strand
TGATGTGAAAGCCCCCGGCTCAACCGGGGAGGGTCATTGGAAACTGGGAGACTTGAGTGCAGAAGAGGAGAGTGGAATTCCGTAATGGCGAGTGAAAATGCGTAGATATATGGAGGAATTTCAGTGGCGAAGAGCGGCTCTGGTCTGTAACTGACGCTGAGGCTCGAAAGCGTGGGGAGCGAACAGGATTAGATACCCTGGTAGTCCACGCCGTAAACGATGAGTGCTAAGTGTTGGAGGGTTTCCGCCCTTCAGTGCTGCAGCAAACGCATTAAGCACTCCGCCTGGGGAGTACGACCGCAAGGTTGAAACTCAAAGGAATTGACGGGGGCCCGCACAAGCGGTGGAGCATGTGGTTTAATTCGAAGCAACGCGAAGAACCTTACCAGGTCTTGACATCCTTTGACCACTCTAGAGATAGAGCTTCCCCTTCGGGGGCAAAGTGACAGGTGGTGCATGGTTGTCGTCAGCTCGTGTCGTGAGATGTTGGGTTAAGTCCCGCAACGAGCGCAACCCTTATTGTTAGTTGCCATCATTTAGTTGGGCACTCTAGCGAGACTGCCGGTGACAAACCGGAGGAAGGTGGGGATGACGTCAAATCATCATGCCCCTTATGACCTGGGCTACACACGTGCTACAATGGGAAGTACAACGAGTTGCGAAGTCGCGAGGCTAAGCTAATCTCTTAAAGCTTCTCTCAGTTCGGATTGTAGGCTGCAACTCGCCTACATGAAGCCGGAATCGCTAGTAATCGCGGATCAGCACGCCGCGGTGAATACGTTCCCGGGCCTTGTACACACCGCCCGTCACACCACGAGAGTTTGTAACACCCGAAGTCGGTGAGGTAACCTTTTGGAGCCAGCCGCCTAAGGTGGGATAGATGATTGGGGTGAAGTCGTAACAAGGTAGCCGTATCGGAAGGTGCGGCTGGATCACCTCCTTTCTAAGGAATATTTCGGAAGACTACACATCGTTTGCCTTTGTTCAGTTTTGAGAGGTTTACTCTCAAACAAATTTGTTCATTGAAAACTGGATATCGAAGAAAAAACAAAACAAGTAACACACACCGAGTTGAAATGTTAAAAGAGTTTTTTAATAAGTTCAACGCTTATTTTCTTGAGCAACCTTCTATCGCTAGAAGAAGTACTCAAAACCGACCGTAAGGTCAAAGGTTAAGTGAATAAGGGCGCACGGTGGATGCCTTGGCACTAGGAGCCGATGAAGGACGGGACTAACACCGATATGCTTTGGGGAGCTGTAAGTAAGCTATGATCCAGAGATTTCCGAATGGGGGAACCCAGCATCTTTTATAGGATGTTACGTCTGCGTGAATACATAGCGCAGTCGAGGTAGACGCAGAGAACTGAAACATCTAAGTACCTGCAGGAAGAGAAAGAAAATTCGATTCCCTGAGTAGCGGCGAGCGAAACGGGAAAAGCCCAAACCAACAAGCTTGCTTGTTGGGGTTGTAGGACTCCGATATGGTAGTCTATTCAGATAGTCGAAATACTTGGAAAAGTATGTCAAAGAGGGTAAAAACCCCGTAGGCGAAATTTGGATAACACCTAGGAGGATCCTGAGTACGGCGGAACACGAGGAATTCCGTCGGAATCCGGGAGGACCATCTCCCAAGGCTAAATACTCCCTAGTGACCGATAGTGAACCAGTACCGTGAGGGAAAGGTGAAAAGCACCCCGGAAGGGGAGTGAAATAGATCCTGAAACCGTGTGCCTACAACAAGTTAGAGCCCGTTAATGGGTGATAGCGTGCCTTTTGTAGAATGAACCGGCGAGTTACGATAGCATGCGAGGTTAAGTTGAAGAGACGGAGCCGCAGCGAAAGCGAGTCTGAATAGGGCGAATGAGTATGTTGTCGTAGACCCGAAACCATGTGATCTACCCATGTCCAGGTTGAAGGTGCGGTAAAACGCACTGGAGGACCGAACCCACGTACGTTGAAAAGTGCGGGGATGAGGTGTGGGTAGCGGAGAAATTCCAAACGAACTTGGAGATAGCTGGTTCTCTCCGAAATAGCTTTAGGGCTAGCCTCGGAATTGAGAATGATGGAGGTAGAGCACTGTTTGGACTAGGGGCCCATCTCGGGTTACCGAATTCAGATAAACTCCGAATGCCATTCATTCATATCCGGGAGTCAGACTGTGAGTGATAAGATCCATAGTCGAAAGGGAAACAGCCCAGACCACCAGCTAAGGTCCCCAAATAACTATTAAGTGGAAAAGGATGTGGGGTTGCACAGACAACTAGGATGTTGGCTTAGAAGCAGCCACCATTTAAAGAGTGCGTAATAGCTCACTAGTCGAGTGACCCTGCGCCGAAAATGTACCGGGGCTAAATAGTTTACCGAAGCTGTGGAGTGCACCATCAGGTGCATTGGTAGGAGAGCGTTCTAAGGGCGTTGAAGGTAGATCGTGAGGACTACTGGAGCGCTTAGAAGTGAGAATGCCGGTATGAGTAGCGAAAGACAGGTGAGAATCCTGTCC
>JAHHEN010000006.1:0-395000 GCA_018982785.1 Enterococcus innesii | reverse complement strand
AAAGCGCAGCAAACCATCATGATCGGCGACCGTGAGCATGATATTTTAGGTGCAAAAGAAAACCAGTTACCGGCAATCGGCGTTTTATATGGTTTTGGGTCAAAAGAAGAATTGCTTGATGCTGGTGCGATCGCTTTAGCCGCTGAGACACAAGAACTCTTAGCGTTGATTCCAGATTCATTATAGAGAAAAAGAGCTAACAAGCACCTTACAAGGCGTTTGTCAGCTCTTTTGTTACGCATTCGTTTGTTTCAACTGTGGAGAGGATTCCAATAAAAGATTGGTATCCAAATAGCCGCTTTCGTTTTTCAAAATCAAGGTTCCTGAAGTTGGGTGAACATCTAGAATCAGATGACCAGTCAAGAACATTTGATCATAGGTTGATGTAAAGAAAGTAAACTGATTGCTTGAGACTAACTCATTGTATGGGTCTAGCGGTTCATCGATCGGTGTGATCAAAAAACGTTCGCCGATCATACAGCATCCAGCTGCTGAAGAAAATTGGTTCGATCCGTCATTACTCGTCAGAATATATAAGTCGTGTCCTTCTGGAAAGCGAGCAGCGGCACTAGGGGTAATATGTAAGTCCATTTTGCATGATCTCCTTTTTGAAACGAGTGAGCAACAAGCTGTTTCGTTTCGATAATTGTTGATAAGCCAAGTGTATCACTCCTCTTAGGGATGTGACAGCAACTTGCTTTTCAACAAACCAAGCTTAAATTTTTAGCAAGAAAAAGGCGATAATACCGATTATCAGCAAGAAAAGCCCTAGATACAAGAGCACAGTGACTGCAGCATGGAAAAAAGAGCGCATTTCTTTCACCTCGAATCATTGTTCTCCTTATTTTACTGCATAATTGCGGAACCAAGTAAGGACCTTCACAAATCTTAAAGGAAGTTTTAGGTCTCTTAAGAGTAGACATCGTCCTTTTTTGTAACGCTTCCATTTTTTGTGGTAAAATAAAGAAAAGGAGGCGATTTGGATGTTACGTAATTCTCAAAATGTACTTGTTGCCTTAGATGGGTCGGATCAGTCAGAAAAAGCGTTCCAAGAAGCACTCGCGATTTGTCGTAGGAACAAAGCCAAATTGTATGTACTCTCTGTTATTAACAATGCTGAGTTATCCACAAGCGCCTATGCTTTTGCGAAAATTTTTGATCAAGAAAAATTACGTGTGGAAACGGATATGTTGAAAAAAATCTATGATGCCAATCAACATGGGGTGGAAGATGTTGAGGTGATCGTTGAAGTCGGCGATCCAAAACGCTTTATCATTCATGCAGCAACAGAATTGTACCCGATTGATTTGATCGTTATCGGTGCAACTGGTAAAGGCACATTGACCCGAGCTGTCGTGGGCTCAACCACCGATTATGTCGTTAATCATTCGAAATGTACGGTGTTGGTCGTGAAGTAAAAATTTAAATTAAACGGAAACAGTATGTTATTTTTTAAGTCAGCATAAAGCGTATCCTTTTAAAAAATTTAGTGTAGTTGAAAAATCTGCTCTCTTAGCTTTAGGAGAGCGGGTTTTTTGTTGTAAAAAAGAAGTGCCTAAAACTGAGCTGTGAGTAACGATTGAAAACCCATTTTAATCTTTTTAACAAAGAATAACTATGTAAATTGAACAATTTTGACCATTAGAAGAGAAAGTTTGTTACACTTTTAATAAGCAAAGGCTTTAGGAAAAGTATTGAAGAGAGGGGCTGATAATTTACTGAGTTTCCACGATTCAGCTGGTTGCAAGTGTTCTATCATTGGAAAGGAGAATGAAATGAAACGTGTTGCAGAAAACTATTTGGTTGTTTTTTCGATTCTTTTGCTGATTATATGGTTAGGCTTGATTCAAGTGAAGGAATATTCGCAAGAAGTAGTCCTGTCGATCATTTACTTTATTAATCTATATACGCTCTTGTTTAAATTTAAAGATGCAGCGAGGATGGTGAAAGCCGTTGTATCTGTCCTACTATTGGGTTTTACGATCTTATTTCTTTTGTATATCGCAGGGAATTAGGGGCAATACGAATGATTAAGTTAAGAAAATATCGCTATATTTGGGGAATTAGATGCACAAAAAAAGACAACGTCCGACAAACGCTGTCCTACCAAAGCCACTTGACGGGCTTGAACCGTCGACCTCATCCTTACCATGGATGCGCTCTACCAACTGAGCTAAAGCGGCGTGTTATTTAACACAAGATATAGAATACCGTAAAGGCGCTACTTTGTCAATGAGATTTTCGGATATTTCTTGAGAAAAACACTTTGCGGGAAGGGAAGTTTCTAAAAGGGGATTTTCTTGAAAAAAAGGAACAAAAAATTGATTTTTGCTCTTGCTAAATTATCTGACTATTTGGTATAGTACAGATAGATTCTTCCGGCATAGCTCAGTTGGTAGTAGCGCATGACTGTTAATCATGATGTCGTAGGTTCGAGTCCTACTGCCGGAGTATCAAAAACGACCTTCGTTTCGGAAGGTCGTTTTTTTTGATTGTGGATAGCCTGGAGATAATGGGTTCCCTAGTTTTTTCTCCAGAACTCTCACTTCGCTGAGGAAATCTTCTGTACTAGTTCCTCATATAAGTCCGTCGTTTCGGCGGCTTTTTTATTTGTGTAAAAAACGGTTGGGCCATCTTTGGTGGTGACTTTTAAAATAGGTGTCGAGTTTATGTCCACGAACATTCTGGCTGGTTCACCGGCAACGGTAAACTTACCGATTTGGTAACTGGCGGTTCCTACACCCATGGTACGAACACGAGGCGATGGCAAAGCTTCGATCAATTCCACCGTTTCTATATCTGCCAAAGAGACCGTTGTTTTCCCGGTCATTGGTGCATCAAAGGTGACTTCTTGTCCTTGCACTTCGCCGGTGATCGCATCAGGAGCGAAATCTAAGCGGTACATTGGAATGATGGTACCGACCATTAACACAACTAAGAAGACAGCGGTGATGCCTGCGACGATTTGTCCGCTGCGTTTGCCTAGATTGATGCCGATATTCATCCCAACACGGTCAGGAACGAACAGTCGCGCATCATTAGGATTGATGTAAAAACCATATCGCCAGTAAGCATCTTCACCATAATAGCGCGGTTGTGCTGCTGGTTCTAAGAGTTGATCTTGTTTTTTACGCAGATCTAGCAACAAGAAGAAGGTAAAGACGATCAAGAAAACCACCAAAACAACAAAGAGCAGTAAGAGGATAGTACTTAACGCTCCAGTAGCGGACATGGACGCTAGCGGAACAGTCAACAAGAGCAGTGTAATGGTACAAGTGACAGCGATCAATAAGGACCAATAGCGCTTTGTTAAATCATTGATGTGCTGGTCGATAGCTGAATCACCGCTGATCCCGCGAACGGGTAAGCGGCTGATGATCACCCAGAGATAGATGAAGAGCGCAAAAATTGCTAAAGAGACACCGCCCATCAAGTATCCTGTAGAAAGATCAGGCAAGTGCCATGCTTGGTACAAACTGATCATTAACAAAATCCCCGCTGGAACGAGGCTATACCACGGCAGCATCCGCTTATTTTTGGCTTGAACGAGTTTTGTGTCGATCCGAATCGGATCGATGGGTAGTTCCCATCCATTGGCAAGGATCAATTGCCGCATTTTTCCGATGTAATGCACTTGTACCAAGTAAGCTGTCCCCAACAAAGCGGCCATATAAAGCCAGAATAGGGTAAGGATGATGGAGTCAGATAAATTGAACAAAAAAGGAGACTTGCTACACTAAATGTACCAACGATTTGTAAGATACGCTTGCGAAATTCTGTGATCAAGCTTTGGACGCTAGGATCATCCAGATGCTCAGGGGCAAGGGTATTTTCGAGTAAAACATTTTTGTGGGGTTTACTGATCAAGCGTAAACCAAAGGCGGTCGTCCCACAGAGGACGAGGGCAATAATGAAAAAAAGATAAGTCATTTGCATTCATTCCTTTCAGGAAATTGGTCCAGCAGTTGTTGAACATCCGTTAAAAGCGCTTGCTTGCTTTTGCCGTGTAAGAGAGCGGTTGCTAGCTGTAGCTGCAAGTTTTGGCGATACTCCGCTTCTTGTCCGGAAGTAAACGGTGGTGGCGCGGCAACGGCGGTTCCTTTGCGGCGATCTGTGACTAACAAGCCTTCTTCTTTGAGGGAATTGTAGGCTTTTGAGATCGTCATGGTATTGATGCCGATCTCTTCGGCTAGTTGACGGACGGATGGCAGCAATTCGCCAGCGGCCAAATCGCCTTTTGCGATACCGACAATGATCTGCTCCCGCAACTGCTGGTAGATGGGTTGGTTGCTTTGGGTTTGAATATCAAATATCATCGAAAACAGCTCCTTTGTATTATATATATTAATACAAACTATACAAAATAGCAACTGGTAATCAAATGAACAAGAATCGTTAGAAAAAAGTAAATAGCTTGTTACAGTTCTGTTTCATGGATCAGGTATCCTTTGACAGATACAACTTAGAGGAGGAACTTTTTATGAGCCAATCGCAAAGAACGGCTTACTTTGATAATGCAAAATTTTTACTGATGATCTTGGTCGTCTTCAGTCACTTACTACAGCCTTTTATCGGCGATCAGAAGTTTTATCATGACCTATATTATTTTATCTTCACTTTCCATATGCCAGCTTTTGTTTTTCTGGCTGGGTACTTTGCCAAACCGTTGACGAAGGGACACAAGCTTCGTGAGCTGATGAAAAAGTTCTTGCTGCCTTATGTCTTTTTTCAGGTGTTTTACACCGTCTATTACTGGTTGATCGGTCTACGGGATTCGTTACAAATCCAACTGTTGAATCCGCAATGGGCACTTTGGTTTTTGCTTAGCATGTTCTTTTGGCAGCTCTCGCTGTTAGTCTTTCAAAAAATGTCTAAAAAGCAGGCGATCTTGCTGAGTATCGGCTTGAGTATCTTCGCTGGCTACGTGCCGTTTTTAAATCAAGTGTTGACCTTGCAGCGGACCTTTGTCTTTTTGCCGTTTTTCATCATCGGGTTTTATTTTCCCAAAAATGAGATGCGCTTTTTATTGAAACCAAAGATTCGAACTATCAGTTTGCTTTTCTTACCGATCATCTACACCTTTATCGCGTTTTTTCATGGGATGAACAAGTACATGGTTTTTGGTTCCAAGCCTTATGACGATTACTTGAGCTATCCGTTGTTCGGCGGTCCCTTGCGTGCGGTCTTTTTCGTGATCGGGCTGATGGGGATCATCGGCTTTATGAGCCTCGTGCCTAGAGAGCACTTGTTTTTTACGAAGTGGGGCAAAAACACTCTGCTGGTCTATCTTTTACAGGGGATCTTCATCAAGGGCTTGCGGGCATTAGCGATCACCGACTTGAATCTATCGGTATTAGGCTTTGTGACGTTGGTGTTAGCCAGTGTTTTACTGACGATCTTGCTAGCCAGTCGCCCGATCCGCTTCCTGTATGCACGATTTGAACGAGGACTATCCTTTGTTTTACTTGGCTTTTTGCTTTTGATGCTCACCCTTTAAATCCTTGATACGAGCAACCGCTCTTAGAAAGATGATCCTTTCATTTTTCTAGGAGCGGTTGTTATTTGAGAGGCAGAGGCGTAAAATGGAAGGAACGGAAAGTGAAAGGATGAAGAAATATGTCAGAAATTTCAAAAAAGACCACCGCTGCCTTTGCGCAAGCGTATCAAGACAACGATAAACAAACGGCACTGCAACGGAGTGTGGTGAAAAATGGGATCACCGCTTCTGCAGAAAACGTGTCAGCAAAAGTCAACAATGTGCCGGTTTTCTCAGTCGATGTGACAACAGGGAAAGTCTCAAACCAAAAACAATCAGGTCGCTGCTGGATGTTTGCCGCATTGAATACATTCCGTCATAAGATGCTGAATGATTTCAATTTAAAAGAATTTGAATTGTCGCAAAACCATACCTTTTTTTGGGATAAATACGAAAAAGCCAACTATTTCTATGAAAATATTTTAGCAACTGCCAACGAGCCTTTGACAAGTCGCAAAGTTGCTTTCTTGTTGCAAACCCCACAACAAGATGGTGGACAATGGGACATGATTGTTTCGATTTTCCAAAAATATGGTGTCGTGCCAAAAACAGTCATGCCAGAAAGCAGCAACTCTTCTAATTCTCGTGATCTAAACAATTACTTAAACAAAAAACTGCGTAAAGATGCGGTTGCTTTGCGTCAGCTAGTAGCCGAAGGCAAAACAGCTGAAGACATCCAAACAGCCAAAGAAGCGATGTTGGAAGACATTTATCGTTTCTTAGCGACTTCTTTAGGCACACCGCCAGAAACCTTTGATTTTGAATACCGTGATGAAGACAAAAATTATCACATTGATCGCAACTTAACACCACAAAGCTTTTATGAAAAATATGTTGGTGTTGACCTTGACGATTATGTCAGCATCATCAACGCACCAACTGCCGACAAACCTTACAATCAATCGTATACCGTAGAAATGCTAGGCAACGTGGTTGGCGGCAAAGAAGTCAAATACTTGAACGTCGATATGCCGACCTTCAAAAAATTAGCGATCGCTCAATTGGAACAAGGGGAGTCCGTGTGGTTCGGTTGTGATGTCGGTCAATCTTCTACCAGAGATACTGGGATCATGGCATTAGATGCGTATGATATCAACGACCTATTTGACATTGACTTTACGATGACCAAAGCAGAACGCTTAGATTTTGGCGAAAGCTTAATGACCCATGCGATGGTCTTGACTGGCGTTGACTTGATCGACGGCGAATCAACCAAATGGAAAGTCGAAAACAGCTGGGGTGAAAAAGTCGGAACGAATGGCTTCTTCGTTATGAGCGATGCGTGGATGGATGAATACACCTATCAAATCGTGGTTCGCAAAGAGTTCCTGACAGCAGAACAATTGGCTGCCTTTGAAGCAGAACCAACAGTCTTAGCACCTTGGGACCCAATGGGGGCTTTGGCGTAAGACAGCAATTTTTAATGATTGCCTGAATATTTTCTGAAATTTTTCAAAAGACGAAATGAAAAAATAACGAACCAGTTGCCGCAATCTAACTGTTAGGAAAGCAGAAATCCTAGCAGCAGGGGGTGTGGCAACGGTTC
This sequence comes from Enterococcus innesii, assembly GCA_018982785.1. Taxonomy (GTDB): domain Bacteria; phylum Bacillota; class Bacilli; order Lactobacillales; family Enterococcaceae; genus Enterococcus_D; species Enterococcus_D innesii. Next base: position 387,918 of record JAHHEN010000006.1, on the reverse strand, counting down.
TTTTTTTATTTTCTGACAAAAAAGCGGTACCATCGCAGAAAACTGGAAACTTATTTATTGTAAGATGAAGCAAACTTCTTTAAAATGGAATAGTCACTAATGATGCCACACGTCTCATTAGAGTGAACTGTTGAAGAATGGTCACTGGGAACCTTTACTTCCTCTGACAGACTTTGTCATGTTTATTGAACAAAAGGAGGATTCAAATGACAAATCTGTTAACTATTATTGTTGTTCTACTTTTTGCTGCCCTTATTTATGGGTTCTACTTATTGCAAAAGCGTCACCTGAAGTTTTCAACGCGGGTCTTTGCGGCGTTGTTCGTCGGGATCGTTTTTGGTGGTGTGCTGCAGCTGATTTTTGGGACAGGCTCTGACGTTGTCACGCAAGCTCTTGACTGGATCACGATGGTCGGTAGTGGCTATGTGGCCCTCTTGCAAATGCTGATCATGCCCTTGATCTTCGTTTCGATCGTTGGTGCTTTCACCAAGATGAAAGAAAGCGAAAAAATCAAGAAGATCAGTTTTACGGTTCTTGCAACTTTGCTAGGGACAACGGCGATCGCTGCCTTGATCGGGATCGTGATGGTCATGGTCTTTGGTCTTGACGGTGCCAGCTTTACCGAAGGGGCAACGGAAACAGCACGGATCGCAGAATTAGCGGAACGTTCGACACAAGTCCAAGATCTATCGATTCCACAACAAATCGTTTCCTTCATCCCAAGCAATGTCTTCGCCGACTTTGCTGGTACTCGTTCGACAAGTACGATCGGGGTCGTGATTTTCTCAGCCTTTGTTGGGATCGCCTTTCTTGGTGTCAAGCGTAAATCACCGAAAGAAGCGGAAACTTTTGCGAATTTGATGGACAGCTTATATAAAATCGTGATGCGTATCGTCACGTTAGTTTTGCGCCTGACACCTTATGGGGTTTTGGCATTGATGACTAACGTATTAGCTTCAAGTGATTTTGAAGCCATCTTGAACTTAGGAAATTTATCATCGCCTCTTATGCGGCTTTGATTTTGGTCTTACTCGTTCATTCATTATTGCTGATCGCTGTTCGGGTCAATCCAGTAACGTATTTCAAAAAGGCCTTTCCAGTCTTAAGCTTTGCCTTTACTTCTCGTTCAAGTGCCGGTGCCTTGCCATTGAACATTGAAACCCAAACCAAAGCGTTAGGTGTTGATGAAGCCACGGCTAACTTTGCAGGCAGCTTTGGTTTATCGATTGGTCAAAACGGCTGTGCGGGTGTGTATCCAGCGATGTTGGCAACGATCGTTGCACCAACGGTTGGGATCAATGTCTTTGATTGGCAGTTTATCCTGCTGCTAGTTGCCGTTGTTACAATCAGCTCATTCGGTGTTGCCGGTGTCGGCGGTGGCGCAACCTTTGCTTCATTGATTGTCTTAGGCTCAATGAACTTGCCGATCGCCATCGTAGGCTTAGTTATTTCTGTTGAACCATTGATCGATATGGCACGGACACTAGTTAATGTCAGCGACAGTATGGTTGCTGGAATAGTGACCAGCAGCCGTATCAACGAACTGGATCGTTCGATCTTAGATGATTCTGCGGCCGTGATCGAAGCCGAATAGAAACATTTTGTAACAAGCGAAAGCAAAGAAAGACTGCGTGTGGTCTTTCTTTTTTTGCCTGTTAAAGCTCAGCTCATAGAAAAATCTAGGTTTCAGTGCCCTTAATAGCGAAGTTTCTGCTATACTTTTAACTAGAACATCGCGGGAGGGATAAGCAATGACACAATTGATTCAACTAGAACGAGCAGCAAACGTCAGAGAACTTGGCGGCTATCAAACGACAAACGGCACGACGATCAAACGAAAAAATTGATCCGCAGTGCGGCGATCAATGAATTGACTGCTTCAGATCAAGCAGTACTGGCAAACTATGGGGTCAATCAGGTCATTGATTTTCGCTCCATCGCTGAAGCCAATGCACAGCCTGATCGACCGATCGCCACAGCAAAGCAGCTTTTTTTACCTATTTTCAAAGAAGACGAAACGATGGTTTCTTTGTCGCCAGAAAGCTTGAAGCAGCGCTTGGAAGATGGGGAAGATGCCGAAGAGCAGATGAAAAAAGTCTACCGTCACTTTGTTGAAAGCGACTATGCCCGCCAACAATATCGGCAGTTCTTTGATCATGTGATCGACAATGCGGAAGGCGAAGGAGCAACCTTGTTCCACTGTACCGCCGGCAAAGATCGCACAGGCTTTGGCGCCTTTTTATTGCTGCATGTGTTGGCGGTGGCACCAACGACGATCAAAGAAGATTATTTAGCGACCAATCGCTATTTAGCTCCAATGCTAAAAGAAAAATTTGCCCCAATGACCCAGCATTTGCCGCAAGAGCTGTTAACGGCGATCACGGTTTTGATGAGTGCCAAAGAGAGTTTTCTTGATGAAAGTTTGGCTGCGATCGATCAGCATTTCGGTTCGGTCGATCAGTATCTTCTGCAAGGACTAGGGGTGACGAAAGAGGAACAAGCGTATTTGACTGCCCAACTGACTGAGTAAAGAAAGGGAGATCCGTATGGAGGAAGCATTGTTCGCAGCAATCGGGATGACCGGCTCGCTGACGCCCATCAGTGGTGGGGATGTCAATCAAACGTATCGTTTCACTACAGGAGAAAATCGCTATTTTTTAAAGACCCATCCTCATGTTTCATCGATGTTCTTTCAAGCAGAAATCAACGGCTTAGCTGAATTAGCTCCTTTCGTGCGGGTGCCAAAAATCGAACGTCTCGGTCAGACCGAAGAGGGGGCGTTTTTATTGATGGAATGGATCGATAGTGGGGAAGGACAGCAGCGACGCTTAGGCCAAAGCTTGGCTCGGCTTCATCAGCAGACGCAGGAGTCTTTTGGGTTTTACGAAGACAATTACATCGGCTTTTTGCCGCAAGTCAATCCGAAAACCACCGATTGGCTTGATTTTTATACAGTCTGCCGTTTGGATGTGCAAGTCGAATTAGCGAAGCTGGGTAATCGCTGGCATGCCAAACGGGAAGCCGCTTATCTGCGTTTGAAAGAATTTTTGCATGAGAATTGGCGTGATCGCAGCGTCACACCTGCTTTATTACACGGTGATTTTTGGCGGGGGAATGTGCTGTTCGATCAGCAAGGAGAACCAGTGTTTCTTGATCCAGCAGTCGCTTATGGGGATCGAGAAATGGATATTGCGATGTCCCAGCTCTTCGGTGGTTTTCGTCAGGAATTTTTGGAAGGCTATCAAGAAGTCTACCCATTAGATGAGGATTGGCAAGAGCGACTGCCAGTGTATCAATTGTATTATTTATTGGTCCATTTGAATCAGTTTGGCGAAAGCTATGGATCCAATGTCGATGAACTATTGAGTCGTTTTTAGGAGGCAATTAGAACTATGGCAGCAAAGTATCAAACCACGCATGAAGTGGCGTATTATGAATGTGATATCAACCAAACGATGACGTTTCCAGCCATGCTAGGCATCGCCATCAAGACATCAGAAGAACAAAGTGCGGCGTTAAACCGCGGACCGGAAGTCATCGCTAGTTACGGCTTGACCTGGATCATTACCAGCTATCACATAACGGTGACTCGTTTGCCGCGCGTAGGGGAGCAGATCCAAGTGGCGACCCAGGCGAGAGAATACAATAAGTTTTTCTGTTACCGTTACTTTTGGTTATTGGCAGAAGACGGAACGGAACTGGTCAAAATCGAGGCGGTTTTTGCGTTGATGGACCCAGAGACGCGCAAAGTCAGCAGTGTACCGGATGAGATCGTGGCGCCTTTTGGCAGTGAAAAAATCAAGCGAATCAAACGCTATCCGAAGATCACCCCTATCACACAAGGACAATTTTTGCCGTATCGGGTGCGTTTTTACGATATCGATAGCAATCAGCATGTCAACAATGCCATGTATTTCAATTGGCTGATGGACGTCTTAGGCTATGAGTTTTTAACAAAACATGAAGTGACACAAGTGACGATCCGCTTTGATCGGGAAGTGGCTTACGGCCATTTGATCGAAAGCCATTTTCAAATCAATGAGAAGACAGTCGATGAAGCCGGCGAGGCTGTGCCGCTGCAAACGATCCAAGAGATCAAGATTGGTGAGGATACTTACTGCGAAGCCATCTTTACTTGGCGAGAAAAATAAAACAACCCTTTTGCCTCCGTTAGCGGAATGGCAAAAGGGTTTTTGTTTGGTTAATTCTCCATGAAATCAGGCAGTTCATCCATGGTCAACCCACGGTTTTTTGCTATCAGCAATTTGATGCGGGCTTTTTGGCTATTGATGCTATTGCAGAAAATCACCCCAAGAGCTTGCAATTCGATCCCGCCGCCTAAGTAGTCATAGACCGGCTCGGCAACTCCGTTGAAGCAGCGAGAAACTAAGACGACTGGAATGTTTCTAGCGATCAGTTTTTTCAAAGGTTCTATGGTTTGCGGCGGCAGATTGCCAGCGCCTAAAGCTTCGATCACTAGTCCATCGATCAGCGAGTCGGCTAAAGCATCGAACAATTCCCCAGTCATCCCCGCATAGGCTTTGACGATCGGAAACAGACCGTCGACACGATCAACATCCAAATGGCGGTTATTTAACAGCTCTTGCATAAACAAGATTCGGTGCTTTGTGACTAAGCCAATCGGACCTAATGTCGGGGTACGGAACGTCGCAATATTGGTGGTGTGGGTCTTCGTAACATAACGTGCGGAATGGATCTCATCGTTCATCACGACTAAGACGCCTTTTCCTATGGCATCAGGTGATTTCGCCACCCGAATCGCACTTTCAAAGTTATACAGCCCGTCACTGCCAATTTCATTACTTGAGCGCATGGCACCAGTCACCACGATCGGTAATTGACCGCCGATCGTGGTATCTAAAAAGAAGGCTGTTTCTTCCAGCGTATCGGTTCCGTGAGTGATCACGACCCCATCGACACCGCTTAAATGCGCCAGCTGGATACGTTGTTTCAGCTGCAGCATCTCTTTTGGCGTCATATGAGGACTGGGAATATTAAAAATATCTTCGACGATCAATTCAACATCGTCGTCAATGTGGATCGGTGCATCCATCAGTGGATTGCTGACATCAGGGCTGACGCCGCCAGTCAGGGTGTCTTCTTTCATGGCGATGGTGCCGCCAGTGTGCAACACGAGAATTCGTTTCATTTTTTCATCACCTGCAATGATTTATTTACTCTTAACTCAAAACTATTGTATACTATTAAAATAAGAAAACAAGGAGCGATGGGAAAAAATGATTCGAATTGGTTGTACCACATTTAGTGAACATGGCAGTCTCGTGCAAAGAAAAAACTCGAAATTATTTGAGTATGCCCGTTATTTTCCGTTAGTTGAGCTGGATACCACCTATCATTTTTTGCCAAAAGAAAAAGATGTGCGCAACTGGTTGACCCAGATTCCCGAAAATTTTCGCTTTGTGTTGAAAGTCCATCAAAGTGTGACCACCCAAGGGGATTTGCCAGATCAGTTGACCATGACTGAAGCGCTGCAGCTTTACAAAGAAGCGATCGCGCCAATGATAGAAGCGGGCAAACTGTTTTGCCTACTGGCCCAGTTTCCCAACAGCTTTAAATGTACGAAAGAAAATGTCGCCTATTTAGACCAAGTGCGAGATTGGTTTGCGGGCTACCCCGTGGCGATCGAGCTGAGAGACAGCAGCTGGTATCAGCCAAAACTGTATCCGGGCATGATCGATTATATGAAGCGAAAACAGTTTTCCTTAGTAGTCGTTGATCAGCCAAAAAAGCTATCGACCACGATTCCCCTTGATCCAACCGTGACCAATCCCGAGTTTGTCTTGTGCCGTTTTCACGGACGCAACGACAGCGGCTGGACAGCGACAGGACCAGACGCCAAAAATCTGCGGACCTTGTATCGCTATGACCAAGCCGAACTAACGGAGTTAAAACAAGCGGTCCAAGCCATCGAAGCCAATGCCAAAGAAGTCGCAGTGGTCTTCAATAATAATGCCGGTCGTGATGCCGCTGACAATGCCCGCGCATTGATCGATGCGCTGCAGATCGATTACGAAGCATTAAATCCTAATCAGCTGAAATTATTTTGAGGAGTCATATGATAAAAGCAATCTTTTTTGATATTGATGGCACACTGATCGCCAGCAACGGCAAGGCACTTGCCAGTACCCGTGAAGCCATCAAACAAGCCCAAGCCAATGGCGTCCTCTGCGGCATTGCCACCGGACGTGGTCCGGTTGATTTAGAGAAGGTGATCGATTACTTGTCGTTAGACATGTTTATCACCTATAACGGCCAATATGTCTACACGAAGGAAAACTTGATTTATGCCAAACCATTTCCAAAACAAACATTGGAAGCGATCGTAGACTACGCCGATGAAAATTACCGTCAAGTCATGTTTGGCGGAGAAACCCAAGTGGCTGGTAGCTTGACGATCCGTTTAAGCCAATCACCCGTCATGCAGCGCTACTTGCGCTATGTGCCCAAAAAATTTCCCGTCGGTTTTTTAAAGAAAGTTTTGCAGCGCTTCAGTCCCAATCGCAACGCCAAACGTTATGAATCATTGGACATTTTACGAGAACCCATCTATCAGTGCATTATGCTGAGCCCTGAATCAGAGCGCGAAAAATTACGGTCCAAGCTGCCGCAATGTGATTTTAAGCGATCAAATGCCTATTCTGTTGACATCGTGCCGAAAAACGGTTCAAAAATCAAAGGCATCAAAGAGTTTTTGGCCTATGAAGGGATCGCGATGGAAGAAGCGATGGCCTTTGGGGATCATTTTAATGATGTGGAAATGTTAGAAGGCGTGGGGATCGGGGTTGCGATGGGCAATGCCCAGCCTATCACTAAAGCCAGTGCTGACTTTGTGACGGACACCAACGATCATGACGGCATCAAGAAAGCCTTGATCCATTTTGGCATCATTGCCAAGGATGCTAAAGCCAAGGAATGAAAAAAATAAGCAAGTAGCCAATCCATGAAGCAACGTAGGAGACAGCGTAGAACCATGAAACAGAACCATTAGAAAAAGCAGAAAGAAGCGAGTAAAATGAGTCCATTTGAAATGACGGAAGAGTTTCATAAAACCTTTGATCCAACACGACCGCCATATCCACAAGCTTTTTCAGCGGAAAAAGCCCAGTTTCGTGCTGGTTTTAAAATTGAAGAATTAGTTGAGTTCCTTTATGCTGCCAGCAACAATGACGAAGAGACCTTCCAATCAGGTCTGGAGCATTTGCATCAAGCGATCGATCAAGCCCAAGCCAAGCTGGCTGCCAAAAAACAGCCTGTCAGTGATTCTCTAGTAGAACAAGTCGATGCGCTCTGTGATCTGCTGTATTTTACCTATGGCTCTTTTTCACTGTTAGGGGTCGATCCAGCGCCGATCCTGGCTATCGTTCATGAAGCCAACATGGGGAAACTTTTCCCAGATGGGCAGCCCCATTATGATCCTGAGACCCACAAAGTCATGAAGCCGAGCGATTGGGAAGAACGGTATGCTCCTGAACCGCGAATCAAGGCAGAAATCAAACGCCAATTGGCGCAAAAACAAGCGCAAGCCCACGAATCGTCAGAATAAAACAGAAACGTGCCAGTTGCCCGTTCCGATTGCTTATCAGCAAAAGGAGTGGTGCAACTGGCACGTTTGGTTTAATCAAAGAAAGTGTAGTAAAGGGTTCTGACAGCGGCTTTTTCTTGTTCTTTGTGGATGCCGAACATGATGCTGACCTCAGAGGACCCTTGGTTGATCATCTCTAAGTTGATATTTTTCCGCGCAAGGGCAGCGGTACTGTCGGCAGTGATTCCGACTCTTTGACGCATTCCTTCACCAACGACGACGACCATGGAGAGATCGTGGGTCATTCGCAGTTCATCGGGATCGATCTCGTAGGCGATTTTGCGCAGCAGCTCTTCTTCCAATACTGGATTCAATTGGTTGGAGCGCATAATGATCGAGATATCATCGATTCCTGAAGGCATGTGTTCATAATTTAAATCAAATTCCCGGAAAATCTCTAAGACTCGTAACGTGAACCCAACTTCGCGGTTCATCAAGTATTTGCGGATATAGATCATACAAAAGCCTTCGTCACTGGCAACGCCGATCACCGGCTGATCCAAGTTGTCTCTTTGGTTGGTGATCAAGGTACCGGGATGACTTGGGTTATTGGTGTTTTTGATCACCACGGGAATTTTTGCATGGTATGAAGGCATCAACGCCTCATCGTGCAACACAGTAAAGCCGGCATAAGACAGCTCCCGCATTTCTCGGTAAGTCACTTCTTTGATGGACTCTGGATGATGAACGTAGCCTGGATGAGCAGAAAAAATCCCATCGACATCGGTAAAGTTTTCGTACAATTCTACTTGCAGACCAGCCGCCACGATGGCACCAGAAATATCTGATCCCCCTCGAGAGAAGGTACAGATTTCGCCGGCTTCTGTGTAACCAAAGAAGCCAGGAATCACTAAGATTTCAGAACTATCGCGCCATTGTGCGATCTTGGCGTACGACTTGTTCAAGATACGGGCGTTTTGGGGTTCATCCGTCACTAGCAACCCAAGTTCTTGCGGATTCATGTAGCGAGCAGCTAACCCACGACTTTGTAAAATCCCTGCGATCAATTTGGCATTGTTGTCTTCGCCGCTTGCCAAGACCGTATCATAAAGATGCGGATTGTCTTGGGTAGGCAGCGTTTGAAAAGCCGCCAATAATTGCCAGATGCGATCTAAATGGACCTGTTCGATATTAAAAGGGGCGGCGATCGCGGTATAGCGGGCATAGATTTCTTCGATTAAATCAGTAATTTCTTCTTGAGCACACAGGCGGGTACAGACTGCTAGTAATAGATCGGTGACTTTCTGATCGTCACTGGAACGCTTACCAGGCGCTGAAACAACGACAAACCGTCTTTTAGGATCACTTTCAATTATCGCAACAACTTTTTCGACTTGTTCGGCTGAGGCAAGGGAACTGCCTCCGAATTTCGCTACTTTCATTTGACATTACTCCTGTTCAAGCTTTTTACTAGAGTACAGTTTCAATAGGGAGAAATCAAGCGGTTTCTTGAAAAAAATCGGAAAAATCAGAAAAAAAGTCACTTGTTGATGTAAATTTCACGATTTGTTTTCATTATCGATGGAAAAGCCGTGAATGATTTTATTCGATGCGAAAAAAGTCGATCTTTTTTGCCTCAATCTAATGCTTGATTTTTTTCTTTATGCTATAATCTAGCGTAGATGCTTTTTTATAAAGGGACTGTCTGTCCTTTTTATACTCAACGAACTTATCAATCAATCTGCTGATCAGCAGGTTTTAGACGAAACATGTATATTTGAAAATTGGAGGAACCACAAAATGGGAACTAATATCATCTTTGGAATTGTCATTGCCATCATCATCATCGCAGCGGTCTTGTATGCAATTGGCTTTTTCATGCGGAAGAAAAACCAAGAAAAGTTGAATGACTTGGAAAAACGCAAAGAAAATCTGTTTGACTTACCGGTGATCGAAGAAGTCGATGAAGTAAAAAGAATGCACTTGGTTGGTCAAAGTCAAAACACCTTCCGTGAGTGGAACCAACAATGGACAGATATCTCCACAAAATCTTTTGCTGAACTTGAAAGTCAAATCTTTGAAGTGGAAGAACTAAACGAACGCATCCGCTTTTTCAAAGCAAAAGGGGCGATCGTCCAAGCCGAAGCGACCATGGATGAGATGGAACGTCAAGTAGAAGAGATTCGCGCCGGCTTGAAAGAATTACGAGAAAGTGAAGAACGAAATTCACTAGAAGTCCAAAAAGCGTTGGACGTTTACGAAGACTTGAAGAAGAAGCTACGGGATCAAGGGGAAGAATTCGGTCCTGCCTACAATGAGCTGCAAAAACAAATCAAAAACATTGAAATTGAGTTCACCCAATTTGTTACCTTAAATACTTCAGGCGATCCTGTGGAAGCACGGGAAGTGTTAGACCAAGCGGAAAAACACACCTATGAAGTGGAAGACTTAATGAAACGGATCCCAGCGGCGTACGAAGAATTAAACCGTACCTTCCCAGATCAGTTGAAAGAAATCCAAGAGGGTTATAAAAAATTATTAGAACAAAAATATGTGTTCCCAGAAGCAAACTTCCAAGAAGAAATCAACCGTGTGAAAAAACGAGTTGAAAACTCCATGAACGATCTAGCGAAAACAGAAGTCGCTTCCGTTGAAGTGGCAAGCCGTGATACTGCAAGTGATATTGATGCCTTGTATACGGTGATGGAACGTGAGATCAATGCCAAGAAATATGTCATGAAAAATCGTCAGATCATCGAAGACTACATTGACCATGCAACGAAGAACAACCGTCAGTTGTTGATCGAGTTGGATCATACGGCACAAAGCTATACTTTGAATCATAATGAATTGGGTCGCGTCCGCGGCTTCCAAACCGAAGTGGACGAATTGGCTCGCCGCAACAACGAGTACTTACCGAAATTGGAAAAACATGAGATTCCTTATTCAGAAGTGCAAAGCTTCTACAAAGATGCCTACAAGATTTTGGATGATGTGGAAAGCCAGCAAGTTGAAATCGATGATTCTCTTGCGGAATTACGTCGTGGCGAAAAAGTTGCACAAGAAAAAGTGGAAAGCTTCGAATTCCGTCTACGCAACTTGAAACGGTTTGTTGAGAAACAACGCTTACCTGGTTTGCCAGGCGAGTATTTAGAATTCTTCTTCGTGGCAACGGATCGTGTCGAAGAATTAGGCAAAGAATTGAACAAGATTCGCATCAACATGCAAGAAATCAATAAATTGGTTTCTGTCTGTGAAGAAGATCTTGATCTTTTAGATGAACAAACAAAAGACTTAGTGGATGCTGCGGCATTGACTGAGCAAATGATGCAATATGCCAACCGCTATCGTCATTCTCATCCAGATATCAAGGCAGCGATCGACAAATCACTTTACTTGTTTAGTAAAGAATATCGCTATCAAGATGCGCTAGATGAAATCGGCACAGCGTTGGAACGAGTAGAACCAGGTGCCTTCAAACGGATCGAAAACTTCTACTTCAATAACCGCGACTTAGTATAGTACGAAAGCCAGCAGTGAAAAACTGACTGGCTTTTTTCATGGAAAGAATGGCTCGTTGCATGAGTACCGCTTACGAAGGAAGGAAAAGTTTCCTTTAAATAAGGGCAAAGCCAGCGAGTCACCTTGAAACTCAGCCCAAGAGCAGTTATAATGGGAAAGAATTTTTTTAGAGAAAGGGTCCTATCATTGATCTATTTTGACAACAGTGCAACAACCGCTATTTATCCACAAGCTTTAAATACATATGTCCAAGTCAGTCAGCGAATCATCGGCAATCCCTCAAGCCTGCATGATTTAGGAAATCAAGCCAATCGCCTGCTGCAGCAATCACGTCAGCAGATCGCCGATCTGTTAAACGTTTCTTCCAAAGAGATCGCATTTACCAGTGGGGGAACTGAAGGAGACAACTGGGTCATCAAAGGGACTGCTATAGCGAAAAAGCCTATGGAAATCACCTGATTATTTCCAGTATTGAACACCCTGCCGTCAGTGAAACAGCGGCTCAATTAGCCGAGTTAGGGTTTGAAGTCAGTGTTGTGCCTGTCGATGCCCAAGGCTTTGTCAACGTGTCAGAATTAGCAAAGTTGATTCGCAAAGAAACGATTTTGGTTTCGGTGATGGCGGTCAATAATGAGGTAGGATCGATCCAACCGATCCATGAGATCGCAACCGTGTTAGCGGACTACCCAACGATCCATTTCCATGTAGATGCCGTCCAAGCCATCACAAAGGTGCCACAAGAGCAATGGTTCAATGAGCGAGTCGATTTTGCCGTGTTCTCTGCACATAAATTTCACGGACCTCGTGGCGCCGGCTTTATCTATTGGAAACAAGGCCGTAAGTTGGCGCCATTGATGACCGGCGGTGGGCAAGAGCAAAATCAACGCAGCGGTACCGAAAATGTACCAGGGATCGTTGCTATGGCAAAAGCCCTGCGTTTAGCGACCGAGCAAAAGGCTGAAAAGCCGAACCATGTTCAATTATTAAAAGGCTATTTGCAAGAAGCACTGGCTGGGTACAAGAAAGTCACGCTTTTTTCTGGCACTGAAGGGTTTGCGCCACATATACTTTGTTTTTCATTAAAAGGGATCAGAGGAGAAGTCTTAGTCCATGCCTTTGAAGAAAAGCAGATCTATCTTTCGACGACAAGTGCTTGTTCCTCCCGTAAAAAGATGGCCAGTAGTACGCTTCATGCGATGCACGTTCCAGAACAGTTAGCGACATCGGCTGTTCGTATCAGTTTAGATGAGAGTAATACGATGGCTGAAGTCGAACAGTTTCTGATCGTCTTCCACCAGTTGTACAAAATTTTCGAAAATCAATTAAGCACGACAGACCACTATAAAATCAATCCAAATCAAAGGAGTTTTCTCGTGAATTATTCAGAAATCATGGTTCGTTATGGCGAACTGTCAACAAAGGGCAAAAATCGTCGTAGTTTTATTATGCAATTAGCTTCAAACGTCAAACGTACCTTAGCAGATTATCCCCATGTCAAAGTTCATGCCGAGCGAGATCGCATGCACTTGCTATTGAACGGTGAAAACAGCCAAGAGATCATTCCTAAGCTGCAAAAAGTCTTTGGGATTCAAAACTTTTCCCCCAGCATTCGGGTCGAAAAAGATATCGAAGTATTAAAGAAAGCCGTTCAAGACGTCATGGCAGAGATCTATACGGGTGTTGAGACCTTCAAAATCACAGCCAAGCGCAGTGATCATTCGTTTGTGCAAGATAGCAACCAGTTGAATTTGACCTTAGGTAATGCGGTGATCGACCGTTTTCCTGATATCAAAGTCCAAATGAAAAAACCAGACATCAATTTGCGTGTAGAAATACGGATCGATGGCGCTTATTTGTCCTATGAAACGATCCAAGGAGCCGCTGGGCTGCCAGTGGGCACCAGTGGAAAGGGAATGTTGATGCTTTCTGGCGGTATTGATTCGCCAGTCGCAGGCTACTTTGCCATGAAACGCGGCGTTGAGATCGAAGCGGTCCATTTTGCAAGTCCTCCTTATACGAGTGAACAAGCGTTGCAAAAAGCCAAAGATTTAACGAAGAAGCTTGCGCCTTATGTGGGAAGCATCCAGTTTATCGAAGTTCCGTTTACAGAAATCCAAGAAGAAATCAAAAATCGTGTGCCACAAGGCTATTGGATGACCATCACCCGTCGGATGATGCTGCGTTTGACGGATGCGATTCGGGAAGCTCGTCATGGCTTGATCATCTTAAATGGTGAATCATTAGGACAAGTGGCTTCACAAACTTTGCATAGCATGGTCGCCATCAATGAAGTAACCAATACGCCGATCGTGCGCCCAGTGGCAACGATGGACAAATTGGAGATCATTGAAGTTGCTGAAGCCATTGATACCTTTGAATTGTCGGTTCAGCCCTTTGAGGATTGCTGCACAATCTTTGCGCCTCCTCAACCAAAGACGCGCCCAAGACTGGATAAAGTACATCAATATGAAGAGCGTCTCGATATCGAAGGGATGATGGAACGGGCGATGGCTGGGTTGAAACTGGAAGTAATCACGGCAAATCAAGAAAAAGCAGCAACTGAATTCGCTGAATTCTTATAATAAACTCTCTTTTTTAAACTACGACCACAACTGTTATGGAACATTTGTGGTCGTTTTTCATCGTGTGAGAGAGTTTGTGAATATTTTCTTGCTATTGAAAATGGAACATGCTACACTCAATATGTGAATCATTTAACAAGGAGGGTGGACAGGATGGAAGCATTAAGAGATAAAAAACTTCCGAAAGCAACGGCAAAACGTTTGCCAGCTTATTTACGACACTTAAAATTACTGGATGCCTCAGGTATTCAGCGAATCAAATCAAAAGAATTTGCAGAAATCACGCAAGTTCCTTCAGCCACGATCCGCCGGGATTTTTCTCATCTAGGAGAATTGGGTAGAAGTGGCTATGGCTATGATGTTCCTTATTTGATCGAGGTATTGAGCTATATTTTAGAAACCAATGAAGAGAAAAAAATCGCCTTGATTGGTTATGGAAATTTAGGAAAAGCGTTAGCTAATAACAATTTTCGCAGAAATGAAAATCTTTCCGTCATCGCGGTTTTTGACAATGATCCAGAAATGATTGGCCAGACCATTAGTGGACGTTATGTCTATGGAATGGATCAATTGGCGGAAGTCGTAGCAGAAAAAGGGATCACCGTAGCGATTTCGACTGTTCCTAGTCGCTATTCACAAATGGCGATCGATGCGATCGTGGATGCTGGGATCACAGCAATCCTGAATTTTGCCCCTGATCCCGTCATCGTGCCAAAAGATGTCAATATTCAATACATTGATTTGACGACAGAATTGCAAACCTTGATCTTTTTTGATACGACCTACTCGCAAAAATCGAAAGTCTGAGCAAATCCTTTTCGTTTTTTGACAATCTTTCTTATACTGGGAGAAAATACTATAGGAGAGATGTTATGCAAGTTACACGCAAAGAAACGGTTTATGAGATGCCCGGCAACCAACCAAAAGTAGGGGATAAAGCAGCTGATTTTCGCTTGAAAAGTTTAGAGGACAAGGAATACACACTGACTGATTTTTTAGGAAAACCAACGATCATCAGTGTTGTTCCCGATATCGTGACACGCGTTTGTGCGTTGCAGACCAAGCGTTTCAACCAAGAAGCAAGTCAATTGGATGATATAAATTTTGTAACGATCTCTAACAATACAAAAGAAGAACAAGCACAATGGTGCGGCCAAGAAGGCGTCGACATGATCATGCTTCATGATCCGGCGAATACCTTCGGTGAGGCCTATCAAATCATGATCCCAGACTTCGGTCATTTTGCCCGAGCAATTTTCGTTTTGGACCGTGAAGGCGTGATTCAACACGTTGAGATCGTTCCTGAAATCTCCCACGAACCGGATTATCAAGCAGCCATTGATGCGGCAAAAGCAAACCTCTGATTGACTTTCAAAAAAGTTCATTGTAGAATGTAGCAAGATGAAACAAGAATCTATGATAGCAAGACAATGTTCAAGAGGAGTATCAGTGACCCTGGCGGTCAGAGAGAAGTCGGTCGGTGCAAGACTTCCCCAGACACTGAAAAGGTAGCTTGAAGGTCTTTGATCCGAACCACGGTTTGTTTCTTGCAGACAAAGCCGCACAGTAAGATCAAGCGCGTCGTGAACGTTACCTCACGTCAAAGTGGCAGAGCAATCTGCAATTTAGGTGGTACCGCGTATCAGCGCCCTAATGCCTCGGCATTAGGGCGCTTTTTGCTGTGAATCACTGCGAGTGGCCCACAAAGTGGGACAGAGCAGATGATGAACAGTACTAGGCGACCAAAGGGAGCGTAGTAACCATACTAGGAATCACTGCGATTGGCTTGCGAAGCAAGACAGAATAGATGATGAACAGTACAAGAAGTCATCAAAATTGGTTCACGAAGCGAGTCAGATCGGTTGCCCAAAGCCCTAAGACACAATAGAGGATCACGGAAGTGTGCCTTGACCTCTGTAAGCAATTTTTTTACCAACAATAAACTGCTGATAATTACCACCGCACTCATCCTGAACGATTCAAACATTGTCACGCTTTACCCAGTAACAGGCACCAAAAATCCACACCAACCATTACGTCTAAAAAAGCGTAACTTTAGGAGGACCAACTATGACAGAAACTGAGAATCTATCCACCAAGTACAATCCCCAAGAAGTAGAAGCGGGGCGTTACCAAGATTGGTTAGAACATGACCGTTTTAAACCAAGCGGCAACAAAGAAGCAAAACCGTATTCTATCGTGATTCCACCACCAAACGTAACAGGAAAATTGCACTTAGGTCATGCCTGGGATACCACGTTACAAGACATCATCATTCGTCAAAAACGGATGCAAGGGTATGATACCTTATGGTTACCAGGAATGGACCATGCAGGGATCGCTACCCAAGCCAAAGTAGAAGAAAAGCTGCGGGAACAAGGAATTTCTCGCTATGACCTTGGTCGGGAAAAATTTGTTGAACAAGTATGGGATTGGAAAGAAGAATATGCCGGTCACATTCGGGAACAATGGGCGAAACTAGGCTTATCTCTAGACTATAGCCGTGAACGCTTTACGTTAGATGATGGATTATCCGAAGCGGTTCGTAAAGTTTTCGTGACGCTCTATGAAAAAGGCTTGATCTATCGTGGCGAGTACATTATCAACTGGGATCCGCAAGCCCGCACGGCATTATCTGATATTGAAGTGATCCACAAAGACATCGAAGGTGCTTTTTACCACATGTCTTACGAATTAGCAGATGGCAGCGGTGTGGTGGAGATCGCAACGACTCGTCCAGAAACAATGTTGGGGGATACAGCAGTCGCGGTTCATCCAGAAGATGAACGCTATCAAGCATTGATCGGTAAAAAAGTGATTTTGCCTTTGGTCAATAAAGAGATCCCAATCATTGCTGACGAGTACGTGGACCAAGAATTTGGAACAGGGGTCGTAAAAATCACTCCTGCCCATGACCCGAATGACTTTGAGGTCGGTAACCGCCATGACCTACCAAGGGTCAATGTTATGAACGATGATGGAACAATGAATGACTTAGCAGGTACCTATGCAGGAATGGATCGTTTTGCTGCTCGCAAGCAAATCGTGAAAGACTTAGAGGCGTTAGGTCGTCTGATCAAGATCGAAAAAATGGTCCATAGCGTAGGTCACTCAGAACGGACAGGCGTAGTAGTCGAACCTCGTTTATCAACACAATGGTTCGTAAAAATGGAACCATTAGCAAAACAAGCCATCGACAACCAAGATACCGACGAAGCGGTGGACTTTTATCCGCCACGTTTCAACCAGACATTCTTACGTTGGATGGAAAATGTCCATGACTGGGTGATCTCTCGTCAGTTGTGGTGGGGCCATCAAATCCCAGCTTGGTACCACAAAGAAACGGGAGAAATGTATGTAGGTCTTGAAGCGCCAGCAGATGCCGAAAATTGGCAGCAAGATCCAGACGTATTGGATACATGGTTTAGTTCTGCTTTATGGCCGTTTTCAACAATGGGATGGCCAGATGAAAACAATGAAGATTTCCAACGCTACTTCCCAACGAATACATTAGTAACTGGTTACGACATCATTTTCTTCTGGGTAAGTCGTATGATTTTCCAAAGCTTGGAATTTACTGGCAAACGACCATTTGAAAATGTCTTGATCCACGGATTGATCCGTGATGAACAAGGTCGCAAAATGAGTAAGTCTCTTGGAAACGGGATCGATCCGATGGAAGTCATTGAACAATACGGTGCTGATGCATTGCGTTGGTTCTTATCAAATGGCTCTGCACCGGGGCAAGACGTGCGTTTTAGCTATGAAAAAATGGATGCCGCTTGGAACTTCATCAATAAAATTTGGAATGCTTCCCGTTTTGTCTTGATGAATGTCAGTGAAATGACTGCAGAAGACATTGATTTTTCTGGTGAAAAATCAGTGGCGGATCGTTGGATCTTGACGCGCTTGAATGAAACGATTGAAAAAGTCACTGATCTTTTTGAACGCTTCGAATTTGGGGAAGCGGGTCGTCAATTATACAACTTTATCTGGGATGACTTCTGTGACTGGTACATTGAAATGTCGAAAGAAACCTTATACGGTGACAATGAAGCAGCGAAACAAGTCAATAAGAGCATCTTAGTCCATGTTCTTGATCAAATTTTACGCTTGTTGCACCCAATCATGCCATTTGTTACAGAAGAAATCTGGAGCAAACTGCCGCATACAGGGGAATCATTAGTTGTTGCTGAGTATCCACAAGTGGCACCAGAATGGACCGATGAAAAAGCGGCGCAAGGGATGGAAGTGTTGAAAGAATTGATTCGTTCGGTTCGAAATATCCGAGCAGAAGTAAATACACCACTTTCGAAACCAATTACTTTGCTGATCCAAGCAAATGAGCCTGAGATCGAAGAATTCTTGATTGCTAACAAAAACTATATCGAACGCTTCTGTAATCCAGAAGAACTAGAAATCTCTAACAGCTTGCAAGCTCCTGAATTGGCGATGTCAGCCATCCTATCAGGTGCGACGATCTACTTGCCACTAGCTGGGTTGATCAACATTGAAGAAGAAATCGCGCGTTTGGAGAAAGAACTAGCGAAGTTCACTCAAGAAGTTCAACGGGTACAAGGCAAACTGGCGAACGAACGCTTCGTTGCCAATGCGCCTGAGGAAGTCGTGGCACAAGAACGCAGCAAAGAAGCCGATTATCTTGAAAAACAAAAAGCCGTTCAAGAACGGATCGAACAATTACGCACAATCCAATAGGATGAGCACATCACGCGCAAACAAGCATCTCTCGAAGATGCTTGTTTTTGCTTAATCAATAGAAACAGGGCGAATAATTTTCTCGTTTAAAGGAAAGAAAATGGGAAAGCCGTTCATTTTTTGTTAAAATAGGAGCGAGGTGAGCGAGATGACAAGCGAAGAAGCAACAGCGTGGATCCATTCGCGTTTGACATTTGGGCAAAGACCCGGATTGATGCGTGTCGAAGCATTATTAAAACGGATGGGGAATCCTGAAAAAAGGTGACCATGATCCATATCGCCGGCACGAATGGCAAGGGATCGACCGTCAGTTATTTGCGCAGTCTTTTAGAAGAAGCTGGGCAGCAAGTGGGGACCTTTACTTCCCCACACATTGAAGCGTTCAATGAACGAATCGAAATCAACGGACAATTTATATCAGATGAGGACTTGGTCGCTTGGGTGGAAAAAATCCAGCCGCTGGTTGCTGAAATTGATCGCGATGAAACGTTGACGGGCATTACCCAGTTCGAGATCATTACCGCTATGGCATTAGGCTATTTTGAAGAAAAAAGGTCGATGTTGCGATTATTGAAGTTGGCTTAGGGGGACTCTTAGATAGTACCAACGTTATTTCTCCTATTTTGACCGCGATCACGACGATCGGCATGGATCACATGGATGTCTTAGGGGATACCATTGAAGCAATCGCTGCCCATAAGGCAGGGATCATTAAGCCACAAACACCCCTTGTTACTGGCAATATCGTTGAAAGTGCGCTTTCGGTGATCGATTTGAAAGCTGCAGAAGCACAGGCACCCGCTTATCATGCAGGGCAAGAGTACCGTGTGACCTATCGTCATCCCGATGAAGAATGGGGCGAATTGTTTGATTTTGAAAATGAGCATGGCAAAATCAAAGGCTTGAAAACGCCGATGTTAGGCCGCCATCAACCAGAAAATGCCGGTGTTGCGATCCAATTGTACAGCCTGTATTGCGACCTGCGACAACTACCGTTTTCAGCCAAAGAGATTCGCAATGGCTTGCGAAAAGCCTATTGGCCCGCCCGAATGGAACGAATCAGTAGTGAGCCACTAGTGATTATCGATGGTGCCCATAACGTACACGCCATGGCTCGTTTAGTAGATACAATGAAAGAAGAGTTCAGCGACTATCGCATCCATGTGCTGTTCTCAGCCTTAGAAACTAAAAACGTCAATGAGATGCTTCAGCAATTGCTGGCGATTCCCCAAGCCGAGATTTATTTAACGACCTTTGATTTTCCCAAAGCATTGCATTTAGCAGACGGCTATCAGGAACTCGATGAAAAACGAATCTCAACCGTTTCTTTATGGCAGTTTGGTTTGGCAGAGTTATTAGAAAAAATGACCAATGAAGATTTGCTGCTGGTGACAGGATCCTTGTATTTTGTTTCAGAAGTTCGTGAATTGTTGTTGGCAATAGGAGGAAGAAATGGCTAAGTTACGTGGTGTGATTTTCGATATGGACGGCTTGATTTTTGACACGGAGCTGCTCTACTACCAAGCAACTCAAATCGTGGCGGATCAAATGGGCATTCCCTATACAAAAGAGTTGTATTTAGCTTATGTGGGGGTCTCGGATGAAGAAGTTTGGGCCGCCTATCATGAACGGTTCGATGAGGCCTTTGGTCATCAGATGATTGAAGAATTTATTCAAGCGGCTTTTCAGCAAACGCTGGAAATGTTCCAACGGGGCGAGGCTGAATTGAAGCCAGGGATCCACGAGTTATTGCATTATCTTGATGAGAAAAAGATTCCCCGAGTGTTGGCGTCTAGCAACCAGCGCAAAGTGATCGATACCTTGCTGGAAGCAGCAGGCTTAACGGCGGAATTTCCTGAGATCGTCTGCTTTGATGATGTCACACGGGCAAAACCAGATCCTGAGATTTTTGAAAAAGCCCGCGCATTATTGGCGGTACCAAAAGAAGAATTGGTGATCCTCGAAGATTCGGCCAATGGTATCCATGCTGCTCATGGGGCAGGGATCTCAGTCATTATGATTCCCGATTTGATCGCGCCGACGACCATCATTGAAGAAAAAGTTTTGAAAGTCTTACCATCACTAGAGGATGTCCCAGATTTTCTAGAAACGGCTTTTTCTTTCTAATGGCGATTTTTTAAAAGCATCGTAATCAAATAGTTCCTCCTTTGCGTATTTCTTATTAGACCGACGCAAAGGAGTTTTTTTATGATCAATGAAACAGTAATTCCCCAAAGCTCGTTTCCACGAGAGCGCTTAGTGCAATATGGGGTTGATGCCCTTTCGAACCAAGAACTGTTGGCCATTTTGTTGCGAACTGGCTCACGGCCCCTAAATGTCCTGGAATTGGCGGCTAGTGTCTTGAATCGTTTTGAAGAATTGTATGAATTAAAAGAAGCGACAATCGATGAATTACAAGAAATTCGCGGCGTCGGACAAATCAAAGCCATTGAGATCAAAGCGATGGTTGAATTAGGCGTGCGGATCCAGCGGTCTGTTCAACCAAAGTACGGCAAGATCAACTCCAGTATGGCGATCGCTCATCAGCTGATCCAAGAATTAAAAGACTTTCGTCAGGAGCACTTGCTAGGAATTTATTTGAATACCAAAAATGAGATCATTCAAAAAAAGACGATCTTCATCGGATCGTTGAATCAGTCAATAAGTAACAGTAAATACTAAAAAATAAAATTGACAATTACATCCTCGTCATTAAGGGTTACTCTGTCAATAAGTCTACGGGCAATATTAATTTTTAATTCTGTAGCTGCATTTTTCCAGTCAAAGTTTTCAGCCTCGTCTAGAAGAAGTATCTTTTCGTTTTTATCGTCCTCCATGTCTAGCGCGGCCATCTCATGTTTAAGCTCGTCTAAGGTCATATTGATAGAATGTATACGATCATTTAGTGTGTCGACTTCGATGTTTCCGAACTGGTAGAGATCAATCAACTTGTTTTTTTCAGTCTCTTTCTTTTTCAAGGCGTTCTCTATGTCCTTTATTTGCTGTACTTTGTCTATTTTTTCGTTTTCAATATCAAATCGTAACTGTTTGAAGTCTAAAGTCTTGATTGCATCGATTACTTTTGCTTCGACGGCCTCGCATCGTTGGCGCTTCTGATCGCAGTCCCAATCTTTCACGAGGGAAGGCATCATTTTCTTCACTGATCGGCAAGTGTAATAGGCGTAGTTATACTTTTTCCCTTTGTAGCTTCCGCCGCCACCGGCTTCTCTGAAAACCTTCGCGCCGCATTTTCCGCAGTAAATGAAACCGGCAAGGAGCGATTTCTGATTGTGATTTGTGGTGCTAAATTTTGCTTTTTCCCTGAATATCTTTTGCGCCTTTTCGAATAGTTCCTGAGAAATGATAGGGGAGTGGTTGCCTTGATAGACTTGGCCATCCCAGCTTATTTTCCCGATGTAAAGCGGGTTTTGAAGGGCGTACTTTATGATCGTCAGAGTTTTTACTTTGTCTGGGTATTTTTGGACCAGCTTCCGCGTAATATGTTGCTGACCCTTACCGTGGTTTACATACAAATCAAATATTTCTTGTACGATTTTTGCTTCGTACTCATTGATGATCAGCTCACCGTTTACGTAATCGTAGCCTAGTGGGACGACGCCTGATCCATGGTAATAACCTTGTTTTGCACGTTCTGTGCGACCCATGTGCATTCTTTCCGTGATGGTGTCTCGTTCAAGCTGTGCAAAAACAGATAGCATGCCAATCGTAGCGCGTCCGAACGGGGTAGAGGTATCAAAACTTTCTAGCATTGAGATGAAATCAACGCCGTGCTTTTGAAAGACGTCCTCGATCAGGTACAAAGTGTTTTTCTGTGATCGAGAGAGTCGATCTAATTTGTAGACGATAACAATATCAATCTTTTTCGCTTTCACATCAGAGATCAATTGTTTGAGACCCGGACGCTCAAGTTTTGCTCCTGAATAGCCTGGATCAGTATAGGTGTTCACGACATAATAATCTTTTGCTTCTGCGTAAGCTTTGAGTTTACTTGTTTGTGCAGGGATCGAGTAACCTTCTTTTGCTTGCTCCATAGTAGAGACTCTTATGTAGAGTGCCGCTCTTTTCATGTGGATATCACTCCTAAATTTTGGTAAAATAGGCGTAGCAAATAAGCCTATTAATTTATTTGTTTTGCGCGCTCTTACTTTGGTCGGTGGGGCGTGCTTTTTTTTTGATTTAAAGTCCTAATAGTTCTTTTTTCTTCCGGTCAAACTCTTCTTGAGTGATGATACCTTCGTCCAGCAAAGCTTTAAATTCTCGAATATCTCCGATCGGAGGGGACGATTGGGGCTGGATGTCGGCTCGATTTTTTTCAACTACAGTCTCGCTGACTTCTTCCTTCGATACGTTGCCGCCAATAATTGGATTAAGATAAGTGGTGATTAGTTCAAGGGAGTCGACTGCCTGTTGATATTTAGAGCTATTTTTTTTAGTTCGTTTTGAGAGAAATTGAACTCGGATTGTGGTTCTTCCTTTAAGCATCACGGCTAAGTTCAAACTATCAGCAAACTCTTTTTCTTTTCCGTTGCCTATGATAGCGCCGGCAACCATTCCTGCTGGGCCGAACAGAACTGTTCCTATAGCAGCTGCTTTTGCGCCGCTTGCTACTTTAGTTTCACCGTCTTCTTCTACCTCATACCCTCTTATTAACTCAAAGGGTACTTCTTCCCAACCGCCCTCAGCATATCCCGTGAAAAAGCGAGCTACTTTGTTTGTTTCATCAAACTCCGCTAAGCCTAAGTTATCAGTTCCTTGCGGAGGAGTAGCGAGATCAAGTGCTTGTTTCTGCTGCTCTTCGTAAAATTTTACAGCTTCTTCTCCTAACCCTTGAACCTCCTCTGTGGGAATCCCTTCTAATAACTCGAGGAATTTCTCTGCTTGCGGAAGTTGCTTAGGTGGATATGTAAAGGCCTGATCTAATAAAAGGAGATCGCGCAGAGATAGCTCGTTTTTGTTACTAAAACATATTTTCCCGGTGGTGCTGTCTGTAGTAGATCCTTTCTGGTGATAGACCTTCAAAATATCAATGAATTTTATGATCTGCTTTCTTTTATTCTGCTCAATTTTCAAATGGTCATATTCGAGAGTTACTTTCGATTTTGGATATAATAAACTCCCAAACTTAAATACTTTAGAATAATCTTCGTTTTTATTCATCTTTTTCCCTCTTTCTGCTAAAATATAGTTGTAAGCGCATAACAGAGGGTACCCCAATCAAAGCTGCAAACTTTGAGGGGTATTTTTATTTGATTACTTTACCTAATACTCTAACTTCTTCTGGGTTCAATTCCCTATCTTCGTACTTATCGTTCAAAGAACGTAAAATCACTTTATCCTCGTCAAAATTAAAATAGACTTTTTTCAGTGTGACGCCATCTCCGTTTATTTCAACAACTGCCGTTTCACCGTTTTCAATAGTAATTTGACACTTATAGAACACAATATCTCCGTCGTGGTAATCAGGCTCCATCGAATCACCGTGCACAACTAAAGCACAATCGGCTTTCTCGGGAACGTTATATTCCACAACCTCTTCTGCGGCAATGTCTCCATATGCAAGTTCGGCAGGATTAGCTGCAACTCCGCCGAGCAAAGGAACTACCTTATTATTCTGCTCTTCTAATTGTCGCTCTGCATACTCGTATACTTTTTTTTGTCGTTTCGGGACTAATTGATTGTAAACAGTTTCTATTGAAATTTTATTATCGTTATCTAAACCCAGCAAATAGTCAGAACTAACTTTAAATATCTCTGCTAACTTTTTCAAATCCTTTCCTTTAGGGAAATTTTCACCGCTCTCCCATTTTGAAACGGTGGTGTAAGTTTTCATACCTAGCATTTCAGATAGCTCTGTTTGGGTCATATTTCTGCTCTCTCTTAAATGCCTTATTTTGTTTCCCATCTTATCCATTTGCCAACCTCCTTGATAAGAATATTATATCACAATATGATTTAAAATCAATGTATATGAAAAAAAATCAGATTTGTGGTGATTTATATATAATGTAATAAAAAAAATGTGATAATAAATCATATATTTCGCTTGTGTATGATTAAAAATCATGTTATATTTTAAACATGAGAAATGAAAGGAGGAAAAAAATGGTAGGCATTGCAGAGTTAAGAGCTAGAAAAGGAAAGATGTCTCAAAGAGATCTTGCTGAAAAAATTGGTACTACCCAAACATCGATTAGTAATTGGGAGAGTAACCCGTTGTCAATGAATGCTGAAAATATCGTAAAGCTAGCCATGTTTTTTGGTGTATCTAGTGACGAAATTTTAGGAATCGAACATCGAGAAAAAGAGGGGGTTTAATTTTTTTGTCTTCAATATGATTTTTAATCATATTTAGTGTTTTGTTCTTTGGAGTAACATTCTTTGCTAGGGTTAAACCTCGTTGGAGGAAAACGAGTACAGCAAAAGAAACAGTACAAAGCGAGGTGAGAAAAATGCCAAGGAAACAAAAAGAATTGAACCTCATCTGTTATTCGAAAGATGGTACACGGTTAAAAATAGACCCGGAGACGGGGAAATTCGATCCACCTTTTGGACCACCGGAAGATTTGCAAATAGAGATAACCAAGATAATCAATTTACAACAAAACGGTATTAGAGTTGTGAAAGCGAAGGAGGAATCTGCATGAAAACAGTTAGTTTTACAGATGGGAAAATCTCCCACACGGTACACACGAGAGAAGAAACATTGAATTTGGTTAATAGGTACTGGCCTGTTGAACCAGAAGTTAAAGCAACAGCTTACGCAAAACTTACTGAAGTTATTAACGAAGAACTGAATACCATGCAACGCTTGAACGCAAGCAATGACGAAAGAGAAGAGTGGACACCGGGTGAATATTTTGCAGAACGTGATCGAATTAAAACTCTTTGGACGACCTTTGAAAATACTATATGCTCAGTCGGTGCCAAGATGCTTTCGGGCGTTGAGTATGATCGCTTGATAGAATATTTCGAAGAAGTTGAGCCGTTAGCTTCGCTTTCTAATGCTTTTGCTGGAAAAGAGGAATAACGATGAAAAAATACGACGTTTATTACTACGGTGCACAGATATGTTATGTCGAAGCCGAAGATTTAGCCCAAGCTCAGGCACGGGCGCTCGATTTTTTGTTTGACTATGTCGAAGGTCCTGTTACCTATAGTCGGGTGTCGGTTTTTGAAGCAAAGGAGGAAGTATAGTGACACCAGTAAATGTAATTTTTGTGTTAGCGATCATTTGGATGATTTTGCTATTAGTTTTTACGGTTATGGTTCTTATGCATGCACGCAAAGAATCGAAGCGGATGGATGAGCGAATGAGACGTCGGCGAAAAGCGTTTGATGATCATTTAGATGAAATGCGAAGGAGGGGTATACGTTGAGAAGACCGGCCGGTCTAGCCGCGTTCGACGGCAGTCGTAGTCCACGAAAACAGCTAATAAGAACGCAAATTGTTTGTTACATGAGTTTGATTGTTAATATCGTTTTACTACTAACACTAATTTGGATTATGGGGGTGAAATGATATGGTGCGTATTAAATGGACAGATGAAGAGGAACAAATTTTGATTGATAATATCCAGTTTGATCACCATGGTTTTACGAAAAACAAAAAAGAAATGCTATCACTACTACCGAACCGAAACAAAAGCTCTCTTTCTACAAGAATTACTCGGCTTAGAAAAATTGGAAGGTTACCCGGTACCGATATAGATGATCCGATTACCCTATATAGGCAACCATTTAGCAAATATGAGGATAAGATTATTATCAATGCTTTAAAGGCTGGCACCACTTATCAAGAGATTGCAGATGCATTAGGGAGAAGCTACTATTCAGTCAACGTAAGGATTTCAAGACTTCGGGAAAATGGAGCAGATATCCCGTATAAGTTACGATCGTATACTGACAAAGAAACTAAATTGATCATGGAGAATATAAGATTTGATGAGTTTGGTTTTGCAAACAATACCGATGAGTTAGCAAAGTTACTTTCGAGATCCCGTCTTCAGGTAGGTCAAAAAATAGCAAATATGCGCAAAACTGGATTAATTAAGATCAAACCCGATAAAGCTAAATCTGGGATTAGCAGCAGGTCTCGTGAAGCATTTAAAAGAGAAAATGAGCTCTGCTTTGTATTTAACACAAAAAAAGAGCCTACACCAGTTCCCGCTAGTGAAGGCAAACGTATAACTAATTAAAATTCATTCAAGGAGATTATACCATTATGAAACTAAAACCGCAAAACACCTATCGACATCTATGCAATTTTGCAGCAACGGACACCTCTAGACCCATCCTGCAAGCAATTCATTTTACGCCGGATGGACACATCGAAGCAACGAATTCACACATTTTATTGCGACTCTTAAACCGAATCGATAGCAGAGTCGATCCATTACCAGATTTGGCACTGCATCCGAAAGGACTGAAAGAATTTGAAGGATCTTATCCTGAGACAAATCGTTTATTTCCAGCAAATTTTACAACTAACTGGTACTTATCGCGGGAGACTGCAGCAGATGTCGCAAAATATCTTAAATCACTCGATAAAGAAAGCACGATTCAACTGTCAATCTCGACTGATGGGATGGTGGTTTCAGGTAAAGGATCGGAAGCCTCGTTTCCGCTACACGGTCTAAGTGGCGACCAAATGACGACGGCTTTTAAATGTAAATATCTGATTTGTGTGATGGCATTTATTGCTGACTGTAGTCCCATGCCTGTCCAGTTCCGCGCACTAAGTCCTATCCGACCAATGGTCTTTAAAATCGACGGGCTATTCGAAGGCTTGATCGCGCCAGTAAGAACAAAATAAGGAGGAAAAAAACATGACATTTAGAATCACAACGACAATTGAAGCATTTTCAACAGAAGAGTACAAAGAGGCAGTTAAATCGCTACATGATCAAGTAGTAAAAGAGGCACAGAAAGTACCTGAGTACAAATTCAGTGACACAGAAGAAAAAAAGCCAGTAAACTCTATGGTCTCGATCTCCGGCACAGAACAATCCGCACATGGTCAACCAGCCGTGCCTACTAACACTGCGCCTGTGACACCGCCAGCAACTCCAGTTGCACCCACACCTACGGCGCCTGTACAACCTGTTACAACCCAAGCGCCGCCAACTGCACCAACAACGGCTGTCCCGACTGCTCCTGCAGCAACGGCACCAGTAGCATCAGCGCCGCAATACACGTTCGAGCAGTTGGCTGCAGCCGCTGCGCCCTTAAGCGATGCAGGAAAGCAATCTCAGCTCATAGAGGCAATCAACACGTTTGGAGTAGCATCCCTGACCGATTTACCTAAGGAGCAGTACGGCGCTTTTGCAACGAAGCTACGCGAATTAGGGGCAAAGATATGATTGATCACAAAGAACGAGATCATGCGCTTCTATCAGCTAGCGCAGCTGATCGGTGGACGGCTTGCACGCCGTCTGCACGATTGGCAGAACAGTTTCCGGATACAACAAGCGAGGCAGCCGCAGAAGGTACGTTAGCCCACGAAATTGCCGAATTACGTTTACGTAAATACTTTGTTGAACCGATCTCACAAACAGCGTTCACGCGTCGTTTAAACAAGCTGAAAAAGAAAGAGTTTTATCAAGATGAGATGCTGCGCCACACAGAAGATTATTTGAATTACATCAAAGAGATCGCGCTTCAATTCGATCAAAAACCGCACGTAGCAGTCGAGAAGAAAGTGGATTTCTCTGCCTACGCGCCAGAAGGCTTCGGGACTGTCGATTGTCTAATGATCCATTCAAGCACTCTCTACGTGATTGATTTCAAATATGGCCGTAATAAGGCAGTTGTTGCAAACGAAACGGTGCAGTTACGTCTTTATGCGCTTGGAGCAATGCAAGAATATAGCTTCCTATATTCAATTAAAGATGTTGTGATGGTTGTCTTTCAGCCACGTAATCCGATCGAGACCACAGAGTGTCGTATGAGTGCAGAAGAACTCAAAGCATGGGGGGAATCAATCAAAGGAAAAGCACAGGCTGCTTTTGACGGAGAAGGTGAGCTGTTGCCCGGAGCTCACTGCGGATTTTGTCCCGCAAAACCGATCTGCAGGGCGCAAGCGGAGCAGTTCGATCGCGTCGAGGCAAATATCGATCGAGATCCTAAAACGCTTGGAGACGACGAGAAAGCCTATTACCTACAAAACGCCGATGCGGTCATCAGTTGGCTGAAAGCGTTGAAAGAACACTCGCTAAGTGTTTTGTTGCAAGGCGGTTCAATTCCGGGATACAAACTCGTCGAAGGGCGAAAAGGTCGAGGATACACAGATCAAGACGCTGCTTTTCAATTCTTACAAGAAAAAGGTATTTCAGAAGCCTTGCTGTATGATCGGGTCCCTTTAACTCTGCCCAAAGTTGAAAAGGCTATAGGGAAGAAAGAGTACGAGGAACTACTTGTTCAAGGTGGCTACGTAAAACAGCTATCAGGAAAACCAACTTTAGTACCTGATTCAGACAAACGGTCGGCAATCGCTGTCACGCCATCGGCGCAAGAGGATTTTGCTACATGAGCGCGATTAGTCAGTACAGAGTGAAATATGTCGATTGGAAAGGTCGGGACGCTATGATGTTTGTTTTCGCGTCCAGTGTTATGGAGGCAAGAGCTCAGGCGATGGTCGGCCAAGGCGTTTTTAAATTGGTAAACGTGGAGGAAGTAAAATGAACGATTTATCAGTAATCGGTTTTGTCTTATGTGTGATCGTTATTGTAAGTGGCGTGATTATTTGTAAAAAAGTATTGGAGGAAAAGAAATGAAAAAAGTATCAGCGATCTTATTAGTAGTGGCGGCAATGTTTGTGTTGGCTGGATGTGAGTACGATGATAATCCATCGGAATCTCGACAAGATGTGGTCCAAACGAAATCAGTCGGCGATAAGTTAGTTTCCAATCAACCTACACCGACTGACATTGATTATTCGTTAGAACGCTATAGCTTAATCAGACGAGCATATTGGATCAATGGGCAAAGAGAAAAAGCACAACAGGTGACAGTGCCGATTGCCGATATGCCTTTAGGATATGTAGTGTTGATTAGCCACGGGACAATTATCGGCAGTCATATCGTCGAAGGGAAAGTAGTCAGTCTTAACTCGTACTTAACGCCAGATTCTGAATTTTATGAAATGCCAACCTATGGGGAAGGCGCACGAAATCGTGATGGAAATAGATGGTTGCCAGATGTTGATGGGGCTTATGGGGACAACGATTCCGGAATATTTTTCTTTACTCCAGATGGGAAATATATCGAGTGGAATGGCGAGTATTTATATTCTGATCAGCCGTTTGAAGTAGCCGATCCAGTAGTCAGGATTCAAGGAGAATAGCATGAAGAAAATAATGCTCATTTTACCACTCCTATTTATATTAAGCGGCTGTCGTCTTCTGGATACTTATGTTGGAAATAAGATCGATTATGCAGATCAAAAGATTGATGATGCCACCAACTACAATAAGCTCAAAGAGGTTGAAGATACTGCTCGGGCGATGATCGCTAATTACAAAAACGATCTTGTCGTATACGAAACTTATAAAGATAGTGCAAGTGAGGAAGAGCGTTCTTGGTCGCAACAAGCGAAAATCAGAGCCAACAAAACTGCGCATACTTACAACGAATATATTCGGAAAAATAGTTATCGATGGAAGGGGAATGTACCGGCAGACATTGATAGTAATTTGGAAATAGTCCGTTAAATTAAGATAAGGATTTTGAAGGAGGAAGAATTTGAAGTATAAATCATTACAAATTGTCGCAACCCTGTCTTATGGGG
The DNA here is from genome assembly GCA_018982785.1 of Enterococcus innesii. Taxonomy (GTDB): domain Bacteria; phylum Bacillota; class Bacilli; order Lactobacillales; family Enterococcaceae; genus Enterococcus_D; species Enterococcus_D innesii. The sequence goes on along the minus strand of JAHHEN010000006.1, from coordinate 357,728 downwards.
GAGGTCGTGGTTTTTATGAAATAGCCCCGACAGATATAGACAACAAACGTTTAGGACATAAAAAACTTTACTTTCGTGATTGTCGCGATAAAGGTTTGATCAAGAGATATGATCACTCGAATAACCTTCTCGTGTTCTTGAACACAGAAGAGGGAAACGTTTGGTTTGATGAGAACTCAAGGAACTTTGCTTGGTAGTCCATCAATGGAAGAGATAGTGGAATAGGAGGAGAGAAAGTGAAAAACTTCTACATTTTAGGTACAACCGATAACAAATATAACGTAATGGATTTTAATTTTGATAATGTCAGAGAAGATTCTGGGTCATTTGAAGCAGAGCTTATTGGTGATGGTTACTTGTTTGATTATGAAGACGAGGGCGGGTTTCACTATGTAGATAAGAGTTACAAAGATTCTCATACTTATGCGTGGATAGTGAAGTTGCGTGTACCAGTCAGTAGTCCACCAAAATAGAAAACTGGAGGGAAAACATGAGCAAAGCAAGTTTGAGAATTATTGAAAAGAAAATCGCTGCTCTTGAAGAAGCGTTGGAAACTAACGACTTTGAGTTTATTTCAAAATGGCATGGCAACAAAATGTTCGCTGAAAAGGATCTGGAAGAATTGAAAGCAAGACTGAAATCGGAGGAAGTTCGATGAAGAAAATGCCGGTTATGGTAATTAATGAAATTACCCAACTATCTGAGAAATATCGATCTTTGCATGATTTATATAGTGCAGACGTTGGGTGGTTAATAAACGGAACACAGTGGCTCAATGGTGATGATTTAAAGCTGGCTAATTGGTTCAACGCTAACACTGTATTGTTTGAAAAAGAATTCTTGAATCGAATATCTAATCAAAAGCCAAATTGAAGTCAGCTATCCGACGAAACAAAAGAAAATGAGGTGATAAGAATGAAAAAGGTTAAGGATCGCTTGTTTCCCGAAGGAGAACGACCGATTGAAATAGTACTCGGTGAGAATATCGAAAGGTATTTTTTACAGAGTGACTATAGCAGCCTGACAGCTTTTGCTAATGATCTTGGGTGCGACTCAACTCGCGTCAAAAATGTCATAGAAGGCAAAGCCGTTTTCAGCGCCCAAATATTACAACGCGCAGCAAGATTGTTGAATATTAAAACAATTGATCTAGTCGAGGACTGGGGTGAAGAATGAAAGATATTGTAAAAGTAGGACCAGTATATTACGACGTTACAGAAAAGCCTTTTATAGAGATTGATGGCGAGCGTAATTATGCAGGGAGCTGTGACCGCGATGCAACAGAAATAGCTATTTTGGCTGATTTAAGCAATGAGAGAAAAGAAGCCACGTTTTATCACGAGTTGATGCACGCAATGTTATTTGAAGCAGGCTATTCGCTAGCTGAACATGACGAGGAACTAATCGATCGAGTAAGCAAGGTATTACATCAAGTAATTGATGATAACTATAAATAATATTAATTGGAGGAAATTTATTATGAATACAATGACACAACCAACACGAGTAGTTACAGGAGAGGTACGTTTTTCTTATGTAAGTTTATTATCACCGAAACCGAATGATTTTGGTGGCGATCCGAAATACCAAACAACCATTTTACTTCCAAAATCTGACGTAGCAACAAAAGCAAAGATCGATGCAGCAATCGAAGCAGCGAAACAAGTAGGGAAAGATAAAAAATGGGGCGGAGTGATCCCGCCGATGGTCGCCTCTCCGATCCATGACGGTGACGGCGTACGACCAAGCGATGGCATGCCTTTCGGGCAAGAATGCAAAGGGCACTGGGTATTTTCCGCATCGACTACACGTAAGCCGGAGATCATCGATCTTGACGGCAACAGCGTGATTGACCCGACTCAAATCTACTCAGGTATGTATGGCCGCATTGCTCTGAACTTTGCTGCATACTCTGCACAAGGCAAAAAAGGGGTTGGGTGCTACATTGCGACCAATGTCCAAAAAACGCGTGACGGTAATCCGTTAGGATCATCAGATCCAGATGCAGCGTCTGACTTTGGCACACAAGTGAACAGCGCGCCAATGTTTAATCAAGCACCGCCAGCGGCACCTCAGCCAGAATATGGGCAAGCACCTAGCGCTGGATGGGCTGCGCCGACAGGACAACAGCCAGCGTTTAATCCTGCTCCTCCTATGCAACCACCAGCGGCGCCTGCACAAGATTACGGACAAGTACCGCCCTCTCAACCGGCAATCGATCCAATTACTGGGCAACCTTTAGGTGGCCATCCTGCAGGTGGCGGGTATGGATACTAAAATCCATTCTCTCTCAATAGATATCGAAACATTTAGCAGTGTAGACATAAAAAAATCGGGGCTGTACAAGTACGTGCAGTCCCCTGATTTTGAGGTGCTACTGTTTGCCTACTCGATTAACTACGAGCCTACTCGACTGATTGATTTTACTGCAGGTGAGCAGCTGCCACAAGATGTTTTCCACGCGTTACTCGATCCTCAGGTGACAAAGCATGCCTACAATGCAGCTTTTGAATGGTATTGCTTATGCAAACACTTTAACGTTGGGGATTCATTAAGGTGGCTTTCTCAGTGGCGAGATACGCAACTGCACGGTCTTTATTGTGGGTTTACGGTAGGGCTTGGCGCAACTGCAGCAGCAGTTGGATTGCCTCAGGATAAGCGGAAACTAGCGACTGGTTCGGCACTGATCAAGTTATTTTGTACGCCGACGAAACCGACAACGAAAAACGGCAAGCGAACTCGAACACTACCGTACCACGAGCCGGAGAAATGGGAACTCTTTAAAGAATATTGTGTGCAAGATGTCGAAGTCGAAAAAGAAATCTATCTTCGTCTTAAGCCGTTCCCAGTTTCCGACCAAGAACAGATGCTGTGGGAGTTGGATCAGCAGATAAACGTCACCGGTGTAAAAGTGGACCAGGATCTCGTTCGAAATGCGATTCGAATGGCCGAGTTATCCGCAGCAGCTTTTAAAGTAGAGGCTGCTAACCTTACCGGATTGTCTAATCCCAACAGCGCGCCTCAGTTGATCGGATGGCTGAAAGAAAAAGGCATCGAAGTTGATAACCTGCAAAAAGCGACAGTAAAAGAGTTGCTTGAAAGCGACATTGATGACGATGTGCGTCGAGTCCTTGAGCTTAGACAGGAGATGTCCAAAACCAGCGTTAAGAAGTATCAAGCGATGGAGGCGAGTGTTTGCAATGAGACGTGTACGAGGCTTGCTGCAGTTTTATGGCGCAAACCGGACGGGGCGATGGGCAGGGCGCTTAGTTCAGGTGCAAAATCTGCCTCGTAACTATATCGAGGAGCTAACTTTTGCCCGTGATCAAGTAAAAGGCGGTAAGAGTAAAGCAATAGAGTTTTGCTTTGGTAGTGTCTCGGACACCTTATCTCAGCTGATCCGTACGGCGTTTATCCCGACGCCCGGAAACTATTTCATCGTGTCAGATTTCAGTGCGATTGAAGCGCGCGTGATTGCGTGGCTGGCGGGGGAAAATTGGCGGATGGACGTTTTTCGGACACATGGGAAGATTTACGAAGCTTCGGCTTCTCAGATGTTTGGTGTTCCGATTGAAAAAATCAGTAAAGGGAATCCGGAGTACGAACTACGCCAAAAAGGCAAAGTTGCTGAATTGGCATTAGGTTATCAAGGAAGCAGCGGGGCGTTGATTGCGATGGGGGCCTTAAAAATGGGCTTGTCCGAAGAAGAGTTGCCGGACATTGTGCGACGGTGGCGGTCGTCCAATAAGCGGATTGTGGATCTGTGGTATACGTTGGAAAATGCAGCGCTTGAAGTCATGCATACAGGACAACCTGTAGGGGTCCGTGGACTGATTTTAAAAAGGAGTTCGACCTGACGACTGGACTAGATTTTCTCACAGTCACTTTGCCGAGTCAGCGTAAGTTGTATTATGTAAAACCGTTCCTTGGCCACAATGATTGGGGCAAAGAGTCTCTGAATTACTGGGGGATGGATCAGACAACGAAGAAATGGGGAAAGGTTTCTTCGTATGGCGGCAAGCTCGTCGAGAACATTGTACAAGCGATCGCTCGAGACTGTCTGGCTGTTACTCTTGTTCGTTTACACCAAAGAGGTTGGCAGACGGTGATGCATGTCCATGACGAAGTCGTGCTAGATGTACCGCGTAATGTATCGATGGACGAAGTCGTTGCTGTGATGGGTGAGACGATCGGCTGGGCAGAAGGGTTGCCACTTGGGGCGGATGCTTTTACAGCTGAATACTATAAAAAAGATTAAAGGATAGACGCGTATGCAAATGCAATTTGACCGAAAAATAATACTATCAAGTGCCGGCAGCCGAAAGGCAACTGTTTGGCCAAGCCAAAGCATGTACTGGTCGGAAATGGTCGAACGCTTACGAATGGCTGTCCGTGGCACGGAAACAATCGAGGAGTATTTCAACTTATCGAAAAGAGAGCAAGATGAGTTAAAGGATGTCGGAGGGTTTGTCGGTGGCTCCTTAATAGATCAAAGGAGAAAAGCAAGCCACGTTGCTGGACGTGATCTAGTTACTTTGGACTTAGACAATATCCCTGACCGAGGTACCAAAGATGTACTGCAACGTATTGAGGGGTTGGGCTGTGGCTATGCCGTATACAGCACAAGAAAGCACATTGAAAATAAGCCGAGGCTTAGGGTAATCGTTCCTTTGAGTAGAACAGCGTCAGCGGATGAATACGAGCCAATTGCCAGAAAGCTCGCTGAGCTGATTGGTATAACCCTAGCTGATCCGACTACGTTTGAGGCGAGCCGTTTAATGTATTGGCCAAGCTGCAGTGCTAACAGTGAATATGTGTTTCATTATGGCGATAAGCCGTTACTTGATACGGATGGCATGCTGGCAATGTATCAGAACTGGCAAAACATTGACGAGTGGCCACAAGTTCCCGGCAGTGAAAACACACATGTCCGACTAGCAGCTAAACAAGGGAATCCCCTTGAGAAAAAAGGCGTGATTGGCGCTTTTTGTCGAACGTACAACATTTACCAAGCGATTGAAACATTTTTACCGGGGATATACACGCAGACCGCAGATCTCACTCGTCTTACGTATTTAGGCGGCTCAACGGTTGGCGGAGCGATCGTTTATCAAGATGGCTTGTTTCTTTTCTCGCATCATGCGACAGATCCTTGTAGCGGTCGTCTTGTGAATGCGTTCGACTTGGTCCGTTTACACATGTTCGGTGATCAGGATATCGAAGCGAAGCCAGACACACCTGTGAACAAAATGCCTTCATTCATGGCTATGAGTGCTTTTGCTTTGAACCAAGCAGGCGTGGCCGACATTCTTAATAAGGAACGTTACGAGCAAGCGCGGGCAGATTTTGGTATTGATCCTAGCAGTAATAGCGCGGCAGGATCTCCGGAAGAATATGGAACTCTAGAAGAATACGACTCAAACTGGGTGAGTAAATTAGAAATAAGCGCGACAGGTGCGCCCAAGAAGACAATCGACAATGTGATGATTGTCTTAGAGAATGATCCTGCATTGCGTGGCAGAATCGCCTATGACGAATTTGCGAACCGCGGGATGGTTTTGGGCGCTTTGCCTTGGAACAAAGAAACTGAAAAGCGTGAGTGGACAGATTTCGACGATGCAGGGATCCTAAACTACATGGAGAAAATCATCCAAGTTGGAACGCCTCAGAAGATTGAGAACGCATTGAAATTAGTTTCTTTCAACAATGCTTTTAATGAAGTAAGGGACTATCTTAACAGTTTGAAGTGGGACGGTATTCCGCGTTTAGACACCTTGTTTATCGATTATTTGGGCGCAGAAGACAACATTTACACGCGTGCAGCGAGTAGAAAATCATTTACTGCTGCGGTGGCCAGAGTGTTGGATCCGGGATGCAAGTACGACTATATGCCTATTTTGTACGGATCCCAAGGATTAGGGAAATCTACTTTTATCAAGTACCTTGGCAAAGATTGGTTTAGCGATAACCTGCAGACGGTCGAAGGGAAAGAAGCGGCGGAGTTGATCCAAGGTGTTTGGATTGTTGAGATGGGTGAGTTGACAGGACTGACTAAATCCGAAGTAAACGCCACGAAGCAATTTTTAAGTCGAACAGAAGACATTTTTAGACAAGCGTACGGAAAGCGTACAGCAAAATTTCCACGAAAATGTGTTTTCTTTGGTACGACGAACAACTGGGAATTTCTAAAGGATAAAACAGGTGATCGCCGTTATTGGCCGATTGTCTGCAGCGTGCAGCCACCGAAAAAAGCATCTTCAATGATCTCAAAGGTGAAGTTGATCAGATATACGCAGAAGCGATGATCCGATACAAAGAAAATGAGCAGTTGTTCCTAAGCGGAGAAGCCGAAGAAATGGCGAAGAACGCCCAAGAAGAGCACAGGGAATCTAGTGCAAAAGAAGGGCTGATTATCGAATTTGTCAATCGACCAGTACCTGTTGATTGGGATAAAAAGAGTGTTGCCGAGAGGCGTATGTATTGGGGCGGGGAGTTCGGACAGCCGAACGTTGAGACCGTACCGCGGCGCAAGATTTGTGCAGCAGAGGTGTGGACGGAATGTCTGCAAGGAGACATCAAATACATGAAGCAATCAGATACAAGGGAAATCAATGAGGTCCTAGAGTCGTTAAAAGACTGGCAAAGAAATCGGTCGAGATTCGGACCTTACGGGTTGCAAAGAGGCTATTTAAAATAACAAAAAACTAAAAAAAGTATGCCTGACACTTGGTATGAATCACAACTCTAATGAAACTTTAATCTGTCACAGTGTCACGGGGGTGTCACACACAAGTGTCACGAAAAAAAGCTACTATATCAACGTTAATACTATATTGTGACAGTTGTGACAGATTATATATATAAATAGTAATAATAGGTAAATTAGGTAGTATTAGGTAATTTGGGTATTTACCTAATTTACCTAAATAGCCTAATTATAGTAAGTACACAGAAATTATGTCACAACTGTCACAACCTAAAATAATAAACAACAAGCAGGTGATTTGTTTGAGAGAAAAAGATATTGAATCCTATTTACGGGACCAAGTGAAACGTCACGGAGGGATCGCCTATAAGTTTGAGTCGCCGGGCAACATCGGCGTACCAGACAGAATTGTCATCCTCCCCAGAGGTAGAATCATTTTTGTCGAATTAAAAGCCCCGGGGCAAAAACCTCGGCCAACCCAAGTGAGGCAGATGCAACGTTTAGGATTTCTAGGCTGCGATGTGCGAGTGATCGATTCGAAGGAGAAGGTAGACGATTTTATTGACGAGGTGAAGCTGAATGAAGTTCACGCCACATAACTACCAAGCTTACTGCATCGATCGAGTGATAAATCTTCCAGCAGTCGGTTTGTTGTTAGATATGGGACTCGGAAAGACGGTTATTACCTTAAGCGCCATTGCCGAGCTAAAATTTGCGAGGTTTCAAGTGTCTAAAGTGTTGATCATCGCACCGAAGAAAGTTGCCGAGAGTACTTGGGCGAACGAACGGGAGAAATGGGACCACTTGTCATTGCTACGGATCTCGACAGTGCTAGGCAGCGTGACAAAGCGTGTAAGAGCTTTGAACACACCAGCGGACATTTACATCATCAACCGAGAAAATGTTGCGTGGCTAGTTGACTATTACCAGCACGACTGGCCGTTTGATATGGTCGTTATCGACGAGTTTAGCAGCTTTAAAAATCATCAGTCACAACGATTTAAGGCGTTGAAAGCTATACGGCCACGTATTAAACGGATCGTAGGTCTGACAGGTACACCAGCGCCGAACGGACTTATCGACCTGTGGGCACAGGTTTATCTCTTGGATCAAGGGCAGCGGCTAGGCAAAAATATCGGAGGGTTCAGAGAACGGTATTTTGAGCCAGACCAGCGCAGCCGCGATCGCATTTTCAGTTACAAACCGAAATCAACAACTGAGAATGTGATCAACGATTTGATCGGTGATATTTGCATCAGCATGAAGGCAGAAGACTATTTGGAATTGCCTTCGATCACGTATGACATCGTACCAGTTGCATTGGACAACAAAGCCCAAAAAGCCTATGAGAAGCTTGAAACGGAAATGTTGCTGGAAGTAGATGAATCGACAATCGACGCAGGCAGTGCAGCCGTACTGACAAATAAGCTGCTGCAATTAAGCAACGGGGCTGTTTATGACGAGACCCGCGAAGTTGTTGAGATCCATAAGGCGAAATCGAAGTGTTGCAAGAAACTGTCGAACAACTCGCCGGAAAGCCAGCACTGGTTTTTTACAATTTTCAACATGATAAGCAGCGAATCTTGGCAGCTTTGAGCAAATCAAAGTTAAAGATACGGGAACTAAAAACACCGCAGGATGAAAAAGACTGGAACAATCGGGAAATAGATTTATTGCTAGCCCATCCGGCAAGTGCGGCATACGGACTGAACTTGCAACAGGGTGGAAACCACGTGATCTGGTTTGGCCTCAACTGGTCCTTAGAACTTTATCAACAGGCCAATAAGAGGCTGCACAGGCAAGGTCAAACCGAAAAGGTGATCATCCACCATTTGGTGACTCAAAACACACGAGACGAGGACGTGATGGCCGCATTGAGCAATAAAGAGGCCACACAGGATACGTTGATGGAATCACTAAAAGCCCGAATCAGAGAAGCGAAAGGAGGCAAATAGATGCCAAAAAACAGCGGACTGACGAAGCATCAGCTTGAGATTATTACAGAAGCTGCAAGTGAAGCAGTAACAAAACATTTGGAAAAGAAGAGGAAACAGGAAAAAGCGGAGCAACGCGAGCGCAACTTAAAAAATACGGATTTGCTGATGAAGAACTACACGAAATTGAAAGCGATGGCCGAAGAATACGAGTATGAGATCGAAGCGTACGAGGATTCTGTACTAGATCTAACTGAGCTTAACCTCGAAACCCTTGAGCGATACCATTTGAAAACTGTGAAAATCATGAAGCATGTGGACACCATGTTGCGAGCCTATGAGTGGAGCTGCAGCAAAGGGACAGTCGAAGAAAAACGACGTTTTGAAGTCTTAAAGTACAGATTTTTGGTAGCCGAAAGACTGACGGTTAAGCAGCTGTGTGAAAAACTGAACGTTGAGCAAACAGCGGTATATCGCGATACCAAGTCAGCCATCAAAGATATGTCAGTGCTTTTATTCGGCGCGGCTGCGATAGATTTTGTGTGATGCAAAAAATCTGCAAAAAAATGCCATGCTTTCTGTGGTATTATGATAGCGTGAAATCAGACCAACTACGCACACTTTCTTTTTAGAGAGTGTGCTTTTTTGTGCGAAAGAAGGTGAACAACATGACAATGACCGATAAACAGCGAATTTTTGCTGATGAATATTTGAAAGATCTAAACGGTACACGAGCCTATAAAGTTGCATATCCTAACGTGAAGAAAGATTCTGTGGCCAAAGCTGCTGCGAGTAGGCTGTTAACTAATGTTAACCTTAAATCTTATATTGATGAGCAGTTAGAAATCATGCACAACCAGCGTCAAGCAGACGCTGCAGAGGTCCTCGAATTCCTAACAGCCATAATGCGAGGCGAGCAGACTGAGCAGACACTGATCGGCTTAGGAGAAGGCGCACAGGGAATCACTGAAATTGACGTAAGTGCAAAAGATCGCTTGAAAGCAGCAGAGCTACTAGGCAAGCGTCATGCGCTGTTCACCGATAAAGTGGATCTGCAGACAGGTGATATCGTGATTAATATCGGGGCGTGGGATGGCGATGAGGCAGACTAAGAAAACAAATATCATTTTAAGGTTTGATAAACCTGCAAAAGTCTTTAATAAGCATATTTATGACACCTTGTTCGATTATTCTAAGTTTACTGAGATCCATTACGGCGGAGCAAGCAGCGGGAAATCACACGGCGTTGTGCAAAAAGTAGTCGCGAAAGCCTGTAAGAAATGGGCAAAACCTCGTAAAGTGTTGTTTCTCAGAAAAGTAGGCAGATCAATCAAGGACTCTATCTTTGCCGATGTTTTGGCTTGTTTGGCAGACTGGGAGTTGTTAGATCGCTGCAAAGTTAATATGACCGACTTCCGCATTACTTTGCCGAACGGAGCAGAATTCCTTTTCAAGGGCATGGATGATCCTGAGAAAATCAAATCGATCAAAGGTATCTCGGATGTTGTTATGGAAGAAGCTACCGAGTTTACGCTTGACGACTATACACAGCTGACATTGCGCTTGAGAGATCGAAAGCACAAGCAGCGACAAATATTTTTGATGTTTAACCCTGTTAGCAAGCTTAACTGGGTTTTTAAGCATTTCTTCGGTGAAGAGGCCGAAGTTGATCCGAAGCGCGTAGGGATCCACCACACGACCTACAAGAACAATAAGTTCTTGGATGCCGAGAACAGGCAAACCATCGAGGAGTTAGAGCAAAGAAACCCTGCCTACTATCGCATCTATGCATTAGGTGAGTTCGCCACTCTCGACAAATTGATTTTTCCGAAATACGAGAAGCGACTTCTGGACAAAGAAGCTCTTAAAACATTGCCGAGCTTTTTCGGGCTCGATTTTGGATTTACTAACGATCCGTCGGCTTTTGTGCACGTAAAGATCGATGAAAAAAACAAAACGCTATATATCGTCGACGAATACGTGAAAAAGCATATGCTGAACAATCAGATCGCTGAGGCAATCAAAAGTCTTGGCTATGCGAAAGAACGGATTTACGCAGACTCAGCTGAGTTGAAATCAATAGCAGAAATAGCAACCAAAGAAATCCCTCGAATTCAAGCAGTGAAAAAAGGCAAAGGGTCGATAATGCAAGGGATCCAATTCATCCAGCAATATCGGATAGTGATCGATGAGCGTTGCTTTAAAACCATCGAGGAATTTGAGAACTATACGTGGAAAAAAGATAAAAAGACAGGCGAGTATAAAAATGAGCCTGTTGATACTTACAACCATTGCATTGACGCGATTAGGTATGCACTAAGCGAAGCGATCACGAAGCTTAAAAAGAAACCGAATGTCGATAAGAAGATGCAGATGGCCAAGAGATTTTTTGGATAGGAGTTGATGAAGTTGGAAGAAGAAATCGAAAAAGACGATAGCCAGATCAAGAAAGTTAATGAGTTTGAGCAGGGCGTGGGGTCAAGAAATACGGTTGGAGTTACAACAAATTATGTGGATTTCAGTGTTGAATCTAATATTCATTACCGCTATACGAGCGCAGAGGATCTGCTTAACAATACCGAGACTTTAGCCGCTATGATCAGACATCATGCGGAGCACCAAGTACCGCGATTAGAAGTGCTCGACGCATACTACAAAGCAAAAAACAGCAACATTCTATCTAATCGACGCCGTAAGGAGAAGGATAAGGCGGATCATCGCAGCGCCCATAATTTTGGGAAAGTACTTGCGACTTTCGATGTTGGGTACAACACGGGCAATCCCATTAAGGTCCAAGTTGAGAAAGGAAAAGCACAAGATACTGTCGATGAATTCAATGTGAACAATGACATAGACGGCCACAACGCGGAAATATGGCTCGACATGGTTAAATACGGACGAGCTTATGAAATCATCCACCGAGGGCAGGATGATGAGGATTACATCGACCTCTCAAATGTTTTCGAGACGTTCCTAGTTTACGACACGAATGTTCGTCGCGAACCAATCGCCGCGGTAAGGTATCCAAAGACCCGATTCGGCGATCACGGGGATCAAACATATTCCAGCCAATCATCTATACCGCCAATAAGGTCGTGACTTTCGATGAAACGAATCTAGCGACTTTGGCACTCAAGAACCCAAAAGACGCGTTTCACGAGTACAAAGAAGTACAGATCACTGAGTTTGCACCAAATCGATTTCGGATGGGCATTTACGAAGATGTACTGTCACTAATTGATTTATACGATGCTGGACAATCTGACACTGCAAATTACATGACGGATCTCAACGATGCGCTTTTAGTGATTAGTGGTGATATCGATCCCGACAAGTATTCGACCGAGGATGTCCTTAAGCAAAAGGATGGAAACATACTTATGCTTGAGTCCGGCACCGACATCAACGGAAATAAGACGAATGTGTCAGCAGGATATATTTATAAGCAGTACGACGTTGCAGGCGTGGAAGCTTATAAAGATCGTATTAGAGCGGATATACACGAGATGTCGATGGTCCCCGATTTGACAGATCAGAACTTTTCAAGCAATCAATCGGGCGAAGCGATGAAACATAAGCTTTTTGGATTCGAGCAGATGACGTCTGTTAAGCAACGGCTGTTCAAAAAGGGGCTTATGCGTCGTTACCGTCTTTTGTTTAATCTTCGTGCAGGAATTAATGAGTTATCAAATGCTGATCTTAATGAGATCAAGGTAACATTCGTACCTAACATGCCAAAAGCGATCCTAGAGGAGCTTAAAGCATTAGTCGAGGCAGGTGCGGAGATCAGTCAAGAAACGATGTTAGGACTAGCCTCGTTCATTGATAGTGTGAAGGATGAGATTGAGAGGGTAGCAGAAGAGCGCCCAAGTATTCCGAAGGCTCCAGACTATCCTGAGCAGTTCGGAGGTGGGGGCGATGACATACTGGAAGAAGAGGGAACAGGAGTGGATCCAGCAACAAATCGAGAGTGAAGCAGCAATAAATCGTCAAATTGCTAGAAGGTATCAGCAAGCGCTCGATCAGATTGAAAAAGAGATCAAAGCAAACTGGGACAATTTTGCAGGTAAGAACGGTATTACCATCACCGAGGCGAAAAAAGCAGCATCTGAGATGGACGTAAAAGCCTATCAACGTAAAGCAAAGCGATACGTTCGAGAAAAGAACTTCTCCAGAACTGCTAATCGAGAGATGAAGCTGCATAACCTCACGATGCGGGTCAATCGGCTAGAACTCGTTAAGTCTCAAATAGGACTTGAATTGATCGCAATGTCAGATGACATGAACCGATACACAGCAGATATTTTGACTAAAGCAGGATTAGCCGAGGCTCGCCGCCGAGCTGGGATCATGAATGAAAATGTTTTTCCCGGCTACACAAAGTTTGTGAGGCAGCTGGCTGGTGCTTCTTTTCACGGGGCGACCTTCTCTCAGCGTATTTGGGGAAATATGGCAGCACTAAAAGCAGAACTGGATCGTTTATTGACGATGTCGATCATCCAAGGCAAACATCCAAATGCTTTGGCTAGGCAGTTGCGCGACCTGTTCAACGCGAAACGTTACGAAGCAGAACGGCTTATGCGCACAGAAACCGCTCGTATACAACTAGGGGTCCAGTTGGAAAGCTACAAGCAATACGGGGTAGAACATTTTATCTACATCGCTGAACCATCTGCATGCAGTGTTTGTGCAGAGCTTGCCGAGAAAGTCTTTGCTGTTGCGGACTTTGAGATTGGCACGAATGCACCGCCAATGCATCCAAACTGCCGATGCAGCACAGCACCATATGTCAAAAAAGACGGAGGTTAATATGCGAAATAAAGTCACATGTCCCGCATGTCGCGGCTTTACGGCCGTCAATTATCACACTGAACGCGTTCGTGGGGATACTAAACACACCTATGCGCAATGCGAGAATTGCGACCATAAAGTGACAGTGCACTACACCAATTCTCACATCAGAAAACTTTTGAAACGTCAGCAAAGCACTGTGAATATGGTGCAGAAGCGAAAACTCGCCGATAAGATTCAACAGTTAATCTCAGAATTGAGTGAAGAAATAAAGTCTAGCTGATGCTGGGCTTTTTATTTTGCCTTTTCACTTTTAGGCGTAAAAGAAAAAGCAGTCTCGATTGATTGGCGTAACCGATCACTTTATTTCGGCTAGTGGGCGTAACTCACTAAAATTATCGGGTAGCGGTCGTAACTGCGGAGGACAAACATGAAAAGTAAGAAATTTTTATTGCCGATGAAACTACAGTTTTTTGCAGAAGATCCAGAAGGTGGCACACTTCCAGAGGGGGGACAAGGTGCAACACCGCCTGATCCAGAAAAACCAGAAGGTGGAAAAACCTTTTCTCGCGATGAAGTATCCAAAATGCTGAATGCCGAACGTGACAAAATCAAAAAAGAGCTTGAAGACAAACAAGCCGAAGCAGAAAAACTTGCCAAAATGAACGCCGAAGAAAAAGCGAAGCACGAGAAGCAACAACTCGAAGAGAAAGTCGCTAAGCTTGAGCGAGAAGCAGCTTTGAAAGAAATGGCGTCAGAAGCATCTAAAATGCTGTCAGAAGCTGAGTTGCCGCACGATGAAGATCTGATCGCTCTGGTTACAAGAGAGGATGCAGAAGAAACCAAGAAGGCTGTAGAAGTGATTACTTCGTTTGTATCAAAGATCAAGAAAGAAAATGCACGCCAAACACCACCTGCGGCAGGAGGCCAATTCTCTGGTGTAAAACAAAATAACTCAAAAGCTGAAATGGCTAAAAACGCAAGAATCATTAAATAAGAGGAAAAGAGGAACTAAATATGCCAAAACCAGTATTAACACCGCAAACATGGAATCCGGATCACGTGATGGTTCATCAAATGACAGACGGGACGATCCCGGATAAACACAACAGATTGATCTTAGAAGAGGTCATGACTAACTCGAAAGTAATGCAGCTAGCGAAATACGAAGAAATGACAGACCTAGAAAAAACATTTGATTATTACGCAGGCGGCATCGGCGCATATTGGGTTGGAGAGGGTGAGAAAATCCGAACAACCGCACCTACTTACTTGCCGATCACAATGCGCGCTTACAAGCTAGGTACTATTGTCTTGTGTTCTCGCGAATACCTAAATTATTCTTTTTCTAACTTTTTCAACGAAATGTCTCCGAAGATTGCAGAAGCGTTTTACAAGAAGTTTGATAATGCAACATTATTGAATCAGGACAACCCTTTCCCACAATCCTTGGCTGAGTCTGTAGAAGAGTCAGGAAATTTGATCATCGGTGATTTGGATTATGAAAACATCATCGATTTGCAGGGCAAAGTTGAAGATGAAGGATTCAACGTAAATGCGTTTGTTTCATCTCCGAAAAACAAATCTGCTTTGCGCCAAGTGCATGCTGTTCGCGGGAATACCACAGATTTTCTGTATGATCCGTCTACGGGTAACATTGACGGACGCCCAACAGTGTTTAAAGAAGAAATGGATCGAGGAGAATTGATCGCCGGAGATTTCAATAACATGTTTTACGGTATTCCGTTTAATATAAACTTCTCCCATTCTACCGAAGCTCAACTGTCCACGATCTTGAATGCAGACGGCACTCCGGTCAACTTGTTTGAGCAAGAACTGTTCGCAATGCGTGTGACAATGGATGTCGGGTTCATGATCGTTAAGGATGAAGCATTCTCTATGCTTGCGCCGGAAGCGCCAGAGGAACAAGAAACACGTTCAGGTAAAGAACTTAACAAATCTGAAATCAAAGCAATCTTGGATGAACAGGGGATCGAGTATACGGATAAGGAAACGAAGGACGAGTTACTTGCAAAGCTAGGTGAGTAATATGTCAGTGACCGAAGACGTTAAAGCCCTGTTATCTGGTACCGTTGAGGAAAAGCTTGCGGTAATTGAAAAACGCACAAAAGAGCGCCTAACTGCATTGTTGGGCGCTTCTGATTTGCCCAAAGAATTTGAGTCTGTTCTTTATGAAGTGACCCTGAAACGATTCAATCGTATCGGACAAGAAGGCATGACCTCGTTTGATCAAGAAGGTCTTAAAATGACCTTTCCGGAGTCTGATTTTGCCGAGTATGACCGTGAGATTGAAGCGTATAAGCGTAAAGAGCTTGATGAGTTCTTTAAGCCGCGCCGAGGAAGGATTGGGTTCTTTTGAGATATAACGACGAAATAACCTTCGTAATTAAACTTACAAAGGATGTATACGATACTGTGACAGCGGTGTGGGTACCGGGAGACACCAAGAGAAAAATCGTTCAAGCGAATGTGACTGATATAGGTCTAGTTCGATCAATTGAGATATTCGGCGATATCCAACAAGGTGCAAAAGTTATCCGTTTGCAGCCGTTGGAAACAATGCCAGCATTTGATCAAATCGAGTTCGAAGGACGAGTTTATGAACTAGCAACTCACAAAAAACCAGCAGGTCGCAACACTTTGATTGTGAAAGAAGTGGTGCAAAATGGGCAGAGGGTTTCAAGTTAAAGGGCTTCAAGCCTTAGACCAGAAACTGGCACGAAACATGCAAATGAAAGAAGTCCGGCAAATCGTTCGAGCGAACGGCGCCGAAATGAACGAGACAGCTCAAAGGAAAGCTCCTGTAGACACAAGTTTCTTACGGAGATCAATCACTTTCAGCATTCTGGATAACGGTTTTTCTGCTATGTCATTGGCAGGGGCTGATTATAGCGGCTACGTGGAATGGGGCACACGCTTTATGGCGGCACAACCGTACATGAAACCAGCTTATATTGCACAAAAAGCTAAATTTTTAGCAGATATGAGGAGGTTAGTCGGATGATTAAAAAAATGCCAGACCAAGAAATTTTTGACGAAGTATTTAATATTTGCCAGCAATTCACAGAAAATGTTTTTGATCACCGTCCCGCAACAGAAACAGATTATCCGTTTGTTGATATAGGTGCTACTTATACGACAAATTTACCTACTAAGACAGCGATCAAAGGCACGGTGACGATTGATTTAAATGTTTGGGGATTGGCGCAACAAAGAAAAGCGGTCTCCGATATCGCAAACCAGATCTTTTTAGCCGCGCAGGCATTAAGAGAAACACCGAATTATATTGTATCAACGAGCATACGAGCTTCAACAATCGAAATGAGAGAGGATAACACAACGAACACACGACTGTGGCGCGGGATGTTAAGCCTCTCTATTAATTTTTAGGAGGAATTTAAAGATGGTAAAAGACACGCAACCAGTTACGAGAGCAGCTTCGAAATCTAGCGCTCCCACTGAATTACAAGCAGTACGAGGAATTGATGTTTTCCTATTGTTTCGTCTTTTAAAAGATGCAGATACAGCGTCAGCAGGAAAGCTTGCGTTCCAAACAGATCACGATCACGGTAAGACAAAAGATGGAGATTCTACACCTACAAAAGATGGGCCGATTCGCGTACCCGGAACTTTGGACATTAGTTTTTCTTGTACGTCTATCTTGTCATTGGGAGATCCGATGGTCGACAAACTAGAAGATGCTTTAGACAACGATGATATTGTTGAGATTTGGGAAATCAATAAAGCAGAGACAAACTCAGATGGGAAATTTAAAGCGACTTATTACCAAGGCTATGTAACAGGATTTAACAAAAGCCCGGGAGCAGAAGGCATGGTCGAATTATCGCTTGATTTCGGCGTCAATGGAACAGGTGCAAAAGGATATGCCACACTGAATGATGATCAATCAACAATCGTACAGTACGCTTTCCGAGATACTACACCGGGCAGTAAGCCTGAGGCTAACCCAGAATAAAATACAGACGAGTAAAAAGGACCGAGCGAGAATCGTTTGGTCCTTTTTTAGGAGGAAAATTATGGAAATCACAATCGATGAGAAGACGTTTAATTTTGTATTTGGCTTTGACTTTCTACAAGAGATAAACAAGCAAAATCGCGTTTATTTGGATAACGGCGTAACCCTAAATGCTGGTGTTGAAAACGTTGTTTTTAATCTTTTAGGTGGAGATTTCGAGACACTTATTACAACATTGCATACCGCTAATGCGACAGAAAAACCACGAGTAAGCATTGATGCGTTAGGAAAACATATTGCTGCGGACGAAGATACGGATTACGTTTCCTTGGTGATGGAAGAGCTAAAAAAGTCGGTATTTACCAAGAAGAAAGCGACCGAATTCGAGAGAGAAATACTGGGAGCGGAGAAGAAAGCCAAGGCAAAATCCCGGAAGAGCAAGTAGATTTTGAAGAAATGTACGAACAGATAAAGCTTAATTGTATCCGTTATTTAGATGTCGGTAGTTTCGTGGACATTGGACGGATGACAATCAACGAATACAAGCTGCGAATGAAAGCAGCTCGCCTGAAAAAGCTTGATGAGAGCAGTATTATTTACCGTCAAGCTTGGTTAGTCGCGCAAGCGCAAGGGTACGACAAAAAAGGTAAACCTGTGTACAAAACGTTCAAAGAATTTTTCGACTTCCAAAAACAGGAGAATCTCATTCTAGGGATCGATGAAGAAGAAAACTTGAAGCGAGAAATCTTAAAAGATGAAAGCTTTGTCAATATGCTCTTGCAATCAAACGCAACGGAAGGAGGTTAGTTATGGCAGAACAGTATAGCGTCAAAGCGTTTTTGTCAGCCGTAGATAGCGGATTCACAAGCACTATGGGGAGCGCGCGAAAATCCATGTCCGGATTAGAAGAGAACACCCAAAAAACAAACATGTCTATTCTGCAAATGGCTGCGGGAGCTGCTGTGTTCAAGGCCTTAACTGTTGCTACAAATGTACTTACCGCTTCCGTTGGTAAAGCAGTT
The DNA here is from genome assembly GCA_018982785.1 of Enterococcus innesii. Taxonomy (GTDB): domain Bacteria; phylum Bacillota; class Bacilli; order Lactobacillales; family Enterococcaceae; genus Enterococcus_D; species Enterococcus_D innesii. The sequence continues at coordinate 339,278 of JAHHEN010000006.1, read as the reverse complement.
GATCGTTACGATACTTTGAAATCTTATCCTAGGGTCTTGCAACAATTAGGTTATAGCACCATGGAAGCGGACAGTTCTACTCGGAAGCTTTCCGAAGGGATTAATGGGTTACCTACTTCTTTGGATGAGGTTGTTAGCACTGCTCAGAGGCTGACTATACTTACAGGAAATCTAGAGGAATCAACGGATCTTACAATAGCATTGAATAACGCTTTTCTTGCTAGCGGGGCTTCATCTGACAAAGCAGCGAGGAACTGAGCAGTATATCAGTATGCTCAGTCGCGGAGAGGTCAATTTAACTTCATGGAGAACGCTGCAAGAAACAATGGGTTACGCATTAAGCGAGACTGCAAAGAAAATGGGGATTGCATCAGGCGACGCTAACGAGCTATACGACGCGCTGAATGATGGACTTTTCACGTTCGATGAATTTAGTGCAGCTTTGATTGAATGTTCTGAGCAAGCCGGCGGATTTGCCGAGGTAGCGTTGACTGCCTCTGAAGGGGTCCGCACGTCGTTTGAGAATGTGAAAACAGCAGTTGTCCGCAACCTAGCAAATATCATCGAAGCCTTCGATGATATGCTGGTCGAAGTGACGGGGTTAAATATTGCAGGACATCTGAATAATTTGAAAAATGTCGTAGACACCTCTATGGGTGCGATGACCAAAGTCATTAAAGTTTTTGGGTCTACATTGTCGACACTCTTGCCGATTGTGAGACCTTTGACCCCTGCTCTGGTGGGTATGGCAACGGCTTTGACAGTTCATAAAGTTGTATCAAAAGCCAGTCAAGCAATTGCAGGCTATCGAATAATGTTGACGGCTTTTAATGCCGCAGTACAAAAATCAACTGCTTCGACAGCTGCGCAGGCATCAATGCAAAAAGTGGCTACTATCGCAAAACAGCACGGTATGTCAGCAACAGTCGCCCAAACAGTGGCAGATAAGGCTTATACAGCAGCGGTATTGAAACAGACGACAGGCGTTAAGATGATCACTGCTGTCCAAGCAGCATATAACGCAGTAAAGCAAAAAGCTATTGCCACGAATATCACCGGAATAGCAATAACCAAAACCATGATGGTAGTAGCAGCAAAAGATGTTGCAATGGATAAACTTAAACTGATTTCCACAACCGCTAAAACAGCAGCAATGCTGGCGCACAGCAAAGCTATGATAGCAGGAACAGGTTCTACAATTGCCGCAACAGTTGCGACTGGAGCCTTTGGTAAAGCTCTCTTGTTAGCTATGGGCCCAATCGGTTGGGTGATTGGTGGAGTCGGTGCGCTAGCTGGCGGAATCTATGTTTTGGTAAAACGTTTCGGATCAGGAACCGAAGAAGGGAAGAAATTTAAAAAGGAAATCAAAAACCTTTCAAAGGAGACTGAAAAACTCGTCGATTCTGTGGCAAGTAATGCAGAGGCGCACGCAGAGAATATTGGCCAGATTAATGCGAGTGCTGGTGCCAATCAGGAACTGGCTAAAAGGGTGCAAGATTTAGCCGCCATAGAAAATAAGTCAGCAGGAGAAAAAGCGCAATTAAAGGCGCTGACAGAGCAACTAAACGAAGCTGTGCCGGGATTGAACGCAGCCTATGATGAACAAACTGACAGTCTAAATCTCTCGGAAGAAGCTATGAGCAACTATATCGAGACGATGAAGAAACAGGCAGAAGCCCAAGCATATCAGGATCGGTTGAAGCAGGCTATTGAAGACCGAATTAAAGTAGAAGAGCAACAGAATGCGCTACTGGTCAAGCAGAAAGAAATTGAAGACGACGGTAATATTACGAAAAAAGAACGTAATAAGCTGGAGAAGGAGATAACTGAACAACTAGAGGAGCTCCAGTTTGCCTATATAGACGCGGAAGCAACTGCAACGTACTACGGCGATAAAGTAGCGGAAGCTCACGAAAAATCGGCGCAGGCAGCTACTGAGTCGGCAGAAAAAGCTAGAATCAGTTTTGAGGATTTGTCCGAGTCCCAACAAGCTGCGGTTTCCACATTGATCGATCGATACGATGCATTGGCAGCAGGTGCGCAAAACGCTTTCGAGAAAATGCGCCATGAAACCGAAGAAACTACGCAATCCATGCTTGAAACATTGAATCACAACGCGACGCAAACTGAAAAATATGCCGAAAACTTAGCAAAACTTCACGAGCGTGCGGGTGAAGGAAGCCACGAAAACTTTACGAAATGGCTTGACACCATGACAGAAGATAACGCCGCCGAGCTAGCAGTAATGGTTAACATGACTGACGAAGAAATGAAGCAGTACGAGGATGCGTTAGAACGTGGTGCCAAAGCGGGGATGCAAGGAGTAGCGGCAGAGACAGGTTTGGGGGTAGATGAAGTTGCTGAAACTTTAGGCGTGTTTGCCTCTGAAATACCTCAGACCCTGCGTGAACAAATGGAGGCAGAAATGCCTAGTGTCGGAGCCGCAATCCCAGAGGGAATGAAGGTCGGGATTGAGGAAGGCAAAGAAGATAGTATAGATGCAGCACGAGAGATGATGAAGCAGCTGATTGAAGCCTCGAAGAATGAGGCAGGGGTCAACAGTCCTTCCAGAGTCTACAAAGAGATGGGCGGACACTTAATTGACGGGCTTGTTCTTGGTGTTGAAGGTAAGCAATCAAATGCTGTCACAGCAATGCAGAAGGTTTTGCAAGCGATGCAAAAGGCGGTAGACTCCGAGAGTAAAAACATGTCGAAGAGCTTTGATCAGATTGTTACAGGAGCAGATAGTTCACTATCTAAACTTCCAAATGTAGCCAATAAATCGATGGCTGCGATGGAAAGCCAATTTAAATCTGGGGCTCGCACCTCTCAATCTACAATGAGAAATCTTTCCAATCAATTGGTGCAGGCTTTTAGTCGAACACCTAATCAGATGCAGAATGTCGGTAGAAATAGTATGAATAGCTTAGACACAGGGTTACGTTCACGTCAAAGTTCCGTACAAACGACAGCCAGTCAGACCCATACAAGGATCATTCAAGCGTTTAACCGTACGCCTAGCCAACTACAAACAGTCGGACGAAACAGCATGACGGGCTTGAACAACGGCCTACGATCGAACCAAGGCAGCGCGATTAGTACCGCACAAACGACAAGTAGCCGAATCGTAAGCGCCTTTAATGGATTACCGAGTCAGCTAAATCAATCTGGAAGAAATGCGATGGCTGGATTAACCGCAGGTATAAATGCCGGTGCTGGTGGTGCGATAGCAGCTGCAAACCGGGTAGCAAATCAGGTATCAGCTACGATTAACAAAGCGCTTGATATTAACAGCCCGTCTCGAGTAACTAAGAAGAGCGGGGCCTTCGCTTCGGAGGGGCTTGAAGTGGGACTTTTAAGTCGCATTAATCAAGTAGCATCTGCAGCAAGACAGGTTACGGATGCCCTGATCGATAATATTTCGCCTGGCATAGATCTCCAAGCGAATCTTGGTTTTTCCACATCAGGAGGAATAATTGATAGCAATCTAGGAAAGAACAAAATGTCTATGAGCCCAATTCAAATCGTCAATAAATTGATCCTCGACGGGAAACAAATCGCTGGATCTACGAATACTATCCTAGCAAGCGATTATGAAAAATTAGCATATGCGCAAGGAGGTCTGACATGATTAATCTTCAAGATAATACAAAGTTTTATGTCGGTGACATATGCTTAAACGATTTTTTGGCGGAACGATCCACAGATTATTTCATCTTAAAGTGTGAACCGGAATTTCCGAACCCTGAACCTGTCTTTGAAACTTTCGAGGGCAGTGACGGGCAACGACTAGTTAACAATCGTTTTGACAGTTACTACTTTCACCTCGAGTTCATGACGAAAACACCCGACAAGTACGACACGCAATTGTTGATCAATGAACTCAAAACTTTGCTATTTCAGCGCACACCGTTTTACATTCGGTATTCATTGGAGGACGGTAAAAGATTTAAAGTTTTAACGGACGAAATGCATGAAGAGATGCAGAATACACGTTTTTCAATCTTCAAAGTCAGCTTTATTGTTTTTGAAGGGCGTTCGGAGTCCGCTGGGTCCAGTCTGGATGAGTTTGATCTAGAATCAGACTGGCAATTTTCGCAAGGCATAGTGACTGAGGATTATCAATATACTCACGACACGAGCCGATTTATCATTTACAATGCCGGAGACTTTCTTATTGATCCTCGCGAACACGATCTACGAATCAGACTAGAGGGCGAGAGCGACGGGCAATTAAATATCTTTAATCGAACTACGGGGGAGAGATTCATTTACTTTCCTGAATTTAGTACTCGAAGAGGAGACTGGGTTGAGCTTGATGGAGTATACCCGAAAAGGAACGGTGTAAATTGCGGAATTGACACAAATCACGGTTTGATCACTCTGGTTCCGGGAGAAAATGATATTGAGATACAAAATATCAGCCGAGTAAAGTCTGAGTGGGATTTCCGCTTCTTATATAGGTAGGTGATTGAATGTTAACGATAATGAACTACGAAAAAACAAAAGAAGAAATCCTTGTCGATTATGACAAGGATTCTTTTTATGAAAACTGGCAGATGAATGAGATCTGGGAAGTTAGTTTTTTGGTGAGAGAAACGCCTAGAAATAAATATGCATTTGATTTAATTGAGTATGAATCTTCTGTTTGGTTTCAAGGACAAGAATTCATCATAAAACAACTGCAGCCATTTGCTGTTGGTGAAGCAGTTTATAAGACGGTCACTGCACTACACGTCTACTACACGATTCAAGATGGATATCAATACAATACCATCACCGGGAGACGAACTCCGTTGCAACTTCTGACGCATATTTTTAACGCGGGATCACGAGGATTTACGTGGCGATTAAGTGGAGGGTATTCGAGTACCGATAAGGAAAATTTCGGAGATGCGAATTATTTGCGATTAATAAATGACGTGCTCTCTGATTTTAATATTGCGTTGATGCCAGACAACAGGCATTTGCACTTTATGCCAAAAAGTAGCTTCGGCGAGAAAGTCAACGAGCCAATTCGCTATAAATACAATACTGACGACGTTAAGTTTGACATCAGCACTCTTAACTTGAAAACACAGATTCGAGGTTTTGGGGCGTTGAAAGAAGGTGTAGAAACAGATAGCCCTTCAAACAACGATTACGTTTTCCCTCCGATCACATACACGTCTCCTGAGTCTGCTAAATGGGGTATCAGGATACAAGATCCGGTACGCGATGAACGTTACCATCATGCTGACAGTATGCAAGAAAGGTTGGAAAGTGATCTCAGTGACATTCCGGAAATTTCAGGTGTAGTAACACTTAAGTGGCAAACACAGATTAACAAAGGTGATCACGTCCCATTTATATACGAGCCATTAGGGATTAATACCTATATTCAAGTAGTTGGGATCCGAAACTTCCCTGCGCTGCCTGATAGACCACCAGAAATAGTCCTTTCCAATACAAAAAAACTATGACAGGGATACTTGTTAGTTTGAAACAGAGAGGAGTGTTGTAATTGGGATTTTTAAAATTAGTGACAAATCGTATCGGCTTGGAATGGAAGAAAGCATTCAACCATAACGCCGATGAAACGGAACGAGAAATAAGTCGCCTCGATCAAAAAGATAAATATCTTGAGTCAAGAATCAGCAATACAGTACTAAAATCAGGCGGCAACTCACCGAATGAGGTGATCGACGCACGTGTCAACTGGCGAGGGGAGACATTTTTAACACTACAAGAGCGATTAATCGCCGGAGAGGAATTGTCAGCACAAGAAAGGCAAGAATTAGTATCTAAAATCGAGGATTTAAGCGATGGCTATGAGCAGCTACTTGAGGTGATCCAGATGCTTTACGGTGGATCTGGCGGAACCCAAGTGATTTATGTCTCTAAAGATGGGAACGACACAACAGGGGATGGGACAGAACGAAAGCCGTTCTTAACAGTTCAAGCAGCCGTCAACAGTCTACCACTGCTATCGACCACGCGCTTTAATATACGGATTGGAAGCGGGGCATATCTGGAAGATGTTACTGTTCGAGGTTTTAAGGCAGATAATATTGAAATCGTAGCAGAGAATAACTCATCTGTCAGCGCACTAACTGGGAACTTGAGTTGTTTTATTCGATCGATCCAGTTCATTGATTGCAGTACCTATTGCCGTGTAAGAGGTATCCAGTCCACGGATATCGCAAACTCGCCGGGCTACTTCATCCGATTTGACCGAGTGAGCTATGGCGCTATTGATAATTGTCGGGCAACGGCTTCAACACTCGCACACGATTCTTACAATACGTTTCATTTTAGTGGTTGCTCGGGTAACGTGTATACCTCATGGGCCAGTCATCAACGTATGGTGATACGTGCCGAATTTACAGCAATGACTCGTCTGTCTGGAGATGTGGCCGGGAATAACAATACGGTTATATGTGGGGCACGTGGGGCAATTATTTTCCGAGACACCGCAGCAACGATCACAGGAACTACAATGGAACAACGATCGCTAGGGGGCAAGTATTCTCATGACAGAAAAATCAACTATTCCTCGTTTGTTTCCGGACACTTTTTCAATCGGTCAATCGGAGTTAACGGGTCAGTATTCAGGCGCTGTTGTTCGAGGTCGATTATTTATCAACGATCAGCACGTGTCCTGGGGCGGAACATTCAACAACGGATTCTTCACTTATTATGTTGGTCCGGATCGTATCAAACGACACGACAAAGTCGAGTTAATCGGATATGACGCGGGCAATAACGAAATTGCGCGTGCAGTTGTTACGATCAAAGTTGAGACAGAGAATGCGTTATTCAAGAAAAATGAATCCTTGATCAGAATCCAAGCAGAACGTGTGGATCCAATCAGTACTAAGGTTGTATTTTTCTCCCATGATCGAGGGACTGCAAAGATGTATTTCAAGCTTGATAAAGATGGCGCACCACAGCCATTATCAAACGGCACCGTCGTTCCAATCTGCTTAGAAGGCGGATCAGAAACAAATGACATGGGACGTTTCCGGCACGTATATCATGCGGAGATCGAGGATGCTGCAGAAGGACTTGTGTCGATTATCCTTAAAAACAATATTCTTGGCCATCAAGGAAGAGTGGACGGAAGTATTTACATCAAACCGCCAAACGATCAGCAACTAGATACAGCTGGTCGATTTATTTTTCACATCGAACGAAGCCCGATCGACGACATGACCGAAAGCGTGTCTCAGTTTTATTACGAGGGATTCCACGAGATCTACGAGAAACTCGCAAATGCAAAGCAACAGGTCGAAGATGATTTGACTGAGATGAGTAAATCAGTAAAGGCGATGCTTGATGAAATCGAGGCAGAAGTGGATCGGTATAAAAAAGATGCGGAAGCTAAATTTATAGTGATCAACAACAGCCTGACATCTTTAGCAGCAACGATCACGCAGTTAGAGAATCGACTGACAACAGTTAAAAATGAGATCGAATCATTAGCCAATAGTCTTGAATACGGTGGACGGAATTATTTAAGTGATTCTGAGTCACCAAAAATGCTCAACTACCTTGGTTCAGTGGTCACATATGAAGAAAGTCAGACAGTAGAGGAATGGAGAGCTTATAACGCAGTAAAACATATTGTTACAGGCGGGACCAATATCATCATGGGCACAATACGGGCTAATCGGTTGGTTTCTCCAAACGTGAGCTACGTTCATAGTATTTATATTGTAAATACCGGCGCAACAAATGTTCGAGTTCAGAATAATTTGGGTGGAATTATCATTGTAACACCGGGAGAATCAAGGAGAATTGTTTTTCCGCCCGGCAGATCAGCTGTAGGTTCTGCATCAATGCAATTCGTATTTAGTCGCGATCGTGTGGAGGATGATTGCGAGTTCATCCTTTGGCGAGCGATGATTGCACAAGGGAATGTTGTAGGTGATTGGATGCCAAATCCAGACGAGTTAGCTAAGCAAAGAGACTTCGCTTTAACTCAACAAAGAGTCCTAACACTCGAACAAAATACGATTCGCATCACGAATCAGTTTCCCGATCATGACTTTTCAAAACGGGTTCCCCAGCCGGTAGCTGAATCAGGAATAACCGTGTCCTATGATGCTCAAGGAGTAGTTTTTAACAATCCGACAAACAATCAAGGTCGAGTATACTGGGGAAGTCCACCACTAGGACTAACAGTGGGCAAAACATACAATGTTTCAATGTATGTTAATGCAAATGCTGCGAGCGCAGGAAAAGATTTTATTGTAGGTACGAGTAACGGGAGAACTTTACCTTTTCTTTAGCGGACAATGCAGCTTACTGGACGCAAGGTACAATCGGTCTCACTCATTGGACTGCTTTTTCAATCTGGATACCTGCGAATTCGGCACTTCGTATTAGAGAACTTTACATCTATGAAGCCAATACAGATCTCACGTCAGCGCGCATGGAGCGATTGGAAAAAGATAACTCATTGCCAGCAATAAGTCCTACTTTCGATCCGAGGTTTATTAGTTACAGTGCAGATAATGGTATCTGGCAATGTCAGGTAGAAAGAACAGGAAATATTGTGGCACTAAGCGGGGCTATTGCGAACACCGAAGCAATCTCAACAACTGGAACCGAGAAAATTCTTATGGCAAGGCTTCCCGTCGGGTACCGTCCCAAAAAGACAGTGAACAGGGTTATGGCCGGATCAGGGACAGCCATTTTTAATATGGAGATCGATCCAACTGGCGAAATCTATATGGCTCGTTATCGGGGAGCTACAACCAGTTTTACCTACGCTGCAGTTCAATTTGTAGGTGCATGGCTAAATGTTGGCACAACATTCTTAGGGAGGATATCTGATGGCAATAGATACGGAACGATTTTTAACTGAGCTTAGACAGTCACACAAACAAGGTGCCTTTACGGAATATGTCCGAGAGCACTGGCATGAGGCCGTAAGTGAGTTAGAAGAGCACCAGTTGCGAATGGATGATGTGAATATGATGGTCGTCGATGCAAAAGATGACAGCGAATTTGAGGAAGTGGTCCATGATGTGATTGACGAATTAGAGGAGAACCACGAACTAGAAAACCCAATCGATGAATTGAATTAAGGGGAGAAACGAATGATTATAGATAATGAACAGTTAATAGTAGAATTTAAAAATTTGCTGAGTAACGGGTACATGCATATTTTTGCATGGCTCGTCTTTGCGGATATTGTGACAGGGTTTGCGAAAAGTTGGTTTGGAAAAGAGACGAGTAGTACGAAGGGGCTACAAGGAGTAATTAAACATTTGTCAGTAGTTATGTTGGTCCTGATTGCCTACCCGTATTTAAATATTTTCGGTTACGAACTAGTCGCTATTGCCTTTGTGACATCGTTTATTTTGTCCTATGCTATATCAATTGCAGAAAATTGGACACAATTAGGTTGGCCGATGCCAGATTACGTTAAAGATCATCTAGCTAAAATTCAACAAAAGCAACGAAGAAACTTAAATAATTTACCAGACTATGGCGATGGTCAGTCAGAAACAGAAAATACAATCTATGAGAATCAAGATCAGTCGAAGGGCTGATCTTTTTCTATACAAAAATTAGGAGGAGAAAACTATGAGAAACAAAGAACAATTCATCAAAGATTTTGAGGCAGTAGCAACACCAGAAATTGTGAAGGAAGTAGATCCGGTAGAAGATGCGGCACACACTATGCACCATACCCGTGGCACCATTTACCAATTAATTGCGCCTTTCACCAAAGAAAACAAACCAGTTTCATTTAAATTCGAGATCAAGCAACGTGAAAAGACGGATGATCCAACTGAAAAAATCTATGATTTTTATTATGTAGGGATGGAGGAATAAGAAATGACAAAATATAATAACTCAACCTCACATCGAGGACATAATGCTCGAACACCGGGGGCTGCCGGTAACGGATTAAGAGAGCATGAAGTTGCACAAACAATTCACGAAAAATTTATCAAAGTGACTAAGGCAGTTGACTGCACGGATGACGCTGGAACTACTGCCAATGCTAACCTAGTAAATATTGTTGCAAAAATGAATCGTGTAGGTATTAGCTTTCATGTCAGCCACCACTTGAATGCATTTAATGGACAAGCGAATGGTTTTGAAGTTTGGTACTTTGCAGGAAACGAAACTGCCCGAAAACTAGCGCAAGCGATCTGCGATGAGGTTTGTAAAGCAACAGGATGGGTGAACCGAGGAGCAAAAGCTACCACGTCTCTTTACGTGATCCGAGCGTCTGTTGGTACTGCTGTGCTGATCGAGTGGGGCTTCATTGATAGCAAACGGGATATGGATATTCTAAGCGGAAAAATGGATGATGCAGTCAATGCAGCCCTGAAAGCGATGGGCTATTCCGCTTCTAGCGGAGGATCAAACAATGGTGGTGGATCTACAGTAACAACACCAACACCGCAACCAACTCCTAGCCCTACGCCAACACCTTCACCAACCCAACCGACACAACTTGCAGTTGATGGGTCTCTGGGGCCTTTGACGGCGAGACGTTGGCAAGAAGTAACTAAGATGCAGATTCGAGATGGACGCATCAGTCACCAATGGCGACAAGCTCAGAATCAAAATATCCATGCCGCCGTTTTTGATAAAACGTTGATTGGATCAAATCTCATCCGAGACACACAGCGTCGTCTTGGTATTAAACAAGATGGTTTATGTGGTCCGCAAACAATTACTGCGATGCAGCGAGCTAAGGGCACAACTGCAGATGGATTTATTAGTGCACCGCAAAGTCAGTTAGTGATGGCGATCCAGCAAGATCTAAATGCTGGGCGTTCACCGTTTTAACAGTAAAGAAAATACCATAATAAAAAGGCTCCCTATTCAAATAGAGTAGGGAGCTTCTTTATTATTTAATCCTGTCGTATTGAGTATTAAAGTATTCTAAAGTAAAATTTTCCACACGATTAATTTGTTTTATTGAAGCATTGATATTATCAATATCATCTATATATCTCTTGAATAAGAACCACTTTGGAATTGGAGCAATATCACTTACATCGACTCGTTCTATAATCATTCCAGCAGTTTGACTGACATATGAACGAGTAGGAATAACATAAAATTGGTTTTCAGTAAATTCAAAAACGGGATGTCCTGATCCTACTCCTGAATGAATTTGAGTATATATAAACCCACTATTTGAATTGTAACCTAAATGAAATCCTTGTAGCTCAGGCTGATAAGCTCTTTGATCAACGATTCTTGTAATAAGTAGCATTTTAACTTTATTATCTAAAGAATCATAAGCGAAAATACTATCAAGTCTATCTAAATCATTTTTTTTGAAAGTTTTATCCTTCTCTAGAAATAGGTAATAATCATTAATTTTTTTTGCGTTTGCAAGGCTCATTCTCGCTATATCTGTTTCACCTCTCCGATATTTATTGATATTTTGACTTGTTATACCTGTGTAACTCTCAATTTTTGATGTTGAGATATTTGATGCAAATAGTTCTCTTATATTTTCTAAAATTTGATCCAATTAAATCACCCCTTCATTATTTTAATCACATAATAACAGGAATTGTAATTTCTGTAAAGCGTTATATAGTGTTTTTTCGATTAAAATAGAAACTATAGTTTCAAAAAGAGGAGGTGAGAATCAAAAATTTTTTAGGATGATAAATGATTCTTCATTGCTTCAAAATCAATCATGATCTTCGTCTTACCAATCACCATATACTTCTTCACAACAAACTGCTTCCGTTCATTATACTCACCAGCAATCACAATTTGCATTCCATCATCGGCATCGGCCAAGAAGTTCAAACTATGCGCCGCAATCAAACAGTTCACTCCATCAAGCGAGAATCGCACCAAAGGGGTCTTGCTCATCTTCAACACACGTATCTTCGAAACATAGCCTTTCATCGTTTTCATAACAATCGCCTCCGTAAGCTTGTACATAATAGCGACAATCCGTTTTGCCTAAAGTGACAGCAACATAAAAATCGACACATTTTGCGCCGTACAAAGCTTCCTGTGACTCAGAAATACTGTCCGGAAAATCATTTATAAACTCAGAGAAAGATAGGTAGCCCTGCTCATATTGGCTGATTATGTTCATATCAGTTACCGCCGGGCCTATACTTAATGCTAGAATCATATTTTCGAAGTATCTTGTCTTGTGTCCTAACATGATCGAATAAATAATCTTCGCCATCGATCTTGAATACAAACGCCAGTTCTTCCGAATATCCGCTATAACTGCTGGGGACGGTAAAGTACGGCTTACCAAAATTTTGCATAGTCTTAGCAAACTGTTCATATAGCAGGTGAGCTGGGCCCATCCGTTCTATAAACTCGTAGTAGTATCTTTCTAGTGCATAAGTCCTTTGATGCGCTAACGGTATTTGCATATCAATCACCCCTTACCGAAATTATACGAACACTCGTTCTCTTTGTAAAGGGTGAACGGGCAATTTAAGTGCAGCAAACCGTGTTTTAATAACATAAACCTCTTTCTTATGTTTAGTATTCGTCCCGCTTAATTAATTTTGTATGAGAGATGTTTTATCGGTATTTACTGCTATTTATATCGATCGCTCACCCACGGGAGATTTTTCATTGGGCGGTACGTTATAGCGCCGCACGTGTGATGGTCGTTCACAACCACCCAAGTGGAAGTCCTCAAGCCTCGGAGGCAGATCTACTGTTTACACGCCGCTTGATCAAATGTGGGGACTTGATGGGGATCGAACTACTAGATCATTTGATTATTGGCGACAATGCCTATGTTAGTTTGCGAGAAGAAGGCCTCTGGCAACAAGAAAATTGCTGATACAACGGCTAATTTGCGAACATTATTAAAAATAAAGGTGAATTGTCTAATCGTCTGTCTTGCAAAAAAATACGGGCAAGTGTAGAATATTATTGTAATTTTGTTTGCTGAATAGATGTTGAAACGCACGTTAGGCCTCTATCGCACAAAGGCAATGTTACACATAATTAAGTGCTTATGCACGAGGAGGTTTTTTTATAATGGAACAAGGTACAGTAAAATGGTTCAATGCTGAAAAAGGGTTTGGTTTTATCTCTCGCGAAGACGGTACAGACGTATTTGTACATTTTTCAGCGATCCAAGGTGAAGGATTCAAAACTTTAGAAGAAGGTCAAGCAGTTACTTTCGACGTGGAAGATTCTGATCGTGGACCTCAAGCAGTTAACGTAAACAAAGCGTAAGCTTTCAAACAAACTGCCAGTAAGAACACTTTGAAATCAAAAACCCAAAAGACCATCGATTAGATGGTCTTTTTTTTGCTTTTTGCATGGGGAAGGAAAAAGGGAGTTCCCAGTAACCTGAGAACTCCCCTTGCATGTAAGACTATAAATCATCCGGCGTCATGATCATTGAAAGGATCATTGGATGACGTTCGGTTTTTTCAAATAGGAATGGCTGTAAAGCCGATGACATCGCTTCTCTTAATTTGTGCTCTGTTGGGTCTGGTTGGTTCAAGACTTCCCGCAACGCACGGAAGAGGATCTGCTGTGCTTCGTTGATCATCTCGCCGGATTCTCGCATGTAAACAAACCCACGCGAAAGGATATCTGGTCCAGCAAGGACTTCTTTCTTCGCCACATCGACTGTCGCTACTGCTAAGACGAGGCCTTCTTCTGAAAGAATGCGACGATCTCGTAAGACGACATTTCCGATATCACCGATACCGCTGCCGTCAACATAAACATCATTGGCATTGAAATGACCAGCCAAGCGAGCGGTATCCGCCGTTAAGGCCAACATGTCACCATTTTCCATAATGAAACAATTTTCTTTTGGTACACCGACATCTTGTGCCAATTGGGAGTGGATGTTCAGCATCCGAAATTCCCCGTGGACAGGCATAAAGAATTTTGGTTTCATTAGACGCAACATCAGTTTTTGTTCTTCTTGGCCACCATGACCAGAAGTATGGATGTTGTTCAATTTTCCATGGATCACGTTTGCGCCAGCTTCCAACAGCAAGTTGATCAGCTGATTGACACTCGTGGTATTTCCTGGGATCGGTGAGCTTGAAAAAATCACGGTATCATCTGGATGAATTTGGATTTGACGGTGGGTCCCATTGGCAATCCGACTCAAAGCAGCCATTGGCTCTCCTTGTGAACCCGTACAAAGGATCATGGTTTCGTTTGCAGGCAAACGATTGATCTCATGAGATTCTACAAAGGTTCCATCCGGCACCTTGATATAGCCAAGGCGCTGTCCGTTGACGATCGCATTTTCCATACTGCGTCCAAAAACGGCGATTTTACGTCCAGTCGCAACCGCCGCATCTGCAGCTTGTTGGAGACGGAAAATGTTGGAGGCAAAGCTGGCAAAAATGATCCGACCATCGATTTTTTCAAAAATCTTTTGGATCGAGCTGCCGATCGTTTTTTCTGATTTGGTAAAGGTTGGAATTTCTGCATTGGTACTATCGGAAAGGAGGCAAAGGACACCTTCTTCACCAATTTTTGCCATTTTGTGCAAGTTTGCTGGTTCGCCCACAGGCGTAAAGTCAAACTTGAAATCGCCAGTTGCGACGATATTGCCAGAAGGCGTTTTGACAACGACACCTAAAGCATCAGGGATACTGTGGGTCGTTCGGAAGAAGCTGATGGACGTTTTACGGAAACGAATCACCGTATCTTCATTGATTTCGTGTAATTCTGCGTCTCGCAATAAGCCATGCTCATCTAATTTGTTGGTGATCAAAGCAAGTGCCAAGGGTCCCGCATAGATCGGGATATTGGCTTCCCGCAACAAGTAAGGGATTCCGCCAATATGGTCTTCGTGACCATGAGTGACGATCAAGCCTTTGACTTTCGGTAAATTTTGAACGATGTAGCTATAATCGGAAATGACATAGTCGATCCCAAGCAGTTCATCTTCGGGGAATTTGATTCCCGCGTCGATTAAGATGATCTCATCTTGGAATTGAACCCCATAACAGTTTTTTCCGATTTCGCCAAGTCCACCGACGCCGAATACGCCAGTCTCATTATTTTTCAGCGAAACTTTCATCTTAAAACTCCGCTAATTTGAAATCAGCGTTTTCTTTTTCGTAAGCTAAATGTTTTTCATCTAGTTCTTGAACGAACTCGATGTTGTATGGGGTATTTTGTTCAACCAGACGGCGTGCGATCACTGCATCGTCTGCTTCAATGTACAAAGAGTGGGTTTGTTCTCTCTTTGGGTTGCGGTCTTTTGTTTCTTGGTAATAAATTTTGTAAATCATATCTTTTCTCCTTTATCTGCTTTTCGCAGTAGTCTATTTGGTTGATGAATTCGCTGCATCACAAAATCGAGGTCCGAATAAAGTGACCTGAAAAGAAGGCTTCGAGAGCCGCTGCATGCTTTTTTCAGACAATCGTTGTGAGAAAAAAGAAAGCCTCGTCTTTGCTTTCCAAATGTCGTCATAAAAAATTCACCGGGTTTGTAAGTCGTTCCACTACAAGTATCCCTAGTTTATCACAGAAAAACGAATAAGTATAGAAACACGTCATTCTGAAAAGGCTTACTGAAAGAAAATGAAACGACTATCACTGAAGTTTACTTTTTTTCGCTGATAGTGCATTACAATAAGAATATTCCTATGCTATAGTAGAAGTAATGAAGTAAAAAAGGAGGGGATTTTTTGAAATTAATGTGGCACTATACGATGAGAAACAAAAAACTGCTGGTTTTTAATTTCATCTGTGTTTTTGGTTTTATTTTGATTGAATTAGGTTTGCCGACGTTATTGGCAAGAATGATCGACAAAGGGATCGCCGCTGGTGATCGCGACTACATATGGAAAATGGGTGCGGCGATGATCGCGATCACCATTGTGGGGATCACGATGAACATTTTGTTAGGCTATTTCACTTCACGTATCACCACTAACATTGTGGCAGATATTCGTGACGATCTTTTTGAAAAAGTCCAAGGCTATTCACATACTGAATATGAAAAAATCGGGGTTTCATCATTGATCACCCGTGTGACCAATGATGCGTATCAAATCATGCTGTTTATGCAAAGTATCTTACGGACGGGTTTGATGACACCCATGATGTTTGTGGTCAGCTTGTACATGGTCATGCGGACAAGTACACAACTAGGGTTGTATGTCTTGGGGGCATTGCCGATATTACTGATGGCCGTCATCGCCATTGCCAAAATCTCGGAACCCTTATCCACCAAACAACAAGCCAATCTAGATAAAATCAATGGCATCTTGCGGGAAAATCTCTCTGGTTTACGAGTGATCCGTGCCTTCGTCAATGAAAAATTTGAAGAAAAACGCTTTGGCAAAGTCAACCAAGCCTATGCGTCTAGTTCTCGCAGTTTGTTTCGCTTGATGGCAACGGCACAACCGGGCTTTTTCTTCTTGTTCAATATCGTGATGATCTTGATTATTTGGACGGGAAGTATTCAAATCGATCAAGGGCAGCTGCAAGTCGGTGACTTGATTGCATTTATCGAATACATCTTCCATGCGCTGTTTTCTTTCATGCTGTTTGCGACCGTCTTTACGATGTATCCACGAGCGGCGGTTTCTGCTCGCCGAATCCAAGAAGCGTTAGATGCGACTTCTGAAATCAAAGAGCCAGAACAGCCAGTGACAGAAACTAAGACAAAAGGTTTCTTGGAATTTAAAAATGTTACCTTTGCTTATCCAGGACATGCCCAAAGTCCAGTGATCCGTAATGTTAGCTTTACCGCTTCACCAGGGGAAACCGTGGCATTTATCGGTAGTACCGGCAGCGGGAAATCAACCTTGATCCAATTGATCCCACGTTTTTACGACGTCAGTGAAGGCCAAGTCTTGGTTGATGGCGTTGACGTTCGGGATTACAGCTTAACGACATTGCGCAACAAGATCGGGTTTATCCCTCAAAAAGCGTTGCTATTTACAGGGACGATCGCAGAAAACCTGCGCTATGGGAAAGAAGATGCCACGCAAGCAGAGCTGGAACGAGCGGCCGAGATTGCGCAAGCGGCAGATTTCATTTCTCGCACACCAGATGGCTTTGATGCTCACTTGGCAGAAGGCGGAACCAACTTCTCTGGCGGACAAAAACAACGCCTAGCGATTGCCCGTGCGGTGATCCGCCAACCAGAGATCTATATTTTTGATGATAGTTTTTCTGCATTGGATTACCAAACGGATGCAAAATTGCGGGCACGCTTGAAAAAAGAGACCACGGAATCGACCGTTTTGATCGTTGCTCAACGAGTAGGAACGATCATGAATGCCGATAAGATCGTCGTCTTGAACGAAGGCGATGTGGTTGGCATTGGCACCCACAAAGAACTGCTGCAAACTTGTCCAGTATACTACGACATTGCGGCGTCACAATTATCAGAGGAGGAGTTGGCACAATGAAAGCAATCTCTTCTTTAAAACGGTTAGGTGCTTACATCAAACCGTACAAAGTACAATTTATCCTAGTCTTGCTGTTTACTGTTGCAACCGTCGGCTTCAATGCGGCAATGCCGTATGTTTCTGGATTACCGACGACAGAGATCAGCCGCAACATCGCCGCTGGCGAAGGCGTTAATTTTGATTACGTGATCCTTTGCTTGATCTGGATCGCAGTCGTTGGTGTCGGTTACTGTTTCTCACAATTGATGTCAGGGCTGCTGATCACCAACGTTGTCCAATCGGCGATGCGAGATTTGCGGCAAGACATTGAAGAAAAAATCAATCGTTTGCCCGTTTCTTACTTCGACCGCAACCAACAAGGGAATATCCTGTCACGGGTGACCAATGACGTGGATGCCGTCAGCGGTGCAATGCAGCAAGCCTTGATCGGGATCGTCAATGCCTTCTTAGGAATCGTTATGGCGGTTTCCATGATGTTTTACATCAATACCTACATGGCATTGGTTTCATTGATCATGATCCCAGCCTCCTTATTGATTTCTCGCACGATCGTCAAAAAGTCACAAAAAGACTTCCAAGGCATGCAAAATGCGTTAGGGGATCTGAACGGCTACGTACAAGAAAACATGACTGGATTCAGTGTCTTGAAAGTGTATGGACGGGAAAAGCAAACACTTGAAGGGTTTAAAAACGTTAACCACCAGTTGCGCTATTACGGCTTTCGTTCTGCCTTTGTGTCAGGATTGATGATGCCACTGGTGCAAATGACCGCGTACTTTACCTATATCGCAATGGCAGTCATGGGTAGTTTTTACGTAATCAGCGGTGTGATCGTTGTTGGTCAGCTGCAAGCGTTCATTCAATACATCTGGCAAGTCAGTCAGCCAATGGGGAATATAACCCAGTTGTCTTCTGTCTTGCAAAGTGCCTCAGCAGCAGCAAAACGGGTCTTTGAAATCTTAGATGAGGAAGAAGAGCCAGTCAATCAAACCGATATCCAATTGCCAGAACAAATCAGAGGCGACGTGACCTTTGAACATGTCGGCTTTGCCTATGATCCGAAAAAACCGTTGATCAAAGACTTGAACTTTGAAGTCAAAGCTGGACAAACCGTGGCGATCGTGGGACCAACAGGTGCTGGGAAAACCACCTTGATCAATTTGTTGATGCGTTTTTATGATGTCAATGAAGGGGCCATCAAGATTGACGGTATCGACACGAAGAAGATGGAACGTCATGATGTCCGCTCATTGTTTGGGATGGTTTTACAAGATGCATGGTTGTATGAAGGCACGATTGGCGACAACATTCGCTTTGGGAAATTAGATGCCACCGATTATGAAGTCGTTGATGCAGCGAAAACCGCCAATGTCGATCACTTCATTCGTACGATGCCGGATGGCTACGAGATGATCATCAATTCTGAAGGCGATAATGTCTCTTTGGGACAAAAACAATTGTTGACCATCGCCCGGGCAGTCATCTCTGATCCAAAGATTTTGATTCTCGATGAAGCCACCAGTTCGGTGGACACCCGCTTAGAAGCGCTGATTCAAAAAGCAATGGATAAAGTGATGGAAGGTCGTACCAGCTTTGTGATCGCCCATCGTTTGTCAACGATTCGTGAAGCAGATCTGATCTTAGTAATGGATCAAGGATCGATCATTGAAAAAGGCAATCACGAAACCTTGTTGGCAGCTGGCGGCTTTTATAGCCAACTGTATCAAAGTCAATTTTCAGAAGAAGCCGAGTAAGCCGAAAAGAGCGTCCAGTCTGACTGGCGCTCTTTTTGCATTGTCGCAAGGGTGGTGCTATAGTGAAAAAAGAAAGCGCAGATCCGTTTATGGATTGGAAGGAGAAGTTGATGGACAAAGAACAATCAGGGAATGAAACTCACAAAACAGTTTCGCCCGCCTCTTCGCAAGGAACACCTTGTTTTGTGGCAAAAAATGCGACGATCGTAGGAAACGTGACTCTAGGAAAAGAGAGTACGGTCTGGTTTCAAGCAGTGATTCGAGGCGATGCCAATCGCATCGAAATCGGCGCGCGTACCAATATTCAAGATGGAACGATCATCCACGTTGATCACGATGCCCCGACGATCGTGGAAGACGATGTGACTGTTGGGCATCAGTGTATGCTTCATGGCTGCACTATCAAAAAAGGGGCGCTGATCGGCATGAGCTCGATTGTTTTGAATCATGCAGTGATCGGTGAAAATAGTTTGTTAGGTGCTGGTTCGTTAGTAACGGAAGGAACCGTCATTCCACCCAATGTGTTGGCGTTTGGTCGTCCTGCACGAGTGATCCGCCCGTTGACAGAAGAAGAGATCGCCAAAAATCAGGCAAACATCACGCATTACGTGGAAAATGGGCATGCTTACCAACAAGGCCAATATGGCGAAGTCTGACGATGAACCAAAAGACGCAAAAAGGTGTACGAATTGCTTCGTACACCTTTTTTTATGCAAGCTTATTTCAATTTGTTTGATTCCATGATCTCGTCGATCAAGCCGTAATCTTTGGCTTCTTGTGCGGTCATGAAGTTGTCGCGATCGGTGTCGCGTTCAATCACTTCGATTGGTTGACCAGTACGTTCTGACAAGATTTTGTTCAGACGTTCGCGGGTTGCCAAAATGTGGCGGGCAGCAATTTCAATCTCAGTTGCTTGACCTTGTGCGCCACCTAATGGTTGGTGAATCATGATTTCGGCATTTGGTAACGCAAAACGTTTGCCTTTTTCACCAGCGGTCAATAAGAATGAACCCATAGAAGCAGCCATCCCCATAACGATGGTTTGGACATCGGCTTTGATAAAGTTCATGGTATCAAAGATCGCTAGACCAGCAGTAACGCTTCCGCCCGGCGAGTTGATGTACAAGTAGATGTCTTTTTCAGAATCTTGCGCGTCTAAGAATAAAAGCTGAGCAATGATCGAGTTTGCTAAGTCATCGGTTACTTGACCACTCAACATAATGATCCGGTCTTTTAATAGACGAGAATAGATGTCATACGCTCTTTCACCGCGAGATGATTGTTCAATGACTGTAGGAATTAAATTCATAGTGATAGTCCTCCTAAAAATCGTTATAGATATAGTTTAGCATAAAGTTTTCGCAATATCTAAGAGATAGT
Organism: Enterococcus innesii; assembly: GCA_018982785.1. Taxonomy (GTDB): domain Bacteria; phylum Bacillota; class Bacilli; order Lactobacillales; family Enterococcaceae; genus Enterococcus_D; species Enterococcus_D innesii. The sequence continues at coordinate 318,781 of JAHHEN010000006.1, read as the reverse complement.
ATACCGATTAGGTCAAGAAAGGTCAAATAAAAAGTTAGTTATCTTTTTTGCGAAACTTTCAAATATGATACAATATGAAAAAAGGAATGAGGAAGGATCGAAGAATGGCAGTAGCAATAGCAGGTTTGATCGGCGTCTTAGTGGGCGCATTGTTAGTAACCATCATTTTTAATTTACGCATTCGGTATGAGGAACAAAAAGAAAAACAACGCCGTTTGTTGGAGCATAAAGTCAAAGAAATCGAAACGCTGGTTTTATTGAATCAAAAAATCAGTGAGATTCTACAAAAACGGGTCATGCTGATGGATGAGTATGTCAGCTTTGATGCCTTTGACGACTGTTATATCACCATCGATGATTTTGCCTATCTACAATCTTTTGCGGCGCAAAACAGTTTTTATCTACCGAATTTTTTCTTGGAAGAATTTTTCAAAAAAATCGGAACACGTCGGGTGATTTTATCCCCAGAGGAAACCGTTAAGATCGGTGGGTATACGTATAAAGGCGGTCGGATCATTATGGAAAATTTCCTTGATCAATTAGTCGAAATGGTCAATGAGCGTAAAACCCAAATGAAAAACATGACGAGCGAACCGTTGACCTATTTTTCAAAAACGATTTGATTCTACTGGTCAGCCGTTTTCCTTGGTTAAGGCAACCAAACCAGAGTATCGACGGTTGCGCTTTTTTAACTGATCACACACACTCTTACTGCGATCATAGTAAGGGTGTTTTTCTTTGACCGAAACAAAGCGTTATTATTCATTAAGAGGATCGAAACAAACAGAGGTTTTTTGGTTCTAGCAGATTCCATGGTAAAATAAAGAGTGAGAATGGAGTGAAAGAATGATGGTACAAATCGTTGCCCACCGCGGGAGTAGCGGCAACCGACCTGAAAACACGCTACCAGCATTTGCGGAAGCGGTGCGGGTCAAAGCTGATATCATTGAGTTAGATGTACATCTATCAAAAGATGGCGGCTTGATCGTCATGCATGATGAAACGGTTGATCGAACGACCAACGGCAAAGGTCGGATCTGTGACCTGACGGTTGTTGAACTAAAAGAACTCAATGCTGGCAGCTGGTTTTCTGAGGAATTTCAAGCCGCCAAAATCCCCACGCTAAAAGAAGTGTTGGATTTACTTGCAGCGAAGAATTATCGTGGCATTTTGACGATCGAATTAAAAACCGATCATTATGAGTATGAAGGAATCGAAGCCAAAGTATCCGACTTATTGAATAGCCAAGAATGGCCCTTTACTCATTGGTATTGTTCCTTCAATATCGAGACCTTGGATCGGATGCATGCGATCGAACCGGATGCGACCCTTGATTTTATTATGGGACGCGGGGGAGACAAACCACCGTTGGCGCTCAGCCGACCGTATATCGAAGGAATTCATCCTGCCTATCGCTGGGTTCAAGAGACAGCAACGGTCCTAACTGATTTTCCGATCGCGATCCGTCCGTGGACTGTCAACGAAGAAGCGGCGATTCGCACCTGCTTGGCTCTGGGGTTGACGGGGATCATCACCGATTTTCCAGAAAAAGCTCGGGCAATTGTGCAACAGGTCCGTGAGGAAACAAAAGGATGAAAAAAGTCTTAGTAATCGTGGGACCGACCGCAGTCGGCAAAACCGCCTTGAGTATCCAGTTAGCCCAAAAATACCATGGGGAGATCATCAGCGGGGATTCCATGCAAATTTACCGTCAGTTAGATATCGGTACCGCCAAAGTGACGAAGGAAGAAATGGCAGGGATTCCTCATCATTTGATCGATATTCGTGGGATGACGGAAGCATACTCTGCCGCTGATTTCCAGCAAATGGGGCGTGAAGCCATCGAGACGATCCAGCAGCAAGGAAAGTTGCCGATCGTTGTGGGGGGGACAGGACTATACATCCAAGCGCTTTTGTATGACTTTCGTTTAGGAGTAGAAGAAGGCGACCCAACGATTCGTCAGCGCTATGAACAAGAAGCAGCAGCCATCGGCAAAGAAGCTCTATGGCAAAAGTTGCAGGCGGTCGATCCCTTGGCAGCATCGAAGATCCACTACAACAATGAGCGGAAAGTGATTCGTGCGTTGGAGGTTTTTGAAATGACTGGCGAAAGTATTGCTGCACCAAAAGAAACACCGCAAGTTTTGTACGATTTCTTCATGATTGGTTTAACCACTGAGCGAGAAGTGTTATACCAGCGAATCAATCAGCGAGTGGACTTAATGATGGATCAAGGCTTGATCGAAGAAGCAAAAGCTGTTTTGCAGTATCCAGAAACGCAAGCCGCCAAAGGGATCGGCTACAAGGAATTTTTGCCCTATTTTCACGGGCAGGCCACATTGGATGAAACCATTGAGCAAATCAAGCAAAACTCACGCCGCTACGCCAAGCGGCAGCTGACGTGGTTCAATAACCGAGCACAGCCCCGATGGATTGATTTAGTGAGACAACCTGAAGAACAACGTACCCTTGAAACAGAAATCGACCAATGGTTGGAGGAGAAAAGATGAGCCAAGAACGTGTGATTCTTGTCGGAGTAGAAACGGAGAAAAACTATCTTCATTTTGATTCGTCAATGAAAGAATTGAAAAGCTTAACAAAAACCGCCAATGGCGAAGTTGTTTTTTCACTGGTGCAAAAACGGCAGCAAGTCGATCGACAAACCGTGATTGGCAAGGGGAAAGTTGCGGAATTGCAGCAGTTGGCAGAAGCACATGAAGCAGATCTAGTGATCTTCAATCATGAACTGACACCAAGGCAAAGCCAGTTGATTGGTGATGCGCTAGAAGTGCCAGTGATTGATCGCGTCCAGCTGATCCTCGATATATTTGCGATGCGTGCCCGTTCCAAAGAAGGAAAGCTGCAAGTAGAATTGGCGCAGCTGGATTATTTGCTTCCACGCTTGATAGGGCAAGGAAAGAACATGTCTCGGCTAGGGGGCGGAATCGGAACGAGAGGGCCAGGGGAAACCAAGCTGGAGACTGATCGTCGACACATCCGCAACCGCATCACCATCATCAAACGGGAATTGAAGGAAGTGGCAGCCCATCGAGACCGGACACGCCAAAAGCGCAAAGACAGCCAAGTCTTTCAAATGGGCTTGATTGGTTATACCAATGCTGGAAAATCAACTATTTTAAACATTTTGACCAGTGCGGATACGTATGAGCAAGACCAGTTGTTTGCGACACTCGATCCTTTGACGAAACGCTGGCGGATGCCAGAAGGATTCGAAGTCACCATTACCGATACGGTTGGTTTTATCCAAGAATTGCCGACTCAATTGATCGATGCGTTTCATTCCACACTGGAGGAAAGTCAAAACATGGACTTCTTGCTGCATGTCGTCGATGCCAGTTCCGAAGAACGGGTCCAGCAAGAGGAGACGGTCTTAAAATTAATGGAGGAACTTTCTTTGACCCAATTACCGATGTTGACGGTCTACAATAAGGCGGATCGCATCGACGCCGATCAGTTTGTCCCAACACTATTTCCCAACGTCTTGATCTCGGCAAAGAGTACCAAAGGCAAAGAACGCTTGACTCAGGCGATCAAAATGGAATTGATGCAGATCATGCAGCCTTATCATCTAGTGCTGCAAGCCGATGAAGGCAATGCGCTGAATCGCTTAAAACGGGAGTCACTAGTGTTGAGTAATGCCTTCGATGAAGCAACACAGACCTATCATATCAAAGGATTTGCGCTGGAGGATACCTATCCACTACGCAGAATGGCGCAAGAACAGGAATAAGCAGAAACGGTGCAGCCGATGCACCGTTTTTTTTTTTTGGTGACAAAATTATGGGAGCATAAGTGGTTTGGCTTCCTTCGAGTGCAAAACCCGAACGTTTTTGGCTAAAGCATCATTTCTTCCAGAAAAAGGACTGCTTGAACATGCGATCAAATCAAGGACCTAATGAAAAAATCAAAAAAATTTGCATTCATGTCACTTTTTCTAACATGAGGGGTTGACACGCAAAAAAAGAATTGGTATAGTTTCCATAAAGTTACGCAGCATCATTGAAACGGAGGGGAGCCAAGTTATGCGGGAAAAAGAATTGCGGCGCTCAATGTCAGTCTTTCCTATCGGAACAGTCATGAAATTGACCGATCTCACCGCCCGTCAAATTCGTTATTACGAAGAACAAGAATTGATTCACCCGGAACGCAGCGATGGCAATCGACGTATGTATTCGCTGAATGATATTGATACCTTGCTAGAGATCAAAGACTATCTTTCCGATGGACTGAACATGGCTGGGATCAAACGAGTTTATGAAATGAAAGTTGCCAAAGAAAAAGAAGCGAAGAACAAACCGCCGCTGACCGATGAAGATGTTCGTCGAATTTTTTATGATGAACTCTTGGCTCAAGGTGGATTGAATCAACAACAGCCATACCAGCAAAAAGGTCCACGAATGTAGAACACTTGTAGATCATTGCTGTGATATAAAAAAAGAATTGGGAAAAAGGAAGGGATACTATGCCAAAATTTGAAAGAACTGCCGAAGACATCAAACAAATCGTAAAGGATGAGAACGTGCGCTTTTTACGCTTGATGTTTACTGATATTTTAGGAACAAACAAGAACGTTGAAGTACCTGTAAGCCAATTAGATAAAGTACTGGAAAACAAAATGATGTTTGACGGTTCTTCTATTGAAGGATTTGTCCGTATTGAAGAAAGTGACATGTATCTATATCCTGATTTGTCGACCTGGATGATCTTCCCTTGGGAAAGTGAACATGGCAAAGTGGCTCGCTTGATCTGTGATATCTACAATCCAGATGGCACCCCATTTGCAGGCGACCCTCGCGGCAACTTAAAACGGGCATTAGCGGACATGCAATCCCTTGGTTTTACTTCTTTCAATCTTGGACCAGAACCAGAATTTTTCCTATTCAAATTAGATGAAGCAGGCGAAATCACAACTGAATTAAACGACAAAGGCGGCTACTTCGATTTTGCCCCAACCGATCTAGGGGAAAACTGCCGTCGCGATATCGTATTAGAATTAGAAAGCCTTGGCTTTGAAGTTGAAGCGTCTCACCATGAGGTGGCACCAGGGCAACACGAGATCGACTTTAAATATGCGGATGCAGTGGAAGCATGTGACAACATCCAAACCTTCAAACTTGTCGTGAAAACTATTGCTCGTAAACACGGCTTGCATGCAACCTTCATGCCAAAACCATTATTCGGCATCAACGGTTCAGGCATGCACTGCAACATGTCCTTGTTCAAAGGCGATGAAAATGTCTTCTTTGATGAAGAAGGACCAATGCAATTAAGCCAAACAGCGTATCACTTCTTAGGCGGTTTGATTGAACACGCCCGTGCTTACACAGCTGTCTGCAATCCAACTGTCAACTCTTACAAACGCTTAGTGCCAGGTTACGAAGCGCCTGTATACGTGGCGTGGTCAGGACGCAACCGTTCACCACTGATCCGGGTACCAGAATCAAGAGGCTTGTCAACGCGTTTGGAATTGCGTTCGGTTGACCCATCAGCCAACCCATACTTAGCCATGGCTGTTTTACTGCAAGCTGGACTTGATGGCGTTAGACGTGAGTTGACACCACCACCAGCTGTCGACCGTAACATCTACATCATGAACGAAACAGAACGGGCAGAAGCACAAATCGAAGATCTGCCATCAACGATTCACAATGCCATCAAAGCATTGCGCAAAGACCAAGTGATGATCGATGCCTTAGGCAAACACATCTATGCCAACTTTGTCGAAGCAAAACGATTAGAATGGGCAGCCTTCCGCCAAACAGTCTCCGAGTGGGAAAGAGAACAATACTTGGAACTCTATTAAAATCGAAGAAAGCCGCTAGAGATAAACAATCTAGCGGTTTTTTTATGATGAACTCAGCTTTTATCCTAATGATTCTCGGTTTATTTATTTCCGATAGTCAATAGCTACTTGATCAAAGCTTGAGCAGAAAAAACCATGAGAAGCTAGAGCGGTTCTGTCTATAAGAAGCGTAACTCTTGACCATTGGGAAAAATCAAAAAATACCAGTCGGGCGAGGACTGGTAAGAGGAAGAAAAATAGTTTTGGTATAAAGTTAGCATAGACCGTCAAAGTAAAATGAACCTTAAAAAGTAGAAAGTTTCTTGTAAGAAGTCCTTATTCGTCAAAGGTTTCCAGCTCAGACAGTATTTTTGCTGGAACTTCTGATTGAGGGACTTCATTGGGACCCGAGATGACACGGGTTTTACTGATCTCTGCTTTGACTAAGGTATTTGGCGCGAATGGCTTCACATTTTCACCAGAAAGATCATAGGTCATGAGTTCTTTCTCGCCGTTTTTCTTAACAAACTCAAACGTGTACTTATACGTAAAGGAGCCATCGATTTTTTCACCGGAATCGCTGTACGTTTGGGTCTTTTCTGGGACTTTGTTGGGCGTGATGGCATAAGCCGTTATCCCTTGATAAGTTGTTGTATAGTACGTATAGCCAAAGTAGCCACCTACTGCTAAAATCAAAACGCCAAGCGTCAAAAGTAGTTTTTTCATGTGCATCGATCCTTTCAATTACTGGGTTTACTATAGCATGATGGAGCCAAAATCATTCATCGAAATGGATAACAATATTGTAAGTTTACTGATTATCAACAAAAAGCTTGTAACTTTCTGTTTAACAATTGTGATAATGAAAAATATTTCTGAAACCTTCCTGCAATATTGTAATGTTATTCTCTTACTTGTGCCCGATAGCGGGACAAATAATCAAAAGAGAGGTTTTTTCATTTGAAAAAATTTGCATTTACAGTTGTTGCAGGATTTGGTTTATTCGTTGGAGGAACAGTTGTTTCAGCAGCAGAACAAACCCATGTTGTCGAACCAGGAGACACCCTATCTGGGATCGCTGCTACTTATCAAACAACGGTCGAAGATCTTTTAGCTTTGAATGATTCGATCGAAAATCCAAATATGATTTTTGATGGCGAAACATTGTTGGTTTCTAACGATGGCCAATCAGTAGAAAACAAAGAAACAAGTACGAAAGAAAGCACAGAAAAAAGTGAATCTACAGCGACTGCTAACGTGAGTCAAACCCGTTCAAGCATTCCTGGTGCTGGTTCTGGTGTCTTGAATCCAGTGGACGGTATCAACTACTTCAATGGTGTGAGAGAATCGTACTACTCACAAAAAGTCTTGCCAGGAGGCGGATTGAACATCCCTGGTCGCCATGTAGCATCAGACGGAACCATCCGTGATGCCGATGGATACATCGTTGTTGCCAGCGACAATCAACCGAAAGGTTCGACTGGTCAATCATCCTTAGGTGCCTACAAAGTCTATGACACAGGTGTTGGTCATAGCGGTATTGATGTTTATACGAATTGGTAAGCAAGTAAAACTTGATCGAAAAAACTACTATACTATAACTGAAGCGAGCATTTAGTTTTGAACAGCTCGTCGCAGACGCTAAAAAAGCTGCGCCCATCAACTTTTAGGGCACAGCTTTTTTATTTACTCCTTTGTTGTATCAGTTACTGTAGAAAAGAAAGCGCGGATATGGCTCGCAAGCAAAGCTGGACATTCAGCAGCTGCGAAATGCCCACCAGTGTTAAGCTCTTCCCAGCGAAGGATCTTCGGGAAAAGTCTTTCTACGTACTCTTTTGGCGGACGTTCATGAGCTTGGGAAGTTAGTAAAACACCTAAAGGTACAAATGAACGGTCGAATTGGTTAGGCCACTGTGTATATTGGCCTTCATAGTAGAAGCGATTTGAATTGATCGTTTCGGTGAACCAGTAAATAGACACATTGGTTAAGAGTGTGTCCAAGTCAAAGTGATAGTGGGTGTCTTCCTCATTCTGCATTGACCATAAATGCCATTTTTCAATAATGAAGGCAGCTAAACCTACAGGTGAATCATTGAGTCCATAAGCATACGTTTGTGGTTTTGTACCTAAACTATGAGCATAGCCACCTTCTTTTGCATACCAACGTTTACAAAGTGCCAAATATTCTGTTTCTGCTGTGCTCATAGGCGTTTCATCTGTTATAAGAGGACTAGGGTTTCCCGGTGAGGTGGTATGGTAGCCAATCACATTGTCTGGGTGATCCAAACATAGGAGACCGGCGATACTTGCTCCTAAATCATAACCATGAATTCCGAATTGATCATAGCCCAACCTCTTCATAAGTTTTAACAAAATCTGCCCAGCCTTGCGATCTTCAAAATGTCCCTCTTTTGGGATGTCAGAAAATCCATGTCCAGGAATCGAAGGAATGATGACATCAAAAGAAGCTTCTGGTGAACCACCAAAGGATTCTGGATCAGTTAGGAAGGGAATCAAATCCAAAAGCTCATAAATAGAACTCGGCCAACCATGGGGGATCAACAATGGTGTTGGATTGGGACCATGCCCACGTTCATGAATAAAATGAATCGTCATTCCATCAATCGTAGTTGTGAAATTGGCAAAAGCATTTATTCTCTTTTCTGCATTACGCCAATCAAATTCGTCTTGCCAATAAGAAATAATCGTTTTCATATCATCTAAAGGAATACCATAATTCCAGCCAGCATTGGCGGGTTCATCGGGATACCTTGTTAGCGCCAGGCGTTTTTTTAAGTCACTCAATGCTTTTTCTGAAATCCGTACTTCAAAAGGGCTAATTTCCATGGGACCTCCTAATAAAAATGTACTTGTTAAGAATTAGGATACATGAACGTATGTTCTTTTTACAGTTTTTCGCTTGTTGAGTCAAAATTGAACCTGATTTTTAGGATGAAGAAGACAGATTCGGCTATCAAAATAGTAAAAATCGTCATCTGGTCTAGACTAATTATTGTAATCAAACACAACCTGTGGTATTATTGGACTATACCAAATAGAAACGGAGCGCTGATCATGGAAATTATTCGCGTTAAAGATGCTGCTCAAGGCGGAAAGAAAGCTTTTGAATTGATACAAGAAGGTATGGCAAATGGCGCCAAAGTGCTAGGTTTAGCAACAGGAAGCACGCCAGAGACCCTTTATGCAGAAATGACTGCCAGTGAAGTTGATTTTTCAGAAATGACTTCAGTCAACTTAGATGAATACGTAGGACTAGGCGGCGAAGACGAACAAAGCTATCGCTACTTCATGAATGCTCATTTATTCAATAAAAAACCATTCAAAGAAACCTTCGTACCAAACGGTAAAGCGGAAGACTTAGAAGCAGAATGCCAACGCTACGATAGCGTGATTGCGGATCACCCAGTTGATATCCAAATCTTGGGTATCGGTCAAAACGGACATATCGGCTTCAACGAACCTGGTGCATCCTTTGAAGGAACGACCTCAGTCGTTGATTTGACTGAATCGACCATCAATGCCAACAAACGCTACTTTGATAAAGTCGAAGACGTCCCGACGACGGCAATTTCAATGGGAATCGGTTCAATTATGCAAAGCAAAAAAATCATTTTGATGGCATTTGGCGAAGTCAAAGCGGATGCAATCAAAAAAATGATCGAAGGACCCGTAACCAACGAATTACCAGCTTCAATTTTACAAAAGCATGATGACGTGATCGTGATCATCGATGAGGCTGCTGCCAGCAACCTGTAAAACAAAATCAGCCCTTTTCAGAAATAAGTCAGAAGGAAAACGCGCCATCCTTGCAGCTTCCCCCTGCGCTTGTGCAGTAATGCCAGCGCAGCTGCGAGCGATGGGTTGTAGCTTACTTGCTTATTTTCTGAGGGGGCTTTTTTTATGTGGCTGATTCGGCGCTGTTTTTTCTTTTTTTCATCAGAGATGCTATAGTTAAAAGAGAGAATACGAAGAAAAGAGGGATGCAAATGGTTGATATGCATTTATCTATTCCCGAAGTAGCGCTGAGATTGCTGCTGGCAATGATCATGGGAGGAGCGATTGGGTACGAGCGGCAATACAAAAGTCGACCAGCTGGTCTTAGAACCCATATCTTGGTTTGCATGGGAGCTTGTGTCATTGCTTTGATCCAAGTGGAAATCGCCACAGGTGCCATGCGAGATGCGCTGGATCATCCAGATTTAGCAGGCGTGATTCGTTCAGACGAAGCACGATTGATCGCCCAAGTCGTCAGCGGGGTCGGTTTTCTAGGCGCCGGAACGATCATTGTGACGAAGCGCTCGGTGACGGGGTTGACGACGGCTGCTTCCTTATGGGCGATCGCCGGTTTAGGAATTGCCATCGGGATGGGCTTTTACACCATCGCATTAAGTAGTTTTATCGGGATCTTCTTTGCATTGACGATCGTTAAGCGGATCGTCCGCGTACCAACCGCAAAGAAATTAGAAATCCAGTACATTCATCGCACCGAGACCAAAGAGTTTTTGACGGAGTACTTCCAAGAGAAAAATATCGTGATCGAAGATGTCAATTTTGATGTCAAATTCATGGAAGACTATCGCATTTATACCAACATTTATACAATTGATCTCCCACGAGGACTAGGCTTTTCTGAAGTGATCGAAGAATTGTCTGTCTACAAAAATGTCACGAAGATCCGCTTGGTGGATATTGCTTAACGGATATTGAATCAAAAAGCAGCAAGACACCTCACATTAGTGAGATGCCTTGCTGCTTTTTTATGATGCGTTAGACATTTTTAAGTAAAAGAAACACACAGTCAAAATAACGATCACGATTGAAGTCAGCAAATTGACCCCTTCATTCGTTACAAAGGTAAGACCGCCGACTTGCTTGGTGGCAACGTCGTGGTGGACTTTTTTTCGGTGTATTGGTGACAGACAGGGCATTGATAGCGCACCTGAATCGTTGCGCCCAGTAAACTGTCCATGAGACTGCCGCAAAAGCCTAAGGCAGTCAAGGTCAGCCAGAGATCAAAGGAGAACGGCTTGCCGTTCAACCATAAGGCTGCTGCGAGTAAACCAGTGATGGCGAGACTCCCTGCTAGGGAAGCGGCAGTTCCCAACCAACTGACACCGCCGGAAAGTCCCGGTGGTAATTTTTTTCCCGTTAGTAAGTGACGCGGTGGACTTGGACTCAGCACGCCGATTTCTGAGCCCCAAGTGTCAGCCGTACAGCTAGCGATTCCCGCCACAAATCCCCAAAGGAATAGCGGTTCTTTCGTCCAAAAGGCAAGCAGTAGCGCAAAGATGCTTGGTGCGATGTTCGCAAAGACTTGTTTTGCATCACGGCGAGCACCTTTGGCAAGCACAGCTGACTCTGGCTGACTGCGCATTTTCTTTAAAAGACCAATGATGCCAGAGCTGGCAAAGAAAAAGCCAATCAAAAAGATGCTGTACCACGGACCAAAGCCAATGACCAGTGTGCCGCAAAGAATCGCAGCCAGTGCGCCAGAAACAGTCAGCCACTGAAAGACGAATGCTGCCGCTGCAACGAATGTACTGGCAAACAAGCCCAGCATGAATTGATAGAAGAAAACCATTTGAACACTCCTTTGCGTATAGTGTAGCATAGGTCTCATTTATTTTACCGCAGTTAACAAAAAAATAGTCAGCTTGATAGCTTTTTACTCGTCAAATGAGAGCGTTTCATTTAAGCTAAAGGAGAGAGGTGATCCAATGAAAATCATAATTATAGGTGGGTCTTTTGGTGGTGTCAGCTGCGCCCGTGAAGCACGTCGATTATACCCTGACGCAGAGATTCTACTGATAGAAAAAAAGCCCATCTTGGGTTTGTTCCAAGCGGCTTGTTATTGCTGATCGAAGGCAGGATCGCTTCGCTGGAAGAAGCATTCTTTTGTACGAAGGAGCAGCTGGAGGCAGAAACGATCGACGTAGCCTTAGAAGAAACCCTTCTAGAAGTCTTTCCTTCGGATCATCGGATTCGAACGGATAAGCGAGAACTAAGTTATGATCGACTCGTCTTGGCAGCAGGCTCTAGTCAGGATTCCACTGTTTTGCCGCAACCAGAAGAAGCACTGCTGACCTACAAAGAATATGAAGCAGCGAAGCACTTCTTGCAACAATTGCCCCAAGCAGAGTCGATTACCATCGTCGGTGCTGGTCAAGCGGGGATGGAAGCGGCGAATACCTTGACGGCGATCGGAAAAAAGTCAGTGTGATCGAATCAATGTCATATCCTTTGTTCAAGTACTTTGATCGCGATTTTTTGCAGCCCTTTTTAACGGAGATCGAAAAAAGCCCCAACTTGCAGCTGCATTGGTCGGAGCCAACTTTGGCAGTCGTCAAAACGGAAACAGGCTTTCGGATCGAAACCGCCGATCAAGGCTATGAAAGTGATCTGGTATTGACGACAGTCAACGTTCATCCTCGCTTGCCAGAGGCATTTGCGGTCTTTGAATTACACAGTGATCAAACCATCTGGACAGATGCTTACTTGGAAACTTCTGCCACGGATATTTTTGCGGTCGGCGATTTGATCCAAATTCCAAATGCTATTACGAAAGACACGGTCTATATGCCCTTAGTCAACAATGCCGTTCGCTCAGGAATCGCAGCAGCTCGCAATCTGGCAAGCAAAACCACCCCGTTTCGTGGTGGATTACGGACAGTCGGTACGCAACTGTTTGAATGGTACTTAGCAAGCACCGGCTTGACCGAGTCGGATCGGTTTTTCTTCGAATCTCCGATCGTCTGTCATGCGTTTACTGCCGCCAGTTCCCTGTTTGATCCAACACAGGTTCATGGAAAAGTGATGATCGAACAAGCCAGCGGCCGAATCGTTGGTGCGCAGCTTTTATCAAAAGCCAATATTTTGGAAAAAATCAATTTACTAGCGTTTGCGATCGAGCAGCAGGCAACGATGGAGGAGCTGACTCAAAAAGACTTTTTCTTCCATCCACGATTCACGAATGTGTTGGATCAAACCTTCATATGGTCGGGAAGTGATGCCGATGAGACTTGATCAGTTATTAGAAAAAAAGAAGCAAAACAATTGCAGCTGCTCAAAAAGCTTTTACTGGTGGGCGGAAAAATGGAGACGCACGAGCTGGCGAGCTATCTTGGTATCAGTAAGCCTTCCTTGGAAAAATATGTGGAGGAGTTGCAAGATGAGCTGGCTCACTACCAAGAGCAGTGTCGATTGTATTACCGAAATGGTTCACTGGTTTTTGAAATGAGTCCCACTTTTTCCCTCAATCAAATCGAATGGGCGTTTTATCGGTCAGCATTGAAATTTCAAATTCTTGAGCATCTTTTACAACATCAAGAAGTGACGACTGTCCAGCTGGCACAAAAATTAGCGGTCAGCGAGTCATCCTTGTTTCGCAAAATCAAAGAGCTAAATGGCTTGCTAGCAGAATTTGAATTAGAGATCTGGCAAGGAAAGCTGATTGGAGAAGAAACCCAAATTCGTTATTTCTATTTTGAACTCTTTTGGTATGTTCATTCTTTTGACAGTCAGCCATTGCCGATCGATGAGAAATATGTCGGTCTGATCACTCGCGGCCTGAACATGCGTTTTACGAAAGAAGCCCAGCAGCGCTTGTCCCTATGGCTGAGGATCATGAAAGCACGACTGAAAATTGCTACTCAATCCTTTCAAGTTTTACGGGAGAAAATGGCACCTTACATGAAAGACCCTTTGTTTCAACAATTACGTGAGTTGGTATTTCGTGGCTTTGGCCATTACGCATTAGAAGTCAGAGAAGAGGAGGCGATGCTGCATTTTGTTTTTTTGTTGTCGTTCTCGGTGTTATCCGAACACGATCTGCAAGTGTATATGCTGCAGCGTTCTCGGTTTACGCCAACTGCCTTGACGGATACCTTGATTTTGGAACATATTTTGCATCTCTACCGCCCATCGTTTGTTCCCCGTGAAATCGAAGCCACTTGTTATGGTCACCTGCTGCAGATCCACAGCCGCGTGTATTTTTTCAAAGGGGATGTGGAGGTTTTTGATCGAGAAAATATTTGGCAGTTAGAAGCGCAGCTATCCAGTCGTAACATCCAGCAAATCAGTCACGAATTATTAGATAAGGCCCTAGCAGAGTTAAATATCAAGCAGTCAGATAAAAATAGTCTACTGATGATGACGATGGTCAAATACTTGAGTGTCATCACGATCATCGATTATCAAATCAATCGAGAATTTCGTGTTGGGATCGCCTTGAAAATGGATGAGCTATTTAAAGAAGCCCTCTATTATATGTGGCTGCTGTATCTCAAAAATTTGAATGGCGTAGTTGTCGAACGCTATCGTCCAGAACAAGAATATGATTTGATCTTGGCGAATTACGCCATCGAGACCAAAACACCGACTTATCGAATCAGTGAATTAGGGACTGCTTATGATCGTGAGACAATCAAAAAAATGATCCGTGAACGCTTTAAATAGTGGATTTCGTCAATTTCTTAGAGATTTGAAAAAAAATTGACGAACCATATAGCAAAAGATCAGCTAAAATAAAAGCAAGTCAGAAAGCGCTAACAAACAGCGCGTATAAAACCAAAGGGAGCGAATCAAATGGCAGAAAAAAATTATGTAATGGCGATCGACCAAGGAACCACTAGTTCAAGAGCAATTATTTTTGATCGTAACGGGAAAAAAATCGGCAGTTCACAAAAAGAGTTTCCGCAATACTTTCCAAAATCCGGTTGGGTAGAACACAACGCCAACGAAATTTGGAACTCTGTCCAATCAGTCATCGCAGGGGCATTTATTGAATCAGGTATCCGACCAGAAGCAATCGCCGGCATCGGCATCACCAACCAGCGTGAAACGACAGTGGTTTGGGACAAAACGACAGGCCAGCCGATCGCAAATGCAATCGTTTGGCAATCCCGCCAATCTTCACCGATCGCTGACCAATTAAAAGCAGATGGCCATACAGAGATGATCCATGAAAAAACTGGGTTAGTCATTGATGCGTATTTCTCAGCGACCAAGGTGCGTTGGCTTTTAGACAATATCGAAGGGGCACAAGAAAAGGCGGATAATGGTGAGCTACTCTTCGGAACGATCGATTCATGGCTTGTGTGGAAGCTGACAGATGGACAAGTCCATGTCACCGACTACTCAAATGCTAGCCGGACGATGCTTTACAACATTCATAAATTAGAATGGGATCAAGAAATTTTGGATCTTTTGAACATTCCAAGCTCGATGCTACCAGAAGTCAAAAGCAACTCAGAAGTCTATGGTCACACCCGCAGCTACCATTTTTACGGCAGTGAAGTACCAATCGCCGGAATGGCTGGAGACCAACAAGCCGCCCTCTTTGGACAAATGGCCTTTGAAAAAGGTATGATCAAAAATACTTACGGCACTGGGGCATTTATTGTCATGAATACGGGTGAAGAACCACAATTGTCTGACAATGACCTACTGACGACCATCGGGTATGGTATCAACGGCAAAGTCTATTATGCCTTAGAAGGAAGTATCTTCGTTGCTGGATCAGCGATCCAATGGCTGCGAGATGGTCTACGCATGATCGAGACTTCGCCACAATCAGAAGAACTAGCTGCCAAAGCAAAAGGTGATAATGAAGTGTATGTGGTGCCTGCCTTTACTGGATTGGGTGCACCTTATTGGGATTCAGATGCAAGAGGAGCCGTCTTTGGCTTGACTCGTGGGACGACGAAGGAAGATTTTGTTCGGGCAACACTGCAAGCTGTTGCGTATCAATCAAAAGACGTCATCGATACGATGAAAAAAGATTCCGGTATCGATATCCCATTGCTGAAAGTCGATGGCGGGGCAGCCAAAAACGATTTATTGATGCAGTTCCAAGCGGACATTTTAGACATTGACGTGCAACGAGCAGCGAATCTGGAAACAACCGCATTAGGTGCAGCTTACTTGGCAGGGCTAGCGGTTGGCTTCTGGAAAGACTTGGATGAATTGAAATCAATGGCAGAAGAAGGGCAAATGTTTACACCAGAAATGCCAGCAGAAGAAAGAGACAATTTGTACGAAGGCTGGAAACAAGCGGTGGCAGCTACTCAGACCTTCAAATTCAAAGCGAAGAAAGAAGGCGAGTAAGCCATGACCTTTTCACATAAAGATCGGAAGCAAACCATTCAAGAAGCGGCAAAGACCACCTATGATGTATTGATCATCGGTGGTGGGATCACTGGCGCGGGGGTTGCTGTTCAAACCGCAGCCGCTGGGATGAAGACGGTGCTTTTGGAAATGCAGGATTTTGCCGAAGGAACGTCTTCGCGGTCCACCAAACTCGTTCATGGCGGTATTCGCTATTTGAAAACCTTTGACGTGGAAGTGGTCGCTGACACCGTGCGGGAGCGGGCGATCGTGCAGCAAATTGCTCCGCATATCCCGAAACCAGATCCAATGCTTTTGCCAATCTATGATGAACCAGGGGCAACCTTCTCCTTGTTTTCTGTCAAAGTGGCGATGGATCTTTATGATCGCTTAGCGAATGTGACAGGCAGTAAATACGAAAATTATCTGCTGACGAAAGAAGAGGTCTTAGAACGCGAACCTCAGCTGCAGGCGGAAAACTTAGTCGGTGGTGGTGTCTATCTTGATTTTCGCAACAACGATGCCCGCTTGGTGATCGAAAACATCAAACGAGCACAAGCCGATGGGGCAGCAATGATCAGTAAAGCCAAAGTCGTCGGCATCTTACATGATGAGCAAGGCATCATCAATGGGGTAGAAGTGGAGGACCAACTGACAAACGAGCGCTTTGAGGTTCACGCTAAAGTCGTGATCAACACGACAGGCCCTTGGTCAGACATCGTTCGTCAATTAGACAAGAATGATGAGCTGCCGCCACAAATGCGTCCGACGAAAGGTGTCCATTTAGTGGTCGATCGGGAAAAACTAAAAGTGCCGCAACCAACCTATTTTGATACTGGGAAAAATGATGGTCGGATGGTTTTCGTGGTACCAAGAGAAAATAAGACCTATTTTGGCACAACCGATACGGATTATACAGGCGATTTCGCCCATCCAACGGTCACGCAAGAAGATGTTGATTATCTACTGACCATCGTGAATGAACGCTTCCCTCACGCTCAGATCACCCTTGATGATATCGAAGCGAGCTGGGCAGGATTGCGTCCGTTGATTGTGAATAATGGCGGGTCTGATTACAATGGCGGCGGTAAAGGCAAACTATCGGATGAAAGCTTTGAGCAGATCGTTGAAAGCGTCAAAGAGTATCTTGAAGATGAGCGGCAGCGACCAGTCGTAGAAAAAGCTGTAAAACAAGCACAAGAACGAGTAGAAGCCAGCAAAGTGGATCCATCGCAAGTTTCTCGCGGCAGCAGTTTGGAACGCTCAAAAGACGGACTATTGACGTTGGCAGGGGGAAAATCACCGACTATCGCTTGATGGCGGAAGGAGCAGTTAAACGGATCAATGAATTGCTCCAAGAAAGCGGTGCATCCTTCGAGTTGGTGGATTCAACCACGTACCCAGTTTCTGGTGGTGAGCTTGATGCAGCCAATGTAGAGGAAGAATTAGCGAAGCTGGCTGACCAAGCGCAAGCCGCTGGATTCGATGAAGCAGCTGCGACGTATTTGGCTCATCTTTATGGGTCGAATCTTCCCCAAGTGTTGAACTACAAGACGAAGTTTGAGGGCTTAGATGAAAAAGAAAGTACGGCCTTGAACTATTCCTTGCATGAAGAAATGGTTCTGACGCCTGTCGATTATCTATTGCGTCGGACCAACCATATCTTATTTATGCAAGACACCTTAGATGAAGTCAAAGCCGGTGTCGTTGCAGCTATGACCGACTTCTTTGGCTGGAGCGAGGAAGAAAAAGCAGCCCGTGTAGCCGAATTGAACCAAGTGATCGCAGAATCAGATTTAACAGCCTTAAAAGGAGGAAAAAGATGAATGAAACAACCCAGATCTTTAGTGAATTTCTAGGAACGGCTATTTTGGTTTTGTTAGGGGATGGTGTGTGTGCGGCTGTCAATCTGAAAAAGAGTAAAGCGGAAGCCTCTGGCTGGATCGTGATCGCGATGGGCTGGGCGACAGCGGTAACGATTGCCGTTTACGTTTCAGGGTACATGGGACCTGCTCACTTGAATCCAGCCGTTACATTAGGCATGGCGATGACAGGGAATTTTTCTTGGAGCTTAGCTGTACCGTTTATGCTGGCGCAGATTGCTGGTGCGATCGTAGGGGCAATCCTCGTTTGGCTCAACTACTTGCCATTATGGGATGAAACAAAAGACCAAGGCGCGATTTTAGGTACCTTTGCAACAGGGCCTGCAGTTCGTAATTTAGTATCGAATACGATCACTGAAGTAATTGGTACCTTTGTCTTAGTCTTTGGCTTATTGGCTTTTGGTGCCAATACCTTTACGGATGGATTAAATCCCATCGTTGTTGGGATCTTGATCTTAGCGATCGGACTGTCTCTTGGTGGACCAACAGGCTATGCCATCAACCCGGCACGGGACTTAGGACCACGGATCGCTCACCAAATCTTACCAATCAAAAACAAAGGGACTTCCGATTGGGGCTATGCGTTAGTACCAATCATCGGTCCAATGATCGGTGCAGCGATCGCAGCTGGTTTGTTTATGATGTTGCCATTATAAACGATGTTATTTTAAGGATGGTGCCTATTGGTATCATCCTTTTTTAATCTTTAGCGATTGTCATTGAATTTGCTAAAAAAACATGGTTAAATGAAAAAGCTGAAACAGAACGAAGGAAGGAGCTTTTGCGTGAAAAAAATTCTGCGCTTTTTCATGTGGGTGGCGATTGTCCTGATCGGACTCTTAGCTGCTGTTTTTCTGGCTTTTCAACTCTCCCCACGACCGGGGGCTTTTTTGATCGGTCATCTGTTTAACCAAGAAGTGACCATCATGGATGAGGCAGCTTATCAAAAAAGTTTGCCGAATGTGACGGTTAAACAGGACTTGACGTATCAATCGGATTATCAACGCAGTACCTTTGATCTATATTATCCCAAAGAGGCCCAAGGCCCTGTTCCCGTCATTTTTTGGGTCCATGGGGGCGGCTATGTCGGAGGAGACAAAGAAGGGGTCAAAGAGTTTGCGACCTATGTCGTCGATGAAACCAAAACCGCTGTGATTTCGATTAATTATGAATGGGCACCAAGTCTGCATTATCCGGGACAGGTCAAACAATTAGCCCAAGCGGTAGACTCGATCAAAGCAGATGCCCAAGCATACCCCATGCTGGATTTCGATCAACTCTTCTTTGGTGGAGATTCTGCAGGTGCCCAAATTGCCGGGCAATATGTGGCGCTGCAAACCAATCCAGCGTATGCGAAGGAAATGTCCTTTGATCAAGACATTCCTGCATCGGCCCTGAAAGGGTTTATTTCCTATTGCGGCCCCCTTGATTTGAAGCAGATCGTTGGAACTTCTTCGGATGATCGTTTTATGAAATTCTTTGTTAAAACAGTGGCTTGGTCGTTATTAGGCAAAAAAGAATGGCAAGATAGTCCCCAACTGCAGGAGATCTCACTGGTGGATAAATTGACGGCTGATTTTCCACCAACGTATATCACTGATGGCAACGCCTATTCCTTTGAAGACCAAGGCATTGCCTTTGCCAACCAGCTGCAAGCTCTTGATATTCCCGTGACAAGTCGTTTTTACAAAGGGGATTCGGAAACGGTGACCCACGAATACCAATTTGATTATAGCTTGCCACAAGCACAGGCCTGTTTGACAGAAACATTGACCTTTATCAAAGACCAGCTGGCTCACTAAAAAACACCTTGTTTCTCACCCTCTATTGGCGAGAAACAAGGTGTTTATTTGTAAGCAAATCAATCAAGTCCGATGAAGTAGTCATCGTCTTTCATCGCTTCCACGGAACCAAGCAGATACCCGTTCCCAACTTGTGAGAAGAAGTCGTGATTGCTGGTACCAGTTGAAATACCGTTCATGACGATTGGATTGACATCGTTGGCGGTGTCTGGGAAAAGCGGGTCTTGTCCTAGATTCATCAAAGCCTTATTGGCATTGTAACGCAAGAAGGTTTTGACTTCCTCGGTCCAGCCGATCTCATCGTATAATTCTTCGGTATAACGCTCTTCGTTTTCATACAACTCATACAACAAGTCGTACATCCAGTCTTTCAGCTTTTGCTGTTCGTCTTCTGGTAATTCGTTGAAACCTAATTGGAATTTGTAGCCAATATACGTGCCATGAACGGATTCGTCACGAATGATCAATTTGATGATCTCCGCTACGTTCGCTAGTTTGTTATTGCCTAAGTAGTAAAGGGGTGTATAGAAACCTGAATAGAATAAGAAGGTCTCTAGAAACACACTGGCGATTTTTTCTCTAGCGGTGTCCCATTTTTGTAAATCTCATTGATTCGTTCGGCTTTCTTTTGTAAGTAAGGATTGGTATTGGTCCATTCAAAAATATCGGCAATCTCCGCTTTTGTATTCAAGGTGCTGAAAATCGATGAATAGCTTTTTGCATGGACAGATTCCATAAATTGGATGTTGTTCAAGACCGCTTCTTCATGTGGGGTGCGGACATCTTTACGCAGTTGATCCATACCGCTTTCTGATTGAACGGTATCTAATAAGGTCAAGCCGCCAAAGACGTAGCCCACTGTCGTTTTTTCTAATGGTGATAGCGTCCGCCAATCATCAAGGTCATTTGATAAAGGGATCCGCGTATCTAACCAGAATTGTTCTGTTAATTTTTCCCAAGTGGATTTATCGATGATATCTTCAATCTCATTCCAGTTGATTGCTTCATAGTAAGTCTTACCCATAGTCGGTTCCTCCAATAATCGTATCAAGACAACAGCCGACCCGCTCTCAAGAAAGAGCAGGGGCAGGCGGTTGGTTCGTTTTCAGGCAAAAGTTGGATTAGATGACACAGCTTTCACATTGGTTGCTGCCGATCTCTTCTGCATCATCTGTAAAGGTCCGTATATAGTAGATCGATTTGATGCCTTTGTGGAAAGCGTAGTGACGCAAGATGTTCAAATCACGGGTGGTTTGTTTTGTCGTTTCTTTCCATTCGTAAAGACCTTCTGGAATATCTGAACGCATAAACAAGGTCATACTCATCCCTTGATCGACGTGTTTTTGAGCAGTTGCGTAAACATCGATCACTTTGCGCATATCCATATCGTAGGCTGATTTGTAGTAGCCGATCGTCTCATTGCTCAAGTATGGTGCTGGATAGTAGATCTTGCCGATTTTCTTTTCTTGGCGTTCTTCGATCATCCGAGTGATCGGGTGGATGCTGGCACTCGTATCATTAATATAAGAGATCGAACCATTTGGTGCAACGGCTAAGCGGTTTTGGTGATACAAGCCGGTTTCTTTGACGGTTTGTGCCAAGGCTGCCCAATCTTCACCAGTTGGTAAAAAGACGCCTTCAAACAATGCTTTGACTTTTTCCGATTTTGGTTGGTAGTCACCTTGGATATAATCAGTGAAGTAGCTGCCATCTGCATAGGCTGATTTTTCAAAGTTATGGAAAACTTCGCCTTTTTCTTTGGCGATGGCATTGCTTTCAACCAATGTCCAATAGTTCAACAACATGAAATAAAGATCAGTAAATTCAAGAGATTCTGGTGAACCGTATTCCATTTGATTTTTTGCAAAATAGGTATGCAAGCCCATTGCGCCTAAACCGATCGTGTGGTTCAAGGCATTCCCGTTTTGGATCGATGGTACCACGTCAATGTCAGACGCATCAGTAACAAAGGTCAAGGCACGAGTCATTGCTCGAACAGATTTCCCAAAGTCAGGGCTGTCCATCAAGTTCACGATATTGGTGGAACCTAAGTTACAGCTGATATCTGTTCCTAAAACCTCGTATTCTTGTTTGCCGTTGATTTCAGATGGTGCTTGGACTTGAAGGATCTCGGAACAAAGATTACTCATGATGATCTTGCCATCGATTGGGTTGCTGCGGTTTGCGGTATCGATATTGATGATATAAGGATAACCAGATTCTTGCTGCAATTTAGAAATTTCGTTTTCTAAATCACGGGCTCTGATTTTGGTTTTGCGAATCCGTGGATTCATAACTAAGTTGTCGTATTCCTTGGTGATATCGACATAAGAGAAGGGTACGCCATATTCTTTTTCGACACTGTAGGGACTAAAGAGATACATCTCTTCATTTTTACGCGTCAATTCGTAAAATTTGTCAGGTACGATCACACCTAATGATAAGGTTTTGACACGAATTTTTTCATCTGCATTTTCTTTTTTCGCTGATAAAAAGCTGATGATGTCTGGGTGGAAGACGTTCAAGTAGACCACGCCAGCCCCTTGCCGTTGACCCAATTGGTTTGAGTAGCTGAAGCTATCTTCAAACAATTTCATTACAGGCATCACACCACTTGCTGCACCTTCGTAGCCTTTGATAGGCGCGCCGGCTTCCCGCAAGTTTGATAATGTGATCCCGACACCGCCGCCGATCCGTGAAAGTTGCAGCGCGGAGTTGATCCCACGACCGATCGCGTTCATGTCATCAGTGATTTGGATCAAGAAACAAGAAACCAATTCACCCCGACGTTTGCGTCCTGCATTCAAGAAAGAAGGAGTTGCTGGTTGGTAACGTTGGTAGATCATTTCATCTGCCAAGCTCATGGCTAACTCTTCATTGCCATCCGCAAAGTAAAGGGCGTTGAAAGCGACCCGATCTTCATAACGTTCTAGATACGCGGTACCATCATTGGTTTTTAGTGCGTATTGTGAATAAAACTTGTAAGCAGCCATAAATGATTTGAAAGTAAAGTGTTGCTCGTCTAAGAATTGATACAAGTCCTCAATAAAAGCAGGACGGTACTTTTTGATAAATTCTTCTTCTAAATAATCATTGTCAATCAAATAATTGATTTTGTCCATTGCAGTCGCAAAGGTTAAGGTGTTTGGTTCAACGTTTTCTTTAAAGAATGCCGCTAGGGCTTCTTTGTCTTTATTTAATGGAATTTGACCATCTACTGGACGGTTGATCTCATTATTCAATTTGAAATAACTGACATCTTTGATTTCTTTCAAGCTCATAAATGGCTAACCTCTTTTCTTGTTTTGTTCGTATAAAAAAGGACTTGCGGTCTGGACGACTGACAAATCCCTCAAAAGCATCACATTGAGAAAAATCTTAGCTCGCTAATTGACGTAGTTGATCTGGACGGAAACCGATGATCGTTTGCGCATCAGAGGTAATGACTGGCACACTTTGGAATCCTTGTTCTTTCAAAAATTCTAATGCTTCAGGCTCATTATCGATATTGATTTCTTCAAAGGCAATCTGATTTTCACTTAAAAAGCGTTTCGCCATTTTACATTGCATGCAGTTGTTTTTAGAAAATAGTTTGATATTCATAATTGTTTCCTCCGAGTTGTAATAGTTATAAACCTAGTATAAATAAGTCTCGGAGAAAGTCAACGAAAAAACACTATATCTTGTGCTTGTGAATTCGGCATACACAATTTATAGTGTTTCTGTGTTTTTTATGCAAATGAAAAAAGCGGAAAATACGTAGAATTACAAGGTTTTTGCGTAATTATTAGAGGGGATATGCAATCAAAATGAGTAAAAAAATCTCCATTGTGAAGGAAGATTCAAAGTTAAGTCGAAAACAGATTGACTTCCTGTGGAAATGGCTCTATTATAATGATAATCATTCTCAATTAAAGTAGGTTAATTAAAACAACACTTCACAAAAGGAGTAAGAACCAATGAAAATGGCGCAAACTCGGGCTTCTGGGACATACAAAATCGACTCGTTGGCAACAACCAAAGAAATCACGGTTCATTTAAACGATCTTGGCATTCGCACGGGCGTTGAAATCGTTGTGGTACAAAAAGATCGCAAAGGCGGCATCATTTTGCACCAGGGAACGCGGATTGCTTTAGATGCAAGGGTCATGGAACAAATCGATGTCACAGAGATCCAGCAGCAAACCGTCATTACCTCTTTGGATCAGCTACAAGTCGGTGAAAGCGGGAAGGTCAATCAGATTGGTGCAAAAGGTGCTTTGCGCCGTCGTTTGATGGATATGGGTCTTACGAAAAACGTTCATTTGGAAGTAGTGAAACTGGCTCCATTGGGTGATCCAATGGAGATTCGGCTCCGCGGCTATGAATTGTCTTTGAGAAAGCAAGAAGCAGCGTTGGTTTTTGTCGAAAAAGGAGTCGAAACGGTATGACCTATCACTTTGCATTAGCAGGAAATCCCAATAGCGGGAAAACAAGTACTTTCAATCAATTGACTGGTGCCAAACAAACAGTGGGCAATTGGCCGGGTGTCACCGTAGAACGTAAAGCGGGGCGACTGCGAAAAGACCGGCACGTGTTGATCCAAGATCTGCCCGGGATCTATTCCTTGTCGCCTTATACGCCGGAAGAACTGATTTCCCGCAATTATTTGATGGAAGCATCGCTGGATGCGGTAATCAATATTATTGACGGAACTAATCTTGAGCGAAATCTGTATTTAACCTTGCAATTATTAGAAATGAATGTTCCCACCGTGGCAGTCATCAACATGATCGATCTATTAAAGAAAAAAGGCTTGCAGATCAACTTCGAAAAATTGGCTTACGGATTAGGGATTCCGGTAGTGGGGATCAGTGCTTTGAAACAACGTGGTTTAGCCAAAATGATCGAGACAGCGAAGCACGCAGTAAACACACAACAGCTCCCTCCCCGCTACGATGATCGTTTAGAAGCTGGCTTGACCGAGATCATGGCGATTTTGCCAGAGACGATCCCTCAGCAGCAAAAACGTTGGTTTGCCATAAAACTCTTTGAAAAAGATGAAGCGATTCAAGCAATGTGTAAACTGACTGATTCCCAGCAAGCAGTCATTCAGGAGACGATTTCGATTTTAGAGATGATCTTTAAAGACAGCAGTGACGCCATTCTCGTTAATGAGCGCTATGGCTTCATTGAAGAATTGTTGGCGCTGGCAGTCATCAAGGAAACAGATCAGCACTTAGCCTTCAGCGACAAAATCGACCGCGTGTTGACCCATCGCGTATTGGCGCTACCAATTTTTGCCTTCATTATGTGGGGAATCTACTATTTATCGATTCAGACGATTGGCACGATCGGCACCGATTGGGTCAATGATGTATTATTTGGCAGCTGGATACCCGAAACAGCAGCGCACTGGCTAGAACAGCTGCGGGTCGCCCAGTGGCTGCAAGAATTGATTTTGGATGGCATCGTGGCAGGGGTCGGTGCGGTCTTAGGCTTTTTGCCGCAGATTTTCGTGTTGTTTTTTTGCTTGGCTATCTTGGAGGATTGTGGATACATGGCACGGGTGGCATTTGTCATGGACCGGTTGTTTCGCAAATTTGGTCTATCCGGCAAGTCGTTTATCCCTATGTTGATTGCCACAGGATGCGGCGTGCCGGGGGTGATGGCAAGCCGAACGATTGAAAACGAAAAGGATCGTCGGTTGACGGTGATGGTCACGACCTTCATGCCTTGTTCTGCCAAATTGCCGATCATCGCATTGATCTCCGGAGCCTTTTTCCCTCATTATAGTTGGGTCGCACCATCGGCCTATTTTGTCGGCATGGGTGCTGTGATTTTTTCAGGGATCGTCTTGAAAAAAACGCCGCTTTTTGCAGGTGATCTGGCACCATTTATTATGGAACTGCCAGCGTATCATTTGCCGCAGCTCACAACGATTTTGAAAAGTGCCTGTGATCGAGCCGTTGCTTTTGTAAAAAAAGCCGGTACGATAATTTTTGTAGCTTGTATCTTTGTCTGGTTTACCTCCAGCTACAGCTTTACCTTGCAGCGGGTCACAGAAGACCAAAGCATTTTGGCCTTTTTCGGACGACTTTTGGCGCCGCTTTTCGCTCCCCTAGGCTGGGGAACCTGGCGAGGCGCCGTGGCGACGATCACTGGCTTGGTCGCCAAAGAAAATGTGATCGGCACCTTTGGGATCCTCTACGGACAAACCGGGGAGTTGTCAGAAAGCGGGACGGAGATTTGGCAAGTGTTGCGCGGCGATTACACTGCTGTGGCGGCATACTCTTTTCTCGTCTTTAATTTACTATGTGCCCCCTGTTTTGCTGCTATCGGTGCGATCCACCGTGAAATGGGGGACAGCAAGTGGACGTGGTTAGCCATTGGCTATCAATGCGGCTTGGCATACTGCGCCAGCTTGTTGGTCTACCAATTCGGGCACGTCGTCTTTGAAGGCGGACACCTCACGCTGGGTGTTTTCGCGGCAATCCTCATTGCTGGGCTATTGGTATTTGCTCTGTTGAAGAAACCATTCCGAGGGAGTGCACCCTTGGTCCAAGTCGTAGGAGGCGAAAAATGATTGCTACAATAATTCTAAGCGGCCTGATTTTTGGCTATGGCGGCCGTGTGGTTTACCGCATGGTGAAAAAGGATCATTGTTCTGATTGCCACAGCAGTTGTCCCGTGAAGCATGAGGAAGCAAAGTAGAAAATAGCAGTTGCAAGTAAAAATTCGTGTGAAAATACCTACGGCTAGAAATACAATTAAAACGGTAGATCTATAGCCATGAATAGAGTGTTTGCCTTAAGAAGTTCTTAGTTTATTTAAGAGCTTCTTTTTTTGTGGATGCAAGCAAAAGATCTGTCCATTTTTGGTTCACTTTTTCCTTGATAGAATAAGTTTTGTGAACTGCTCAAGAAGGTTATCGAGAAAAACTGGAGGCAAATAAAAAAAATAGCCAGTATACCTGGTCTTTTTGAGAAGAGCAGTTCACTTAATCTGGAAGCGTGTACAAACATGTGGTCTAAAATCGTCTATTCAGGCCGAAACTTTTCACTTATAGTGTGTGTATAGGAATTATCTCGAGAAATTCTTTACTAAAACCTAAGAAATTTTTTTAGAAAGGAAATCGTCGTTTGCAAACTACATTATTAACAAAAGAAAATATTTTACTTCAGCAAGAGAGTACCAGTTGGCAAGAAGCAATCAAAAAAGCTGCCCAGCCGTTATTGAGGAATGGCAACGTTACAAAACAGTATGTCGAAGCGATGATTCAATCCGTCTTAGATGCCGGGCCGTATATCGTGCTTATGCCTGGGTTTGCTTTGGCGCATGCCCGATCAGAAGATGGGGTTTGTCGCTTAGGACTAAGTGCGATGACATTAAATACCCCCATCTCATTTGGTTCGCCCAATGATCCAGTTAAAGTCATTTTCTGTTTGGCAGCGATAGACCCGACCAGTCATTTGGAACTGATGGGTGAGTTAGCAGAGGTTTTAGCAAGGGACAATATCATTGATCGTTTAGCAAATGTGGAGACACCAGAAGCATTTATACAACTATTAGAAGAAACGAGGAGTTAAGATGGGATTCTTTCAAAAAAGAAAAATGATGCATCGATCCAATCAGATGCAAAACCTAAGGCGAGTAATGGCAAGAAATTATTGATAGCGGTTGCATGTCGTGCGGGGATGGGAAGTTCAACGCTGCTTCACATAAAAGTAAAATCAGTGATTGAAGAAAACGGCTATCCCATTGAAACGATTCATGGAAATCTAGACGTTCTCATTGGTTTTACGGGCGATGCCTTTATGAGTATGGCAGATATCGCAGCGGAACCTGATTTTCAAAACAAACCTTATGAAGTCATAGGCATTCAAAATATTATGAGTAAAGAAGAGATCCAAGGAAAACTAGAAACATTTCTTGAAACGATGCAAACAAAATAAATTGATGGAGCGAGGAATAAATTGAATGGCAATTTTAGTAATGAACCAATTCAGAAATACTGCTGTGTTGCTAATGATTTTGGCTTTGATCGGGTTACTTGCACAAAGAAAGCCTGCGAAGGAGACCCTGAGCGGTGTCCTCAAAGTGGGCATTGGGTTTATGATTTTTAATATTGGTGGAGGTCATGTAGGAACGATTGCTGCAAATTTCGCCACGTTGTTTCAGACCGCATTTGGTGTTCAAGGGACGGTTCTAGCAGTAGAGCCTGCTACAGCGTTAGCTATGGATGTATATGGTTTTGAAATATCAATGATTATGGGGCTAGGGTTCATATTCGGATTAGTTATTGCGAAATTGACGCCTTTAAAATCAATTTTCTTAACCGGTCAGCATTATCTTTTCTTTGCTGCTGTCATTGGGTTGATTTTTATTTCGAATGGTATGCCCACTTGGGTAACAGTTATCTTTGGTTCTTTGGTGCTAGGTTTTGCAGGAGCAGGGTTGCCCAAATTGGCTCAGAAATATACAGATGAGCTGACAGGTAATGCAGGGGTTGCACTAGGTCACTTTAACTTGATTTTTTACTGGTTCTCAGGTGTCATCGGCAGTGTCATTGGCGGGAAAAATTGGCAAGCAAAGAAAGAGAAAGCAGCCAATCGCGAGCTTCCTGATTTCTTCTCCGTATTCCGAGATTTTGTCTTCTCTGTTGCATTTTTCATGATTATTCTTTTCTACATTGCAACGATCGCAGCAGTTTTAAGTGGTCATATGGATGTCGTTCAAGAAATGGCTGGCAACGACTTATGGTTCTTGTATCCGTTGATTCAAGGGTTGCAATTTGCGGCGGGGATGTCTGTACTGATTTATGGTGTGCGTCAATTTATTGCTGAATTAACAGCTGCCTTCGTAGCAATCTCAGAAAAATATATCCCAGGATCAATGCCGGCAGTAGATGTTCCTGTGTTTTTCCAATATGCGCCAACCATGGTTCCTGTCGGTTTTATTACCTCGTTTATAGGTGGGTTAACAGCGACGTTTGCCATGGCTGCTATGGGTTCTCCCGTTGTGCTTTTGCCAGCAGCTGGGATCGCTTTTTTCTCGGGTGGAACCATGGGTGTCTTTGGTTCAATAAGAGGCGGGTTGAAAGGGGCGATCATCGCATCCTTCTTAGGCGGTATTTTGCTGACTGCATTGCCTTTGGTACTTTTCCCAGCTTTTTCTGAATTAGGCATCACAGACGCTGGATTTCCTCAAATCGACTACAATATTATCGGAATTTTACTAGACAAAATCTTAAAACTATTTAGTTAAACAGTATGATTAGCAAGGAGAAGGATGAATACCATTTCTCCTTGCTATAAGAAAGGAAAATCTGTATTGAATGAAAAAAACGTTTTGTTTGCATATAGTACGAATTTAAAAGCCCAAAGCGATGCTCAATTTTATCGGCTTGAAGACGAAGAAGTCTATCAACAGATGGTGAAGGCCAAAGAACTTATTCTCCATGCAGAAAAAAATCATAAGCGCGTTCATGTAACCGGCGTGGGAAAATGTTCCTATGTAGCAGGCTATGCAGCTTCACTTTTCTCATCTGTCGGTACACCCGCCTATTTTTTAGACACAACCGAAACCGTGCACGGATCGGCAGGACAAGTCGTGGCTGGCGATGTAGTGATTGCGATAAGTAATAGTGGGAATACCAAAGAATTAGAATATGCGCTTGCTACCTTAAAAGCTAATGGCGCTGTAATTTTAGCGGTAACAGGAAATGAAGATTCTTCCCTAGCTTCCTGTGCTGAAGTCACATTGTCTTCTTATGTTTCCCAAGAAGGGGACTCATTGAATAAACCGCCACGTTCCTCTGTGATTGCCCAAATGATCCAGCTGCAGATTCTGTCGGTGTTGCTGCAAGAAGCAAAAGAAATCAATTTAGAAGATTACCTTAAATGGCATCCAGGGGGAAGCTTAGGAGCAACGACAAAAAAGGAGCTTACACAATGAAAATCAGAGGAATTATACCAGCAATGGTCACACCATTAAATGAGAACGGCATCAATGAAGAGGGCACCAGAAAGCTTGTAAGGCATTTGATTGCTGGTGGTGTCCACGGGTTGTTTATTTTAGGAACCAATGGCGAATTTCATACCTTAAGCAAAGAAGAGAAAATCCAGTTTGCAAAAATCGTTGTCGATGAAGTATCGGGCAGAGTACCAGTATTTGCAGGTGCCGGAGACATCGCAACGAATAAAGTGATTGAATTAGTAAATGAGTTTGCAAAAATCGGCGTTGATGCTGCTTCCATCATAACGCCATATCTTTTGAAGTATACCGATGAGGAGCTGATTCATCATTACCGTGTGATTACTGAGCAAACGACATTACCAATCATTTTGTACAATATTCCGCCAAATACTAGAAATTTCATCAATCGTCATGTTTTCTCGGAATTACTCAAAATTGACTCGATTATTGGGATAAAAGATTCAAGCGGTGATCTAGAAAACTTCAAGGGCTATCTTGAATTAAATCATCGAGAGGATTTCTCTTTGCTGATGGGAAGCGACTCTAAGATTTTAGAAGCATTACAGTTAGGAGCAGATGGCTCTGTGGCTTCAACCGCAAATGTTGTGACGAAAACAGATGTGGCGATCTATGAACAATTTGTAGCTGGAAACATAGAACAAGCGTGGCAAGCACAAGCAAGTATTGATGATTTTAGAGAAGCCTGCAAATGCTCAACGATTCCGTCTGGGCTGAAATACTGTTTGCGGGCAATCGGACAGGATGTTGGGTTACCGAAACTGCCTGTTCTAGATCTTACTAAAGAAGAAAAGCAACAGGTGGATCAAGTGCTTCAAAAATATGTACAAGCGGAAGGATTTACATTGAAAGTAGAACAGTAGGCTGCAGAAATGGGGGAATATTGATGGTAAAAATTGACTATAGGACGAGAAAGATGATGATGGCTCTGATTGAAAAACCGACCATCAGTTACGATTATCTTCAGCGGAATTATTCTATGAACCGCACTCAAATAGAGTATACCATTGATAAAATCAACCAGTTTCTATCTGCCCAAAAACTACCACTTAGCGTGAATAAGGAAAGTGTGATTCGACTGCCTGAAAAAAGCAAGGAATATTTGTTGGAGTCATTTTTACGTGAGCGTATGTTTAAATATTATGAGATGAGTTCAAAAGAACGAGGAAAATATATCTTTTTGACGCTCTTTTACTACGAGAAAGACTATCTGTCGGTCAACCATTTTTTAGATGCGTTAAAAATCGGCAAAACAACCTTTATGAGTGATCTGCGTAAATTACAAGTGGAATTGCAGGGGTATGATATTTCAATCAGTTACTCGAGAAAAGAGGGGTATCACTTAACAGGTGATGAACTGATGATTCGTTACGCTTTATTTCGAATGATTTTGGAAGATGTGACTAGCAAGGACGATGATTTTATTTACCGTTACTTTATTCATAATGAACGAATACAATTGGCGGATGATCAGGACACCTATCTTTCTCTTCTTTTAGAAAAACATGCGATAGAGTTAGTTGAAAATAGGTTGATTGAATTGAACTATATCCTTATTTTTTTATACCCAAGAATGGGCTTGAATGAATTTGATCTAAAGCCCTTTTCTAATGATCATGAGTTAGTAAAAATGAAGGAGTACCGTTTTGCTGAAGAAGTTTTAGAAAACGCAGGGGTGATGAATAGTATAGAAAAGAACTATCTCTGTGGGTGGGTACTTGGAATGGCATTAGGGAATGAAAAGGAATGGCTTCAAGGAAATTTGGTCATCATTGACTTGGTAGAAAGAATTGTCGAGCGATTTGAATTGCTTTCAGGTATTCGTTTCAAGGATAAACACTCTGTCATCAAGCAATTATATAGTCATTTTCGACCGACCTATTTCCGAATGCTGTTTCGATTACCGATCATCAATCCTATGCAGGAGAAAATTTTTGAAAAATATAATGACCTTTATCAGATCGTAAAAGAAACCTTGAGACCAATCAGTGATAGTTTTGATTCAAAGCTTCCAGATGAAGAAGTAGCCTTTTTAACCATGCACTTTGCGCTTTTGATCAGGAATTCTGAAGAATATATGGTGCAACAAAAAGTTGGGGTCGTTGTTTGCCCAAATGGTATTGGAAGCTCAGCAATCATTTACAATGAATTAAAGGAAATCTTTCCCTCTTTTATCTTATTGGGACCGATTGAAACAAGCGAACTACATTCATTTGATCAGTCGTACGATATCATTTTTACGACAAAGCCCAACTTTCAACTTTATCCGTTAAAAAAACCGATTTTTGTAGTAAACCCGATCATGTCTTACGAGGAACGAACCCAGTTGTTTTTAGATGTCAAATTTGAAACCAGTACAAGTATCAAGCCCAATACTGTTACGATCGACGGCTTGATGCAAATTATTCAACAATATTCAACAGTTACTAGCGAGTCAGCTCTGCGGCATCATTTAGAGAAATTTGTACAAGAGACCTGCTCGCCAACGGCATCTATCATGTCTCAAAAAGAGAAAAAGTCAAAAGAACCTGCAATGCTGTTGGATATGATGCGTCCAGAATTGATACAATTAAACAAAAAAGCCAGAACGTGGGAAGAGGCCTTTTATCTCGCAGCCAATCCATTGATTGAAAGAAAGATCATCACTAGAAATTACATCGATTCGATCATTCAACAAACCCGATCAGAAGGTGCTTATATGGTGATATTCGATCAAGTTGCCTTACCGCATACGGTTCCTGAAGCAGGAGCAAAAAAACTTGGCATGGGATTGACAACGTTAGAATCTGAAGTATATGTCTTGGGAACGATTCCTGTAAAGTACATCTTTACCCTTTCTGCGTTAGACAGCAAGCAGCATTTAAATGCGATGACTCAGTTTATTACCCTTATTGAATCCAAAGATTTTTTTCAAGAATTAGAAAAACATGAATGTCCGGAAACAGTTTATCAATGGTTTATAGAGCTTTTACGTACAGGGGATACGGAGTCCATATATGATCGGAAGTCTATCATTCATGATGAATGAGAAGAATCCTTAGCTAAAAATCGCAGCCTAAGATACTAAATGATACAAGACCTTAGACAACACAGACCTGCAGGAATGATTTTAGAGGAATCCACTGCTAAGAGATGTGTGAAACAGTTCGATTACGATCGGGCTGTTTTTTTATGCTTTGTAAAATGACCTATTAAAGGGCTGATAAGTATAGTATAATTATTTAATAAAAAGATAATATTTAGTAGGGGTCGCAGGAAAAGGAGAAGGGAATCTAGTTAGAACGTAAATGAAGATAGGTTTTTGATAAAGCAGAGTGAAAGGGTGAGGGCATGAGACAACAACGAAGACAGGAACGTCAGAAACGCCAGCGGATCATTGCGGGGTTAAGTATAGCGCTGCTGGCAATCACACTTGGAGTGATTTATCTAGTGATTCAAGCGATAGGTATCCCCGAACAGCGTCTTACAGCAGAATCGACAAAACCGACAAAAACAATGCAAGAATCAAGTAGTTCTACCGAAACAAAGTCAGAAGTAAAAACCATCACAGTGACAGCTAGTGGTGATATGCTTTATCATACACCTGTTTATTTAAGCGCTTACGACGGAAAGCGTTATGATTTTGACAACGATTTTGAGCAGGTCAAACCGTTGATTGCATCGGCGGACCTTGCTTTAGGTGATTTTGAAGGAACCATCAATCCTAATAAACCGCTTGGCGGTTTTCCCCTATTCAACGCCCCTATCGATGCTGTTGCCAGCATCAAAGACGCGGGCTTTGATGTGATCGATCTTGCCCATAACCATATTTTAGATACGGGGATCGAAGGAATCAAAACGACGGCGGCTGCTTTTCACGACCAAGGCTTGGCAACGATTGGTGTCACGGTCGACAACAGTGGAATCCTGGTCAAAGAAGTCAACGGGATCAAAGTTGCTCTCTTGGCCTATGCCTACGGCTTCAATGGCCTTGAAGAAAGCTTAACTCAAGCAGAGTATGATACCTACTTGAAAGACTTGTCGTTAGATAAAGTGGAAGCAGAGATCAAAGAAGCGGAAAGCTTGGCGGATATCACCATCGTGATGCCTCAGTCTGGTGTTGAGTATTCTTTAGAACCAACGGAAGAACAACAAACTGTTTATCGGAAGATGATCGATTTTGGTGCTGATATTATCTTCGGCGGCCATCCGCATGTAGCAGAACCAACCGAAATCATCGAAAAGGACGGCGAAAAGAAATTTATCATTTACTCAATGGGGAACTTACTGTCGAATCAACGTTATGAAACCGTCAATGACAACTATTGGACCGAACGAGGCGTCATTCCAGAAGTTGAAATCTCCAAAGAAGGGCAGCGAACCTATTTAAGCCAGATTGCCTTGCATCCAACTTGGGTCTCCAAAGAACCAATCCCTGATCGTACCTATTATGATCCAGAATACGGCGTCTTGCAGGCCTTTGATTTTCAAGTCTGCCTTGCTGAAGATTATCTGCCAGATGGGCGATATGCCAAAAATGTTCCTGAAGAAAAGCGCCAGCGAATCGAAACCGCCTACCATGAAATGCTGGAGCTGTTGGATTTGAAGTGGGAGCAGTGATGAGAAACTCAAAATGGCAAATACGGCAATCTCACAACGGTTGTTTTTTATAGGTTATCGAAAAAACGAATTATAAAATGAACGTTGGGACTTCCCACAAAACATGACACCATATCAGTATTTATGAACAAAAAATGACACCTCAAGCGGACAAAAATAAGTAATAATGTCAACATAAAGCATTCAGAAATGAGTCCGAATGGATTCAGTAAATGATTTCTGAATAAATGGGGAATGAAAGCAGGATGTGTCATGAGAATTATTATACTGACAAAAAACATATCATATGAGATTGATTTGCAGCGGGAGCTACAGATGTTGAGTCATGAAGTATTCGTAGGGAGAACTACGAAAGAGGAAGAATGGTTGATAGAAAGCGCCAAGTTATTTGACTGTTTATTTGTCAGTGAAACAATTGCTGATCCAGAATTTTTATTGATCAATCAGACATTGGCTCCTTATTATCAACAGCGGATCGTCCGCATCTTGGCAGGGGATCGTGAACAAGAAGGTATGATTGAAAAAGCTGAGAATGCCACGTACCTGAATCGCTCTTTTGTCGAGCTGAGAGAATTTTTAGCAGCATTACCACCAAATAGTCGTAAATTAGAAAAAGCATCCGTTACAAAAGAATCCTTTCCTAAGTTTCTTAGTCTGCAAGAACAGATCTTTTTTAACAATTTAGGAGAAGAACAATTCATCAACCGGGAAGATTTGTGTTGGAAAATTTGGGGAAATGGTGGAACGAACTCAAGAAAATCCCAGTTGTCGATATTAGCGAAACGCATCAATGAAAAACTAGATGAATACGACTATACTGAAAAGCGGGTGCGAACCGCTTGGGGCAAAGGCTATATTTTACAATAAAAAGAACCAATGTGTGGTAAGAAGTGTATTGAAGCTTTTTCTATCAAGAGTACACTTCTTTAAATCAGTCTATTTTGTAGAAGCGACTCTGTTTTCAAATTGAGTCGTTTTTTATATAAAAATATTAGTATTAAATGAGTGATGGTATTGAAAATTATGATAATGCTTTTTTTAGTGTTAATATAGAGATAATCAGTAATGAAAAGGAATACTGCAGGATTTAAAAAGTGCTTGGTAGAAAAGTGTTGTAGTATCTTTCAGAGGAGGAAATGACGTGAAGAAGATTGAGTGTGTGATATTTGATTTGGACGGAACTTTATTGGATTCAAAAGAGTGCAGTGTTAAGGCAACAAAAGCAGCTTTTACAGTGATGGGACTCAAAGTACCCAGTGAAGTAGTCATTGAACATTATATGGGGATACCGATCGAAGAATCATTTTTTAAAATGTCAGAACAGCCATTAGATCAAGAAATCGCAGCGGAATTGATTCGGATTTTTCGTGCCTATTACCAAACATATGAAGAAAGTACCTTGAAAGTATTTCCTGAAATTCCCCATATCTTAGAGATTTTAAATAAACGAAAGGTTCCTTGTTTCGTCGTTTCAAGTAAGAAGACAGCAGTCGTCAAACGAAACTTGGCTGCTCAGGATCTTGTGGATTTCTTTGAGGAAATCATCGGCTCAGATGCGGTGTCCCACTACAAGCCTCATCCAGAAGGAATCAATCAATTAGTAGCGCAGTATCAGTTTGATCCGACCAAGACGATCATGGTAGGAGATGCTATTTTTGATATTCAGATGGGCAAAGCAGCTGGTGTCAAAACCATCGCCGTAACGTGGGGCAGCCACAATGCAAAAAAACTTTCTGCCGAAAAACCAGATGCTGTGGCAGAGACACCGCAGGAGATTTTAGATTATATTTATGCTTGATCCATTTTTACTGACACTGTCCCAAAGTCCATTCTATTTTTGACCTGTAGCGTGATAAAATAGTATGGACTGAACGTCTTCTTCCAACAAAATATTTAAGGTTTCGACCAATGATCGATAGATTCGATTATTGGTTTTTTTGGTATGGATAGGAGGTGTCTTTGTTCCTTGAAGCAACAACTTTAACTATCTGTTGATTTTTATCGATATTGTAGTCATTTTCTTTTTACTAGAACCGATCTAGTTTCGTTCGAGCACTACTTTTAGTAGAAGGAAACGAGTTGTCCGCCACTTTTTCACTCTTATTTCTCTTATTTAATAAAAAGTAATTATAAGAGGACACGAAAGGGAAACTATAATAGGAGTAACTGATTTTCTTAACGTGTCTGCACTGGTAAGAGCTAAGGACCCAATCACTTTTAGTCGTTTTTGGACAGCTAAGCTTCAATTTGTCTGAGCGAATAAAAACACCTAGTGGAAGAAAATCAAAGCGAGCAGAAGTGATAGCGCTACTTTCACCGAAAAAAACATAGATGTAAAGGAGTAAGGATATGATATCAGAAAATATCAAGGAACCGAAAGACTATTTGTGTTATTCAAAAGAAGTGTTGCTAAGTGTAGGGGTAGTGACTGATTACCCAAAAATCTTCCATTATTATCAAGAACTCTGTGATGAATTTGAGCACATTTACTATGATCAATCAAAGAGTTTATTTGTTCAGCTCAAAGCACTTCTAGCAATAGATGCGCAGATTCAAATTTTACTGGAACTTTTTGAAAATAGTAGAACAAACTTATGCCAAGAGTTTTGTATGGATGAGCATGAAATAATTTGTATGATCAAAAATGATAAAAAATCATATTATCGCGAGCTTACAGGCCAAAAAAACAATCAACTACCTAAATGGAGCTTAATTTATTTAAGTGAGGAGTAAGCACAATTTAGGAAAATTCAACCATCTCAAGAAAAAACACATGGAGTAATAGCGCGATGAACACGGAGTAAAGGAATAGAAAGAGCGACCACAATAACAGAATCCCATCTTATGATCAATTAAAATAGTCTAGCGCACTTTCCTTGTGATTTGTTATACTAAATCTAAGTAGCTGATCTTGACACCTTGTATTCGGCAAGTACGTTCATGTGAGCGCTTTATTGATTGAGTGAGAAAAGAGGGAAAGAAATGACGAAAAAAATTGTCTTTTTAGATGTAGATGGAACATTATGTGATGACGCGGGGAACGTACCAGAAAGTGCACGCCAAGCGATCACAGCGGCACATAAGAAGGGACATGAGTTTTTCTTATGTACCGGTCGTTCAAAAGCCGAAATCACAGAGGATGTACTGACGCTGCCCTTAAGCGGAATGATTGGTGCCGGCGGTGGTTACTGTGAAGTACACGATGAGGTGATTTTACACAAAGTTTTTGAAAAGGAAGCCTTATTAACGTTGATCGATTTCTTAAAAGCAAACAAAATCGAGTATTACTTGGAATCGAATCAAGGATTATTTGCAAGTACCAATCTACGAAATCGCTTGCTGGAGATCGTCTTGGCAGGTGAGCCTGTTGAAAGTGAAGCAGGAAAACAACGCGTTCAAACTATTCAGTGGTTCCTTGACTTATTGATTGAGGACGAAGCGAAAATTGATTATGATGACGTGAACAAAGTTTCCTTTATCAATCATTCGATTCCTTATGAACGGGTCCATGACCAATACCACCATCAATTCCAAATGATTCGCAGTACGGTACCTGTTTTTGGCAAAGACAGTGGCGAGATCGGCATCAAGAATATCCACAAGAAAACAGCTATCGATTTTCTCTTGAACCATCTAGGAATCGATAACAAAGATACATTGGCGTTTGGGGACGGCCATAATGATGTCGAAATGTTTGAAGCTGTTGCGACAGGGATTGCGATGGGCAATGCCTGTGAACAGCTATTGGCAGTAGCTGACGAGGTGACGGCTCGACCAGAAGACGGCGGGATTGCGCAAGCGTTACAAAAGCACGGTCTTGTGTAGCCACCAAAAAGCATGTCCAACACATGCTTTTTTATGCTAGTCAGGTTTCATAAAGACGATGGGAAACACCTTTTTTTGTTATTTTGAATAAGTATGAAAAAAGACTTGTTCTATAATGAAGAGGAAAGCACGTGTCTAGTAAAGGTATTTCGCAAGACTGTATAAGAATGAATGGGTGAATGCCCAAGCTACTGTTTATAGAAAATAGTAAAGGACCAAAACAAAACGAAGAATCGGTTCGTTTTGTTTTGGTCCTTTTTGCGGAGACAGCTCTTTATTAAGAATAATTGCTAGATTTACTTTAAAAAATCCAGAATATTTCGAAAAATACCATTGCTTATTTATGGCAAAACCATTAGTATTATTAGAAAAACTGATGGTGAACCGATGAAAAAGTTTAGTTTTTAACAACGAAAAAGTCGGATCAGTGGCATGAAATAGGAGTGATAAGTGTGGAAGAGTTATGGAATGTATTGAAACCAGCCGAACAAGTCGAACTGAAATTAAGAAAATTGTATACGCAGCATCATTTTTCCACTTATCACTCGAACAACTTTGAAGAGTATCGCAACTATCAGCAAAATGATCAGTTCTTGCGTGGTTCTTCCATCATCACGTTTACAGGCACGGATGGCAGGACGATGGCGCTAAAACCCGATGTCACCTTGTCGATTGCCAAAAATACACCGTCTGGAGAAGCCCGCAGAGTGTATTATGTGGAAGATGTCTATCGACAGGATC
This sequence comes from Enterococcus innesii, assembly GCA_018982785.1. Taxonomy (GTDB): domain Bacteria; phylum Bacillota; class Bacilli; order Lactobacillales; family Enterococcaceae; genus Enterococcus_D; species Enterococcus_D innesii. The sequence goes on along the minus strand of JAHHEN010000006.1, from coordinate 280,028 downwards.
GTCAAGCAGGGGAATACCAAAAGATCGATCAAATCGGTTTGGAGCTCATTGATCAAATCACCTGGGAAGATCAACTGGAGGTTGTAAAACTGGCTTGGGAAAGTTTGGCTCAGGTGGGAAAAGGGACCTTAGATCTGTCCCATATGGGGATTTTGGATGGCATCTGCCAACGCTTCCCCGAAGCGGATCGACAAAAAGTACTGCACTGCCTGCGGGACAAGAGTTCTCATGGCATGGATGCACTGACTGAAAAAGCTGGCTTGTCAGCAACAGAAGCTGAAAAATTGGCGAAACTGGTACGTTTGTCAGGTGATTTTGAAACCAAGTATCAAAAAGCCAAAGAGCTGCTGGCAGAATATCCCCAAGCTCAAGCTGGTTTAGCAGAACTGAAACAACTGTATCAAGCATTGCAAAAAGAACAACTGTCAGCCTCCATTCGGATAAGGCTGGATTTTTCGATTTTAAATGATGCCGATTATTACAGTGGTTTGCTGTTTCAAGGATTTATTGAAGAAGCAAGAGAGACGATTTTATATGGGGGCCGTTATGATCGCTTGATGAGTCGGCAAGGCAAAGAGCAAGGAGCGATCGGGTTTGGTATGAAACTCAACCATGTAGGGCAAAAGGTGCCGACTGACAACGAAAGTTCAGGCTATTTGAACATTGCGTTGCCAAAAGGCCGCATGGGGGATGCCGTATACGACTTATTCACCAAAGCCGGTGTGGCTGCACAAGGTGTTTTCAAAGACAATCGCCAACTGATTTTTTGTGATGAAGAAAACAAGCTGCGCTTTTTCTTAGTCAAGCCTAGTGATGTGGCAATCTATGTGGAGCACGGAGTGGCGGATATCGGTGTCGTGGGCAAAGATATTTTAATGGAAAGCAAGGCAGAAGTCATCGAGTTTCTTGATTTGCATATGGGGGTCTGCCGTTTGGCAGTAGCGGCGCGTACGGATTTCGAGGAAGATTTCTCCCGCCCGCTGCGGGTCTCTACAAAATATCCGCAGATCACCCGTCAGTTTTATCAAGGGTTAGGTCGCTCGGTGGAATTGATCCAACTGCATGGGTCGATTGAATTGGCCCCTTTATTAGGTCTCTCCGATGTGATCGTTGACATCGTCGAAACGGGGACGACACTAAAAGAAAATGATTTGGAAGTGATCCAAGACATCGCGCCGTCTTCAGCGCGCTTAGTGATCAACCACGCCACGTGGCGTTTCAAGCAAGAACGCATTCAAACAGTGATTGAGAAGGTGAGGGAGCAATTATGAGAATTTTTTCGACCCAAAAAGATACGATCGAAACGATCGTGGCAAGGAAACAGTCGGAAACAAAGGATGTTTCAACCGTTGTCGCCCAAATCATTGCCCGTGTTCAGCAGCAAGGAGATCAGGCGTTGTTTCAATTAATTGAGGAAATCGATCAAGTGACCTTGTCTTCCTTAACCGTCAGTCCAGGAGAGATAGACGCGGCTGCCCAAGCCGTCTCCCCTGAGCTGCTTGAGGTGATGGAACAGGCGAAAGAAAACATTTTGGCATTTCATCAAAAGCAAGTCCAGCAAGGCTTTGTCTTAACGAAGGAAAATGGCGTTGTGATGGGGCAGCGGGTCTTGCCACTAGCAAAAGTCGGGGTCTACGTTCCTGGCGGCACAGCAGCTTATCCCAGTACGGTTTTGATGGATGTTCTGCCTGCAAAAATCGCCGGGGTCAAAAAAATCGTTATGATCACACCGACGGACAGCCAGGGAAAAGTTCCGGCTGCTATCTTAGCGGCAGCTTCCGTTGCTGGAGTGGATGAAATCTACAAAGTCGGTGGGGCCCATGGCGTAGCGGCATTGGCTTATGGGACAGAAACGATTCCCAAAGTCGACAAAATCGTGGGACCAGGAAATATTTATGTCGCCACTGCGAAAAAAATGGTGTACGGCGAAGTTGATATCGATATGATCGCAGGGCCCAGCGATGTGCTGATCATCGCCGATGCCAGCGCAAATCCTCGCTGGCTGGCAGCGGATCTTTTGGCACAAGCCGAGCATGATCCCTTAGCGCAAGCCATCTTAGTCACAACAGAAGCAGCCTTGATTGAAGAAGTCCAAGTAGAGCTTGACTTGCAGCTGAAGCAACTGCCCCGCAAAGACATTGCTGCTGCGGCGCTTGAATCTAGCGGAAAGCTGATCCTAGTCAAAGATTTGACCGAAGCACTTACCATTGCCAATCAAATTGCTCCAGAACACCTTGAATTAGCAGTGGCAGATCCTTTTGCTTTGTTGGGACAAGTAGAAAATGCGGGCAGTGTCTTTTTAGGACATCATACACCAGAAGTGCTGGGAGATTATTTTGCTGGACCAAATCATACCCTACCAACAGAAGGGACCGCCCGTTTTTACTCACCGTTATCAGTGGATGATTTTATTAAGAAAAGCAGCTACTTGTATTACCCAGAAGCAGCCATGAAGGCGGCTGGTCCAGCCGTAGCGTTGTTCGCAGAAACCGAAGACTTGATCGGCCATGCCCGTTCGATCAATGTACGAAGAGAGGGAGATAAATGACCTTTTTACATCAAAAGTATCACAAGCTGACTCCTTATACACCAGGGGAACAAGTAGACGAGCAAGCCGTTATTAAACTGAACACCAATGAAAGTCCTTATCCGCCAGCGCCAAGTGTTCAAGCAGCGGTTGCCGATGCCGCCCACAAGCTGAATCGTTACTCGGATATTGCTGCTGCAGCGGTGACAACCCCTCTGGCTGCCTATCTTGGCGTTGCGCCATCCCAACTGTTTCTCGGTAATGGCAGTGACGAAGTCTTGTCCTATCTCTTTCAAGGCTTCACGGAAAACGGCATCGCCTTTCCCGATGTGACCTACGGGTTTTATCAAGTGTATAGTGCCTTGTACCAAGTCGCTGCCACCGTTGTTCCGCTGCAAGAGGATTTCTCGATCGCGTTAACGGACTACGATTCGCTCAAAGGAACTGTCATTTTTGCCAATCCCAATGCGCCGACGGGGGTTTATCAAGAACAAAGCGAAATTTGTGCCTTTCTAAACCGGCATCCCGATCGCTTAGTGATTGTCGATGAGGCCTATATTGATTTTGGCGGCACTTCAATGGTTTCTTTGATCGATCAATACCCAAATCTCTTGGTCGTGGGGACGTTCTCGAAATCTCGGCAGCTGGCAGGGGCACGCTTAGGCTTTGTGGTTGCCAATGAAGGACTGATCCAAGACTTGAATCGGTTGAAATTTAGCTTGAATCCGTACAATGTCAATAGTTTGACTCAAGCTGCTGGTGCAGCCGTTTTGCAGGAACAAGCGTATGTCGATGAGAAGATCCAAGCAACGATCCACATGCGTGAGTGGAGCAAGCAAGCCCTAGCGAAACTCGGCTTTGAGCAGACCGACAGCCAAGGAAATTTTTTGTTTGCAAGGCACCCTGCGATTGCTGGGGAAGAGTTGTATCAGGCGCTGAAAGCGCAGAATATCTTCGTCCGCTGGTTTAATCAGCCCCGCATCAAAGAGTATTTACGGATCACGGTAGGAACGAAGGCCCAGATGGAACGATTGATGACGGTGTTAACAACGATCATAGAAGAGGTGAAGGAATGAGAAAAGCAGAAGTTACCCGTAATACGACTGAAACCAAGATCCACCTGCAGTTGACGATCGATGGTACTGGTCAGCAATCAATCAAGACTGGTGTGGGGTTTTTAGACCACATGCTGGAATTATTTGTCCGCCACGGTCGTTTTGATTTGACGTTGTTTTGTGATGGCGATACAGAAGTAGATGCCCATCACACAACAGAAGACGTTGCCATCGCCATTGGCCGAGCGTTTTCAGAAAGTCTTGGGGAGCGACGAGGCATCAAACGTTATGGTAGTATGCTGCTGCCGATGGACGAAGCCTTAGTCATGACAGCAATCGATATTAGCGGTCGCGGCATGGCAGTCGTAGAATTGGCGATACCGAGTGAAAAAATCGGGCAGCAGTTTGATACGGAATTGGTTGAAGAATTCTTCATTGCTTTTGCCCGTGAATTAGGTGCTACGATCCATCTCCATCAAATCGCTGGCAAAAACAGCCACCACATTGTTGAAGCGTGCTTTAAAGGCTTTGCGCGTGCTTTAGGTGAAGCAGTAGCGATCAATCAAGCAGCCCCAGATGAGATCCCTTCAACCAAAGGGACGATCCAGTGATTCATGAGGGGGAAAAATGATTACGTATCTTCCACACAGATGGATGAGATAAGGAAAGGGGCGTATTATGTTAGCAATCATCGACTATGGTGTCGGCAATTTGTTCAGCTTGTCTCGTTCGCTGGACTACTTGGGTGTTGAGTGCCGAATCACGCGTTCACTAGCGGAATTAAAAGCTGCCGACCGCATTCTTTTACCCGGCGTAGGCGCTTTTGGCGATGCCCGCCAAAAGTTAGCAGAGTTGTCGCTGATCGAACCGATCCAAGAATTGGCAGCAGCTGGCAAACCCTTTTTAGGCATTTGTTTAGGGATGCAGCTGTTGTTTGATAGTAGTGAGGAGTTTGGCACACATGCGGGGCTCGGTTTGATTCCAGGAAGGATCGTTTCCATGCAAAGCGCCTTTGAAGAAGCCAAACTGAATCTGAAAGTGCCACAGATTGGTTGGAATCGTTTGACTGTCAGAAAAGAAAGCCCCCTCGTCAGCGGGTTAGGGAACAAGACTTTGTCTACTATGTCCACAGTTATTTTGCTGCTGATTGCCAAGAGTATGTCGTGGCAGACAGTGACTATGGTCTGGCGATTCCCGGTATCGTGCAAAAAGACAATGTCTTCGGCACTCAGTTTCACCCAGAAAAAAGCGGGGCTGTCGGGTTGAAGATTTTAAAAGCATTCACGGAGGTGCCGCTATGAAAATTTTTCCAGCAATCGATCTGTTAGATCAAAAAGTGGTCCGTTTGTACCAAGGAGACTATGAGCAAAAAGAAGTGTTTGGAGATGATCCAGTAGCATTTGCTCGTTCATTTGAAGAAGAAGGTGCCAACTACCTACACCTCGTCGACTTAGATGGTGCCAAAGCCGGCAAACTCCATTACTTTGATGTCGCAAAAAACATCGTCCAGCAGACCAATCTGTTTGTCGAAGTCGGCGGCGGAATCCGTGAGGAAGAAACGATCCAGCATTGTTTGGCAGCAGGCGTTCATCGGGTGATCCTCGGCACGATTGCTCAGAAAGACCCAGCATTCACAAAAGCGATGCTCAAGAAATACGGCAACAAGATCGCCATTGGGGTCGATGCCAAGGAAGAAAAAGTGGCAGTGGAAGGCTGGCTCGAGAAAACGGCAACAGACGCGTTTACTTTTTGCCAACAATTGGTGGAATGGGGAGCGCAAACGATCATCTTTACCGAAATCTCCCGTGACGGTACAGGAGAAGGTATCAATCTGCCCTTATACGAAAAACTCAATCAATTGGATTGCGACATCGTGGCTTCTGGTGGCGTGGCTTCATTGGCAGATATCAAAGGATTAAAACAGTTGGGCATCTCTGGCGTGATCGTCGGGAAATCCTTATATAACGGCAGTCTCCAATTGGCCGATGTCTTAGCAGCAGGGGAGGAAAGGTCATGATCGCCAAACGAATCATTCCTTGCCTTGATGTGCGAGATGGGCGAGTCGTGAAAGGGGTCAACTTTGCTGGCTTAAAAGATGTCAATGATCCGGTGACTTTGGCGCGCTTTTACAATGAACAAGGCGCCGATGAGCTGGTTTTTTATGACATTACTGCTTCTGCAGAAGAACGCGGCTTATTCACGGACATTTTGCAGCGCGTAGCGTCAGAAGTGTTTATTCCTTTGACGGTGGGGGCGGCATCAATCAAGTAGCAGATTTTGAAAGAGTCTTAAACTGTGGCGCCGACAAAGTCAGCGTCAATTCGGGGCGCTTCGCAGACCAGAGTTGATTGCAGAAGGTGCGAAACGCTATGGCAGCCAGTGCGTTGTTTTATCCGTCGATGTTCGCCGAGTCGGTGAGAACTGGCATGTGTTTGCCAAAGGGGGCGGGAAGATACAGGCTTAGAAGCATTGGCGTGGATTCGCCAAGCCGAGCAGTTAGGTGCGGGTGAACTAGTCATCAACAGCATGGATACCGATGGCGTGAAGCAGGGGTTTGATCTCGACTTGCTGAAAGCTGTCAGCGAAATCACCAAATTACCGATCGTCGCATCCGGTGGTGCTGGCAAAAGTGCCGATTTTATCGAGCTGTTTCAATTGCCAAATATTGAAGCAGGGTTGGCAGCCTCGATTTTTCACTATGGCGAGGTAAAAATCCCAGATCTGAAAAAACAATTACAGGCCGTCGATATTCCCGTACGAATCGTATAGCGTTGGCGTTTTGATAGGCAATAGAAGGAGTGGATAATATGGTGCAAGTACGATTTGATAAACAAGGATTGGTTCCAGTGATCGTGCAGGATGTGGAAACGAATGAAGTTTTGACCTTGGCTTATATGAACCAAGAAAGTTTGACCTTGACCTTGAAGGACCGATTGATGACCTTTTATTCCCGCAGTCGCCAAGAATTATGGCGCAAAGGAGAAACCAGCGGCAATTACCAGCATTTAGTATCTTTGACAGCAGATTGCGATCAAGATGCCTTAGTCGCCAAAGTAAAAAAAGACGGACCTGCTTGCCATACAGGCACAGAAAGCTGCTTTACAGAAGTGCTTTATGGTACAGAATCCTCTCCAACCATCGATGCGTTGTATGAGCTGATAAAAGGTCGTAAAGATACGCCACAAGAAGGCAGCTATACCAGCTACTTGTTTGAAAAAGGCAGTGAAAAAATCTTAAAAAAATCGGCGAGGAAGCAACCGAGGTCGTAATTGGCGCGATGAAGGAAGACCGCCAAGAAACCGTTTATGAGATTGCTGATTTGGCGTACCATACATTGGTTTTAATGGCAGAAATGGGGATTGAGTTAGCGGCTATTCGCCAAGAGCTTGCCAAGCGTCATGTTGTGGACAAGAAAGTCAAACAAGAACGGATGCAATAACGGTCAGGATTTTTCAATAAAAAGAAATCAACTGATGATAAAAAAGAAGCCCTTCAGCCATTGCTTGAAGGGCTTCGTAACCGTGGCGATAAAGTTGATCTGCTGGTTCTTTGAGTGAGCACACAAACTGGCTATTTGTTTTCCAACTCTTCGATCAATTCTTTCATTTCCTTGATTTCTTTTTCCTGTGCGTCAATGATTTTTTCTGCAAGTTCTTTTACTCTTGGATCAGACAAATCGGCATTTTTACTCGTTAGAATCGCAATCGAATGATGGGGAATCATGGCTTTCATCCATGCTATATCTCCCACGGCAGTTTGGCTTCTGACCATAAACAGTGAACCAAAAAAGAGTACAACACTGACAACTAGAATGCCGATATTCATTTTCTTGTTGTCATACATCTTCCACATAAATAACAGCATGATGATCGCCATCATCGCGCCCATCATCAGTGCCATAAATAGGCGGGTTTGGCTGAAAAAGATATGATCAAGGGCATAGACATTGAAATACATCATACAAAACATAATCACCGTCGATACCCCGATCATCACCAAAAATTTCCCGTATTTCTTCATTTCTTTCCTCTCCTTTTTGTATACAAAATAAAAACAATAAAGCAATCCAAAACATCATCGTAACTGATGCTTTTTTTCGTTTATTGTTCTGTTAGAAGAATTTTACTCCCTAAATCAAGTATAGCGGAGGAAGTGGAAGGAGAGAAGCGATATACATCTGAACGAAAACAATGGATTCTCAAAGTAAAAAAGCGAAAACAGGATTACTCGTCTAGGTTTATTTGTTATAATCAACCTAAGAAATGGATGGTGTATAGAATGAATCACAATGATCGCTTAACGCGTTTACGCTATGCTTTGGATATCAAGGATACCGACATGGTGAAAATTTTTGAACTTGGCGGCGCTTCTTTCACAAAAGAAGAAGTAAGACAATTATTGAAGAAAAAGATCCTGAGACCTACGAGATTGAGTGTACCAATGAAGCCTTTGAGCGTTTCTTAAATGGTTTGATTCGCTCGCAACGAGGAACAAAGCCAGATGCTGCAGAACCTGTCTTAGAGCTAAACAATGGCAATGTGAATAATTTGATGTTGAAGAAAATAAAAATTGCCCTTTCCCTCACCACGGATGAAATGCTGGACATTTTCCAGCAGGCTGGAGTTACAGTTTCAAAAGGTGAACTAGGCGCCATTTTACGCAAAGAAGGCCATCGCAATTACAAACCATGCTTAGACAAATATGCCCGCAACTTTTTAAAAGGATTGACGATCGAGTATCGGGGCAACAAGTAAAAATCTAAAAATAGGATGAGCTTACAAAATGGCCGTTAAAGAGATGCATTTTATGTGTCTTTTTTTTTTGAAATCTCATAGTATCAGCTCTTGTTGAACAATTATAAAACTGATGGGGTTCATACAAGGAGTAAAAATGAGTAACTCAACTGACAGATTATTCTTTTCAATTCTTTTTGTTGGAACTTGACGTACTCATTCACCACTGATACGAGAATTAATACCTACTAAATGAAAATACATGTTTAAAAGAGTATAATTACCTTAAAAATAAAGTTAAGAGGTATTGCTATGTATAAGTTTCTTTTAACTAAATTAGACCAAGATGTCTATGAACTATTTGCGTATTTTTTTGAACAGGCGATTGATCGTGAACGATTGAGTGACCTTGCTGACAAAGTAAATCTGTCAAAAAGAAGAATAGCGCTAGTTTTTGAGCGGGCCAGAGACTTACAAAACTCCTATCCTTTTTTTGAGATCGATATGCATGAGGGGAGGGAGTTGGTGCTTTATTTTGCTCCTAATTTTTTATTATCCAAGCTCTATTCGGTCATGCTCTCAGAGAGTATGCCATTTCAAATTATAGACAGACTCTTTAGTGATAAATATGTGTCCTTAGAAGAAACCGCCCAACAACACTATGTCAGTAATCGCACCGTTCAAAGAAAACTCAAGGAAATTGAGAGTATTTTAGAAAATTACCAAATCAAACTTAACTTAAAAAGGAAGCCACTATTCGTGGGAAAAGAATACCGCATTCGTCATTTTTTCCATATTATGTATTGGCAGATCTATGATGCAACAAATGTCCGTCATTTCGGATTGTCGAAACAGAGCATTCGTTCCTTTAAGGACAAGTTAACGAGTTACCCCAGCTGCTATCGCGGTATTGATCAGGAAAAATTTGTTCAGCTGCTTGCGATAAGTCTTTATCGTTTAAAAAGAGGGTTTCCTGTGAATGAGATTCCTCAGGAGATGAAGGAAATGGTCCATCTCACGATTTCCTTTGAACAATTCAAAGAAGAGCTTATTAAACCATTGTTAAGAGATAACTTGATTCTAAATGACGTTCCAGAAGCAGAATTTCTTTTCTTATATTACATGTTCTCTGTAATGACGACGTATTTACCTGAAGAGATTCCTAGCCATCCATCAATTGACGATCATTTCTCAGAACAAGCACTAGCAACAGCAAGATTATTTGCGGAAACTGCTCAGAAGATCTTTCTTGTACCAGAAGGTGAGACTGACTATCTTCTTATTAATGCTTTGTACATTCATTCTGTTTCTGTTGTTTTTCCATCGAAAAACAAAATCGATGCTTTTGGAAAAACGACAACGGATAAGGACTATCGCAGAGTGTTTCCAAAGATTTTTCCACTTGTTCAGGAGCTGTATCAAACCCTTACCCAACAAACACCACTCTTTGCTAGTATGTACGCTGGCAATAATCGCTTGTTATTTCAATACAGCATGCTTCTTTCAATTGTAGCAAAGATCGATCGATCGACCGTGCGGATTTTTCATGAATCAAAATTCGGAAAAATCCAAGAAATCAGGCAAAAAGAACGGTTGAAACGCTGGTTTGGCTATACCCTATCTTTCGTTTCTGAGAAACCAGATTTTGTTGTGACCGATTATCCAGTCGATCGGCAAGCCTTTCTTGATCAAAATCCGAACGTCCAATTTTTTAAATGGAATAGCTTTCCAACTGGCGATCGTTGGCTAGAACTAATTGAGGCGGTGGAAACATTTCAGAATAGGTCCAATCAAAAATAAAAAAGTGATTGATTTATCCAAGTTTCAGCAAACAGTCAGTATTCTCAAATCTGAGAGTATTGACTGTTTTTCTTTATACCCAGAGGATATAAATTCGTTGAACAGGAGTGTTTCAGGTTCTCTTGAATGCCAACGAAGTTTGGAGGTAAATCAATTAGCTGTATATAACAGGACGTATTTTGTATTTAATCAGTCACATATTGACGCGTTTCCAGCTAAAAACCGTGTGATAATACAGACATACAATGCTAGAACAATTCCTTTTACATAAGAATCAACAGCTAAAATAAAGGAGGTGCTTACGATGGAGGAACCATTTAAGATCCACACATTGCAAGAATATTTGAACTTTTATATTGAGGAATCTGAACGAATTTTCAGTAAGTATGGGTATTTAAAACTCAAAGAAAAGATTCAAAAAAATTGTTTAGAAGTTCGCAGAGCAATTCAAGAAGTCAATCAAGAAAATTTTTTCGAACAGTTTGCAAGAATCAATACGCTTGAAGCAGAAATTTTGATTATTTTGGAGTGTATTGAGCTGCGGGGAAGTGATAATGTTGTGCCTTTTACTGAAGCGGAAATCTTGCAAGTGGCAAACGAAGACAGCAAGACTTACTTTAAAGAAAGATGTGGGCTGACTTTGACCGCCCCAACCCCGCACTCTTTGCATTTTTCGGTGGATTAGGAATTCATCAGTTGGTATGCCATGGTTGACGATTGAAGTCATACAAGGTCAAGAATAGAACAAGGCAAGTATTAGACAGCGTCTATTACAAAAAGAAATATAAAGGAGAAGCGAATGAAACGATATGATATCAATGAGGATTGGGCACTTTCAGGCGTGATCGAAGCAGGGAATTTTGTTTTTGTTGGCTACTGTGTGAATATCGGACAGTCTATCGAACAACAGATTGTAGGAGCACTGGATCAATTGGAAGAACGCTTGAAATTAGTGGATTTGTCATTAACAGATGTAGTCAAAATGGATGTACTTTTTAAAGATGTTTTTGATATCCCGATTATGGAAAAGATTCTGAAAGAAAAATTCCATAGAAAATTTCCGGTGAGAAAATCGATTCAGACAGCATTTGCTCATTCGGGTGAGGTAGGGATCCTTTTTCAAATCGACGCCATTGCTTTCAAAGGATAACATGTCTGGGAAGCATGTAGGATTCAAAATTCGGTTTAGTTTTTCACCCTTAATCGCAGGAGAACTTGAAAGAACAGGGATTTTTGGCTGTTCCTATAAAAAGGAGTAATAAAAAGGAGGCTGAATATCCAGTCTCCTTTTTTAACCCTCTGTAACCATCTTTTTCTTAGAAATAATTGGAGTGTTCGATTGTTTCAAAGTTTTTTCATTAGGTACCCAAATAGTTTATAAAAATGGTGCACATCAATTTTAGGTAACAAATTATGTGATATTTTTTTATTTTATCAATGCTTTCAGAAACAGATGTATTTATATTCTTTTATTTTCGCTTTATAAAATAGGACTTATTTTGTCTTTTTCGTGACGATTGTTGTCGTGTCCGCACTTGAAAACCATGCAATAATGCAATCATAAGGAATGAGACTACGAACGCATTACATAGCTGTAAGACGGAGTTGTCAAAGGGCAGCTTTTTTTTAATTGGAAAGAGTGTCGTTGATTTCATTTACTTAAACTGAAAGAAGGAAAAAATGATGATACCCGTGAAGAGAGAGCTTTTATCACGTATTTTGGTCAGCTCTTCTGTTTTTATATTAGGCAGTCCCTTGATTACCCAAGTATTTGTCAGTATTCCGGCAGCAGCGGAAACGATCAATACATCACCGACAGAAGAAACGACACTAAGTACTAACGAATTAGTACCTGAACAACAATCAGTCACAGCCGAGCAAGCAGTAGTCGAAGAAACCGTTGATTCAGAAACACAAATAGAAAAAAGCGCAGAAGAACAAGCGTTAGCGGAATCATCACCAGCAAATGATTCTCAATCAGAATCATCCGCAGAGCAAATAGTAGAACAATCCACTGAGGCAGAAGTAACTGAGAGTGGTACAACATCTGATGAGGAGTTGAAAATAAAAGCAGCGGAATCAGACAATTTCCTTTGGTCAGGCAATTGGGGGACGGCGCCAGCAACATTAGATATCGAAGGTGTGTTAACTGTAGGCGCAGGCACACTGTCTACCACCGTGGATCAAGTGATCCCATTAGATGATTCTCTCAAAAACATGGTCATCAAAAAAGTTGTTCTCACTGCACCAGTTATTCTGCCAGCAAATGTGCCTGGTCTGTTTGAGAGCACCTCTCATTATGGAAAAGTTCCATCAGAATTGGATGAGATTGTTGGGCTGACTTACCTTGATACGAGTCAAGCAACGACAATGAATAGTATGTTTTATGGCTTTCGAGGAACAACGCTAGATTTGTCGAACTTTGATAGCAGTGGTGTAATAAGTTCTTTAGGAGCTGGGATGAACCAATTTTTAGCCAATGTTTGGTACTTAAAGGAATTGAAGTTAGGACCAAATTTTAGTTTTGTAGGATGGAACAATTGGTCAAGCAATCCCTATCCAGTGAACTTAGTTGACCCTAGTGGAATGTATGGTTTTCATTCCAGTTACTATACCGGCTATTGGCAAAATGTTGGGACTGGTACCGTCGAAGCGCCATATGGTGAAAATATATTGAAGTCACAGGAGCTAGTGTTGACCTATGATGGAGCAACGATGGCGGACACCTATGTGTGGCAGCCTCGGTTTATTGAAGGCGCACCAGTCACTATCAATTACTTAGATGAAGATGGTCAGGAATTATTGCCTCCGAATGTACTGACTGGTGGAAATATTGGCGATTCAATTGAAGTTGTTCCTGAAGATATTCCTAACTATACATTGAAGGAAGTACAAGGGGAAGAAAAAATTATTTTTAGCAATATTCCGCAAACGGTCACGTATATCTACAGTCCCTTGATAGAAACCAGGGAAGAAAGAAAAATTGTTGCACGAATCATTCACTATTTGCATGAAGACGGTATGGAAGCTGCCCCAGACCATGTGGATACAGTCGAATTTATTCGAGAAGTGATAACGAACCTAGCCACTGGCGAAGAAACGCTTGGTGAATGGCAAGCAAGAGATGATGATACAACCTTTGACTTAGTCAAGAGTCCAGAAATAGACGACTACTTTACAGATAGGGAATTTATTGATGAGGTCATGGATGTAAAGGCCGATTCAGAAGATATTGAAGAATTTGTCATGTACTCGCCAAAGATAGTTGAATCTACGGAAACCAAAGAAGTCAAGCGAATGATCCATTATGTGTACGAAGACGGCAAAGAAGCAGTGCCAGACAAAGTAGATACGGTTACCTTTACACGCACAGTGACAACGAATGAAGCAACAGGTGACAAAACTTGTGGTGAATGGCAAGCCAAAGATGATGATACGACCTTTGACGAAGTGTTAAGTCCAGAAATTGACAAATACAATGCGGACAAAAAAACGGTTGTTAAAGTCACAGGTCTGACTGCAGAATCAGAAGATCGTGAAGTGACTGTCACTTATTCGCCAAATATGATCGAATCTACGGAAACCAAAGAAGTCAAGCGAATGATCCATTATGTTTATGAAGACGGCAAAGAAGCAGCGCCAGATAAAGTAGACACGGTTACCTATACACGCACAGTGACAACGAATGAAGCAACAGAAGAAAATACCTATGGAGAATGGCAAGCTAAAGATGATGACACGACGTTTGACGAAGTGTTAAGTCCAGAAATTGACAAATACAATGCGGACCAAAAAAGGGTTGATAAAGTCACAGGTCTGACTGCAGAATCAGAAGATCGTGAAGTAACTGTCACTTATTCGCCAAATATGATCGAATCTACGGAAACCAAAGAAGTCAATCAAACAATCCATTATGTGTATGAAGACGGCAAAGAAGCAGCGCCAGATAAAGTAGACACGGTTACCTTTACACGCACAGTGACAACGAATGAAGCAACAGGTGACAAAACTTTTGGTCAATGGCAAGCGAAAAATGATGATACGACGTTTGATGAAGTGAAAAGTCCTAAGATCGAAAACTACGCACCAGATAAAGTAAGTGTGGAGGAGGTTTTAGGGGTAAATGAAGATGATAAAGATTCTGAAATCACTGTCACCTATGCAGCAAAAATGGAAACAAAAATTGAAACAAAGACAATCAGAATAGTCGTCCATTATAATTATGAAAATGGTGATTCAGCAGCAGAAGATCATACTGATGAAGTAACCTTCACGCGGACGGTTACCACAAACTTGGCGACAAATCAAACAACTTATAGTGAATGGCAAGCCAAAGGTGATGATACAACGTTTGATGAAGTGAAGAGTCCTGAAATCAAGAACTATCACGCAAACAAAACAAGCATTGATAAAGTCACAGGTTTGACAGCAGAATCAGAAGATCTTGAAGTAACTGTCACTTACTCACCAAACATGATCGAATCTACGGAAACAAAAGAAGTCAAACAAACGATCCATTATGTTTATGAAGACGGCAAAGAAGCAGCGCCAGACAATGTAGACACGGTTACGTTCACACGCAAAGTGACAACGAATGAAGCAACAGGTGACAAAACTTTTGGAGAGTGGCAAGCCAAAGAAAACGATACGACGTTTGATGAAGTGAAGAGTCCTGAAATCAAGAACTATCACGCAGACAAAACAAGCATTGATAAAGTCACAGGTTTGACAGCCGACACCAAAGACCGCGAAGTAACTGTCACTTACTCACCAAATATAACTGAGTCAACAGAAACCAAAGAAGTCAAACAAACGATCCATTATATGTACGAAGATGGCAAAGAAGCTGCTCCAGATAAAGTAGACACGGTCACGTTCACACGCACAGTGACAACGAATGAAGCAACAGGTGACAAAACTTTTGGTCAATGGCAAGCGAAAAATGATGACACGACGTTTGACGAAGAGAAAAGTCCTGAAATCAAGAACTATCACGCAGACAAAGCAACAGTTGAAGAAGTCACTGGGCTGACAGAAAAATCAGAAGATCGCGAAGTGACGGTCAATTACTCGCCAAACATGACCAAATCAACAGAAACCAAAGAAGTCAAACAAACGATCCATTATGTGTATGAAGACGGCAAAGAAGCCGTGCCAGATAAAGTAGACACGGTCACGTTCACGCGGACGGTCACCACCAACGAAGCAACTGGTGACAAGACCTATGGCGAATGGCAAGCCAAAGATGATGATACGACATTTGATGAAGTGAAAAGTCCTGAAATCAAGAACTATCGCGCAGACAAAGCAAAAGTCGAAGAAGTCACTGGGCTGACAGAAAAATCAGAAGATCGCGAAGTGACGGTCAATTACTCGCCAAACATGACCAAATCAACAGAAACCAAAGAAGTCAAACAAACGATTCATTATGTATACGAAGATGGCAAAGAAGCTGCTCCAGATAAAGTAGACACGGTCACGTTCACGCGGACGGTCACTACCAACGAAGCAACTGGTGACAAGACCTATGGCGAATGGCAAGCCAAAGATAACGATACGACATTAAATGAAGTGAAAAGTCCTATGATTAAGAACTATACCGTCGATAAGGAAACAATCGAAGCAGTTACAGGAGTAGCGGTTGATAATCAAGACATCGAAGTCACCGTTATGTATATGCCAAAAATGCAAACCGCAACAGAAACTAAGGAAGTTAAGCAAACCATTCATTATGTGTATGATAATGGCAGCAAAGCGGCGGACGATCATACCGATAAAGTCACGTTCACCCGTGAGATCACAAAGAATTTGGCAACTGGTGTAGTTACCTATGGCGAATGGAAGGCAAAAGACAACGACACGACTTTTGCCGAAGTTTCCAGCCCAATGATTGAATATTGCACACCAGATAATGAGTTGATCAAAGCAGTTACAAATATTCAACCCGATGTAAAAGATACCGAGTTGACTGTGACTTATAAAGCGAATACGGAAACGAAAGAAGAAAGCAACGAGGTTTCTCGGACGATTCATTATGTCTATGAAGATGGCAGCAAAGCGGCAGAAAGTTATACGGAAACTTTGACCTATACACGTAATGAAACAACCAACCTGTTGACGGGTGAAATCGTATATAGTGACTGGGCAGCCGCAAACGATGACACGACATTTGATGAGGTGAAAAGCAAGCAAATTGAGGGTTACACGGCAGATCTTACGACGGTTAAAGAACAAACAGGAATGACTGCAGAAGATGAAGATACAGAGCTGATTGTGACGTATACAAAAAACACAACAGACGAAGTCGATCCGACAGACCCATCAAAAGAGTCAAGCAACACGCCAAATGATCAGACAAAACCAGAGGATGAAACACCATCTATTGGTGAGAAAACAACGACTAAAGTACAAGAAACAACAAAAACAGCAACTAGTGAAAAAATTCTTCCGAAAACTGGAGAAGAAGCCAATCCCTTCATATTATACGCTGGAGTGACTATGGCGGTATCATCCCTGCTAGCATTTTTCTTAAGACGCTTAAGACAGAAACGAAAATAAGAAATCAGAAAAAGCTTTCTTATGAAATGGAATAGAATACTGGCGAAGTAGAAGACTGCTGATAAATTTCCAAGATTAGTATGGGAAATTATCAGCAGTCTTTTCATTATGATTTGAAGCTTGTTCAAGTACTATCACACACCAAACCTTCTGACCACTTCAATAGAAAAACTCCTTCGTTTTCTGAAGAAAATTATGATATGATTTTGTGACAGAGACACGCTATGAAAGATAAAGGGAGGGATGGAACTATGAAGATAAAACAAGTGAGTGAAAACTATGATATCACACCACATACTCTTAGGTACTATGAACAAATTGGTTTGCTATCACCCAACTATACTGAGAATGGCTATCGAGATTACTCATACGAGGATATTGAGCGATTAAATACCATTAGAGACCTGCGTTTTTTTGATGTGTCACTTGAGGAAATTAAGAACTACTTGGATACAAAGAATAAAGCGCTGACTAAAGAAATCCTTCATTTCGAGATGGAGCAATTAGAAGACAGAATCCATGGGTTAAAAGAGAAACAAGATTTATTAAAAGAGCGAATTGACTTGCTTGTCTACGCTGAAAAAAGCAAAACCATGAAATTGAACGTACATTTTATGAAGAACGGTACCTTGTTTTAAGTCAAGAGAAAGACACAATGGGGAAAGACTTGTACTTTGAACTTAAACGCCTGCACAAACAATTTGAGAAAGAACTACATGCCAATAATCAAAATGTTTTCGGAACGATTTTACTGCCGCACGAAGACGCATTTAGGCATCAAGTTTTCTATTGTCTGACAAACGATTTGGCAGATGAGAAGGCATTTACAATGCCTGCAGGAGAGTATCTCGCTATTTATTATACGGGCACATATAAGCAGCGCTTAGCTGCTTTAGCAGAACTAAAAAGGTACCTAAAGAAAAATAGACTGGTCGAGAAAGGAAATTTTTATGAGTTCTACTTGATTGATTTTCATGAGACGAATTTACCGGAAGAATACGTGAGTAAAATAGAAATTCTCCTTGATCAACCCGATTAAAACGGAATCGATCAAGGAGAAACGTATCTATTGGTACTTAGTGATTCAGCAAGTTTATCGATAAGATGACTTATGAAATAGAACTGTTCTTATTTCTCTACTTTGGTATCCATTGAGTAGGTGGGAGTAGTTTCCTTTAGAATGACTCGTGTTACGTGCTTTTCAGATTCTACTAATAAGAAAAGTAGAGTTGCTGGGAGAACACTGATAAGCAGTTCGGATAAAGTTAAAGAGGTGGTCTGTAAGATACTTTGCAATGGTGAAAAATAGACCATTCCTAATTGGAGAATCGCCATAACAAGTAATGAGTAAATCAAGGCTTTATTCTGCTTGATTTTGTTACTGAAGGCTGAATCCGTGATCTCACGACAGTTAATCATGTAAAAAGCTTGACCGAAAACGATCGCATTGATCAAAACGGTTTGTCTGACAGCTTCGTCGCCGAATGCATTCATCGTTAGAAAGCCGAAGAAGGTCAAGAGTAGGCCGACATAAACGATTCGAAAGAGTGTATATTTGGAAATGATTTTTTCTTTCATATCACGAGGTGCTCGATTCATGATCATTTTGTGAGCTGGTTCAAAACCTAACGCATAGGAGAGTGTAATTGACGCAACTAGATTTAACCAAAGAATCTGCACTGTGCTTAGTGGTAAAGGAAGATTTCCCAACATAGAAACGATCAGCAAAAGCCCCTGGGCCAGACAGGTTGGCAAGTAGAAGAGGATCGTCTTTTTTAAATTATCAAAAATTCGACGGCCTTCTTTGATTGCTTTTGCAATCGTTTCAAAATTATCGTCAATGAGGATCATGTCGGCAGCTTGTTTACTAACATCGCTTCCTTTAATTCCCATCGCGATCCCTACATCTGCTTTTCTAAGTGCGGGTGCGTCATTGACCCCATCACCAGTCATTCCAACGATTTCGCCTTGTTCTTGTAAATAAGTAACGATCATCAGTTTATTCTCAGGTGTCGTTCGGGCAAAAATATTGGTATTTTTTACCACTCTTTGCCACTCATCTGTGGATAAACGATCCAATTCAGTTCCAGTGATTGCCCGTTCAGAATGGTCGATTCCTAATTTTTTGGCAATCGCTTTTGCGGTCGTTGGGTGATCCCCGGTGATCATTACGACTCTGACCCCGGCTTTTTTACAATCTGCTACCGCTTCGATCGCTGATTCTTTTGCTGGATCGATAATGCCAGCTAATCCGATGATTACGAGTTCGTCCATCTCCTCATGAGTCAATTCTGTCGTTGTATCTATATCCTTATAAGCAAACGCGATCACTCGTTGTCCCTCTGAAGCAAAAGCCAAGTTGATCTTTTCCCACTGTACATGATCAAACTCCGCTATCTGCCCATCAATATGTGCAGCAGTTGCTTTATTTAAAACGATATCTGGAGCACCTTTTACAAAAATCCGCTTTTTCCCATTGATCAGGTGGCTTGTTGCCATATACTTATATTTTGAGTCAAAAGGTAATGTTTCTAGACTCTTGATCCGCGGTGTGCCAATACGATTGGTCCAACGTAATAACGCTAATTCTGTTGCATTTCCGGTCACTGGACAGTGGCGATCATCGAAACTCTGTGTTTCTTGACAGTTTTGCATGATTTTGGCTAGCAGTTCATTGTTCGAAGGATCTGCTTGGTCTTCATGACCAATCACTGTTACCTGATTATTAGAAAATACATTGGTAAGGGTCATATCGTTTTTGGTCAAAGTACCTGTTTTATCAGAACAGATGACTGTCATTGAGCCAAGTGTTTCGACAGTAGGCAGTCCCTTTACGATCGCATTTTGATCCGACATATTTTTCACGCCGGAAGACAAAATAATCGTCAAAATAGAAGGCAATCCCTCAGGAATAGAAGAAACGATCAAAGCAATGATTGCTGACACGATATACATCGGACTCATGCCATAAATGAAGTAGCTGATCAATCCTAATAAGAAGATAAAGACGCCGATCCCTTTAAAAATAGCATGATTCATTTCGTTCACTTTTTTCAATAAAGGGGTTTCTTTCACTTCAATGGTTGCTAAAGAAGCATTGATTTTACCAATCTCAGTGTCCGAACCAATTTCAACAACGATCCCTTTTCCAGTTCCTGACTGAACTTGGGTACCTGAATACGCCATATTGGTTCGTTCAGCAAGTGCTATTTGCCCCTCTAAACGAGCAGTTGTCTTTACGACTGCGTCAGGCTCTCCAGTTAGAATCGATTCATCGATTTTTAGTTCATTCACGGTTTCCATACGCAAATCAGCAGGAATAATATCACCCGGTGCTAAATAAACGCGGTCCCCTGGAATCAAATCTTCTGCATCGATTGAAAGACGTCCGTTTTCAGATTCGACTGTCGCCTTTGAACTAAGTAATTTTGAAATGCTAGATAGTGAATCATCTGCTTTTCTCTCTTGATAATAACCAATCATTGCGTTTAAAACGACCACTAGTAAAACGATCGCTCCTTCAATTAGACTTCCCGTCATAAATTTTAAAACAGCTGCACCGATCAAGACATACATTAACGCATCGTGGAAGTAAGATAGAAACTTCTTCCATTCGGGTGTCTTTTCTGATGCTTGTAATTTATTTTTCCCGTGTTTTTCTTGATACGCTTTACGTACCTCATTTGTGACAAGCGTCTCACTTGTCGCTGACTGCACCTTGTCAATATCCAAATTATGCCATTGTTTCATTATTTTCCCTCCGTTTTCTTTACATGAATAGCATAAAGGTTAGAGTGACTATAAGGTCAAATGTTTTTTGAAAATATTTTGTACCTATAGGCTAATTGCAAAAAAATCTTTAGATGGGCTGAAAAAGGCGATTTGGATCCGGGTTTCGTTCTAGGAGTCAAGGCGCTTGATTGATGAAGGTACCTACAAAAAGGCTAGCAAAACTATTATCAAAGGGCTAAATCAGTGGCCACTGGTAAACTTGATGCCCAAAATCCCGACTATTAATAAAGCGACGAACACCCAAGTAAGAAGGGATAGTTGGTCTTTGAAGAACACGACGCCGACAATGATCGAACCCACCGCGCCGATCCCTGTCCAAACGGGGTAAGCAATACTTAATGGTAAGTTTTTTACCGCTAAAGCTAGGAAGCCAAAGCTGAAAAGCATTCCGATGACCGTTGAAAAACTGTACCAAAAGTGGCTAAACCCGTTGCTCAGTTTCATGGTAGATGCCCATACGACCTCAAAAAATCCTCCTAAAAATAAATAAATCCATGTCATAATTTGTTCTCCTCCTCAAAAAAAATAAGCATTCAGTAAACTCTTCAAGGACCTAATGAGTTTACCAAACACTTCTATCACCCGGTGGTGGTTTGGATATTCAATTAATGTAACAATAATAAAATATTAGTTGAAAAGAGGCGAAATGTCAACGATAAGCGAAGTCAGCTATCAAGTTTTTTTCAAGAACGAAAGGTAATTTTGTCGTCTAGATAGCCAAGGAAATCAAGGTTTAATCAGTTTGTCTTTGACTAGCCATTAAGTTATTTTTTAGCAAGTAATTAATAATAGTTGTAAAAAGAAAAGATGTTAGGAAAACTAGTTATTAATCATACGTAAAGTTATATTATCAATTCTTAATTTAGATTCTAATCAAAAGATCCAATTCAAAATTACTATATTTTTCTAATAAATAAAAAAAATAAGCAATTTTGTTTAAAAAAGCTTATACTACTTAGTCAAGTCCATAATCCTGTGTAAAATACTATACAATGTTTTACCGGTCTCTCATTGATCAAACTTAATATATTTTCTTGTAGAACTGAGCCATTCGTCATGAAGGTCCATAAGGACAGCTCCAATTAATCGATTGGCAGACGTTCGGTTGGGAAAAATCCGAATAATCTTTTCTCTTCTGCGGACTTCCTGGTTCAGTCGTTCAAGAAGGTTGGTGCTTTTTAGCCGATTATGACTATTTCCGATAACCGTGTATTGAAAGGCATCTTCGAAGCCATTATCCAATATTTCGCAGGCTTTTGTATATTTAGGCTGGTCGATATATTCACCGACTAAGGCATTCTTAGCTGTTCGAGCGAGTTCAATATCCGTAAACTTAAAGATCGCTTTTACTGCTTCTCTAAACGGTTTTGAATTCTTTTTGGAATGGAACTGAAGATGTTTCTTAAAAAATGGACCTGGCATCTCTGCCAACTTGCGTTGGTAAATGACTTACGAATCGCAGACACTAGGCCTTTATGGGCATCAGAAATGATGAGTTCTGTCCCCTTTAGGCCGCGTTCTTTTAAGTATTCAAAGAAGATGGACCATGTGTCATCACTTTCTTCATTTTGAATCATGAAGCCAATGATTTCACGGTCGCCACCTTCTGTTATCCCGATCGCAATATGGCAGCTTTTAGAAAGCACTCGATGGTCCTCACGGACTTTTATGTAGAGAACATCAGTCATCAGATAAGGATAATTCGTACCTGAGAGTGAACGGTTCTGCCATTCGTTGACCATCGGGTCTAACTGCTCAGTCAGGCTAGAAACAAAAGATTTCGATACAGATTTTCCACATAGCTCTTCAACAATCTTTGAAACTTTACGTGTCGAAACGCCCGAAACATACATCTCAAGCATTGAAGCGAGCAGTGCCTTTTCATTTCGCTGATAACGCTCAAACACCGTCGGTGAAAATTCACCATCACGTGTTCTAGGCACTTTTAATTCGAGTGTACCCACACGAGTCGTAAAGTCTCGCTCATAATAGCCATTTCTTTGACTCTGACGACTTTCTGAACGTTCATAGTCATCGGCTTGAATATATTCTGTTCGTTGATTTTCCATCAATTGGTTGAAAACAGTGGTTAAAATATTTTTAGAAACATCATCTTTTACCGAATGTTCAATAATACTTTGAACCTCTTCGTTGTTCAGTGTAAAATGTACTTGGGTCATGTAACGTCCTCCTGGGTATGTTTTTGTGGTTAAAAACATTGTACCGTAAAAGGGCTGTTACATGGCCTTTTATCTTTTACACAATTATATGGACTTTATCTACTACTTTTTGACTAATCTTGTAAACTTATATAGGGGAGGGCGTATTTCTATGTTGTCAGAAGAACTATTGATTGATAGGTATCGTTATGAGTGGGTAATTCTTAAATACATAGAGAATTATAAAAATCATTATTGTACAGTTTCAGAATTAAGTAAGATTTTGGCTATTTCTAGCTATAAAGTTGAAACTTACATAGATGAATTGAATACGTATTTGAGCTTAATTTCCAAGGATACTGCAATTTGTATCAAAAAATCAGGAGAAATCACTTGTGCTAATCTCGACTACGTAACGGTAAAGAAAATAAGAATTAAGTTTATGAAAATTTGTGAACTTTTTAATATTTTGGATAATTTTTTCATTAATGAGATTCCTATGAAAAAGCAAGTTACTTTGCTTCACAGCAGCCAGACAGCTAGCTATGTGAAGTTTCGCCATTTAAAGTCTTTATTAAATGAAGAAAACATTTTGATTAAAAAGAGCAGAATTATTGGGAATGAGTTGAGCGTACGCAGTATATTTTTTAGTACTTACTATGAATTATTTAACGGCATTGAAAATCCTTTTCCAAAAGAAATCCGTCAAATGACCGATAAAATTATAAAGCAATTTTCATCACAATATATAGTAACTATCCCCAGAACAAAAGAAATAAAACTAGCAATCTTTATTAGTATTTGGTTCATTCGAATAAAAAATAAACATTTTATACAAGAGAATTATGTGGACTATGTGAAAAATGATTTCACGAAGTGGTTGAAAAAAGCGATAAACAGTGACTCTTCGATCGACGATGAGCAGTTAGAGAATGAAATTGGTTATTTTTTGATGTTCTGTCATTTTGAAATCGACAATGAACAATTCGTTACGAAGTTTAGGACATTTGATTTGTATCAAGAAGCAGTTAAGTTAACTCAAAAATTTATTTCTATGTTTTTTGACACATTCAGTTATGAAATAAAAGATGATTTTATAGAGAAGGAACTAACAAATATACATATTAAATGGTTAGTTTATCGCTTTAAAAATCAGTCATTCATTATCAAAGGGAAGTTTAATTATTTTCAGGAAACCAATCCAGCAATTGATAAATTTATTCAGGATTTTTTTCGGGAAATAGAAAAATCCACTTTTTTCCAATCTGATTCCGAGAAAAACAAGCTTTATTATGACTATCTTTTCTTATTAGTTACGCAGCTACCCATGGAAAAAATTGAGACACCTTTAAATATCTGTATTGATTTTTCTCATGGGAATAATTACAACAGCTATATAAAAATGATGCTACAGTCGTTACAATCGATGAATCTTATCTTTGAAGCCAAAATTAGTAATAATACCAAGTTATTTCTTTCGGACTGTGCCATGGATAAATTGAACTGTGAACAACTTATTTGGAAAAAACCGCCAACATCTAATGATTGGAAGGAACTGGGAGAGTTGCTAGTAAAACTAAAGGAGGTAGCTTTTGAAAGATAAATATTTTTCATGGGTAGTTTTGCCCTTTTTTCTAATCAATCAATTGAGTTTTTTGCCTAGCGAACATACGAAAGAAGAAGAACCTGTATACGCGTTTGAAGTAGGTTCCAATGAGAATGAAATCGTCGTTGAGAATGATTCAGAAAAATTAGCAAAATACAGAAAACAAAAGGAAAATTTCCTCTCAATTGAGCAACAATTAACAATGTTAACGGAACAACCTTATTTGCCTTCAAATGAGAAACCCATTTATTTAGGAAAAATTTTAGAAAGCATGTCTGGAGGAATTTTATATGGAAGAAAGTACACGGAATATTTACATAAAAGATAGTAGTTGAAATAGATGAATCTTATAGCAACGGTATAAAAATGTCAGTATGCAACACATTAATAGTATAGAAAGGAATCGGTGAATATGAAAAGAAGAATTTCTACTTATTTTAGCCTTTTAGTAATTGTAACATCTATCTTAGTTGCGCCATTGCACGCGATTGCTGAAATGAGTATTGGTGACACCCAAGCTACACAAGCCACAAGTGAGACGAGTGATGTAACAAATAGAACAAGTGAGTCTCAAAGTGAAACATCAACCACCATATCAAGTGGATCGGTAGAATCTACAGATTTACAGAACACAGAGGTACAATCAGATCTTAAATCAGAAACTTTACAGACTTCGGAGAAACAATCAAGAGCGCCAACCATTGCTCCATTTTCAGCAGTTGATGATGTGATCACTTCCTTTAGTATCACGGATGAAAATGGAGATCCTCTGACGGAAGCTGTTGGACAGTGGGAGACATTTCGAATCAATGGGACGTTTGATCTACCAAATAACCAAGTAAAAGAAGGAGATACGACAACGATCACCTTACCGTCTGAACTTAGATTTGGTAGTAACGAATCGTTTGAACTAAAAGATTCGAACGGAAACATCGTCGCCAATGCAACCGTTCTGTCAGATTCAAAACAGATTATTCTGACCTATACAGATTATGCAGAAACCCATTCAGATATACACGGCTCTTTTTATTTTTACGCGGGCGTTGATTCAACAATTGTTCAAGAGGAACAGACAATCACGACGACGATTGATGTTGAAGGAACGACCTTTCCAATTGAAATTGATTATGCTGGTATAGATACAACCACATATCCTTTAACGAAATCTGGTTGGTTTACAGACGGAAGTGATCAAACGATTCAATATTATGTTGCAATCAATCGAAGTAGCGGTAATTATCCTGATGCTACGATCACCGATGCGATAAATAGTCAGGCTGTCACTTATGTTCCAGGTTCGTTCATTATTTATAAAGGAAAGTGGCAATTAAATGCTGCTGGAAATGATTGGGAATTAGTAAATCGTGTCAACGTGACTGGAGATTATGAAATCAATATTTCTAGTGATCAACGATCATTCTCAATAGATTTTGGAGATATTGGTAGTGAAGATCAATATGCAATTTACTATAAAGCAGAACTAGCCTATACACCTGTTGATGGAGAGAATGTCGTTAATACGGCTGTATTGACATCAAATGACGTAGTGATAAAGGATGGCGTTGCCTATACAAATTACCAAAAGGAGGAGGCGAAGCCGAAGGATATAATTACACGGTAAGTATTCTTAAAACGAATGAATCAGGGGAAGTTCTTTCTGGTGCACAATTTGAAGTTCTACGTGAGTCAACGGGACAAGTTGTAGGAAAATTGACAACAGATGACGAGGGGCGAGCTTCTATCAATGATCTTCTGAAGGATAATTATACGATAAAGGAAATAAAAGCTCCTGCGGGTTATGAATTATTGGATCAGGTACTAACTGTTACCCCAAGCGACTTTGGCAACGATAAAGAAGTGACGAAAACTGTTGTAAACAAGAAAATAGAAAAACCTGTCGCTTTGACTCTAGAAGCAAGTAAAGAACTAACTGGCAAAGCACTAAGTGCGGATGAATTTCAATTCCAGCTGTTGGATGAGCAAGGGGAAGTGCTCCAAACTAAGAGCAATGATGCCAACGGAAAAATTTACTTCGATGCAATCGACTATGACCAAGCAGGAACATACAAGTATACGATCCGAGAAGTCGCAGGGACAGATAGCACGATCGCCTACGATGACACAGTCTATCATGTAACCGTAAATGTGGAGGATCAAGCGGGGCAATTAGTGGCAAGTCCAAGCTATGAAGGCAGTGCTGTTTTTAAAAATAGCTACAATCCCGCAAAAGGAAGTGCGGTTCTAGAAGCAAGTAAAGAACTAACTGGCAAAGCACTAAGTGCGGATGAATTTCAATTCCAACTGTTGGATGAGCAAGGGGAAGTGCTCCAAACTAAGAGCAATGATGCCAACGGAAAAATTTACTTCGATGCAATCGACTATGACCAAGCAGGAACATACAAGTATACGATCCGAGAAGTCGCAGGGACAGATAGCACGATCGCCTACGATGACACAGTCTATCATGTAACCGTAAATGTGGAGGATCAAGCGGGGCAATTAGTGGCAAGTCCAAGCTATGAAGGCAGTGCTGTTTTTAAAAATAGCTACAATCCCGCAAAAGGAAGTGCGGTTCTAGAAGCAAGTAAAGAACTAACTGGCAAAGCACTAAGTGCGGATGAATTTCAATTCCAACTGTTGGATGAGCAAGGGGAAGTGCTCCAAACTAAGAGCAATGATGCCAACGGAAAAATTTACTTCGATGCAATCGACTATGACCAAGCAGGAACATACAAGTATACGATCCGAGAAGTCGCAGGGACAGATAGCACGATCGCCTACGATGACACAGTCTATCATGTAACCGTAAATGTGGAGGATCAAGCGGGGCAATTAGTGGCAAGTCCAAGCTATGAAGGCAGTGCTGTTTTTAAAAATAGCTACAATCCCGCAAAAGGAAGTGCGGTTCTAGAAGCAAGTAAAGAACTAACTGGCAAAGCACTAAGTGCGGATGAATTTCAATTCCAGCTGTTGGATGAGCAAGGGGAAGTGCTCCAAACCAAGACCAATGATGCCAGTGGGAAAATTTATTTTGATGCAATCGACTATGACCAAGCAGGGACATACAAGTATACGATCCGAGAAGTTGCAGGGACAGATAGCACGATCACTTATGATGACACAGTCTATCATGTAACCGTAAATGTGGAGGATCAAGCGGGGCAATTAGTGGCAAGTCCAAGTTATGAAGGCAATGCTATTTTTAAAAATAGCTACAATCCCGCAAAAGGGAGTGCGGTTCTAGAAGCAAGTAAAGAACTAACTGGCAAAGCACTAAGTGCGGATGAATTTCAATTCCAACTGTTGGACGAGCAAGGGGAAGTGCTCCAAACCAAGACCAATGATGCCAACGGAAAAATTTATTTTGATGCAATCGACTATGACCAAACTGGCACATACAAGTATACGATCCGAGAAGTCGCAGGGACAGATAGCACGATCACCTATGATGACACAGTCTATCATGTAACGGTAAATGTGGAGGATCAAGCGGGGCAATTAGTGGCAAGTCCAGCGTACCAAGAATCGATTATTTTCAAGAATACTTATGTATCACCAAAACTTGGGAAAGTAACTCTGAAAAAAGTAGACAGTGAAACAGGAAAGCTACTGGCAAATGCAGAGTTTGAGCTGCGAGATTCGAAAGGAAATATTGTACAGAAAAAAATAGTTACAAATAAAGATGGAAAAGTTGAGATAAGCAATTTAGACATAGGAGAATATCAGTTAGTTGAAACTAAAGCGCCAGATGGGTATCAAATCGATAAAACTCCTATCAAATTTTCAATAAATGATCGTTCAATTAAAGCAACCAGGGAAAAAGTGTTGGAGAAAGAAAATAAAAGAATAAAAAAATCAAATAGTGATGCTCTGCCTAAGACAGGAGAAACTGTAGATCAACGATATATACTCGTTGGATTGTTCTGTATCATTAGTTTCATCTTTTTAATAATACTAAAAAATAAAAAGGTCAAGAAACAGTCTTAATTTTGCTTACTATGAATGAGAAAAAAGAACTATCAAAATAAGATTAGCCATATCAACAAAAGGAGCTGGATTCCCCAGCTCCTTTTATAATTGCTTTATACAGCTCAAAAAGTGGTGATAGTCACTTTTTTGCAGGATTGCTTGTTGAATATCTTCACGATCCATCAACTCTAATAAAAGACTATAGATTTCTTCGGTATCTTCATATTCGTCTTTTTGAATCGCAAAGAGAAAGACAAATTTAACCAAATCACCATTTCCCCAATCAACACCATCAGGAATGATTGCCACTGAAACGGCTGAGCGTTTTGCCATCAATGTCATGGGGTGGGGGATAGCAAGCCACTCGTTAATATTGGTTTGATTGATTGCTTCTCTTTTTTTCACACTGTCATAAAAATCTTGGGGCACAAAATCTTTTTGGTACAATTGCTGCGCCATTTTTTTTAGTAAGGTTTCTTTATCTACATGATTTTCATGAAGAAAAAATGCTTTATGAAACAATGAATAGATGCCGTCTTTTGTTTCGCTGAGCGTTTCAATGAACGGTTCGATTTTGTCAATTTCTTTATCTAGCTTGGCCATGTTGATATAAATAGAAGGAACCGAGAACTGTTCTAATGGAACGGTTGTGATCACAAAATCAATCGAAGAAAGATCACATTGTTGTAGCTCGACGTAAGAAAAGCGATCAACGACTTCGATCGTTTCTTGATAGTGCTTGATAATTTTTGCTTCAATAATACGACTCATGGCTCGACCAGTTCCGCAAACAAGGATGACGCGATGTTTATGATGATTTCTGATAGAACTCCTTTCCATAGCACCTGCGATGTGCAAAGCGATATAGCCGATCTCATCAGGAGAAAAATAAAAACCGTGTTTCAGGCTTACCGTTTCTAAATGGGTCAAACATAAATCATAAGCCTGTGGAAAAGATTTTCTGATCGTTGCCAGCAATGGATTGCTACGACGTGCATCCATTAGATTCATATTGATAAAGCCCTCAATATGAGATGTCAGATCTTCTATTAGCATCTTGTCTGTTTCTAATGCATAGTTTGACGTCTGTTTGATCGCAGTCAATAATTCTTCCACAATGGCTTTCGCAGTTTTCATGGAAGAATCGCTTGCATCACCTGTTTCAACTAAACGTGGTGCATTCATCGCGAGATAGTAAATGAAGTATTGTTTTTCTCCAGCAGTCAATTGTATATCAAATACATGATCGATTTCTTCTAAGAAGTGACCTACAACTTTCTGGGCGTCTTTTTTGAGCGCGGGCACATGCAAGGGAAATTCGTTGATCTGATGACCGGCTATAAAGCGACTGATTGCTAAAGCAAAATGAGAAAGAATGTTTTTGTGATAGTAATCAGAGTCTAATAAGTCTAAGGGTGCCAGATGATTTAATGACAATTCTTGCAAGCGGGTCAGATCAATCGTATCAAACAACTCAAGTTCCATTTCCGTGAAGCCGACCAAATACTCTTGGAGATCTTTTTCAATCAACAGATCACTGATTGCTTGGCGTTTGGCGAATTCGTTACCCAAGACTTCAAAGCCAATATTTGGACGATTTACTATTTTTAATTGATAGGTCGCTAAATTGTCTCGAGCCGTTTTTAAGTATGAGTAAAAGGTGTTTTTACTAATAAATAATCGATCAAGAAAATCATCTAAGGATAAAGGGTTTTCATTCTTAAACAAAAGGAAAAGTAGATAGGCTTGTCGTTCTTCACTCGTAGTTAGAAAGGACTCGGTAGTTGACATACTTTCAGTCCACCAGTCATGAAATTGTTCTTTTGAACCAATAGACAACAAATAGCCTTGCCCTCGAATCAACTTGATGGAGGCACCCACATTTGTTAACAAATCATTCAAATTTGCAATGTCGGTCCGAACCGTTCGCTCAGAAATCGAGAAGCTTTTCGTTAACTCCTTCATTGGTAGCGGCGCCGTTTGTCTAGTTAATACTTCCATTAGATCATCTAATCGTTGATAAGCAAGTTTTGACACTTGTTTCACCTCCGTGCTCTTTCTCATCATACAATAGAAAGAATAAGAATGAAATGCTTCACCAGTACCGAAAATTTCCAGAAGAGTTGGCAATCATTTTGGAAAACGCTTTACTAATGATTGCCACTTGAATCGGAAATTTGTTGTGTTTACATCATGAATCAGAAACCGTAAATTAAACGTGTACAGAAAATAAACCACAGGAATTACGCTAATGGTTTCATAATAAAGGAAAGGAGCAGATGAGATGGATTTTCAGGAAAAAAATATTCTCTTGAATGTGGCTGTTACATCAAAAGAAGAACTGTTTCACGTAATTGCGCATTATGCCTACGAATCAGGGATCGTTACCAATGCAGCAGATACATGTGCGGCATTCATTGAACGGGAAGCACAATATTCAACCGGCTTACAAGAAGGCTTTGCTATTCCACATGCAAAAGCTGAACCGGTTTTGGAACCGACCGTTTTGTTTATTCGTTTAGAGCAAGCCATCGAATGGGAAACCTTCGATGATTCGGCAGTCAAAAATGTGTTTGCTTTGATGGTTCCTAAAAAAGATGAAGGAACGGTGCATCTGCAAATGTTGAGTCGCCTAGCAACTGCATTGCTTGAAGAGACATTCATTCAGCAGATTCAACAATCAGAAGACAAAGCTTATTTAGCAAAATTGATCAAAAAGGAAATGATGGGAGAGAAAATTGTATGAAAATAGTAGGAATTTCCGCCTGTCCAGCAGGATTGGCACATACACCGATGGCGGCAAAAGCTTTAGAAAAAGCTGGTGCGAAACTGGGCTATGAGGTCAAGATCGAACAGCAAGGCTCATTAGGGCAAGTCAATGAGATCACTGCAGCCGAAGCAAAAGAAGCAGATTTCTTGCTTTTAGCGACTGACCAAAAAGTTGTTGGGATGGAGCGGTTTGAAGGAAAACCGCAAATTCGAGTAAATATCAATACGTGTATCAAAGCACCGGAAGCGGTGCTGAAGAAATGTGTCGCTGCTGTTGAACAAAGAAACGCAAACTAAAGGAAAGAGGCAAGGATGATGAAAAGAGTTCTAGCAGATTTAAAAGGCCACTTGATGAGTGGAATTAGTTTTGTACTGCCATTGATTATTGGTGCTTCACTGGTTGTTGCCATTCCGAAAATGATTGCTCTTGGTATGGGAATCACAAGCTTAGATCCATATGCTGACACGGAAGGCTTTAAACATGCGCTTTATTTGATTGAACAAGTAGGATGGACAGGAATCGGCTTGATCAATACTGTCTTGGCTGGTTTTATCGCGTATTCTGTTGGAGATAAGGCTGCGCTAGGTGCCGGCTTTATCGGTGGTGCGGTCGCTTCTAGTACCAATGCTGGGTTTTTAGGGGCAGTTATTGCTGGGTTCTTAGCAGGATACTTAGTGAAGTGGGCGAAAGAACATATCAAATTACCGGAGTCGTTTGCTGGTGTGATGCCGCTGGTAATTTTACCCTTGATTGCTACATTGTCCGTAGCAATCGTCATGGGTGCTTTACTCTCTGAGCCATTGGCGTGGATCAATACTAGTTTGGTTGAATGGATCCGAACCATGATTGAAAATGACGTTAACAAAATTTTACTGGCAGTCATCATGGGGGCAATGATTGGCTCTGACTTAGGGGGACCTGTAAACAAAGCTGCTTGGATGGCAGGAAATGTGTTACTAGCGGAAGGAGTCTATTTACCAGCCATCATCGTGAACGTTGCGATTTGTGCGGTACCATTTGGATATGCCTTAGCAACTTTGTTCCACAAAAATCGATTCAACAAAGAGCTACTGGATGCTGGGCGTAATAACTTTATTATGGGGTTCATCGGAATCACAGAAGGAGCAATTCCGTTTACATTAGTCAATCCATTACGGCTTGTGCCGATCAACATGTTGGGAGGTGCAATCGCTTCTGGTTTGGGGATTGCATTAGGAATGTATGACAAAATGCCGCCAGTTGGGGGAATCTACGGCTTCTTCACTGTTGGAAACGGTTGGGCGTATTTGATTGGACTATTTGCAGGAGCAGCCTTCATCGGTTTTGTTGCGCCTTTATTCGTGAATTTCAATAAGCAAGAAGAACAAACAGAAGATATTGCCCTCGATGATATTGAAGTGAGCTTTGAAAATTAAGCAACAAGGCTGATTAGCTAAATAGTAGCAAAAGAAAAGGCACGAGCAGGTGATTTTTCAAGAACGCTTTAAGGTATCTGACAGGACAAGACTTGGGGAAGAAAACAAGAGTATTTGAAGAGAAATGATTTTCAAAATTCGAAGCATTTATGTAAGGATCAAATTACGCGTACTAGATGGTAAAAAAATTGAGAAAAATTAATAGGCACGAACGACACCCATCGTTACGTGCTTTTTTAATCACGGGAGAGGAATGATTGAATGAAAAAAACAGTACATGTCGTACCCCACAGTCATTGGGATCGCGAATGGTATTTTACGACGAGTCGCTCGAAAATCTATTTGATGCACGATCTAAAAAACGTCATTGAACAACTAGAAAAGGATGATCCTTATGAAAGTTTCATTTTAGATGGACAGGCTTCTCTGTTAGATGATTACTTGAAATGGCGCCCACAGGACAAAGAAAGGATTCAACAACTTGTTCAACAAGGGAAATTGATCATTGGCCCATGGTACACACAAACCGATCAATTAGTGATCTCGGGAGAAAGCATTGTTCGAAATATGTTATATGGCATGAAAATTTGTGAAGCATTCGGAACCTACATGAATGTCGGCTATGTGCCAGATTCTTTCGGACAAGCAGCTAGTATGCCACAAATCTATCGAGAGTTTGGTATCACTGACACGATGTTTTGGCGCGGTGTCAGTGATGACGATGTTAAACACACAGAGTACAAATGGCGTGGAGAAGATGGTTCTGTGGTCAATGTTTACCAGATCCCAAGTGGGTACTACATTGGCGGTGCCATTCCTGAACGAGAAGCAGAATTAGCAGAGTTCTTACATCAAGAACCGTTTAAAACGACTTGGGGACGCAGTGCAACGGACCAAGTGTATTTTCCAAATGGTTTCGACCAAGCACCAGTTAGAGAAAATCTTCCAGAATTAGTTGATCGAATGAATCAACTGTATCAGGATGAGTATGAGTTACAATTTTCAACGATTGAAAAATACATTGCTGCGGTCAAAGCACGCCATCCTGAGTTGGAAGAAATCGCTGGTGAACTGATCAACGGCAAATTGATGCGAATCCACAAAACGATTTTTTCTTCACGTCCTGATTTGAAGGCGATGAACACTCAGATCCAACATTACTTAGTCAATGTCATGGAGCCTATCTTAACAATGGCTATGCAATTAGGATTTGAGTACCCTGTGGAAACAGTCATAGAGATTTGGAAGTTAATGTTTGAAAATGCGGCGCATGATTCGATTGGTTCTTGTGTTTCTGATACGACCAACGAAGATATCTATATGCGCTATAAGCAAGCGCGAGATATTTCCATGAATCTTGTCGAATTGACGTTACGACAGATTTCTACTGCAATCAACAACCCACAAGCAAAAGAAATTACTTTTACGCTTTTCAATACCTATGACACAAAACGTAATGGGGTGATCGAAGCAGAGGTCTATTTGCCGCAAAAAGAATTTGCGATCCTTGACCAGTCAGGACAGGCGTTACCTTATACGATTTTAGAGCTTACCGACCAAACGGAGTATGTGTTGAATCAGGGGAACATATTAGATCCAGTCAAGGAGATCTATTTGCCGGAGAAAGTCTATAAAGCAAAGATTGCCATAGAAACGACTGACGTGCCGAGTATGGGGTATACCCAGCTGACAATTGATTTAAAAGGTGATACAAGCGCACCATTGCAAGAGATTACAACCAATACGATCGAAAATGAGTACTATCAGATCACTGTCAATAGCAATGGCTCGTTGGATATTCTAGATAAAACCAATCAGGTGCTTTATCAAAATCAAGGGATCATTGAAGAAAATGGCGACGATGGTGATTCATTCAATTATTCACCACCTGTGAAAGATTTTGTGATTTCATCAATTGATGCGCAACCAACGATCTCGATTCAGCAATCAGCAATCTACCAAAAGATTGATGTGGCATTCACGCTGAGGGTTCCGAAGGATTTAGCTGAACGTGCAGAAAAGAAGGCCTCGGCTTCACTGCCGATCCAATTGACGATCGTGTTGAAAAACCAATCGCAACAAATTGATTTCAACTTAACGGTTGAAAACCAACAAGTGGATAGTCATCGGGTATGTGTGCTATTTGATACCGGAATTGCCTCGAAATTTTCGCTGGCTGACCAACAGTTTGGTACGTTGCAGCGCCCCGTTGTGTTTGAAAAAGAAATGACTCTTTGGGAAGCTAATAAAGAGCAATGGAATGAGCAGCCGATCGCCATAGAAACTTGTCAATCGTTTGTCGGTTTATTCGATGCATTCCATGGCGTAGCAGTCATGCCCAATGGTGTACGTGAATATGAGATCGTGGGGAAAGCGTTTGATACGATTCGCTTAACGATTTTCCGAACCTATGGCTTCATGGGGAAAGAGAATCTACTGTATCGACCAGGGCGTGCTTCAGGAGAATCAGTGATTGCGACACCAGCTGCGCAGTGCCACAAAACGATGCATTTTGATTTCTCTGTTGCTTACTTTGCTCAAGGATTTGATCAAGCAAATGTTGCACAACGTGCCAAACAAGCAGTAACACCGATCACGCTTTATCAAACCGCAGAATTCCTGAATTCCCGCTTGATTTTTACTCTAGGACCGGTTGAACCAACCTTACCGGCAACCTTTAGTCTTTTTGAGATCAATGGCAATTTGACCCTGAGTGTATTGAAAAAAGCCGAAGATCGTCCAGGTTATATTTTGCGTCTATACAATGGGCTTTTAGATGAAGGTGGATACGCGATGATCACATTCAACCATCAAGTGAACGCAGTAGAAACAGTCGATTTAAAAGAAGCTACAAAAGAAGCACTTGTTGTGGAAAAGAATGTAGTCACTCTTGAAAAGATAGGCCATGCAAAATTTGTGACATTGTATGTAGAGTAATTGCCAGTGATCGAGAGTAAGGATATCCAAATGCAGAGTTGAAGAAAATTCATAGTTAAAAGGTCAACCTCCCGTATACATTCTAACTAGATGTGTACGGGAGGTATGTTTTATTTTCGACTATTTTTAGCAGTTTTTTGTTGAGAGTCTATCAATTCATAGCAATGACAAGTAAAGAATTTTCTCAGCGACAGATTTTCCTAAAATTTCCCCTCCAGTTTGAGAAAAATGCAGATGATCCCCCGAATCAAATGCAGAAGTTAATCTCGTTTTATCAGAAGGATCTCTTACCATATCATTGATATCGATCGTATTTTCTTGCGTCATTAACCATTGATTAAACGCAGTTCGGATAGCTTCTTTTTCCTCGGTCCAACTCGGCTTTCCTTGATTGTAAGAATAGTTAAAAGGGGGAAGCGTGAGGGGAACAAACGGAATGTCTGCTTTTTTTGCCAGACTTATTAGAACTTTGTAGTGTTTGATCAACTCCTCTTTGGTAGGTAATTCTGAAAGTGGAGAGCCCGTTCCTGGATGAAATAAGTCATTTAACCCAATCAATGAAACGATCAAATCTGGCTTTTGATCCACGACATCTGCTTGGAACCTGTCGATTCCTGCAACACCAAAGCTGTCTTTCCAACGAGAAATCCCTGAACCAGCATGTGTCAGACGATTGCCTGATATGCCAGCATTAAAGCTTGTTGCAACCAGACCACATTTGTTTAGATTGTCGATGACACTATCACTAAAATATCCTTGATTCGTCAAAGAGTCGCCGAAAAAAGCAATGACTTTTGCATCAACTTTCGTTTCTAGAGCCACTGAAGTAATCCCAAAAATAAAGTTATTGGTTTCTCTTATATTCGAATGGACTACTTGATCAGACAGCAAGTTTGTCGAGGAAGATACGCGATTGATCTCGTTAGAAAATAATGCCTCTATCAGAATATCGGCTCCTTTGGTTACTGAAAAATCAATGTCATCTGTCCA
This sequence comes from Enterococcus innesii, assembly GCA_018982785.1. Classification (GTDB taxonomy): domain Bacteria; phylum Bacillota; class Bacilli; order Lactobacillales; family Enterococcaceae; genus Enterococcus_D; species Enterococcus_D innesii. Next base: position 243,717 of record JAHHEN010000006.1, on the reverse strand, counting down.
TAAAGTGGCCCCAGCTGGGACAATGAATTGTGGTCGATTATCTAAGGTAATAATACTAGATTGTTGGTTTCCCGGATTACTACTGATTTTTATCGACTCTACGTTTAAATCAAAAGAATCATAGCGGTTACAAAGTTCAAGTGCTAATCGTTTTCCAGAAAGCGGCTGCTTGATTCTCAAACGTAATTTACGTCCATTAGGAGAAAAGTTTAGTACTTGGTAATTAGAAAATACTTGATGCCAAATTATTTTTTTCATCATATATCACCTTATAGTTCATCTGCAGCGTTCATTTTATCATTGAAACCAAAAAGCCAAGTCAAAAGAAAGGATAGCAAAAATGTTCCTATATGAGAGAGTAGATAAGCATAGAAATTTTTATCGATCCCTGCAACCGGGTTGATAAAAGAGGCAAAGCCTATAACCCCACCTGCAAATCCATAGTTGACCAAGTGAAGGAAGCCTGCTAGAGCACCACCAAAAATATTTGAAAGGGTCACGAGATAGAAAACTTTTTTGTATTTTAGTAGAATACCATAGATTGCCGGTTCGCCAACACCGCATATTTGTGAAAGAGTGGCAGCAAAGGCAACTTGTTTTAGTTGAGCTTTTTTTGTTTTTAATGCGATTGAGCAAGTTGCACCCGCAATACCCATCATCAATACAGACGAGAAGGCATTCATCATACTAAATCCGTTGACAGTTAAATCGTTGACGATGATCGGAATCAATGGCCAGTGCATGCCGAAGACCACTAAGACTGGAAAAAGTGCGCAATAGACTGCTCCGCCAATAATCGTGTTAAAGTCAAAAATGGTACTAATTCCGAATGCAAGCCCATCACTAATAATCGTTATGATTGGTCCGATGATAAGAAGAACGGCTAAGCTTAGTACCAGAACTTCAACGATTGGTGACACAATGGAAGAAATCACGAGAGGAACAATTTTCTTTAAAAACTTTTCAACATACGTTGCTAACCAAGCAGCGACCAGAATAGGGAAAACCGAAGCTGTATAATTCATAATGGGGAATTCTATGCCAAAAATAGCGACCTTCGCAGCTGTACTTGAAGCAATAGCGACTATATTTGGATGAATGAGTATCGCACCCACGACTGCCAGAACAATAGGATTCACCTTTAATTTTTGAGCTGCAGTAAAACCTAAGATGACAGGCAAAAAATAAAAAATGCCATCTGCAATCGTATTAATCAATAGATAAGATTGCGAACTATCTTGTAATAAATCAAACGTCACCAACGAAGCTTGTAATCCTTTGATTATTCCAGCTCCTGCAAGAAGACCGATGACGGGCATCATTGAACCTGTAATTATGCCAATAAACTGATTGAAGCCATTTCGAAATAGCTGAAGAAAATCACTATTGGAATCATTTTCCACCACTCCTTCTGTAGAATCAAAGGCTTGATCATTGTTTAACTGGCGCATTACTTCCTCGTAAATAGCATTTACTTTGTTTCCAACAACCACCTGATATTGTCCTTGGGCTTCTACGACGCCCATTACACTATCCAACTCTTTTATCTTATTTGTATCGGCTTTCTCTTTGTCCACTAGATAGAAACGAACACGTGTAATGCAGTGGATTACATTTTTGATATTATGTTTTCCACCAACGTACTCAATCATGTACTCTGCTAACTGTTTGTCACTCATACTAAAACCTCCTCATTTCTTTATTTCTTTTAACCGGTTACGCTCATTTTAAATTTGTTTAAACAAATAATCAAGTATTTGTTTAAACAAATTTAAGTTTTTTTGTATAGGTAGAATGATATCATGCTATAATTAACTGAAAGAGTGAGGTGGAACTATGGTGAACAAGTTTCGGGATATATATGACACTTTGAAAAATGAAATTAATGAGGGACTCTATAACGATACAATGGTTTTACCGACCGAAATGGCGTTAATTGAGCGATTTGGTACTAGTAGAAATACAGTTCGCCGAGCGATTCAACTGCTTAATGAAGATGGATTGGTTTATAGTGTGAAAGGAAGAGGGGTAGTGATTCTTGAAAGAATCGAGATTGACAAGAAGTCATTCAAGGTAGGCAATTTTCAAGGATTGAAGGCACTATCCTCAGATACTGAAGTCGAAAAAAACAATTGTGCAAGAATTTCGCGAGTTGACTGTTGATGTTTCATTAGCAAAAAAATTTCATTTCCGGTTGGTGAAAGAGTATACCTTGTGAAACGATTACGAATCATTAATGGGAAAGCGATGATGTCAGATACGAGTTATTTCAAAAAAAGTATCGTTAAGGGACTTAATGAGAAAATCATAGCCGGATCAATCTACGACCATATCAAACAAAACTTAGATTTTAAAATCGCTGCATCAAAGTCCATTATGAAAGTTGAGTCTGCAAAAGATTCTGACTTTAAAGAATTAGCTTTAGGAAAAAATAATTGTGTGGGGATACTGGAAAATGCGGTCTATAATGATATGGGAAAATTATTTGAATATACGACCATCAGGTATATACCTAACGAGTACGCACTCATTTCATTTGATCAGACGTAAATATTGATTTAGCAAAATAACTTGAAGGAATTTAGCAAGCGGGAAAAAGATAGTGAAAACAATAAGGTGATCGCTAGTATACTGTCTGTATATTTCCGTTTTCTATTGTGGTTGCACAAAGCGACTACTTACCATTTTTCCAAGTTGAAAATGAAATTAAACTTTCTAAAGAAATGACCGAACCAAAAGCAAAAGACAGGAGAATATGATGAAAATTAGAGCCGCAGCATTGTCTGATCATAAAGAACTAGCTCATTTGTCGAAAGTACTAGGCTATCCAATCGAAGAAGAAGTATTGATCGAGGGTTTAAAGAGGATCATAGCTGAGGAGGACCATCTCTTGCTTGTTGCTGAAATAGAGGGAAAAGCAGTTGGAATGATTGAAGCACAGCCGTATTCAACAGTTTATTCTGCCGGGCGATTTTTTAATGTCCTAGGTTTAGTAGTGGATGATCAAGTGCAAAAGCAAGGTGTTGGGGAAACTACTGTCGGCAATTGAAGAAGAAGCCAGACAGCGAGGAATGCACGGCATTCGATTAAATTCGAATGTCAAACGCCATGCTGCCCACAGGTTTTATGAAAACCATGGCTACCACAGCAGTCATGAACAGAAACGGTTTATCAAGGAATTATAAAAATGAAAAGATGCTGGAGGAGTGACAAACGACACTCCAGCGTCTTTTTTTGTATTCATTTTAATTGGTTCAAAAGACTAATATTTATGGAATCAATGCCAACAAGAGTCGTTTAATCTCCTCATAAACCTCTCCGGTTTCCGGCGTCACACGCTGACGATTCTGAATGATAAAAAGATCACGATAGCGGTACTCTGGATCAAGTTCCTGCCAGGGCAAGTCTTCTGGTAATGAAAGTTTCGAAATGATCGATTTACCGATGTTTTGTTTTAGTAGGGACAAAATCACTTCGCTATTATTGGCTTTGATGATTTGCGGATGCAGGTGCTGTGCGTACAGATAGGTTTCGTTAATGTAGTACATCCCCGAGTCATTTTCCCGCAAGACCCAAAAATCAGAAGCGAGGTTGCCTGCTAACACCAATTCATCGCGATAAACGAATTCTTTTTGGATCAATGGCGAAACGATTGATTTTTCGATCAGGCCGATATGGGCTTTGTTTGATTCGACGGCATCGATCACTTCTTGCGAATTCATGATTTTGATTTCAAAGGCAAATGTTGGAAATTCTGCAATCAGCTGTGCCATGATGCTGGGCAGTAAGTAAACGGCGGTGGTATTCGAACAAGCGATCACACACTCTGTTTTAAAATTTTTGGTGTCTTTAGCTTGCGAAAAAATAGTGGACAATGAACGGAGGGACTCGACAACACGAGGATACAAAAACTCCGCTTGGCTAGTGGGTAAAATCAATTGTTTTCCTTTACGTTCAAAAAGCTTGAAGCCAAGTTCCGCCTCTAATCGTTGGATTTGCAAGGAGATCGTTGGCTGAGTTTTATAGAGCTGTTTGGCGGCAAGACTAAAGTTTCTCGTTTCATAAACAACAATGAAGGTTTTGAGCAATTCAATCATTTTGCGGACTCCTTTATTATTAATAAAATTTATAATTAGTATTTAAAAGAACAATTTTACAAATAGTTATCAGGTGATTATAGTATAAGTGTAGAGAAAAAAGAAAGCAAATTTAATTGAAATTTTCATACATTAAGAAAGGATGAGTTGATGAAAACATCGATCCAGCATTTTTTACATTCATTGCCAATCCCGATTTGCGGCTTGATTTTAGGCACTGTGTCTTTGGGGAATTTATTGTATTCAGAAGGAATGGAGACGGTTGGAAATGCGTTTTGCACCCTTGGTATTTTCATCATGGGGCTCTTCCTTCTGAAAGTATGCTTTACATTTAAGCACACGATGTCAGAGTTACAAAACCCAATCGTTGCTTCGGTGGCGCCGACCTTTACGATGGCGCTGATGGTGATTTCCACTGTTTTTGAACGGGTCATTCCCAATGCAGTGGTGAATGATCTGCTCTGGTGGGGGCTATCGGCTTACATTTTGCTTTAATGATCTATTTTGTTGTCGTGCATATTTTGCCTGTCGACCTTTCGCTGGAATACATTTATCCAAGCTGGTTTATTACCTTCGTCGGGATTGGCGTCATTCCCAATACTTCTGCTGTTTTTTTTAAAGAGCTGGGGGAAGTGGTCGTCTGGATCGCATTGGTATTGTATTTTGCGCTTTTGCCGATTATTTTAAAACGAATTGTCCATCAGAAGCTGACGGAACGTGCGGCAGTTCCGTTGATCACGATTTTAACAGCACCAGGTTCTCTTTGTTTAGCGGGTTACCTCTCCGTATTTGAACAAGGCTCTGCTTGGTTTGTCGCCTTTATGCTGTTATTGTCACAAACGATTTATTTTTGTGTCGTCGCTTATATGAAAAACATGTTGGCAGTCGGGTTTTACCCAAGCTATGCGGCATTTACGTTTCCTCTTGTGATCTCGGCGACTGCTATGTTCAAATCAGCGCTGTTTTTTGCGAATCACCCACTGATATTTGGGTTTCTACAAGCCTTAACGATTATTGAAACAAGCTTTGCCGTGATTGTCGTCTGCTATGTGTTAGGAAAATATGCTGCTCATTTGTATCAGCAAACCAAAGCGCTGATTGCCGGTCATAGTTATTAAGGAAACACAAAAAATCATCCATTTTTTGAGAAAATGCGTACTCTACGCAAAACAATAGCACAAGTATTTGAAAAGAAAGAGAAGGGATCGCACATGAAAAGTACAAGCAGAAAAGTTGTCGTTGTCGGAACAGGTTTCGTTGGAACGAGCATTGCGTATTCCATGATCAATCAAGGACTGATCAATGAATTGGTCTTGATCGATGTCAATAGAGACAAAGCAGAAGGAGAAGCCCTCGATTTGTTAGACGGTATGTCATGGGGGCAAGAAAACATCAAAGTTTGGGCGGGAGAGTACTCGGAATGTAAAGATGCTGATATCGTCGTTATTACTGCAGGGATCAACCAAAAGCCAGGACAAACACGGCTTGAATTGATCGATGTGAACGCCGAAATTATGGCAAGCGTCACAAAACAAGTGATGGCTTCAGGCTTTGATGGCGTGCTTGTCATCGCTTCAAACCCAGTCGATGTCTTAACTTATCAAGCATGGCGTGTGTCTGGGTTGTCAGCCAATCGTGTCGTTGGTACGGGAACGACCCTCGATACCACAAGACTTCGAAAAGAAGTGGCGGCAAAATTAGCCATCGATCCACGGAATATTCATGGGTATATCATTGGGGAACACGGTGATTCGGAAGTCGCTGTCTGGTCCCATACAACGATCGGTGGACAACCGATCGTAGAATTGATCAAGCAAAAGGATCGTTTGACCGTTGCCGATCTAGCGGTTCTTTCTGAACGAGTAAAAATGCCGCCTATGAAATCATCGATCGAAAACAAGCAACTTTTTACGGGATAGGGATGAGTGTCGCAAGAATCGTTCGAGCGATCTTAAATGATGAGCAAGCGATTCTGCCGGTGTCTTCCTACCTTGATGGGGAATATGGCATCAACGATTTATTCACAGGTGTTCCTGCAGTCGTGGACCAAAACGGCGTCCGCGAAATTATTGAATTGACGCTTACCCCTGAGGAAAAACGGCAGTTTGATACTTCGTGTCATCAGTTACGAGCAGTAATTTCCACAATTGGACAAAGCAAAGTCAGCTGATCTCTAGAACACCAATAATGAAATCCTCGTGTTCGTTTTTGCCAAAGCATGGTTCGACTATTTACGGTCTGCCATGCTTTTTTTCATCTAGCAAAGAATGTTAAAAGGAAATGGCGTATTTTACGCGAAACGCCCAGTATTCAACTTTCTTTATTTACACTCCTTTAGGAAAAAACATCCTCAGTGAATGACAGAAAAAGAATGATCGATCAACCTTACAAACTTTCCGAGTTGTAAAAAGTGACAAAGTGTCACCTTGTGTGGTATTCTTCAAAAAGTGACACTTTGTCCACATTTGGAAAACAGGAGGAAAGAGCAATGTTTCTGGCTATAAAAGAAATGCGTTATTCAAAATTAAGATATGGGCTGATCGTAGGAATCATGTTTTTGATCGCCTATGTTGTTTTTATATTGTCTGGCTTAGCTACCGGACTTAACTGGGATTTTAAAAAGGCCATCGTCGATTGGGATTCATCCGCGATCGTTTTATCAGAAGATGCGAATGACACATTTGCGGCTTCGCAATTGACGAGAGGGGATGTAGACCGTGTAGAAGGGACCCAAAAAGCTCCGATTGGTTTATACAGCAGTGTCATCACGGTCAACGATGAACAAGTCAATGTGACTGTTTTTGGTACACAAGACGATGCGTTCTTGTTACCAGAAGTTTTAGAAGGCAAGTCATTTTCAAAAGAAAATGAGATCACGATTTCAGAAAACTTAGCAGAAGAAGGTATCAAGGTCGGGGATCAAGTGAAAATCGGGCGTTCAGATGAAACCTTCAAAGTCGTTGGGATCACCCCAGAAACGTCTTATACGGTGTCACCAGTGATTTATACTTCCCTCGATACTTGGACAAAAATGAAGTTTGCTAATCAACCATTTGCATCTGAAAAGGAGCAGCCAATCAATATCATTGTGACCAAATCAAGTGAGCCAAAAGTCGATAACCAAGAAGGAACACCGCTCAAAGTGTTGGCAACGGAAGACTTTATTGAAAAGCTTCCTGGATTTTCTGCCCAAAACTTGACCTTAAACGCCATGATCTACTTCTTGTTTGTTGTTGCAACGGCAATCGTGGGAATTTTCATGTATGTGATCACCCTACAAAAAACGGCGATTTTTGGTGTGATGAAAGCCCAAGGGATTCGGACCAGCTTTATTGCTAAATCAATTATTGCGCAAGCATTTATGGTCGGTGTGATCGGGGTAGCCCTAGCCTTTGCGGCGGCATACGGCACCAGTTTATTTTTACCAGATGCCATGCCATTTTTCTTTGAATTAAAGCAATGGCTGCTTTACAGCGGCATCTTGATTCTCGTGGCAGTTCTAGGCGGCTTATTCTCCATTCGGACGGTCACAAAAGTCGATCCAATCACGGCAATAGGAGGGTAACAAAGATGAAAGACATTTTAGTAATGAAGGATATTATAAAAAAATTTGGCAAGCAACATACGGAAGTAACGGCATTAAAAGGACTGAATTTTCATGTTCAAGAAGGGGAGTTTGTCAGTATCATCGGCCCTTCTGGTTCAGGGAAAAGTACCTTTTTGACCATCGCTGGCGGCTTACAAAGTCCAACATCTGGAGAGATCATCATCAACCAGGTGAACTTTTCCCAATTAAATGAAAAGCAACGAGGGAAGTTGCGTTTTAAAGAGATTGGGTTTATCTTGCAAAGCTCGAATTTGATCCCTTTTCTAACGGTAAAGGAACAATTTTATTTGGTCGACAAAGTTTCAGGAAAAGCCAAGGAAAAGGAACGGATTGATGAATTGCTTGCTTCATTAGATATTCTCGACCTTCAAGACAAGTTTCCCCGCGATTTATCTGGTGGGGAACGTCAACGAGTAGCGATCGGCAGGGCGTTGTTTAATGACCCAAGCTTGATTTTAGCGGATGAACCAACTGCCAGCTTAGACACCGATCATGCGTATGAAGTCGTGAAGTTATTGGTGAAAGAAGCACATGAGAAAAAGAAAGCGACAGTCATGGTCACCCACGACGAGCGAATGATCCAATGGAGTGATCGCATTTTCCGAATGGAAGATGGCAATCTCATCGAACAAAACGCCCCATCAAGAGAAACTGCACAAGTCTGAGTGGAAAAGTAGAGGGATTTGTTTATAATAGAGGGAGTAGATTGCGAATGATGGAGGAGAATCCCTTGCCAAGTACAACATTTTTTCATTTAAAACAAGAGAAAAAAAGAAAAATCGATGCCGTGCTTTTAGAAGAATTTTTCAGCAAGCATATCAGTCAAGTCAAGGTCTCTGCCATCGTCGAAAAATCGCACATTTCTAGAGGGGCGTTTTACAAGTACTTTCAAAACTTAGAAGATGCCTATGACTATGCGATCACCAACTATTCCAACCAAATCCATTCTGCGATTTTTACGTTTATCAACCGCAACAAAAATGATTTTTTCAAAGGGATCGAAGAATACTTGGCTTGGTGCAGTCAATGGTCACCTGAAGATGATCATTGGAAAATGATCCACTTATGTACCCAAAGCAATGCCTGGACGAAGCGCGATGCGATCCCTGACGATTCGCCCATGATTCGTCAGTGGTTGGAACTGTTAGAAGAAAATCGCTTTACGATCCATGATACGCAAGAAGCCGTCAGTTTCCTTTACTTTATTATGGCGGTTGTGATGGATAGTCTGACAGATTTCATTTCGAATGAATGGACCGCAAAAGAGCTGATCAAAGATTTTCGCTATAAGGTGCAATGGATCAAGTATGGAATCAAAAAGGACGACAAAGAGGAATGAATGCTTCGGCAAGAGGATGGACCAAATACCGCGAGCGGCGAAGAAGTTCATTTACAAAGAAAGAGGTGCCCGACAACTGAAATAGTTGTCGGACACCTCTTTTTTGAGGGAATGATTTTTTTATTTACACGTTTCGCAATGATCGGCAAGATCAAGCCAATCAAAAGAAAGGCGATTGGCGTAATGATATTTAAGGCCAATTGGAAGAACCAAGCTTGCGGATCTGCCGCATAATCAAGCTTAGGAACCATCCCTAAAATGCAGGCAAAGGCCGTGAACAAGAAGCACCATAAGCCGATCCCAAAGCCAACCTTGGTGTTTTTCACGAATTTATAATCGGAAGTAAAGCGATTGGCATGTTTGTTGACTAGCATAAAGGCTAAGAAGACCCATAAGTAACGCAATGGCATGACAACTGAATTCAAGTTCAACAACCAACGATACAGTTCGGTCATATTGCCGATTCCTAGTGCTGGAATAATGATCAAAATGCTGACTAGGATACCAGTCATAATATACCCATTCACTGGTGTTCCTTTTTTGTTTAGTTTTGCTAAGCCATTTGGTACAAATTCTGAATCAGCATCAGACAATAATATTTTCAATGGGGCATCAATTGAAAATGCCAACGCAGAAATTTGCGCCAACGCATTGGCGATGGAATAAAGAATGACAAAAAAGTTGCCAATTCCGTAGAAGTTTCCTAGTCGTTGAAAGGCTTCATAAGCGCCGTTGACCATCAAATCTTCTGGAATATGGTTGGCATCAAAAAGCATCCCCATTGCAATCGAGCCGAGCAAGGCACATAACGCCACCATACCGGCTAAAAAGATCATGCCTTTTGGAAATTCTTTGGCAGGATTTTTTGTGTTATTTACGTAAGGCGAGATTTTTTCACAGCCACCTACCGCAAATACCAGCATCGAGATCGTGGTTAAATAGGTAAAGTCAAATTTAGGGATATAGGTTGAAACAGATGACATGTTTGGTGTAGCAATTTCAGCACCAGTCATTGCTGGAGCAGTCACTGCTAAAAGGATAAAAAGAATCGACATCACGAACATGGCTGTTCCGGCGATGTTCCCAATCATTTTTAAGGTCGTCAATCCTTTAGAGGCAATCCATAAAAAGAATAGAAAAATAGCTAAACAAATCAACGATACTTCCATGGAACCCATCGTCGATACAAATGTACCATTTCCTTTAAATAACCAACTCAATGATACTAAGATTCCTTGGGGTTTTTGTGCCAAGTAGGGCACGTGAACGACCCAATAAGTCCAAGCAGCAAAGAAAGCCAACCGCTTTGTTGAGGTTTCTTTGATCCATGAGGAGACCCCACCACTTGACTCTTTGAAGGTCGATCCTAACTGACCAACACTTAATGCATAGGGTACAAAATAAAGAGCCATAATTAATAGCCACGAAACAACAACAGTCAACCCTTGTTGAGCGTAGTTGTTTACAACATTTCCCAGTCCCCAAACAGAGACGAACGCCATCAGCGCAATATTATACCAGCGTAATTGTTTCTCATTCATCGCTTTCTCCTTCTTAAAATGATTTTTCTGACTGGTTAAAATAGAGCGTTTTTTGAAATTTAGTGAGAAAAAATTTCTTTCCATAAGCGCTTGATCACTATCAAGTTTCTTATGCATTTTTTCACAAATGTCAAAGGTCAAATTGAATAAAAAATTTCACTTGCTTCTTTTTTATCCAGTCGTCGATTTTCCATAGTTAGGATAAACCTCTGAATTCTTTTGGTCAAGAAAAATTAAATTGTTATTTTAAAAAAATAATAAATTTCTGATGATTGAAAAAGCAAACATCATCATTCATTAATAATCTGAAAGAAATGCTACTACATTCGGTCAAGGGGATGGATAGGAGAGGGACCATTTCATTTAAAAGAAGCGATGGCTCTTTCTAAAAAGAAAGAAGAGGTCGGTATTTCTTAAGCTGATATGGAGAAATTGTTAGATGAAGTATAGAGTATTATACATGCCTCAGCTACAAAAACAACTAAAGAAAATGGGTCGAAATCAAGCAAGAATAATTGTCGCTTGGATCAGAAAAAATTTAGAAGGAACAAGCAACCTTCACCAATATGGGAAAGGATTAAATGAAAACAGTAGTGGCAAATGACGTTATCGCATTGGCAATTATCGTATTTTAGCAAATAGAAATGAATCAGAAATAGTGATTGAATGATTTGCTATTGGTCATAGAAGTATTGTATAGATAAAATAAAAAGCGGCAGCTGCCATCAAGGATGCTGCTTTTTTGTGTTTAGAAAAGACAATCACTCTACGAAAAGTTCTATAGCATCCCCAAGCTTTTTAAGTTATGATAATCAGAGAAAGCGGACAAGGAGAACGAAAATGAAAGAACAATTACTCGCGTATTTGCAAAATCAAACAGCTTTTTTCTCTATCGAAAATGTAAGCGATGTCTTTACTGCGAAAGATATTGCCGAGAAGTTTTCCGTCAAGAGAAATACCATCAGTCACTACTTGAATCAGTTAACGGAAGAAGGTCGCCTTGTGAAAATTGCGACCCGACCCGTTTATTTTTTTCATAAGCAGGCATTTGAAATCCAAAATTATCCTTTAAAAAAAACGTGTATGATAGTCTGGCTGCTGTGGCGGAAGAAAAGCCTTTTTTTGATCAAAAAGAAGATTTCTTTTCCAGTGTGATCGGCAGCAAAGGTAGTCTGGCAGAAGTCATTGAACAGATTAAGATGGCAGCCTTCTATCCAAATGGCGGGCTTCCTTTCTTATTAACGGGAGAAAGTGGAACTGGGAAGAGTTTTCTCGTAAAAATGTTCCATCATTATTGTGTGGCAAATGAATTACTAGAAAGTGATGCGCCGCTGATTACGATCAATTGTGCACAGTATGCCAATAACCATGAGCTATTGACGAGCAATTTATTTGGACATGTAAAAGGAGCCTTCACTGGCGCAGAAGAAGATCGCGGAGGTGCATTTGAAGCAGCAGACGGTGGAGTCCTCTTTCTTGACGAAGTTCATCGACTGAATGCTGAAGGACAGGAAAAATTATTCACTTTTCTGGATCAGGGAGTTATCTATCGAATGGGGGATACGGGCCGGCCAATCTCAGTTGATTGTCGGTTGGTGTTTGCGACCACCGAAGATTTGAAACAAACATTTCTAACAACCTTTATTCGGCGAATTCCGATCCAAGCGACACTGCCCGCTTTGGAAGAACGGACAGTTTCCGAAAGGAAGCAGTTGATTTTGCAAGCATTTATTGAAGAACAAAAACGTATCGGTTTGCCGTTAGAGCTCTCACCTCAAGTAATCGAAATTTTAACGACCAGTCATTTTTCTGGGAATGTCGGTGAATTGAAAAGTACAATCAAAATTATTACAGCCAAAAGCTATACAGCCAGTTTAAAACGAGAAGTAAAAAAAATAGCAGTCACTGTGTATCATTTGCCAGAACACTTACTGCAACTGACAGAAGAACCTAATGAAATGGGGACAATGCAACCGGTTCTTATTGATAGCCAAACTCAAATCCAGCAGCTAACTGCGGAAAGTGAACCTGAACAACAAAAGATCATTCAAACGTATGAACAGATCTTACTTAATTATGTCCAAGCAGGGCAGGACTTTGCGGCGGCAGCCGAGCCTATTTCAAAAGTGATCGAAAGGCTTTTCGAAAATTTATTGTTTGATCATAAACAGGAACAAAAGCAGCGGACAATGATTTTTGTGACAGAACATGTTCAGCGAATGATGGAGCAGATCGAGCATTCTTTTCAAATCAGTTTTAATGGGAGCATGGTTTATACAATCAGTTATTATTTATGGTTGCGGAGAAATGTGGAGTGGCTGCCGGATGATCAAGACAAACTTTTATTGACAGAAAATCTATTGAAAAGTGTGAAAAAGCATTATTCTACAAGTGATCGTTACACCGAGAATTTGTTAGGCCTAGTGCAAAAAGCATTGGATATCGAGTTAACAAGTATGGACCGAATCATTTTTACACTTTATATCAATGATATGGGGTATTCCAAAGATTCATCGCTCCCCCGCAGCATCATAGTAGCCCATGGTTACGCAACCGCCAGTAGTATCGCGAATGTTGCGAACCGCTTATTGAATGAATCGGTTTTTCAGTCTTTCGATATGCCATTAGAGGTCACGCCCAAACAAATTGCGGAAAGGGTTACCACCTATATTCAGAAAAACGATGTATCTAATGGACTCGTTGTCTTGTTCGACATGGGATCTTTGAAAGAAGTCTATCAATATATTCCAGAATTGGCGGTTCCAATTGTTATGATGAACAATGTAACGACAAGTGTAGCCCTCGCTGTGGGGGAGTGTATCCAACAGAATATTTCCTTGAGAGAAATTCCAGAGCGAGTAAATACCTTTCACCAAAACGAATGGGAAATCATTCTTCCAAAAGTGAAAAAAGAGAAAGTTGTCATTACAACTTGTTCAACCGGAATTGGAACTGCTGTTCAAATCTCTACCTTATTAGAAAAGAGTATTCCTGATCATTTACAGATTCGGATCCTTCCTTATGAATTCAACCAGCTGGAAAACAGTGAACATATAAGACAGACATTGGCAGCGTATGACATTGTTGGTGTTGTGGGAACCACTAAACCTCGCCAAGAGCTGGCTCCTTTTATTTCTTTAGAAGAACTAATTTCGGGTGCTGGGACAGAGGTGCTATTAAGTTGGCTAAAAGAAGAATTGGATGAAGAGATGATTGCCTATGTGAACAATCAATTAGTAAGAAACTTTTCATTGGATCGAGTGATTCAATCGGTAACGATTCTAGATACAGAAAAAGTGATTTCTCAAATGGAATTTTTCGTGGGAAATCTGGAGCGCATGTGGCAGCAACGGATCGCCAATGATCGCAAACTCGCGTTGTTTGTCCATACGAGTTGCTTAATTGAGCGTCTTATTAGAAATGAAGCCATTGATACTTATCATGCCAGCGACACATTACTCCAGTGTCATGAAAAGCAGCTGAATGAGATCAAAAAAGCATTTAGTGTCATTGAAAAGGTTTACAGTGTCGCGATACCGGAATCTGAAGTTTGCTACATCTATGATGTTTTGTTTGGAAACACTGATTCTTCAATGGTTGAAGCGGATTTTTAATTGATAAGAAAAGCGTGCCACTTTTTTTGGCACGCTTTTTGCGTTTAGTAAGATGTAACTTGGAGCAAAGTGAGGTGAAAGCAGTGGAACGACTCGTTATTTTAGCATCCCACGGACGATTTGCATCAGGAATCTTGCATTCGTTAGAACTTATCTGCGGTAAAAAACAATCAGTCCTTGCGATTGACTGTTATGTGGACGAAGCATTTGATCTAACGACAACGGTAGATACCCTGATGGAAACATATAAAGAACATGAAGTGATCGTTATCACAGATATTTTTGGCGGCAGCGTGAACAATGAATTTTTGCGTTATATCCAACAACCCAATTTTTATTTAATCGCAGGTTTGAATTTGCCGTTGTTGATTGAATTAACGACACAACTTCAAGGGGGAGGTGCAATTTTAGAAACGATCCATCAAGCGCTGGCAAATTCGAAAGATATGATCCAGTTTTGCAATGATAGTGTAGCAAAAGAAATCGAAGAAGAAGAATTTTAGGAGGGACGACATGATTATTTTGACACGAGTCGATCATCGGCTATTACACGGCCAAGTCGCATTTTCTTGGACCCAAAATTTAGGCGCAGATTGTATTTTGATTGCCAATGATGATGTACCGACAAATGATATTCGTAAGACAACGATCAAATTAGCAAAACCGCAAGGCGTAAAACTGGTGATCAAATCAATTGAGGATTCAATTCATGCCCTGCAAAGCGGTGTGACGGATAAATACAAATTATTCATCGTAGTTGATTCCATCAAAGATGCGTATAAGTTAGCAGAAAACTGTCCAGAGATCGACAAGATCAATCTCGGTGGGATCAAAGCCAAAGAAGGCTCTAAAAATATTGGCAAAGCAGTCAATGTTTTACCAGCAGAAGAAGAACTCTTGAGAAAAATGGTTGCAAAAGGAATCGCTGTCGATATCCGTCAAGTACCTTCGGATAAAAAAGTCGCTGTCGAAGATGTTTTATAAAGAAAGGAGCAAAAGAGATGCTGCAAGCAATATTACTTGGAATTGTTGCATTTATTGCGCAGTCTGAATACGCATTAGGAACGTCATTACTGTCGCGTCCGGTTGTCACTGGATTGTTTACAGGAATCGTATTGGGGGACATAAACACTGGAATTATTATGGGTGCAACACTAGAGTTAGCGTTTATCGGCTCATTTTCTGTCGGTGCTTCTATTCCGCCAGATGTCGTAACTGGAGGGATTCTGGGTACAGCTTTCGCAATTACGGCAGGAGCGGGAACCGAGACGGCTTTACTGTTGGGACTTCCAATCGCCACATTGACCCTTATCTTGAAAAATGTTTACTTGGGGTTGCTTATCCCAATGATGAACCAAAAAGCCGATTTATACGCGGCAGATGGAAACTACAAAGGTGTAGAACGAATGCACTTATTAGCAGGTTTTGGCCTATCTCTGATGTTAGCCCTTGTAGTGACGATCTCCTTTATGGTAGGCAGCAATACGATTAGTAAATTATTGGCTATGATTCCAGCCTTTGTACAGAACGGCCTATCAGTTGCAACTGGTTTGATTCCAGCCCTTGGGTTTGCCATGCTGGCTAGGTTACTGATTAACAAACAAGTTGCACCGTACTTCTTTTTAGGGTTTGCATTAGCAGCTTATTTAGAGATTCCTGTTACAGGGATTGCAATCTTCGGAGCAATAACGGCTGTTGTAGTCGTGAATTTAAGAAACATTCGTGGACAAGGGCAATCTATTCAAATGACTTCAGGGGAGGTACTAGATGATGATGAAGACTTCTAATGAGAAACCCGAAATTACCAAAAAAGAGTTGAATCGTGTCTTCTGGCGTTCATTTCAAATGGAGTTCTCATGGAACTATGAGCGACAGATGAACCTAGCTTATGTCTATGCGATGATTCCGATTTTAAAGAAACTCTACAAAACAAAAGAATCGATGGCCGATGCGTTGAAACGGCACCTGGAATTTTTCAACACGACCCCGCATATCGTCACGCTTATTTTAGGAATCAATGCGGCGATGGAAGAAGAAAATGTCAATGATCCAAATTTTGATTCTTCAGCGATTGATAACATCAAGACCTCTTTGATGGGCCCTTTAGCGGGAATCGGTGATTCCTTCTTTTGGGGAACGTTGCGACTAATTGCTACTGGGGTAGGAACTTCATTGGCATTACAAGGAAATATCCTAGGTCCGATTCTGTTTCTAGTGATTTTCAATGTTCCTCATCTACTATTTCGTTATTTTGCGACTGGTTGGGGATATAAACTTGGGACAGGATTTTTAAAGAAAATTCAGGAAAACGGTTTGATGGAAAGTTTAACTTATGGCGCTGCAATCATTGGTTTGATGGTCGTAGGAGGAATGACCGCTACGATGATCGATATCAACATTCCGTTGCAGATTGGTTCAGGAGAAAATGCAGTTACGGTTCAAAGCATCTTTGATGATATCGTTCCGAAAATATTGTCATTGGGAGCCTTTGGGGCTGTCTTTTATCTTTTGAAAAAAGAAGTCAAGCCGCTAATTATTCTGCTGGGATTAGCAGTCGTAGGTATTTTAGGATCCTTGATTGGACTCTTTTAAGGAGGAATTGTTGTGGCAACGATGATGGACTATATACAAGAAGAGCAAGCAACCCTAGTTGAGATCTTGCAGGGGTTTGTTCCTAAAAAAGAAGAAAAAAGAGCTGCAATCGAGAATTTACTGATTTTGGCAACGGGCTCTTCTGCCAATGCCTGTTTAGCAGCAAAGTACGCAATGGAGAAATTAGCGCAGATCACTGTCACGATTGAAGAGCCATACCACTTTAATCATTACGGCCATCTTTCTAAAGAAGTCGAGACAGTTTTGGCGGTTTCTCAAAGCGGAAAAAGTGCTTCTACGATAGATGCAGTGGCGCAGATGTCCAAGCAAGATATTTATACGATCGGTTTAAGCAGTGATCCCGAAAGTCCCCTTGCTCAAAAAGTTAACGAAAGCATTGATCTAGGAACTGGGATCGAGACCGTTGGATTCGTGACCAAAGGATATGTAGCAACAGTATTGCAACTCTATTTAATGGGGGTATCTATTGGCTACAGCAAAGGTATATTATCCGACGACCAAGTGTCGATGATCAAAAATCAGTTAGAGGAGATGATTGAAGCCATTCCTCAGATCATTGCTAAGACAATTGATTTTTTTGAGAAAAACGCAAGTATTTTTAAACTAGCGAATCGGTTTGTGGCAGTCGGTTATGGACCAAACTGGGGAACCGCTAAAGAATTTGAAACGAAATTTACGGAAACGATTCGAGTGCCTTCGCAAGGATTTGAATTGGAAGCGTATATGCACGGGCCGTATCTTGAAGCCAACCATGAACATGTGCTTTTCTTTATTGAAGCACCAAGCCCGAATCAATCAAGAGCCCAACTGTTGCATGATTATTTAGCATCCCATGTGGGAAAAGCTTATACGATCACCACAGCAGCGGCAAAGAATCCCGATACACTTGGGTTGGATGTTGCATGTGAAGAAACGTTTTCTTCTTTGCTCTTAGTTATTCCGTTCCAAATTTTCTCCTATCTCGGGGCTGCTGCTAAAGGGATCGATTTGAGTAAACGTATTTTTGATGACTTTGATCAAGTGCTAAAAAGTAAAATTTAGAGGTGGAAAAGATGCTGAAATTTAATGAACAACAACAAATTGACGATATTCAAGGAATGTTAGATCTACGTCCAGAAATTGAAAGATTAGTCGATGCCATTGACGAAAAAGACTTTGACGCCATCTATTATCTAGGAATTGGCGGTACCTATGCTTCTGCGATGCAAGCTGTCACTTACATTAATGGAAAAAGTGACTTACCGGTTTACGTCCAACATGCGGCAGAATATTATACAACCGGCAACCGTCGTTTGACGAAAGACTCATTAGTCATCTTGTCCTCTGTTACTGGAACGACACAAGAAGTGGTTAAAGCAGTTGAAGAAATCAAAAAAGTAGGAGCGACATTACTAGGATTTATTGATTCAAAAGGCAGTATTTTGGCGGAACAATGTGACCATGTCATCACGTATCCTGCACCGGGAACCGAACAAATCAAATTCTTTATGGTTGCCGATCGATTGATGAAAAACCATGGGGATTTTCCTGATTACGACGCCTACTATCGAGAATTGGATAAATATTTAGCAAAAGGATTAGTAGAAGCTGAAAAGCAGGCGGACGAATTTGGGCGAGCATTTGCGGAGAAACATCGTCACGATGCGATGCATTATTTCATCGGTGCGGGAAATCAATGGGGTGCTGTCTATTCTTATGCTATGTGTTATTGGGAGGAGCAAAGCTGGTTGCGTTCAAAATCGATCCATGCTGCTGAGTTTCTTCACGGAACGTTGGAAATCGTTGACGAAACCACACCTGTCACAGTGTTTTTAGGAGAAGACGAGCAACGTCCATTATCAGAAAGAGTAGCTAAATTATTGCCAAGAATTTGTGGAAACTATACATTGATCGATACCAAGGATTATCCTGTTTCAGGAATCAGTGAGAAATATCGCGGCCGAGTGCTGTCCCACTTGTTAATGCATTGTGTGACGCAGCGCATTGATGCCTATGTCGAACAAATGAATTGTCACCCAATGGAAATTCGGCGCTACTATCGCCAATTCGAGTACTGATAGAAAACCAAGTGTGAGATGGGTGGTAGCAGGAAAATGTTTGTGCATCTCAAAAGAATCTTGGAAAATAGGTCGGATGAATGGCGCAAAATCTAAGTTAGGGCGTGGCATAAGTTAACTAATCTCGTTTTATAAAAAAATGGTTTGTGTTGGTGGAAAATCTATGGGTTTTCTACTGACACTTTTTTTGTTCGAGTAGCGTACAAAAAAATGCGCGTTTCTACACGTGATGAGAATGTAAAAAGATAATAAAGATATAACCTAATTAGTAGAATTTAGTCGACATTCAATACATGGACGAATTTGGTGGATGAAAACGGCTATCTTCAAAGGAGTTAAAGATTCAAATTGCCTTGGAACTGACGAAGAATACAATAATAAAAAAATTGCCGATCGCTATTTTGTCTATGACGTAACCGTAAAGTGCGTTTCCTAGAAAAGAGAGTGCACTTTTTGATGCTCATTATGAAATAAGAAAACTGGAACAAGAAAATCGTTATCTAAAGGAGAAATTGGATTTATTAAATGGGCAAGATCTTATTGAATCCAAACAAAAAGTTCGAACTTAGTTCTAAAAAGAATACAAGAATGAGTTAACTTATTCGTAGAGTTTGCCAAACATCGAACGTTACAAAAGATGAGAATTATGAGTTTCTTAAAAGAAGCAGTAAAAGAAAAAAGCGCATAACCCATGGGAAGAAAAGACCTCTACAATTTTTCAGAAACACCTTGGGAGGTATGAAACTACTCGAATAACAAAAGTATTATAATATGGAGCTCTCGCTTATCGAAAAGTGTAGGAAAGCTTCTTCATCAACTCGGTTTCTGTGTTAAAGGCAGGACCCATAAATACAAGTATTGCAGTCGAAAATTACCCCCTCTTTCACGCCCCAATCGTTTAAGACATTAAAATAGAATCAAGTTAAGGGGATTACTACGTCCCATTGAAAGAATAAACACTTTATTTAAAGATAGTTGGATGGTCTATGTCACCTAGATTGAATGTTCAATTAGTTGTTGATTCTTTTCTTTAAGGATTTGGAAAAGAGCAGCCTTAAGTATGGTAATTTATTCATACTGATCAAGGCTCATAATACACTGGTACTAAGTTTCAAGCAGTGTAAGAAAAGAGAAGTACGATCTAATAGAAGTCGAAAAGAAGCCAACCTACGACCATGCTTTAATGGAATCTTTTTACCAAACGTTAAAAAGAGAGCTAATTAATGATGCTCAATTCAAAGATACCGAAATACAAAACATATATAACTTTCACTTGGGTACCAACATCCTAGAGATTTTGAAAAAAATCCGTTTTTTCTCTTAACTAAGTGTCTAGTGTTCTTGACAACTTCACTATAGAAGTTAGATTTTGAGTTAATTTTTGGAGTTGATATATCCATCAGTTCCATAAATTAGGGATCCAAAATTTCCACTTTGTTGTGGAAAATAAAAAATTTAATAAATTTAGGAAGCGTTTTATAATCGACATATAGATAAAGGGGAGGGAGTTTATTTGCGAGAAGGAAAAATTGGAACCGAAATGGAATCGATGAAGATAATTTTACACGCTGGCAATGCAAAAAGTGATTCATATGAAGCCCTGCAAGCGGTAAAAACAGGAAATTTCCATACCTTTGAAGAAAAATATCAATCGGCACAGGATGAAATCAAGTTAGCGCATAAAGCTCATGCAGAGATGCTACGCAAGCTTTCCGCGGAAGAGCGTATGGATGACATTGACTTATTGCTTGTTCACGCTGAAGGGCATTTAACATCGACAGCAATCGCGGTTGATATGATCGGTGAGTTTGGTGAATTATATAAATGGAAGGTGACAATTTAATGGACGAGAAATTTTTATGGGGTAGCGCTACAGCTTCGTATCAATGTGAAGGTGCTTGGAATGTAGATGATAAAGCAGAATCAATGTGGGATCGCTATTTACATGAGAACGATTTGGAAAATGGCGATGTTGCTAGTGATCATTACCATCGTTTCGAAGAAGATATTCGGATGATGAAGGAAGGTGGGCAGAATTCCTATCGTTTTTCTCTTTCATGGCCGCGAATCATTAAAAATAAAGAAGGTGATATTAATGAAAAAGGAATCAAGTTTTATCACCGTTTGCTAGATGCTTGTCATAAATATGGTATTGAACCTTTCGTAACGATCTATCATTGGGATCTTCCGCAATATTGGGAAGATGAAGGAGGGTGGGTGAATCCTCAAGTTGCCTACGCTTTTGAACATTTAGCAAAAGTATGTTTTGATCATTTTAGTGAGAAGGTTCAAAACTGGACAACGTTTAATGAACCGAAATGGTTTATTGTCAACGGGTATTTCATCGGTAATTATCCTCCGGGATTCCAAGATGTTCAGAAGACGATGATTGGTGCTTACAATGTAATGTTAGCAAGTGCTTTAGGTGTGCGAGCTTTCAGAGCTGGCAATTATCAAGGGCAGATAGGTATTGTTCATAGCTATACTCCAGTAAATGGTGTAGATGATACGATTAAAACTCGGATTGCTATGCGCTATGCCGATAATTATTGTAATAATTGGATTTTAGATACTGCTGCTTTAGGCGAATTTCCAATTGATTTAGTAGCAAAATTAGCACAGGATTATGACATCAGCTTTATGAAAACTGAAGAATTGAAAATTATGAAAGAAAACACCGTAGACTTCATTGGATTAAATTATTACGCTCGTACCTTGGTAAAACCATATACTGAAGGCGAAACACAACTAGTCTTCAACCACTCAGGGAAAAAAGGCGAAAGTAAAGTAGTAATCAAAGACTGGTTTGAACAGGTCAAAGATCCAAATAGTGAATTTACTGAATGGGATACTGAAATCTATCCGAAGGGCTTACAGGATGGACTGATTGAAGCCTGGATTCGCTATCAATTGCCAATCTACGTAACTGAAAATGGTGTGGGGGTAAGGGAAGATGTGACGGTAGCTCAGGTGAATGATGACTATCGAATTTCCTTCATGAATGATCATATTAATGCCATTATGAATGCGATGGATTACGGAGTGGATGTTCGCGGCTACTATGCTTGGGCATCATTTGACTTATATTCATGGAAAAATGGAGTGGAGAAGCGCTATGGCTTAGTAGCTATTGATTTTGAAAAGGATCAAATCAGAAAACCAAAGGCATCTTATCATTGGTACAAAGAAATTATCGAAAGCCAAGGTAAAAAAATTCAAAGAAGGACCTTACACTAAAAAGGAATAATCTTTGTTTAGAGGAAGAGGAGA
Source organism: Enterococcus innesii (assembly GCA_018982785.1). Lineage (GTDB taxonomy): Bacteria > Bacillota > Bacilli > Lactobacillales > Enterococcaceae > Enterococcus_D > Enterococcus_D innesii. Next base: position 221,579 of record JAHHEN010000006.1, on the reverse strand, counting down.
GTACAAAATGAAAAAAATCATGCTAATATGTAATGCGGGAATGTCAACAGGAATGCTAGCGAAGAAAATCGAAGCAGCTTCTGATCAAACGTTACAAGTCAGCGCCTATAGTGAATCAGAATATCAAGACTATCTGCAAGGAGTGGATTTAGTCTTGATTGGCCCACAAATTCGTTTCTTAAAACCTCAAATTGAGGCAGCCGTGGATGTGCCAGTAGAAGCCATTTCGCCAATGAAATACGGTATTATGGATGGTAAGGGTGTTTATGAGGATATCAAAAAATTGATCGGAGGGTAAGAAGTCATGGGATTTAGTACATTTAGCGATACGATGGATAAATACATCTCGCCTTTTGCAAATAAACTGAGCCAGCAGCGTCATTTAAAAGCGACGCGTGATGCCTTTATGTCTATGTTGCCGATAACATTGTTTGGTTCGATTCCAATTATTTTGAATGCACCACCTGTGACGGAAGATACGAAAAATGGTTTTTTGTTAGCATGGGCAAGCTTCGCAGAAAAAAATAGTCTGATTTTAAATTGGATCAGCGGGGTAACCCTGAGCGCGATGGCCTTATTTATCTGTGTAGGGGTAACTTACTTCTTGTGCCGCCACTACAAAGAAGATGTTTTACGGCCAATGATGTTTGCACTCGTGGGTTTTCTAATGCTGGTTTTAACACCACTTAAAATGGGGTGGGACGGGAAGGAAGTTGAGATCAGCTTTCTAGATGGACGCGGAATTTTACTGTCACTTTTTATAGCAATCGTTACGGTAGAAGGATACCATTGGATGCACAAAAGGAATATTGGTAGAATCAAGATGCCAGACAGCGTTCCAGCTTCTCTTTCAGAGACATTTGCCGCTTTAGTTCCAGGCTTGATTTTGATGACATTCTTTTCAATACTCTTTATAATTTTCCATGCATTTGATACAACAGCTGTACAATTCCTTTACAATATAATGGCACCAAGCTTCAAAGCTGCCGACAGTCTTCCATTTACGATTATCAGCGTCTTTTTGATTCATTTGTTCTGGTTCTTCGGCATTCATGACGCTGCCTTGGCAGGGATTCTTGGACCGATCCGAGATGGAAATCTATCTATAAATGCTGCAGAAAAAATAGCAGGAAGCGATTTAAGCAATATTTTTACGACACCATTTTGGACGTATTTCGTCATTATCGGGGGATCTGGTTCCGTGTTAGCCTTAGCTTTTTTAATGATGCGTTCAAAATCTAAGCAGTTAAGTACAGTTGGGAAAATCGGTTTGATCCCTTCTTTCTTTGGTATCTCTGAACCGTTGATTTTCGGAACACCATTAATGTTAAATCCGATTTTCTTCTTTCCTTTCATTTTTACTTCTGTATTTAATGCAATCGCGACGTATCTTTGTATGTCATGGGGTATTGTCGGAAAAACCTTCGCTGTTTTTTCTTGGCAAATGCCGTCACCAATCGGTGCTTTTCTATCTACAATGGATTGGCGGGCAATAGTTTTAGTTTTAATTTTGATCATTCTCGATGGGATTATGTATTATCCATTCTTGAAAGTCTATGAAAATAATCTTGTTCAATTAGAAAAAGAAAGCGATGCAGAATCGCTATAATGTTATAATAAAGCGTAGGAGTTTCGTAACTTCTATGCTTTTGTTGAATAAATTTATTAAACTGTCATAGGAGGGTCTTTAGTGAATGTTTCTCAAAGACAAGAAAAAATTCTTGAAAAATTGTCACTAAATCAGCAGCCTTCTACCGCTGGTCAGTTGTCAAAAGACCTGGGGGTTTCGTCGAAAACAATTCGAAATGATATTCAACAGTTAAACCAGCTTTTTGAACAACCTATGATCCTATCGAAGGCGGGAACAGGATTCTATTTAAATCCTGAACACGATCAATTTCAGCAGAAGACATCCGATAAACAACCAACGAATCTATATTTTGACTTACTCACACGATTATTAGATCAAAAAGCTTGTGACTTTTATGAACTAGCGGAGGAATTCTTCATTAGTGAATCTACGCTTGATCGAATGGTCAAAGAACTTAATACATTGATTGCAAAAAGTGATCAGCAACTGTTAATTAAACGGAAACAAAATCGACTCTTGATCGAAGGGGATGAAGCGGCTAAGCGTCGTGTATTTACGTTGTTCTTAAATCAGGAGATTGCGACAAATAAATTAAGTTTAGACAATTATTCGGATTATTTTGAACAGATTGATTTAGTAAAGTTATCGGAAGTAGTCGTGAATGTCCATCAAAGAGAAGGCTTTTTCGTCAATGATTTCTCTACGATTTCATTTATTCTGCATCTTGCAGTACTTTTAGAAAGAATAAGCAAAAAAGCTACTTGAATCCCTCTCAAGCTTCGTTAAAAGAGATGAAGAGTCGTCAAATGACTTTGGAGATGGTCAAGGAATTACAAACAAACTTTGGAGTGAAAATTCCAGAGGAAGAATATGCGTACATTTATCGCCTATATTCTGGTTCTCTAGTTTCTGATGAGGATTTAGCTGATAAAAAGCTAAAGCAGGCGATTGAAGGGGTCCTAACAAATATAGACTCGATCTTTTTCCTTGATTTCAAGGAAGATAACAAGATCACGGATTATTTGCTGACTCATGTATCTGCATTATATAAGCGCGCTACCAATAAACAATATTTGGTAAATCCGCTTCTGAATGAAATTAAACGCAAGTTTCCTTTTGTTTATAATGTAAGTGTCTATGCTTCAGGCTATCTTCAAGAGAAGCTGAATATTCAATTTCCAGAAGATGAAGTGGCGTATTTAGCGTTGCATTTTCTTTCAGCACTAGAAAACATCCGCGCTCATAAAAAGAAACGTGTGTTGCTGATCTCTCCGTATGGGGTGGGAAATCAGCGAATTGTCCGAAATCAATTGAATAAAATCCAGGAGTTTGAGATCGAACTGTTCGTAGCAAAATCTATATTTGCGGTAACCAATGATATTACAGAAGATAAATCATTGATTTTAACAACAGAGAAGCTAAATTTAACGACAACAGTTCCGGTTTATAGTTACGATTCTTTTTTGACGGATGATGATTTAAAGGAGATTCGCAACATTTTGATTGAAGAAAATCAGTCGCCTTCTGTTTTGAAGACCTTTTTGAAGGAAGAGCTGTTCTTTCCGCAAAAAAAGTTATAGAAAGAGATGAAGTAATCCGATTTCTCTGTCAAGAACTTTATGAAGTGGGGATTTGTGAGAAGAATTATGTGGATAAGGTGCTGAGGCGAGAAGCATTATCCAGTACTGCCTTTGGTGATTATTATGCGCTGCCTCATTCGATAAAACGTGAGGCAAAACAAAACGCAGTCGCTATTTGTTCATTGGAAAAACCGCTAATTTGGAAAGAAAAGAAGGTTAGATTAGTGCTATTACTGGCCTTAAAAGAAGAACGAGATAATTCCTTTGAACAGCTATTTGAAGAACTTGTACATATGCTAAATGATCCATTGAAAGTAAAAAAGCTTTCAAGACAAACAAGTTTTCAAGAATTTCTGGCTATCTGCCAAAATTAAGCAAAATAGAACAATCGCTAAAATTCTGACTTTATAATTTATGGGACTAAAGAATCAATTCTAATTCTGTACCGACCTTCAGAAGTTAGACCAAAATCTAGTTTGTGAAGGTCGGTATTTTTATCGCAAAATATAGCTTTGAATTTAAGTTGGCAATCGTTCAAGAGTATCTTGAAGGAACAAATGGATTAGGATACTTAGCAAAAAAACATGGATAATCACAAAAAAAGGGACACGGATGGATCAATGCTTATCGGGAATTTATAGAAGAAGGGCACTTACCTAAGCGGAAAAAGCAAAGTTATTCTTTTCAATTCAAGATAGATGCGACAGTTTTATATCAAACGAGTGAGCGTTACTATCGTGAAGTGGTGAACCATTTAGGGATAAGTTAACCCACGTTAGTTGTCAATTCAATGAAAATTTTTCGTCAAAATGGAGTGGAAGGAAAGTGTTTTTGATGATAAAAGATTTATATTCGCCTTAAAAAATTTGTTTATTGAATGAATCGAGCATTTAATACTACAGATTTGATGCAAATAAATAGAAGTAACAACGATTTCTCTTTGATATGGTAAGGAGTTTAGTGGAAATATAAAATAAACTTAATTTGTGATTGATCAAAAAGTCCATTTTTATGAAACAAAGAAATCTGAAATAGATTTTTTTAAGTATCATGATTTTTTAGATAATTTAGGATAAATCGAAAACATGATTGTCCCTTTTTTTGTATAATGAATACTATGCATATGGAGGATTTTCTGGAAAAAATCTAGATGAGATGGATAATGATTGGGTAGCAGATAAAATCTATCGAATATTGTTAAATCCGCAATCTATTGATCATACTCGGAATTCTAACTAATAATTCCTGTTATTTTCTCGTAAGCGAGTGATCTTTGTTAAATTGAATTAGTAACATGGGACTTGGGAAAGTGCATGTAGTATCAAAACCACTCTGTTAATTTCTTTCTAGGACATGGCAAAATGGAAAATTTGTCATGTCTTTTTGACATGGGTACTAATTATACTTAATTAGTATTTTATTCATAAAAATGGTTCATTTAAATTTAAGTGGGCTATAAAGTTAAGTGAAGCAATCTCAAATTACCCCCTCTTTTTTTGTAGCTATTTCAGTAATAAGAGAATCATTATAGAATTAATAAACCCACACACTACTGTCCAATGTTCTTAGGTTAAGTAGGCCACCTAAGAAAATTCAGACTTATAATTTTATTAATAAAAAAACGACAGTAATCATTTTGCTAATTATGATTACTGTCGTTTTTCTTTTAATTAATAACAGAATGTATTTATAGCGAGCATAGAAATTATCTTGGTTTGCTCTTTGATGTCAAGTTATAATTTCGAAGAATCAAACTGAGGAGGTATGTAGTGAAAGACATAATTTCAAGAAAAAAAGTTGGACTTTTTATTTTGATAGTAGCTTTAGCTGTAATGAACAGCCGAGCATTTACTGAAGAAGTCTTTGCAGAAAATGTAAATTCATTCTCGATACAACCATTAGATGAAAAAGGTAATGTGAATGAGAAAGGATACTACCATATCATTGATGAGCCTGGAAAACAGCACACTGTTTCGATTCGAGTGTACAACCCCTCCGAAGAAGAACTCAAGGTGAACGTAATAGCAAATCCAGCATCTACAAATCAAAATGGCATCCCTAGTTATTTAGGGGAGCAGGTGTATGATTCTTCCTTAATTCATCGAATGGATAAACTGATTGCTATTGAAGAGAGCGAACTACTGATTCCAGCTGGTGAATCGGCCCTAGCAACGATGGTTATATCCTTACCTCAAGAAGAATGGGAAGGAGATATTCTTGGAGGGATTCGTTTTACTGAGGAAAAGAATCAGCAGAATAACCATACTGTGGTACATGAAGTTGCTTATACCATTGGTGTTCTATTAAATCAAACAGGTGGAGCAGCGGTTCAAAATGAATTGTCATTAAATGAGGTGGTTGCAGGTCAGCGTAACTATCGGAATCACATTGAAGCAAAGCTACAGAATAGAGCTGCTGCGATTGTTCGCAATATGACTATTCAGTCAAGTATATATAGGGAAGGAAATGATACACCTATTTATACGTATAATGCACACGAGTTGCGAATGGCACCAAATTCGAATTTCAATTTTGGTATCCCAACTGGATCGCAACCGATTGAAGCCGGAGACTATGTTCTTAAGATGCTGATAACGGCCGACGATAAAGAGTATTCATTTGAACAAACTTTTTCAATAACGAATGCGAATGCTCGTCAATTAAATCAAAGTGCAGTGAATCTAGATCAGTCGAGATCATTCATTTCATACGGCCTGTTTTTAGGAGTTGGATTGTTCTTCTTTCTATTAGTAGTATGGGGGATTAGGAAGAATAAGAAAGCGTAAATATCAATAATATGATAATAAGGATTGCTGGTTTATAGGATTTATCCAGCAGAATTAAGAGAATAAAAATGCTAAATCTAGTGAGAAAGGAGTGAATAAGGCTTGTAAAAGCGGAAGGATAACTAAAAAACATTTATTCAAAGGACAATGGAGGAAAGAAAATGAAAAAAAAATAATCTTATTTTATTAACAGCACTTTTAACGACTAGTCTTGGAATTGGTACAGGAATTAGTTATGCTGCAACTTATGAAGATGCAACAAAAGTTACAACTGAAGGGAAAGTAACGATTCTAGAAAATGACTCTTCAAATCCAGTCGTTCCTGATCCGGAGAATCCAGATAATGAGCTTAGACCTGAAGAACCAACCAATCCTCACCCAGGACTTTTGCGTATTAATTATGTATCAAATTTTGATTTTGGACAGATCAAAAATGTGTCTCACGCAATTGAACAAAAAGCAAGGCTCGATAATGTATGGGTAGACGGTGAAGAAGTATCACGGGTACCTTTTGTTGCAACGGAAGATCGTCGAGGAAGTGAACGATTAGGTTGGGAGTTACAAGTGTCTCAGCCAAACCAGTTAACTGACGAGAGTGGTCATGAATTAAATGGCGCAACGATTACCTTAACAGGTCTGCGTTATGTAAATTCAACAGACGCTACACCAGTAGTAAATCAAAATGCGATCGTGCTAGGACAAGCAGCACAATCGTTGGCAACAGCAGATGCCACGCAAGGAGCAGGCGCTTGGGCATTAGCATTAGGAAAATCAAATGGAGAAGGACATACTGACGGGGTGGTGCTACGCATACCAGCAAACACAACCGCCAATAATACGGAGTATTCTACTGAGATTGTCTGGGAATTAGTGGCAGATCCTACTACAGGTATAGGTGGATAAATCATCGTAAATTCTTCTGAATCATTCTGAAGGAAAGGAAAATCAGATGAAAAGAAATGTGCTTATTACCGTACTATGTTTAATCATTATTAGGTACTTGGTTCCATCGACCATCATGTTTGCAGAAACCATTGATTCATCGATCACACAAAGGACATCTGAAGATAGCAATTCTTTCCTTAAGCTAGATGAAAATTATTTTACTGAATCAGAACATGCAGTAAATCAATCAACGGATGAATCGCAAGGTATCATAGATTTACCTACTTCTAGCACGGGCAATGATAATTCTGACGGTGAGTCAAGTGGTAGTTATGATGAAGGAGAGGAGGATAGATCGATACAGGAGAGCGAATATAATCATCTTTCTAGCGAGGATGTGCTCACAGCAGAAGCAGTTCCTCAAATGATAGGATTAGGCGGGAAATTTTCTGAAGAACGACTGAGAGATTTAGTGACCAACGTAAGGCTTAATGGGGATGAAGTAAAACGTGAGGAATTTAAGGTAATCCTTTTAGATCAACCGAATACAAGTCTTTTAGGCAATCAGCAAGTCCAAATAACTGTCGTACATCTTGAAACACAAATAGAAACTCAAATACATGTACCGATTGAAGTGATATGGGGCCATTCGATCTTCTCACGAGAAGCTGCAACCGATGCTAGTACTGGGGTGATCAGTTTGCATATCAGTGATACAGGTCCATCTCTTGTTGCTTCAGAAGGGTTTGGTAACGCGTGGGGAAATCAAGTAACATCAAGACCAAATTTTTCGATCTATCATAAAAAATATTCCAATAGAACACCGATTCCTTTTTTTACAGTCAATCAACCGAGAACGAGTGTCGTACAGACTTGGAATGATACGTTAAACAATATTGATATAGAATTTGGTGATGTGATCGGATTAAGCGTAAACAGGTTTGCAGTAGCAAATCAAAATTACAATGGAGCCAATACATGGGTCACTAGGAATGAAGAACCTGTACGTGAAGCAATTGGATGGCCGGAGGCCCTTTACATGATGACGGAAAATGGCTTTCAATTAATGAGGGTGAATCAACTAACAACGAACAAACTCACTATTGAAGCCAGTGATACACCAGAAGAAATTGGTCAAAGATTAAGTGAATTCTTCAATTTTCATGAAGAATTTACGGAGCAGGAAAAAGGAGAATTTACATTTGAGCTGATCAGTTTTGATACGCTATTACCTGGAAATGAAGGTAAAGCAGTTGTACTGGTGACACAAAAAAAAGAAAATATGTACAGTTTTTCGATGGAATACGAGGTGTCCTATATAGTTGAATCTGGTCAATTGGAAATATCGGAAATTGCTCACGGTAATTTTGATTTTGGCGAAGTACAAAAAACTAGTCGTAGACAAGAAATTTCTGCTAAAGGAGAATTTTCTCCAAAAATCAAGGTCACTGATTTTAGTAATGCTTCTCAGTGGAGTGTCTACGCGTCTATGAGCCCATTTTTAAACGAGAAAAACCAGGAATTGAGTGAAGCTTCTATAACTTTGAAGGATTTAAAAGTGATTGAATCTGCTTCCACATCTATTTCCTTCCCTAAAAAAGAGATCTTGTTAGGAGAAACCCCTCAGTTGATTGTTTCAAGAGATGCTTCAGAAAATTCCAAAGACGAATACGGAAAAACAATCATTCAAATTGGAGAAGTAGAAAATCATAGTTTAACTGGTGTTTCTCTCATCATACCTGCCAATACCCCTGTGGACGTGGGAGATTATCAAACAACAATCGCTTGGGAATTAGTGGGGGATCCGACAATGGGAGGCAAACGATGAGACGAAGGTTGATTGTTTTAGTTATCGGTCTATGTTTCTTTACCCCCTTTGTCTTAGGGAATGCCCTTGCTGGACGAGCAACAACACATGAAAACCGCGCGGTTGTTAGCTTTTATCAAGAAGACGAGAGAAATAATCTTGATAAAGAGGATTCTGGAAATCTACCTCAAACAGGAAGTACCTTTTCTTATATGGGGATTTTAGGAGGTTTCGTTGTCTTTGTTACGTGGTATTTAAGAAGGGCTGAAAGAAAAAACTCTAGTTGGATATTGGTAATATTTTTTAGAAGAATTTGCATGACGTTTGATAACAGATAAGTACAGGAAGCATCTAACAGCAATAATAGAAATGATGATTAGTAAAAATAGAGGTTGAAAAAGAATTATCAGCTTTTTGCAATAATGTATGGAAGATTAAATTGATGTAAGGGAAAGGAGTAATATGTTGGAGAACCCATTGAACTCCAAAGATTATATACAAAAGTGGCATACTACGTTCCACCCCTATTTTAACCGATATAGCTGCATTGAAGAGTACTGTAAACAACAACTAATGGAGATGAGTACATTGATTGATACCATCTCTTCAGAAAACTTTTGGGAAGTATTTCCGTACCTTCTAGGCATTGATGCCCGGTTGGCTTTATTAGGGGAGTTGATTGATTTACTAAAAGATGATCAGTTGGGATTAGGTTCAAAGGAATTGATTGAATTGGTTGAAAAGGACTATCCTTGTTATACGAAGGAACTATGTGGTTACAACTTGAATAGTAAAACGAATTATTCACTTATATTTCAAGTCAAATGATGCCTACTACGGCTACCATGGTTTAATAGGTCGACCACAAGAAATCTTTTTGATGGAATGATAAGCGAATAACAATAATAAATCGAATATGACAAAAATAATATGAATCTTAATTGTGATGTAGTTCTCTAAGGAGAATTTCACAGTTTCAAAAGTAGAAGAGTATTGATAGCGGGGACTTGGAGAAGATGTCTATACTACCAATTAATACTCTAAAACAATATCATACCATTTCTATTTCCTCGTTGAAAATTTTGTGCAGAATATCGTCAAAAACCTATTTTTAGTACTTTATGACATAGCGAAAAATTATTTTTATGGGTTCTCTGTTAATATGGACTGATATGTTGTGAAAAATAAAATATGGGTCAGAATGAACCTCATTCTGACCCATATTTTATATTATTATTGACTTTAGTCAGTTTCGTTCGCGTAGCATACGAAACAAAAAAACCGCGCGTTTCTACGCGTGGACGAAATAGCTTTAGCGATAAAAAAATCCTTTCGATATACTAATAGTGGCTACCAACCGCATATCAGATCGAAAGGAGTTTTTTTATGATTCTAATTCTCATGTTCTCAAATGATTTAAATCCGTAGAATCCTCGTTTCGTGATCGGTAAATGAGTCATCGTTTGGGTAAGGAAGACCATCGAATTGAGATGCCTTCTTCATAGCTCAAAAGTTTTTGAAGTTTTACACAGACCTCTTCGAATAAGAAATCCTCTTATCAAAAAAAATCCCTTTATTCGCAAGGTGATAATTATAAACAAAAAAATGGAACAGCATAAATGTTTTCGAAATGCTTTCGCACCAACATTTACCTGTTCCGTGGGTTTGGCACCCAATGGGCCGTGAGGGGCTCGAACCCGCGACCCGCTGATTAAGAGTCAGCTGCTCTACCAACTGAGCTAACGGCCCGTACCAAAAGTACTTCATTATCTTAGCACTCCGTTGTTTAAAAATCAATCATTCTTTTGAAAAAAATGTGTGCTTTTTCAGTTGGAAGACAGAGGTTATCTTAAAAAAATACCATTCATTCCCCAATTTCAAACGATAGGAAATTTTTAAAAGATTGAACAGAATGCTTTAAAAACTCAGAAAGCCGTGATAAAATGTATCTAGTTATCGAAACTAGATGATTAGTTTGTGATAATCTAACCTTCTGTTAGTCAAAATGGAGGATGACATGGAAAAATTACAATCGGACATGAAAACATGGGGCGAATCGCTACTGGAATTCCATCTGCCTAGGTGGGAAGAATTACCGACCCTGGAACTGTATATGGATCAGGTAATCACTTTGATTGACCAATATTTATCACCAGTGATTCAAACAGAAAAACATCCGCTATTGACCTCGTCTATGGTCAATAATTATGTCAAAAAAGGGATGATCCCCGCACCAGAAAAAAAACGTTACAACCAAAAGCATCTCGCATTTTTGATCGCGATCACGATGCTGAAGCAAGTGTTGACGATTCCAGAAATAAAGACAGGCATCCTTTTTCAAGGGAAAGCTGTCGGAATCAGAAATGCCTATAATGTATTTTGTGAAGAACAAGAAAAAGCAATCCATCTTGTTGGCACAGAAGCAATGGGAGAGCCCGAGCAAATGGCATCGGAACCAATCCCGATTGAATTAGTGGCCATGAAAGGTGCAACACGTTCCTTTGCTAATAAATTATTGGCAGAAAAAACAATCGAATTAGAAGTCATTTATTTAGAAACACATAAAGGAGAAGCCCATGAATAAAGAGAAAATTGCCCTATTAGTTGATTCAGGTACCGATGTTCCCGCACAGATCATGGAGCAATACGGCATGTATATGCTGCCATTGCAAATTATTTACAAGGATCGGACCTATACCGATAAAGTTGATATTACTGCCGAAGAAATTTATGAACGTTTGCCGCAAGAGATTCCTAGTACTTCATTACCTGATGGCGCGGCGATCGGGGAAATCTTTGATCGGATCAAAGCCGATGGGTATGAAAAAGTCTTTGCCGTAACCATCTCCAGCGGATTGAGTGGAACGTTTAATGTTGTTCGCCTGTTAGGTGAACAACGGACCGACCTTGAGGTTTTTGTACTTGATACGAAAAATATCGGGATCGGTGCAGGGCTACAAGCGATTCGTGCGGCAGAACTGTTAGAAAAAGGCGTGACTTGGGAAGAACTGCGGGCACAATTAACGAATGAAGTACCGAAAAACAAAGTCTTTTTCAACGTAGCTACCTTAGAGTATTTACAAAAAGGCGGCCGCATCGGTCTGGTTGCATCCATCTTAGGCAATGCCTTGAAATTGAATCCAATTATCTCTTGTAATGAAGAAGGGATCTACTATACGGTCGCAAAATCTCGTGGACGGAAGAAAAGCTTGGACAAAACGGTTGACTTGATCAAGCAATTCATCGGTGATCATCGCCATGTGCGTTTAGCCGTGGCGCAAGGTGATGCACTGCAAGAAGCCAAAGAGATGAAAGCACGATTAGAAGCCGAATTTCCTAAGGTCAAAGAAATCTTATTTGGGCAAATCTCTCCCGCATTAGTCGTCCACACGGGTCCTGGGTTGTTAGGGATCGGTATCCAACTTTTAGAAGAGTAAAAAAGAAAGGCCCCGTGCCTTTCTTTTTTTGTGCTTTCCTTAAGAATGAGGCTGCGGTTTTTGGGAAAGATGAAAAGCCCGTTTAAATAATGTATAATAAGTAAGAAACCAAAAAAAATTGAGGTGACATTTTTGAAAAAGATCCTAGTCGTGGACGATGAGAAACCAATTTCTGATATCGTCAAATTTAATTTAACCAAAGAAGGATATGAAGTATATACCGCCTATGATGGAGAAGAGGCATTAGAAAAAGTAGCCGAGGTCGATCCTGATCTGATTTTGCTTGATTTGATGCTGCCAAAAATGGATGGGTTGGAAGTTGCACGGGAAGTGCGCAAAACCCATGACATGCCGATCATCATGGTCACAGCCAAAGATTCTGAAATCGATAAAGTACTAGGCCTCGAGCTTGGTGCGGACGATTATGTAACCAAACCATTTTCAAACCGGGAATTGGTGGCCCGTGTCAAAGCCAATCTGCGTCGCGGCTCGGCAGCTGCGAAGGAAGCAGACGATAACGCCAACAGCGAATTAACGATTGGTGATTTAACGATTCATCCTGATGCGTACATGGTCACTAAAAATGGTGCAGCCATCGAATTGACGCACCGAGAGTTTGAATTGATGCACTACTTGGCAAAACATCTTGGTCAAATGATGACCCGGGAGCATTTATTGCAAACGGTTTGGGGCTATGACTACTTTGGTGATGTTCGGACCGTTGACGTGACGGTGCGTCGTTTACGTGAAAAAATCGAAGACAGCCCGAGCCATCCAAACTATTTGGTTACTCGTCGCGGAGTGGGCTATTACTTGCGGAACCCAGAACAGGAATAAGCTATGAAAAATAAAGTTCGCTTTTTTCAATCGGTGAACTTCAAAATCGCCCTGACTTTTATCTTGATCTTATTGATTGCGATCCAGATTATCGGGGCGTATTTTATTCGCGAATTGGAAAGAACAACGGTCGATGCCTTCAAACGCGACATGGAGGCACGGGCCAGCACGTTAGTGGTAACATTAGGCTCTGAATTGAGTCGCATGGATAATGATGACGGTTTGGATTGGGATTCCATGAATGCTTCCTTGAATCGAATCTTAACGAGTACCAACTCTTCGGAAATTTTGGAGATGCGGGTGGTGGATGAGCAAGGGATCATTCGTGCAACCACCAATATCAATGATCGTGGCTCGGTGGGAGAAAAAATGATTACCGTGATTACGATACGAACCGTAGTGAAGTCCTTTATGATGAATCCAGCGGCCAGCGGGTGTTCAATATCGTCCAGTCGATCCAATCACCGACAGGGGATACCGTCTTAGGAACGCTTTATTTACGGAGCAATCTTGAGTCAAAATACAATGAAGTTAGTACAACAGCGGTCATCTTTGTTACCGCTTCGCTAATTGCGGCAGTGATTTCGATCATTGTGGCACTATTGGTCTCTCGTTCCATTACCCAACCAATTGGAGAGATGCGGGAACAAGCGATTCGTATCGCCAAAGGAGATTATAGCCGCAAGGTAGCAATTCATGGAAAAGATGAATTGGGGCAACTGGCGGAAACCTTTAATCAATTAGGGGAACGAATCGAAGAGACCCAAGAGGCGATGGAGTCCGAGCGAAATCGGTTGGACAGCGTCTTGTCTCACATGACAGATGGGGTTGTTGCCACCGACCGACGTGGCAAAGTCATTACCATCAATGAGATGGCGATGTCCTTATTGAATGTCACTAACGAAGAAGCGATCGGGCAGTCGATTTTGACGTTATTGGAAATCGATGAAGAATACACGTTACGAAAGCTTTTGGAAAACCCTGAAGACATGCTATTGGAGCGTCCTAGCAATGATTCGACGGGAACAAATCTGATTTTGCGCATTGATTTCTCCATGATCCGTCGAGAGTCCGGGTTCATTTCCGGTCTAGTTGCCGTAATGCACGATGTCACGGAACAAGAAAAGAATGAGCAGGAACGGCGAGAATTTGTCTCCAACGTTTCTCATGAGTTGCGGACACCATTAACGAGTATGCGCAGCTACATCGAAGCGCTGAGTGAGGGTGCTTGGAAAGACCCGGAAATTGCGCCGAACTTTTTGAAAGTGACCTTGGATGAAACGGATCGAATGATTCGGATGATCAATGACTTGTTGAGTCTGTCGCGGATGGATAGTGGCAATTCGCAACTGCAGTTGGAATATATCAATTTCAATGAAATGGTTAATTTCGTGTTGGATCGTTTTGACATGATGGTGACGAATGAAAGTAAAAAATATTTGATTCGCCGCGAGTTCACCAAACGAGAATTGTGGGTGGAAGTCGATACGGACAAAATGATCCAAGTGATCGACAACATCATGAATAATGCCATCAAATATTCCCCAGATGGTGGGATTATTACGGTGAAATTGATGGAGACTCATAACAACATCGTCCTTAGCATCAATGACCAAGGACTAGGAATTCCGAAAAAAGATCTCACGAAGATCTTTGATCGTTTTTACCGAGTCGATAAAGCTCGAGCCCGCCAACAAGGAGGCACCGGCTTAGGGTTGGCGATCTCACGTGAAGTCATCAAAGCTCATGGCGGTGCGATTTGGGCGGAAAGTCGAGAAAATCGCGGGTCAACATTTTACATCATGTTGCCGTATGAACCGTATGAGGAGGATTGGTGGGTATGAGAATCTCAGAAAAAATCATTCGTGTAGGCTTGATCGTGATGATCGCCTTGAGTTTTTATTTCTCCTATATGATTTGGCTAAATCCGACCGGGTTCAACAATGCCAGCACGGAAACAGACACTGGCGTCAATCCTTCGGTTCAAACCTACAAACAAAAAAGCGATTTGTTTTTGCCCCTGTATTTGACTTGGAATGATGAAGAGGATATCAAAGAAACCAATTCTGAAGCGGTGATTCGAGAGATCCAAGAGGTGATCAACGAGGCAACGATCAGTGATTTGACCCTGCGGACCTATGGTGAGGAACAAGCTTTTTCAAAAGCCCAAGAAGTCAATCAAGGAATATCCTTAAACTACTATACGACGTTTTACTTGAAAGACTACGAGAAAACCTTTGATAAAGAGCTGTCCTTAGAGGACGAAAGTGAAACAGAGGATTTTCCGTTTTCTCGCATCCAGTTTGATCTCGAAGAAAACACGATCCAATTTGTTGACTTTACCCATCAACGAGTAGTTCGAGGCAAGATCGACTGGGATAAAAGCCAAGTAAAACACTTACTGGCAGACAATCCTCGGGAATGGACGACAATGGTGGCAGATAAAGAACGAACCAGCAATCAATATTATACGCAAGATTCGATTAAGCTGAAAAAATACAGCTACTATTCTTCGACACAGTCTCAGAGTTTGTTCCGAGAAGCCTTTTTCAGCAATCCTAAAAACGTCAAAATCAATGATGAAAGTGTCGATACCTACTATGAAGGTGGGCAAAACATGACGGTCTTGCAAGATCAACAGCAAGTCAAGTTTGAAACCACCACAGATGGTTCCGATGAAACGGATCTGGCGATGTTGAGTGCGGATTATATTATTCGTTTAGGCAACAATTTTGGGACGATCCGCTATTTTGATCAACAAGACAAGCACTTGGATTATCGGGTTTTCGTTGAAGGCTATCCAGTCTTTAGTACTGGTGGTCAAGGGGTGATCAGTGTGGCTTTTTCAGAAAGTGGTCAGACCGGCAGTCGGGAAATGACGATTTCTGCCAGCTTGAACGCGATCCAAGTGCCGATTCCTTCTGAAACGGAGATTGAATTGCCCTCTAGTTTGTCGGTCAAAAATGAGCTGATTGCGGCAGGGGCTGATCCTGAATTGTTGCAACAGATCATCGTCGGCTATCAATGGGGGAGATCAAAGATGCACCACTTGTTGATTTGACGCCTGCTTGGTATGTCAATTATGACTCGTCTTGGATCAGTTATGATGCATTAATGACAAAATTAGCAGAAACGGAGGAGAATTAATTGGATTTTAAACGAATCGAATGGATTTTTTTCTCGCTTTTCTTGGCCTGAATGTCTTCCTTTTCAATGTCTACAGTGAGGCTCGCAGCGAGCATCAGATGGTTTCACAATCAAACCAAACGATTCCTATCGAACAACGACTCGATTCTGAGGACATTCGGTATTCTGGCGAATTATCAGATGAGGTCTTGAGTGGCTATTATTTGAGCGGTGAACAGACGGATTTTGATGTGGAACTACGAGATCCGCAACTTAATACTCAGTTCAAAAGAGGGTCGACGGTCAAAGGGCAGCAGTTGATCCATGTCTCAACCAATGGCTTTTATATCAGTGATGATTCCCAAACGGAAGAAACCGTCAATGGTTTTTTGCAACGAAAAGATCAAGTCCTGTTTGGGGATGAATATGACTATTTGGAAAACCTCTCTGTCTTGAACGCCAATCATCCGACCGTGGTGGCGGTTCAATCCTATGAAGGCATTCCTTTCAATGACAGCTCAAGTCGAATCGATATCACCTTAGAACAAACGGATGATCTTTTGCAGATTGCCCGTTACACGCAAACACATATCTCCAATATTACGCCTCTAAGGGAAAAGATGACGGTCTATTCAGAAAAAGAAGCAGTAAATACACTTTATCTGAACAATAAGCTGCCGAGTCACTCGAAAATTCTCTGGACGGAATTAGCCTATACGATGATTTTAAAAGTTAGGGAAAAAAATGTGTATATTCCTGCATGGTTTATTGCTTTCCAATTAGATGGCGATGACACCATCCAAATCGAAACGGTCAATGCCTTCAGCAATCGGATCATCACGAATAATGCCGTTCAAAAGGTAGAAAATCCATAAAAAAGCGGGTATAATGGAACTCGTTGAAACAACCAGAGAGGAAGTCACGTAAACCATGATGAAGGAAAATGCCTTTCAAGTAAGTATTCTAGCCAGCGGAAGCTCAGGGAATTCGCTCTATATCGAAAGCAATAAAAAGCGGATCTTAGTGGATGCCGGTTTGAGCGGCAAGAAGATCACTTCATTATTGGATGAAGTAGGGCGTAAACCAGAAGACTTGGACGCCATTCTTGTGACCCACGAACACCGGGATCATATCCACGGTGTCGGAGTGCTGGCGCGAAAATACAAACTTGATGTCTATGCGAATACAAAAACATGGCAAGCGATGGACCCAATGATCGGCAACGTCGCTGTCGAACAAAAACACATCTTTGAGATGGGAAAAGTGCTAACTTTGGGTGACTTGGACATCGAAAGCTTTGGTGTCTCCCACGATGCTGCAGCGCCACAATTTTATCGTTTCCATAAAGACGGCAAATCATTCGTGATGCTGACGGATACTGGTTATTGCAGTGATCATGTGCGAGGCATCATCAAAGGCGCCGATGCATACCTTGTGGAAAGCAACCATGACCTAGAAATGCTGCGAATGGGCCCTTACCCATGGAGCCTCAAGCAGCGGATTCTTGGAGATCGCGGTCACTTATCGAATGAAGATGGGGCTCTGGTCATGACGGACATCTTGACCGACAACACCAAACGGGTCTATCTTGGTCATTTAAGTAAAGAAAACAACCTGAAAGAGTTGGCGCACTTAACGATGGTCAACACCATGAAAGAACATGATCTAGGTGTTGGAGAAACGTTTGAAGTCTATGATACCGATCCTGACAAAGCGACGGAGTTGTTTGCAATCTAATCGATCAAACAAAGGATAAAATTGTCGGGTGGAGGCAGCAGGTATGTTTGATGAAGAAAAAATCAAGCGTCTGAACGAGCTTGAAATGGCTGTTTATAAGTACATTGTCCAGCATTTTGAAGAGATCGATCAGTTGACGATCCGCGAATTGTCAGCTGCATGCCATGTCTCGACCTCGACGATTTTACGATGTATCACGAAATTAGGCTATCGCGGGTATTCAGAGTTAAAGTATGCGATCTGTCAAAAAAAGGAACAAGATGCACGAGCGTTTGATCTTTTCTATGATGCAACGATCCAAGTCAATACATTCTTAAAAAAGTCAATAATGAAGATTACCGTAAGTTTATCCAGCCAGCGGTAGAACTGATTCTTTCCGCACGCCATGTGGCGTTTTCAGGTATCGGCACAAGTGGCATTCTGGGCACCTATGGCAGCCGCTATTTTGCTAATTTAGGCATCAATGCCTATAGCATCGTCGATCCCTTTTTGCCAGTACCGCCTCGTGGGATGGAAAATACGTTAGCGATCATTTTATCAGTTTCGGGAGAAACCATTCAAATGATCAAGCAAACGGAGGACTTCAAACGGTATGGGGCAAAAGTACTCAGTATCACCAATGATGAAAAATCGACGATCGCCCAAATGGCAGATTACAATATTTCCTATTATATGCCCGTCGTCAGTGGGGGAAAAGAAGTCGATTTGAACCTGACGACGCAAGTCCCGGTGATTACACTGATCGAACTTTTAGCCCATCAAGTCTACAAGCAAATCTAAGTGATCGTAAAAAAACAGCTTCGGCTGTTTTTTTTGTTGGAACATGTTTCATAACTTAGAAAAGCTATAGGCAAGGGGAATATTATCCATTAAGATTTATTTGTAAGCGAATTCACTGGCCGGTGGATAGAATTTTATTTTAGGAGTGATGTGAGATGAACGAATGGATCAATGAGAAATTATTACCCCCAATATTAAAATTTGTCAATACGAAAGCAATCACTGCATTAAGAAACGGTATGCTCTATACGATGCCCTTTTCAATCGTAGGATCGATTTTCCTGCTATTAGCAAACTTTCCCGTCCAGTCGATTGCGGATTGGGTAACGAATAGCGGCTTAGGTGAATACTTCAACCAAGCCTATGGCGCCTCTTTTGCAATTATGGCCTTTTTCGCCGTAATGGGCATCGCCTATTCATATGTAAAAGCAGAAGGTTACGAAGGACTCCCTGCAGGAATGATTGGTTTAGTTATTTTCTTATTAACTATGGAGTCAAGTGTGACGGATGCTGAAGCAAATGTGACCATCGCAAATGTCATTGATAAGACGTGGACCGGTGGACAAGGAATGATCAGTGCCATCTTAGTGGGACTTTTTGTGGGTTGGGGCTATACGTGGTTCTTGAAACGCGACATCCGAATCAAACTGCCAGAGCAAGTACCCACCAATGTCGCAAACTCATTTACAGCATTGATTCCAGCCGCTGTTTTGACGACCATCGCATTAGGCATTTATATTTTCTTTGATAAAGTTTTTCAAACAACCGTGGTCGAATGGATCTACACCGTGATTCAAAGTCCGATGCAAGGGTGACGGATTCCCTTGGTGGTGCAATGATGTTAGGCTTCTTAGTGCCATTCTTGTGGTTCTTTGGGGTTCACGGTTCGACGATCGTGGGCGGGATCATGGGACCAATTTTACAAGCCAATTCACTAGCCAATACGGCTATTCTTGAATCTGGTAAAGCATTGACATTAGAAAATGGCGGACACATCGTGACCCAGCAGTTTTTGGATCAATTTATGACGGTAACTGGCGCAGGAATGACGATTGGGATCGTGCTATACATGGTGGCTTTTGCCCGTTCGGCGCAGTTCAAACAATTAGGACGTCTTTCCTTGATCCCGGCATTCTTTAATATCAATGAACCAATTATTTTTGCGACACCGATCGTCATGAACCCAATCATGGTATTACCATTTATTTTGACACCGATGGTTTCAGGCGTGATCACGTATTTTGCACTTTATACCGGTATCGTACCGCTATTTACTGCTGTGCAAGTTCCATGGACGACCCCGCCGATCATTTCAGGTTTTCTAGTAGGTGGCATTCGGACCGCTATTTTACAATTTGTTGTTTTAGCAATCGGCTTCTTTATTTACTATCCTTTCATTCGTAAAGTCGATAGTTTGAACTATAAACAAGAAACAGAGATCGTTTAATACCAAGGAAGCAGGTTGAATAGAAATGAATAAACTAAGAAGCGATTTTTTATGGGGTGGCGCAGTCGCTGCTCACCAATTGGAAGGCGGCTATCGTGCGGGTGGAAAAGGCGTGAGTGTTGCTGATGTCATGACTGTCGGAGGCAACGGAATTCCTCGCCGAATCACGGAAGGTATCCAACCGGGCGAAAGCTATCCCAATCATGAAGCGATCGATTTTTATCATCGGTATCCTGAAGACATCAAGCTTTTTGCCGAATTAGGGTTGAAGTGCTTCCGAACATCGATTGCCTGGACCCGTATTTTTCCAAAGGGGGATGAGCGCGAGCCGAATGAGGAAGGCCTGGCCTTTTATGATCAATTATTCGATGAGTGTTTACGCTATGGCATTGAGCCAGTCATTACCCTGTCTCACTTTGAAATGCCTTATCATTTAGTGACCGAATACGGAGGTTGGCGTAACCGTAAATTGATCGATTTGTTTGTCCGCTTTGCAGAAGTTTGTTTTACGCGCTATCAAAAGAAAGTGAAGTATTGGATGACCTTCAATGAAATCAATAATCAAGCAAACTATAAAGAAGATTTTGCGCCATTTACCAATTCTGGTCTGTTCTTTACGGAAGGAGAAGACCGAGAAAAAGTCATGTACCAAGCAGCTCATTACGAGCTCGTTGCCAGTGCAAAAGCGGTGGCGCTAGGACATGCGATCAATCCTGCGTTTCAAATCGGATCGATGATCGCGATGTGCCCAATCTATCCGTATTCTTGCGATCCCAAAGACATGATGGCAGCCACGGTGGCCATGCAGCGGCGCTATTGGTTTTCAGATGTTCATGCCCGTGGGCACTATCCGAGTTATATGCGCAGCTATTTTGAAAGAAAACAATTTGATTTAGATATCACCCATGAAGATGAAGCAGCTTTGGCAAAAGGCTGTGTTGACTACATTGGTTTTAGCTACTATATGTCTTTTGCGACCAAAGGCAAGGAGAATGATCCAACCTATGACTATGATGAGAGCCAAGATCTGGTGGACAATCCTTATGTCGATGCTTCTGAATGGGGCTGGCAGATTGATCCCGTAGGCTTGCGCTATGCCATGAACTGGTTTAACGAACGCTACGAATTGCCGCTTTTCATTGTAGAAAATGGCTTTGGTGCGGTGGATACGGTGGAAGAGGATGGACAGATCCACGATGACTACCGTATTGACTACCTAAAAGCCCATATCGAAATGATGAAAGAAGCAGTAGCTTATGATGGCGTCGACTTATTAGGTTATACACCGTGGGGCATCATTGACTTGGTTTCTGCGGGGACAGGGGAAATGAAGAAACGCTATGGTGTGATCTATGTGGACAAAGACAATGAAGGAAATGGAACCCTTGCTCGTCGGAAGAAAGATTCATTTGCATGGTATCAGCAAGTGATTGCGTCCAATGGCACGAAGGTCTAAAGAAAAAAACGTTACGCAAAATTTCTGCGTAGCGTTTTTTCTTTAGGGCATTTGGATATAGCCGTAATGAAGCAATAACTGAATAATAATCACTAAAGTGTTCATTCCCACATGGGTGATCATGGAAGTCCAAATACTGCCGGTCAAAGCATACAGCCCAGAAAAGAACAGTCCTAAGAAAATATAGACTAAGAGATGATTGTCATTGTGGGCAAAGGCAAAGGCTACGGCGCTGACCACTACACCGACCCAAACATTGCTGTATTTCCCAATGATGCCAACTAAGGCTCTGCGGAAGACAAATTCCTCCATAATTGGCCCACCGACCATTGCTGCGAGAGCAAAGAGTGGGTTTTGCACCACGATGGCAATAATGTTTTCGGTATTTTGCGAAGCGCTGACTTCTCCGAAAAAGGATTCGATAAAGATGGCTAGATTTTGCAACAAAATCGCTGCGACAATGCCTGTTAGCCCGTAAATAAGAATCGCTGAGACTTTGGTTTTTTTGTGTTCAAACGATAGCGGTTCTGTTTGTTTGAAATACAAGAAAAACATGATCGCTGCACCAGCTAAGTAACCGATCGTTGTTGCTGCTACTTGATGTCCGCTAGGGACGAAAGCGATCGGTAGAAAAAAGACGATGCCGTAAGTAAGAATCGTGGATAAAGAATATTTTGATAAAGACATAGTTGTTTCCTCACACTCCTTTGCTTCATTATAGACTAGGTTGCTTCTAGAAACAAAAAATCCTACTATTTTTATCAATCAAATAGAAATGCAAAAAAAAATTTAGCAAAAGGCTTGCAAAAATGAGGGAAAATGAGTAATATTGAAAATGTAAGTTAGCACTCGACATAAGAGAGTGCTAATACTAAATTCTATAACATTCATTGGAGGGATTTATCGTGTTAAGACCATTAGGTGATCGTGTGATTATCGAAGTCGCAAAAGAAGAAGAAAAAACTGTAGGCGGAATCGTGCTTGCATCAGCAGCAAAAGAAAAACCACAAACGGGTACCGTTATTGCAGTCGGCGAAGGACGCACGCTCGAAAACGGTGAAAAAGCTCCTGTTGCTGTCAACGTTGGCGAACAAGTTATGTTTGAAAAATACGCTGGCACAGAAGTGAAATATGAAGGAACAGAATATTTGATCGTTGCTGCAAAAGATATCATTGCAGTAGTAGAATAAGAAAAATAAAAATACTTGAGGTGATGAAATCATGGCAAAAGAAATCAAATTTGCAGAAGACGCACGTGCAGCAATGCTTCGTGGGGTAGATAAATTAGCAGATACAGTAAAAGTAACCTTAGGCCCTAAAGGTCGTAACGTGGTTTTAGAAAAATCTTACGGTTCACCATTGATTACAAATGACGGTGTAACGATCGCTAAAGAAATCGAATTAGAAGATCATTTTGAAAACATGGGCGCAAAACTTGTTTCTGAAGTGGCTTCAAAAACAAACGATATCGCTGGTGACGGAACAACGACTGCTACGTTATTGACACAAGCAATCGTTCGTGAAGGATTGAAAAATGTCACCGCTGGTGCGAACCCATTAGGTATTCGCCGCGGGATCGAAATGGCAACAAAAGTGGCTGTAGAAGAGCTACACAACATTTCATCAATCGTTGATTCAAAAGAAGCGATCGCACAAGTTGGTGCTGTTTCTTCTGGTAGTGAAAAAGTTGGTCAATACATTGCTGATGCAATGGAAAAAGTCGGTAATGACGGCGTTATTACTATTGAAGAATCAAAAGGGATCGAAACAGAATTAGATGTCGTGGAAGGAATGCAATTTGATCGTGGGTACTTATCACAATACATGGTAACTGACAACGATAAAATGGAAGCAGCGTTAGAAAATCCATACATCTTGATCACTGACAAAAAAATCTCTAACATCCAAGATATTTTGCCATTGTTAGAACAAATCTTACAACAATCAAAACCATTATTAATCATCGCTGATGACGTTGATGGCGAAGCATTACCAACACTTGTATTGAACAAAATCCGTGGAACATTCAATGTTGTCGCAGTGAAAGCACCAGGATTTGGTGACCGTCGTAAAGCAATGCTAGAAGACATTGCGATCTTAACTGGTGGTACAGTGATCACTGAAGACTTAGGCCTTGAGTTGAAAGATGCAACCATCGATAACTTAGGTCAAGCAAGCAAAGTGGTTGTGGATAAAGACAACACAACGATCGTTGAAGGTGCTGGTGAAAAAGAAGCGATTGACGCACGCGTTCAATTGATCAAAAACCAAATCGCTGATACAACTTCTGACTTTGACCGTGAAAAACTACAAGAACGCTTAGCAAAACTTGCTGGTGGGGTTGCAGTGATCAAAGTTGGGGCACCAACTGAAACTGAATTGAAAGAATTGAAATTACGTATTGAAGATGCATTGAATGCAACACGTGCCGCTGTTGAAGAAGGCATGGTCTCAGGTGGGGGAACTGCCTTAGTCAATGTCATCAACAAAGTTGCAGAAATCGAAACAGATGGCGATGCAGCAACAGGTGTCAAAATCGTTTTACGTGCCTTAGAAGAACCAGTTCGTCAAATTGCTGAAAATGCAGGCTACGAAGGTTCAGTCATCATCGACAAATTGAAAAACGCTGACTTAGGCGTTGGTTTCAATGCAGCAACTGGCGAATGGGTAAACATGCTAGAAGCTGGGATCGTTGACCCAACAAAAGTGACGCGTTCTGCATTACAAAACGCAGCTTCTGTTGCCGCATTATTATTAACGACTGAAGCAGTCGTTGCCGACAAACCAGAACCAGCAGCGCCAGCAGCTCCTGCAATGGACCCATCAATGGGTATGGGCGGCATGATGTAAGCAAGCCTTGAGAACTCCTCTTTTGAGGGGTTCTTTTTTTGTGCGATCAAAAAATACTTCAACACAGAAAAAGACAAAAAACCTTTCTTCTTAGTATTCTAAGCACCAAAGAATTGGTTCATTGCTTGAATCAAAGGAGAAAGGATTGGTAGATATAAGCTATCTATTTGTCTTGTAAAGGCAGCGAGTTTTGTAAGGAACGTGTCAATCACAACCGTTCCCAAAATCCCTGCGCAAAACCAGTAATAAATTCGTAGAGAGCCGGCAGTATCACCGAAATACATAAAACGACAAAGACCATTTTCTGAACAGCAGTTAATTGTTTGAGGAAATGGTTTTTTGTGAACAATAAATACGCGATACAGATAACGGCAAGCAGCTGCAATAGATCAAATAAAATGGACAAGAAAATCACCTTTTCTGATTAGATTGAATGGACGATAGAATGATGGATTCTCTTAACATAGAGCAAAGAGTTGAATGATATGGTTCTGAGAAAACGTGAAGATCAACGTTTATAAAGAAACGGTATTTCGACGCCAAAGAATGCGAAGATCCCGCTTAAAAGAAAGTAAGTCAATAAGCCTAGATAAAAAAGGACTTTCCAATTCAATTTCTTTTTCATTCGATCCACTCCTTTTGTGTATCATAGCATAAAAAAACGATAATATAAATAAATAATCTGAAGATGCAAATTTGCATTTTTTAGCAAGTGTAAGCTCTCTCAAGCTACATTTTCGCTATCTTGAAAAACCTGAGCTAAAATAGAAAGAGGAACAAAATCATGGCTCACTTTGATTTTTAAATGAACAACGAGTCGAAAGAAGGAGACATTTCTTTGAAAAAAACATGGATAAAACGCAAAAAGAAGCAAAACGAAAATGAATTATTAACGGAACAGTCCGTTCAAGTCGAGCAAAGTCAAACGAGAGAAGAGCTGCAAGAAGAAGCGGAGTTTACTTCTTTTTTTGCGGATGTCATGAAGCGAATGCCGAAAAAATCGGCTGCCCTGGTGATGAAAGGCTATGACGGATCAAAAGCTCAGGCGGAAAAAGTGTTAGCGAAAAGCAAGGATCAATTTGATCAGGTGTTTGAGGAGTTTTTAGTTGGCGTAGATGATGAAACACGAAAAAAAGCCCACCGCACGATCCATGCGGCTTCTTTGACGGCGGCGATCATCGGCTGTTCACCGATTCCCTTTTCAGATGCAGTGTTACTTGTGCCAGTTCAAATGACGATGATGGCACGTTTGTATCGTATTTTTGGGCGAACATGGCGTGAAGGGTTAGCGAAAAGTATTTCGAAAGAGCTAGTCGTTGTGAGTTTTGGTCGCAGTGCCGTTGGCAATATCTTGAAATTTGTCCCAGCAGTCGGCACCGTTGCTGGAGCTGCAATCAATGCCAGTGTGGCTAGTGGTATCACCGAAGCATTAGGCTGGGTGACTGTCAAGATGCTGAATGATGGGGAAGATGTGTTTGAGCAAGTGATGTCCTTTAAAGGCCAATTTCACACGCTGTTCAATGCGTTGAAAGTTGGCAAGAAATCTAAGTGAAACAAACAGAAGAAGAACGAAGCAGGTCCAGACGATTTGCTTTTGTTGCTTCTTTTTCTTCACAGCAAATAAATAGTTATTTTAAAGGAGTGAGTAAAATGAAACAACGAGTGACACGGGAAGAAGTCAAAGAACGGTTGGTCACCGATGCGTATTTTCAAAAAGGTCGTTCTGCTTTGAAGACCCGCCAAACGATTTTGACGATTCTTGCTTGGCTGATGGTCTTGGTTCCCTTTGTCTGGCTGGCCATCCCGCTGACTTTACCGAATCTGGCGGATCGGATCGCCTTTCGGACATATCTGGAAGAAGCAGTGACTTTTGATTTTTTGGCGTTGTTCTTAGGAATTTCTTTTTTGGTCTTGGTTCTGACGTTTACTTTGTTGACCTTGAGGAACAACCGCCGCTTCAAACGATTGCTGCAAAAGCAATCGATGCATGATGAAGCTGCCTTGGAAAAACGCAAAGAGTTGCTAGAAGCATTTTATGAAGAACGCTTTGGGACGAAAGAAGAACGCCACGGGGCAAAATACTACGCGGTTGCACCGGAGCAAAACATCGGAGAAAGAGAGATCCAAGAACTTTTCCGTAGAAACGGGGTGGGCTGATGGTTGTCAATTTTGATACTGGGTTCCCGTGGTTGGATACATTTTTAACAGTCGTTTTAATGATTCTCTTTACGTATCCAATTTTAGGTGGCTTTGCTTGGTTCATCGGGGTGATCTGCAATCGTTTTTTGTTCCGTTATCGTCAATTAGAGTGGATACCGATCCCCGAAGAGATCGAGCCGATGATCACGATTATGGTACCAGCTCACAATGAAGAAATCGTTATTGAAGACACGATTCATTATTTAATGAACAATCTGAACTACAGCAATTATGAGGTGTTGGTGACTGATGATGGCTCAACGGATCAAACCCCTGTGATATTAGACCGATTGATGGAACAGTACCCAAATCTAAGAGTGTTGCGCATCGAAAAAAACCAAGGAAAGGCCCATGCCTTTAATATTGGGGTAGGGTTTGCCAAAGGGGAATTGATCTTGAGCAACGACGCAGATACGGTTCCTGAACCTGATGCGTTATGGAAATATGTCAATTATTTCATCCGCCAAGATTCCATCAATATCTCTGCCATTACGGCGAATATGGATGTTCAAAATCGCACAACGATCGTAGGGAAATCACAAACCGTTGAATTTTCAAGTATCGTAGGAATTATCAAACGGACCCAGCAAGCCGTTTTCGGCGTCATCTATGCCTATAGCGGTGCCAATACGATGTATCGCCGCGCGGCATTGATGGACGTGGGTCTGTTTCGACAAAATCGAGCTACAGAAGACATCAGTATTGCCTGGGACCACCAATTCCGAGGTTGGCTGTCTTTATTTGCTTCACGAGTGATGTTTTTCATGGAGGTGCCAGAAACACTCAAGATGCTCTACCGACAACGGAAACGCTGGGCGAAGGGCGGTACAGAAGTATGGCTGACCAACTTTAAAAAGGTCTTTTTGCATCCTTTTGAAAACATTGGTCGAACCGCTATGTTTGTCGATCAAACATTAAGTATCATCTGGTCATTCTTTTTCTGGCTTTCATCTGCCTTGTTTGTCTTTTATCTGATCTATTATGGTGCAACTGGGAATTACGAACGGATCTATCATATGTTTACGATGGCCTTTCTCTTCGTTTGTTTCGAGATGATTGCGGGGGTCATGCAGCTATTCACCAGCCTCTTGGCGGATGATAACCGCAGCAAGCTGAAGTATTTCCGTTTTGCTCCTTTTTACATGCTGTTTTACTGGATGATCAATGCCATAACGATCGTCACTACCTTTATTCCAGCCGTCAAGACCATCCTTGGCTACGGCAGCGGCGTTTGGGTCAGTCCAGAGCGAACCGCGAAAAAAACCGAAGAATCTTAACGAATACACCTTCCCTGGATAATAAAAAACAAGTCTGAGTTTTCTTCAGACTTGTTTTTTTGCCATTAAGGTTCAGAAAGATAGTAAATCTCACGATTTTGGTATGGATAACGAGTTTGCGAAAATTCGAAAGGTCGTCCGTCGGAGAGACGAGCAACTTGTTCTAATTCTAAGATCGGATCATTGGGATCGACTTCTAAATATTTGATATCATAGGAATCCGCTTTGTCGGCACGGATTTTACGTATGGCGGGACCTATTTTGAGATGTAAGGAATCAGTGATATATCGATAGATCGAGTGTTCAAGGATCGCCATATCAATATCGGGAATGGTTTTGATGGGCATGATCGTGTATTCCAATTCAAAGGGTTCGTTATCAACATAGCGCAGTCGTACGATATCATAAACAGGTTCGTTTTCTCGCAAAGACAAGTAATCCATTTCGTTGGCTTCTGGAAAACGTACATTGAAACTAATGATTTTACTTTGCACTTTATGCCGTCCGCCATATCGGTTGACTAAACCGATATACTCATTGATCTGTCCTTGGTAGGTCGCTGAATTGACATAGGTGCCATGACCTCTTTTGGTAGAAATCAGGCCTTCTTGCTTCAATTGATTTAGCGCTTTTTGGATCGTCATTCGCGAGGTTTGAAATCGTTTGGCTAACGCCGTTTGTTCCGGTAGTTTTGATAAAGCTGGAAAAACACCTTCATAAATATTCGTCCGCAACTGATCAACGATCTCTTTGTATTTTGTCATAGTCATCACTCCTTATGTAAAGAAATTCATGGACTTGAGTTTTGTTTGAAGGGGATAAAAACAAGGTCTATCACTAAAGAATCAGCTGAAATTCACATGTATAGAAAAAGCTTTGCATATGTTTTTGAAAAATTTACATGCCTATTTCACCTAATTATAATAGGTTTTGTAAGCGAATACAAACGATGGAGGAATCAATATGACAAAATTTTATTGGGGGAACAGTGTCAGCAGTATGCAGACAGAAGGTGGTTGGAATGAAGGCGGTAAAAGCTTATCCGTTTATGATATACGGGAAGCTTCGGAACAGGCTAGCGATTGGCATATAGCAAATGATAACTATCATGTGTATACAGAAGATTTTGTTTATATGCAAGATTTGGGGATGAACATGTATCGTTTCCAAATTTCTTGGTCAAGGGTCGTTCACGATGGAGATGGTGCCTTTAATGAAGAAGGGATCGCCTATTACGATCGTTTTATTGATGATCTGTTAGCTCGAGGGATCGAGCCTATGATTTGTTTGTACCATTTTGATATGCCTCTGCATCTGGCGAAAACCTATAACGGGTTCATCAGCAAAGAAGTGAAGGACGCATTCATTCGTTTTGGAAAAGAAATGGTGGATCGTTTTGCGGATAAAGTCCATTATTGGTTAACCTTTAACGAACAAAATCTTTTCCACCAAGACCATGGTTTTAAGATCAGCGGCTATTTAGAAGGGGAAGAAACGACAGAAGAATTGTATCAGATTTTCCACAATGTCATGGTTTGCCATGCAGAACTCTGTAATTATCTTCATGAAACAACAAATGCGAAGATCGGCGGCATGCTGGCGTATTCTGAGGCGTATCCAGCGACTTGTCGTCCACAAGACATCAAAGCAGCAAGAGAGTTTGATGAATTTGCGAACTTTACTTTATTAGATTGCTATGCGCACGGCAAGTATTCGGCAGCACAAGACCGATACGTGAAAAATCATCAACTCAATATGAATATTTTACCTGGGGAATTAGAAGCGATCGCAGCGCAGAAAAATGATTACATTGCCTTTAGCTATTATGCTTCTTCTACCTTGAATGCTGAAAAAATTCCTGAAGGAACGCCGCCGAATCGGTACATGACTTTTGGAAAACAAGACAATCCGTATATCGAAACGACGGAATGGAATTGGCAAATTGATCCGCTCGGCTTCCGTGATGTCTTAAATAAAGTCTATCAGCGGTACCGCTTGCCAGTGTTTCCGATTGAAAACGGGATTGGTGTCAGAGAGCATTGGGATGGCAAAGAACCGATTCAAGATGATTACCGTATTGCCTATCATCAAGAGCATATTCGAGCGATGTTTGAAGCGATGGTGGAAGATGGAGTGGTCTGTCTTGGGTATCTTGGTTGGGGGCTGATCGACATTTTGAGCTCGCAAGGTGATATGGAGAAACGATACGGACTCGTGTATGTCAATCGTGGCAACCATGAGTTGCGAGATATGAAACGTGTACCGAAAAAATCGTATGAATGGTTCAAAGAAGTGATCAAAACGAATGGTAGTACGATCTATACAAACCCATATACAGAATAGGAGGAACAAAAATGGCAGCAGAAAAGCGCACGTTTTTAGATAAATTTACAGAGTTTTCGGTCCGTCTCGGCAATCAGGTTCATCTCAAAAGTCTTCGTGATGCGTTTGCGACCTTAATGCCTGCCTTTATTATCGCAGGGATCGCTGTGTTGTTTAATAATGTCTTCTTTCCATGGTTTTTAGAAGGGGCTGCCTTGGCGCGAATGCAAGTGTTTGGCAATTCCATCACCAATGGAACATTGAATATCGCCGGTCTGCTGATCGCCCCGATGATCGCTTATTTTCTTTGCCGCAACAAAAACAATCCGAGCGCCATCAATGCAACCTTTGTGGCAACGACTTGCTTAGTGGTCATGTTGGCGATGGTTCATGCCGTGATGCCAGAAGGCGCTCAAGCAGAAGTGACCATCAGTGGTGTGATGCTATTTGACGATGTCGGGACCAAAGGGATGTTTTCTGGAATCATTTGTGGGTTAGTTGCCACGGAATTATTTATTCGACTGTCAGAAAACAAGCACTTAAAAATCAATTTAGGGGATCAAGTTCCTCCTGCCGTCAGCAAATCCTTCAGCACGTTGATCCCTGCTATTTTGGTGATTTCCTTCTTTGCCGTAGTTGCGACCGTGCTAGCAGCCTTTGATACCGACCTGATTCAAATCATTTCAACAGTGATCCAAGAACCACTGCGTTTGTTGAACACATCGATTTTTGGGTTCTTGATCATCTATTCAACGGGCAATTTTCTGTTTACTTTAGGCATTCACCAAACCGTCATCAATGGCACCTTGTTAGATCCATTGCTGTTAGTCAATATGAATGAAAACATGCAAGCCGTGCAAGAAGGCGCTACGCCACCCAATATCTTAAATTCAGCATTCGTGACGGTTTTCGCACAACTAGGCGGGACTGGATTTACGATCAGCTTGATCATTGCAGTGCTCTTATTCGTCCGCAATTACCAACCTTTTCGGGATGTCGTCAATCTATCCCTAGCTCCGGGTATTTTTAATATCAACGAGCCAATCATCTTTGGTTTACCGATCGTCTTCAATTTACCCATGATCATTCCCTTCGTTGCAAGTCCAATTGTTGCGACGTTGATTGGCTACTTTGCTACCGCAGTAGGATTCATTGAGCCGCTTTCTGTGATGGTTCCTTGGACGACACCACCAATTCTTAGTGCATTGTTGGCATCAAAAGGGGATTTTAAAGTTGTTTTGGTTCAAGTGATCATCATCGTCGTTTGTGTAGCAATCTATTTTCCATTTTTAAAAATCGCTCAACGGGTTGCAATCAAATCTGCTGAATTGGAGCGGGCAGAATAAACAAAACAGGATGAATCCTATACTAGAGTGACCTACAAAAGTTAGAACAAAATTCTAACGTTTTGAGGGTCACTATTTTTTGAGGTGATTTTTTTACTAAGTTTCTATTTTGAACTTTAATTAAATGGTATACTATCCCAAAAGGAGCGACTATGAAACTATCAGAAATGCAAAAAGCGATCTATCAAAACAAAATCGATCACCAATTCAATGTCACAAATATTGAAAAAGAGTTTTTGGCTTTATATGGTGAAATAGGGGAAGCCTTTGACGCGTATCGGAAGCAACAAGAGGTAGGAGAAGAATTGGCGGATGTGGCGATTTATCTTCTTGGGTTAGCGGAAATCCTTTCCATCGATCTTGAAGCAGAGATTCATAAAAAAATGGCCGTCAACCAAAAGCGCCGTTATACCAGTTATGGCAATGGCTATGCAAAACGAATCGATGATTGATACA
Organism: Enterococcus innesii; assembly: GCA_018982785.1. Lineage (GTDB taxonomy): Bacteria > Bacillota > Bacilli > Lactobacillales > Enterococcaceae > Enterococcus_D > Enterococcus_D innesii. The sequence continues at coordinate 189,660 of JAHHEN010000006.1, read as the reverse complement.
CGCAGAAAAATTAGTGGATTCTACGAGTATAGGCTCTTACCGAAATAGAAATGGAAGCAGGAGATAGGATGGAAAAGAACGTAAGCATGCGTGAATTAACAACGGCAGATTTAGCAGAAGTCGTGGACCACTATATTGCTGTATTTTCAGCAGAACCATGGAATGACCAATTGACAGTGCCGCAAATCACCGACTATGTATCATCAATGATGGCAATGAATACTTTTATTGGTTATCGACTAACAGATCGAGCATCGAATGAATTGATTGGTCTTTCTTTAGGCTTTATCAAGCCCTGGTATCAAGGAAAAGAGTATGTGATCGATACCTTTTTAATTACTGGCACGCACCAAGGAAAAGGCTTAGGTTCCACTTTTTTAGAAAGGATCAAAGAGGATCTACTCAAGAAAGAGATCCCAACGATCCTGTTAGATACTGAAGAAAGTATGCCCGCAGCGGATTTTTATAAAAAGAATGGCTTTAAACCGCTACCAGATAATGTGAGCTATTATTTATCTCTAGATTAATTCAAGCATGTTAATAAATAAAAAAGTCTGCGAAAAAAATCGCAGGCTTTTTAGTTATGCACAGTTTCAACAGGTTTATCCACAATATGTTGTAGGAACGTGTTTTCGCCTACTAAATATTGTGCTTGATCCCCGTTGAAATAAGAAACTGTCGCTTCTTTGAGGAAGTATTTCCCTTTACTGCATTGATGGTAGTCATTCGGTGATTTTCAAGGTGACTTGGCAATGGTTGAGATAGAAAGTATCATAGCCTGCTTTTTTTCGATTACAATAAAGACGAGACTCGCAACCCTTCGGCGAAGCCTCGTCTTTTTACAGATCAACAGAAAAAGAAAACGCAGGAGTCTACGCTTTCTTTTTCTGTTCTTCTTTTTTCTTGTCTGTGGTCTGTACGGAATCTAGGGCTTTTTTGAAAATCTCTTCTTTTTTCGTTTTATAGTTATGTTGTCGTTCAGCATAAACTTTTTCTTTCGTCTTTGTTTTCATACTCGGTCACCTCTTCCTTTTTTTTAAGTATAGCACGATTTCACAAACTCATGCAAATGCTTGGTTTTATCCTTGGTATTATAATCTTTTGAATAAAATAAATTGTGAAAATATTTCTTTCGGTAGAAGTGAGTGACTTCTCTATCAAATAATTCGTATCCAGTTGGAAGCGATGTAACAGGATTTCATCATAGCGTCGATCACACTGGTGAAAGAAGCATTCTTTTTGAAAAAACTTTTTCACCGGATCCCTTGTGTAAAAAAGGAATGATAAATGGGTGATTTTAGTATCGATTTTTGAAGAATGGGATAAGAAAAGAAATGTTATTCAAATAACAGTCTTGTTTTTCAAAAAGTGGGTTTGTTTGCAAAAAAATTCCTGTTTTTATTCGCGAATTAAAATAACGTTGAATGAAATAGCGTTTTTCTGTAGTTTATAGAAATCTTTGTAAATAGAGTGCCATTGAGCAACACCAAAGAGAAAGTGATCAAAAAGAATAACGCAGGAAAATAAATGACACGTTTTATTAAACGTAAAGTAAAAAAATACAAAACGAAAACAATATCAAAAAATATTAATTTTTGTTAAAATGGGGTACAGGGGGTGTTTTATTGGAATCTCGGAAAATCAAACGTAAGCGTTTAGTGAAACAAAAACGGTCCCTTTTCGTACAAAAAGGATTGGGTATCACAGCAGCGTTAGCATCAACATCAGGTGTCTTTACGTCTCTTGCTCATGCGACCGAAACGACGAACGCTTCGTCATCAACCAACACAACTGCTACTCTTGCCAGATCGTCAGCTGAAACGGCGATCAATCGACAATTTAAAACAACAGCTTCACTGAATGTTCGTTCAAATGCTTCAACAAGTGCCTCTATCGTAAGTGGTGTAGGAGCAAATACAACAATCACTGCGGTGGCTCAAAAGAACGGTACCTCAGTGAATGGCAATACAACATGGTATAAGCTATCAACAGGCGGCTGGATCTCAGGGGCTTATGTGAAGAGCACCTCAGGCTCCTCTTCTGCCAATACAGGCTCGTCCAATTCGTCGTCTTCTTCATCGGAAAAAGCAATTTCGAAATCAGTGAAAACGACTACTGCATTGAACGTCCGTTCAAATGCAACGACAAGTTCTAGTGTCGTACGCGGTTTGAGCAGTAATGCGACAGTACAAGTCGTTGCACAAAAGAGTGGTACATCGGTGAATGGCACGACCACTTGGTACAAATTGTCCACAGGCGGTTGGATCACGGCAGCCTATGTCAAAGATGTGTCCAGTAGCTCCACAGGCAATAGTTCTTCTGGCGGCAATACAAGTGTTTCTGCAGAAACGGCTATCAGCAAGAACGTGAAAACAACAGCGGCATTAAATGTTCGTTCGAGTGCCTCAACAAGCGGCAGTGTCGTTGGCAGCCTAAGCAACAGCACGACGGTGAAGGTCGTTGCCCAGAAAAATGGCACATCCGTTGGCGGCACCAATGTTTGGTACAAAGTATCGACCGGTGGCTGGATCACAGCGGCATATGTGCGTGATGTCACGTCTAGTTCTGGAAATACAAGTAATAATAATAATTCAAACACAGGTTCAAACAATACTGGCTCATCAAACGGCTCAAGCAATGCGAGTGAGCAAGCCATCAATAAGACGTTCCAAACAACCACTGGTATGAATGTCCGCTCAAATGCATCAACTTCTGCAAGTGTAGTCAGCAGTTTGGGCAGCAATGCGACCTTCAAAGCAGTTGCTCAAAAACAAGGCACGTCAGTCAATGGCAATACCACTTGGTATAAGTTATCAACGGGTGGCTGGGTATCTGCAGCATATGTCAAAGAAGTCAGTGCAACGACTCCTGGCAACAATAACAACGCAGGCAATACCAATGTTCCAATGAGCGTGGATGGAGCAGCGATCGTTGCAGAAGCTAGAAAACATATCGGCACTCCTTATCAATGGGGAGGCAAAGGACCAGATGTCTTCGACTGTTCTGGGTTTACACGCTACGTCTTCTTAAAAGTGACGGGCAAAAACATCGGTGATTGGACAGTCCCACAAGAAAGCGCAGGGACGATCATTCCTGTCTCGCAAGCACAAGCTGGCGACTTGCTGTTCTGGGGTCAAAAAGGGAATACCTACCACGTAGCGATCGCTACAAGTAATACAAGCTATATCCATGCGCCAAGCACGGGTTATACAGTCACCGAAGCACAATCAGGCTTTTCGACTGCTAGCTTCGCTCTACGTGTGAAATAAATATTTCATTGAAAAGGCAAAGGGTTTGTCCTTTGTTAGAAACGCCCCTAAGAAAGCTGCAATCAGTTTTCTTAGGGGCGCTTTTTGTGCTGGGCGCAGATCTTCTAAAAGATGGGACATTGCCCTTGTTTTTTTTGACAAAAAGGCCGATTTGTCAAAATATCTTGTTTTTACTAGTACAAATTTTTGTCAAAAAAAAAAAGTTACTGATACCATAAAAACGTACCAATATTAGGAGGGATCTACATGAGATATACGAACGGAAATTACGAAGCTTTTGCAAGAAGCAGAAAACCGAAAGATGTCGAAAAGAAAGAAGCCTATATTGTTGGTGGGGGATTAGCAGGACTTGCTGCGGCAGTCTTCTTGATCCGTGACGGCCATATGGCGGGTGAGAAAATCCACGTCCTTGAAGAACTTTCTTTATCAGGCGGTTCATTAGACGGAAAATTCATTCCCCATGATGGATTTGTGACCCGCGGCGGTCGCGAAATGGAAAATCATTTTGAGTGCCTGTGGGATCTATTTCGCTCGATTCCATCCTTGGAGGTGGAAGATGCTTCGGTGTTAGATGAGTTTTACTGGTTGGATCACGATGATCCAAATTCGTCTAACTGTCGGATTATCCACAATCGCGGTCAACGAGCAGCAGATGATGGAGAATTTACGTTGTCTGCTACAGCACAAAAAGAATTGACCCAATTATTTATGACTTCAGAAGATCAATTGATCGGGAAAAAAATCGAAGATGTTTTTGGCGAAGAATTCTTTGAATCTAATTTTTGGCTATACTGGTGTACGATGTTCGCCTTTGAAAAATGGCATTCGGCGATTGAAATGCGCCGCTATGTGTTGCGTTTTGTGCACCATATCGATGGCTTGCCTGATTTTACTGCGTTAAAATTTACCCGTTACAACCAATATGAGTCATTGGTCAAACCACTACTTGCTTATTTGGAAGAACAAGGAGTTGACTTCCAATATGAATGCACCGTCAGCAATATCGATGTTCGGATCGTGGGCGAGGAAAAAGTTGCTCAAAAACTTGTGCTAGAAAAAGCGGGAGCAATCGAAGAAATTCCTTTGTCAGAAGATGACTTGGTCTTTGTTACCAACGGATCGATCACTGAAAGTTCCACGCAAGGGGACCATTATACCCCAGCGCCTATCTCAAAAGCACCTGGTGGCAGCTGGCGTTTATGGAAAAACTTGGCGGCGCAATCGCCTGAGTTTGGTCATCCAGAAGTCTTTTATGAAAACTTACCTGAAGAAAGCTGGTTTGTTTCGGCAACTGTTACTTGGCAGAATTTTGATGTGGAACCTTATTTAGAAAAATTGACCCATCGCAAGTTACGAACAGGCAGAATCGTCACTGGCGGGATCATCACCATCAAAGATTCCAATTGGATGATGAGCTTTGCGACCCATCGCCAACCGCACTTTAAAGAACAAAAAGACCAACAAACGATCACATGGGTGTATGGATTGTTGTCAAATACGCCAGGAAACTACATCAAAAAACCAATTGAACAATGCTCTGGACAAGAAATCGTGCAAGAACTGCTTTACCATTTAGGCGTGCCGGAAGCAGAAATCCAACGCATTTCAAAAGAATCAAGTGTGGCAGTTCCAGTATACATGCCGTTTATCACTTCTTACTTCATGCTGCGTGAACCAGGTGATCGGCCATTAGTTATTCCAAATGGCTCCAAAAACTTAGCCTTTATCGGTAATTTCGCAGAGACTGAACGAGACACTGTATTTACAACAGAATATTCCGTTCGGACCGCCATGGAGGCTGTTTATCAGCTATTAGCTGTGGAACGCGGGGTACCAGAAGTGTTTGCTTCCGCTTATGATCTACGTACTTTGGCCAAAGCTGTCTATTATCTGACCGATAAGAAAAAAATCACGGAAATGGAGCTGCCGTTTATCGAACGGAAACTCTTGGAGGGCTTCGTTAAGAAAACCGAACATACCTACATTGGCGATCTGTTGAAAGAAAACCATTTGATTTAAATAAAGCGCAACGACAACGAGGCGAAAGAAACTGCTCGTGGTCGTTGCGTCTTTTATTTACTTTTCCAACGCTGTTTGAACGATCCTTATTCCTCAGATAAAATCCGTACTTGGATCTCTGTCAAATAAGCTTGCTCGTTGCTAAGGGTCGTTTCGTGGATCGATCGTTCATAGAAGTAGTCATCGATTTGCCATTGGTGCGTCGCAATCAGCTGCTTGAGTTTTTGATAGAACTGCTTCAATCCTTCGTCATCCCCCTGATAAATGGCGGTTAAATAGTATCCTGCCGGTTTCACGAAGGAAGCACGTTGTGGTTCTTCTTGCCGCACGTAAACGTAGTCGATGTCTTGCGTATCGTCTTTGTTCGTCCGAATCATAAAACCATATTCGTTATTTGAGAAAAGATAAGGCTGTGCCATCAAAAGGTCGTAGGCTTGGGTGATCATCTCTGGGATGGAGCTACCGTTTAATCTAGGACTAAGGGAGAAATATTCCTCTGGCTGTTCCTTCAAGGTGAAGGGGAAGTTTTTTCTGCAGCTAGGCGCAAATCCGCCGCTTTTCGTTCGATGATTTTTTTGATGTTGCTCAACTGCTGAATTTTTTCATCGATGGTTTGCCGCTTGGCTTCCAATAAGTTTCTCATGGTCTCGGCATCCCCCTGCAACGCTGTTTGGATCTCTTTTAAGGGCATCGATAATTCTTTCAGTGATAGGATCAATCCGAGATCCAATAGTTGATCAAGGGAATAATACCGATACCCGTGCTCGTCTTTGCTGTTTGGTTGAAATAGCCCAATCTCGTCATAATAGTGGAGTGTCCGAGGATTGATCCGCGCTAAGCGTGCCATTTCCGATACTTTTAATTTGGTTTTCATGGCGTTCCTCCTTGACTTTACAGTTACTGTAAACTTTATACTAAGGATAGTCAACTACTGGGAGGAAGATAGAATGAATAAACAAGTAACATATCGACCATTTAAACGAGAAGATCTGTCTGCGCTTGTGCAAGTAATTATTGATAGCTGGAACTACGACAAGCAATTTGACAAGATGACCGCCAAGCACTTTGCTCATGTCTTTTTGTGTTATGAACTTGCCCGTGCGACCTATTCACGTGTGGCTCTTTTAAATGGTGAAGCTGTCGGTATCTTATTAGCAGACAGTAAAAGAGGGAAGAAGCTTCATCCAATGCACTATTGGGGGAAAACGATTTGGCATGCTGGCTGCTTACTGCTTACGAAAGAAGGGAGAAACACGCTGTTGCATTATGCCAAAGAGGTGGCTGAGTTAAATCAAGCGATGTTGAAAGATTTACAAACTCCTTTTCAGACCGAAGTTGGTTTGTTTGCCGTTAGTCCCAAAACACAAGGATTGGGTGTAGGCAAGCAGCTCTTTACTTCCTTTTTAGCGATGGTCCAGCAGGAAAAAACGGCTCCGTTTTTCCTTTATACCGATACCACCTGTAATTACGGTTTTTATGAGCATATGGGCTTGAAGCGGGCAGCTGCTGTGAAACGCTGGATCAAAAAACCGATTAAGAAGGAAATCGAGTTTTATATCTATACTTCCTAAGAGTGCAGCGATGCACTCTTTTTTCATTGGCTAGTATGGTAAACTGGAAGCAAAGAAGGTCAAGGAAGCTGTTTTCGTTTTATGGAAACGGCGCTTATTTTGGTCGAAAGCGATGGCTCGATCCGCTTTCGTAAAAAGGATGGGGAATGGGAAAGGATGGTTTATTTGGAAAAAAAGCAGATAGGGTTTATTTTAAGTGATATTGATGGGACGATCTTGGATCATAAGCATCAAATCGATCTGGATTTGATTGAAGAAATCAAACGATTGAAGCAGCAAGCGATTCCTTTTGTTTTGGCTTCCGCTCGCTCCCCGAAAGGAATGCTACCGATAGCTCAAGAGTTAGGGATAGAAGACTGGCCCTTGGCTTGTTACAACGGTGCCCTGATTGGACGATACGATCAACAGGGCACACTGGTACCGATTTTCAGTCATGAGGTCAAAAAAGCAGAAGCAAAAACTTTGGTTGCGCGCATCAAAGCTGATTTTCCTGGTGTTTCCATCAATGTCTACTCTGGTGATCAGTGGTATTGCGAAAGAGTGGACCAATGGGCACGAGCAGAAGCGGCGATCACCAAAGAGACTCCTGTAGAAACTTCATTAGAACAACTGTTGGCACAAGAAGCTTTTGAGGTTCATAAGTTTCTTTTGATCGGCACAACAGCAGAAATCCAAGCGCTTCATGCTGCCTGCCAGAACGCTGGATTTTTAGAAAGCGCCTTTTACTTATCCAAAGAGAATTATTTGGAAGTCACTCATCAAGCTGTGGGAAAAGATAAGGCGCTAAATGAATTGGCGGCCTATTTTCAAGTGCCGCTGGCGCAAACCTTAGCGATCGGCGATAATTTTAACGACCTGCCAATGATTGCTTCAGCTGGTATTGGTGTTGCGATGGAGAATGCGCCCGAATTGGTCAAAGCAAAAGCTGATTTTGTGACGACTAGCAGTACAGACCATGGGGTTGCTGATGCGTTGCGGCGATTTGTCACAGAATAGATAAAAAAACTAGGTTTTTTGAACAAATTGATTGACTTTCATTTCTACTCTCCTTAAACTTTTAGCTATACCTAAAAAGGTAAGTGTTTGTTGGAAAGAAGGAGAAAAATGAATAAGAAGATCGAGAAGACATTGACCAAATTTGCCGAGTCGTTGAGGCTCTCAGTTGATACTTCCACCGGGGTGATTTATGGAACGTATCATAGTTATAAACTTTTTTAGTTCAAGAGAATAACAATAGTTATTCGCTAGTGGCCCATTTTTCACTTAGCAAAGATGGCGAACTTCCCAACCAAGAAGAAGTCAAAGAAGTTTTAAGTGAGTCAAAAGAGATCATCGACTGTGTGATCCAAGGATATCAAGTTGCCTATACATTACGCGGAGCGATGACTGCAGGGAAAACCGTGGACAAGTTACGTACTGCGTTGGACCAGTTGACGAATTTTTTGAAGACCAAAGGTTTCCAAAATGCTTGTACCTTCTGCGGCGCGGTCACTGAGCCGGTTTCGCTGTATGCGATTGGCGGCGCTCCCGTCATTGCCTGTGAAGCTTGCTTTAAGAAACAACAAGAAGCAGTCCTTGCGCAAGAACGGGAAAAAGGGCAGAAAAAAGAAAATTGGTTAGCTGGAACCGTGGGTGCGTTTCTTGGCTCACTGATTGGTGCTGGCGCAATTATTTTATTAGGACAACTGGGGTATGTTGCTGCATTGTCTGGGATCGCGATGGCGATCTGTGCCATCAAAGGGTATGAATTACTAGGTGGAAAACTCAGCACAAAAGGTATTATTAGTAGTATTATCGTCATGATCATCATGGTCTATGTCGGGAATCGTATTGACTGGTCGATCAGTGTAGCGAATTATTACACGGACGTTGATGTCTTCTATGCTTTCCGTATTTTACCTGATTTGATTCGTGAAGGGTATTTGGAAGCGAGTCAATATTACGGGAACTTAGGTCTGATCTATCTCTTTACGGCGATTGGGGCGGTGCCAACTATTATCGCTGCGGTACGAGAGGGTAAAGTGACGCGTCAAAGCTACAAAATGGAGTAATCCACTTTTCTATCCAAAGATAAAAAAACACAATGCGAGATCTCTTTCGCTTTGTGTTTTTTGTTTTTGTGTCATAAATAATAACATGCAGTGTTAACATAAAAAATAAATAATAATAAAATGAGAAAAATAGCTTGCTTTTATAATTAATATTTATTAAAATCTTATTTACATTCAGATTTTTGTAATAATTCTGAAAATTTTGGATTTTCATAAGGGGTAGGTAAGATGAAGAAAAAATGGGGATATGGTGTCGTCGCTGTTTGTGGAATCGTATTAGCAGGTTGCTCAACAGGAGGGACATCAAGTACAGGTGAAAGTTCAAGTGGTAGTGGGACAGCAGCTGCCGAACAAATTTTTAATGTTGTGGTTCAACAAGAAATGCCTAGTGCCGATCTATCCTTAGCCACCGATACGATCAGTTTTAGTGCTTTAAATAATGTGTATGAAGGGTTGTACCGCTTAGATGCTGAGAGTAAGCCCGAACCAGCAGGTGCCGCCGAATTAGCGGAAGTCAGTGAAGATGGTCTGACCTATAAATTGAAATTACGGGAAGATGCCAAATGGTCAAATGGAGAACCAGTAACAGCAGCGGATTATGTCTTTGGCTGGCAACGCACCGTAAGTGCGGAAACAGGTTCTGAATATGCGTACTTATTTGCGCCCGTAACCAATGCCGAAGCGATAACTGCAGGTGAAAAAGATGCCTCAGAATTGGGGATCAAAGCAGTCAGTGACTATGAATTAGAAATAACGCTGACGACACCTACGCCATACTTCCAATACTTATTGGCATTTCCATCCTTCTTCCCACAAAGCCAAGCAGTCGTAGAAGACAACGGCGATCAATATGCTTCAACAAGCGACAATGCCGTTTACAATGGACCGTTTGTGTTAGCTGGCTTTGATGGTCCAGGAACCGATACAGAATGGTCATATGAAAAGAACGACCAATATTGGGATAAAGATACAGTGAAACTTGATACGATCAATGTCAGTGTCGTAAAAGAATCATCGACCTCCTTGAATCTATTCCAGGATGGGCAAGCGGACGACGTCATCTTAACAGGAGAATTGGCGCAGCAAATGGCCAATGATGAAGCATTTGTGTCAGAACCATTAGCCCGTACTTCCTATATCGAGTTGAATCAGCGAGAAGAAGATTCGCCATTCCGCAATGAGGATCTGCGTAAAGCAATCTCTTATGCCATCGATCGTGATGCATTAGTGACATCGATTTTAGGTGATGGCTCATTGGCTTCCACAGGATTGATACCAAAAGGAATGACCTTTAACCCAACTGATAATACTGATTTTGTCGATGAAGCGGAAAGTGTCATTGAATACGATCAAGAAAAAGCCAAAGAACATTGGGAAAAAGCCAAAGAGGCTTTGGGAATCGATTCTTTAAGTTTTGAAATTTTGGCCTCTGACACAGACTCAACCAAAAAAGCCATTGAATATATTCAAAGTGCGATTCAAGATACGCTTGATGGGGTGAAAGTTAGCCTAAGTCCCGTACCTTTCTCTGTTCGTCTTGATCGTTCAAACTCAGGTGATTTTGATGTCGTTATGGGTGGTTGGGGTGCTGACTATGCGGATGCCAGCAGTTTTACAGATCTATTTGTAACCGATAATTCATACAACCGCGGTCGTTGGACAAGTGAGGAGTACGATGCAGCAGTGAAATCGTCTGCCACGACAAACGCTGGCAATCCAGATGCCCGCTGGCAGGATTTGTTGGATGCAGAGAAAATCATTATGGATCAACAAGGGGTCATCCCTGTGTACCAAAACGTTGAAGCTCATTTACGTGCACCAAAAGTAAAAGGGGTCGTTTCTCACGGTGCCGGTGCGCAATACGATTACAAGTGGGCAGTTATTGAAGAATAAGCGCCTAAAGAAGAAGCTGGTTTTGCGTAAGCAAGCCAGTTTTTTTCTTGTGCTTTGTTCTTACTTACACAATGTTAGTAATGAGAGCGGATGCAATTGTTTATAAAAAAACAAAAAAAGTTGGCAAGGGATCAATGATCAACTTGCCAACCTCGTTTTTTATTCATCTATTTCACAGAAATCCAGTGAAAGATTATTCGCTAACTGTTACGTCGCCTGTTACAGAAGCGCCATCTTCGTCAAGTGTTGCTGAATCTTGGAATTCTTTTGAAGTGAATGTTACGTTACCTTCAACTTTTGCACCGTTCAATACAAAGCCGTTAGCATTCACTTCAACGTCACCTTTGATTACACCGTGAACGATGTTGAAGTTTTCTGAGTTAACGATCAATTTAGGAACAGTTACTGTGTATTCAGCTGTTACGTTGCGGTCTTCATCTTGTGAGTACAATGCAAATTTACGGTAGATATCAGCAGAGTCGTCACCTTTGTCGTGGAATTCGCCATCAACGGTTACATCGTTATCAAATGTCATGTCGCCAGTTACAGCAACGATCCAGTTACCATCTGCGCTCAATGCTTTTTCAATGACTGAAGTTTGATCACTGATAGAAGCAGTTGAAACAACGTCATCTGATGATTCAGTTGATGCAGCAGTTGAAGCTGCTGTTGATGATGATGAGCTTGCAGCTGTGTCGTTATCTGAACTACATGCAGCTAAAAGAGTGCCTCCCATAAGCAATGATGCAGCGATTAAAGTGATTTTAGTTTTTTTCATGTTTCCTTCTCCTTTGTATTCCCATAGTTTTCTTAAAAACAAAATGATTATACCATACCGAAGTGAAGTTTGTGAAACAAAAAACATAAATGAGGAGAAATTTAATAAATAGCAGCCTAGGATTAAAAAATCTTCAAAGAAACTAAGAATAAATGAGTGAGGCTTACGAATGAATGAGACATCTCATTCACAAAGAACCCTCCATTATGGAAGAAATGCACTTCTTCTATAATGGAGGGTCATTATTACATGCGCTTTCGATCCGTCAACTGCTTGAACTTCGATACGATCAAATCCATGATGAACTGATACATAAAGGCATGAGTTTGGAAATGGGTTTGATGAGGGAAGATGATTGCTTCTTGGACAAAAGGAAGTTCCGAGATCTGTGGGTTGGCGGTGATCACGATGACTTTGGCTTTGGTTCGATCGAAGAAATCTTTCCGTGGCGTTCCATTTCGAATTTGTTGCTTGGTCAAGTAGTCACCGGAATTGGTAAAAATAATAAAAAGCGATTCTTCATCGGCAGATTTGATGATTTCTTCCTGTACGAGATCGTCTTGGAAGGTCCGAATGAACTTGCCGTTGTAAGCTAGTTTGATCTGGAAATCAATAGCAGCCGATTCTGAGAATAAAATTCCAAAAGCAAAGACATTTTTATGTGAAACAATTGCTTGTGCGACCCGTTCGATGGCTGGCAGATCAAGATGATGCCGCAGATAATCGATGTCTTGTATCACTGCGTCAAAATAGGAGTCTACGCCTTCTTGCTCCAAAGCAGACAAAATATTCGAGCGATAATTTAGCGGATTGTTGAAGCGGTTCTCGATGAAAGCTGCGTTGTCTTTTAAATCACCATAGTCATCAAAGCCTAAGGTACGGGCGAATTTTGAAACGGTTGACTTTGACACATGGCAAAGAGCGGCGAATTCACCAATACTTAGAGTTTGAATCTGATCATAATGGTTGATCATAGTCAAACCGATATAGTAGTTGGTGGAATCAGTGGGTGCATTATTTAAAAGATTCAATAAACGAATGATTAAGAGGCCCATTTTCTTTCCTTTCTTGTAAGCAGTTTCCAAATTGCGAACTTTCGCAGGTGAGAAAAAAATCTGCTATAGTAACGCCATAAAGCGCTTTATAAATCAAACACGGGAGTGAGTCATTTGGCAAAAGATTATTCAAAACTTGCTAGTGAAATTATAGCACAGGTCGGTGGGGAACAAAATATCGTTAGCCTGTATCATTGCATCACTAGATTGCGTTTTAAGTTGAAAGATGTCGAGTTGGCACGAAAAAATAAGGATAAGATTCAGCAGCTTGATGGGGTATTGTCTGTCATTGAAGGAAATGGCCAGTTTCAAGTCGTGATCGGGAATCATGTGGCAGATGTTTTTCAAACGATCATGAGCAAGTATTCGATCCAAAACGCTTTGGAAAGTGATGGAGATGCCGAAGAATCAACAGAAAAACAAGGCAATGTATTTATCCGATTCTTCAATGTATTGTCTGCGATCTTTAATCCAATCATTGTTGCGCTTGCAGGGGCAGGGATGTTGAAAGCTTTACTAGTTGTTTTTACGACCTATCATTTGATGGACGCAGAAGGAAGCACCTATAAAATATTAGCTGCTGCTGGCAATAGTGTCTTTTATTTCTTGCCTTTATTTTTAGCGATCAGTGCAGCGAGGATTTTCAAAGTCAATATGTTTATTGCTTTAGCAATCGTTGGGGCGTTGCTGGAGCCGAATTTTACAGCAATGGTGACGGAAAACGGTGTGACGGTCGATTTCTTTGGCATCCCAGCTGTGTTGATGGGGTATTCGGGTACCGTGATTCCAGCGATCGTTTCGATCTATATCTACTCGCACTTGGAACGACTACTCAAACGGATCATTCCTAAGAGTATCGAGATTTTTGCTCTATCACTAGTAGCTCTTTTGATCATGGTGCCTTTGACCGTTTTGATCATTGGACCGGTCGGTGTAATGCTTGGGGACGGTTTAGGCAATGCCATGAACTTTATCAGCGACAAGAGCGGGCTGTTGGCTGGCTTGTTGATCGGTGGCGGTTGGACATTCTTAGTAATGATCGGGATCCATTGGGGAGTTGTACCGATTATGGTCAATAACCTAGCGGTATATGGCTATGATACGCTGCGCCCGATGATTGCAGCAGCAACATTTGCGAGTGCTGGGGTTGCTTTAGGTGTGTTTTTACGCTCTCGCAGAAAAGAAACCAAAGGCCTGGCGCTATCTTCTTTGCTTCCAGCATTACTTGGAGGAATTACAGAGCCAATCGTCTATGGACTTTCGGTAAAATTTAAAAAGCCGTTGATTGCTCAAACCATCATTGGTGCCCTTGCTGGTGCGTTTATGGGCATGATGCAAACCAAGGCCATCGTCTATGTTTTCCCAGCATTGACGACATTGCCAGCTTTCTTTGGGGACACCTTTGTGTACTATTTGATCGGCATTGTCTTTGCGTTCTTCGGTACTGCTATTTTGACCTATGTATTAGGATTTGAAGAGACGCTAGAACCTGTTTTAGAAGAAGGTGCAGGGCTGCAAGTGATGACACCAGTTGCTGGTGAAGCGATCACGCTTGATGATGTCAAAGATGAAGTATTTTCTTCTCGAGCAATGGGGGATGGATTAGCCGTTTATCCATCAGCCGGCGATATTTATGCGCCACTTACTGGTACGGTTGTGACAGTGTTTCCAACTGGACATGCTTTTGGGATCCAATCAGCTGCTGGGACGGAAGTGTTGGTTCATATCGGCTTAGACACGGTTGATTTAGCAAAAGGCGTGTTTGAGATTTCGGTGAAACAAGGGGATCAAGTCGTGAAGGGGCAAAAAATTGGCACCTTTGATTTAGCAAAAATTATTGAAAAAGGATATGATCCGACAACCATGTTGGTTTTTACCAGTGTGATTAAAGAAGATGCATTGACAGTTGTGGATCAAGCGAAAAAAGACGTTACCGCATTGGTAGCAAATGATTTATTAAAAGGAGCGATTTCATGAGTGTATTTCCAAAAAATTTCCTATGGGGCGGCGCAATCGCCGCAAATCAAGCCGAAGGAGCTTATTTGGAAGGAGGAAAAGGATTAAGTGTAGCAGATATTTTACCAGTTGGTGAAAAACGTATTGAGCAAGTTTCACTGCAGCTTGAGGAGGACAACTTTTATCCGAGCCATGAAGCCATCGACTTTTATCATCGGTACCCAGAAGACATTGAACTGTTTGCGGAAATGGGCTTGAAGTGTCTGCGTACCTCAATTGCTTGGAGTCGCATTTTTCCGAATGGGGATGAAACGGAACCCAATGAAGCAGGTTTACAATTTTATGATGATTTATTTGATGCCTTGAATGAAAAAGGAATCCAACCAGTTGTTACGTTAGCTCACTTTGAGACACCACTGCATTTGGTAACGAAATATGGTGGTTGGCAAAATCGTGCACTGATCGATTTTTTTGATCGGTATACAAAAGTGGTTTTCACACGCTACAAAGGGAAAGTAAAATATTGGATGACTTTCAATGAAATCAACCATACCCATACGATCCCGTTACTCGCAGCAGGTATCGATGTGTTTTCTTTCGAGACTGAAGAAGAAAAATTACAGGCACTTTATCAAGCGAGTCATAATATGTTTGTTGCAAGTGCCAAAGCAGTTCTGAATGGGAAGGCAGTAGATGAAAACAATCAGATTGGCTGTATGCTGTCACTGAGTCCGATTTATCCTGCAACGTGCAACCCGCAAGATGTTTTTGAATCGTATCAACTGCGCCGTCGTTCCTTGTTCTATAGTGATGTGCAATTGCGAGGAGCGTATCCTGAATACTTCGACCGCATCGTTATGGATAATCATCTGTTGCTGGACATTACAGAAGAAGATCTAGCGATCATTAAAGCGGGAACCTGCGATTATTTAGGCTTTAGTTTTTACCGCAGCTCATTGCATGAAACGGGCATGAAAATTTTAGGCAATACTGGCGGATTATTGGGGAAAAAGAATCCTTACCTAAAAGAAACTGCTTGGGGATGGCCGATCGATCCGTTGGCATTACGCTATGTTTGCAGCGAATTGACTGATCGTTATCAAAAACCATTATTTATCGTTGAAAACGGAATTGGTTTAAAGGATGTTGTCAATGAAGATGGATCGATCGTCGATGAAGAACGGATGGCCTATTTGAAAGACCATATAGAAGCAATGGCGGAATCGATCAAAGATGGCGCAACGATTCTAGGCTATACATGGTGGGGACCGATCGATATCGTTTCTGCGGGGACAGGAGAGATGGAAAAACGATACGGCTTTATCTATGTCGATAAGCAAAATGATGGTAGCGGAGATCTTTCCCGCAAGAAAAAGCTAGTTTTGCGTATTATCAGCAAGTGATCGCCACGAATGGGGAAGCGTTGGCGTACGAATCATTTTTGAAAGGCGGCAAGTAAAATGAAAAGTTATTTTCCAAAAGATTTCCTCTGGGGGGAGCAACAGCTGCCAACCAAGTTGAAGGAGGTTCTGGAATCGATGGAAAAGGCTTGTCGGTTTCTGATGTCTATCTATTCGATTCCTCAATGCCGAAAGAACGATGGACTGACCAATGGCATATGATGACTCATCAGCAAGTTGCAGAAGCACAGGATCCAAACAGCACGAAATACTATCCGAAAAGACAGGGCATCGATTTTTATCATCACTTTAAAGAAGATATTCGTTTATTTGCTGAGATGGGCTTCAAAGCCTATCGGATGTCAATTGCCTGGACACGGATCTTTCCAAAGGGGGATGAGGTAGACCCAAACGAAGCTGGATTGGCATTTTACGACGCAGTCTTTGATGAGTGTTTGAAGTATGGGATCGAACCAGTAGTATCACTATCCCATTATGAAATGCCATTGTATTTAGTGACTGAGTATGGAGGATGGCCGAATCGGCAAGTGATCGACTTTTACGTTCGTTTTGCCAAGACGGTGATTGAGCGATACCAAAAGAAAGTCAAATACTGGGTGACTTTTAATGAAATCAATTGTGTCAAACACCATCCATATGTTAGTGTCGGGATCATTGAAGAAGGTCATCCTAATATTGAACAAGACAAGTACCAAGGGGCGCACCATCAATTTGTCGCCAGCGCAATCGTGACTGACTATTGCCATCGATTGATTCCGGATGCCAAGGTCGGCTGTATGATCAGCTATCAATTATTAACGCCGTACAGCTGTGATCCAGACGATGTTCAAAAAACAGTCGAAAGTCAACGAACCTCACTCTTTTTCAGTGATGTGCAGGCAAGAGGCTATTATCCAGCATATGCCAACCGCATGTTTGAAGAAAAAGGAGTGGAATTGGTGATCGAACCAGGAGACTTAGAAGTCATCCGGGAAAACCCTGTGGATTTTGTTTCCTTTAGTTACTATATGTCCAGTGCAGTCAGCGCGCATCCAGAACGATTGGAAAGTGCTGTCGGGAATTTGATTACTGGTGGGATCAAAAACCCCTATTTGCCAAGCAGTAAATGGGGCTGGCAGATCGATCCCAAAGGGTTGCGAACCGCATTGAATCAACTCTATGACCGCTACCAAAAACCTTTGTTTATTGCCGAAAACGGTTTGGGAGCAGAGGATGTCGTAAACGAAGATGGCACGATCGATGATTTTTATCGAATCGACTATCTGCGTCAGCATATTGAACAAATCAATGAAGCATTGCATGATGGCGTCGAGGTCTTTGGCTATACGGCATGGGGCTGCATCGATATCATCAGTGCTTCGACCTCACAAATGTCGAAACGCTATGGTTTTATCTATGTCGACCAAGACGATGAAGGCAATGGCACAAAGAAACGCATCAAGAAAGCGTCATTTGATTGGTACAAAAAAGTAATTGCTTCAAACGGCGCAACTCTTTGATTTTTGATTCTTCCAGATAAAGCAATTGCTAGGCTTAATCATAAGGTTTCTTAACAATTTCGCTTTTTATCAAGAAAAAAGCCCAACTTTATTTGCTATTTTATTTTAACCGTGCTATGATGAATAGGTAAAGTTCTGATATGTTAATACTTGTTTATCTTTTCTATTGATACACACTTCAATTACACATCATTTTCTATTACAAACAAATAAACACAGTCGATGTGTAATATGGAGGTATACGTTTATGAATAACGGTACAGTAAAATGGTTTAATGCAGATAAAGGTTTTGGATTTATTACAGGTGAAGACGGCAATGATGTATTTGCTCACTTCTCAGCTATCCAAGGCGACGGCTTCAAAACTTTAGAAGAAGGTCAAGCAGTGACTTTCGACGTTGAAGAAGGCCAACGTGGCTTACAAGCAACAAACATCGTTAAAGGTTAAT
Organism: Enterococcus innesii; assembly: GCA_018982785.1. Lineage (GTDB taxonomy): Bacteria > Bacillota > Bacilli > Lactobacillales > Enterococcaceae > Enterococcus_D > Enterococcus_D innesii. The sequence goes on along the minus strand of JAHHEN010000006.1, from coordinate 171,699 downwards.
TGACGTTAACAAGCGAGAATCCATTGGGTTCTCGCTTTTTTTTGTTTTATTTTATATAAATATTGAAATGGATCGGGTTTTGATGACCTGCTACAAGAGAATAGTTGCAGGTTTTGAGTACCTGACATGGTAAATAGTACATCTTTGATTTCACTATTCAACTAGCCCTAAGCGTTGTGTTAATCTTACCCATGATTTCTCATTCGATGATAAGCGTATCAAAAGAGGAAAAGAGAAAGAGGGCGCTATACCGTATTCAATAAATAAATGCCGTTCAAAGTAAATGAAAAAGTGATTGAATAGGTTTAGGAACATCGCTATCAATAAAAGCAATGATCGCTCGTGATTCAAATGGCATGTCTCATTTGAATGGAATAAAGAAACAGGTACAATGGAAAATGCCACGATTCAATATATGGTCCCCCGTACTTATACAAGAGTAATCGATGTGAAAGATCGATCATTCTTATTCGTTTCATCGATATTGTCTTGAATGAATTGTAAAAGTAGAATATATTGATACAAATTAGCTACTTTTTTTATTGCGATTGGAACAAAGATGATTACATTTCGAGGGGGATTTATATGAAGCCAAAAGAAATACTTTGCCAATGGGTTGATGTGTTTAATCAGGCAGATGTAGAAAGTATTTCAGAATTATATGATGACAATGCAATCAATCATCAGGTTGCCAATGAGCCAGTTATTGGGAAAGAAGCGATAAAGCAGATGTTTGAGCAAGATTTTTCTAACGCAAAAATGGTTTGTATCGTGGAGAATATTTTCGAAGATGGACAATGGGCAATTTTAGAGTGGCGTGACCCTTTAGGTTTGAGAGGCTGCGGTTTTTTTCAAATAGTAAATGATAAAATTTTATTTCAAAGAGGCTACTGGGATAAATTATCTTTTTTAAAACAGCACGACTTACCTATTGAATAAAAGGAATTCCTTTATACGAATGGTTAGCAGATATGCATGACAGGAAGGTTAATCGCTTCACGTAAAATTCTTAAAGGGCAACACTGTATGAAAACAAAGCTTTTTGTTTAAGTAATGTTTAAGAATAAGTACGTTTTCTTCCATTTGCACTCTGTCTCATGGTATAGTTATTGATAAGCGACAAATATTTTTGTACCACACGTTACTTGTTTTGAAGAAATTTATTCAAACCTGGCGTAACTTCAGAGTTACAAGGATACAATAGAGGTTAGGGATTGTATCGTTTAAATGAGAAATAAATAATAGTAGTAATAGTATGCTGCACTTTCAAAGAATAAATATTGACTCGTCAGATAGCCTTCTCGTTTACCCAAACGAGAGGGCTATCGTTCATTAGAAAAGAAAAGTGTCTTTTTCCTAAAAGAAAGGAAGAAGACACTTTTTGGCTTTATTCTGCTGTGAGGGGGATCGTCAGCTTGCGATCATCGGTTTGATCGTCCAGCATTGAATCGACATATTGCTTCAAAAAGTAAGAATAGGTCGCTAACCACTGATACTCCTCGGAATCTTTGATGGCAGCTATTTTCTCGGCTGAGTAAGTATCATTGCCAGTAAAAAGGGCAGTGTTCAGCTTCGTGACAAACGTGCAAAGTTGTGTGATCTGGGTATCTGACAGTTCAGACACGGCGGACAATTGGTCGCGAACCAGTTGGTCGGTATCATTTTCAAAAACACTCTTCTGGTAGTTTTGATAGTCCAGCAACTGTTCATCAGTTTGCTTCGTTTCAGCCGCCCAAGCATCGAGATCAATTTGACGAGCTTCATAGTCGATTTCCTTTTCAGAAAGAGAAAGGACGCCGTAGCCTAATTCTGCTGTTGAATAAGACCCAGTGACTGCTTCATAAAGCGAATCATTCCCTTCGTTAATGTCTTGAATGTGGATATGACCAGAGAAAACGGCTGGCACGTTGAAACGGTCCAACAAAGTGACAGTTTCGGAGGCATTGTCGAGAACATAACCGTCTTGTAACAACTCATTATGACTGAACAAGTTATGGTGTAAAAAGACCAGTGGTACTTGCTCTGCTTCTTTTGTCAGGGTTAATTGCTCCTCCAACCAAGTTAGAGTAGCTGGTTTCAACTCACCATTCGTTGTAGGATCATCCCAATTAACCTCAGAATCGTAGATACATGAATCGAGCAAAAAGAGGCGATACTTGTCATTTAACTGAATGCTGTAGCTAAGGGAAGACTTGTCGATACTGTTGGCTTTTTCGTAACCTTCAGCAAAAATCGTTTGAAAATCCTCAGGACTGATTTGATCGGCATAGTATTCCTTTTCACCTTGAAATGCTCGCGCCCAACCATTGTAAATCTCGTGGTTGCCAGGTAATGCGAAAACCATAATGTCAGCTTCTTGCAATGGTGCAAGCAATCTTGCCAACTCTTGAGCACTTGCTTTCTCGCCATTGAGCGTCATATCACCAGTCAAAATAATTCCCGTGGGTTTCTCTTTTAAGGCTTGAGCGGTGAAGGCCTCGATTGATTGTTCTTGATACGTCATCTCTTTGCCAGCAGCTCCTTGTGTGAAGGTCTGAAAGGCTTCGCCATTATCATGAAGCGTGGAGGAAAGAAAATGAATATCACTTAAGAGCCAAAACTCACTGTTGCTTGCCTGTTGCAATGGAGTATCGGCTTCATGCACCTTACGAAATTGAAAGAATAACAGGAAACATGTGACTAAAAGTGTAAGAAGTGCCAATGGCCAAAACCATTTTTTGTGTGTACGAATCGCGATTCCCTCCTCGCTTGTTTTATTTATTATAGAAAGGAATAGGGATCTTGTCACATAAATGGTCTTTTTTTGAATGATTTCTTGGTTTCATAGTTTTTCTTTTAAGATAATTCCGAAAAAACTATAAATGCTATTAATTAGGTGTTTTTATAGGGTAAAAATAACTAAAATGGAAAGAACGTCACTTTTTGAAAATGAAAAAGAAACGCGGTGATTTATTCAGAAACGTTGATTTAACGGTCTTTAATTGTCCTGTTATTTATCGCTGAGATAAAGGGAGTGTTAGATTGAAACATTTTTGTAACATTTCCTTTATCTGTGTGTCATATCATTATGGTAGAATTCATTTGTCGTTAAATCGAACATTAAACTTTCTTAGACAAAATTAAGTTTTTATAAAGGCAGTTCATCTGTCAAATCAACCAGCTAGTCGGAGGAAAAACGAGTGAAGAATAGTTTGTTATCAGCATTAATGGTGTGTTCACTAACATTAACCGCAGTTGCAGCACCTGCATTAGCATTTGCAGATTCCATTGATGATCAAATCGAGCAGCAAGACCAAAAAATCAATTCTCTTAAAGGTCAGCAAGCTGACGCCCAATCACAGATCGATTCTCTAGAAGCAGAAATTGAAACAGTGAGTGCAAAAGTTGCTTCATTAGAAGCAAAACAAGTTGAGTTAGGTCAAGAAGCTGAGAAATTGCAAGACAAAATCGCAACATTGAAATTGCGTATTGCCAAACGTGAAGAAGCAATCCAAAAGCAAGCCCGTGATGTACAAGTTAACGGTCAAAGCACCAATTTCATTGATGCTGTTTTAGAAGCAGACTCTTTAACGGATGTTATCGGTCGCGTACAAGCGATGACAACGATCGTCAATGCGAACAATGATTTAGTTGAACAACAAAAACAAGACAAACAAGATGTTGAAGACAAAGTCAAAGAAAACGAAAGCAAGATCCAAGAAGTTGCTGCAAACCAAGCAGAACTTAGCCAACAAAAAGATGCCATTGCAGCAAAACAAGCTGATTTAAATGTCTTGAAAGCAAACTTAGCAGCTGAACAAGCAACTGCTGAAAAAGACAAAGATGCATTGAACAAGAAAAAACAAGAAGCAGAAGCTGAAAAAGCCCGTGTCTTGAAAGAACAACAAGAAGCTGCTGCTGCTCAAAAAGCAGAAGAAGAAAGACAAGCCGCTGCTTTGAAAGAAGCGCAAGAAGCTGCTGCTCAATCAACGGAGAGCACAACAGAGAATACAACTGCTTCTACTGAAACAGCAACAAGTAGTTCTTCAAGCAACACAAGCTCAAGCAGCAATACCAGCAGTTCTAATAGCTCAAGTTCATCGAACGCAGGCTCTTCAAACACTGGTTCAAGCAATTCAAGTTCAAATAACTCAGGTTCAAATTCTTCATCAAACAATGATTCTACCGGAAGTACTTCTACTGGCGGCGGAAAAGATCATTCAAGCTCAGGGAACATGTATGCTTGGGGTCAATGTACTTGGTACGTGAAAAGCCGTGCTCCTTGGGTAGGTACTTACTGGGGGAATGGTGCACAATGGGGTGCGTCAGCTGCAGCTGATGGATACACTGTCAATGGTACACCAGCAGCCGGTGCCGTTGTAGTCTTTGCCGCTGGTCAATCAGTTGGTGGCGTTTGGACTGCTGATCCAACTTATGGTCACGTAGCCTATGTTGAATCATACAACCCATCAAACAATACGATCACGATCTCTCAAGGCGGAATGGGCTTTGACAGTCCTGGTGGACCAAACACTGCAACATTGAGCGCATCTGGATATACTTACATCCATCGCTAATCAAATCAAAAGCAAAGCATCAACGCAATCGCGTTGATGCTTTTTTATTTGATCGATAGCTTTTTCACTTCTTGATCAGTTAGGTGAGAGAACTACCCGGAGAAACAAGATAGGGTTCTCTCAAATCTAATCAAGCTACTATTCAAGGAGTGAGAAACGGCGAAAAGGTTCCTTTTGAAGTTACCACCAGTTCTTCCATTGCCCGAGAAATCGCCGTATAGAGAATCCGTCTATCTTGATCGGTATGATAATTTTCTTCTGAAACATCATATAAAAGAACCTGCTTAAATTCCAATCCTTTGGCAAGATGAATCGGTAAAACCGTTCCATGAAATGACACGGCCTGTTTATCGAAGAACTGTTTGAGCTCCTCACTAGATCGACTATCTTTGGTGATGATCGTTACTGGCTGCTTAAGTTCCTTTACTATGTCTACCAAGGCAACGTCAGTCAGATTGGCATAAAACTGTGGCAACTTTCCTGCTGGTCGAACGGCAGAGATGTTTAAATTGGTTTCTTTTGGCAGCATTTGGGCAAATAACTGTGTGATTGCACCGCTAGACCGATAACTCGTAGTCAGCTGATACGTTTCGAGGGATTTCGCCTGTTGTTGAAACAACGTTTGGATTTCTGATACGGTGATGGCACTTGTAAAGATCGCCTGTTGCTGATCCCCCACGAGGGTAAAAGCGGTCATAGGAAAAAGACATAATAGAAACTGAATTTGTGCTGGCGTATAATCTTGGACTTCATCAATAAACAGATAGCGCAACGCAGGGACAGGTTGTTTTTCGGCAAGCAAATGACGAATCAGCAATAGACAAACGGTATAATCCAAACTAGCTGTTGTTTGTGTCAAAGTGATCTGTCCATGAGTAAAATAGTCGGCACTGTCTGCTAACAATCGTTTCGTATCAAACCAATTAAGGTCTTTGATTTGTTTGGAAATCGTTGCGTATTTTTTCTTCAGGAGGCGAATGGCTGCTTTCTGAATTGTTTTTTCTGAATCATCCTTTAAAACTGTCCCTAATAGGGAGCGCTGTTCGTCTTCAGTCAAAGAACGAACTTGGTCGTGAACATTCGCTGCTAAGGCATTTTTTTGCAGTCGTTCCTCCCAAGCGTAAGCCAATTTCTTTTTGACTGCTTGTATGCGATCGCGCAAGGATGCCTGCTTCGGTGTCTCTTGAAAGAAAGTCTCGATCGTTTCTTCAGAAAAAAGGACGACATTTTTTCTTTTGATTGGTTTAAACTGAAGCACAAGTTCTTCTGGCAGCTGTTTGCTCAAGGATTGAAGAAAGCGACTGAAGTCCGCGCTGCGCAAAAGGTCGATTGCTTCACAGGGGGCTTGCTGGATGCGGTCAAAATAAGCCTCTTCCGATTCTAAGTCAACGCTAGGAAATGTTTGGCAAAACTGCCGCATGGTCAGCGTCAATGGATTTTTTCCCCGAGGGAAGGCAGCACTTGCGAAATATAATCAATAAACCGAGAATTCGGGGAGAGAATCAAGACATTCTCTGCGGTCATCTCTTCACGAAAATGGTACAGCAAAAGGCAATCCGCTGCATGACAGCAGACGTTTTTCCGCTTCCAGCAACACCGTTGACCAGTAGGTTTTTATGCGCTAAGTCACGGATGATGACGTTTTGTTCGTGTTGGATCGAAGCAGTGATATCTTGCATTTTTGGGCTATTATTGGCTTCAAGGGCTGCCAGTAACACTTCATCTTGAATCGCCACTGAGGTATCAAAGGCTTGCTTCAAGTGATCTTTTTCGATAATAAATTGTCGGCGATGTTCAAGAGCGGCAGAAATCTTCTGATTGTTCACTTGATAAGAGACCGGGCCCAAGCGTTTGGCATAGAACAATTCGGCAATTGGGGAGCGCCAATCATAGATCAGCCCTTCCTTATTTTCATTAACAAAACCATTGATCCCAATGTAAAAATCTTCTATCGTTTCTTCATCTTCAAACTGTAGGGAGATTTTACCAAAGTAGGGACTATCTAGTAGACGGTCGATGGCAGCTAATTCACGTTCAGCAGATTGAAGAGCGGCGTTCATTTGGTCGATCTCACGGTTCTTACTTTCGATGGCAGCAAAAGTATCTAGGCGGTCAGCAAAATTATCAAAGTTTAAGCGAATCTCTTCGCCGATGCTTTGCATCGCAAGGCGATCTTTTTTCTGTCTTCAGTCAAGAAACTGCTCAGCACTGTCTTTCGTGTCAGCAATTGCTGGTACGTGTCTGCGAGACGCTTCTTTTCAGCCTTTAGGTCGTTCATTCAGACTCACATCCATTCTCCAAAGTATCTCAATTATACGAGCATTCACCAAAAATACTAGTCTATTTTTTTGACTCTGGATGCGGTATAATAATAGTGGGAAGAGGCAGCTGATTGTTCCAATGTCATGGGAGCAAGCAGAATGCGTCTATTTTTTTGTTTTAAAAATGGGAAAAAGGGTCATTGCTTGTGTTTTTGAAGGGGCTGTTTATACTGAATATAGAGAAAAATACAAAGCGAAAAATCGTTGAGGGAGTGTCAACATGTCCAAACTATTGTCACCAGTGAAGCTAGCGAATTTAACATTGGCCAACCGCGTCGTTATGTCGCCGATGTGTATGTATGAAGTAAAAAAAGAAGACGGTGTTGCGGAACCCTTTCATTTTGTTCACTATGGGGCGCGAGCATTAAGCAAAGTCGGCTTGATCATTATTGAAGCGACTGCCGTTGAACCAGACGGACGAATCACAAACAATGATCTAGGGCTATGGAATGAAGAACAGCAAACAGAGCTGACGAAATTGGTGGAACTGCTGCATGGGTTCGATGCGCAAGTAGGCATCCAACTAAGCCATGCAGGACGAAAAGCAGTTGATGCCAGCAATCCTTTGGCACCAAGTGCCGTTGCCTTTAACGAACGCTACCCGTTACCGTCAGAAATGACCCTGTCGGAGATCAAACGGGTGCAAGATAGTTTTGTTCAGGCTGCCCAACGAGCAGCCAATGCGGGTGTCACGATGATCGAACTTCATGGGGCTCATGGCTACTTGATGGACCAATTTCTTTCGCCTTTCGTCAATCAACGCACCGACCAGTATGGTGGTTCTTTAGAGAATCGCTATCGCTTTGTAAAAGAAACGGTACAAGCAGTTCGGATGGTCTTTTCTGGGTCCTTGTGGATGCGCTTGTCATTGACAGACTATGAAGAACCAGGTCGCCAAAATTCGTTGGAAGATTGGCAGCAAGTAGCCCAATGGCTTCAAGCAGATGGCATTGATTGTCTTGACTGTTCCACAGGCGGTGTGGTGGATAAAAAGCCTAATATTCCGATCTATGATGGCTACCAAGTGCCCTTTGCTGCAGCTATCAAGCAAGTGGTTGATATTCCCGTAGCAGCAGTCGGTTTATTGGATAATCCTGATCTTTGCGAATATCTTTTGCAAACCAATCAAGTGGATTTGGTTTTACAAGGCCGCGCGTTGATCAGAAATGTCAACTGGTTGGCAGATGCAGCGGCTAAACTTCACGATAAGTCCTTTCAAGCGTACAATGATTCCTATCAACGCGGGGTGAAACGTTGATATATGTTTTATTACATGAGCGTTGATTCGAAAGAATGACTTGTAAGTGTAGAGATCGGGAATGGAAGAAAAGTAGAGATTTACTTACGGTTCTTCTTTTAAAAATTTTTTAGTATAGGTTAGGTATTAATCGAAATAAGAGAACAATGGACGATGATTTGTCGTTCTTTGTTCTTTTTTTGACTTTTATAGATCATTTTTATGAACGTATTCCACTTTTTTTCGTCTATTTGCATTAAATAGCTCATAGTATTGAACTGTTTAGTTCACGATGGTATAGTTTAGGCAAGTTTTCGAAAACGATTACAAAAAATGGAGGTGTTGAAATTGGATATCGGTCAACTGATTAATGAACGATTCATTTTATTTGATGAGCAAATTCGGACAAAAGAAGAATTGTTTACTCAAGCATCTGTTTTATTCGAGTCCTCAGGAGTTATCAGTAATATAAAGAAGTACAAAAACGATTTATTTCGTCGCGAGAAACAAACCTCTACTGGGATTGAAGATCATTTTGGTATTCCTCATGCAAAAAGTAAGGCAGTACTAAGGCCTGCAATCGCCTTCGTAAAGTCGAGTCCAATTACTGATTATCAAGCAATTGACGGAACGGCAGTCACCTATTCTTTTGTCATCGCAGTACCTGAAAAGAGTACTGACGATCATTTAATCATCTTAAGCAATCTCGCACGATTGTTGATGCACGAAGGATTTCGAAATGCAGTAAAGAAGGCAAAAGACGCCTCAGATATTATTAATAATATTCAATCAAATCAATCAGAAAAGAGGGAACCTGTATGAAAATTGTCGGTATTTCTGCTTGTCCGACTGGAATTGCGCATACGTATATGGCTGCTGAAAAACTGGAAAAAACGGCAAAATCATTGGGATATACAATCAAAATCGAGACACAAGGTGTAAAAGTCGAAAACATTTTGAGTACAGAAGAAATTCAACAGGCAGAGGTTGTCATTTTAGCGGTTGACAAAGAAGTACAGACCGACCGATTTGCTGGAAAAAAGTTAAAAGAGTGTCAACCGCAAGAGCAATCAGAGAACCAGAAAAAGTAATTCAAGAGGCAATTGATGGGGTAGAAGTGACCACGATTGCCCAAGCCGAACATGCTTCAAACGAATCTGGAAAGAAAGCTGGCATTTATAATCATTTCATGAATGGCGTTAATTACATGTTGCCTTTGGTTATTGCCGGTGGAATTTTAATTGCGTTTAGTTTTGCTTTTGGGATCAATGCAGCTGATCCTAGCGATCCTTCATACAATCAAATTGCCGAAGTTTTAAGCACGATTGGTGGGAATACGGCTTTTGCATTGATGGTTCCTGCACTTGCAGCAGGAATTGCCACTTCCGTTGCAGGTAGACCGGGCTTTGCCGCTGGTTTGGTTGCGGGAACGATGGCGGCAAGTGGAGGATCTGGTTTTTTAGGTGGAATGGTTGGTGGTTTACTCGCTGGGTATGCTACGGATTATTTAGCGAATAAAGTAACAGTAGCAAAATCATTTGCGGCACTCTATCAGTTGATTATTGTTCCTTTGATCTCAGTTGCTGTGACTGGCTTTGCCATGTTTTATTTCATTGATAAACCAATCTCTTATGTATTGGATGCTTTGACGAATTGGCTTAATGGACTTGGTTCTACGAGTGGTGTGGTATTCGGCTTACTGATAGGCATTATGATGGCAGCTGATATGGGCGGTCCCATCAATAAATCGATTTCAACCTTTAGTATTGGTTTGATGTCGGCAGGAGTTAATGCACCAATTGCGGCTTGTATGGCTGCCGGGATGACACCTCCTCTAGGCATTGCCTTGGCTTCTATCTTGTTTAAGCAAAAATTTACTCAAGAAGAACGAACTTCTGCTCAGTCTTGCTGGGTTTTGGGATTATCTTATATTACTGAAGGTGCGATTCCATTTGCTGTCGCTGACCCATTACGAGTAATACCTAGTTTGATGGCAGGTTCAGCAACCGCTGCTGCAATATCAATGGGTGTCGGCGTAACTTCATTAGCTCCACATGGTGGTATCTGGATCTTACCGATTCCCAATGTATTGAACAATCCGTTGATGTATGTCGTGGCAATCGTTTCTGGAACGGTGGTTACAGCATTGATGTTAGGGTTTTTGAAAAAATCTAGAACTGAAATGGAACACCAACCAACCGATGAAGGAAAACTGATTTAGAAACTATTTATAGGTTGAAGCGAAACGAATCAAAAGAAAAGAGGAATGTCACAATGTTAATGACAATGAAAGAATTACTTGCTGTAGCAAAAGAACATAAATTTGCTGTTCCAGCATTTAATATTTGCAATTTTGATATGTTAAAAGCAATCATGGAAGAAGTTGAGGCACAGGATGCACCAGTCATTTTAGAAATTCATCCTGATGAGATCGAATACTTAGGAGATTGTTTCATAGCGACAGTGCGGGAGTACGCATTAAAAAGTAAGGTACCAGTCGTTATTCATTTGGATCACGGGGGATCAATCTACGATGTCATGCGCGCGATCCGTAATGGCTATACCTCGGTGATGATCGATGCATCATTAGCCGATTACGAAGAAAATAAAAAAATCACGAAAGAAGTTGTTGAACTGGCACATACGGTTGGTGTCAGCGTTGAAGCAGAAATTGGTACGATTGGGAACAACGGCTCCGCAGAAGGGGGAGCTGCAGAAATTATTTACACAGATGTCGACCAAGCCGAAGACTTTGTACGCGCTACCGGCATTGACACCCTTGCCATTGCGATCGGAACGGCTCATGGGTTGTATCCAAAAAATATCACCCCTAAACTGAACATCGATTTGTTGAAAAAGTTGAACGATCGTATTGCTTTACCATTTGTATTGCATGGTGGGTCAGGAAACCCAGATCATGAAGTGCGAGAGTCTGTAAAATATGGCGTATGCAAAGTAAATCTTAGTTCTGATTTGAAATCCGTATTTTTTGATTCAGTCAGAAACGTATTGACGGAAAACCCTGCTATGTATGAACCAAATCAAGTATATGTACAACCAATAGAAGATGTGAAAGCTGTTGTACGCCATAAATTGACACTGCTGAATACGGTTGACAAAGCAAGTTTTTATCAGAGATAATAAAGGAAATGATTGATTGGCACAGGATTAAATTGTTGGGAATTTCTTTTTTTAAAGGAGTTTATGTATGGGGAAAGCAAAAGATGAGCGTAAGCAGAAAATCATGATGTATTTAAATGAAACGAAATTTGCTTCTCTGGGGGAATTAGTTGAATTCTTACATTATAGTGATGCTACGGTCAAACGCGATCTGATTGAACTGGAAAACGAAGAACAAATCAGACGTACCCGAGGTGGTGCTATGCTGATCGATTCAGAGAAGGTCGATGCGGCTTATCTGACAAAAGTGGGGAATTATGTCAATGATGAAGAAAAACGCAGAATTGCAGAACGTGCAGTGACGTATATTGAGGACGATATGACCATTTTCGTAGACAGTTCTAGCACAGCTTTGCACCTGATCCCTTACCTGAAAAAAATTCATGGGTTACGAGTGGTAACCAATAGTGTGCTAACTGCCGCACTACTATCGGAACATACTGCTGCTGAGGTGACCATCGTTGGCGGGACGGTAACGAACAAAAAGTTTACCGTTAATTCAGTTACAGCAGTCAACCAGCTCAGGACCTATCATTTTGATCTTGCGCTTCTCTCTTGTAGGGGATACGATGAAGAAAAAGGAGCCACTGAGAATACTGAAGGGGAAGCAGTATTTAAACAGGTATTGAAAGACTGCACCGAAAAAATTATTCTAATGGTTTTAGAATCAAAGCGGAATAAAGTATATTTTTACAAGAGCCTCTTACCCGAGGATATCGATATTGTCATCTAGAAAAAAGCATCGAGTTTGTCAAAAACGGTCTTATTTAAAAGGCCGTTTTTATTTTCACTACTAGTATGCTTTACAAACTAGTGACAAATACGTATACTAGGTACAACACTAGTTTGTATAACAAACTAGATAAAGGGAACCAAAGGAGGGAAATCGTGAAAGAGACGCAATTGCTAAAAGGGGTTTTGGAAGGGTGTGTTTTGCAAGTGATTGCTCAAAAAGAGATTTATGGTTATGAACTGGTACAGGAACTGAAGCAAAGAGGCTTTGAAACGATCGTTGGCGGCACGATCTATCCTTTGCTGCAGAAGTTGGAAAAACAAGAACTTATTACCTCTGAGATGAAAAAATCACCTGAAGGACCTGATCGCAAGTATTTCTCGATCACCCCGAAAGGCATAGACTATTTGGCACAATTTAGAGAACAATGGACGAACCTAATGAAGAAAGTCGAAGGATTATTTAAGGAGTGAGGAAACATGGCAAATAAACAAGAGACGACCTATTGGCGAGAGCAAACCAATCTGATCGAGCAACAATTCAATGAGAAAAATCGCCAATTTTTTGATGATTTTCGAAGCTACCTCTTACTTTCCAGCCTTTTTTACGATGAGCATAAAGTCACAGAGCAGGTATACGCGATTGCAATGGATTTATTAGAAGCACAAACTCATGGAGAAGAGGCGCAACACTATTTTGGCAATGATCCGAAAGGGGTGGCAGATGAACTATTGGCAAACACGCCAAAGAGTAATCTCAAAGAGCGTCTCAAATTGGCGTATCTAGCGGTTGGCATCAGTTGGGGCATCAAGTTTATAGCTGATTTTACGAAACAAGGGCCACTGGTTCTCAACCTGCTGGATTATCTTTTGACAGGATTGGTAACTGTGTTAGCGGTCATCGGGATTTTTGCGATCATCAGCAAAACCATCTATCAAAAGAAGGGCACAAGCAAGGTGATTCGTTTCGGCTCCCTTTGGCTCGTTGTGAGTGGCTGGATTGGTCTTTCACTGTTGATCAATCTGCTGACCCCAAACTGGTGGCTCCTGACGATCGTATTTCCTTTTGATGTAGTATTGGTGGGCAGTTTGCTGGTAGCGGCAATCGTTTTTGTTGTATCACGCAAAGAAAAAGCTTTTTATCCGATCGTTTTTCTACTGGGGGTATTTGTGTTGCTTGGTTGCCTGCAAAAAACCATGGCATTTTATCACATTGGTGATCCATCCTGGATGACCGGCGGATGTTTGACACTGCTCGTTGTAGGGTTTCTAATTTTTCTCTGGTGGACCCGTCGAGTGATGAAAGAGCAATAAGCAAAGCCAGAAACAAGTGTCTTGCTTGTTTCTGGCTTTTTTACATGGACAAAAGCATTATCCTGAGGAATCTTTCTGCTTCATGCTACACTAAAAAAGAAACGGAGGGAAATCAAGATGTTGACAACAGATCGGTTCTTTCACGGCCACGACAAGCAGACCGCTTTTTTTGAAGGCTGGTACCATAAGCACCAAATCGGTGAAGAAGTCTATGCTTTTATTCCAGGTCTTTCGATTCAAGAAGACGGGACCAAAGAAGTGTTCATTCAAGTGATCAATCACGAAGGGGCGCATTACTTTTCCTTTCCAGAAACTGATTTTCAGGTTTCAGAAGAGGAGCGAAAAGTAACGATTGGTGACAATATCTTTAGTGAAGCAGGCATCCAAGTCTCTTTAAAAAATAACGAACTTCAAGTACAAGGGTCAGTAAAGTATAACGACCACAAACCGATTCAGCGGACACGTTATGCGCCGAGTATCATGGGGCCTTTTTCGTATCTGTCATTTATGGAGTGCTACCACGGTGTCTTGAGCATGAGTCATACCTTAGAAGGTACGCTGTACTGGAACGAAGAACCAATCGATTTTACGAACGGGATCGGTTATTTGGAAAAAGATTGGGGAACCTCCTTTCCAGCAGCTTATATTTGGGTTCAGTGCAACAGCTTTGATGCGCCAGATGTTCGGTTCTTTTTCTCCGCAGCCGACATTCCCTTTGCTGGTTTTGCTTTTTTGGGAACGATTTGTGTTCTGCAAGTCGGCAGCCAAGAATATCGTTTTGCTACTTATCATGGTGCAAAGATTCATGATGTCAAACGCACGGAAGACCGTTTAGTGATCCATCTCAAACAAAAACAGTGGCTGCTGACGATCGAAGTTTTGACGAAAGAAGGCCATTCGTTGTTAGCACCTTCTATTGGACAAATGAATCGGATCATTCGCGAAAGCGCCAGTACGGAAATCACCTTGACCCTTTTAGAAAATGGGCAAGAGATCTTAAGGCAGACAGGGAAGTCGGCTGGTTTTGAAGAAGTAGCGAATTTGCGAGGATTTCACTATTAAAAAATGCAGAAAAATTGGTTTCTTTTGATATACTAGTAGATAGTTACTGCGAAAATACGTATATTTGGAGGGAAATGAATGGAAAAAATAACGAATGAGACACTGTTTGAACTGAAAACGATTGCGCAGCCTGCAGTGGGGCAAAATCAGGTTTTTTACTTGGAAACGGCAGTCAACCAAGAGACCAATACGTATGATTCAGCGATTTATAGTATTGACGCAAAGACCAACGAACGGCGTGAGTGGGGCACAGAAGCGACAACCCACAACAACCTAAAGGTCTCGCCAGATGAGCAAAGGCTCAGTTTTGTGACGACCGATCCAAAAAAAGGTGAAAGTACGTTATGGACGATGCCAGTGTCAGGCGGCAAGCCCCAAGCACTTGTCACTGAGAAGGGTCTGGGGGACTATTTTTGGAAGCAAGACGCAACGGCTATCTATTACCAGCTGGCACAAGAAGAGACAGTCTCAGAGGATCAAGCTGACAAAGAAAAGACGGACAAGCAAAAGGAATTTCCACAAGTAAAAGTTACTACGAAAGTCAATTACTTGGCGGATGGCGTCGGCTTTTTAAAAGAAAAAAACATGCCATCGTCAAAAAAACGATTGTGACACAAGAAACGGAACTGATTTTTGAGCATGATTCTCCCTTTGTTTTTTCTGGCATCGCGGATGATCAGAAGACGTTGTTCCTCACCTTTGACAAAGAGGAAGAAGATGAATGGGACTATGGCTCGAAGGTTTGTCTCCTTGATAGCCAGACGAAAAAGACAGAAAGTTTAGAAAACATCCTGCCAGAAGGAACGTATGCTTTTGCTGCAGCGCGCAATGATCAGCTATTACTATTAGGCAATGATCTTTCCTATGGTTTTGTGACCTTGGATGATTTGTTTTTGGTCGACTTAAAAACAAAAGCGGTCAAAAATCTTTCCCAAGATCTTGACATCGCTTTTGGCAATGCGATCATCAGTGATTTTCAACAAAAAAATCGCGGCGTAGCGATCACCTGGTTGACGGATGACACATTCCTTGTTCCCGTAACGGAGCATGGCAAGCTACAATTGTACCGCGCCTCGATCCAAGGAGAATGGACCAAACTGCTTGATGAAAAAATGGATATCCTTGATGCGGCGATCTATTCGGAAGCCAAACTTGCTGTTGCTTATGCGACGCCAACGATCCCTAGTCGTTTAGGCTTGATTGACTTAACAAGTGGCGAAGTAACCGATCTATACGATCCCAACCAAGCAGTTATGTCACAGTTAGCGATCAGTAAACCCGAAGCATTTTGGTACGAAGGAGCAGATGGTTGGCAAATTCAAGGCTGGTATTTACCCCCGACCGAAACACAAGAAAGTCATCCAGCAATTTTGTACATCCATGGCGGTCCGCAAGTCTGCTACGGCGAAACATTTTTCCACGAGATGCAAGTCCATGCCGCTAACGGCTATGGGGTCATCTTGTTGAACCCTCGTGGCGGGCAAGGGTACGGGCAGACGTTTGTCAAATCGATTTTAGGTGATTATGGCAATAAAGATTATCAAGACCTATTGTTGGGGGTTGATGCCGTGGTGGCAAACCATCCAGAAATTGATACGAACACGATCCATGTAGCTGGCGGCAGCTATGGTGGCTTTATGACCAACTGGATCGTTGGCCATACCGATCGTTTTTGTGCAGCAGTTACGCAACGCTCGATCTCAAATTGGATCAGCTTTTATGGGACGAGCGACATTGGACCTGCTTTGTCAAATTCCAATTGTTGCGGGAACTTGATGCGATCGAAGGACTTTGGAAGATGTCGCCTTTGGCCTATGCCAGCCAAGTCAAGACACCTACACTAGTCCTCCATGGGGAAAATGATTTGCGGTGTCCGCAAGAACAAGGTCAGCAGTTTTACATGGCGTTGCAACGTCAAGGCGTCGATACGAAGCTGATGCTGTTTCCTCAATCCTCTCATGGCTTATCACGCAATGGCTTGCCAAACCTGCGGATAGAACGCTTGCAGGCGATCAGTGAATGGCTTGCATCACATGAGAACAAATCAGTAAATTAACCGAATGAAATCACCTGATAAAGGATCACGACTTGGGCTTCTTGAAAAGCCCGACCAATGATTCCTTAAAGATCAGGTGATTTTTTTGCGCGATCAAAAGTTGCAGGTTCCTGTTATCTTGCCGCCAATAACAGCGACGATTGAAACCAAATTCATATGACGTTTTCTTCACTTGTTAAATAACAAAAAGAAGAAATAGTTTTGCTTGCTTCCTGTGTTTTAGTGTGATATGATACAAAACGTAATCGTTACACTTTAACTTTTTTTGGTGTGACGCAAGAGAAAGGAGCTGGTTATTATGAGAAACAATATTATTTTGGCATGTGTGGAGACAGGGGAAAGACTTTATTTGACCAATAAGAACCAGCGCAATACGCCGGAACGTTTAGAATTAAAAAAATATTCACCAAAGTTGCGGCGCAGAGCGATTTTTCGTGAAATCAAGAAATAGGAAGGAAAATAACTGAATGGCAAAAAAATCAAAAATTGCAAAATACAAAAAACAAGTACAACTGATCGAACAATACCGAGCAGTACGTCAAGAACTAAAAGCGCAAGGAGATACCCAAGCATTGGCCAAACTACCGAAGGATTCGAATCCGACTCGTTTGAAAAAACGGGATATGATCGATGGTCGTCCGCGCGGCTACATGAATAAATTCGGCATGTCACGGATCAATTTCCGTAAGCATGCACATCTCGGAGAAATTCCCGGCGTTACAAAAGCAAGCTGGTAACAGAAAGGAGTCAATATGGAAAAAACGGACTTGTCTAGTGCGTATCGACGTTTAAAGAGCCCGAACATCAAAACAAGGAAACGCGCATTAAAAATCATTCATGAATTTAAACGAAACAAACGAAAGAATGCATTGCAGCTGCGTGCATAATGAAAAAGTGAAAGAAAGTTGGAAATGACATGGCAGTACCTGCAAGAAAAACATCAAAAGCAAAAAAGAATAAGCGTCGGACCCACTATGGTGTCAAAGCACCAGCGATTTCGTTTGATGGGACAACAGGAACCTTCAAGCGCAGCCACCATGTATCTTTAGCAGAATATAAAGAACACCACCCAATTGAAAAGAACTAGCGCCGTCTTATGACGCCGTCCAGAAAGCAGGGGGAAAATGGAGATCATCTATCCGTCATTGATTGAAGAAGCCTACCATCATAGTAAAAAATTTCATCCTGAGATCACCAAAGAGGCCATCTATCGCCATTTTTACGAAGCCGGCTTGATCAAAGAAAACGGCGATCCGACGGAAAAAGCCTTGTCAGAAGGGGTCGTTAAAGATTATACTGAGGACTGGGATCTTACCTTTGAAGCGTTTTTAGCGATCTATCCGGTTTTTCGGTCCTTTGATCCAAAGCATTTCAAAAAAATCAATCATTTTTGGGAAATGGATTTGGCTTTGCAAGAAAAAATTCTTGACCAATGGGAGCAAGAAACCTTCACAGAGGAAGAGATCATTGATTTAACTGCCTTTTTTGAAGAGCGATTACCTTCCGAAAATGAACAGTGAAAGGCGTACATGTGATGAAAAAGACGATCCAGCCATTTTTAAAACTATTAAAGCCCTATGATTATCTATTGTTTGTTCTATTAGTTGTTGGCTCTTTTTTACCGCTTTTTCTATTTGAAGCGCAAGCCCAAAGTGATACTGGGGATCGTTATGCGATCGTGCGAATCAATGGGGAAGAGGTTGACCGTTTCAACTTGGAAGAAATCGATGCGATGGAAAAAACGTATTATCCAGCAGAAGGTCAGTACAATATCGTCGAGATCAAAGATGGTGCGATCCGAGTGCGTGAAGACAATAGCCCCGACCAAATTGCTGTCAAAACCAGCTGGATCTATCGCAATGGGCAGACGAGCATTTGCCTGCCTCATAAGCTGGTGATCGAGATCAAGCAAGCCGGTGCTTCTGACTATTTGATTTATTAATCGAACTTCGTGGTAGTTGGAAACTACACTATTTTGTGTTGGTGGGAAATCGTTGGATTTTCTACTGACACTTTTTTATTGAAAATAGAAAATAAGTGCGTCTAACTGGAGGCAATCTGTTGAACAAATCCTTTAAACCTAGAAAAACAGTTCAGCATTACGAAGTATTGGTTGTGTCTAAATCGCTTGTCCAATAAAGAGGAACGAAAACCCTAAAAATCCTTTTTTATGAAGGGCTATAAGTTGAAGATTTTTTTTATTTGCGATAGGCTATTAGTAAAGCATTCGGGAGATGAAAACACATGAAATTTAAATTGAATCTAAAAGAAAAAGTAACGGAAGTTGCAGAGCATGTCTATGATGTGGTGAAAAAGGAAGATTATGCGATTCGTGTGGCTCCAAAAGGAATCAAAGTAACGAAACAGCGCAAGACGAAAGACACGATCAAATGGCGTTCAAAGAATCACTAATTGAGGAATAAAAAAGAAACTGCATATTCGCAGCTTCTTTTTTTATTCCTCAATCTCAATCCCCAAGACAGTCAGGTGGCCGTTTGCCACCAGTTTGATGACAAGTTTTGCTAGATGGTCGGGTGTCATCGTTGTTTCTGCCGTTAGCCACCAATGCAAGGTACCAACAAATATCGAGGTCATATAGTCAATGATGAAGTCTAAGGGCACTTCAATGTCTCCTTCGGTGATTCTTAACGTTGAAAAGATCTCTTGGTAACGTTCAGTCAAAATCAGGCCCAACTTTTTACGGATGATCTCAATGGCAGAGGCATCCATGATCGTCAAATAAAAGGAACGATTGTTTTGAATGTGTAAAAAAGTTCGGTCATGGCCGCTTCGATTTTGCGGATTTTGATGCGATTGCCTTGAACAAAATCTTCAAAATCAAGAATCGCGGTAAATGATTCGACAGCCAAGTCAAATATCTTTTCATACAAGTCTTGTTTGTCTTTGTAATGGGCATAAAAGGTTGCACGGTTGATCATGGCTTCATCGGCGATATTTTGGACAGTCACTTGCTCGAAGCCTTTTTCTTCCACTAAGCGGATAAAAGCTTCAATAATGTACTTATTGGTTCGTTTGACACGTAAATCCAATTTTTTCATATTGTGAATTTCCTTTCAAAATAAACAACAAAAAACGGGTAATTGTTGTTTATCCCACACCTTCCTTAGAATTGTTTGTTGAATTATCAATCAAAAGAATTACAATGAACATAAGTATTATAACAAACGGCTTGTTAGATAATCAACAAAGTGTTGTTTAGATGGAGGCAACAAATGAAAAAATATAAAGCGGGTATCGATGTCGGGTCGACAACAGTCAAGATGGTTCTGTTAGATGAAGGCAATCAAACGTGTTTTTCAAGGTATGAACGGCACTATGCAGATATCCAGAAGGCAGCGGAAAAAATCATTAGAGAAGCGCAAGAAGTGATCGAAGATCAGCCGCTGGCGCTGGCGATTACCGGATCGGGTGGGATGGGTCTGGCGGAAGTTTTGCGGATCCCATTTGTCCAAGAGGTCATCGCTTGTACCAAAACAGTTGAGACAATGATTCCCGAAACCGATGTGGCTATCGAGTTAGGCGGCGAAGATGCGAAGATCACCTTTTTTGAAGGGGCATTGGAGCAGCGAATGAACGGCAGTTGTGCCGGTGGAACGGGTGCGTTTATTGATCAGATGGCGGTTTTATTGAAAACGGATGCCAATGGGGTCAATGAACTAGCCAAAGATTATCAAACTCTTTATCCGATTGCCTCACGCTGCGGGGTCTTTGCCAAAACCGATGTGCAGCCGCTGATCAATGAAGGAGCGGCAAAAGCAGACATTGCGGCGAGTATCTTTCAAGCGGTGGTCAATCAAACGATTGCTGGCTTGGCTGCTGGTCGTAAAATCAAAGGCAAGGTAGCCTTTCTAGGTGGACCGTTGACGTTTATGTCGGAATTGCGTCAACGATTTATCGATACGTTGAACCTGCAAGAAGCAGATATCATTTTTCCCGAGAACCCAGAACTGTTTGTGGCGATGGGGGCTGCACTATATGCAGAAGAAGAGCAACAGCTTTCCGTGCTATTAGCCCGCTTAGCCAACGGAGAAGATGGCAAACTCGCGCCAACTGATACATTAGCCCCATTGTTTAAAGACGAGGAGGAATTGACTGCTTTTCGTGCTCGCCATGCTCAAGCGGTGGCCACAGAAAAAGCGTTGTCTGAGCATACAGGCGCTACATATCTAGGCATCGATGCAGGATCAACCACAACGAAAGTGGTTTTGATCAATGATGCAGGGGAATTATTGTTTTCTTTTTATGGCAATAATGAAGGCGAACCGTTAGCGACAACGATGGCGGTTTTACAAGAGCTTTATTGTCAGATGCCTTCTGATGTTTACATCGCAAAGTCAACGATCACAGGTTACGGCGAGCATTTGATCAAACATGCACTGAAAGTCGATATCGGTGAAGTGGAAACGATGGCCCATTACAAAGCTGCCGAACATTTCCAGCCGGGGGTTGATTTTATCCTCGATATTGGTGGGCAAGACATGAAGGCGATGACGGTCAAAGATGGCGCGTTATCTTCGATTCAATTGAATGAAGCCTGTTCCTCAGGATGCGGCTCCTTCATTGAGACCTTTGCCAAATCTATGAATCAGGATGTCAAAGAATTTGCGTTGGCAGCGACAAAAGCCCAAGCACCGGTTGACCTTGGTTCGCGTTGTACCGTCTTTATGAACTCAAAAGTGAAACAGGTCCAAAAAGAAGGGGCTTCTGTTGGCGACATTTCAGCCGGCTTGTCTTACTCGGTCATAAAAAATGCTATTTATAAAGTGATCAAGGTTCGGCGACCTGAAGACCTCGGCGAGAAAATCGTCTGCCAAGGAGGGACTTTCTATAACGAAGCGGTTCTGCGCGCGTTTGAATTGATCAGCGGCCGTGAAGTCGTTCGACCATCGATCGCCGGTTTGATGGGGGCATATGGAGCTGCTTTGATCGCTTTAGAAGAAGCAGCCCTTGACGATGTTAGTACGTTGTTGTCTCAGGCAGAAATGGCCGATTTCCAAGCAGAAAAAGAATTTACGAATTGCGGTCTATGCGAAAACAATTGCTTGTTGACGGTGACCCTCTTTTCTGACGGTCGAAAATTCATAACCGGGAATCGCTGTGAACGTGGTGCGCGAATCAAAATCAAGAAAGAAGACCGCAGAATCAATCTTGTAGATGAAAAATATCGCCGCTTGTTTAAGTACCGTTCCTTACGTAAAAAAGAGGCCGTCCATGGCGAAATCGGTCTACCAAGAGTATTGAATCTTTATGAAAATTATCCGCTTTGGCATACCTTTTTCACCAAGTTAGGGTTTCGAGTAAGCTTGTCGCCACGTTCCAACAAAGAACTATATGAGCAAGGGATCGAAACGATTCCTAGTGATACGGTTTGTTACCCAGCCAAACTAGCCCATGGACACATCCAAGCACTGATCGATCAAAACGTACCGTTGATATTTTATCCAGGGGTCATTTTTGAGCGATTAGAGAACACTGCCGCTGAGAATCATTTTAACTGTCCGATTGTGCAAAGCTATCCAGAAGTGATTCGTAACAACGTCGATGCGATTCGTGAAGGGGCGGTTGACTACCGCTGTCCGTTTTTGAATTTGGCGGATGAAGCCTCAATGGTCAAAACTTTAACGAGTACTTTTCAAGATTTTGGTTTTGTAGAAGAAGAAATTGCCCAAGCCCTACGCAGCGGTTTCGAGGAGCTGGACCAGTTCAAGGCAGATATTGCGCAACGGGGAGAAGAAACGCTACGTATGCTGATGACGACCAATCAAAAAGGGATCGTTTTATCTGGAAGACCGTATCATTTGGACCCTGAAATCAACCATGGGATTGCAGAAGTCATTACCCAAGAAGGCTTCCATGTATTGACTGAGGACAGTATTGCTCATTTAGCAAATGTCGGCGCTCTGCGGGTTGTGGATCAATGGGTCTATCATTCGCGATTGTATGCGGCAGCTCGAGTGGTCGCGAAAAACAAACAATTAGAACTGGTTCAATTAAACTCATTCGGTTGCGGGATCGACGCAGTCACTACTGATCAAGTCGAAGAGATTATGGCGCAGTATGGGAAGTTATATACGGTGTTGAAAATCGATGAGGGAGCGAACCTTGGGGCAATCCGGATTCGGTTGCGTTCCTTGAAAGCAGCAGTCAACGAACGGGACAAACAGCACTTTGTTCCTAAAAAGCAATACGAGGAACCGGCAAAGATTATTTTTACCAAAGAGATGCGCAAGCAGCACACGCTCTTATTGCCGATGTTGAGTCCCATCCATCAAAGCGGGTTAGTCGATTTGGCTTTGCAAGCTTCTGGGTATCAAGTGGTCTGTCTACCTAGTGAAGATCGTGAGGCGGTCAATGTCGGTTTACGCTTTGTCAATAATGATGCGTGTTATCCGGCGATCATTTCCATTGGACAGCTAGTGGAAGCATTGCAAAGCGGAAAATATGATGTTGAAAATACCAGTGTTTTGATGACCCAGACGGGCGGCGGGTGTCGTGCAACGAACTATATTCCTTTGTTACGTAAAGCACTGAACGATGCAGGATTCCCACAAGTGCCGGTGGTATCTATTTCGATGGGCAACACCGGGGTTGAATCAAATCCGGGCTTTCGCTTTACCTTACCGATGATGAAGCGTTTGGCGGTGGCATTTTTATACGGAGATCTCTTTGAACGGGTCGTTTATCGCACCCGTCCGTATGAGCAAGAAGCAGGGGCTGTCGATCGGCTCCATCAAGAATGGCTGGAAAAAATTGCCAAAAACGTTCGTAATGGCTCCTTCAGTCTGTTTAATCGCAATATGAAAAAAATCATTCAAGCCTTTGATCAAGTTCCCCTAACAGATATCAAGAAGCCGCGTGTCGGAGTCGTGGGAGAGATTTTAGTGAAATATTCACCGACAGCTAATAACGATGTCGTTCGCCTGTTAGAAGCAGAAGGAGCGGAAGCGGTCGTACCGGATATTGTCGGCTTTATGAATTATTCCCTTTACAATCAGATTTGGCGCTACGAGCATTTGGGGATGGCGAAGAAAAGTAAAATGATCGCTGATTTTGCGATCATGGCGATTGAAAGGCTCCAAAAACCGATGGATAAAGCACTGCGGGCGTCAACGCGTTTTGATGGTATCCATTCGATCCATCAGCTTGCGGAGCAAGCGAGCGAGATTGTTTCCATCGGCAATCATACGGGAGAAGGCTGGTTCTTGACCGGTGAGATGATTGATCTGTTGGAAAATGATGTCAACAATATCATTTGTCTGCAACCATTTGGCTGCCTGCCTAACCATGTAGTAGGAAAAGGTGTTATGAAAGAATTACGTCGTCAATACCCACAGGCGAACATTGCAGCGATTGATTACGATCCAGGTGTCTCGATCGTCAATCAATTGAATCGTATCCGCTTGCTGATGGCCACTGCTAATAAAGCGCTGGCTGAATAAATTCCCAAGTCAGCGACCGAACCAATTTAAAAGCAAAGAAACTGCTCTTGTTTGGACAATTTGTGATAACTTCTTTTTCTGCCTATAAAATCGGGAAAGAATTCGCACAAATTGAGAAAAACAGAGCAGTTTTTGCTTTTTTTATTAGCTATTTAGGTATATACCAGTTATAATAGGAGGGGAACGGAGGAATGTGTAGTGGTGGAAAAATTACCTGTTTATATCCAGATTCATGATCAAATTAAAGCCAATATTGAAAACAATACATACAAAATCGGGGATCGTCTGCCTTCAGAACGGGAGTTGTCGAAACAATTCGGCGTGAGTCGCATGACGTTGCGACAAGCGATCCAAACCTTAGCAGATGAGGGGATTCTTGAGCGTAAAATCGGTTCCGGCACTTATGTGGCTCGCCAAAAAGTACAGGAAAAAATGACGGGCACGACGAGTTTTACCGAAATTATGAATTCTCTTGGTCGTAAGCCTTCTAGCAAAGCGGTCGCTTATTTCTTAACTGCACCTAGCTCCAGTGAAATGGAAAAGCTGCAATTAGAAGGTCACGAAACGATTTTACGGATGGAGCGGATTCGGTATGCGGATGATGTGCCGATCTGTTTTGAAGTCGCGAGTATCCCTGAAAAGTTTATTCATGACTTTAGCAAGGAGGAGATCATCTCTTCCCTCTATAAAGTGTTGGAAGAAAAAGGACAGCGGAAAATTGGCGGCGCTTCGCAAACGATCTCAGCCATGGTCGCTTCCGAGCAAATTGCTGATTACTTACAAATCAAACGCGGCGATGCGATTTTACGTATGCGGCAAATCACTTCATTTGAAGATGGTCAACCATTTGAATACGTGCGCACCCAATATGTTGGTAATCGTTTTGAATTTTATATGGAAAAATAACCTGTCTATTCCAATTGGCAACAAAAAGACCAAAAAAGCCGAAAGGACCTTACGAGCGTATCTGCTGTTGCTTAGCGTCGCTGGGTGTATGACCGTTTCGGCTTTTCAAATATTTGGGCTTCCTGCATTGGTTGTAGCAAACTTGGCAGCGTCCTCCTTGAGGAAAAGAGCACACACTGGAAGGTCTTTAGTAAGCTGGCTTACTCTGTTGACTGCTCGATCAAGCGTTCTACATATTCGGTAGTCCCTCTGGTCAATTGCACTTGACCTTGTAGCAAATCGATCAGAGCGGCTTCTTGGTCAGCAAGTACTGCTTCAGGAATCATTAAGGTGACAACGATTTTCTCCGTATAAGCAATATCTTTTATATAGATATTCTGCAGGTCTAAGTAGTTTTGGAGCTTGCCTAAAAGGGGATACTCGATGGTCAAGGCAAGTTCTTGATGCAAAATACCCTCGACGATTCCTACCTCTTTGATTCCAGCAGAGGCCGAACTTGAATAAGCGCGAATCAATCCACCAGCACCCAGTTTCGTTCCACCGAAGTAGCGGGTAACAACGGCGATCACATTGATCAGTTCGTTTTTCTTTAACACTTCTAAAATCGGTACCCCAGCGGTGCCGCTAGGTTCACCATCATCACTGCTGCGTTGGATCTCATGGTTTTCACCCAATACATAGGCGCTGCAATGATGATTTGCCTTCCAATGCTCTTTCTTGAGGGCTTGAATAAACGCTTTGGCTTCGTCTTCTGATTGAATTCGTTTTAATGAACAGAGGAAACGCGATTTTTTGATTTCTATTTCTGTTTCTCCGTCTTGTCGAATCGTTCGATAAGTCACGCGTACGATCGCCTCCTTTATGTTTCTAGTATAGGCAATCGGAAGGAAAGTTACAAATAGAAGAAAGAAACAGGTACGAACATAGACCCTAAAAAGAGGAGGCATTTGCTTTGGGTAGACGCAAAAAGTACGATACGATCACTCACTATTTAAAGAACAACGGCGGTTCGCAAATCACCTTAACGTTTACGCAGTTTGATGAATTTCTTTTCCCCGCATCCGGTTTGCCCAAAAGTGCCCGCACCAGTAGCGATTGGTGGGCGAATGATTACCGCCATCCAGAAAATGGGGCGTATGCGTGGCTGAATGCCGGCTACGAGGTAGTCCTCGTCAATTTAAAAAAAGAGTATGTCGTTTTTAATCGTTTAGTAAAATCAAACTGGTTGCTGGATAGAAAGCGTTGACAAATTTCAAACTTGTTCTATACTAGAGATAGGAAATGTTATCTTATTCTTAAAATTCAAGGAGTGTTCGATATGGCGAAAAAAACAATTATGTTAGTTTGTTCTGCAGGAATGAGTACAAGCTTATTAGTAACAAAAATGCAAAAAGCAGCTGAAGCAAAAGGATTAGAAGCAGATATTTTTGCAGTTTCCGCATCAGAAGCAGATCAACATTTAGAAAGCAAAGACGTAAATGTTTTATTATTAGGACCACAAGTTCGTTTCATGAAAGGCGATTTTGAGAAACGTCTAGCGCCAAAAGGAATTCCATTAGAAGTAATCAACATGGCAGATTACGGCATGATGAACGGCGAAAAAGTCTTAGATCAAGCCTTGACATTGATCGGCGAATAAGCAAGACCTGCTGTTAAATGAACGATAGATTCTGTAACCGGTTCAAGTACTTTTTGAAAAGTACTTGAACCGGTTTTTTTGCGTACTTAAAACTGAGGTGTATTTTATGAATCGTCAAAAAGGAAAACAATATTTTGTTTTAGATGAAACAATGAGTGTAGGAAAACCCTTTGATTCTCGACCGGCAATGCTCGAGCAGGGGAAGAGAATCGTTTGTCAGCGTTGCGGATCTTCCCACCACAAGCCGTCGGTGCAATTACCGATAGGCAGCTATTACTGTCCAACTTGTATTCGCTATGGTCGGATCACATCAGGTGGCCAACTTGTAATTCAACAAACGGATCTTCCAGCCTTTGATCACAAGATCGTTTGGCCAGGAGTGTTGACTTCGTTTCAGCAAAAAATTTCTCAGCAACTAGTAGCAAATTGTCGACAAAAGAAATCGTCTCTTGTTTGGTCAGTCACGGGTTCAGGGAAGACCGAGATGATCTTTGAAACGATCCGCCACGTACGGCAAGAAGGTGGTCGTGTGGCGATCGTCTCGCCACGGATCGATGTCTGCCGTGAACTGTTCCCCCGGATTCAACAAGCGTTCCCACAAGAGGAAAGCCTGCTCCTTTATGGGGAATCAGAAGAACCTTATCGTTATACAACGATCCTTATTGCCACCACTCATCAGCTACTGCATTTTTATCGCAGCTTTCAACTGATCGTGGTAGATGAGGTAGATGCATTTCCCTACGAGGGCGATACGCAGCTGCGTTACGGATTATACAATGCCTTGGCAGAAAACGGGTGTCTGATCTATTTAAGTGCGACGCCTTCAGAACGGCTGCTGCAAGAAATTCGTGGAAAATTCGCTGTGTTGAAAATGCCGTTGCGGTTTCATCAGCGTCCGCTGATCGTTCCCAAACCTATTCATTATAGTCGCTGGGCGCAGGCTTATCGCAAAAAACGTTGGCTGCGACCATTGCTACAGCACTTGCAGCGGTTGGTTAAAAAAACTTTGTCTTGGTATTTTGTCCAAGTATTCAGCTGATGAAGGAAATGGAAGGGGCTGTCCGCAGGCAAGAAGCATCATGGCTCATCACTAGTGTTTCTTCACAAGATGAAAAACGGAGGGAAAAAGTCCAATCGGCGCGCAGCCAAATGTACAAGGTGTTGTTTACAACGATGATTTTAGAACGAGGCGTAACGTTTGAAAATGTCTCAGTGGTGGTACTAGGAGCCAATCACCCGGTCTTTACAAAATCGGCGTTAGTACAAATCGCTGGCCGTGTCGATCGCAAAGGTGCGTTTACAGAAGGGGAAGTCATTTTTTTCTACGACCAAATGACAGAAGCGATCCGTCAAGCAATTAAAGAACTCAATGAGATGAACCAATTAGCAAGGAGCTGGTTGACCGATGGAGTGTAGTTGGTGCCAAATATTTTTTCCAAGAGAGGTAACGATCATTGAGCTGTTGGCTCCTTGGCGCATCCCCGAAAAAGAATTATGTCCACAATGCGCTCAGCGATTTACCGTGATCGATTGGCAAAGCTGCTGCCCAACATGTGGCAAAAAGGATACCATTTCCTGCAGTGACTGTCTCTTTTGGGCGAAAACCTGTCCCATGATCCATTTGCAGCATCGGGCACTGTTCGCTTACGATCAAGGGATGAAGGCGTGGATTCACGAATACAAATTAATGGGAAACTATCAGTTGCGGGAGACCTTTGCTGCGGCCATCAGACAAAAGATCAACAACTTTGAATACGATTGTTTGATACCCATCCCGCTATCGGCAGAACGTTACCAGCAGCGAGGGTTTAATCAAGTGACCGCTGTGCTGGACGCAGCCGGAGTCAAGTCGCAAGAATGGCTGGATAAAGTGGTTGATACCGCACCACAAGCTCAACGTTCTCGCAAGCAACGATTAGAGGAGGCCCAACCTTTTGCGGTGAAGCCGGATGTAGCATGTGAAATCAAAGGGAAAAAATTATTGTTGATCGATGATGTTTACACTACCGGTAGAACGTTATATCACGCAGCTGAAGCATTGCAGACCTTTGCCCCCAGTCGATTCGATCCTTTTCCTTTGCCCGTTGAATCGTTATTTTGAAAACGCTTAAAGAAAATTGTTCGATTTACTAGGCAAATGACCAAGAGTTCGATATAATAGAGTTAAGAAGAAGAAAAGAGTGGTCCTTTTCCTTCTTTACTGGTAGACGA
Source organism: Enterococcus innesii (assembly GCA_018982785.1). Taxonomy (GTDB): domain Bacteria; phylum Bacillota; class Bacilli; order Lactobacillales; family Enterococcaceae; genus Enterococcus_D; species Enterococcus_D innesii. The sequence continues at coordinate 143,025 of JAHHEN010000006.1, read as the reverse complement.
AAGGGGTAATTTTTATGTTTAGATATAATGTGCGCGGCGAAAATATCGAGGTAACAGAAGCGATCCGTGATTACGTCGAGAAAAAAGTAGGTAAATTAGAACGTTATTTTAATGATGTGCCGGAAGCAACAGCACATGTTAATTTGAAAGTATATACTGAAAAAACAGCAAAAGTAGAAGTAACGATTCCTTTACCATTCTTAGTTCTGCGTGCGGAAGAAACCTCACCTGATCTATATGCTAGTATCGATTTGGTTGTTGACAAATTGGAACGCCAAATCCGCAAATTTAAAACAAAAATCAACCGCAAATCTCGTGAGACAGCGTTGGTTCCGCCAACAGATGGTGATTTGTTCACAACTGAAGCAAATGATGAAGAAAACAATGGTTCTGAATTAGACATCGTACGTACAAAACGTTTGTCTTTAAAACCAATGGACAGTGAAGAAGCTGTTTTACAAATGAACATGCTTGGACACAACTTCTTTATCTTTGAAGATGCGGAAACGAATGGAACGAGCATTGTGTATCGTCGAAAAGATGGCAAATACGGGTTGATCGAAACAGATTAACAAGTGTTGAGTCTTTTTCTCGACACCCCAAAAAGTCTTTTTTGACAGAGTAGCTGAGAAGCTACTCTGTTTTTTTATATTGTCTATAAAGGGAGAAATTCTTTTTATATCTAAATCCTTTCAAGTTATCTTTTAAGTTAATGTGTTATACTATAGATGAAATAATACAAGGAGAGTGAATCATGACTACGCTAGCAGATGTTGCTAAAAAAGCAAATGTTTCCGCAATGACCGTTTCTCGAGTGATCAATCATCCGGACAAAGTAACTGAAGAGTTAAAGCAATTAGTTCATCAAGCGATGCTTGAATTGGATTATCAGCCGAACATTGCTGCCAAATCATTAGTTTCCAAGCGTTCCCATATCATCAAAGTGTATATCTTAGAGGAGATGGATACGACAGAACCTTACTATATGAACTTATTGGTTGGGATCGCTCGTTCTATCGGTAAAGCACACTATTCTTTGCAGCTGGTTACGACTGACGGGGTGGATCGTGGCCCAGCAGATGGCAGTATCATTACGGGCTTTCGGCAGGCTGACATGGACTGGATAAGAAATTTAAGGAAGCCTGTGGTGTTGTTTGGTGAAAATGAAGCTGGGTTCAGTTTTGTCGACAGTGACAACTACCAGGGAATCGTTTCTGCATGCAAACATGCTATCGACGCCGGCTATCAACAATTGGTCTATATTGGTTTAGAATTGGAAGAAGCGTTTACAAAAAGCCGAGAAAAAGGATACATAGATACAGTCACAAAAGCGGGACAAGCACCAAAAATCTATCGTTTTGACAATCGCTCTTCCGCTGCCCGCAAGTTTATCCAAACGCAGAATGAGCATTTAGTGAAAAACACTTGTTTTATCTGTGCTACGGATCGTTTAGCCTTAGGCATTAATCAAGGCTTGCAGTCGATCGGAGTGGAGGTGCCAGCTGATTTTGGGATCATCGGCTATGATGGCGTATTCCTTGATCAGGTAAGTTCGCCAAAATTGACAACGATGAAGCAAGCCATCGTGGAAATGGGGGAAGCTTGCGGCGAATTATTGATCCAAAAAATCGAACATAATGATACAAGCCAGCGACAACAGCGCTTTTTACCTCAACTGGTGGTTCGTGAATCCACAAGGTGAAAATTAAGCAAATGGTTGCGCAATTTCTTTTTGATTCCTCGATATCTTAATTTAAAGGCTTTTTCTATTTTTGTTATCGCTAACATTTAGAAAAGGTTTGCCATTTTAAGAAACCGGTTGCATAATGGAGTTACAAATTGCAGGAGGTAAAGAGGATGAAAGTGAATTGGAAAAAGGCAGCTTTAGGATTAGTTTCAGGAAGCGCATTGTTAGCGCTTGCGGCATGTGGTGGCAACAGCGGTAGTACCGATGGTAGCAATGCAGATGCAGGTTCAGGTAGCGATGAAAAAACGATCACGGTCTCTGTAGGCGCAGACTATATTGATTATATCAATGAAGTGAAATCTGACTTTGAATCTGAAAATGATGTGACCATCAACGTTGTAGAAATGGACATGTTCGATCAAATGGATGCGCTTCAATTAGACGGACCTGCTGGCAAAGGACCCGACGTTACGATGTCTCCTTATGACCGCGTGGGTCAAGTAGGATCGCAAGGGCATTTGGCAGAGATGACTTTGCCAGATGATGGCCGTTACAGCGATACAGACAAGCAACAAGTGACGATCGATGATAAAATCTATGGCGCACCAGCAATGATTGAAGCGGTTGTCATGTTTTATAACAAAGATTTGATCGATGAAGCGCCAGCAACATTTTCTGATTTAGAAGAACTAGCAAAAGATGATCGTTTTGCAGAAGGCGATGACAATGTTGGCTTCTTAGCTCGCTGGACAGACTTTTATTATACGTATGGTCTATTAGCTGGTTATGGTGGTTATGTCTTTGGGGATGAAGGAACAGATCCATCTGATTTAGGGATCAACAATGAAGGTTCTGTTGAAGCGATCTCCTATGCAACAGATTGGTTCCAAAATGTTTGGCCACAAGGAATGCTGGACGTATCAGCCAACGAAAACTTGATGTTGGATTACTTCAACCAAGGCAAAACAGCAGCTATCATCTACGGACCATGGGGCGTGAACGGCTTTGAAGAAGCAGGGATCAACTATGGCGTAGCGAAAATCCCAACATTGAGCAATGGCAATGATTATGAAACATTTGGCGGAGGAAAAGCGTGGGTTGTTTCCAACTACTCACAAAACAAAGACGTTTCTCAACAATTTGTCGAGTATTTGACCAACGAAGCCAATCAAGAGAAATTGTATGAAATGCGTCATGATATTCCAGCAAACATTATGGCTCAAGAAACAGTCGCTGCTTCTGATGATCCAGTAGCAAAAGCAGTAATCGAGCAATACAGTGTTTCACAACCAATGCCAAATATCCCTGAAATGTCTGAGGTTTGGGTAGGGGCTGAAAACATGCTATTTGATGCAGGTTCAGGTAATATGACTCCTCAAGAAGCAGCGGATAATGCTGCCAAAACAATCGAAGAAGCGATTGAGCAGAAATATTAATAAATAGCCGATTACGGTCTGTCATTCATGTCGACGATTCTATAGAGGATGTTTGTCAAAAGGATTCCTTGCAACGTAGCACGCAAGAAATTGCTTGATGAGATTGATTTCTATGGATCGTCGGCCGCTTGGCAGACTTTCGATTTTAAGGAGGATACATATGAGGACGAATTCAAAAGCCATGCAGACAGCGCTTCTTTCAATCATCCCTGGGGTGGGACAATTCAAAAATGGTCAGAAATTTAAAGCGGGACTCTTTTTTGCGGTCTTTCTAATTTTTCTTGGCGAAATGCTTTTGTTCGGTGGACAAGCATTATATAATTTTGTCACACTGGGATCCGTACCGATGGAACACAATTCTTTGTTCTTGTTGATCGAAGGAACGCTACAGGTCATCGTTACCGTTATTTTCATTATCTTTTGGGTTTTAAATATCAAAGATGCCTATCAAGTTCGCCAAAGTATTGAAAAAGGGTTCCCGGTGGCAGTTACGAGAAAAGAGTTTTTCAATAAATTGTATGAGGATGGTTTCGCTTATCTATTGACGATCCCAGCCTATCTGGTGATGATCGTAGCAATTATTTTTCCGGTAATGGTGACACTCTTCATGGCGTTTACCAACTATGATTTTCGACATATTCCGCCAGCAAACTTAATCGACTGGATCGGTTTTTCGAATTTTACGAATATCTTCACCTTAAGTTCTTACCGCGACACCTTTGTAAAAGTGTTTAGTTGGACGGTGATTTGGACCGTTTTAGCAACTACTTTGCAAATTACCTTAGGAATACTGACAGCAGTTGTTGCCAATCAAAAATTTGTAAAGTTCCGTCGGGTCTTCGGGGTGATTTTCTTACTTCCTTGGGCGGTGCCAGCGTTCATCACGATCATGAGTTTTTCGAACATGTTTAATGATACCGCTGGAGCAATCAATACTCAGGTGATCCCGCTATTGAACAATTTGCCTTTTGTTGATATTGGCAATATTGCTTGGAAAACCGACCCGTTTTGGACAAAGACCGCGATTATTTTGATTCAAGGGTGGTTAGGTTTTCCATATATTTATGTCATGGTCTCAGGGATTTTACAATCCATTTCTGAAGATTTATACGAAGCAGCCAAAATGGATGGGGCAAATGCGATTCAGCGTTTTCGCAATATTACGTTGCCGGCGATCTTTTTGGTGGCAGCACCAACCTTCGTTACGCAATACACAGGGAACTTTAATAACTTCTCCATGATCTATCTCTTTAACGAAGGTGGTCCAGGAAGTTTAGGTGGAAATGCCGGTTCGACAGATATTTTGATTTCATGGATCTACAAATTGACGACGGGTGGCTCGCCACAATATTCGATCGCATCTGCATTGACCTTGATCATTTCCTTTGTGGTGATCTCCATTTCATTACTGGTGTTTAAAAAGACGAATGCATTTAATATGGAGGACTGAGGATGAAAAAGAAAAAGTTTTCTTTCAGCAAATTATTTACCTACTTGTTTATGATCGCTTTATCGATCATTATCATCTATCCCTTGTTGATTACCGCAACCTCAGCCTTCAAGGCAGGGAACATGATCGCTTTTCGCTTAGATTTTGATGCGGATTGGACATTGAACAACTTTCGACGTTTATTCAATGAAACCCCCTATTTGACATGGTATAAAAACACCTTGATCGTGGCCGTTTCCACGATGGTGATCCAAGTAATGATCGTAACGCTGGCAGGGTATACTTACAGTCGTTATCGCTTTGCCGGTCGTAAGAGCAGTTTGATGGTGTTCTTGATCGTTCAGATGGTGCCAACGATGTCGGCGTTGACCGCTTTTTATGTCATGGGCTTATTAGCAAACGGTCTAGATAGTTTCTGGTTTTTGACACTGATCTATATCGGTGGTGGGATTCCCATGAATACTTGGCTGATGAAAGGGTACTTTGATACGGTACCGATTGACTTGGATGAATCAGCAAAACTTGATGGTGCAGGGCATTTTCGCATCTTTTGGCAAATCGTTTTGCCCCTCGTAAAACCAATGGTCGCCGTGCAAGCATTATGGGCCTTTATGGGACCATTCGGCGAATTCTTGCTAGCGCGGTTCTTGCTTCGCTCACAAGAGCGTTTGACTGTCGCAGTCGGTCTGCAGACTTTTATCAACGATGCCCGTAACCAACGGGTAGCACTTTTTGCGGCTGGGGCGATTTTGATCGCCGTACCGATCGCTGCACTGTTTTTCTTCTTACAAAAATACTTTGTTTCAGGTTTGACCTCGGGCGGAACAAAAGGATAGGAATGATAGGATGTCTGAACAACGATTTCCCTTAACATACTTTGGGGCCATTTTTTCTCCAACAAAAGTCTATGCATGGCGTAAAAAATTAAATTGCTGGCAGCAAGTGTTTGTCTATATTTTCTTGATGTCCTTGCTGATGGTCCCGCTGACCTTGATGATCAGCAAGCAAACGGATCAAGCCTTTGCAGCATTTTTCCCCCATGCAAAAACACTCATGACTGCTGAAACAGCAGCCAAATACAGTGAACTGCAGCTGGAAGATGGCAAACTTTTAACGGATGAGTCACAAGTCTTTTCGCAAACAGAAACGGGCATTATAGGCGTTGGGCTTTCAGAAGCGGACCTTGAGGAAGCCAAATATGCCATCAATTTCCGAGAAACAGACTGGACCATCAAAGAAGAAATCGATGGACAAACCTATCACTATGAAATGCGTTACACGGCGGAAATGATGCCTGATCAAGTGCATGATGCGACTTCGTTTCAGAAAGTGATCGAAGACGGCTTCTATCGCAACAACGAGACGGCGATTTTCTTCAGTCAGACGATCACAGTGGCATTTTTATTGGTGGCAATGAATAGTATTCTCGTCATAGGCGCAGCATTTTTCCTCTGGTTGACGAAAAAATCACGGCTGTCGACAATCGGCAGCTTCAAAGAAAGCACGAACGTGATTTTAAATGCATTGGGGGTAGGCTCTCTGGTGGCAATGTTGGCAGGATTTATTGGCGCTGATATCATCTTGATGATCGGGATTCAGTCTTTAGGCATGCTGCTGATGCTTTTCTTAGCTTTCTTAAAAACCCGTTTTAAAACGGCCTAATTTGCAAACATTCGCAACAAGTCATTTGGACGTGCGCTGGACTTTTGGCGCCGATCAATGGCTTGTTGCGTATTTTTTCCTTCGTTTCTTTAAAATCTGTGAAAAAAGGTTAAGAATCCGTTTATCACGCAAGATTGATGCGATAGTTCTATCGAAAAATATTTCATTTATGGTGAACTAGTGCTAAAATAGTTAGGAGAGTTTCCAGCTAGGATAATGTAGAAGTAAAAGGAGAATTATTAAGGTATGGCCAATTTTTTTAGAAAATTAATCGAAAACGACAAAAAAGAATTAAAACGTCTTGACCATATTGCGAATCAAGTTGAATCACATGCGGATGAAATGGCCGCTTTATCTGATGAACAATTACGCGGGAAAACCGATGAATTTCGTCGTCGTTTCCAAGAGGGAGAGACTTTGGATAAACTATTGCCTGAAGCCTTTGCAGTGGTACGAGAAGCTGCAAAACGCGTTTTGGGCCTGTATCCTTACCACGTCCAATTAATGGGTGGGATCGTCTTACATGATGGGAATATTCCAGAGATGCGTACCGGTGAAGGGAAAACCTTGACGGCGACATTACCTGTTTATTTGAATGCCTTGAGTGGTCAAGGCGTCCACGTCGTAACCGTCAATGAATACTTGGCAACTCGTGACTCGACTGAGATGGGAGAGCTGTACAACTTTTTAGGCTTGACGGTCGGATTGAACATCAACTCAAAATCAGCAGAAGAAAAACGTGCGGCGTATGCTTGTGACATCACTTACAGTACGAACAATGAATTAGGGTTTGACTATTTGCGGGACAACATGGTGGTTTACCGTCATCAAATGGTACAACGTCCATTAAACTATGCCATCGTCGATGAGGTCGATTCAATCTTGATCGATGAAGCGAGAACGCCATTGATCATTTCAGGACAAGCAGAAAAATCGACCGCGCTATACAATCGAGTCGACAATTTCGTCAAACGCTTGACGGAAGAAGAAGACTACAAAATCGATATCCAATCAAAAACGATCGGTTTGACAGAGCGTGGGATCGAAAAAGCGGAAGAGACTTTCGGCTTAGAAAACTTGTATGATATTGAAAACACGGCATTGACCCATCACTTGGACCAAGCGCTACGAGCGAATTACATTATGATTCGCGACATTGATTACGTGGTGCAAGATGGGAAAGTAATGATCGTTGACCAATTTACAGGTCGGATCATGGATGGCCGCCGCTATTCTGACGGGCTCCATCAAGCGATCGAAGCAAAAGAAAGTGTCGAGATCGAAGATGAAACCAAAACGATGGCGACGATCACATTCCAGAACTACTTCCGGATGTACAAAAAACTGTCTGGGATGACCGGTACAGCGAAAACAGAAGAAGAAGAGTTTCGAGAAATCTATAACATGCAAGTCATTCAGATTCCTACAAACAAACCAATTTTACGGGATGATCGTGCGGACTTGCTTTATCCAACGCTTACGAGCAAATTCCAAGCAGTCGTTCAAGACATCAAAGAGCGTCACCGTAAAGGTCAACCCGTGCTTGTAGGGACGGTCGCTGTTGAGACGTCTGAATTATTGTCATCAATGCTTGATCGTGAGAAAGTTCCTCATGAAGTATTGAATGCCAAGAATCACTTTAAAGAAGCAGAAATCATTTTGAATGCGGGACAAAAAGGCGCTGTAACGATCGCGACCAATATGGCTGGTCGGGGAACGGACATCAAGTTAGGTCTTGGTGTTGCTGAACTAGGCGGCTTGGCAGTTATCGGTACTGAGCGTCATGAATCACGACGGATCGATAATCAGTTGAGGGGACGTGCGGGACGTCAAGGAGATCCAGGGATGTCGCAATTTTACTTATCGCTAGAAGATGATTTAATGAAGCGTTTTGGTTCTGAACGAATCAAAGTGTTCTTGGATCGGATGAAAATCGATGAAGGCGATGCCGTGATCCAAAGCAAGATGCTTTCAAAACAAGTAGAATCTGCCCAAAGACGTGTGGAAGGGAATAACTACGATACCCGGAAAAACGTCTTGCAATACGATGACGTAATGCGAGAACAGCGGGAAGTTATTTACGGACAACGTCAAGAAGTGATCATGGAAGAAACGGATCTTTCACCACAATTAATGAATATGGTGAAACGCTCCATCAGCCGGGTCGTTGACAGTCATACGCAATTAGAAGAAAGCAATTGGAATTATGAAGGAATCGTTGATTTTGCGGCCAATGCACTTGTTCATGAAGATACCATCAGTATTGAAGACATCAAGGGCAAATCAGCTCAAGAGATCAAAGATTATCTAAACCAACGGGCAGAAGAAGTCTTTGAACAAAAGAAAACACAACTTAATAGTCCAGAACAATTACTGGAATTTGAAAAAGTAGTGATTTTACGAGTCGTTGATACGAAGTGGACCGACCACATCGATGCTATGGATCAGTTGCGTCAATCGGTTGGGTTACGGGCTTATGGACAAAACAATCCATTAGTTGAGTACCAAACAGAAGGATTCAATATGTTTGAAAACATGGTTGGAGCCATCGAGTATGAAGTAACGCGTCTGTTTATGAAGGCAGAGATTCGTCAAAACGTTCAACGGGAACAAGTAGCCCAAGGAGAAGCACAAGGGGTAGAAGAAGCACCGGCTGCCCAAGCGCCAAGTTTCAAAAACGTGGGTCGCAATGATCCTTGTCCATGCGGAAGCGGGAAAAAATTCAAGAATTGCCACGGGAAAAATATGTAACAAGTTTTGAAAAAGGTGAGAGTAGGCTGGCAGACGTTTTTGTCCAGTCTACTTTCGTTTGTAAGAAAAAAAAGAAAGAAGGAATTTTAATGGAAATCGCAGATATTCGGAATCAATTGACCCAGATGAATGAAAAAATAATCAGTTTTAGGGGGTCTCTTTGACTTAGATCAGTTAGAAGAGGACATTGCGGAAGCGGAGCACCAAATGGCAGATCCCACCTTTTGGGATGACTCGGAAAAAGCCCAACAAGTCATTAACGCCAACAATGCCAACAAAGAGACCTACGATCAATTCAATCAGCTAGCAGAAGAATTGGAAGAGCTCGAAGTGATGCTAGAAATGATTCAAGAAGAAGCTGATCCGGAAATGGAAGCAGAACTTGAAGCACGAATCGGTAAGTTAAATGAGAAAATGGCTTCTTATGAATTGTCGATGTTGTTAGATGAACCCTATGATCGGAACAATGCGATCATCGAGCTTCATCCGGGCGCAGGCGGTACCGAGTCGCAAGACTGGGGCAGCATGCTGTTACGGATGTATACTCGTTTTTGCGAACAACATGGATATCAGGTGGAAACCTTGGACTATCAAGCCGGTGATGAAGCGGGGATCAAAAGTGTCACATTACTTGTGAAAGGGCACAACGCCTATGGCTATTTGAAGTCGGAAAAAGGCGTGCATCGCTTGGTCCGTATTTCACCTTTTGATTCTGCTAAGAGACGGCATACGTCATTTTGTTCGGTGGATGTGATGCCAGAATTAGATGGGGCGATCGATGTGGAGATCAACTCAGATGATTTGAAGATCGATACGTACCGCGCAAGCGGCGCTGGTGGACAGCACATCAACAAAACCGAATCTGCTGTGCGGATCACCCATATCCCGACAGGTACGGTAGTTGCTAGCCAAGCCCAGCGCTCACAATTGAAAAACCGTGAGCAAGCGATGGGGATGTTGAAAGCCAAGCTGTATCAATTAGAAGTGGAAAAGAAAGAACAAGAAGCAGCAGCTTTGCGAGGCGAACAGTTAGAAATTGGATGGGGCTCGCAAATCCGTTCCTATGTCTTCCATCCCTATTCGATGGTCAAAGATCACCGGACAAATTTCGAAACTGGGAATGTACAGGCTGTCATGGATGGCGATTTGGATGGCTTTATCGATGCGTATTTGAAGCTAAAACTGAATCAAAAATAACCTATTATGACTTAAACAGATTGAAACATAATTGTAATCTGTTGCAAGCAAGGTGAAATATATTCATGCTATAATAAGCCAGAATGAAAATTTGAGATGGAGAGATAGCTGTATGATAGAAATGAAAGATATAATGAAAAAGTACTCTAATGGTACGACTGCTATCCGCAACCTTTCGATTTCAATTGATCAAGGGGAGTTTGTCTATGTCGTTGGACCATCCGGTGCCGGAAAATCAACCTTTATCAAATTGATGTATCGAGAAGAAAGAGCAACAAAAGGCGTTTTGAATGTCGCAGGATATGATTTGGTCGGCATGAAAAACCGTGAGATCCCTTTGATGCGCCGAGAAATCGGCGTGGTCTTCCAAGACTACAAACTTTTACCGCGGAAAACGGTCTTTGAAAATGTTGCTTATGCAATGCAAGTTATCGGACGCAAACCCCGTGATATCAAAAAACGGGTGATGGAAGTTCTGGATTTAGTCGGACTGAAACATAAAGTACGGGTATTTCCGAGTGAGCTTTCCGGTGGGGAACAACAACGTGTGTCAATCGCTCGTGCCATCGTAAATACGCCGAAAGTATTGATTGCGGATGAACCAACGGGGAATCTAGATCCTGAAAACTCATGGGAAATCATGAAATTGCTTGATCGGATCAATGCCCAAGGAACAACGGTCGTTATGGCGACCCATAATAGTACGATCGTAAATACGATTCGTCATCGCGTGATCGCGATTGAGAATGGCCGCATTATTCGCGACCAAGCGGAAGGAGAATATGGTTACGATGATTAGAACATTTTTCCGTCATCTCCTGGAGAGTATCAAAAGTTTAAAGCGTAACGGCTGGATGACCATCGCGTCGTTGAGTGCGGTAACGATCACACTGACATTAGTCGGTATTTTTCTAGGTGTAATCTTAAATGCAACAAAATTGGCCGAAGACATTCGTGAGAATGTGGATGTTTCGGTTTTCGTTGATATTGGTACGGAACAAGAAGATATGGATGCTTTAGAACAATCCTTAAACGATCTACCTAACGTTTCGGAAGTGAAATTTTCTAGTCGAGACGAAGAATTGCAGAAGATCCAAGATGCCATGGGAGATTCATGGAACTTGTTCGAAGGCGACAGCAATCCGCTCTATAACGTGTTTGTCGTCAGTGCAACAGATCCAGAGTATACGACAGAGATCGCTGAACAAGCGGGCGAATTGCCAAATGTTTTCAAAGCCGATTACGGCGGAGATTCTTCTGACCGAATCTTTGAATTATCTGCGGCTGTGCGGACTTGGGGCTTAGCGGCGGCAGTCTTACTGATTTTTGTAGCAATGTTTTTGATCTCCAATACGATTCGGATCACGATTTTGTCTCGTCAAAGAGAAATTCAAATCATGCGTCTGGTAGGGGCGAAAAACGGCTACATTCGTTGGCCATTCTTTCTTGAAGGTGGCTGGATCGGACTCTTAGGATCAATCGTCCCAATTGCGTTGATGTACTTCGGGTATCATCAAGTTTATGCAATGGTCAATCCATCCTTGCTACGTTCAAATTACAGTCTAATTGCACCAAATCTGTTCTTGATTCAAGTATGTGGTGTGATGGCGTTGATTGGGATCGTGATCGGTTCACTTGGTTCCGTCTTATCGATGCGCCGATTCTTAAAATTCTAAACCGATGTTTTCTTAAGTCGATCGTCAGATCGGCTTTTTTTGTTTCCTCACAGTGTTTCTTTACTTTAGGTACTATTTTTTGATATGCTTTAGTAGCGGGAAATCGGGGAAGAGGTGAAAAAATGGTTGTAATGGACAATCTAGTAACCATTTTGTTTATAGTCAATATTTTGTTATCAATTATTATCATTTTCAGAGAAAGGCGGCAGACTGCTCAAACATGGGCCTGGCTTTTGGTCTTGATGTTTATTCCTATTGTTGGTTTTGTTCTTTACTTTTTCTTCGGAAGAGGGATCTCCAAGGAAAAGATCTTTGATATGCGCTCGCAAGCAAAGATTGGTCTAAATGTTGAACTAGAAGAGCAAAAACAAGCACTTTCGCGTCATTTGTTTCCGCATCCGCCGACTGCTCAAGTAGAAGTCCAGCAGTTAGTCTATCTGTTGACGGTCTTTGGTCAATCTCTCTATACGACAGCCAATAGCATGACGCTTTATACCGATGGACGGCAGAAATTTGATGCTTTGATTGCTGATATCGAACAGGCAAAAAATCATATTCATATGGAATATTATATTTATCGCAGCGATGCATTAGGGAATGAAGTCAAAGAAGCATTGGTACGAGCGGCAAAGCGAGGTGTGAAAGTAAGAGTCTTATTAGATGCTTGGGGCAGTACCCAAGTATCCTTGAAGTTTTTTGATGAGTTGCGTCTACATGGCGGGCAAATTGCCTTTTTTTTCCTTTGTTCGTTCCTTATGTCAATCCGCGAATCAATTATCGGAATCATCGCAAAATCGTGGTGATTGATGGTGAGATTGGTTATACAGGTGGATTTAATGTGGGAGACGAGTATCTAGGACAAGTGGAAAAATTCGGTTATTGGCGAGATAATCACTTGCGAATTGCCGGCTCAGCAGTCTATTCGCTGCAAAATCGGTTTCTAATGGACTGGAACTCACAGCATGCCTTGGAGATCAAATATGATCCGGCATTGTTTCCTGAGATCAAACAAACGGGGACAGTCGCTGCCCAAGTCATCACTAGTGGTCCTGATACGGAACATGAAGAAATCAAAATGACTTATTTGAAAATGATCAATTTAGCTAAAAAAGAGATCCTAATCCAAACGCCGTACTATATTCCGGATGAAGCCATTCATAATGCCTTAAAGTTAGCCCTGCTCTCTGGGGTGAAAGTTCATATACAAATTCCGAACAAACCTGATCACCCCTTGGTTTACTGGGCGACCTATTCATTTGCGGCTGAATTGCTCCGCTTTGGCGCAATCATCGAGACTTATGAAAAAGGGTTTATGCATGCAAAAACGATGATCATTGACAGTGGACTTGTATCGATTGGTTCGGCAAATATTGATGTCCGATCTTTTCGCCTAGATTTTGAAGTTAATACAATCATCTATGATGCGCAGCTAGCGACCAAAACGAAAGAAGCGTTTCTAGCAGATTCGATCGATTCGAAGCCGCTAACGATCGAAGCATATCAACAAAGAAAGTTGACGATCAAAATCAAAGAAGGTTTGGCACGTCTTGTGTCACCGTTACTATAAAAAGTGCCCTTGTCCAAAAGATGGAAGCCATCATTTTGGACAAGGGCACTTTTTAATAGGATTAACCCATAATACTTGTGTATGCTGCTAAGAAAATCGAGCCGACAGTGAGAATAAGCATGGTCCAGATCACGACTTGTGTGATTTTTGCAAAGGTACTTTTTGGTTTTTTCTCGTTCATTCTAATCCACCTTTTAGAGTTATTCTAGTGACAGTTTACCCTCAATTTCTCAAGAACTCAAGTTGATCCAAGGAGAAATTAAGAAAATTTCAATTTCACCATAAAAAAATTCGTTAGAATGGCAAGATAGGCTTGTTGAAGCTACGCCCTTCTGCTTTAATAGGTAAAGAAATACATTCTTTAAAACTTTCAAAAGTTAGTTGCTGAAATAAGAGCCTCCTTAAAAAATTTCATGGCTGTCTTATTCCGGCTTAGATTTTTAAAAGAACTGAAACATGGATGTAAAGAAAATAAAGTATAGTGACACTAGTTGTTAGAAAGGATTTTGCTGTATGTCTGGATTTAATCCAATCGTTTTGTTTTGGTATATTTTTCCTGTGCTCGTTTATTTTGCTTGTCGTTTTATCGTTTCTGCACTTTCGTTGAGTGATCGTTTCCATGTAAAGGCACCGGATTTAGCGGTACCATTTTTAATGGTGGGGATTCACCAATTATCAAAATATACTTTTGATCAAGCAATCACATTGTACTATTTGATCTCCATTTTTCTATTAGGCATTCTACTGGCCGTCTTTCAGGCGTACTACTATGAAGAAATCCAATATAGTCGCTATTTTAAAATGTATTGGCGCAGTATTTTCCTCTTTACGATCATCTTTCATATCGTTTTGATCATTTTAAATATTGTAAGTTACTTATAGTAGTTTGACCATTGATAAACGTCCATTTTTTCTCTTAGAGTTTTTTTAAAAACTCTAAGAAGTCTTTTTCTCCCTTTTTGTTCATTTGGTAAAGAAAAGTCAAACAACTTCCCTTTCAAATTTCATATAATTTGTGGTAGAAAGTGGGGGATTGTGGTAGACTGTGAATATCAGGTGGAGATCGGGGGTTATTTATCGATGTTTATGGGAGAATTTCAACATTCGATAGATGCAAAAGGCCGACTAATCGTCCCTTCAAAACTACGAGAAAAACTCGGAGAAAAATTTGTGGTGACACGTGGATTAGATGGCTGTTTATTTGGCTACCCCTTATCTGAATGGGAAAAACTTGAAGAAAAACTAAACGAAATGCCTTTAGCGAAAAAGGATGCTCGGACATTTGTCCGCTTCTTTTATTCTGCTGCAACAGAGTGCGAGATCGATAAACAAGGTCGGATCAATATCCCTGTTACATTGAGAAATCATGCAGGCCTTACTAAAAGCTGCGTGATCATCGGGGTTTCAAACCGGATTGAGATTTGGGATGAAACGCGTTGGCAAGCATTCTCTGAAGAAGCAGAAGAAAACTTTGATGAAATTGCTGAAACAATGATCGACTTTGGCTTATAGGCTTGATAGGAAGAGGAAAAAACACATGGCAGATTTTCAACACTACACCGTTATGCTACAGGAGACCGTTGATGGGTTAAAGATTCGTCCAGAAGGCGTCTATGTCGATTGTACATTAGGTGGAGCCGGTCATAGTGAATATCTATTGTCACAACTATCTGAAGAGGGACATCTCTTTGCCTTTGATCAAGACCAAACCGCCATCGACCATGCTAAAGAACGTTTAGCGCCATATGTTGCTAAAGGGATGGTCACGTTTATTAAAAGTAATTTTCGCTATTTAAAGGAAGCATTGCATCAACACGGTGTGAGCCGAGTCGATGGGATTTTGTACGATTTAGGTGTTTCCTCACCCCAATTAGATGAAGCCGAACGTGGCTTTAGCTACCACCAAGATGCACCGCTAGATATGCGGATGGATCAAACTGCAGCATTGACTGCCTATGAAGTGGTCAATCAATTCGACTACCATCAATTAGTCAAAATCTTCTTCCGCTATGGAGAAGAAAAATTCTCAAAACAAATCGCTCGTGAAATCGAGCGGGTGAGACAAGATCATCCCATCGAAACAACGGGGGAATTGGTCGATATCATCAAAGCAGCCATTCCAGCTCCAGCAAGAAGAAAGGGCGGTCACCCAGCAAAACGGATTTTCCAAGCCATTCGAATTGCAGTCAATGATGAGCTAGGTGTAATTGAAGAATCTCTTGAACAAGCAATTCATCTTTTATCAGTTAACGGACGTATCAGTGTGATCACGTTCCACTCTTTAGAAGATCGAATCGTGAAATCGATGTTCAAGGAATACAGTACATCGAAGGACATGCCGCCAGGTCTGCCGATGATACCAGAAGAATTTCAACCAACACTAAAACTTATAACAAGAAAACCACTGCTTCCTACTGAGGAAGAAGTAGCTGAAAATAATCGTTCTCGTAGTGCGAAACTACGAATCGCGGAAAAAATCAAGGAAAGCGAAGGGTAACAACTATGGCAGAACTAAAAGTTCATGACTATGAATTCAGAGAACCACTTGAATCACAACCTTTGGATCACTCTGAACCGACAACTGAAAAACTGCCTACTGATCCCCAGCGTCCTGAGGTCATCCGTGTACCAGCATCTCCGGCTCGTCGGTTAAAAAGTATTTCTACTCTAGAAAAACTGATTGCTGCCTTTGTGATCATCGCTGTATTGACGTTGGCGATCTTGACCATCAATATTCGGACCAATATCAGCCAAGTCGAACATGATATTTCTCTTATCCAATCGGATATCAGTGAAAAAACGACACAAGCAGAACAGTTGGAACAAGAGAAAAATGAGCTTTCTAAAACCGAACGGATCCAAAAGATTGCTGAGGATAATGGATTGTCGATCGATGATGGCAATTTAAGGAAAGTGGACTAAATGAAGTTAACAGATAAATTCAAGCAATACTTAAAAAAGAACAATCAAACTACAACGAACAATCGCAAAAAAGTAGGTATTATTCTGTTTGCTACGAGTATTGGATTGTTCTTTTTGTTTGTCACGCGTTTGAGCTATATCGTCATTGTCGGAGATGTTGCGGGGACTTCATTAGCAGAAAAAACCAAAAATCTCTATGAGGGCAGTGAAGTCATCAAGGCGAAACGAGGAACGATCTATGACCGCAATGGAATCCCGATTGCTGAGGACGTGACCTCATACTCTATTTACGCTGTTTTAAATCAAAATTACAAAGATGGTAACAAGAATCTCTTTGCAGAAAAAGCAAACTTCAATAAGTTGGCCAAAATCTTGTCAGATGTCTTGTCCATTGATCAAGAGACAGCAGTCAATACGTTAGAGGATGGACTTGAGCAACAATTGTGGCGAGTGTCTTTTGGGAGTAAGGGAAATAATATTACATTAGAACAAAAAAATGCGATTGAAGATGCGATGGAACAAGAAGATATTGCTGGCTTCCATTTTGATAGCCATCCAGCTCGCCTTTATCCGAATGGGGTCTTTTCTTCTCACTTTATCGGCTATGCGGTTGCCAATGACGACGATACTGGTCTAGTCGGTAAAACCGGGTTAGAAGCTGCCTACAATGATGTGTTATCGGGAACTGATGGCGAGATTGTTTATCAAAAAGATAACAATCAAAACCCGCTACCAGGAACAGTTGCCGAAACCGTCGCAGCGGTGGATGGAAAAGACGTCTATACAACCATCGATAGTCGGATCCAAAGCTATTTGGAAACGCTGATGGACAGTGTCTTTAAAGAAAACAAACCAGAAAACTTAACAGCCAATTTAATGGATGCCAAAACCGGCGAAATCATAGCGATGGCACAACGACCAACCTACAATCCAGAAAATTTGGATTCAATCAATGATTGGCAAAATCTATTGGTTGAAGACAACTATGAGCCAGGATCCACCATGAAAATCTTAACGACGGCAGCTGCCATCGATCAAGGTATCTTCAATGAGAACGAAACTTTTACCCCAAGCCCTGATGGATTGAAACTTTATGATGCCACCATCAATGACTGGGACTTTGGTCAAAAAGGAACCTTGACGATGCGCCAAGCTCTTTCGTGGTCCAGTAATATTGGAATGGTGACCTTGGAACAGCGAATGGCTGACCGCTGGCAACAATACTTAAAAGAATTTGGCTTTGGTCGTAGCACCTATTCAGGATTGCCTAACGAAAATACGGGAATCACCCCAGAAGATAATCCTGTCAGCCAGGCGATGACTTCTTTTGGTCAAGCGATTGGTGTGACGAATTTCCAAATGATGCAGGCTTTTACATCAGTCGCCAATAATGGAACGATGCTGAAACCACAATTTATTAGTAAAATCGTTGATGGCAATACTGGAGAAGAAACGGTCACGCAACCTGAAGAGGTGGGACACCCCATCACAGAAGAAGCGGCAGCGAAGGTTCGCGAATATATGCGTGATGTTGTCGAAAGTGAAAATTACGGAAGTGCCTATGGCGTTTATGAATTACCTGGCTACAACATTTCTGCGAAAACCGGGACGGCCCAAGTAGCTGATCCAACAACCGGCAAGTATTTGTCTGGAGGCACCAATTATCTGTATTCTGTCGTTTTGATGTTTCCTTCAGAAGAACCAGAATATATTTTGTATTTGACCATTAAACTACCAGAGAAGCATGAAAGTACCGTGTTAGGTGAGATTGCCAATCCATTGATGAAACGGGTCATGGATCTGAAAAACTCTGCATTAGAAGAAAGCACAACATCTGGTAGCGAAACGACTGTGGGGGATTATCGCAATCTCGATACAGAATCTGCTGCAACCGACGTTCAAAAAGCTGGGTTGATTCCAATAGTCATCGGGGATGGTGAAAAAGTCATTGCCCAATCGGTTGACAGTGGAACTTCGATCATGCCAGGAGAACGAGTACTGCTCGTTACCGATAGCGATAAGTACTATATGCCGGATACAACTTCCTGGTCAAAAGCAGATTTGATTAAATTTGGCAGTCTACTAAATGTAGATGTTAGTTTTGAAGGAGACGGCTATTGTACCAAACAAAGCGTTGAGCCTTACACCGAATTATCGGGGCAATCGATCAAGTTTACACTAAGTGAAAACGAATAAATAGGAGAGAACAATATGGAATGGACAGAGATGATATTACCTTTGGCAAGTGGCTTTGCGATCGTAACAGCCACAATGCCTTTGTTTATCGGCTATTTTCAAATGAAGAAATACGGACAGGAAATACGTGGTGACGGTCCCAAATGGCACAATGTAAAGGCCGGAACACCAACGATGGGTGGGTTTGTATTTTTGATTTCTGCAATGATCACTGCCATCTGGGTAGGAGCATGGCAAAATCAATTGACTGCTTCATTGTTCATTCTTTTGTTCATTACCTTGGTTTATGGTGCATTAGGATTTCTTGATGACTTCATCAAGATTTTCCGCAAAAGAAATATGGGCTTAAACTCGCTGCAAAAACTGATTGGACAGATTTTAGGCGGACTCGTCTTTTACTTTGTTTTCCGATCTGAAGGCAATGCGGATGTACTGAATTTCTTTGGGATCGATGTATCGCTATCGATTTTTTATGGCTTATTCGTCATTTTTTGGCTTGTGGGTTTTTCAAATGCAGTCAACTTGACGGATGGGATCGATGGACTAGTCGCAGGACTGGGCACGATTTCTTTTTCAACATACGCACTGATTGCTTGGCGACAAGATCAAATCGATGTTTTGATCGTTTGTCTTGCGATCATTGGCGGATTGATCGGCTTCTTTCCCTACAATCGCAAACCGGCAAAAATTTTCATGGGGGATGTCGGCTCACTGGCTTTAGGCGGTCTGTTGGCAGCTATCTCGATTCTTTTACACCAAGAATGGACCCTCTTGCTTGTCGGATTGGTCTATGTTTGTGAAACAGCAAGCGTGATGCTGCAAGTTGCCTCATTCAAATTAACGGGCAAACGAATCTTCAAGATGTCACCCATTCATCATCATTTTGAAATGAGTGGATGGTCTGAGTGGAAGATCGACACTGTATTTTGGTGTATCGCGTTAGGTTGCTCGTTGCTCACAATAGCCCTTGTATGGTAGGAGATGAAGAAAATGAAAAAAATTACAACATATCAAAATAAAAAAGTTCTTGTGCTAGGATTAGCGCGTAGTGGATTCAGTGCGGCCAAATTGTTACATGATTTGGGCGCACTTGTGACCGTTAATGACGGAAAGCCATTTGCTGAAAATCCAGAAGCACAAGATCTTTTGGCTTTAGGGGTCAAAGTGATCACTGGCAGCCACCCAATTGAATTATTGGATGAAGGGTTCTCCCTAGTTGTTAAAAATCCAGGGATCCCTTATTCACAACCTCTTGTCCAAAAAGCTTTAGAGAAAAAAATTCCCGTGATCACGGAAGTGGAACTGGCGTATCAAATCTCTGAAGCGCCGATTATCGGTATTACTGGTACGAATGGAAAAACCACTACAACGACCATGATCGCCAATGTCTTGAATGCCGGAATGGAAAAAGGACAGGCATTGCTTTCTGGAAATATCGGGTTTCCTGCAAGTTCCGTTGCTCAAACAGCTAAGCCTGAAGATCGCTTGGTGATGGAGCTTTCAAGTTTCCAATTGATGGGAATCGATACCTTGCGGCCGAAAATCGCTGTCATCACAAATATTTATGAAGCTCATATCGATTACCATGGTAGTCGCCCGGAATATGTTTTAGCAAAATGGCGCTTGCAACAACGAATGACCGCTGACGATTATTTAGTGATCAACTGGAACCAACCAGAACTAGAAGCACTGTCGGCCAAATCAAAGGCGAAAATCATTCCTTTTTCCACCAAGGAAAAAGTAGCAGGAGCATATATGCTTGATGGGATGCTCTACTATAAAGAAGAAGCAATTATGGCAGCGGAGGAACTCGGTGTACCTGGGGCACATAATATTGAAAATGCCTTAGCGGCGATCGCTGTTGGGAAACTTTGCGATATGTCGAACGAAGCAATCAAACAAGCGTTACAGACCTTCACTGGGGTGCCTCATCGGACCCAGTATGTCACCACTATCAATCAGGTGAAATTTTTCAATGATTCCAAAGCAACCAACATCTTAGCAACAGAAATGGCCTTAGGTGGTTTTGACAATGAAAAATTGGTCTTACTGGCAGGCGGATTGGATCGTGGCAACAGCTTTGATGAGTTGGTTCCAGCACTAAAAGGGCTCAAAGCTATCGTTGTGTTTGGAGAAACAAAAGAAAAATTAGCCGCTGCTGCTCAAGCCGCTGGTGTAAAAACGATTGAAATGACAGAGAATGTTGAAACAGCCGTCCCATTAGCCTTTTCTTTAAGTGCTGCTGGAGATACGATTCTATTGTCACCGGCGAATGCAAGTTGGGATCAATACCCTGATTTTGAAGTTCGAGGCGACAAATTTATGGCGGCAGTAGCAGAACTTAAATAGAAATGAGTGAAGGATATGAAAATACTTGTGACTGGCGGCGGTACTGGCGGACACATCTATCCAGCGTTGTCTTTTGTGGATTACGTGAAGGAGATTGACCCGACAGCCGAATTTTTATACATTGGTGCAACAAGGGGCTTAGAGAATAAAATCGTCCCTCCAACAGGTATTCCTTTTAAAACATTAGAGATTCAAGGATTTAAGCGTAAGCTATCTTTGGATAACGTAAAAACGATCCAGCTTTTTATGAAAAGCTACTACGCGGCAAAGAAAATCATCAAAGAGTTCCAACCGGATGTAGTGATCGGCACCGGCGGCTATGTATCCGGCGCCGTGGTCTTTGCTGCCTCGAAGTTGAAAATACCTACCATTATTCATGAACAAAATAGTGTACCTGGAATCACCAATAAATTTCTAACCAAATATGTGGATAAAATCGCCATTGCTTTTCACGATGCTTCTCAATACTTTCCAGCGAAGAAAACGGTGTTGGTGGGCAATCCTCGTGGTCAAGAAGTACGGAATAGTCAAAAGTCGACGATTTTGTCTTCTTACGATTTAAATCCGGCGAAAAAAACAGTCTTAGTTTTTGGTGGGAGTCAAGGAGCTCTGAAAATCAATCAAGCGATCATTGATGCGCTGCCGCTGTTTGCTCAAAAAGAGTATCAGTTACTTTATGCATCTGGCGAAAGGTATTACAAAGAGATCGAAGAAAAAATTGGGATGTCAAAAGATGCCTTTCCTAATATCAGTATTCGTCCCTATATCGATCAAATGGCAGAAGTGATGGCAAATAGCGATTTGTTGATTGGTCGAGCGGGTGCCACATCGATCGCCGAATTTACGGCATTAGGGATTCCAGCGATTCTGATTCCAAGTCCTTATGTGACCAATGACCACCAAACGAAGAACGCCCAAAGTTTAGCCAATGCAGGAGCAGTCAAAATGATTGCCGATCATGAATTAAACAGCCAAAACCTCGTGGAAGCAGTAGATAGTATCATGCAAGATGAAGCCCTTCGTAGTAAGATGGCCAAAGCCTCAAAAGAACAAGGGATCAGCGATGCCTCGGAACGATTATTTCGACTTGTGCAAGAGGTAATCAAATAGTACAATGTGTGGGATAGAAAGGAGCGATTATCATTAGTAAAGACAAAACACCTCATGATGATCAAACCCCTCGTCAACGGAAGAGTTGACCCCTTGGCAAAAAGAAAATCTAAAATATTTGCAAGAAAAAGGCAATCAGCCAGCTTGGTCGTCATCCGCGTCTGATGAAACAGAAGACATGTCCCAAGCACATGAAGATGAGTTGACAGAAGAAACACTTTTTGAAGCAGAACAAGCGATAGAAGAAACAGACGATGAGAAAGAAGGAGTGACTGAGCCAGAAAAAAGCTCGCTCTTTCGCTGATCGGCTGCCTAATCTAAAGGCGTACCGCAATCAGGTATTGATTCGCCGCTTAGCGCTGATTATCGGTCTACTGATGATTCCTTTGTTGATTGTTTTGTATTTTGTTTCGCCGCTTAGTCGTTTGGCTAATGTGGTGGTCAAAGGCAATCAAGAAGTATCCGCAGAAGCGATTCTCGAAAATTCTGACCTAGCCGTCAATGAAGAGATGTGGCCGCAATTTTTTGAACGGAATCAGAGTGTGGCCGCAATCAAAAAAGAATTGCCGCGCATAAAAAATGCTTCCATTTCTCTATCTGGTATTAATCGTTTCGATATCACTGTTACTGAATTTCAAGAAGTGGCTTTATTAGCCAAAGACGGCGGCTATGCACCAGTTTTGGAAAATGGCGCTGTTTTGGAAGACATCAGTGAGCAGCCAGAGGAAGGATTGCCGGTTTTAGAAAATTTTTCGGCTGAAGATAAAATCAAAGCGACACTCAGTGCCTATCAAGAATTAAGTTCAGAAATTCGCGATGGCATTTCTCAAATCAAATACACCCCCGTGACAGCAATGATGAGCTGCTGACTCTCTTTATGAATGATGGCAATCAAGTGATCGTCAACATCTCAAATATGGTGAGTCAAATGCAGTATTATCCGCAAATTGCCAAAGATTTGACCGAGGACAGTATTGTGGATATGGAAGTTGGGATCTTTACGTATCCTATTTCAAATACACAAGAAGACGATGCAGACGAAAATCAAACAGCTGATAGTGATTCTTAGGAAAAATTCAAGAGTTTTTTTCATTAACTTGTTTCTAAAAAGCGCCATTATATGGTAGAATTGGTAACAGTGAACAAATTATTCGAATGAACTCTAAAAACGGACTGTGATGGTTCGCTATATATCCAATTTAAGTAGGAGGGAACCCCATCCATGGCAAAAACGGGAATGTATGTTGGCCTTGATATCGGTACGACATCTGTAAAAGTTGTAGTAGCCGAATACGTTGACAGCCAAATGAATATCATTGGTGTAGGAAATGCAAAATCAGAAGGAATCAACCGTGGGATTATTGTAGATATCGATAAAACGGTACAAGCCATTCAAAGAGCAGTAAGACAAGCAGAAGAAAAAGCAGGAATTCAAATTCGCAGTGTAAGTGTTGGTGTACCAGCCAATCTTCTTGAAGTGGAAAATTGTCAAGGGATGATCGCGGTCAATAGTGAATCAAAAGAGATCACCGACGAGGACGTCCGCAATGTTGCTTCCGCAGCACTTGTACGTTCAACCCCTCCTGAAAGACAGATCATTGCTATTTTACCGCAAGAATTTACTGTGGATGGGTTTGAAGGGATCAAAGATCCTCGTGGCATGATCGGTGTTCGCTTAGAAATGTTTGGGGTGGTTTATACAGGACCAAAAACCATCATTCACAACATTCGTAAGTGTGTGGAAAAATCCGGACTGATCGTCAATGAAGTGGTCATTACGCCATTAGCATTGACAGAATCGATTTTATCTGATGGTGAAAAAGATTTTGGCACGATCGTTATCGATATCGGTGGCGGCCAAACAACGACAGCTGCGATGCACGACAAACAATTGAAATTTACTCATGTGAACCAAGAGGGCGGCGAATTTGTCACCAAAGACATTTCAACGGTTTTAAATACCTCTTTCAACAATGCAGAAGCATTGAAGATCAATTATGGGGATGCGTATCCTGAACGAACTTCAGCTAGCGAAGAGTTTCCGGTCGATGTGATTGGAAAATCAGAACCTGTGAAGATTGATGAACGCTATTTGTCAGAAATCATTGAAGCCCGTATGGAACAAATTTTCACTAAATCAAAAGAAGTCTTAGACGAAATTGATGGACTTGATTTACCAGGTGGCGTGATTTTAACTGGTGGCGCTGCAAGCCTGCCAGGTGTCGTAGATCTTGCTCAAGAAGTATTCGAAACAAACGTTAAGCTTTACGTTCCTAATCATATGGGACTTAGAAATCCTGTATTCACCAATGTAATCAGTATCGTTGACTATTCAGCAAACTTAAGCGAAGTCTATCAGCTTGCCAAAAGTGCGATCACCGGTGAAAAAACAGTCGCGCAACAGCCCGTTGCTATTCAACAACAAGAAGTACATTACGAACAATATGAAGCTCCAGAAGAAACTTATGAAGAAGTAGAAGAAGAGAAAAAAGGTGAGTCGATCACAAACCGAGTAAAAGATTTCTTCTCAAATATCTTTGAATAATCTAAAACGATTCTCAGGAGGAAGATAAACTATGGAATTTTCAATTGATAATAACATCAATGACGGCGCTGTGATCAAAGTCATCGGAGTCGGCGGCGGTGGCGGCAACGCAGTCAACCGTATGATCGAAGAAAATGTCAAAGGCGTAGAATTTATTGCGGCCAACACTGACGTTCAAGCATTAAAAAATTCAAAAGCAGAAACAGTGATTCAATTAGGCCCTAAATATACCCGCGGTCTTGGTGCTGGTTCTCAACCAGAAGTTGGTCAAAAAGCGGCAGAAGAAAGTGAAGATTCTATTCGTGAATCATTAGAAGGCGCGGACATGATTTTCATTACCGCTGGTATGGGTGGCGGAACCGGGACCGGTGCTGCACCGATCGTAGCGAAAATCGCCAAAGAAATCGGCGCATTGACAGTCGGTGTCGTTACTCGCCCATTTACTTTTGAAGGACCAAAACGCGGCCGTTTTGCGGCTGAAGGAATTGCTAAATTGAAAGAGAATGTCGATACACTATTGATCATCTCGAACAATCGCTTGTTAGAAGTTGTCGATAAGAAAACACCAATGCTTGAAGCATTCCGTGAAGCAGACAATGTCTTGCGTCAAGGGGTTCAAGGGATCTCAGACTTGATCACTGCTCCAGGCTACGTTAACTTGGACTTCGCTGATGTGAAAACAGTGATGGAAAACCAAGGCACCGCTTTGATGGGAATTGGTGTTGCTAGCGGCGAAGAACGTGTAATCGAAGCAACGAAAAAAGCAATCTCTTCACCATTACTAGAAACTTCGATCGATGGTGCCGAACAAGTACTATTGAACATCACTGGCGGATTGGATATGACTTTATTTGAAGCACAAGATGCTTCTGATATCGTCGCTCATGCAGCAACAGGTGATGTAAATATTATCTTAGGTACCTCAATCAACGAAGACCTAGGCGATGAAATCCGTGTGACTGTCATTGCAACTGGCATTGACCCTTCTAAAAAAGAACGTGGGTCTCGCTCTAGCAGACAAAGCCAAAGCCAAATTCATTCTATCCCACAAAAACCCACATTAGATATGGACCAAGCACGCCCTGCGCAAGCAGAGGAAAGCAACGGTTTCGGTGATTGGGATATCCGTAAAGAACAAAATGTACGACCTAAAGTAGAAGAAAACACATTTGAAAATGTAGAAAAGAAAGAATTCGACACCTTCAGCCGTGATGAAGTACGCTCGAATGATGACGACGAATTAAGCACACCACCATTTTTCCGTCGTAAACGCTAGGGGGCAGAGCACATGATTTCTGAGAACTTGCACAAGATCCAGCAAGAGATACAGGACTCCTGTGCTCTTGTTTCTAGAAACGCCAGTGAGGTCTGTTTGACAGCTGTAACAAAATCCGTCGATACAGAAACGACAAGAGAACTTCTAGAAAATGGTGTGCGGAATTGTGCTGAAAATCGAGTAGAAAAGCTACTTGAAAAAAAGCAGCATTAACGGATTTTCCAGATGTCCGTTGGCATTTTATTGGCAATTTGCAGCGTAGAAAGGTAAAATCAATTATAAACGAGATTGATTTTTTCCATGCGTTAGATTCAATCAAACTGGCACAAGAAATTCAAAAACGAGCAGAGCATCCGATCAACTGCTTTGTGGAAGTAAATGTTTCGCAGGAAGCAACGAAACAAGGGATTTTCGTAGAAGAGGTGATGGCTTTTATTGAAGCACTCGCTTCGTTCGATAAAATTCGTGTTGTTGGATTGATGACGATGGCCCCGCTCACTGCTTCCAAAGACGAGCAGCATCAGATTTTTAAAGAATTAAAAAGGATTCAACAACAAATCGCTGACCTGCATCTTACACATGCCCCTTGCTTAGAAACGAGTATGGGAATGAGTAATGACTTTCCCATTGCGATCCAAGAAGGCGCAACATTTATTCGTGTAGGAACAGCATTATTTCAATAAAAAAGGAGGTTGACCGATGTCGCTCAAAGAGAAACTGACCAATTTTTTTGGATTGACTGACGAAGAAGATTATTACGAAGAAACATATGCCACTGAAGAACCGGCACGAACAGCATCTAAACCGGCTGTGAACCAAGGAGGAGCTTTTACAGCCTCCAGAACATCCGCGAATACGTATGCATCTGGCCAAGCGGCAACCCGTACAACAAGTCAACCACAAAATCAAGCTTATCAATACAGACAGCAACCTCAAACTGCTGCTTATCAACAATCCTCAGCTGCGGCTGAACGAGTAAGATCGGTACCTAAGACGGAAGAAAAAGTCGTTCCGATGGCGCAACAAAGAACCAATACGAGAGTCAAAGATACAAAAGCAAAAGAAACTTCCTCGCAAGTGGCAGGAAAAATAACGATCGTAGAACCACGTGTTTACTCTGAAGCAATGGGGATTGCGAAGCAAGTCATCAATGGTGATGCTGTACTTGTTAATTTTCATTTAATTGAAGAGTACCAAGCTCGTCGAATAGTTGATTTTTTAACAGGAACAGTGTACGCTGAAGATGGTGATATCAAGCGCGTTGGCGATGAAATTTTTCTTTGCACGCCTAAGGGTATGGAAATTGAAGGCACTGCCCAAACATTAGCAGATACCAATTTTTTTGATATCTAAAGTGAGGAGGAACGCCAATTTTATTCTTGAGATTCGTTAAATTACTAAGTGATGCTGTTTATCTGTATACCATTTTATTAGTGATCTATGCACTTTTGTCTTGGTTTCCAGGAGGGTATCAATCCGCTTTTGGCCGTTTCTTGGCAAAAGTGTGTGAACCGTATTTGAGTTTATTTGATCGATTGAAATTAAGTTTTGCTGGTATCGATTTTACGATTGCATTTGCAATTATTGTCTTACAGCTAGCATCACAAGCATTGATATTGATCCTACAATCAATTTTATTTTAACGTAAGGGGTGGTTATCGGTGAACGCAAATGTCTATCAACATTTTCGAAACGATGAACGCCCTTTTATTGATTCCGCTCAAGGATGGATCGAACAAGTGCAAATGCAGTATGCGCCATACTTGACTGATTTCTTAGATCCAAGACAAGCGTATATCTTAGAAAGCTTGATTCGTCAATCAACGGATTTAAGCTTCCGTTTTTTTGGCGGATACGAAGCTGCTGAAAGACGACGCTGTTTAATTTATCCTGATTACTATGAGCCCACCACCGATGAGTTTGACATGACTTTATTTACGATTCAATACCCGAAAAAATTTACGGTTTTGAGTCATGGAAAAGTTTTGGGCACGTTAATGGGGACTGGAGTCAAGAGGGAATACTTTGGAGACATTCTTTCCGATGGTGAAATATGGCAAGTATTCGTTGCTACTGAAGTCAGTCATTTTATTCAACTACAAGTGGATAAAATCGGCAACGTATCGGTACGTTTGGAAGAAACGAAATATACCGATTTGATCGTGCCTAAAGATGGCTGGACCGAGGAAAGAGAAACGGTTAGTTCATTGCGTCTTGATACAGTGATCTCCGCCGTGTACAACATCTCTCGTCAGCGATCGAAACAGTTGATCGAATCAGGAAAAGTAAAAGTAAACTGGACAGAAGCATTACGACCAGATTTTGTTCTGGATTTACTGGATATCGTTTCAGTAAGAGGATTTGGTCGGATTCAAATACAGGGGTTAGAAGGAACCACGAAAAAAGAAAAAGTTAGATTGTTATTAGGTGTATTACGTAAATAAATCAAAGAGGTGTATAGAATATGGCATTAACTCCATTAGACATTCAAAATAAAAACTTTTCAGTAAAAATGAGAGGCTACAATCAAGACGAAGTCGATGACTTCTTGGATATGATTGTTCGTGATTATGAAGAAGCTGTTCAACGCAATCGTGAGTTAGAGAAATCATTGAAACATGCAGAAGAAAAACTCGAATACTTCAATGAATTGAAAGACGCCTTGAACCAATCCATTATCGTGGCTCAAGATACGGCGGATAAAGTAAAAACAAGCGCAAGCAAAGAATCAGAAGTAATCGTTACTTCTGCCCAAAACCGTGCGGATGAGATGGTTGCTACTGCAGAAAAACATGCCCATGCCTTGATGACCTCAGCAGAAGAAAAAGCCAAAGAGATTTTGACAGATGCAACAAATAATGCACGTCAATTGGCGACAGAAACAAATGACTTGAAGAAGAAAACCAGAGTCTTCCATAACAACTTATTAGTTATGTTGCAAACGCAATTAGAACAAGTGAAGAGCCCTGAATGGGAAGAAATTTTGGCGCCATTTTCAAGCTATGTACAAGATTCCCACCAAGTGATCAGAGAAGTTTTGTCAAAAGAACTTGACAGTGAAAATGGTTCTGGAGTAAACTCAGAAGCAGTGGAAACATTTGATGTGGACATTGTTGAATCAGATGAAAAAATCGTTGATGTAAGTGAAAGCCCTGAAGTGAAAACGTTAGATGATGCGAGAAACTTATTAGACGAGTTGAACAAAACAGATAACAACTAAGACACAGAACAGAAAAATTTCTTATATTTTTCAAGCGAGTTTGGGAGAGTGGAAGCCAAATAAAACCCTGTAAGAAATCAGATCATCTGTGAGTTGCGTTCTTGAAAGAGCTGACTTTTCAAAGACTCGAGTAGAGAACGACGCCTGATCCCGTTACCGATCATCAAAGAATTGTCAAATGACAATTAAATTTGGGTGGTACCACGAACACGTTCGTCCCTTGCCAGGGACGGACGTGTTTTTTGCTGTGAATCACTATGATTGGCTTGCGAAGCAAGACAGAATAGATGATGAACAGTACTAGGCGACCATAGGGAGCGTAGTAACCCCACTAGGAATCACTATGATTGGCTTGCGAAGCAAGACAGAATAGATGATGAACAGTACTA
The DNA here is from genome assembly GCA_018982785.1 of Enterococcus innesii. Lineage (GTDB taxonomy): Bacteria > Bacillota > Bacilli > Lactobacillales > Enterococcaceae > Enterococcus_D > Enterococcus_D innesii. Next base: position 113,592 of record JAHHEN010000006.1, on the reverse strand, counting down.
GGCGACCATAGGGGGCGTAGTAACCGTACTAGGAATCACAATGACTGGTCCGCAATGCGGAACAGAGCAGATGATGAACAGTACTAGGCGACCATAGGGAGCGTAGTAACCGTACTAGGAATTACAATGATTGGTCCGCAAAGCGGAACAGAGCAGACGCTAGCCAGCTGTTAACAATCAGTGAATCCTGAATGCTTTGAATTTATGGCAACCAATCCATTTGACAGGTTCAATAGAAGCAATCGGTTGATCGAGTCGATGGATTTTGAAACTATACCAAAACGTTGAGAGACGAAAAGGAGCGAAACAAGAATGAAAATGAAAGAAACACTGCATCTTGGAAAAACCGCTTTTCCAATGCGAGGCAACTTGCCAAACCGCGAAGTGGATTGGCAAAAAGAATGGGAAGAAAATCAATTGTATCAACGTCGTCAAGAATTAAATGAAGGCAAGCCAACCTTTGTCTTACACGATGGCCCTCCCTACGCAAATGGAAACATCCATATCGGACACTCATTGAACAAAATCAGTAAAGACATCATCGTACGTTCCAAATCGATGTCAGGTTTCCGTTCCCCTTATGTACCTGGTTGGGATACTCATGGTTTACCGATCGAACAAGTACTGACCAATAAAGGGATCAAGCGCAAAGAAATGAGCTTGGCAGAATATCGCAAAAAATGTGAAGAATATGCTTTGACACAAGTGGATACGCAAAGAGCTGATTTCAAACGTTTAGGCGTTTCTGGTGACTGGGATCATCCATATATCACATTGACACCAGACTATGAAGCAGCAGAAATCCGCGTGTTCGGAAAAATGGCAGAAAAAGGCTACATCTACAAAGGATTGAAACCAATTTACTGGTCACCATCTAGTGAATCATCATTAGCAGAAGCTGAGATCGAATACAAAGATGTGAAATCACCATCGATCTATGTGGCTTTCCCAGTCGCAGATGGCAAAGATTTGCTTGATTCAGATACAGCTTTTGTTATCTGGACGACGACGCCATGGACCTTACCAGCGAATCTAGGAATCTCTGTGAATCCAACCTTTGCCTATGTTCAAATCTTGGCCGATGGCCGCAAATTCGTCGTGGCAAAAGATTTATTAGAAACCGTGACGAATGAGATCGGTTGGGAATCTGTCGAAGTTTTACAAGAATTGGCTGGCGATCAATTGGAAAAAATGACGGCACAACATCCTTTTTATGATCGTACGTCTCTAGTAATGTTAGGGGACCATGTGACATTGGATGCCGGTACTGGTTTGGTCCACACTGCACCAGGACACGGGGAAGATGACTACATCGTCAGCAAAAAATATGGTCTAGATGTCTTATCACCAGTCGATAGCCGTGGGGTCTTCACAGAAGAAGCACCGGGATTTGAAGGGGTCTTTTATGACAAAGCCAATCCAATGATCACTGAGCTTTTAGAAGAAAAAGGAGCCCTACTAAAACTAAACTTCTTTACTCACAGCTATCCACATGATTGGCGGACGAAAAAAACAGTCATCTATCGGGCAACACCACAATGGTTTGCGTCTATTGATAAGTTCCGTCAAAATATTTTGGATGAGATCGAAAAAGTAGATTGGATCATTCCATGGGGCAAAACCCGTTTATACAATATGATTCGCGACCGCGGCGACTGGGTGATCTCTCGTCAACGTGCGTGGGGCGTTCCGTTGCCAATCTTCTATGCAGAAAACGGTGAAGCTATCATTACGCCTGAAACGATTGAGCATGTGGCAAACTTATTTGCTGAACATGGTTCAACGATTTGGTTTGAAAAAGAAGCAGAAGAATTACTGCCAGCTGGCTTCACGCATCCGGGCTCACCTAACGGCAAATTCTCGAAAGAGACTGACATCATGGATGTTTGGTTTGATTCAGGTTCTTCTCACGAAGCGGTGTTACGTCAACGTCCAGAGTTGACATTCCCAGCTGACATGTACTTGGAAGGTTCTGACCAATATCGTGGGTGGTTCAACTCAAGTATCACGACTAGTGTTGCGATCAATGAAGTCGCACCATATAAAGCCGTCTTGTCTCAAGGCTTCACCTTAGATGGCGAAGGTCGCAAGATGAGTAAATCTCTTGGTAATACCATTGCACCAGAAAAAGTGATCAATCAAATGGGTGCGGATATTTTGCGCCTTTGGGTCAGCAGTGTTGACTACGAAGCGGATGTCCGAGTGTCTATGGATATCTTGAATCAAGTGTCAGAAGTCTATCGAAAAATTCGCAATACCATGCGTTTCTTATTGGCTAATACGAATGATTTTGATCCAGCAAAAGACAGCGTACCATTTGAAAACTTGCGTTCTGTTGATAAATACATGATGGTTCGCTTGAATCAAACGATCAAAACGATTCGGGAAGATGGCTATGAAAAATATAACTTCTTGCATATTTACCGGACAGTCATCAACTTCTTGACAGTCGATATGTCATCCTTCTATTTGGATTTTGCAAAAGATGTCGTTTATATCGAAGCTGAAAATGATTTCCAACGTCGCGCCATGCAAACCGTCTTCTATCAAACAGCGGTTGCGTTGACGAAATTACTGACGCCGATCATTCCCCATACGGCAGAGGAAATCTGGTCACATTTGAAAGAAGAAGAGGAATATGTCCAATTAGCGGAGTTCCCTGGCTATGATACATGTGCTAACCAAGAAGAGCTGCTTGATTTATGGCGTGCTTTCCTTGATTTCCGTGACAATGTCTTAAAAGCATTGGAAGAAGCGCGTAATGCAAAACTGATCGGGAAATCGTTTGAAGCAAAAGTGACTGTCTATCCAACCGAACCGGTTGCGGCATTACTAAAAGCCATTGATTCAGATATCGCTCAGTTGCTGATCATTTCACCGGACTTCTTAACGATTAAAGAGGCAGGGGAAGCAGCACCAGAAGCGGCCTATCAATTCGAAGACGTGGCGATCTTAGTGGAAAAAGCCGAAGGTGAAGTCTGCGAACGTTGCCGCCAAGTCCGTGTAGATGTTGGTGTAGAAGAGCAACTGCCAACACTTTGCGGCCATTGTGCAGCCATCGTCAAAGAAAACTATCCCGAAGCAGTTGCAGAAGGCTTTGAAAAATAAAAGAACGAAAAAAGATGACCCCATTGCGGGTCATTTTTTTTTGAAATCAGTCAAGCTTGTTCCTTGAAAATGGGACATAAGCAGCTGTTTGTGACATCTAAATGAGAAAATCTGACTTAATTGATAACGATTCTCATTTGTTTGCAATAATTTTGCGACAGTTTATTGTATAATAAAAAAACCTTATTAGACGAAGATTTCTGCCTGTGATTTACAAGTCACTATTTATTCAATGGATTTAAGTAACCCTTGAAGGAAGAAATCAACGAGCACGGATCAAGTAAAAAAAACTTGCCAGATAGAAAAACAGGTTGTAAACTGTTAAAAATCGGAATATTCAGAATATTGAAAGAAAGTGTGATTCCATGAGTGATTTAGAGATGATGAGGAAAACGAACCAAATGATGTACGATGCCGCTTTTGAAAAAGATGCTTGTGGGATGGGCTTTATTGCACAAAAAGATGGTCGCTATTCTCGAGAACTTGTGCAAAATGCCTTAACGATGTTAGAACGGATGAATCATCGAGGGGGAACTGGTGCTGAACCTGACACGGGGGACGGAGCAGGAATCTTGATGGCGATGCCAGATCCATTTTTTCAACAGCGAGCAAAAGAGGCCGAAATCCCATTGCCTGAAAAAGGCGCCTATGCTGTTGGGATGTTTTTTTTACCGAAAGAAAAGCTCCGAGCAGCACAGGTCCAAGAAGAAGTAACTAAAGACATTCAACAAATGGGTTTTACGGTTTTATGGCAACGAGATGTGCCTTATGATTATTATCAATGTGGGCCAGGGGCTCAAAAAGTCATGCCCTCATTTGTGCAAGTCTTTATTGAAAAACCTGTCGATGTAGCTGCAGGCCGTCCCTTTGAAGATCAGCTTTATCGGTTACGGCGAAAACTGGAAAAAACGTATCATACCGATGAGCTGTCTATCTGCAGCTTATCTAGTAAGACAGTTGTTTATAAAGGGATGCTGCATGCCTATCAAGTTGGCTTGTTTTTCAAAGATCTTCAAAGCCCAGAAATGACTTCCAGTATTGCTTTGACCCATTCTCGTTTTTCCACGAATACCTTTCCAAGCTGGAGTCGGGCGCAACCTTTTCGTTTCTTAGCCCATAATGGCGAAATCAACACCTTACGTGGGGCAGAAAATTGGATGCATGGACATCAGATCGAAGTCTACGATGACGAAAATTCTGATTCGGCGAAGTTGGAAAATTGTATGGAGTATTTGTACCGTCAAGGGCGAGATATTCCCCAAGCACTGTTGATGATGGTGCCAGAAGCGTGGTCTAAAGAAGCTGGCTTGACGCCAGAACTGACGGCTTTTAATGAATACAATGCAAGCTTTATGGCCCCTTGGGATGGACCAGCAGCTTTATGCTTTACCGATGGGGATCTGGTAGGAGCTGCGCTTGATCGTAATGGATTGCGACCATCTCGCTACTCGATCACGAAAGCTGGTTTTGTTATCGTGGCCTCTGAGTCAGGGGTTGTCGATTTGCCAGCGTCAGAAGTGATTGAAAAAGGGGTGCTTGGACCAGCAAATATGTTTTTGGTGGATACCCAAAAAGGGATGATCTTACGCAATCAAGAAATCAAAGCGCATTATGCGAACGCCCATCCTTACCAAGAGTGGTTAGCGGATCACTTATTAACACCAGAGCTGCTTCCTGACGCAGAAAGACAGGAGGAAACGGCAGATGATGCGATCCAGACCCTTTGGAAACGAAATGGCTACACGGATGAGATCATTCGCACGTTGATTTTACCAATGGCTCAAACGGGAGAAGAACCAGTGATCTCTATGGGGTTTGATTCACCCTTAGCCATCTTAAGCGAACGTCCCCAATCTTTGTTTACGTACTTTAAACAACAATTTGCTCAAGTGACCAATCCGCCAATCGATGCGATTCGTGAAAAATTGGTAATTGGTACCGAACTGTTTTTAGGTCGAGATGGTGATGTTTCAAAGGACATTCGAATCAATTGCAATAAGCTGAAGATTGCTAGTCCTGTGTTAAAAACGAGTGAATATGAAAAAATCAAACAGTTAGATCAAAATGGTCAAAAAGCAGTTTTACAGTCGATTCTCTATGATTATGTACCAGAAAATGGAGCAGCATTGCAGCAAGCGTTAGAAGCGCTTTTTAAAGAAACGGAACAAAAAATTGATTCTGGGGCAACGATCGTCATTTTAAGTGATCGGGAAGTCATTCAGCCGCAAGAAGGAAAAGTGGCGATTCCGATCCTTTTGGCAGTATCAGGCCTGCACAATTACTTGGTGCGAAAAGGCAAACGTTCCTTGGCATCGATCGTTGCGGATACTGCGGAAGTCTGTGAGGTCCATCATTATGCCATGTTAGTCGGCTACGGAGCAAGTGGGGTCCACCCTTATGGGGCTTACCAGACATTGGCGCATTTTGAGCTTTCAGAAAAGATTGAAAGTTACCGCAAAGCTTGTGAGAAAGGTATTGTCAAAATTATGTCACGGATGGGGATTTCAACGATTGCCGGTTACCATGGGGCGCAATTGTTTGAAGCTGTTGGTATCTCTGAGAAAGTTATCTCCGAATACTTTACCGGCACGGTTACTCGTATCGGTGGACTTTCATTAGCGCAAATCGAGCAAGAATACTTAACGCGTTATGAAGCGGCGTATGGCGAGAAACGCGTGGATTATCTTGATTCGGGTGGTAGTTTCCAATACAAAGCTGACGGGGAACATCATCTGTTCAATCCAAAAACAATCTATGGATTTCAAAAAGCTGTTCGTACCGGCAGCTATGCGCTTTATAAAGAATATGCGGCGGAGATGAACCAAGACGCGTTAGAGAATCCAACGACCCTCCGTTCTATGTGGACTTTTGCGAACACAAGACGCAGTATTCCATTAGCTGAGGTGGAGCCAGTTGAAACGATCGTCAAACGATTTAAAGTCGGTGCGATGTCTTACGGCTCTCTAAGTGAAGAGGCGCATCGCTGTATTGCTGAAGGAATGAATGCGATCGGGGCAAAATCCAACAGTGGAGAAGGTGGAGAAAACCGAAATCGTTTCAAACCAGTGAATGGCATTAATTATAATAGTCGCATCAAACAAGTAGCTTCTGGCCGTTTTGGTGTCAACGCCGAATATTTAATGAGTGCGGACGAACTCCAGATCAAAATGGCGCAAGGGGCGAAACCTGGTGAAGGGGGCAATTGCCAGGCAACAAAGTCTTCCCGTGGGTCGCTGAGATTCGTGGCTCAACACCTGGTGTCCGATTGATTTCGCCGCCACCACATCACGACATTTATTCGATTGAAGACTTAGCCCAGCTGATCTATGACTTAAAGGCAATCAATCCCTATGCACGGATCAATGTCAAATTGGTTTCTAGTACGGGCGTGGGTACGATCGCGACCGGTGTCGTCAAAGCCGGCGCAGACGTAGTCGTGATCTCAGGCTATGACGGTGGGACCGGTGCTTCTCCGAGAAATTCGATTCGTGATGCTGGCTTGCCTTGGGAAATGGGGCTTGCAGAAGCCCATCAAACGTTAGCTATGAATCATTTGCGGCAGCGAATGACCTTAGAGACAGATGGAAAATTAATGACGGGTCGAGACATCGCCATTGCTGCTCTTTTAGGAGCAGAAGAATATAGCTTTGCCTCTTTAGCGCTAGTTGCGATTGGTTGTGTCATGATGCGGGTTTGCAGTATCAATACATGTCCTGTCGGCATTGCTACGCAAAATCCAGCGTTGCGCAAATTTTTCGCAGGGAAACCTGAGCACATCATCAATACGATGTACTTTTTAGCAGAAGATTTACGGGAAACAATGGCCGAGCTAGGGTTTCGCACGATTGATGAGATGGTAGGACACGCGGAAGTGTTGACACCACGCTTCGTTGCAAAAGGCAAAGCAAAATCATTAGACTTTTCGAAAATGATTGGGACGACGATCCCAATCGAACGCAAAGTGACCGACCCATTCCTTGAGAAACGACAATGGCCAGAATTAGACGCTTTTGCCCAAGCAGCTATCGACAATAATCAAGAAATCGTTATGAATCATACGATCAATAATGTTCAACGTTCAGTCGGCGCTCGTTTAGGGGCTGGATCGCAGAACGCTTTGGCAATTACGAAGTAACGCCAGGTTTGTTGCAGTTTACGTACCGCGGCATTGCTGGACAAAGTTTTGGGGCGTTTGCCACCCAGGGCATCCAGTTGAAACTGATTGGCGAGGCCAACGATTATGTAGCCAAAGGACTGAGTGGTGCCCGTTTGATCATTGTGCCGCCTGATGATGCCGCTTATGACGCAGAGCATTCACCGATTGTCGGTAACGTTGCTTGTTTTGGGGCGAATCGGGGTGAAGGCTATTTCCGCGGCATTGCTGGCGAACGCTTTTGCGTCCGTAATAGTGGAGCCAAAGTCGTTGTAGAAGGTGTTGGGGACCATGGCTGTGAGTACATGACTGGCGGCGTCGTGGTGATTTTAGGAAAAACCGGCCGCAACTTCGGTGCCGGAATGTCCGGTGGCGTGGCATACGTCTATGACCCTGATCAAACTTTTGCAGAAAAATGCAATCGGGAAATGGTTGATTTGTACCGGATTGGCGAAAGTGGCGATGACCATCAGCTGAAGGAGATGATCCAGCAGCATTTTGCCTATACAGATTCATTGAAGGCGGCTGAGATTCTAGAAGATTGGGAAAATCAGCAGCAACATTTCATCAAAGTCTATCCGACAGAGTACCATCAGATGATCCAAGCAACGGAGACTTTGGCTGAGCAAGGATTTATCGGGGAGGAACTTGTGACGAAAGCTTTCGAAGCCGTCGTCGGTCCACAATTGACTATTCCAGGAAAGGAGCGCGACTAATATGGCAGATCCATTTGGTTTTTTAAAGTACCCAAGAGTAGAAAATCCTACCCGACCGGTTTCAGAACGTATCCAAGACTGGCAAGAATTACAGACGCCATTGCCTGAAAATGAGCGTCAAGAGCAAGCGGCGCGCTGTATGAATTGTGGCATTCCTTTTTGTCATACTGGTTCTTTTTACGGCGGGCAACGGGCGGTTTCAGGTTGTCCCAATGACAACCTGATTCCTGAATGGAATGATCTGGTTTATCAAGGGCGTTTCCAAGCCGCCTTTGAGCGTTTAGCCAAAACCAATCCACTACCAGAAATGACAGGACGTGTCTGTCCTGCTCCATGTGAAAAAGGCTGTACCGAGGCACTGAATGGCTCAGGTGTCACGATCCATGACAATGAACGTTTTATTATCGATACTGCTTTTGAAAACGATTGGGTCAAAGCTTCCGGGTTGCCTCAAGAAGCGACTGGTTTCAAGGTGGCCATCGTTGGTAGTGGACCGGCTGGTTTATCCGCTGCTTGGCGCTTGAATCAACTAGGACATCAAGTGACGGTCTATGAACGCAGCGATCGCTTTGGCGGTTTGCTAATGTATGGTATCCCAAACATGAAATTAGACAAAGATGTCGTGCAGCGACGTATTGATCTAATGGCAGAGCTAGGCGTGACCTTTGTCGCTAATACGGAGATCGGTCGTGACTTGTCAGCAGAGGAATTGGCTGCTCAGTATGATCGGGTCATTTTGGCGACAGGTGCCAGTGTTCCTCGTGACTTGAAAATTCCTGGTCGTGAATTGACTGGGGTCCAATTCGCAGTCGATTATTTGACGGAAGCAACCAAAGATGTATTAAAGCATGGCAAAGCGGCAACCAGTAAAAAACTTGCTGGCAAGCATGTCGTCGTGATTGGCGGCGGCGACACTGGAAATGATTGTATTGGCTCAGCGATTCGGCAAGGAGCCGCTTCTGTGCGCCAATTGGAGATCACGCCCCAACTGCCATTGACACGTACCGACAGCAACCCTTGGCCTGAATACCCAATGACAGCCCGCACAGGCTATGGGCAAGAAGAAGCGGCTGAAGTGCTGCAAACACAAGTGACGTATCATGGGGTGTCCACAACGGCCTTTATCGGCGCCGAACGTGGCCAGTTGATTGCTATTGAGACGGTCTCTGTGGATCAACAGTTTCAGCCGATCCCTGGTACAGAGCAAGTGATCAAGGCGGATTTAGTCTTGTTGGCAATGGGCTTTATTGGCGCAGAGACCCAACTCTTTGATGCCTTTGGTGTGCGAGAAGTTTATGATGATTATACGACAAATAATGAACGGGTCTTAGTGGCAGGCGATGCTAAAAGAGGACCAAGCTTAGTGATCTGGGGGATTCGTGAAGGACGTCTAGCGGCAGAAAAAGTCGACCAAGCGTTACGATCATTGGTGTATCAATAAGCAATCAATAAAAAACAACCTGAGCAGCTCGTCCTCCTTCTAAATCAGAAGGGGAGCAGTGAAATGCTCAGGTTGTTTGCATGTTAGGAAGTTGGCTCAGATGGATGGGGCTTTGATCGCTGTTCATTTTCCATTGCTGCCTTTGGTAGGCGAATCGAAAAGACGATGGTTTCGTCACGGCTTTCCGCCCAGATTTTTCCACCTAATGCTTCAACGATTTCTTTGGCGATCGGCAGCCCCAGACCGGTTCCACCAGTCGCAGTCGCTCGTGAAGCGTCCATCCGATAAAAAGGCTCAAAAATCAAGCCAATCTTTTCAGCAGGGATCGTTTTCCCATGATTGGTCAATCGAATCAAGATATCATCAGAGGCACTGATGGCTAAATGCAAGGGGGAATCGGCATAACTATAGTTGATGGCATTGCGGATCAAGTTATCAAAAACGCGTTCCATTTTCTCCGTATCAACGGTCGCAAAGACTTTTTTCTGTAGCTGCAGTTGCCAATGAAGGTTCTTTTCTTCTAACAGCGGTAAAAATTCGAACGTCAACTGTTCCAGCATTAAGCTAAGATCCGTGGTTTCGGTCTGTAAGGCGATCGTTGTAAGATTAAAACGGGTGATTTCGAAAAACTCGCTGATCAATAATTCTAGCCGCTGGGCTTTTTGCAAGGCGATCTTGGTATAGCGTGCCCGTAGTTCGGTAGAAAGCTGTGGTTCCTCTTCTAACAGCGTCAAGTAGCCGATCACACTGGTCAAAGGTGTGCGTAAATCATGTGCGAGATAGACGATCAAATCATTTTTCCGCTGCTCTGCTTCTTTGGCTGCTCGTTGATCTTGGAGATTTTTTTCCCGTAACTGGTTCATTTCTTCTTGCACATCGTTCAGATTGCTGGAGAGAATGATTCGCTTCGTGGGTTCGGCAATCAATTGATTCGTGGCTTGGATCGTTTCATTCAAATAGCTGATGGCTTTACTCATATAATAAATCGTTGTACTTGCCCAGATCAGCAAGGCACCGATGGCTAGACAGACGAGCCAATAATCAGCAAAAAGCCGTAATATTTGATAAATGGGCTCATAGCCGTACCAAACCCTCAATCCTGCTACAAAGCGAACAGTTAAAGGGATCAGAATTAAGAGGAGCATTAAAACACCTGTGGTGATAAAGTATTGAGTCAAAAGTTTCCGAATCAATGGACTTCTATTTTTCAATGATATAGCCGACCCCCCATACAGTTTTGATTAATTTCGGTTTGCGTGGTTGTTCGTTTAGCTTTTCCCGCAGACGGGCAATATGTGCCATCACTGTGTTATTGTTGTCTAAATATTTTTCTTTCCAGACTGCTTCAAAAAGGGTTTCCGAGGCAACGACAGATCCTTGGTGTTCAAATAAGTAAAGCAAGATTTTAAATTCGATGGGGGTCAAAAAAACCTCTTTGCCATAAAGAAAACATTGGTGGCTGTTGATTTTCAACAGTAAGCCTTCCTTTTCGTATTCTTCAATCTTCTGCGGAACAGCTGACTGATTGTATCGTTGGTATCGCCGTAGTTGCGTTTTGACCCGAGCAACAACTTCTAATGGATTGAAAGGTTTGGTCACATAATCATCTGCACCTAGGCTTAGACCGGTAATTTTATCCAGATCTTCTCCTTTGGCAGTGAGCATCAGTACTGGAAAAAAGTGGGTTTTGCGAATGTTCTGTAACAGCTGAAAGCCGTCGATATCCGGTAGCATCACATCTAAAACTGCCACATCGACTGTTTCTTTTTCGAGATAAGCCAAAGCACTCGTCCCATCATAAAAAGGTTCCACTTGGAAGCCTTCATTTCTTAGAAACGTCGTGACTAACTCGGCGATTTCTTTTTCATCATCAACAACGATTATTTTTTCTGCCATCCTTGATTCACTCCAACTATCTACGATCATTTTTTCATTTACATTACCATTTGCTCTACCCACATCATACCGTAATCCGTAAGCGAATGCATTTGTTTTCTACTTTGAACTAGAGGTGATGCGGGAACCTAGGCGGCTGATCAATTCATTGGTAATGGTTTGTGCTTGATCAGCTTTAGTCGTCCAATCGCTGATTACTTCGAGCGAACTTTCGACCGCCAGTTCTGGATAGTCCGTTAAATCGATCAAGAGCATGTCCATACAAACCAACCCAATCTGCGGGAGTAAAACCCCTTGATAAGACAATTGGAATCCTTGATTTGATAGGGCACGGGGGACCCCGTCGCAGTAGCCGATACTAACGATCCCGATCGTGGCTGGTCGATCACAAACAGTGCCTAGTCCATAGCCGATCGCTTCTCCGGCTGCAACTGTTTTTTTGTCTACCAGTAAGGCTTTGAGTGTCAAAATCGGCTGTACGTTTATCTTCTGTTTTGTTGGTTCATTCGGGACACTTAGTGAACCAGTTAAAAGAATACCTGGGCGCACATAATCATAGTGTTTCTCTGGGTAATTTAATATTCCGTAGCTGCTTTGCAGATGTGTCAGTCCATAGGCAATATTTCTAGCGGATAAGCCAGCCAATAGATCATCAAAACAAGTGATTTGGGCTTGTGTCCGTAAGATACTTGCCGTATCTAGCTGATCTGAAGAGCCTAGATGGGAAAAAATGCCTGTGATCTTGAGGCATGGCAAGGCATAAAGCCTTCTAACTGTTTCAAGGTCAGGGGCAACGCCTAAGCGGTGCATACCAGTATCTACCGCTAAATGGCATTCGATCGGAATGCTTGTTTGGGCTAAAGCATGCCCATGGGCCTCACTAACGATGGTTTGAATCAAGGAATAATGTTTCAGCTCTTTGGCACGTTGGGCAGAAGTGTACCCTAAAATCAGTAAGCGACTTTTGATGCCAGCTCGCCGTAATTCAATGGCTTCTTCAATGGTAGCAACGGCAAAGAAATCGACGCCGGCTCTTTCTAGGGTGCCTGCGACCGTCTTCGCATCACAACCATAGGCATCCGCTTTAACCACCGCCATCACTTTTGTTGTGGATGGAATCACTCGTTTGATTTCCTGCAAGTTGTGCAGCAAGGCGGGGGCTGAAAATTCTTTGGTTGCCCGTTGCAAGTGGGGCGGCGTTTTTTTCGGAAACGAGAACAGCTTTTGCAAAGCAAAGAGACCATAAACCAATCCAATGGTCAGTCCTAAGACCACAATGTAATTGATCAGATTGTTTTGCAGCAAGGGCAGTTTCTGACTAAGAAAATGAGTCACCGCAATGGTATAAGGATGGAGCAAATAGAGCCAAAGGGACAGTCGACCCGCTTGTTTCCAGATTATGGGTGCTTGCCATTGCTGAATGATCGGGAATAAGCACAACAGGACGAAGGGTAAAAAAACATACATGCTGTCATGTTTCGGCGTGGTAAAGTGATGCAAGAGATAACTTTCCAAAAGCAAGCAAATCAGACTGATCATCAGATAACTATAGCGATGGGGCGAAGCAGGTTTTTTGGCAAATCTTCTGGCTAGTACCCCTAAGAGCAAAAACAAGGGAGCAAAGAAAATGCCGTTGCGAGTTCCATCCAATAGTTGGAAAATCAGTGAATAGAGTGGCGTGATGGGAGTGTGTTCAGCCAGGCCAGACCAACTGTCCCCACCTAAACCAATCACGTATAAACCGATAGCCATGAAAAAGACTTGTTTAAAAGAAAAGCGCACCAAGAGTCCCATCACTAAAAGACTGCCGGTAATGATCGCAGGAAAATACCATAGATGATAAAGGATGCCATTGACTAGCAAAGTTTGAATAAAAGTGCCTAGGGGCATGTTCAATCCTAACATGCCGCTGTACCAAGCAAGCGGCAAAAAAGCAGTGTGGCTATGAGATAGACTTGCAGCTGCTTTTTAATAAACTGCCAGACACGCTGTCTGGCAGGATAGCTGTTTTGGGTGGCCAAGTCGCTGAACACGTAATATCCGCTGATCATAAAAAAGAAGGGGACGGCGATTCTGAAAAGAGTCAATGTGATCAGGATATCACCATCGGGCCACAATCGATGAAGGGGCAGACAGTGGATCGCCACCACCATCATCGCTAATAGCACTCGAAACTGATCGATTCCCTGATTCTTCTTCATGCGAACTGCCTCGTGGTCTGTTCAAGATACTGATGGTATTCTTCCAAGGTCCACTGTTGATTGGCGATGATTTGACTATGAGGCAAACCGACATAACGAAAATGCCATGGTTCGTAACCAATCCCTGTAATTTCTTGTTTGTCTGCGGGGTAGCGTAAAATAAATCCGTAGTTCATCATTTCCTGGGTAAATAAATCAGCGGCTGCGCTGTCACGAAATCGTGGGCAGATCAAATCATCCTGGCTGCCCTTTAAACCAACATCGATCGCTAAGCCTAACTGATGCTCGCTGCAGCCGGGCAATGCCACAAATTGTTTCGTATAGGCTAGCCCATTTTCTTTTAAGGAATATTCCCATAAATACCGTTGCTGCTTTTCGGTTCGATAGCCGTCTAATAAGCAGATCTCGTTTTCAAGTTTTAAGGCTTTGACGAGGCGTTCCCATTGTTTGGCTGCTTCAGGCTGCAAGTAAACTTCTTCTTCACTAAAAGCAGCAAGGACTAGGTGGGGCGGCTCTTGTTTTTTTTCTAATGGAAACTCTTTGCTAACTAACTGTAGATAGGGATTCATTTGCCTTCCTCCTTTGCTAAGACAAGCAGTTTTTGTAGTAGTTCTTGATAGGATAAGCCGACCGCTGCCATCATGGCAGGATAGCGGGAGTGACTCGTAAAGCCCGGCATAGTATTGATTTCATTCAAGTATAGTTCTCCTTGATCCGTGACAAAAAAGTCGATGCGAGCAAGTCCTTTAAGACCAAGACTGTGATAGAGCAGCTGAGCTTGTTCTTTGACTTTGGTTTCAATCGTTTCAGGCAATGGCGCAGGAACGGTGATTTTGGCGCTGATCAACTGGTACTTTTCTTCAAAATCGAAAAAACCGTTTACTAATGAAATAGCGTCACAAGCACCGACAGTCAAAGAGTCGTTGCCTAAGATACCGCAACCAATCTCAACGCCAGCGATATTTTTTTGTAAGAGCACTGCGGAACAATAAGCGAAGGCTTCCTTCAAGGCAGGAGCGATTTCTTCAACACAAGTTACTTTTGTGATCCCTTTTGAGGAGCCCGCTTCATTAGGCTTAAAGAAAACTGGAAAGCCATGGGTCTGGATGAAGGCTTCGATTTGTCTTTGCTGGTTGGCTTGATTTGTCAAGAGAATCGTAGGAGCGCTTTGTATGCCAATCGCTGCTGCTGCTTGATGCAATAACCATTTGTTCATACATAAGGCAGAGGCTGCCACCCCACAGCCTACATAAGGCAGCTTCATCAATTCAAACAATCCTTGGATACTGCCATCTTCCCCGTATTTACCATGCATAATGGGAAATAAAACATCAGGTACCAACGTTTGCTGCGCTTCACTTAGCCAAAAGCCGTTTTCTTCAAAAAGTGGCTGGATTTTCTGTGTATGTTTCGTATCCAACAACCACGTGTCTTGTCGGATGTTTTCCAGTTCGCCTGTATACAAATACCAATCCATAGCATCTGGGGCGATCCCGATCAAAGAGAGGTCATAGTCATAGGGAGATGATTGGAGTGCTTCGATTGCGCTAGTTGCTGAGGCTAAAGAAACGGTGTATTCCGGTGAATTGCCTCCAAAAATAATGGCGATTTTTTTCATGTTTTTCTTCCTTCCGCTTTTCGATTCTTACTACATTCAGTCTATCAAGGAAAGAAAAAAGAAATTTGCGGGCTTACTGGTATCTTTCTTTTCTTTTTGTGATGAAATTCTGACGAATTTATGACAAAAGGAAGGCGACAGCTGCCGCTCTTTTTACACCAGAAAGAAACTAGCCTTTGAAGTAGAAAAAGCTGCCATAAGATGGAATGGAAAAAATAGTGAAAAAAGAGCACTCTGAAGGAAAGGGGAGGCAATAGCAGGAACGTTGACACAAAAAAAGCACGCCGAAGCATGCTTTTTCTTTTTGATGAGGGCTTTTCGATTATTATACGATTCGCTTATTGTGCGTAATGCGCACGAGGACCACCAATATATTTGGGCCGTGATCCCAGAGCTGTGACATGGGCAGCGCCGAGGGTCTTAATAGAGGGACGAATTGGGATTTGAACATGTTTGACATGCATGCCGATCGCTGTGTCACCAATATCGATGCCAGCTTTTGCCACTATGTGCTCCACTTCAATAGGCTCATCGAACAGCTGGAAAGCCGCAACTGAGCAAGCACCGCCTGCATGCAGCTGGGGCACTACAGCGACTTCTTCTAAGTGATAGAGCTTAGCCGTTTTACGCTCAACGGCTAAAGCCCGATTGAGATGTTCACAGCCTTGAACGGCTAAATGAATGTTTTTAGGACGCAAGATCGCTCGCAGTGTTTCGACGATGATCATGCCTACTTCTTGACTGGAATTTTTGCCAATCAAGCCGCCCACGACTTCACTTGTTGAACAACCAAGGACAAAAAGATCATTTTCACCAACGTTCGCTGTCGTAATGACTTCTTCAACGATCGTAGTTAAATCCGTTTTTAATTGATTGATATCTGTCATAAGAATCACCTTTCATTTAAAGAAAATTTTTTCGTGCGGCGCAAGGCATGCGTCAGGGGTAAAGCAACGATGCTGCCAAAGACCGTTTGGATCAAATTACTTGGAATCGAGGCGATCCCAGCGCCTAAACCGAATAGCAAAACCGTTGCTGCTGCATAGCCGGCGATCATAATCAAGCTGCCGACAATAACGGCTGCTAATGGCCGGTGGCTCATTCTGCCTACGATCCAGCCTTGTACACCATGAATCACGATGGAAAAGAAGGCCCATTCAGGGTAACCTGATAGAAAATCAATGATGCCGCCGCTCATTCCGCCGACGAAGGCCCCGGCACTAGGTCCAAACAAAAGGGCCGAGATATAGATTCCTGCTTCACATAAGGTCACAAAACCCTTCGTTTGCGGAACAGGAATGATAAAGGTCAAAGAAAGTGCACACGTGAGTGCCGTCAGCATAGCGATCGTCGTTAGGTTTCTTACTTTCATACGTATTCATCCTTTCTGAAGTAGGCAAGTTGATTGACGTTTCCGGAGGTACCTAAAGGTAGCCCCTCTTCGATTCCTGCCCAAACAAATGCTTTTGCGGTTTGGATAGCTGCTTCCAACGAAGTGCCTTTAGCAAGTAAAGCGGCAATCGCTGATGAGAGGGTACAGCCAGCACCGTTGGTTGTGGGGTGGGTACTTTTTTCTGCTTCAAAAACAGTATACTGTCCAGAGTGGTATAAAAGGTCGTAGGCTGTTTCCCCAGTCAGTCGACTGCCACCTTTGATCAGAACATTTGGGGCACCAAGCGCATGGATTTTTTTGCCGCCGTTTTCATCTCCGCTAAGGAGGTAATCCTTTGTCCAGATAAGTGTTGTGCTTCGAGCAGATTAGGTGTCACTAATGCTGTGGAAGGAAACAAGGAGATCAATCCTGCTTGATACGATTGATTAAAGGCGGTATCTCCTTCTTTAAAAGCAAGCACGGGATCGAGCACGATCGGTCCGGTAAATGCTTGTAAAAAATCCCGCAGCAATTCAATGATGGCCGTTTGATGAAGCAGCCCAATTTTGATTGCATCTAGGGATACGACCGAACGCAGTGAATCCAGCTGTGCTTGGATCACAGGCTCAGGAAGATCATGGAACAAAAGATCATCGTTAATGGCGACAACACAGGTCAATAAGGCATGACCAAACACCCCGAATTCCTCAAATGTTTTCAAATCCGCCGTCATGCCGCCGCCTGCCAAACTGTCAAGACCGGCGATCGATAAGACTTGTTTCATCTTTGCTGCTCCTTTCATTTCTCATTTCTTTCTATTATAAACAGACGGAAAAAAAGAAAAACGGCCAATTGGATGTTTTTTCCTCATCCAATTGACCATTTGCTTATTTTTCATTTAGTAAATCCCGTTCTCGATACCATTCATCGGGACGCCAGATCCATTCAAACCCATCGGCAGCTAAGAGATCATAGGCAGCTTGGGGTCCCATCGTTCCTGCGGCATAGTTTGGAAAATCAGGTGTTTCTTGGTCCCAAGCGTGACGGATCACATCAACGATGCGCCAAGATTGGGCAACTTCATCCCAGTGGGTAAAGTTAGTGCCATCCCCGTTCAAAGCATCTAGAATCAATTTTTCGTAGGCTTCAGGGGTGTTTTCGACGATTTCAGTACTATTTCGGTAATCGAGCTTCACTGGCAATGTTTCAAACCCTTGGCCAATCTCTTTTCCGTTCAAGGAAAGAGAGAAGCCTTCCGTCGGTTGAATGTAAATCGTCAGCACATTCGGTGCCAAACTCTCGATTTGCTTTTGTTCATTCAGGTCTTGCTTAAAGACATTGACTGGGACTTGTTTAAAGACAATGTTGATGCGAGTGCCTTTTTCCGTCAAGCGTTTCCCGGTGCGTACATAAAATGGTACGCCGGACCAGCGGAAGTTATCGATCAAGAATTTCCCAGCAACGAAGGTTTCCGTTGCCGATTTTTCATCGACATTGGCTTCTTCACGGTAGCCAACAAATTTCTTGTCTTCTAATTGTCCTTTATCGTATTGACCACGAACGAAGTGTTGTTTCACTTCTTCTTCGGAGTAGATACGGATCGCATTTAAGGCTTTGATTTTTTCTGTCCGTAACTCTTTTTCAGAAAAAGCTACTGGCGGCTCCATGGCTAATAAGGAAAGGATCTGCAGAATATGATTTTGGACCATATCTTTTAAGGCGCCGCTCTTATCATAATACCCACCGCGTTCTTCAACACCTAAGTTTTCTGCGATATTGATCTGAACATTGTCAATGTACCGATTGTTCCACATCGACTCAAAAATGTTATTGGCAAAACGAATCGCAGAAATGTTTTGGATCATTTCTTTTCCTAAATAATGATCGATCCGGTAGATTTCTTGTTCTGTAAAGACTTGATTGATCTCTTCATTCAATTCTTTTGCTGAGTCATAGTCGCTTCCAAATGGTTTTTCGATGATCACCCGATGGTAGCCGTCAGTATCCAGCATCCCTTGGGATTTCAAGTGAGAAACGATCGTCCCAAAGAAGTTAGGAGACATCGCTAAGTAAAAAATTTGATTGCCTTCTAAATGGTATTTTTGATCTAAGGTTTCTGCTAAATCTTTCAATGAATCATAATGACTCGTATCTGTTACATCATGTGATTGGTAGTAGAAATGAGAAGCGAATGTCTCTGCTTGTTCTTGTGAGTCGCTCAATTCTTTGATCGTACCTATTACTACTTCACGATAGTGTTCATCCGACCAAGGACGGCGAGCAGTACCAATGACTGCAAAATCTTCTTTCAAATCGCCTTTTTTGTACAACCGAAACAAAGAAGGGTATAGTTTGCGTTGGGCAAGGTCGCCCGTACCGCCAAAAATCGTAAAAAGGACCTTTTTTTCCATCATCTTCACTCCTTACAGTTTATCGACAAAAATCGTGCTGGCGGCTTTGTAGCTGACAGCAATTTCTTTTGTATCATTTTTGATCGTAATCGGACCCTCGTATGCTGCCGCATCGATGATCTCGTATTCTTCATGAATATTCAATTGGATCGAAACGAGGTAATCCAGCAGTTCTCGTTCGTCAAGGACACGGGCGATACGAATTTTTGTTCCTACCGGATAGGAACTCATGGTGTTTTTTTCGCCTTCGTGAATGAGTTCTCCTTGTTCAGGGATCATTCCACCATGTGGGCAATACCGAGGATGATCAAGGTAGGCTTCTAAGCGGCTCGCCAGTGTTTCCGAGGTGACGTGTTCTAAAACTTCTGCGTCATCATGAACTTCATTCCATGAGTAATGCAGGTGCTCCACAAGAAAGACTTCCCATAAACGATGCTTGCGGATCAGAGCACTTGCAGAAGCTAAACCAGTTTCAGTCAACTGTACCCCTTGATAAGGTGAATGTTCCACTAAGCCTTCTTTTAATAATTTTGAAATCATTTCACTTACTGAAGCTGCTGAGACGTCCAGACCTGACACGATTTGTTTGTTATTGATTTTCTTTTGGTCACCACCAAGCTCTAAGATGAGCTTTAAATAATCTTCACGATTTGGTGTCATCGGATCCATCCTCTCTTATCAAAGACTATCAAAGTAGATTTTATCAAAAAAGCCGGCTGATTACTACGAAAAAAGCCGCCGGTTTCCAATATTCTATGTAAAAGAAGGCCGAGGGGAGCAACTCCACCTCAGCCTTTTTTATTAAGCCCAGTCACCATTGCGGAAGACAGGAACCGTGGTGCCATCTTCTTTGATGCCATCGATGGACATTTGGTCAGAGCCAACCATGAAATCTACGTGGGTTTGGCTGCGGTTCAAACCAGCCGCTGCCAGTTCTTCTTCACTCATCTCAGTGCCGCCTTGCAAGCTGAAGGCATAAGCGGAGCCTAAAGCCAAGTGGTTTGAGGCATTTTCATCGAACAACGTATTGAAGAAGATGATGCCGGATTGTGAGATAGGGGAAGGATCAGGAACTAATGCGACTTCACCTAAAGATTTTGCTCCTTCATCGATTGCTAGCAGTTTGCCTAACACTTCTTCGCCTTGTTCTGCAGAAAAGTCCACGACTTTGCCGTCTTTGAAGGTGAACTTCATCCCAGAGATGATGGTGCCTGCGTAGCTCAATGGTTTTGTACTTGAAATATAGCCATCGATGCGACGATTATCTGGGGCAGTAAAGACTTCTTCTGTTGGCATGTTCGCCATGAATTTTTCATTGCGGGTATTGTAACTGCCAGCACCTTCCCACAAGTGATTTTTAGGCAAACCGATGATCAAATCGGTACCCGGTGCTGTATAGTGTAATGCGCTGAATTGTTCTTTGTTCAATTCTTCGGCTTTAACTTGCAAGGTTTCATCGTGTTTTTTCCAAGCTGCGACAGGATCTTCTTCATAGATACGTGTCGTTTTGAAAATTTGATCCCAAAGCTTGTCTTGTGCTTCTTCAGGGGAAGCGTCAGGGAATACTTTTTGGGCCCAATCTTGACCAGCCGCCGCAACCACAGTCCAGCTGACTTTGTTGGCTTGTGTTGCTTGACGTAATTTCATCATCGCTTTACCAGAAGCAGCTTGGAAAGCGGCCACTCGGTCTGAGTCAACGCCCGCTAACGCATCGGGATTGGCAGAAACGACACTGATGCGGCTCGCACCTTTTTCAACCCAATCTTCTGTTTGATCAATTTTATGCTGAGGAATCGTAGACAAACGATCTTCGGTCGCATGAGTAAGAAATTCTTTTTGGATCTCATCGTCGGTCCATTGGACGATTACTTCGTCTGCACCTAATTCATACGCTTTTTTCGTTAATAGACGAGCTAAAGGTGCTTGGTCCACGGCGATTTGGATGACGATCGTGTGCCCTTTTTGGACATTTACGCCAACTTCAGTAATCAGTTGGGCATATTTTTCAAGGTTCTGATTAAAGTTTGGTAAAACCATTAAAATTCCTCCATTTATTCTAAATTTATAACTGTCTTCATGATAGCACTAAGTATTTTTGAAAACAAACGAAAAAGTGAGCAAAAAAACAGTGGTCTTCAAATTGAAAAACTGGAAACACTAAGGGCAATAATTTTGAAAGTTTTTTTGCAAACTTAAAAAAACATGATACAATAAGTAAAAGGTATTTCTGAAAGCGATGTATAGCAGAATTAAGGAGATTAAAAAATTATGGCAAGAAAGAAAACTATTACTAGAGACCAGATTTTAAAAGCTGCCTATGAAGTTGTCGCAACCGAAGGATTTACACGTTTTACCGCACGCAATATCGCAGCGAAGATGAAATGTTCAACGCAACCGATCTACTTAGAATTTAAAAATATGGATGACTTAAAAAATGCATTGATCAATCAGATTTACGACTACTTAGCGACAGAAGTCTTTCCAGTTGAGAGACGGGGAGATGTCATCGTTGACTTAACGTTAAATTATATTGGCTTTGCAAATAAAGAAAAACGATTATACCGAGCGCTATACTTAGAAGAGCATGGTGGTGGGGATTCCATGCAACAGTTTTCATTTGACCTTTTTGTGAAATCAGTGAAAAAAGAACCAAAATATCAAGATCTATCTGATGTAAAATTACAATCTTTGCACACCGGTGTCTGGATCGTCGCTACTGGCTTAGCGGCATTGATGTCTTCGGGAATCATTCATCCGACAGAAGATCAGATTGCTAAGCTGATGACGGAAACCACCGATAATATTTTAGCAAGAGAAACACCCATCGATATTAGCTATCATTAAGCAAACAATAAACCTCCGGCAGAATCAAGTGATTTTGTCAGAGGTTTTCTTGTTTTATTCAGCGAATGCTTCTGCTAGTTTATTGGCAAAGGCTTCTAAGTTTTGAATATCGTCTTCTTCTGCAGCCAAGTCAACTTTGACGTTGTCTGCTCCTTTTGTCGCACCAGTTTTGCTAAAGGCGGCTTCAAAGTCGTCAACGGATTTACAAAAGTCATCATAAAAAGTATCGCCGGAGCCACAGACTCCAAAGATTTTGCCGCTTAAATCAAGTTCTTGCAAATCTTCATAAAAATCGACGATCTCATCCGGTAGTTCCCCGTCTCCATATGTATACGTTGCGACGATACAGATATCAGCATCTTCAAAGTCATCTGCATCCACTTGGGTACACTCATTCATTTCTACTTCCATGTCAAGATTTTCAAGGGCTTCAGAAACGATATCCGCAATTTCTTCCGTATTCCCCGTCATGCTTGCATAGACGATTTTTGCTAAAGCCATGGGCTTTTTCCTCCAATCTCATTCCTATTCTCAAGGAAAACTCTCTTACAGATTATAGCAAATGCACGAAAGTTTGAAAACAAAACTTGAAAAACTCTTTACAATGTCTGTGAATTTTGTAAAATAAGGGATTTCTATGGTAAAATAAGAGGAATTTAATTAAGGGAGACGAGAACATGATTACATTAAAATCTGCCAGAGAAATTGACCGCATGGCCGAATCCGGCGCGCTGTTAGCAGATGTCCACAAACAATTACGCAGTTTCATCAAACCAGGTATCACCAGTTGGGATATCGAAGTGTTTGTCAGAGATTATATTGAAAGCCACGGCGGCATCGCTGCCCAAATTGGTTTTGAAGATTACAAATATGCCACTTGCTGCAGTATCAATGATGAGATTTGTCACGGATTTCCTCGAAAAAAACCATTGAAAGACGGCGATCTGATCAAAGTCGACATGTGTATTGATTTAAAAGGTGCCATTTCTGATTCTTGCTGGAGTTATGTCGTAGGGAACTCGACGCCTGAGATTGATCGATTAATGGAAGTAACCAAAAAAGCGTTGTATCTAGGAATCGAACAAGCGCAAGTGGGCAACCGAATCGGTGACATCGGTCATGCCATTCAAACCTATGCGGAAAAAGAAGGGTACGGGGTTGTGCGTGATTTCGTAGGACACGGCATTGGCCCAACGATCCATGAAAGTCCGATGATCCCTCACTACGGAGAAGCCGGCAAAGGGTTACGTTTAAAAGAAGGAATGGTTATTACCATCGAACCTATGATCAATACAGGGACGTGGAAAATGAAAATGGATCCTAATGGCTGGACCGCCTATACATTAGATGGCGGTTTAAGCTGCCAATATGAACATAGTTTGGCGATCACCAATGATGGTCCGAGAATTTTAACTTCTCAAGGAGAAGAAGGCACCTACTAAATTTTGGCGGTAGGAGACTTCTGATTGTTACGTATGACAAAGAAAAAAGGCAGATGATTCGCTGGCGGAGGAAGAAACATGAAAATCGTTGATAAAGTAAAAAGCAATCAAAAGCTGATGCGTTTCATCGAAACGACGCAAAATAGAATAACTGATTCAGAAATGGGGACCACTTCGGTCGTCGTGGCCTACTATTTATTGCTTTCACTTTTCCCGTTAATGATTGCGCTGGGGAATCTTTTGCCTTATTTATCAATTGATCCGAACACGGTTTTATCTTATGTACAGGAATTGATCCCGAATCAAATCTATGATTTTATCGGCCCAGCGATCGAAAATCTTCACCACCAGCTCTGGTGGATTGTTGTCGATCTCCGCTTTAGCGGCGTTGTGGTCGGCGAGTCAAAGTATCAATGCCTTGCAAATTGCGATGAACAAAGCCTTCGGTGTGGACCAGCGTTCCAATTTTATCGTGGTGCGCGCAGTATCATTTGTGATCATCCTGCTCTTTATGATTGCGATCGTTGGTGTTACGATGGTATTTGGGCTTGGAAAAATCATTCTTGATTTTTTGCAGCCGATTTTTAAGTTTCAAGACAATCTGATCGATACGTTCCAAACAGTCAAATGGCCAGTCACGATCGTTGCTTTGCTGTTCATCATGATGCTGATCTATTGGTTAGTCCCTAATGCGAAGGTCAAGTTGCGTTCGACTTTGCCGGGGGCGATCTTTGCAACGATTGGCTGGATGTTGCTGTCACAAGTGTTTGGCTTATACGCCCGTTACTTTGCTGCGAAAATCATTGGCTATCAAATTATTGGAAGTTTTATTGTTTTAATGATCTGGTTGAATCTTGCTGCGACGATTATTATCTTGGGTGGAATCATCAACGCAGTGGTAGAAGAGTATGTATCAGGACAAGAGATCAAAGAACGAACAGATCCTGTTCAGCGGATTTCTTCGAAAATCGAGGATACATTTACCAATAAAGAGAAATAACGGAAAGCGAGAATAAACGATGGATTTTGCATTCAAATTTGTAATGCGCTTATTTATAACAATGATCGTGTCTTTAATCCTAACACCGATCATTAAATTGATTTCTTTTAAGATCGGCGCAGTCGATCGACCAGGAGATCGCCGAATCAACACCAAAACAATGCCGACCGCAGGGGGATTAAGCATCTTCCTCTCCTTCTCTTTTGCATTGCTTTGGGAATTTCGCGCAATGATTCCTTTTGACTACGTCTGGCCGATGCTTTTAGGGGCAGCCATCGTCGTAGTTACTGGATTATTGGATGATATCTTCGAGTTGACCCCTATGCAAAAAACGCTAGGCTTGACGTTAGCGGCTTTGGAGATCTATTTTGTTGCCGGCATCAAAATCAGTACGGTTTCGATCCCTTATCTTGGGGTTTTTGATTTGGGGTGGCTTGGACTGCCTATGACCATCCTGTGGATTTTGGCGATCACGAATGCAGTCAACTTGATTGATGGTTTGGATGGTCTAGCGAGTGGGGTCTCTATTATCAGTTTGACGACCATTGGGATCATCAGTTACTTCTTTTTACCGAATTCAGTTGAAGTACCGATGGTGATCTTTACGCTGATCGCCGCGATCGTTGGCTTTTTTCCTTATAATTTTTATCCAGCCACGATTTTTTTAGGGGACACTGGGGCACTTTTTCTAGGTTTCATGATCTCCGTCCTATCGTTGCAAGGCTTAAAAAATGCGACCTTCATTACAGTGGTTACCCCGATGCTGATATTAGGAGTACCGATCACGGATACCGTCTATGCCATGATTCGCAGAAAATTTAATAAACAAAAAATCTCATCGGCGGATAAAATGCACTTGCATCATCGCTTACTTTCATTAGGGTTTACCCACCGTGGCACGGTCTTGACGATCTATGCCTTGGCGATGGTGTTTTCATTTATTGCGTTATTGATGAATTATGCCAGCAACACCGCAATCATTTTACTGATCATCAGTACAGGATTCGGTATTGAATTGTTTATCGAATTGATTGGTTTGGTAGGAGAAAATCGTCAACCATTGATGTGTGCACTGAAATTCCTGGGAAACCGTCGATTTAGGCAAAAAGTCCTCATGGCGCGGGCAGAAAAAAGACAAGACAAGCAAGAAGAGGGAAGTGAGGATTTGGATTTGGCTTCCAGTGCTTCTCAAATCAAAGAAAAGCGACGAAAGAGAAAACATTACCAAGCAAAACACAAAAAATAAACGATACAATTGCGGCATAGGAGCCCAACAGGTGAAACGAATGTGATTGATCATTGAAGAAAAGACAGGAGCAGCCAGTGCTTCTCCTAGTACTTTCTCTCACGATCAGCTGACCATGATTCAATCAACCCGTGGGCCCTTCTTGCCGCTTTTTATTTGTGTAAAACGGCCCGGCATAAAATAAATTCCTACTGAATCCTTCCGTCTTGAATTGACGGATCTAGCCCATAACGGCTATACTTAAAAAGAGTAGCAGACTAATTAAAGAAAGAAGGATATGAACGAATGCCAAATGTGAAACAAATAACCTCAGAAAAAATGGGGACGATTTATGAGCTTTCTAATGATAGCGGTACCATCGTAAGACTAAGTCCTGAAGGCGCACGCTTATTGGATTGGGTCGTTCCAGTAGAAGAAGGCCGCGACATCGTGGTCGGTTTTGATACGATCGAAGGACATCGCCAAGCACGTTATTATGGCGCAACGATCGGCCCTGTGGCAGGAAGGATCGCCGGTACTCGCTTTGAGATCGACGGACAAGAATACCAAACGGAAGACAATGATGGTGGCAATACGCTTCATGGCGGTTCCAAGGGACTTGACACCGATATCTGGATCGCTGAAACCTTTGAGGAAGCAGACAATGTCGGCGTGATTTTTACTACCACACGGCAAGATGGCGATGGCGGCTTCCCGGGAAATGTTCGTTATCAAGTCACTTATACGTTGACGAATGACAATGAACTATTGCTTGCTTATGATGCCAACACAGACAAAGCGACTTTATTTAACCCAACGAACCACGGTTATTTCAATTTGACAGGTGATACGCAACAGCCGATCGATGACCACTTGGTTCAAATCAATGCCGAACATGTGGCTGAAACGAATGACGATGTGACGACCACCGGTGAAAAAACGCCTGTCGCAGGCACAAAATTTGATTTTAGACAAGAACGCCCGATGGGAACGACGATGTTGGATGATCCGTTCTTATTGGATCATGGGCAAGAATGGGATCTGAAAGTAACCAGTCCCGATCAAAAAGTGCAGCTGACTGTAACCACCGACCGTCCTGCTGTTGTTATTTATACGACGGGTGAAGGAGAAGCTGGTGCACCAATGAAGACCGGTCCTTTTGCCAATCATGGCGGGATGGCGATCGAAACACAAGGTGTTCCTGGCTCTGAAAAATTTCCCCACTTTGGTGAGATCGTACTGCGCCCAGAAGAACCCTTCCACTCTGTGACGACGTATCAGGTCCACTTTTAAGCATAGGAACCAAATCATTTTTAATTAAATAGAAAAAAGCATTGTCAAAACGTAGAAAGTTTGGCGATGCTTTTTTTGACAAAATACGATTACAGATGTAAACTTAAAAATGTGAATCACTTATGAAAGGAAGTGGACAAATGCAATCTGTGGTCGAACCAATCAAAATCAGCGATTCTGAATGGGAAGTCATGCGTGTGATCTGGACATTAGGACAATCCGACGCGAAAGAGATCACCGCTTTATTGAGCGAAAATAAAAATTGGAAAGCAGCGACAGTCAAGACGCTTTTAGGACGACTCGTCAAAAAAGGCGTATTGAAAACAGAAAGCCAAGGAAAAAAATTTGTTTATTCGCCGCTTGTTTCCGAAGAAGCAACCGTTCGCAGCGCAGCTGAGAATCTTTTTTCTCATATTTGTGCCAAAAAAGTTGGGCAGACATTAGCGGAAATGATCCAAGAAGCAGCATTGACGGCAGAAGATTTGGCGATGCTCCAAACAGCAGTCGACCAAAAAGTGCCAGTAGCAGCGATTTCGTGTAATTGTATTCCTGGTCAGTGCCAATGCAAAACCCATGCAACAAAATAAGTAGCCAACGAACTGTTAAAAGAAATGAGGAATCGTAATGAAAAAAAACATGCAAATCAGCGGAATGAATTGTGCCCATTGTGCCGCAAAAGTTGAAAAAGCGCTTAGTGACGTACCGGGTGTGAAAAAAGCCAAAGTGGACTTGAAAAAAGCTCGCGGAACAGTCAAGTTTGACGAGTCGCAAGTGACAGAAACAGCCTTAGTCAATGCGGTCTCCGAAGCGGGTTATCAAGGGGTATTTGAGTAAGCGATGGAATTGCTAAAGTGAAAAGGAAAAAATCAAAACAAATGAAAAGTGTCCAGCCGCTTGAAGCTTTTGTATGAAGGAGCAAGACTGTGCGCACATGCAATGAAATAGGAAGGGGAATACTAGGATGAATCAGAAAAAAACGTCTTCCGCAAGTAATAGTCAGACGTCAAGCCATCATAGGCATGAACCTGCTTTGAATGAGCGGGATAATGGTACGCAGGGAAAAGAGCAACATGCGCAATCACAAGTGACAGAAGTCCCTGAGCCTAGCCATGAGATGAATGGGATGGATCATCACAAGGCGACATCAAAACAGCAGGAGCATGAAAGCTCCGATAGTAACCATGGTCCTATGGATCATGAAGTGTCCAGCATGGACTATAGCCATAAGGGCCATGAGATATCTGGCATGGATCACGGCCACAAGGACCACGAGATGTCTGGCATGAACCATAGTCACATGAATCATGAGATGTCTGGCATGGAACATAGTCACACGGATCATGAGATGTCTGGCATGAATCATAGTCACATGAATCATGAGATGTCTGGTATGGATCATAGTCATATGGATCATGGAATGGGTGGCATGGATCATAGTATGCATATGGGAAATTTTAAGCAAAAGTTTTGGCTATCCTTGGTTTTGGCGATTCCAATCGTCATTTTATCACCAATGATGGGCATCGAATTGCCCTTTCAGTTCACGTTTCCTGGCTCAGATTGGGTCGTATTGCTTTTAGGAACGATCCTGTTTTTCTATGGAGGGCAGCCGTTTTTAAGTGGTGCGAAAATGGAATTGAAACAAAAAAGCCCAGCCATGATGACGTTGATTGCTATGGGGATCACGGTTTCTTATTTTTATAGTCTTTACGCGTTTATCGCCAATCATTTTCTTGCTGTTCCTCATGTAATGGATTTCTTCTGGGAACTAGCGACTTTGATCGTGATCATGTTGTTGGGGCATTGGATCGAGATGAATGCCGTTTCTAATGCTGGCAATGCATTACAGAAATTAGCAGAACTATTGCCAAAAGAAGTGATTCGGAAAAATGCGGATGGATCAGAAGAACAGATTCCATTAGAAGAAGTGACCAACAAAACACAGTTGATCGTTCGCTCAGGAGATAAGATTCCTACAGACGGAACGATCCTTGAAGGAGAAACAACGATCGATGAGTCGGCAGTTACCGGTGAATCCAGACGGGTACCTAAAACCATCGGCAGTACTGTCATTGGAGGATCGGTCAACGGCAATGGTACCATCACGATGGAAGTCACAGGGACTGGGGAAGACAGTTACTTAGCGAAAGTCATGGAAATGGTGCGAAAAGCCCAAGCTGATAAATCCCGCTTAGAAGCACTTTCGGACAAAGTGGCAAAATGGTTGTTTTATATTGCGTTAGTTGCTGGTGTCTTGGCCTTTGCTGTGTGGCTGTTTGTTGCTGACCTACCGACTGCTCTTGATCGAATGGTCACGGTATTCGTCATTGCCTGTCCCCATGCGTTAGGCCTAGCGATTCCCCTCGTCGTGGCTCGTTCAACATCGATCGCTGCCAAAAATGGCTTGCTCTTAAAAAATCGCAACGCACTGGAGAATGCGCATCATGTTGATTATCTGATCCTCGATAAGACCGGTACGTTAACAGAAGGAACGTTTACCGTAACTGGCATCGAGGCGACAGGCAGCCTTTCTGCATCAGAAGTACTCGCTTACCTAGCAGGTCTTGAGAAAACCGCCAATCATCCGATCGCAGAAGGCATTTTAGCCCAAGCAGAAAAGGAAAACATTACAGCCAAAAAGGCGACTGATGTTCAAACAAGGACGGGGATTGGTCTGGAAGGCGTGATCGATGGACAGAAGTGGTTGATCGTCAATCAAAAAGGATTGGAGCAATTAACCATTCAATATCAAGGGAACTCTTTGAAAAATTATCAAGAACAGGGCAATACCATCAGCTATTTGGTTCATGACGGCAAAGTGGAAGGGATCGTCGCATTAGGGGATAAGGTGAAACCAGAAGCGAGTCAATTTATTCAAAAAGTGAAAGACTTAGGCATCACGCCAGTTATGGCTACAGGGGACAACCAAGCAGCGGCGCAAGCCGTAGCCGATTACCTAGGAATCGAAGCCTTCCATGCGGCAATGTTACCAGACGATAAAGAACGTCTAGTCAGTGACTATGTCAAAGAGGGCAAGCGCGTCGTAATGGTAGGCGATGGGATCAATGACGCCCCAAGTCTTGCAAGAGCGACGATCGGGATTGCGATCGGAGCGGGTACCGATGTAGCGATCGATTCCGCCGATGTCGTTTTGACGAATAGCGAACCTCAAGACATCTTACACTTCTTGACTTTGGCGAAAAAAACACGGCGCAAGATGATTCAAAATCTCTGGTGGGGCGCAGGATACAATATTTTTGCCATTCCTTTGGCAGCTGGCGTCCTCGCACCGATCGGAATCATTTTGAACCCAGCAGTCGGAGCTGTCTTGATGTCTATGAGCACGATCATCGTTGCCATCAATGCAATGACCTTATCAATTGAAAAAAGCGGCGATTAGCCGCTTTTTTGTTTCTTTTCCTAGGAGCAGTGAAATACCTCTATAATCTGCTTCTGGATTTATGCTATAATGTGTTCGTTGAGACAAGGAGGACGTTGATTATGGAACTGAAGAAGTTGGATGTTCCCACTACTTCAATTACTGAAGTAAAAAAATCTCCGATGGATGTATTTAATCAAGCGCGAGAAGCAGGAACAGCAGTATATGTATTCAATCGTGAAAAAGTGGCGGGGGTCATGTTGACACAAGAGCAGTATGAAACGTTATTGCAGGAATTAGATTATTTGCGTCAGCGACCGCTGATGGAAGAAGAACCCGAACAGCCCCCAGTGGCAGGGCTAGAGGAATTCTTACAAATCATGCGACAAGCACTGATCACCGGTGCCAGCATCTCGGCAAAAAATTTAGATGAGCGGATGGTGGCGTTAGGCTTCATCACTCGTAAAACAGGTTTTGGCGGTGTCGTCGATATGGTGAACGAATTGAAAGAAACAGGTAAGATTGTTTATCAGTTGCGCAAAAAACAAGACGGCAAATCGGTGACTGCTGAAGTCATTGGGGAACAAGACAATCAAACGCAATTATTTGATAAATTGATCATCAAAAAAATCTTTCTAAAAGAAAAATAAACGCTGGAACTTGTCCCAGCGTTTCAGACAGTAGACAAAGTACGGGTGTTTTCGTACTTTGTCTTTTTTTTGTAAAAAACTGGAGCTTTTTGACTTTTTAACACTGTGAAAGATACTGTCCATCCAATCAACAAAAGTTCCAGACAGTTACAGACTAGGTTTTAAGTCAACCAGTAAGTTTTCCCGTCTTTCGTCCGTTGCATAAATCCGTATTCGATCAAATAACGTCGGACAGTGACGTAATCGGTGATCGCTTGTTTTAATACATCGTTGACGGCAGCTTCTGAATAATTTTTCTTCGGATCAAATTTTTGTGCCAGTACACTTAAGACAACGATCTTGCGCTTTTCTTTGCTGGGAAATTGTTTGATAAACCCCGTTTCATCAAAATAAGTAGCAATGATCTTTTCTCTTTCACTAGCCGTAATGGCATAGCGATCATCAAGCATCGTTGCCCCTTTGTGAGGCGGCAGCAGAGGGCTATCTTGCAACAAGGACATGATACTTAGAAAAACAGTCGCTTGTCGCTGCTTTTCTTTTAGCTTAAAGCGATGATTCCTGACAGTCGAAGAAGAGATACCTAAGCGCTGGGCAATCACAGTATCGCTAATATCTTGGGCAAATAATTGTAAAATCTCCTGTTGGCTCTCTGATAAGCCTGTTTGTTCTTTGGGTAAAGCCAACAATGCGGATAAAACGGTTCCGTGATGGTCAGTAATATGCTGCATCATTCGTTTTTTTGCTGTAAAAAAGGCGCCATCAACGGGATAAATTTCTTCTTTGTCGAAGGTCTCCTGACAAAATACGCAACAATATTCCGTTGATGTTGCGACATATCCTTGCTGGTAATCAGAAATGGTAAACTCTTGATAAGGTTTCATTTTGGGTTCTCCTTTTGTTGTTTAGATATATACTAACATAAATTGATTTCGTTTGTAAATGAGCAAACGAATTTATCGTTAGTAGATTAATTTCATCCGTTGCTTAAAATTGTCGCCTTTTTGTGTTAGGATTAACAACAATAGCGAATGAATTTGCTTAATTCAAAGGAGTGATACTATGGCAGACGTAAGCCAACGCTTCAATCACGAAGTGTATAATATAGCTGTTTCATTGATTCGTAAATTTGATGAACGGGTTTCTTCAATTCCTGATATTTTAAAGTTAACGTTAGGCGAGCCGGATTTCAACACACCGGAGCACGTGAAAAAATCGGGTGTCCAAGCAATCGAACAAAATTTCAGCCACTATTCTGGAATGGCAGGCTTAGCAGATGTTCGGCAAGCAGCCAGTCTCTTTTTGAAAAATAAATATCAGCTTGATTACGACTTTCAATCAGAAGTATTAGTGACGATCGGTGCAACGGAAGCAATCTCAGCTTCGTTATTAGCCACGCTGGAACCTGGTGATAAAGTGATTCTACCAGCACCAATTTATCCAGGCTATGAACCAGTCATCCATTTAGCTCATGCCAAACCGATTTATCTTGATACGACGGACAATGACTTTGTTTTAGCGCCAGAAGTTTTGGAAGCAGCCTTAAAAGAGCATGGGGAGCAAGTAAAGGCAGTCATTTTAAATTATCCTAGCAATCCAACAGGGGTCGTTTATACCCGAGAACAAGTCAAAGCATTGGCAGAAGTTTTAGAAAAATACCCCGTTTTTGTTATTAGCGATGAAATTTATAGTGAGTTGACTTATGATGAAACCCATGTATCCATTGCCGAATACTTGCGTGACCAAACGATCGTGATCAACGGCTTGTCGAAATCTCACGCGATGACTGGGTGGCGCGTCGGCTTCATTTTTGCACCAGAAGCCTTGACTGCTCAGATCATTAAGGTCCACCAATACTTAGTGACTGCGGCATCAACGATTTCTCAAAAAGCAGCTGTGCGGGCATTGATCGAAGGCATCAATGATGCAGAAGTCATGAAAGCCGATTACCGTGAACGCCGAGATTACTTGTTTGAAAAAATGACTGCCCTTGGTTTTGAAATGGCGAAGCCATCTGGTGCATTCTACATTTTTGCCAAAATACCAGCAGGTTTCAACCAAGATTCAATGGCTTTTTGTGTCGACTTAGCCGAAAAGAATCAATTAGCAATCATCCCGGGTATCGCCTTTGGTCCCGAAGCAGAAGGCTATGTTCGTTTAAGCTATGCGGCAAGTATGGAAAACTTGGTGGAAGCGATGGATCGCTTGACACGCTATATGCAAAGCAATTGATTCTACAAACGTTTCTTTCGTTTTTAGATAAAGTAAGCCCCCTCTGATGGATGCAGCGGGGGCTTTTTTAGGCAATCGACGAACTTTACAAAAGATTTACATCGCTTTATCGATTCTTTACATGAAATCCATCAAGGGTTTACACCGCCTTGCTAAACTAAGCATATAACGAAAGGAGATTTACTAAATGAAAAAATTGGGACTTTTATTTTTTGCAACTGGTTTATTATTAGCTGGCTGTGGGAGCGGTGGCGCAAGCACTGAGAGCAGTCAAGCATCAGGCGGATCTTCATCAGGTGCCGCATCAAATGAAAATGTAGAAATTTTAGCGGTAGGCTCAACTGCATTGCAACCCTTGGTTGAAGCAGCAGGTGAAAGCTTCTCAGCAGACAATCCCAATTATACAATTACTGTTCAAGGTGGCGGTAGCGGAACTGGCTTAAGTCAAGTAGAAGCAGGCGCTGTGACGATCGGTAATTCCGATGTTTTTGCGGATGAAAAAGATGGTGTGGATGCCAGCAAATTAGTTGACCATAAAGTAGCTGTAGTTGGTATGGCACCAGTGGTGAATAAAGACGCAGGCGTTACGGATCTTAGCCAACAAGATTTAATCGATATCTTTACAGGCAAAGTGAAGAATTGGTCTGAACTAGGTGGAGCAGATCAAGAAATCTCTGTAATCAACCGCGCATCAGGCAGCGGTACGAGAGCGACCTTTGAAAAATGGGGCTTAGATGGTGCAGAGACGATCCAAACACAAGAACAAGATTCTTCTGGAACAGTCCGTAAAATTGTTGCTGAAACACCAGGAGCAATCAGCTACCTTGCTTTATCCTATTTGGACGATTCGATCCAAGCGCTATCTCTTGATGGGGTAGAAGCGACTCCTGAAAATATTGCAGATAACAAATGGCCAATCTGGTCTTACGAGCATATGTACACGAACGGCGAGCCAGATGCTAACGTCAAAGCCTTTCTTGATTACATCATGACAGACGATGTCCAACAAGGAATCGTTATCGAATTAGGATATTTGCCAATCACTGATATGAAAGTAGAACGCAGTGTAGACGGCGAAGTAACGAATGTTGAATAGTGAAATGGAAGAAGGAGTATTCTCCTTCTTTTTTTGTTTAAAGCATCAAGAAAATGCTATTGGCTGGTGCTTCATTAGGTAATGAAAAACAATGACAAAAACAGCCGATAACAATTATTCACCTGTTATCGGCTGTTTTTTATCAATAATCATCTTTTTCATGAAGTGGCAAAGTCACCGTAAAGGTAGAACCAATTTTGGGGAAACTGTCAACCTTGATGCTGCCGCCTAATAATTTGGTATAGTCTTTGACGATAGCCAGTCCGAGTCCAGTGCCACCAGAATTGCGGGCGCGGGCTTTGTCTACCCGATAAAACCGTTCAAAAATTCGTTCTTGATCTTCTTCATCGATGCCGATGCCTTGATCCTGCACTTGAAATAGTAGCTGGTCGTCTTGCTCGGAAAAGGATAATTTGATGGTTCCACCAGGTTTTGAATAGGTGACCGCATTTTCAATAAGATTTTTTACGATGGGCTGCAGCAGCTCTTTTTTGGTAGACAAAATGTAGTGTTCTGGTCCTTCAAATTGAAAGGTCAATTGCTTCTTAGTAGCTGCGGGACCATAGGTTTGAAGGACTTGTTGCAGCAGTTCGGAAAAGTCGATTGGCTGATTGATATACTGGAAAGAATCGCTGTCTTGAGACAATTGGATGATATCTTGTATTAGATTTTTCAAGCGATAGGCATCTTTTTGAATGATCTCTAAGAAGGTTTGTAATGTCTCAGGGTCTTCTTTGGCACCGTCCAGCAATGTTTCAGTAAACCCAATCAAGGAAGTTACCGGCGTTTTTAATTCATGGGAAACATTGCCGACAAAATCTTTTTGCATCTTTTCTAATTGTCTGATGCGCGTCAAGTCATAGGAAATACCAATCAACTGGTTTTCTTGGAAACTACGCAAGGTAACATCTAGGACTTTTGAACGTTCTCCGCTAAGGGTAGTCTCCGCATGGAAAATAGGGGTCTCGTCATTAAATTGGTAGATCAACTGGATCAATTGTGTGTCATGAATCACTTCAGTAAAAGGTTGCGGCAAGGTGGGCACAGTTTCCATCCCCAACTGATCTTGCATCGTCGGATTCAACAGCAGCAGTTGATTTTCTTCATTGATAATAAAGACACCGATCATCAATTCACTGAGCAATCCGTAAAGTTGTTGTTCAGATGCTGCATAGGCACGATAGGTCTGGCTCATTTGTTCGCTCAGCTGATTGATCAGTTGATACAACTCATCATGTTCAGGTGTTTCTTGCATAATGATTGCTTGTTGATCGGGCGAGCTGATCATTTTCTTTACGACGGGCAGAATCGTTTGGATCGGACGATTCCTCTGACGCAAGGTATGGAAAATCAGTAGGCTGATCAAGAAACAAAAGACAAGATAGACAATCAAGATCGACTGCTTGATTCCTTGGTTTTTTGCAAAAAAAGCAGCAGTCGGTTCGGCGATTCGTAAGATTTGCGTCAGATTTCCTTCCTCTTTGACAGGGACTGCCACGTAGAGCAATTCTTCATGTAAGGTATCACTTTCCCTCAGAGACTGACCGACGGCGCTTCCACGCAAAACGGCTTGGACTTCTGGACGATCGGAGCGGTTTTCATGCAGTGTATGATCATAGGTATCGAAAATAATCTGACCTTGATCATCTAACAAAGTGATGCGACTATTGCTATCTTCCACATAGGTATCTGCAAATTGTTCTAACGCCGCGGTTTGGTTATCTGAGAGATTCAAAAAAACGGTGGCTTTCTCTTGGAGAAAAGCCACTTGTTGAGCAATGACTTGTTGACGGTAAAAACTGCTAAGAACTTGCCAGCTTAGAAAAAAAATCAGCAATAGGCCAATCGACCATATACCATAGCCATAGCGTTTTTTCATTAGACTGGCTCCTGAAATTTATACCCGAATCCCCGAACCGTTACTAAGTATTCCGGCCGTTTTGGATCAGCTTCCAATTTTTCTCTTAAATGACTGATGTGAACATCCACGATGCGACTTTGTCCATCAAAGTCGAAGTTCCAAATGCGATTGAGCAAGGTATCGCGATCGATCACGCGGCCTTTTCGTTTCATAAAGTAAACTAGCAGCTCGAATTCTTTTGGCGTTAGGAAGATTTTCTCACCATCCACACTGACTTGGAAATTCGTCAGGTCTGCTTGGATCCCACCGACTTGCAGAATCTCTGCAGGTTGATCTTCTTCTCGTGTTTGTTGACGGGGTTCTAAACGACGGAAGATGGCTTTCATTCGAGCCAATACTTCTCGAGGACTGAAAGGCTTCGTCAAATAGTCATCGGCGCCGATTTCTAAGCCTAAGATCCGATCGATTGGATCATCTTTTGCGGTCAAGACGAGAATCGGGGTCTCGATTTTTTCTTGGCGCAATTTCTTCGTGATCTCGATACCGTCCATATTTGGCAGCATGACATCTAAGATGATAAAGTCAAAAGGCTTAGACAAAGCTAATTCGTAAGCTTTTTTTCCATCTGCGGCTGAGACGACTTGGTAGCCTTCTTTTTCTAAATTAAAGGTTAAAAGTGTGACGATGGAAGGTTCATCATCGACAACGAGAATTTTTTTCATGATACACTCCTTTAGCTTCTTTTTTTCAAGAAACGATTAAATTTCAACGAACAAGTCCTATTTTAGCATGAATAGACAATTGGTACTATTGCAACCACTAAATAAATGCTATAATAAAGGACGATTTCATAGGAAAGCTGAGGGTGCGAAATGATCGGAATCAGTGCGTGTCTAGGCGGTGCACTTTGCCGCTATGATGGAAAACACCAAGCAGTGCCACAATTGATCGAACTGGTAAGAGCAGGTCAAGCCATGATGGTCTGTCCAGAAGTTCTTGGCGGTTTGCCGATCCCACGGGAACCGGCCGAAATCGTCGGTGGCGATGGGGTGGATGTTTGGGCGCAACGAGCGAAGGTCGTCACCATTTCAGGAGAAGACGTGACGGAACAATTTACTAATGGCGCGAAAATTGCTTATCAAAAATTGCAAGAGCAAGGCATCACCCAACTGATCCTAAAGGAGAAAAGTCCCTCTTGTGGCAGTCAGACGATTTATGATGGCAATTTTTCTGGAATCAAAAAAACAGGGGTCGGTGTCGCTTGTGCGTATTTTCGACAACAAGGCATGACTGTTTTGTCCGATGTCGAATGGCTTGCAAAACAGGAGGAAGCAAATGGAAATTGAAAAGACCAATCGCATGAATGCGTTGTTTGAGTTTTATTCCACGTTATTGACGGAAAAACAGATGAATTACATGGAATTGTATTACGCAGATGATTTTTCTCTAGGAGAAATCGCTGAAGAGTATCAAGTAAGCCGTCAAGCAGTCTATGACAACATCAAACGCACCGAACGTATTTTAGAAGACTATGAAAAAAAACTACATATGTTTTCGGACTATATCATGCGGGAAGACTTGCTGGATCAGCTAAGCGAGTATACGAAAACTCACTATCCAAAAGACGAAACCTTACAGGGGTTTATTCAACAGCTCCAAGAAATTGAAGAATAAAGGAATGAAAAAAATGGCATTTGAAAGTTTAACTGAACGCCTCCAGCAGGCAATGAGCAAACTGCGCAGAAAAGGAAAAGTATCTGAAGCAGATGTAAAAGAAATGATGCGTGAGATTCGTCTAGCTTTATTAGAAGCCGACGTCAATCTCCAGGTTGTAAAAGAGTTTACCAAAAATGTTCGTGAACGGGCAGTTGGGGTAGAAGTATTAGAAAGCTTATCTCCAGCGCAACAGATCGTTAAAATCGTTGATGAAGAATTAACTAAAACATTAGGATCAGAAACAGTTGGGATCGAAAAATCACCGAAGATTCCAACGATCATCATGATGGCTGGTCTGCAAGGGGCAGGGAAAACCACCTTTGCTGGAAAATTAGCCAACCATTTGATTAAAACCGAAAACGCTCGCCCATTAATGATCGCTGGTGACGTGTATCGTCCAGCCGCGATCGACCAGTTGAAAGTATTAGGGCAGCAATTGGATGTACCTGTTTTTGATATGGGAACAGATGTCAGTCCAGTTGAAATCGTGCGTCAAGGACTGGCTTTGGCTCGGGAAAAGAAAAATGACTATGTTTTGATCGATACGGCAGGTCGTTTGCATATCGATGAAAACTTGATGGAAGAGCTAAAACAAATCAAGGACCTGGCGCAGCCAAATGAAATTTTACTGGTAGTTGATGCGATGACCGGACAAGATGCTGTCAACGTGGCAGAAAGCTTCAATCAACAACTGGGGATCACAGGGGTGGTCATCACCAAACTAGATGGTGATACTCGTGGCGGGGCGGCATTGTCGATTCGTCAAGTTACTGGCGCTCCAATCAAGTTCACTGGTACCGGTGAAAAATTGACCGACCTTGAAGTATTCCATCCAGATCGGATGTCTAGTCGGATTCTCGGTATGGGTGATATGCTGACTTTGATCGAAAAAGCACAGCAAGATTACGACGAGAAAAAAGCAGAAGAACTTGCTCAAAAAATGAAGGAAAACTCTTTCGACTTCAATGACTTTGTCGAACAGATCGATCAAGTCATGGGCATGGGCCCAATTGAAGATCTCTTAAAAATGATTCCGGGAATGAGCCAAATGCCTGGTATCGAAAATGTCAAAGTTGATCCGAAACAAATTGCTCGGCAAAAAGCCATGGTTTATTCTATGACACCAGCTGAACGGGAAAATCCAGATTTGTTGAATCCAAGCCGCCGTCGTCGGATTGCCGCCGGTTCTGGAAACAGTGTCGTTGAAGTCAACCGCATGATCAAACAATTCAAAGAATCTCGCAAAATGATGCAGCAAATGAGTAAAGGGAATATGAACATTCCTGGCATGGATCAAATGTTTGGCGGTGGGGTCAAAGGGAAACTTGGAAAAATGGCCATGAACCGCATGGTTAAAAAACAAAAGAAGAAAAAGAAAAAACGCAAATAACAATTCTGATGCTAAAAAGGATTGCGTAAAAGACCTGATTAGCGAAGGATTCCAAAAGACATGACCGAAAAAAGGCGCTCAGAGAAACCTCCTTGCTAGAATCAGCAAGAACAGCTTCTCGAATCAAAGCCTTCGACGGTCCTGTTTTTTTATGCAAGCAATGTTTTTTATGGCCTCCTAAAAGGGGAAGCACTTTTTATCGTGTGAGTATGATATCTATGAAAGGCCAAAAATTTTCCACGATTCAAAAGAAACTAGCACCTGTAAAAATAGTAGAAGCAGAACATTCGTGCTTTCTGTCAAATGATGCTACTATTAAATTATAGCAAGTATGAAAGGAGTTTTTTACGATGACAAACAAAGATCGCATTGAAGGAAAAGTAACCGAAACAAAAGGGAAACTTACAGGAGATGACTCCGAAGAATTAAAAGGGAAAACCCAAAATAAATATGGGAAAGCCAAAGATAAGGTTGAAGATTTTGCGGATGATGTTTCTCGCAAAGTAAATGACTTCTTTGACAAAAAAGACGACGACAAACCTAAACATTAAATATAAAAGCGTCCCTACAACAAGAAATTGTTGCCGGGACGCTTTTTTAAATATTGCTGACCTGTTTGTTTTTTCGTTTGTACCACCAATTCATCAGTGCTTTAGGATAGACAAGCAACAAACTGATGAATAAGCAAGCAACCAGCAACAAACCAAGCCGGAGGGCGATATTCCAAAGACTGACATCATATCCTTCGTAAAGATCACGGTAAAAAATTTCTAACGGGTAATAAGATATCATGGATAGATAGAACCAGGTTCCCAAAGAAAGCAGCCAATAAACCGGGGCGCGCAATTTAGGGATCGTTAAATAATCACCATCATTTTCTAAAGAAATTTTCGAGAACACTTTTTCGGCAGCAAGAATCAGCAAGCCGCTCAAGCCGAGGTAAAGGAGCAGCAGCCACCAAGGGTAGACATATCCTTGCGGCCAATCGATCCACGTTTGAAAAGGAAGCAGAAAATCCCCATGACCAAGAAACACAAAACTAAAAAACTCGCGGGTACATTGGAAAAAGCTATACCCCATTGATCCTAGAGAAATAGTGAAGAACACCGATAGCAGGCCAGTAAACAAATTCCCCAGCAAAACGCCCAACAGGAGGCCTGTAGCAAATACGAGCAGATTCGTTGCCAAGGTACTAAGGGCAGAAAGCAGCACGTCTTGAAGCGGCACAGCGAGATAGCGAGCTGGAATCATCGTGTATTCGATCAGGATATGACCTAACAGACCCAACACTAAACAAGCCGTCAAGGGTAAGCCGATAAAAAGCACTTTCTTGCGAAAGACCTGCTTTCTGCTAAAGGGTAAAGCAAATAAAAAGCGATTGAAATGGGTGCGGCCATCGACAAAAAAGGACAAAAAGCCTATAAGAAACAGAAAGACAATCACAAATTGATTCATGGTAGTCATATAAGGGTGATTGTAATAAATCTCATCAGAGTACTCTTTGTTGATCGTCAATGCCGCATCGCGGTACTCTGCCGCCGAATCAAAGTAAACCGGGGTTTCACCGTTGTAGCTTTTGACATAGTACTCTCGATTTTCGTTGAAATCTTTGATAAATTCTTCAGATGCCAAATAGCGTTCTTGCTGATGCCAGGCTTTTTGTGATTGCCAGCCAGCACTAAGATACATGAAGAGCACGACAAAGCAAAAGCCGATCAATAGCTTGCCGTAGCGTTCTTTAAATAAATTGCTTAACATCGTTTTCCACCTCTATCCTTCCACCAATGCTTCTTGTCGTAAATTTGCTTCAAACAGATCTTCCAAAGTCAAAGGTAATTCTTCAAAAACCAAAGGATCAAGTTGCTGAATCTCAGCCGCCAGCTCCTCTGTGTAATTGTCAAACAAAGCGGTCAAGACT
Organism: Enterococcus innesii; assembly: GCA_018982785.1. GTDB lineage: Bacteria > Bacillota > Bacilli > Lactobacillales > Enterococcaceae > Enterococcus_D > Enterococcus_D innesii. The sequence goes on along the minus strand of JAHHEN010000006.1, from coordinate 72,633 downwards.
CGGCCTTGCTTTTGAATCAGCTTGGAGTGCTGCTTGATAAGGGGAGGAATCTGTTTGCTGCGAAAGACGAGTTGGAGTTTGCGAGATTGTTCGCGAATCGTTTCCAAACGGTAGTCTCCTTCAATCGTTTTCCCTTTGATCAACAAGGCACGATCAATAATATGTTCTAATTCATTTAGATTATGAGAAGCGATCAATGCGGTACGATTCGATTCGCTGAGGCTTTCCAGCAATAGTCCGATCACTTTTTTACGGACGATCACATCAAGCCCATCAAAAGGTTCATCTAAAAGTAAGAACGTCGCATTTGAGGCAATCGCAAGAATCATTTTATAAAGACCTTGCATACCTTTTGACATCCGTCGGTAGGAAAGCGTCAGAGGAAGACCGTGACTTTGCATCAATTCTAAATAAAGATTTTGATCGAAATTTGGATAAGCAAGCCGATAAAATTGATTGAGCTTTTTCAAAGAGTAGGCCGAAAGAAAGTTTTCTTTTTCATCAATATAAAAAAGTTGTTCTTTTAATTGCGGGTACTGATCTAGGCGTTGGTTATCGATCGAAATTTCGCCATCATCTAATAAATAATGTCCAGCGATCGTTCGAAACAACGTGGTTTTCCCAGAACCATTGCGGCCGATCAATCCTACGATTTCTCCTTTTTCCAAGGAGAAGTTCACGTTTTCTATGATAGTTGTTTGCTCCATTTTCTTGGTCACATGTTCGATCTTCACTGTGGGTCGCCTCCTAACTCTTGTTCAAAGCCATTCATCCAATCGGTCAACTCGCGTATGCTGATCTGTAAATGGCGTGCTTCAATCATCAATTCTTTCAAACGTTCTTTCACTTGTAAGATCCGAATCTCATCGCGAGGCAAGTCCTCGGTGACTTTCACAAAAGTGCCTTTTCCTTTGATGGTGACCAGGACTTGCTCATTTTCCAATACTTTGTAAGCTTTGCTGACGGTATTTGGATTCATCAACAGGTGCTTGGCCATTTCACGAACTGAAGGCACTTGGTCTCCGGCGGTTAGAACACCGTTCAGAATATCTTCTTTGATACTTAAAACCAATTGCTCATAATAAGGTTTGCTGCTGGCTTTGTTAATGCGAACCACAAAATCAGCTCCTTTCATTTATGTGTACTAGTATACGTAGTACACTAGTGGAAGTAAAGTCTTTTATGATAAAATAAGCAAAAAGGAGCTGATGAGAATAATGAAGCGATGTGAGTGGGCCAACAGTACGCCAGCAATGCAAGAGTATCATGATTCGGTCTGGGGAAAACCTGAGTATGAGGATCAGCAGTTATTTCGAAAACTGGTGTTAGATATGAATCAAGCAGGATTGAGCTGGCAAACGATTTTAAATAAAATGGCAAATTTTGATGCGGCATATGATCAGTTTGAAATCACCAAAGTAGCGAACTATACGGAAGAAAAAGTGGAAGAGCTGATGATGAATCCAGGAATCATTCGCAATCGACGAAAGATTGAAGCAGCGATCATCAATGCCCAAGAAGTTTTAAAAATCCAGCAAGAATACGGCAGTTTCTCTGCATTCTTGTGGCGATATGTCAATCATGAGCCGATCATCAATGAATTTCAGCAGCAATCCGATGTACCAACCCATTCGGAAATCTCCGATCAGCTAGCAAAAGACTTGAAAAAGCGAGGCTTTAAATTTGTCGGAACGACAACTATTTACGCCTTTATGGAAGCGGTTGGTATGGTCAACGATCACTTAGTTACTTGTGTTTGTCGAAGGTCAGAAGCAATCGTAAAATAAAGGAGTGAGATTAATGGGAAAAGTGATATTTTATGGTGCAATCAGCCTAGATGGCTATTTAGCAGGGCTAGAGGATCAACTGGACTGGCTGTTTCAAACCGACACCGGTGTTGCAACGACCTATGAAGCATTTTTTGCGACTATCGACACGACCGTGATGGGAAGAAAAACCTATCAAGAAGCGAAAAAACTGATGGATGAGAGACCGTTGTATCCTGAAACGACAAATTATGTTTTTTCCCATACCCGAAAAGAACCGCTGCCGGATGCAACCTTAGTGGCATCGGATCCAGTTGCATTTGTTTCAGCATTGAAACAAGAGAAAAACGTATGGGTAGTGGGTGGGGGTTCCCTATTAAAACCCTTACTAGAAGCGGATCTGATTGATGAATGGTTTATTCAAATCGCGCCGGTGCTTTTAGGAGAGGGCAAGCCACTGTTTGAAGCAGGGGATTACGCGAGGCGCTTGACGTTTGTTGAAACAAAACAGATGGGGGAACTGACAGAACTTCATTATGTTCGAAAAGCTGAGCAAGCAAGCGAGTAAAAAATACAAACTATTTTTCTACGCAAAAAAGACCAAGAAACTCAACGCTGAGTTCCTTGGTCTTTTGATACAGATTCATGGATTAGTTGAATCGTTGAAAGAGTTCAATATATTTTGCAATGATCGTTTCAAAGAAGCTTACTGTATCTGGATTGATTTCGTTGTTTTCATCAATCAAGTTGGTGATTCCACCGATATAGGCTTCTGGTTGTTGCAGAGTAGGCATATCCAAAAAGACTAATGATTGACGTAGGTGATGGTTTGCACCAAAGCCGGCGATCGCTCCTGGAGAAACGCTGACGACTAATGCTGGTTTACCACCCCAGCTGCTCGCACCATAAGGACGAGAACCGACATCCAAAGCATTTTTCAACGCTGAAGGAACAGAGCGATTGTATTCTGGTGTAAAGAAGAAGACACCATCAACGGCGCTTAATGCTTCACGAAATGCTGTCCATTCAGCAGGAACTTTTCCTTCAACTTCCAAATCTTCATTGTAAAATGGCAAGTTGCCGATCTCAATGAAAGATGCTTCAAAACCTTCTGGTAATAATGATGCGAATTTTTTCGCTACGAGTTTATTAAATGATCCTTCCCGTAAACTGCCGACGATAAAACCAATTTTTTTTGTCATGTAAAATTCCTCCTTGTTGTTTTCTACTCTTTTAGCTTACCAAAAGTAAGTGAATGGTGCAAATAAAACGATTTGACTTTAAAAAGTTTCTCTATCACTAATGATACGCGTCCTGATCCATTCTGGCAAAAGATAACCATGCTCAGAAAATAAGAAAGAAGAAACTTTTTTTAGCTGTAAAGAAAAAACTCTTTACACCACCAGAAAAACCTGTTAAACTAGCTCTTGTGATTAAATCAATGGAGGTGTAAATAATGGCAGTAAAAATTCGTTTAAAACGCATGGGTTCTAAAAAGAAACCTTTTTACCGTATCGTCGTAGCAGATTCACGTTCTCCTCGTGACGGACGTTTCATCGAAACAGTTGGTACTTACAATCCTTTACTAGACCCAGCTGAAGTAACAATCAAAGAAGATCTAGTTCTTGATTGGTTATCTAAAGGTGCGCAACCTTCAGATACAGTTCGTAACATCCTTTCTAAAGAAGGCGTTATGAAAAAACACCACGAAGCAAAATTCACTAAGAAATAAGGTGACTTTGGATGAAAGATTTGCAAGAATTAGTCTTAACGATCGTTTCACCACTTGTTACCAAACCTGAGGATATCAAGCTTGAGCTGGTAGAGTCAGATGATTTCTTGGAATATAATCTTACTGTGGCACCAGAAGATATTGGTCGTATCATCGGTAAACAAGGTCGGGTTGCCAAAGCAATTCGAACGATCGTTTACAGTGTACGGACAAATGGACCAAAGAAAGTTCGTTTGAATATCATTGATGGTAAATAAGCAAGAATGAAAAGCATTTCTCTTTGAGGAATGCTTTTTTTGTAAAATTCATGCTTAAGATGGAGGACAAAAAAGGTGGTTTTGAGATAATCAAAAGAAGGAGGTGCTTGTATGTCTCAACTAATCGCATGGATCGTCGTTCTTTTGATTCTCGTATTTATTTATAAAATTGGTTCTTTTCTTTGGCGAACGCTAGGGATCTTGTTGTTGCTCTTTTTAATTTGGGTCTATCGTGAGGAGATCATGACGCAATTAAACCAATGGACACAAAACTTTCGTTGGGGCGACCTATCAACGATCGCCAATCAAGTTTGGCAATGGTTCAAGGATGGCTTTCAATCACTGCAAAATTGGGTGACAAATCTTTAAAAAATCAACAAAAAAAATGACAGACAATCTGACTTGTTTGTCATTTTTTTTATTGAGGGGTATCCTTTGTATAAGGAGGGGAACATCATGAAAAAAGAACTAGGATTATTCGTTACGCTGCTGACGATGGGCGCCTTAGCTGGCTGCAATAATCAACAGGAACCAGAAACAAGTCAAGCCAGTAGTGCCGAAACAACAGCGACGAGTATGGTGGAAAGTACCCAAACGCAAGCAAGTAGTCAATCAGAAACCAGTCAATCAAGTACGTCTTCTAGTCAGGCGGCTTCTAGGGATTCTTCAAACACGAATAGTACTGCAGATATCTACGCTCAAATACAAGCGGTATTCCCTGATCTTGTCTTACCCAAGGACATTCCACTTGCTTCAGGTAAAGTGTTGAATGCAGCCACAGCTGGCAGCCAAGCCGATGCCTCAATTCTTTATTATGGACTTGATCAGCAGTTGCCTCTCAATGACAAGGCTTTGAACGAGGAAACACCGATTGCTGCTTTTCAATCAAAAGAGTATCAATCAGCGGATGAAGCTGCCGCAGCGGTCAATGTAACAGCTGATGATGGCGGACAAGCCGTTGATCTCGGATATGGGATTACTGGGCATATGCAAGGAGCTGCTGGCTCCAGTTATTTGAGCTGGCAAGAAGGAAATTGGTCATTGACTGTTCGAGCAGTCAACCAAGAAGAACAAGATCCTGTGCCGGTTGCCAAAGAAGTGGTGGCGTATCTGGAAGAAGCTATGCTCCCAGCGCCTGAGGTCGGTCAAATCACTATCGATATGGGAAAAAATGACCATACAGCAACTACCGTGGTCTGGCAACAAGAAAAGACCCTTCGAACGGTGCAACATCAAGATGCACGTTCGGCATTGAAGATGGCCGTTTCTATGAATCAATAAAGCTTATATTAGGACAATGCCCCTTTGATCAAGCGTCGAAGGGGCGTTTTTCGCGCGATGATTTTGAGGAAAACATGGGGCGCTAGGAAACGGCTAGAATTCGCTACTTTGCTATGCTAAAATAGAACAGAAGTTAGAAGAAATGGGGAACGAACGTGACAGAATATTTAAACGTAGGGAAAATCGTCAATACACATGGGATCCGTGGAGAAGTACGAGTGATATCGCAAACGGATTTTCCAGAAGAACGCTACCGTAAAGGGGCTGAATTGACACTTTTTCGTGAAAATAAAGAGCCATTACCATTGATCGTTTCAGGTCATCGCAAACACAAAAATTTTGATTTGTTAACATTTGAAGGCTATCCCAACATCAACGACGTTGAACCGTTTCGTAACGGCATTTTAAAAGTTACCAAGGATGATTTGGTGGATCTAGCAGAAAATGAGTTTTACTACCATGAAATTATTGGTCTGGAAGTCGTCGAAGAAGATGGCACAATCATTGGTAAAGTAAAAGAGATCCTTTCACCAGGTGCCAATGACGTTTGGGTCGTTCAACGAAAAGGGAAGAAGGATGCCTTGATTCCTTATATCGAGTCGGTTGTCCACACGATCGATCTTGAAAATGGTCAGGTCACTGTGGAAATCCCAGAGGGGTTGTTAGACGATGAGAATTGATGTGTTGACACTATTTCCGCGAATGTTCGAAGGTCCTCTAGGAGAATCGATCATCGGCAAAGCACGGGAAAAGGGACTGTTAGAAATCAATGTCTCTAATTTCCGTGACTATTCCGATAACAAACATCAAACAGTGGATGACTATCCTTATGGTGGCGGAGCAGGAATGTTATTAAAAGTCCAACCTGTCTATGACAATATCAAAGCGATCGAAGCAGCGGCACCAGAAACGAAAAAGCGGGTGATCCTATTAGACCCAGCGGGAAAACCCTTTGATCAAAAGATGGCGGAAGAATTCTCTACCGAAGAGCACCTTGTTTTTATTTGCGGTCACTATGAAGGCTATGATGAACGAATCCGTTCATTGGTCACTGATGAAGTGTCACTGGGGGATTACGTCTTGACTGGTGGCGAATTGGGGGCAATGGTCATGATCGATGCGACAGTCAGGCTATTACCAGAAGTTTTAGGCAATCAAACCTCCGCACAAACCGATTCTCATTCCACTGGTTTATTAGAACATCCGCAATATACACGTCCGGCAGCGTTCAAAGGCATGAAAGTGCCGGAAGTTTTGATGAATGGCAATCATAAATTGATCGAGCAGTGGCAATTAAAAGAATCATTGCGCCGAACGTATCAGCGCCGACCTGATATGCTAGAAAATTATCCGTTGACGGCAGAAATGCAGAAACTTTTAAAAGAAATTGAAGAAGAAGCGAAAGCTGGCAACTAAAATAGTGCCAGTTTTTTTTATATTCTGCGCCATGACAAGAAAATTCTCTTTACAGCCTATGGTCGACTGTGGTAAGATGTTTCAGTGAGTGTAAACTCAACTATTACGATGTTCCGCTGGAGCTTTCATGCTTTAAGAATGTTTGGGAATAAGGAGAATGATAAACATGAATCCATTGATTCAAGAACTAACTCAAGAACAATTACGTACGGACATCCCAGCTTTCCGTCCTGGGGACACTGTTCGCGTTCACGCGAAAGTTGTCGAAGGAACTCGCGAACGTATCCAGTTATTTGAAGGTGTTGTCATCAAACGCCGCGGTGCTGGTATCAGCGAAACTTATACAGTTCGTAAAGTATCAAACGGTGTAGGTGTTGAACGTACCTTCCCATTGCACACACCACGTGTTGCACAAATCGAAGTTGTTCGTTACGGTAAAGTACGTCGTGCAAAATTGTACTACTTGCGTGCATTACACGGAAAAGCAGCTCGTATCAAAGAAATTCGTCGTTAATCATTTATTATCAGATGAAGCAAAAGCCCTTGATTTCAAGGGCTTTTTTCTTTTGACTAAGGGGAAAGAAACTTCTATTTGTTGTGATAAAATGAAGAAACGACTATACAAATAGGAGGGGTTTCATTGAATGAAAGAAGTAACAATCTTGGACGAGAAGAAATAATCATCGAAAAGGAGTTCGTCAGACGGCCAAAGGTTCCATGGTCGAAGGACGTTCAACGCTTTTTACGTTTTTTGCATGATCAGCAGATAAATTATGTGCCGAAACCATTAGGGTTTGATCAGGAAGAACATGAGTTAGTTTCTTTTGTTCCAGGGGAGGTATATGATCAGCCATTGCCGGATGAGCTTTATACAGATGAGGTTCTTTGTTTAGTAGCTGAACGATTAAGAGATTTTCATGATCGAAGTGTTGGTTTTCTGGAAAGGTTAACTGGTGAGGAACAGTGGATGTTGGATTACTCTGGCCCAATACAAGTGATGTGTCACAATGATTTTGCTCCGTATAATATGACGATCGTGGATGGGGAGCCATTTGGTCTTTTTGATTTTGACACAGTAAGGCCAGGAAGCAGGTTGTGGGATGTTTCTTATGCTGCTTATCGCTGGGTACCCTTGTACTTTGATGGGAAAAGTCATCTGAGTGAAACACAATGTCATCGATTGGAAATTTTCAGAAAAACATTGACGAGGGACATCTCGTTAAATACCAACATGACATTCAGCGCCTGAAAGAAAATAAATCCCAAATCATCGACTTGATAAAAAAATAGAAGGATAGGGAATGATTTAAAAAAAGTTTACATGATAGTGGAAGTCTCTCTTGATATTTTTTATTATAGAATCGTTATTTATATCGGTGATTTCACTCATTTTTTCGTCTTCATCTTTTATCTAATTCGGTATTAAAGAAAAAAATTGAATTATTTCATTATTTTTTTCTAATAAATGATTACAGAAAAAAAGCAATATATTCCCCTTTTTCCGATGATTTCTATGGTAATCTTCTCGATAGAGAACTTTCTTTTATCTAGCTATTACTGACCTCTATGCGTTAGTTAATTACTTCACAAATAAAAGGAAGTTCTTTATTTAAACGAATTGAAAGAGGTGTCTTTGTGAAAGCAGCTGTAGTATCAAAAGATAAGGTTGTAAAAATCGAAGAAAAAGAATTGAGAGCGCTTCGTCCGAATGAAGCATTATTAGAAATGGAGTGTTGCGGTGTCTGCCACACTGACTTGCATGTAAAAGATGGCGACTTTGGCGATGCGTCTGGAATCGTACTTGGTCACGAGGGAATCGGTAAAGTCGTTGCGATCGGTGATGATGTTACTTCTCTAGCAATTGGTGACCGTGCAAGTGTTGCTTGGTTGTATGAAAGCTGTGGATCATGTGAATACTGTGTGAACGGGAATGAGTCATTATGTCGTTCTGTTAGAAATGCCGGCTATTCTGTAGATGGTGGTATGGCTGAAGAGTGTATCGTTGTAGCTGACTATGCAGTGAAGGTGCCTGAGGACTTAGGTTCTGCTGAAGCCAGTAGCATTACTTGTGCAGGCGTAACGACATATAAAGCGGTGAAAGTTTCTGATATTAAACCAGGTCAATGGATCGCCATCTATGGTTTAGGCGGATTAGGAAACTTAGCCTTGCAATATGCAAAAAATGTCTTCAATGCAAAAGTGATTGGGATCGACATCAACGACAAGCAGTTGGACTTTGCAAAAGATCACGGCGCTGATCTTGTGATCAATCCTGCGAAAGAAGATGCAGCGAAAGTCATTCAAGAAGCAACCGGTGGCGCACATGCAGCTGTTGTAACTGCTGTTTCAAAAGCAGCCTTCAACTCTGCTGTCGATGCCGTTCGTGCGGGCGGTACGATTGTAGCAGTCGGTCTTCCACCAGAAAGCATGGACTTGAACATTCCGCGGCTTGTATTGGACGGTATTAAGATTGTTGGCTCTCTTGTTGGAACACGAACTGATTTAGCAGAGGCTTTCCAATTTGCAGCTGAAGGAAAAGTCGTTCCTAAAGTTGTTATGCGTCAGTTAGAAGAGATCAATGATATTTTTGATGAAATGCTCTCTGGCCAAATCAAAGGGCGGATGGTCATAGATTTTCAAGAGAAATAAATGGAAAGAGAAATACCAACAGATAAATTTTAAACGAAGGAGAAAAATTCGTGTGTAATTTATTGATCATTGACAGCAATGAGCGAGGAGCAGTTAATGATATGATTCGTTTGATCGATCGTCATTTCCCAAATGTCATCTTACTTCCGACGGTTGATTCGAAAAAAGCGCTTCAGCGAACATGTCTTGAGCAAACGGTTGAAATTGCAGTGATCAATGCGGATGGCGAAGGAGACTGTTTTGAATTATACAAAGAATTGCTCTCTTTTTGCCCGAATGCAAAAGCAATTTTGTATTCTGCAGTATAAAGCTTTGCTATCGCTCAAAAAGCGTTGCGTTACGGCTTGATCGATTATTTAGTGGAACCGATCACCAATGATTTTGTTTATGCATTAGACCGGGGGATTCAATCCATCAATCAGATTTCCTTGCTGCACGTCGAGAACAACAATGAAGCTTCTCCTTCGCTTTCTTTAAGACATAAGATATTGCGCTATATTCATGAAAATTATAGAGAACATATTACGTTAGACACTTTAGCAGATCACCTGCATTTAAGCCGGTATCACACCAGCCGTTTGATCAAGAATACCTTAGGAATGACCTTTTCATTGTACTTGATGATTTATCGTATTGAAGTTGCCAAAAAAGAAATCTCAACAAGTGATCGATCAATCAATGAAATCTCTGTCAGAGTGGGATTCAATGATCCAAATTATTTTAGTAAGAAATTTAAAAAAGCAACTAGTTATACGCCCAAAGAGTATCGAAAAATTTATCGTGGGAAAGCTACCGTGATCGATTCAAGACTTGAGTATTGAGTATTAAAAAAAGTAGAGTAGCTTGCGTTGAATTGATCAGCGAAAAAATGGCTTCTATGCGATGCGTATTTGGTTACTTTTTCATAGGTAAGAAAAGCAAAAAGGTCTTGCATGCAAAGACCTTTTTTTACTTAAAAAAACATTTTTGGGTGAGCTGATAGAAACCAAGAGCAAATGAAAAGGTTTGATGGTTTTGTGAATCAACTGATAGGTGGTATAATGAGAGCGGATTCGTTAATGCAGCTTATCAAAGAAAAGAGGCAAGAAAATGGCGAACAAAATGGTGTTTATAAATTTGCCTGTCACTGATATCAAACGTGCAAACTCCTTTTATGAAGCGTTGGGATTTGTCAAAAATGAAGAGTTCTCAAACGAGACTAGCAGCGGGATGGTTTGGAGTGAATCGATTTGGGTGATGTTGTTAGAACATGAGTTTTATCAACAGTTTCTGAATGGCAGACGTATTGCGGATACGAAGAACACAAGTGGTGCATTGATTGCGTTTAGCTTCGATACACCAGAAGAAGCGAAGAATTTTGCGAAGATTGCAGAAGAAAATGGCGGCCAATCGTTCCAAGTTGACATGGGTATTCCAGAAGACGTGATGGTCGGCTATGAAATCGTTGATCCCGACGGTAATCAGCTTGAATCGGCGTGGATGAATGGCTATTAGCAAAGTGATCGTTTAAATAAAAAGTAAAAAAGTGGTTCAGTATGCAGTTCCTTCAAGAAGTTAGGCTTTTGTGCTAACTTTTTGAGGGCTGTTTTTTTTGACGGGATTCTTGAGTTTTGTAAGATTGATCAGTCCCCTTTGTCTAAATGCTAAAAAAGAGGTATGATACAAGAAAAAGGAGTGGAGACGAAGTGAAATATTCAACCAAATACAGCGACGCCATTCACATCCTCGCTTACATCCACCTCTTTAAAGGAACTGATTTATCAAGTGATCGGATCGCCCAGAGCGTTGAAACGAATCCTGCTTATGTTCGCCGGATTATGAGTGATTTACGGGTTGCTGGATTGATCGAAAGCCAAAGAGGAAAACCAAACCCTAAACTAACGAAGGAACCAAATGAGATTTCTTTGTTAGACATTTATGCGAGTGTTGAAAAAGATCACCATCTTTTACATGCAGACAAAAAAACCAACCCCAACTGCTTAATTGGGGGGAATATTCAAGGGGTATTAGAAGAAACCTATGATGTGCTGCAAAAGAAAATCGAGCAGGAGATGAGTGCCATCTCGTTGCAATCAATCATTGAAGGCATTCGAGGAGAAGCCAAACAGTAGATTGAACGGACACAACACAGTAAAAAGAACTTTCACCTGCTAAGCAATTTCTTGACAGGAAAGAAAGTTTCTTTTATACTCTAGTTGTAACTTGATTAGTAACAACTATTTTAGTCAAACAAAAGATGAGGAAGGATGATTATCATGAAAATCGGTGTTATTGGCGCAACAGGAAATGCAGGTTCAGCTATTTATCAAGAAGCAGTACAGCGAGGACATGAGGTGACTGCTATCGTTAGAAATGAAGCTAAAGCCAAAGAACAATTTGGTGATACAGTCAAAACACTTACAAAAGATGCTTTTTCGTTAACAGAAGGAGACCTCGACGGGTTTGACGTATTGGTCGATGCGTTTGCGACAAGTCCTGACCAAGCGTACTTGCATGTGGATTTGGCAGCAAAATTAGTGCACCTGTTTCGAGAAAAGAACACACGCTTGTTCTTCATTTTAGGAGCTGGCAGCCTGTTCAACGAAGCGGGCGAACGCAATCTTACCGAATTGAAAAAAGCCCCAGGAAGTGAAAGCTGGATTGCGATTCCAGAAAATCAGCTAGACGAATACCTCTTTTTAGAAACCGTCAAAAATGTCCCTTGGGTGGGGATTTCTCCTGGGAACGTCTTTCAAGAAGGACCAGCTAAACCAGCGATTTTAGGGAAAGATCACTTGCTATTCAATGACCAAAAGGAATCAGTAACATCCAGTGGTACGTTAGCCAAAGCAATCCTTGATGAAATCGAAACAGTGCGACATGAAAATACTCGTTTTACTGTGATTGATGCAGAGTAGTTCAGCAGATGATTGAGAAGGAGAACCCAATCGATCGAGATCGGTTGCTGACAAAGGTTAGTAAGTAGACTGATTCAGGCGACTTCTCTTTTTATTCACATTTTTTGTTTCCAGTACCCAGCAATTTAGACGAGACAAATCCTCTGTGTTTGCTTATAATCAAGGACAGAGGTGAGAAAATGAATAAAAAAATCGAAGCGTATGAATTGATGCTTCTGCAATTAAAAGGGTTGTTAGAAGCGGAGAGTAATTGGATCGCCAATCTAGCCAACTCTTCTGCTTTACTGAATGAAACATTGGAAGATACAGTATTTGCCGGCTACTACTTATTTGAAGAAGGCGAACTGATCTTAGGCCCATTCCAAGGAAGAGTATCTTGCACCAGAATCACATTAGGCAAAGGGGTTTGTGGGGAATCAGCGGAGAAAAAACCACATTGATCGTACCCAATGTCAAAGAACATGAAAATTATATTTCTTGTGACTCAGCAGCAATGTCTGAAATCGTAGTTCCCATGGTAGCTGGTAATCAGCTGCTTGGCGTGCTGGATATCGATAGTGGAAAAACAAACAGCTATGATGCGATCGATCAGAAATATCTGGAAGAATTTGCGGCGTTATTGGTAGCAAGTCGCCAATAAAGCACTTGTTTTTTAATATTAACGTAAAAACAACATAATGTTTTAAAGCGAAGCGTTCATTGAATATGAACGCTTTTTTTAGTTATTATTTACAAATTACGGGCATATTTCTTTATTTAATTAAAATTAGATGATAATATGATAATACAATTAGAAAAATGAATTTTTAAGGAGAGAATTATGGAAGCAGAAACAATTGTATTAGGTAAAGCATATGAATGTAAACCAGTTGGCTTACAAAGTCGTGTGATCGGTGAAGTGGTCAGAAAAATGGAAAGGTGTGTCGTATTAAATGTGATTCGCTATGATGGAATCGATCATGAAGATATCGAAGAACGTTGCGGACGAGTAGTTGCAAAATACAATGAGATCTATCAACCAGCACTAGTTGAGTGCTTTTTTAGCTGATCCATTGGTAATCACCCAATCAAAATAAAATGAAACCATGCACGTAAACCAATTCCCTTAAAAAAGGGGCTGTTTCTTGGAAGCAGCCTCTTTTTTTGATTCTTCGACACAGCTGCGTAGAAAAATACATGCTATAATGGGCGAGAAACTAGCAGAAAGCAGGGAGCAAAATGGAATTAGAAAAAACGGTCATTGATGACAAACAGATGCTTTTTGAATTGCCGCAGGAAGCAGGGCAACTGCAAATTGTTAAAGGAAAACTTATTGAAGCAAAAGACAATACCGTCCTCTTAACCATAAAAAAAGGCCAATTACTATCAGTAACAGATGAGAAAACATTTGATGAAAAGCAAGAATATGACCGCTTAATAATCCTTACACCACCTTGGGAGATCATGGCGCCATACTTAGCGGCCTACTATCAAGAGAAATACCAACTGTCCAATGCTTCCAACGCACCTATCGTGATTCCACAGGAACTGCAACAAAAGGTCGCTGTTTGTGCGGAACCATTTGATTGCTTGATCGATTTTCTGGGTTATGTATCCACCAGCAAAAAGGAAACGAAAGAGGTGAAAAAGGGGGGCAAACCTCGTCATAAATGGTCAAAAGAATTACAAGATGAACCCTTTATGGTGGATTATCAAGGAAGTACAGCAACGGTCTATTGGCAGAAACGCAACGAGGTTCGAATTGAAAAAGGCGCTACCTTGCGTCAAGAGGTTCCTTTGAACAAAGACGGCTCGGTGGGCTTTTCAGCTCGATTAGCAGAAAAGATACGGCAAGAGAATCAATCAGCGATCAAAGAGGGACGAACGATTGAAGACGTCGTATTAAAAAGTGTCAATGAGGTAGGCATGTTTCTTTACTATGGGGGGACCAATGGCTGGCTTCAATTAAAAGATCAGCAAGGAAGAACCCTGAACGAGCGAACGGTGGAATAGAAAAGAGAGATACTGAACAAGAAAGCGATCCACCAAAGCGAACGGAATCAGCTTTGGTGGATCGCTCTTATAGTCTAACTAGGACTAGGTTCTTCATCGATCAAGACAAATTCTTGGCCGGTCTTGGACAAAACAAGGCTCGGTTTTGCAGTTCCTTCTTTTTCAGCTCGATACGCATCTCGGTGCTTTTGCAAATGTTCGGGACGTTTTAACCAAGCTTGAAAGGCTTTTTTCTCAGTCCATTTTGACACTAACTGGAAAACGAGGCTGTCTTTTGATTCTGAAAACCAAGCTTCAGCAGAGTGACACCCAGCAAATGTTTTCATTGAGGCGGTATCTTTTTTCATTTTAGCTAGAAATCGTTCTTTACCTTCAGGAATTACTTCAAATGCGACGGTACGGATATACATGAAATTCCTCCTTGCTGTGAGTGATTTCATTTAGTATAGCCCTAATTGAGAATCATTGTCAATTAGCATTGAGAATTTGTACGTTTGTATCGATTTTTGCTTTTTGATTAAATCCTTCAAAAGCCTTGAACAAATGAAAAAAGTACGTATAATTAATATACGTACTGAAGAGTCCGAAGAGTATTGGAGAAAATGGATACTTGGGGAAGTCTTTCTTTTCTCACGTGCAATACTCTTCGTTTGTTTAGTGTACCACTCCCATTTTAAAATAGATACGTTTTTTTTACTTTCTGAGGAGATTTCTTTTATTCCTTGAGTTGAAAGGCAAAAAAGTGGGAAGGTTCTGAGAAAGCGCTATGAAGACGAAATTTGTGTCTTCTTTTTTGTATGAAAGGTAAGGAAAATTAAGAAAGTTTTTTATCCATTTTACCTGCGAAATGATGTATAAGAGAGTAGCCAAAGTACTGATCACTAGAAGATCAGTACTTTTTTGTATGCTTTCTTGGCACGACTCCTGTCAACGATATTCAGCATAAAGTCGCACTTTTCTAATTTTTACATTCAGAAGAGCGCTTCTGACACAACCATGTAACCTCTTACATTTTTTGGTCGAGTTAAATTGACAGGCTGCATAAACATGCGGTAAACTCGGTACAACAAACAGAATTTTTTGAATTATCTGAATGTTAGAAGGGGATGAGTAGAAATGGGGAAACGTAGCAAATATGCAGTATCGCTTGTGTTACTAGGCAGCTTCTTTTTAGCAGCTTGTCAAAATGGCGCGCAAGAAAACGAGACGGATTCATCAGCAGCTTCTTCTGCAGAGCAAGTGATCAATGTGCAATTTTCAGCAGAGATGGGCAGTGCCGATATTTCTTTAGCAACCGACTCTTATAGCTTTATTACTCTGAACAATGCTTATGAAGGCCTTTATCGCTTGGATGAGAACAATGTTCCTGTAATTGCTGGGGCAAGTAAAGACGCTGAAGTCAGTGAAGATGGCCTGACCTATACCATTTCACTGCGAGAAGAGGCAAAATGGTCCAATGGTGATCCAGTTACAGCGGCTGATTATGTTTTTAGCTGGCAGCGAACCGTTGATCCAGCTACAGCTTCCAATTATGCCTATATGCTAGCACCCGTTAAAAATGCATCTGCTATTTCAGATGGCACGCTAGATAAAAGCGAGTTAGGGATCGAAGCAGTCAATGATCATGAGTTGAAAATCACGTTAGAAAAACCAACACCTTACTTTTTATCTTTACTGGCTTTTCCAACCTTCTTCCCACAAAACGAACGTGTCGTGGAGGAATTTGGTGATCAATACGCCTTAACAAGTGAAAACGCGGCGTACAATGGACCATTCCTATTGACCAATTATGCTGGCCCAGGCACCGATATCCAGTGGTCATTGGAAAAAAATCCGGATTATTGGGATGCCGATTCAGTCAAACTTGAAACAGTTAATTTCGATGTCGTGAAAGACTCATCGACTGCTTATAACTTGTACGAAAGCGGACAAGCCGATGACATTATTTTAAGCGGTGAATTGGCGATGCAGAATGTGAATCATCCTGATTACATTGTTCAGCCTAGTGCAACCACTCAGTATTTAGAAATGAATCAAGCACCAGAAGATTCGCCTTTTCGAAATGCAAATTTGCGCCAAGCCATTTCGTATAGCATGAATCGGCAACAAATCGTTGAGAATATTTTAGGCAACGGCTCATTACCGGCTGTCGGTTTTGTTCCTTCTGACCTAGCTTTCAATCCAGAGACAAAAGCTGACTTTGTTGAGGATGCGGCAACCACGTTAGCCTTTGACGAAGAAAAAGCCCAAGAGTATTGGGAAAAGGCCAAAGCTGAGCTGGGGATCGATACGTTGTCTTTCGAGCTGCTGACCTCAGATACCGACCAATCGAAAAAAATGGCGGAATACATTCAAGGAACCTTGCAGCAAACACTGGATGGATTGACTGTCGAAGTCACAAATGTTCCTTTTTCTGTTCGTTTGGATCGTTCCAATAGCGGCGATTTTGAGATGGTCATGAACAATTGGATCGGTGATTATGCAGATCCAATCAACTTTTTAGAATTGTTCAAAAAAGACAGTTCCTACAATCGTGGGAAATGGTTAAATGATGACTACGACCAATTGATCGAACAAGCCTCCAATGAAAATGCCAACAACCCAGAAGCCCGTTGGGAAAATATGGTGGAAGCAGAAAAAATCTTAAATGAAGATTTGGGCATTATTCCGCTTTTTCAAAGTGCAGAAGCACATCTGCGGTCGCCTAAGATCAAAGGTCTCATCGTTCATAGTGTCGGTGCTGCCTATGACTATAAAAATGTGTTTGTCGAAGAATAAGTATAAAAATTGATTCTTTCATACATCTACTGACTGATGTAGTCAAACAGTACTGCAGAAAAGAGGAACGCGATTCGAGCGTTCAGCAACTTGAGAACAAGGAATACAGCCGTTCTTTATCTAGCAGTGAAGAGGAATGATTCATTCCAGCTAGATAAGAACGGCTTTTCTTTTTAGGGGGAACGCCAATGAAAATCACAGCAGTTGAAACCAAACGAATTCCGATCCAGCTGAATGCACCGTTTAAAACGGCGCTTAGAGAAGTGCACGCCGTCGAAGTGATTCGAGTGCTGCTTTTTTTTGATAATGGGATCGTTGGTATCGGAGAAGCAGCACCTACCGAAGTGATCACCGGTGATACAAAAGAAAGTATTTTAAAAGATATCGAAACGGTCTTTGCCCCCTTCCTGTTAGGCAGAAAGGTAGATGCGCAATTGTCGGTAATGGATGAGCTTCATGCGTTGATCCAGCATCATACGAGCCCTAAAGCGGCGATTGATATCGCGTTGCATGATGCACTGGCAAAAGCGGCTAACTTACCGCTTTACCGTTATTTAGGAGGTTCTGTCAATACACTGACAACCGATTATACGATCAGTGTCGGCTCACAGGAGCAGATGCTACAGGATGCCCAAGCGAAAGTCCAGGCGGGATTTCGCTCCTTGAAAATCAAACTAGGGGCAGGAACGATCGAAGAGGAAGTTGCGAAAATTCGCCGCATCAATGAACGCTTGGCAGGAAAGATTCCCTTTCGAATTGATGCCAATCAAGGCTGGACCAAAGAAGAAGCGGTGCAGATTTTAGACCAATGGCAAGACATTCCGATCGAGTTTGTTGAACAGCCAGTAAAAGCCCATGATTTTGCTGGACTCAGCTATGTGACTGCTCGTACCACGATTCCGATCATGGCCGATGAAAGTCTTTTTTCCTATGAGGATGCCAAACGTTTGATTGCTGAAAAATGCTGTAATTATTTGAACATTAAATTGATGAAAAGCGGCGGGATCAAAGAGGGACAAAAAATTTATCAATTGGCAAAAGAGCATCAAGTGCCGGTGATGGTCGGTTCGATGATTGAAGGGTATGGTGGAATGGCTGCCGCCGCCCATTTTGCCTTAGGGATGAACGATGTCCGATTTTATGATCTGGATGTTCCTTTTATGTGGGAGACCCAAACGACTTCCCCTGAAACGCAAGGGATTCTTCAGCGTCCAGGAAGCTTGAGCGTCACCGAACGCATCGGACTAGGAATCAACGAATAAACAGTTATGAGAGGAGCAAAGATGAAACAAATTGTTCAGGCTGGCTCTTCCTTCTTATGGAAGGAACCCAAAGAAAACAAAGTACTAGCAAAAATCAAAGCATTCCCTTTAGAAGCACTGCACACTTTTTTGACTGATGAAGATACGATGCGGCTTTATCAGGAAAGCTTAGTGGACTCCGAAGTATTATATGGGACGATTGTAGAAGTCATCGACCAAACGGATGGTTGGGCCCATGTGATCGTCTTGGATCAAAAAAGCAATAAACACCCACTTGGCTATCCCGGCTATCTACCAAACGAGGTATTGAAGCCATTGCCACCAGACTATGCAACAGCTAAAAGAATGCTCGGCGTGACTGCCAAAGAAGCTTTGCTTGTTTTTGACTCTGCGACACGGATCGTTTCTTTTGGGACGGTTTTACCCCTAGTTGGGGAAACCACAGATTCCTATCGAGTGGCTACGCCTAATGGACCAGCAACGATCGCTAAATCCTTTGCTCAAGTCATTGTGGATACATGGACAAATCTGCCCGAGAAAATGATTGCACTAGCAGAACAATTTTTGAATCAGCCCTATGTCTGGGCAGGCATTAGCGGCAGTGGCTTTGATTGTTCTGGATTCATGTATTCGCTGCATCGACTTCATGGTATTTTGATCCCCCGAGATACGATTGAGCAAGCACAACAAGCAAACATTGTACCTTACAGTCAGGCACAACCGGGAGATCTGTTGCTATTTGCTTATGAAGAAGGAAAAGGTGAAGTCCATCATGTTGGGTTGTATTTGGGGGATGATGAAATGATTCATTCAAGAACACCCGGATCGCGGGTCATGAAAACCAAAATCGCTGGTTCTAATTATGAACCGGAACTAGCAGTTGTGGCGCGCTACTGGCAAGACAAACCAAATACATCAATTGAACCGGGCACATGAGCAATCCTTTACTGACATTGAGGAAAGGAGCGTTTGATGACAAAAGATGACGTTTATTTAGAAATAAACCATATCCTAAAAAAATATCAAGCAACATTGGAAATGGGGTTATGGATTGGTACGCCAACGAAATGTCTTGTTGACTATCAGAGTCATAAGTCATTTCCAGCAGCAAGTATCAGTAAGCTTGTATTGTATGCCTATTACCTTGAACAAATCATCGAAAAAAAGATCAATCCCCAACAAGTAATTTGTGTGAGCCCCGTTGATCTGACAGGTGGCGCTGGGGTACTCCGTCTTTTTCCTCAGAAAAAAGCTGGGCTATCAGTGAACTGCTTACAGCGATGATCGCCGTATCTGATAATACCGCCACCAATGTACTATTGGACTTAGTAGGGTTGCCCACACTTCAAGCATGGATCCAGGAGCCGGAAATCCAATTTGAACGGTATATGATGCGACCGATCAAAGACAAAGAGAACCGCTTGACCCCTTCGGCGGCTGCCAAACTACTACTAAGGTGTGTTAAACAAGAAGAAGCTGCCCTAGGATTTTCAGCCTTAAATCAGCAGCAATTTCAAGAGGGCATACCAGGGACTTTTGCTGAAACAACGCATCCTGCGTGCCGCATTTTTAATAAGACAGGTCGTCTTGACCGCATCGAACACGATGTAGCGTATTTGCACGCCAATGAAACGACGATCATCATTGCGGCGTTTTCCTATGATAAAACCGGTAGTGGTCAAGGGATCAGTTGGCTAAGAGAAATTGGTCAAACAGTCTATCAGCAATATTTTTAAGTAAAATACGCTGCGTATCGATCCTCACTCAGAGGTATTCGATACGCAGCGTATTAATTATTTACGACGATAAAATCTCCCATATCATAGCGGTGCCGTGACTGAGAAAATTCAAAAGGCGTCCCATCGCCGAGATAAACCGTTTGTTCCACTTCTAAGATGGGATCGGTGGCAGCACAAGCTAAGTATTGCTGATCATAGGTATCTGCACGATCCGCTTTGATGCGACGGACAGATGTCCCAATCGAGGAGTGTAGCTGGTTGGTGATATAACCGTAGACCGATGAGTTTAAGACTTCCTCGGTAATCCCGGGAATGACATGAAGCGGCATGATGGTATATTCTAAAACAACGGGTATATCGTCAAACAGGCGCAAACGAACGATATCATAAATTTGTTGGTCACTGCGGATTTTTAGTTTTTCTTGTTCTTTCTCATCGGGAAAAAGAATGGCAAAAGAAATGATCTTGCTGGTGATCTTTCCTGTTTCCCCAAGACGTTTGGTCAATCCACGATTGATCTTGGCGTTGTAATCGAAGGTTGAATAGGCGTCGCTGATAAAGGTACCCGTGCCTTTTTTACCGTAAATAATGCCTTCCATTTGTAAAATATTCAATGCTTTTTGAATCGTCACGCGGCTGGTCTGATAATGGACAGCCAGTTCGGATTGTTTCGGCAATTTTTTCTCTTCTTCGTAAAACCCGTGATTGATTTTGCTCCGTAGATCGGCAGCGATGTCATGGTAGTTCGCCATTTGCTTCACCTCAAAATAATAATAAGTGATAAAACGAAGTATGTAAACTTGGAGCTTTACATACCTTGTTTTAAAGGCTTTTCCTGCGTTTACATTCTTCAGGAAATGAATTACATTTGTAATGTAATCGTTTTCTAACGATTGAAGAATAGGGGTATAGGAGGGAGTTTTATGCAAGGATTTATGGATCGACTCGCTGACGTTTTAGGAAAGTTTGCCAATAGGATCAACAATTTACGCTACATCATGGTCATTAAAAATGCCTTTGCTGCTTTGATTCCAGTAATCATTACCGGGGCATTTGGTACTTTGTTTTCAGCAATGGTTTTTGATGCTGAAAATGGATTGGCACAAATCGAGGCACTGCGCTTTTTAGAAAGTTTAAAACCGATCTCATCTGCGGTCAGTTATGTGACGTTGAGTTTCTTAACGATCTATGCAGTGTTTCTGATTGGGATTGAGCTAGCAAAATTAAATAAGATTTCGGGGGTCTTTCCAGGAATCATCGCCGTGATGTCTTATCTTTCTGTTAATCCAATGATCTTTGAATTTTTGCACGAAGATGCGACAGTGGTTGCCGAAAACGTGCTGGCTAAGCAATATACGGACACGAAAGGCCTATTTTTAGGCATGTTCGTTGCGATCGTTTCCATCGAGCTTTATGCGTGGCTAGGAAGACAAAAACGGCTGCAGATCACGATGCCTGATAGTGTTCCAGGGAATGTTTCGGCAAGTTTTTCGGCATTGTTTCCAACGATTTTCACCGTGACCATCATCGCCACCGCTGGCTTTGCTATCAAAGCACTCACAGGGATGTATGCCTACGATATCATCTACAATGTCGTCCAACGACCACTGGAAGGGATCGTCCAAGGATTACCAGGTATCTTATTGTTGATGTTTATCGCACAAGTTTTTTGGGTCATCGGGATTCATGGGAACCAGATGGTCAAACCCATTCGTGAACCATTGTTGCTGGCAGCGATCGCCGTCAATACGGAAGCTTTTGAAGCTGGAAAAGAAGTACCCAATATCATTACGATGCCGTTTTGGGATATGTATATGAGTATGGGCGGCTCTGGCGTGACGATTGGGTTGCTGATTGCGATTTTGATCGTCGGTAAGCGGGAGGACATGCGCCAAATCACTAAATTGTCATTAGCACCTGGTATTTTCAATATCAATGAGCCAGTGATCTTCGGAATGCCAATTATGTTGAATCCCATTTTGGCGATTCCCTTTATCCTGACACCATTAGTAACAGGAACGATTGGGTACGTGGCCACAAGCCTAGGCTTTGCCGCTAAAGCAGTGGTAATGGTCCCATGGCCAATGCCACCGATCGTCAATGCTTATCTAGCTACTGCTGGGGATATCGGGGCTGTCATCACGCAAGTTATCTGTATTGTCGTGGCGATTTTGATCTATCTACCTTTTGTTTTGGTAATGAATCGTACGACCAATGAAGTTGCATAAAGGAGTTTTGAAAAAATGGTAAAAATACCTGAAACATTTATTTTAGGGGCTGCTTCGTCTGCTTGGCAGACAGAAGGCTGGCAAGGAAAGAAAGAAGGGCAAGATTCGTATCTCGACCGCTGGTACAAAGAAGAACGCTTTGTTTGGCATAATGGCTATGGGCCGGCTGTTGCGACGAATTTTATGGAAAAGTTTTCAGAGGATGTTGAACTGATGCAGGAGGTTCATTTGACCCATTACCGAACATCGATCAACTGGGCGCGCTTCTTTACCGACCATGAACAGCTGATCGTTGATGAAGACTATGCTGCTCATATCGATCAGCTTATCGACCAATTGCTTGCGGCTGGGGTCGAACCGATGCTTTGTTTGGAACATTATGAACTGCCAGCTAGTTTGATGGATGCCTATGATGGCTGGAGCTCGCGGAAAGTGGTCGATCTGTATACCCGTTATGCCGAGATCGCCTTCGAACGTTACGGTGATCGAGTCAAACATTGGTTTACCTTCAATGAGCCGATCGTTATTCAGACTCGTTGTTATCTCGATGCGATCCGCTGGCCCCATGAGCAAAACACAAAAAAATGGATGCTTTGGAATTATCACAAAGTATTGGCGTCCGCCCAAGCGGTGGCTGTCTATCATGAAAAAGGCTACGAGGGGCGCATCGGTTGTGTGCTGAATCCAGAAATGGTTTACGCACGCTCTTCCTCACCGGAGGATCAAAACGCGCAAAAAATGTATGATCTCTTTTTCAACCGGATCTTTTTTGATCCAATGGTCAAGGGGCATTATCCAAATGAACTTATCACACTTTGCCAAACCTATGACATCTACTTTGATCCGACAGAAGAAGATTTGGAAACGATCCGCACCCATACGGTGGATTTCTTAGGGGTCAATCAGTACTACCCGAAACGCGTGCGAGCACCACGGTATCAATGGCATTCGGATACACCGTTTCATCCGGAAATGTTTTATGAGACCTTTGATTTGCCAGGAAAACAAATGAATAACTCTCGTGGCTGGGAAATCTATCCGAAGGTCATGTACGATATGGCTAATTACCTGAAAGAGAATTATGGGAATATTCCATGGCTGATTACTGAAAACGGTATGGGGCGGGAAAATGAAGAACAGTATATGGATGCCACAGGTCAAGTCCAAGATGATTATCGGATTCAGTTTATTACTGAACATCTTTACTGGCTGCTAAAAGCCGTCGAGGAAGGCGCCAACTGCGAAGGCTATATGCTTTGGGCATTTACCGATTGTGTTTCACCTATGAATGCGTTCAAAAACCGCTATGGTCTCGTCCGAATCGAGCTAAATGAAGAACGGACCCGGTCATTAAAAAAATCAGCCGCTTGGTATCGTTCCCTGATTGATGAACGGTGGCTGCCATTTGAAGAAAAACCATTGATTCTGTAATAAAAACCCACGTTGATTTCCTGATAGTAAAGGAAATCAACGTGGGTTTTCAGTTAAAAGGGTTGTTTATGAGGAGCAAGTTTCTCCCAGTCAAAGGTGACGCCAATCCCTGGTTCTTCTGGTGCAATCGCACAGCCATCGGATGGATCGATCACTAATGGTCTCGTGGTGTATTGATCGATTGGAAAACTGTGCATTTCGAGATACCCAGCATTAGGCATCGCTGCTAAGAGACTGACGTGTAATTCCTGCATGCCGTGAGTAGAAACCGATACGTTGTTCGCTTGTGTTAAGGCAGCAATTTTCAACCAGCCGGTGATCCCACCGCAATTGGAAGCGTCGGGTTGTGGAAAATCGACATTGCCATATTTGATCATATGAGCAAATTCGATCGGGGTGCGCAAGTTTTCCCCGCCTGCGACCGCAATTTGCCCTTCTTTAGCGATACGCGCGTAGCCTTCGTAATCTTCGGGGATCGTTGGTTCTTCAAGGAACAAAATGTCATAAGGCGCCATCAGTTTGGCGGCTTTGATCGCTTTTTCAACCGACCAGCTCATGTTGGCATCCACCATAAAGACCACATCGGGACCAATCAATTCTCTGACCGCTTTTATGCGAGCAATATCTTCGGCAAGGTTTTTTTGCCCCAATTTGATTTTGACCGCTTTTAATCCCATGTCTAAATATTTTTGATTATTGGCTAAGAGCTTTTCAAGGGGAAAGTTTAGATCGATCGCACCACCATAGCATTTGACTTTGTTACTTGCGCCGCCTAAAAGTTTGTAGAGGGGTTCTTGTGCTTTTTTCGCACGTAAGTCCCATAAGGCGATATCACAAGCCGCAATGGCGAAACTCGCTAAACCGCCTCTGGCAACATAATGGATGCCCCAGTTCATCTGATCCCACAAGGCTTCCACACATGCTGGATCTTTCCCTAAAAGGATTGCTTTTAGTTCTTTATCGATCAGTTTGGCGATCGACTCACCACCAAAGCCACCGGTGTACGTATAGCCCACACCTTCGCGACCATCATCAGTAACGATCTTGACGATAGGCACTTCAAAGTGGGTGTGTAGGCCGTGTTTTGCGTCTTCCATGATTTCCGGAAGCGGAATCCGATAATACGCTGTTTGAACATCTGAAATTTTTGCCATAAAAAATCCTCCTCAACATTAATGTTCACGTGTGCATTTTAGATTGTTAACGTTTGCATAATCATGTTAGCATGAGAATACTCGATTGACAAGACAAAATCACTCAAATTCAATACTTAAGAAACAAAAATGCTTCTTTTTTACGAGTTCATTCAGTTAGGAGAGAAGGTAAAGGGATCGAGAATATAAATAGAAATAGGAAAGATGTTATTAGAAATGAATTGAAAACCCTATAAATTGTCATAAAAAGGCATTTTTTGTGATTTTTGGACATATTTATTGAATAAAAATGATTTTTGTATTATTATTAAAGTAACAACGAGCAATGAAGAGTACTGGGGCAAATGAAAGCTTGGGGAAGTCTTCCATTTGAACTACCTAGTACTCTTATCTTTCTTAAACGACGAGAAAAATACAAGCGAACGACTGAACTTTTTGGTTCAGTCGTTCTTTGTGTTTATTGAGGTGAGCAATAGGGATGACTAGATTATGAAGCAAAGGGTTTCTCTTATTTGACGAAGAAATAATCATTGTCGGTTAAAACCGTACGAGCTTGTTCTACTTGATGTTCCTTGATTAAAATGTAATCAGTATTGAAGGTAGAAAGAGCAAAGATACTAATCGATTCTTCGGCTAGAAGGGAAGAGATTCTTGCAATGATACAGATCATACTGAAGTCCAATACACCGATTATTTTAATGGCTTTCCATCCATCCTCTCTGTTTATCGCTTCAGAAGGGACGTTGGTAGTCGGCAATACCAAAGAAAGTTCTTCTGAGGTCTGGGCAAAAAATAGTGGGACGATCTTCAGCATCGAAGGATCGATATTCTTTACTTGGATGACAGAAAAAGAGGGTTCTAATAAGGTCAATTTCATCTAATCACGTCCTACGTTTGATGCTTTCATCATATCAAATGGGAAGAACGAAGGGAACAAGCTGTTTAACATTTTCAATTTTAACCCAAAATAGCAAAGGGAACGATAGTCTATAGCTTGATAGGAGCTTAACCTATCGTTCTTGTATTAAACTTTTCTTCGCGTTTTTAACTCACCAATCTGACGTTCCATTTTTTCGAGGGAGCTACCAAAGTCTGTGAGAAAAACATTGAATAATAAGGAGCAGGCATGATAATCTCGGATGATTTTCTGCTTATTCGCGGGTCTTTTTTTGTCACTGAAAAATTTTTCTATTACACAGAGCGGCTCTTGCCAAGATCTTAATTGCTCCAAAGTATCTCCTAAACGATACATGTCCTGGTAGCTAATTTCTTTTACCGGCTGCTTATTACTCGTCTTAATACCTATCTTTTCTATTTCTTTCAACGTAACGCCTCCATTCTGATTTTATTGATGTTTGTATAGACACCACTTTTAATCCTATTTTACTATATGATGTCTCTAGGAACAACATCTGTTTGCAGAAAAGGTGGGAATACATGAACAGAAGAATAGAAATAGGCTTAAAAGAGCTTGTAAAAAGCCGAGGAATTTCTCTAAGAGAGTTAGCACGCTTATCGGACATTGAACCTTCGATTATTAATAAGCTGGCAAATGGAAAACGAGAGAAAGTTTACCTTCAACATATTGAAAGAATCGCTAATGCATTAGAAATTGACGATATTTCAGAAATTATCAGACTCACGAAAAAATAACTTTTTGAAAAGTAGGCTAAGGCAAAAAAGAGAACACTTAGAATATCGTAATCACACTGTAACGACGCGACTATTCTAAGGTGTTCTTTGTTTTTACATCCTATAAAATCAGAGAAGGAGACACAGAAGGATACAGGAAGCACGCCAGCGGACGGCATCACCTCAAGCCCATCAAATTGGGTCAAAGCATTAAACCGAAAATGAAACACTGGCAAATTATAAAGGCAGAGCCTATCACTTTTCGAAGTGGCGGGCTTTTTTGATGTAGGTTTTGATGTAGGTCGGTAGTCAAATAGTGTCACATACTGGCACAAGTAAAGAGCCAAAACCCTGTAAAATCAAGGTTTTGGCTCTTAGTGTCATTTACTGACAGTTTAAAATGGAGATGGCGGGAGTCGAACCCGCGTCCAAACATATTGCTACCTAAAAATCTACGCTCATAGTCAACTCATTTGAAGGTTCGCTTTACAGCTTGCCGAGTGACAGGCAGTCTGTATCGCTAGTCTGATGAGCTCTTTTTTATCTTACAGACGGAAAGATAAAACGTATCCCACTTAGAATAGGACCCTTACTCGAGCACATGGGCGATGCCGAGAGGATCTACGCTAACTGTTTTTAGGCAGCTAAAGCGTAAGAGTTTTCGTTTTTAGCAGTTATATTTAACTGTAACGTTTTAACGTAGACGTAACCTACGAAGCGCAATTCAGGCTCAACTATGCCTGTCGAATCCGTAACATCCCCTCGATAAAGGGGTATCGCTACCATTCACTAGTATACCATATTTTTGTTCATGTGCAAAGGATCAGATCAAGTCAAAGTGTTTCAGGGCGTGCACGATTCCGCCTTCGGTATTTTTCAGGGTAACGAAATCTGCCAGCTCTTTCAACTCTTGAATCCCATTTCCCATGGCAATTTTGTGGTCACAGGCTTCTAAAAGGGCGAAATCGTTGCTGCCGTCACCAAAGCCGAAGGTAGGTACATCTTCTAGACCCAACAATTCTACCAAGGTTTTTACGCCAGTCCCTTTAGAGGTGCCAGATTTTACGACATCGATGGAAAAGGGGGTATTACGATAAAAAGTTAATTCGGGAAAACGCTCATGATAATAAGCATCGTTGCCGACACCTAAAACCAGCAACATATTGGTCCGGTCCGTTTCATAATGCAGAGGATCGATTTCTGGGAGAGGGCTACGGACGTAGTTGTATGCACCGACCATTTCCTCGGTGTGACCAGTCGCCCAATAGCCTTTCTCATTGTAATAACACAGCTCATCACCATTGTCTTTGACAGCTTGGTACATTCGTGCGCAAAGCTCAGGTTCTAGAGCATCAGAAAAAACTTCTTTGCCGTCAATGCGAATAAAGGCCCCGTTCATGACGATGTTTGAGGTGATCCCAGCTGCTTCACGAATGGCGGTAACTTCAGGTTCGGTTCTTCCCGTTGCAATGATCGGCAGTACTTCGTTTTTTCGCAATATCGCCATCGCTTCAGCAATTTCCGAAGTGATTTGCGAGTGTTCATCTAAAAGCGTACCGTCAAGATCAAAAAATGTTAATGCTTTATAGGTCATGTATCTTACTCCTAAGGTTTATAGTCATAGTCCACTCACAATCTTATCAAAGATTGAAAAAAAGGCAAACCTTTATGAATAATCGGTGAAGTTGTTGGTAGAAGAAAGAAATTCGAGTATACTATAGGAAGAATGGAGTGAAACGATGATTTTTTTAGTAATTGGCAGCATTTTTTTCTTGATTGGTCTCACTTTTTTTCTTTTTCCATCAAAAAAAATGAACCTTATTTATGGCTACCGTTCCTATCTGGCAAAACAAAATGAACGAAATTGGCGACAGGCCCAAAAACTATCTGCCCGATTCTTTCTGCTTTTTGGCGGAATCATGGCGCTCATTGGGTTTGTCTTGAAATGGCAAGAATGGACCAACTTTTTTCTAATTGAAATGATCGCGATCCCTTGGTTCATCGTGCCGATCTTTGGCCTGATCGAAGAGAATCTGCAACGATTTGATAAAGAACATAGAGGTGAAGAAAATGAATATATTAATGATTGAAGACAACGAATCTGTTTCTGAAATGATGCAAATGTTTTTCTTGAATGAAGGATGGGAAGCAGTGTTTAAGTACGATGGCAAAGAAGGACTTGAGGCCTTTGCTGCTGAACCAGAAAAATGGGATATGATCACCCTTGATCTGAATCTTCCTTCCATGGACGGCATGATGGTGGCACGCGAAATTCGTAAAATCTCTAGTACAGTCCCTATTATTATGTTGACGGCCCGTGATTCAGAAAGCGATCAAGTCATTGGATTAGAGATGGGGGCGGATGACTATGTGACGAAACCCTTTAGTCCATTGACCTTGATTGCACGGATCAAGGCACTACACCGCCGCAGTGAATTGGTTGACAAAACAACACCTGAAGCTTCCGATGCCACCTTTGATATCGTCACCGATCATTTCAAAATGAACACAAAAACACGGGAAGCCTATTTAAATGGTCAACCCATCGATGGGTTGACGCCGAAAGAATTTGATTTGCTTTATACGTTAGCGAAAAAACCGCGACAAGTATTTTCGAGAGAACAGCTGTTAGAACTGGTTTGGGATTACCAATACTTTGGCGATGAACGGACCGTCGATGCACATATCAAAAAATTAAGACAAAAAATTGAAAAAGTGGGGCCACAGATCATTCAAACCGTCTGGGGCGTTGGGTACAAATTTGATGATGCGGGTGCTGCTTAATGCGCTACCTGTATCAACAGCTGATTGCATTTTTTGTGGTGATCTTCGTGATCTTGATGACGATTGGTATTGCGTTTACTCAAATGACACGCCAAACGTTACAAGAACGGAATTATGAGCAGTTAATGGGGTATGCTTCGTCGGTCGCGACGATTTCGCAAATCAGTGACTCAGAATATTTACAGCAAAATATGACCCGGGATGGCTATCTACAGTATTCCTTGCGTTTGGCTGAGAATATTTTGAGCAACCAAGATATCTCCTTTGCTTTCTTTAAAAGTCCTGATGATATTATTTATCCACTAGATACCGCTCATGCTGTTGATTTTCCGATCTCTGAAAAAGACTGGCAATCCTTAGAAAATGGGGCGCGTCTACAACTGACCTCCGCCACAAATTTATACGGGGAAAAAGAACTGACTTCCTATGTGTTGATACCTTTTTCTGTCAATCGCACGGATTTTTACGGGGTAATGGTGGTTTCGCAATCGGCAAGCAGTATTTTGAATCTTGTCAGTGCCTTTAATCAAAACTTGTTTAAAGTTTGTTTGATCTCGATCGTTGTCTCATTATTAATCAGTTACCTTTTTGCTACGTTCCAAGTAAGGCGGATCAATCGCATGAAACGGGCAACCAAAGAAATTACTAATGGCAATTTTGATATTTTCTTGCCGGTGCATAATCGGGATGAATTTGATGAATTAGCCGAAGATTTTAATTTAATGACGAAATCCTTAAAAGAATCCCAAGAAGAGATTGAACGGCAAGAAGAACGTCGTCGGCAATTTATGGCGGATGCTTCTCATGAGATGCGTACCCCATTGACGACTATCAATGGCTTATTGGAGGGCTTAGAGTACAACGCAATTCCTGAGAATCAAAAAGACAATGCGATCCGCTTGATGAAAAATGAAACCAATCGCTTGATTCGATTAGTCAACGAAAACCTTGACTACGAAAAAATCAGAACCAATCAAATCTCGATGGTCATCAAAAAATTTGATGCGACGCAAACTATCAAAAATCTACTGACGCAACTGGAGAGCAAGGCAGAAATCGCCAAAGATGTGTTGATTTTAGAAACAACAGAGCCAATTGACGTCTACGCGGATTATGATCGGTTTGTCCAAATCATGGTCAATATTTTACAAAATGCGATCCAGTTTACGGAAGATGGAGAAATTCGGGTTCGAATCGAAAAAGGCTACTTGGAAACGATCATCGAAATCAGTGATACGGGAATCGGCATGTCTGAGGAACAAGTCAAGAATATTTGGGATCGTTACTACAAAGTTGATCCTTCCCGCAAAAACCGTCAATTTGGTGAATCTGGTCTGGGACTATCGATCGTTGAACAGCTCGTACGCCTGCACAAAGGAAAGATCAGTGTAGAAAGTGAACTTGGCAAAGGCACGACCTTTAAAATCTCTTTTCCAGATATCGACTTAAATGAAGAATAAGGAATCGACCGGCAGCAATTTGCTTAGCCGGTCGATTTTTTTGCGTTTTATTGGCAGCATCTCAAACAAAAAGACCTGCTTTTGCAAGCAAGTCTTTTTGTTTGAGGGCTATGTAAACTATAGATAAGTGGTATAGGGCGTATGGGCAAAGCATTCGTCTTCATGGATCAAATAGATGGCAACAGCAAATTGTTCGGCGATTTCTTGGCACAAAGGCAGCAGGATTTGGACCTCTTCTGTTGTTAACGTGCTCAAGACATTTTCGATTAAAAGGGTTTCTCTTTCTGAAAGTAACGCTAAGAGCAGTTGAATTTTGATTTCTTCAAAGGGGGCTAACTCTGTCCGTTCTTTTTTAAAGCTGATAAGGGAAGCTGAACATAAGGTAGTACACTCTCTAAATCGTCCCCTTTTTTATTTGCAAGAGATACATTGTCCATCACGGATAAAAAGGGAACGGAGGGCCATTGAGCACGAATCAAGATTGCTTTTTTTTGTGAAAGCAGCAAACTTAATTCAGAAGTTTTTGTTTCATTGTCTTTCGAAACATAATAGAAACCAATTGATTTCGTTAGCTGAGTTGGTTTTTCCATTGTTTTTTCCTCCAATACAGACTATGTCCGCTGGCAATCAAACCAGTAAAACCGGTCACAGCGGCAAGCAAGACGACAAGTGTGTGGCGTGTGCTTTCAAATAAAATAGCAAGCCAAGTGGTGCTGTTCAAATCGACATTTTGGACCAGAATTTGACTATTTTGCGGAATCGTAATGGCGAATTCTTGTCCAGGAAGACTTTGGACAGCCTCCCAAAAGTTATCAGAAGCACGCTCTCGATCAAGGGCAATGATATGCCCACTAAGTAATTCCCGCTGGAAATAAGGCTGGAAGAGTAGCAATAACACAAAGGCGATCACAGCGGCTGCTAAGAGCGGTAAGAGCATTTCAATGATCTGCATTGCTACCCATTGTCTGGTGGTAGCGCCACTTGCTAACCAAGCAGTGTATTCCGAGCGTTTATATAGTTGGTAGTAAACTTGAAAGCCGATAAAGACCAGCGTAAAGGCGCTGAAAATCAAATAGAACAGTTGATGATAGATCGTCGTAACTGGTTGGATCTCTTCGGCTACTTTCGTTTGCAGATCTTCTGTCGCTAAGAGATCTCTTGTCTGAGCGATCACTTGATCCATCGAGTAGATCAAGGCAAACGTCACGATCAAGCCAATTACGGCAAAGAAGGATACAAGCGTATAAAGCACCATGGCTTTTTTATGATAAAAAATGCTAGCAATCGCAAAATGTATAGTTTTCATCTAATTCACCTCATCCTAGTACATAGTATAAAAGGGGAGTTTGAATAAAGTATGAAGTTCTTGTAGTAAAATATCGAAGCTAAAAAAGTGGCGAGAAAGTTCGACGTTTTCCTAACAAATAGCGCAAAAAATCCAGCAAGGCAGGCGCCTTACTGGATTGATCATTGGTTGTTCTTACTTTACTCGCCGCTATCTTGTTCCATCATCTGCTGGTATTCTTGGAAGGTTTTTGTTTGGTACAGATCGACGGTCGATTGATTCCCGTTTTGAGAAAAGACACTGGTTGAATCACTGCCTAGATTCTTTTCGATATCCATCATTTGCTGAAGGGCATCTTTGTAATTATAGGTCGAAGGATCAACTTCTTCTAGACCGCTCTTCGCGTAGAAACGTAAGAGATCACCATTGTTGATCTGATCAGAAACCGAAAGCTGTTTGTCGACTTTGGCTTTCCATTCATCTACTTTGGCTTGCAATTCATCGGATGGATCGTTGATCGGCATGCCGGTACGATTGTCATACAATGTACTGCTATAGTAAGTGTAGTCTGGTGTCACAAAGTCGCCATCACGGAAGGCAACCAGTTGTTCATTTTGATCAGAGAATAAATCTTGTCCCAGTTGAATATAGTTCGATGTATCCACACCCAGTAAGTGCAATAGGGTTGGCAATGCATCAACTTGACCGCCATACGTATGATTGATGCCGCCATTTGATTGTCCTGGAATATGAATCATATAAGGGACACGTTGTAACGACGCATTGTCAAAGTTTGTCCACGTAGAACTTGTTTTTCCAAGCAATTCTGCTAAGTTACGGTTACGAGAATTGGAAATTCCGTAATGGTCACCATATAAAACGATGACGGAGTTTTCGTACAAGCCACTTTCTTTCAAGTAATTGAAGAACTCTTCTACGGCTTTATCCAAATAATTCGCGGTTGCGAAATAGCCATTGATCGTTTGATCAGAAGTGTTCGCTAGCGGGAAGCCGCCTTCTTCATTGGTAAATTCAGAATAAGGGTAGTGGTTAGAAACCGCAATGAATTTTGAATAGAACGGTTGTTGCAGACGTTCTAAGTATTGTACCGATTGTTCAAAGAACGGTTTGTCATGCAACCCGTATTGGAATGAATTTTCATCATTGACATCATAATAAGAAGCGTCAAAGAAATAATCATAGCCAAACCGTTTGTAAGTTTCATTTCGGTTCCAGAAGGTACCAGTATTTCCGTGGAAAACGGCACTGGTATAGCCTTGCGTTTGACCTAAAATATCTGGTGCTGCTTCAAAGGTGTTTTTCCCACCCAGTTGAGTGAATAACGCTCCTTGATTCAATCCAAACAGGGAATTTTCGAATAATGTTTCGGCATCACTGGTCTTCCCAGCTTTTACTTGGTGGAAGAAATTATCAAAACTAAAGGTACTATCGCTATGGTATAAACTATTGATAAACGGCATGACTTCATGTTCCACGCCATCTTCATCTTTCAATTTATAATCGATCAAGAATTGCTGAACACTTTCTAAGTGAATATAAATGACATTCTTGCCTTTTGCGATACCAAACAGATCATCATTTGGTTCTGCGTAATGTTCTTTAACATAGCTCTCTACTTCGTTCATGTCGTTGGGACTCGCTTCGGCACGTACTTGCGAAGCTTGATAAGTTTGTACGCCATCATAAACTGTAAAGGCATTGATCCCAAGATATTTGACTAAATAGTCACGAGAAAACGTTCGAGTAAGCAATTCAGGACGATCCGCTTCTGCTAAGAAAAGATTGGCAGAAAAGACCATAACAGCTAAGGTTGAGATCGCAAAAGCCATCCGTGCCCGCACAGGACGAGTGTCCATTTTGATTTTCTTCATTGAAAAGGCTGTAATCAGCACGATAAAGTCAATGAAATACAACACATCGTAGGGACGGAACAAGCGGATCGCGCTTTCTCCTAGACCACTTGCCACTTTTCCAACACCAAGCATCGTGTTGATGGTGATAAAGTCAGTGAATTCTCGATAGTATGAAACATTGGAGAACAAAAGCAAGGTCATCAAGAAATAAATCACAAGCATCGTGATATAAGCTGCTTTGGTTCTTCTTACGTACAATGCGATCGACAGCAGTAATAAGGTCGTTGCGATCGGATTGATGAATAAGATGAAGTACTGAATGCTGCTTTCAATCCCTAGGTGGAAGTCCACCATATAGGCAAAGATATTTTTTAGCCAAAATAATAGGGCTAATAGGAAAAAAAAGCCCATTCTTGTATTCACAAAGGTGGATACTTTATTTTTTTTCAAAGGAATCGTCCTCTCTTTTTCCAGTATAACCGGTACATTACGATTTTACATCACAGTACATTTTACTAGGCTGGGAAAGACGTGTCAAATGAATTCCTTGTCATGACGCGGAATTAAGTATTTCTTTACTTTCAAGGATACAGACAATACAGTCGCTTTTTGCTATACTAAAAAGGAGAATGAATGGAGCAGATGAACATGAAAATAAAACTAACGAAGCAAGGATCAGCGAAGCTTCGCAAAAAGAATCCGTTGATCCAACGAGAAGATCTTCAACAAGCAATCGAGACAAAGGAGTGGGTCACCTTTACTGATCAGGCCAACCAATTTTTAGGTATCGGCTATCTAGGTGAACAAAACAAAGGGATCGGATGGGTCGTATCCTTTGAAGAAACAGTGATCGACCAAGCATTCTTTGCGCAACGCTTTGCAAAAGCAAAAGGCAAGCGTAGTGCGTATTATCAAGATGAACTGACAGATGCGTTTCGTCTTTTTAATGGCGAGGGGGATCAATTGGGGGGACTTACCGTGATTTGTATGGCGAGTATGTCGTTTTTTCTTGGTACAATGCCACCCTTTATCAACATAAAAAAGCGATCGTGGCGGCTTTTCGTCAAATCTTTCCCGAGATCAAAGGGGCTTATGAAAAAATCCGCTTTGCGTCTGAACTGCCTGAATCAGCATGGGTCTATGGGGAAACGGCGCCTGAACCCTTACTGGTGAAAGAAAATGGCGTCACGTATGCGACGTATTTGAACGAAGGACTAATGACGGGCATCTTTTTGGATCAAAAAGAAGTTCGTGGCCAACTCGTCGATGGTTTGGCAGCTGGCAAGTCTGTTTTAAATATGTTCAGTTATACGGGGGCGTTTTCTGTCGCTGCTGCTGTCGGTGGGGCTACTCAGACCACGAGTGTTGATTTGGCAAAACGCAGTTTGGAAAAGACCCGCGAACAATTTTCAGTTAATGGCATTGATCCAGATACCCAGCGTATCCATGTCATGGATGTCTTCAATTACTTCAATTATGCCCGCAAAAAAGACTTGCGCTTTGATGTGATCATCTTAGATCCGCCGAGTTTTGCCCGCAACAAGAAAAAAGTCTTCTCGGTTGCAAAAAACTATGGCGATTTAGTCACAGATAGCTTGGAGATTTTAGCGCCAGATGGTTTATTGCTCGCCTCAACGAATGCGGCCAATCTGTCCTCGAAGAAGTTTCAAGAAATGATCGAAGCGTCATTAGAGAAAGCACATGTTCCTTATGAATGTATTCAAAGTTATCGTCTACCAGCTGATTTTGCGGTAGATAAGCACTTTCCAGAAGGTAATTATCTGAAAGTATTCTTTTATCAAATGAAAAAGGAGTGAAGGAGATGAGCCGATCAAAACCAGTAACGTTAGATGGGAAAACACCCCTGATTTGTGTCCCATTGATTGGAAAAACCAATGAGGAAATTTTAAAACAAGCCCTTGCTGCTGAGGAATCAGAAGCACAGATCATTGAATGGCGCGTTGACCATTACAAACATGCAGACGATCAACAAGCGGTCTTAGATGCATTGTCTCATATTCGCACGACTTTAAAATCAAAAGAGCTACTTTTTACTTTTCGAACCATAGAAGAAGGGGGCGAGCGGCCGTTCACGTTGACCCAATACAAAGAATTGTGTTTAGCTGCTGCTGATTCAGGCTTGATCGATTGGATCGATATCGAATTAGAGAAAGCTGAATTTTTAGGTCGCGGCTTTATTCAAGAAATCAAAAAGGCACAGGTAAAGCTGATACTGAGCAATCATGATTTTGAGAAAACGCCAGAAGATGCTGTGTTGATTTTAAAAATCGGCGTAATGAATCAATTTGGTGCCGATGTTGGCAAGTTAGCGATGATGCCCAAGCAAGTCCAAGACGTTTTACGTTTAATGGGGATCATTACTAAAGCTCGTGGCTTCAACCAACTGCCGTTGGCGATCATGTCGATGGGGGAGCTGGGGAAAATCAGCCGTGTTAGTGGGGCATTGACTGGTTCGGTCTTTACTTTTGCTTCGTTGCAAGGGGCATCAGCACCTGGACAAATACCGATCGAACGAATGACCAACTACTTACAAGAATTTTCACTCAATGAGTAAGACCAGCCAAGGCCTTCTCTTAGAAGAAACCAAAACAAAAGAGGGATAAAATGGCGAAGAAGAAACAAAAAACCAATGCGATCCGTCAAGTAGAACAAAAGAAAATCGCCTATAACGAATACACCTATGAGTGGTCGGAAGATCATCTCGATGCGCAATCCGTCGCTGCGCAACTAGCACGCCCGCAAGCTATCTACAAAACGCTGGTGGCAGTGGGGAACAAAACAGGACCGCTGGTGGCTGTGATTCCTGGAAATAGAGAAGTGGATCTGAAAAAGTTAGCCAAAGTCAGTGGAAACAAAAAAGTAGAGATGCTGCATCTGAGAGATTTAGAAGAGACGACTGGCTATATTCGCGGCGGCTGTTCGCCGATCGGGATGAAAAAGCTCTTTCCTACTTATATTGATCGTGGGGCGCAGACACTGGAAGAAATCGTGGTTTCTGCAGGAAAGCGCGGGTTGCAGATGGGGCTTGCCCCACAAGCGTTGCAACAATTGACAAGGGCGGTCTTTGCCGATTTGTTGGCAACTGAACACGAATAAAAAATCCCCGTGAACCATCTAGAGATGACGCTCACGGGGATTTTTTTGTGCTGTTTTATTCCATGACCTCAATATCGAAAACCTCGATATTTTCTAAACCACCATAAAAGTCAAACCACGGAGTGGCATATTGTTTTAGAATGGCGTTTAATTCTTCAACATTTTCTTTTCCTTGGGTGTCCAGCCATTCCAATAACGCTTTGGCCCCTTGTTTCCCATAAATTTCGACACTATCGCGCCAAGTTGCTCGACCACCTAAGATTCCTGAGAATTTGGCACCATGTTGACCAGCAAAGGTCAATTCATCGCGAAAGACATTCGCTGGAACTCCCGCACTCAAATAGATGAATGGTCGCGTCGCGGCGTCACTGGCTTCTTTGAAGTAATCGGCGGCTTCTTCTTGCGTATAAACGGCCTCTAAGCCTTCTTTTTGGAAGCCTTCAACTAAGTCGAACTGAACCGGTACTTCGACTTTCAAAATATCGATATGGTAGTGATCTTTCGTCAATTCCTGAATGGTTCGGATGACCTTGCTCGGTTTGATCTTGGCAAAAGCAGGTGATTTGTCATCTGTGATCTCATCATCATAGACGATTGGTTCCACAAATAACGGAATATCGGCCGCCTGCGCCTCCGTACCTAAACGCTCCAAAAACGCATGTTTGGTATCTAAAATCTCTTGCGGTTCATCTGGATTATAATAAACCAAGACTTTCGCAGCATCTGCCCCTTTTTCACCAGGCGCTGCAACGATTCATTGGGTAAAATCTCAGGCAAACGACCCGGCGTGTTGACATCATAGCCTGTTTTTTCATAGGAAAGGATCAAGCCAGCATTGGGATTCTTTGCTTCGATCCCTAAGAAGCCATATTCCTCATCTAACAAAATACTGCTGACATATTTGGTCAATTCTTGGGAAACCAACTGCTTGAACTCATAAATGTGTTCCATCGTAAAGTCATCCGGTCCAGTTGCTGCCTTCATCATTTTTTTCATGGAACCACGTTGGTCGATCGCTAGTGCAGCAATCACACCATCCTCATTTGAAAGTTTTTGCATTCGTTCAAATTTACCTCTTGAAATTCGTTTCATTAAAAAAACCTCCCTCGATCTTGCTATCTTTAGTCTACGCCTACTTTGAGAAAAACCCAACTAATAAGCAAAAAGAGGGGGAGACCCAGGTGTTGACAGCAACGGGCAAGGATATTGCTGCCAACACCTGGGTCGTTGATTAATAACTGAAATAACTCGCTGTTTCTGCTGCATTTTTTCCGGAGACATGTCCAGTACAAAACGCTGCTGTAATGTTGAAACCACCTGTATACCCATTGATATCCAGCAATTCACCGGCAAAATACAAGCCATTGATTTTCTTGCTCTCCATGGTTTTTGGATTGATTTCTTTCAGATGGACCCCGCCGCCCGTCACGAAGGATTTTTCTAATGGGAACGTGCGGACAATGGTGATTGAAAAGCCTTTGATCAAGGAAGCGAGCGCCGCCAACTGTTCTGGTGAGGCTTTTTCAGCAACCAGCTCATGCAGGTCTAGCTGCTGCAAAAAGAAGGTCATCAAGCGCTCAGGCAAAAAGCCAGCTAAAGCATTCGGCAATTGTTTCTTCGAAGCCGCAGACTGAATCAATTCTTGGGTCAAGGCTTCATGAGATTTTGCTGGCAGACAATCCAGAGCAACCGTTACGGGTTGTTGCTTTTTCAATTCTTGATTTACGAAGGAGGAACAGCGCAAAGCAGCTGGACCAGATAATCCAAAGTGGGTAAACAAAAGATCCATCGTATGGGCGACAATAGGCTTTCCTTTTTGATCCAAGACACTCAACGTGATGTCTTGCAAGGAAATGCCTTGCAACGTCCGCTCTTGAATAAAGGATTCTTCTGAAACAAGCGGCGATTCGGTTGGATAAAGCGGCGTAATGGTATGGCCGACTTTTTTGCCATCTTATAGCCGTCCCCCGTTGCGCCCGTGGAAGGATAGGTGCGGCCTCCTGTCGTCAGAATCACACTAGGGGCAGAGAACTCATCGGTTTCGGTTCGCACACCGCGAATTTGACTGCCGTCATGGATCAACTTTGTGACAACCGTGTTCGTCAACAGGGTGACGTGATGATCGTTGATTGCTTGAAGTAACGCTTCGACGATGGTTTTTGATTTGTTCGTCACAGGGAACATCCGTCCGTGGTCTTCTTCTTTTAAGAC
Source organism: Enterococcus innesii (assembly GCA_018982785.1). GTDB lineage: Bacteria > Bacillota > Bacilli > Lactobacillales > Enterococcaceae > Enterococcus_D > Enterococcus_D innesii. The sequence continues at coordinate 33,688 of JAHHEN010000006.1, read as the reverse complement.
GACCCCCAAGTCAGCGAAAAACGCCATTACATCATAGTTATTGAATTGGGAAAACGTGCTATACAAAAATTTGCCGTTTCCCGGAATATGAGCAACTAAATCATCTACCGGCCGATTATTGGTTACATTGCAGCGTCCGCCGCCAGTCATCAATAATTTCTTGCCGATTTTTTTGTTTTTTTCGATTAATAAGACCCTAGCACCTTGTTTGGCAGCAGTGATCGCAGCCATCATGCCGCTCGTACCTGCACCCACAACAATGACATCATAGGTTTTTTCCATTCTTTTCACCTCTTTGGGATTGTAACACATCGGCTACGACTGCTGAAAGGATTGGTCGATTTTTTTCGAATGATAAAAAATTCTGACAATTCTAAAAAAAGCGTGCAATTTCAGAAAATTTCTTTAAAATAGAAAATATCTTAAAGGAGGTAATGCACTATGACCAAAGCTTCAGTTTACGTGAAAGAAATTCAAGCGAAGATTCACGAGAAAGACCAACACCAACCGGAATTTCTTCAAGCAATTGACGAATTTTTGCCTACGATCGTTCCCTTTTTAGAGGAGCATCCAGAATATATTGAATCAAATATCCTTGCACTCTTAACTGAACCAGAACGTTTTATCCAATTCAGAGTCCCATGGCAAGACGATCAAGGCAACTGGCAAGTAAACCGTGGCTATCGGATTCAATTCAACTCGGCAATGGGGCCTTACAAAGGCGGCTTGCGTTTTCACCCAAGTGTCAACTTGAGTATCTTGAAGTTTTTGGCGTTTGAGCAAATCTTCAAAAACAGCTTGACAGGTCTGCCGATCGGCGGCGGCAAAGGCGGAAGTGATTTTGATCCAAAAGGCAAATCAGATGCCGAAGTGATGCGTTTTTGCCAAAGCTTTATGACGGAGCTGTCAAAACATATCGGACCTGACTTAGATGTTCCTGCTGGTGACATTGGTGTCGGAGGACGGGAAATCGGCTATTTATTTGGTGCCTACAAACGATTGAAACAATACGATGCCGGTATTTTAACTGGTAAGCCATTAGACTTTTGGGGCAGTAAAAACCGCACAGAAGCAACGGGTTATGGTGCTGTTTATTTCGTTAAGCATTTATTGACAGACCTAGGTGAAACCTTTGAAGGCAAAAAAGCGATCGTTTCTGGAAGCGGCAATGTTGCGATTTATGCAATTGAGAAATTGCAAGAATTAGGTGCGATCCCTGTCACCTGTTCTGATTCCTCTGGTTTTATTTATGACAAAGACGGCATTGATCTGGCCTTATTAAAAGAAATCAAAGAAGTGAAGCGCGAACGTCTGACGGCTTATGCGAAAGAACGTCCATCAGCAGAATATCATGAAGGGGCATCTGTCTGGGATTTTGATACACCAGCGGAATTAGCCTTTCCTTGCGCGACCCAAAACGAGATTGATCTCTCACAAGCCAAACGTGCAAAAGCCAATGGTGTTCGGGTCGTTTCTGAAGGTGCGAATATGCCTAGCTCATTAGAAGCAGCAGAATATTTTATTGAAGAAGGAATTTTCTACTGTCCAGGAAAAGCAGCCAATGCTGGCGGCGTAGCCGTTTCTGCGTTAGAAATGAGTCAAAACTCCCAACGACTGCAATGGGAAAAAGCTGAAGTCGATGCCAAATTGGACGATATCATGAAGTCGATCTATGAAGCATGCCGTGATACTGCTGAAACCTTCGATCAAAAAAATAATTTTATGTTAGGGGCGAACGTCGCAGGCTTTGAAAAAGTTGCTAAAGCAATGTTTGCTCAAGGACTTGTCTAAAATCACCCAACAGGCTACCTATCAGGAATTACTTGAAAAAAGTTGGAAAAAAACGTAAAGTAGGTAGTGTATGAAAAACTATTTTTTCAAGGAGGACAAATCATGTCACACATCAAGTTTGACTATTCGAAAGTAGCACCATTCGTAAACGAATACGAATTGAGCTACATGCAAAGTCAAGTTACAGCAGCAGACAAACAATTACGCGAAGGAACAGGTGCTGGTAGCGACTTTTTAGGTTGGATCGACCTTCCTAAAAATTATGACAAAGATGAATTTGCGCGTATCAAAAAAGCGGCTGAAAAAATTCAATCTGATTCTGAAGTACTAGTCGTGATCGGGATCGGCGGATCTTATTTAGGAGCGAAAGCAGCGATTGATTTCTTAAATCATTCTTTCTTTAACTTGTTACCAAATGAAGAACGCAAAGCACCACAAATCTTTTTTGCCGGTAATTCGATTTCTTCAACTTACTTAGCAGATTTGATCGAAATCATTGGTGACCGTGACTTCTCTGTGAATGTGATCTCAAAATCAGGAACTACTACTGAACCAGCGATCGCTTTCCGTGTTTTCAAAGAACGTTTGATTGAAAAATACGGCAAAGAAGAAGCCAACAAACGGATCTACGCAACAACGGATAAAGCGAAAGGTGCAGTAAAAGTTGAAGCAGATGCTGAAAACTGGGAAACTTTTGTGATTCCAGATGACGTCGGCGGCCGTTTCTCTGTATTGACTGCTGTTGGTTTATTGCCAATCGCTGCCAGCGGAGCGGATATCGATGCCTTGATGCAAGGGGCAGCAGATGCTAGCGATGCTTACGCAAGTGACGACCTTGAAAAAAATGAAGCGTATCAATATGCAGCAATGCGTAACATCCTTTATCGCAAAGGCAAAGTAACCGAATTGCTGATCAACTACGAACCAGGCATGCAATACTTCTCAGAATGGTGGAAACAATTATTCGGCGAGTCTGAAGGAAAAGACCAAAAAGGGATCTATCCTTCAAGTGCAAACTTCTCAACAGATTTGCATTCTCTTGGTCAATACATCCAAGAAGGCCGTCGCAATATCTTTGAAACCGTCGTAAAAGTTGAAAAACCACGCAAATCAATCGCGATCCCTACACAAGAAGCCGATCTTGATGGTCTTGGCTACTTAGAAGGAAAAGAAGTTGATTTTGTTAATACGAAAGCCTTTGAAGGAACGTTACTTGCCCATACAGATGGAGATGTACCAAATCTGTTAGTAAAAATCCCTACAATGGATGCTTACACGTTAGGGTACACGATGTACTTCTTTGAGATCGCTGTAGGAATTTCTGGCTACTTAAATGGCGTGAACCCATTTGACCAACCAGGAGTTGAAGCTTACAAGAAAAATATGTTCGCCTTACTTGGCAAACCAGGTTTTGAAGATCTTGCAAAAGAATTGAACGAACGTCTATAATAAGATAAAGAAACGCCTCGAGCCAGTTCTGATCGGCTCAAGGCGTTTTTATTTTATTTAATAACAAATCAGTAATCCAAAAAATCAGCGGTCTTCTTTTAATCCCCAAAGCAACGCAGCAGACAATAGTCCAAAGATACAGGTTTGAATAATTGGCATTTGACTCATCTCCTTTTGATTTTCTTTAGTATAAAATGAATTCTATTCAGTGGCACGAACAAAGCAGTGGGTTTCAACGAACGAAACTGTCATTTCTTGGTGACAAATGCGTGATGAATGGAAATAAACCGTTTTCATTTTGACGCTTTTTTGTTATTATATCTTTAAGAAAGAAAACGGTTGAGGTGAGGATATGGAGAATATTACGATTGGTGAAAAATATGTCTGCCGACCAGTAGGGGCGAGTAATCCTGTGATCGGTGTGGTGGAAAAACTATACGTAAATACGGCGTTGATCGTCGTTTCAAGTTGTGAAGAAGAAGATCAAGTACAAGTAGAAGCTTGTAATCGTCGGATGATAGTCAGCTTCAATAAAATTTTTACACAAACCAATGTTGCTTAACAAAAGAGTAAAAAATGCTGCTCCACGGATTACCGTGAGCAGCATTTTTCTTCGTGTGAGATCAGCCAACACCAATCACAAAGTTCAATAGTTTGTCTGAATAAGTCATGTCTTCTTCCGTCACACTCAACTCTTCATTTAAAATCCCCATTTGGTCGGTAATGATCCCGTCCACACCGTAAAAACGCATCCGGCTGATGGTATCCGCATCGTTGGGGGTCCAAACGAACACTTCCTTGCCGTCAGTCCGAGCAGAAGCGATGAAGTTGCGGTTGATCGTACTGTATTCCATTGTCAGAAAATCGGCACTAGTCAGTGGTGGGCCAACGACATTGAAGGGCATGATGTATCCTGACGTCAATTCAGGTGCTTTATCCTTTAATTCTTCAACAACTGTATAGGAGAGGCTTTGCATAATATGCCCATTTGCAACTAAATCCTCTTGGTATCGTTCTAAGAAGTCATCTACGAGCTGCGCAGTATCTTTTTGCTGAGTTTTGATCTCCACCAGCAGTTTTTGATCCAATTGGTTGGCAAGCGCCAAGTACTCGTCAAAAGTTGGAATACGGGCTGTCTGGTTGTTTTCCGAAACTGTCAGTGATTCGGCATAGCTCAAGGGTAATTGTTCTGGTTTTCCTTTGCCGCCGGTTAGTTGGCGGTAAGAAAAATCATGATAGACAATAAAATGACCATCACTTGTTTGCTGGACGTCCATTTCAACATAATCCGGTTGATACTTCTCACTAGTAAAGCGTAGTGCTTCAAGAGAATTTTGGACCCCTTGTCCGTCGCTGACCCCTCGATGGGAGATCGTTACCGGATGAATCGAAGCAGCTGAAGTCAGATAGTTCATATTATATAGACTAACACCGACACCGAAAAGCACCGTCACCAAGGTAAACAAGGAACTTTTTAGACCTAAGAAATGACGCTGGTTCAATGGTTCTTGGTGGAACCATGAAGGAATCTCTGGTAAAAAACCTTCGTCATCCATGAAATCAACGATGATATAAAAAATAGCTACGGTCGATAAAATGACATTCAGTAACAAAATAAACTGTAAGAAAGTCATAATAAAAACAGCACTATACAAGGCATAATTCGGTGCAACAGCTTCGATTACTGCTTGAATCGTGATCAGCAAAGTAAAGCTAAGTGTCGTGATCAATAAGATGCTGCCACTAATAAAAACAAACTGACCAACGATAGCAAAAAAGCGGCGTTTAGTCACTTGAAGGCTTTCTTTGATCGCTTTTCGAAAAGGCAAATCACGCAAAATCATTTCTGGCAAGGCAAAAATCACGCGAATTCCTAAATAGATCAACAAGACATAGATCAAAAGCACTGCTCCGATGATTACGACACGGTTGGCAAAAATGAAATCCATGATAAAGGCAGGGATTTTGATTTTTGCGAGTAAATCCGAATTAAAGCTCAACCCACCGATGGGTAGAATCAGTAAGAAGTAAAAGAGAAAAAATAAAAAGGTCATCGGCCGTAATTTTCGCAACTGCAAAACAGTCATCCGTAACAATTGGCGCAGGCTGATGGGTTGTTTCTTTTTGATAAAATAGACACTCAACAACAAGAATGTAAACTCAAAAAAGACGGCTAATAAGATCAAAAGCAAAATCACTGTTAGTGAAAGCAATACGACAGGATGATCTGTAAAAATACTCCCGATATTGTCGAATGAAAGGTAAGGTAAGCCTCCCCGTCTTAGAACGAATTTGGTGGAAGAAGTTAATATTGGAATTACTAAGAACAACAAGGCACCGTGCATCAATAAGACATCACGGAAGTAGGCGTTGCTGTCTTTCAAAAAATCCCAAGTGTTGATGAAGCTGTTTTTTAAATAATTCATGGTTGTCATCCTAACAATAGTAAGTATTTTAGTTCTCTGGGTAATAAAGGTAAAGGCGGTAAAAAAGCCGAACAGTTTAGCAGCAAGTTCGTCACAGGCATAGATCCTGTCTCAAACGTAGCTCCTTCACCTTCGGCTCAATAAATTGATCGCTTTTCTTACTCTAATTCTTATCCGCCTAACAAACCAGTTAAGAATGTCCCACCATAAATCAATGCCATACTGTACAAGAAAATTGAGGCAGGTTTTGCTAATAAAATAATCAACGTAAACTTCTTAACGGACATGTTGGTCAACCCAGCCATGAGACAAAGGGCATCATCTGGGGCAACCGGTAGAAAGATCGCAAGGGCGAAAAGTTTTTCAAATCGGCTTTGGTTATCTAACCAGCCAATATATTTATCGTAAGTTTTGTCACTGATCATACTTAAAATGAATGGTTTACCGTATCGTCGGCCAAGCAGGAAAATAATGACAGAACCAATACTGATTCCTACATAGTTATAAACGAATCCTAGGTAAGGACCGAAAATCAAAACACCTGCAGCGCTGGAGACACCACCGGGAATGATTGGGATCACGACTTGCAAGATCTGCAATAGGATAAAGACGATTGGTCCTAAGATAACAGAATTTCCAACTAGACCTCGTAAGGCATTAATGTCTTTGAAAACACCTAGATTGATAAAATAGATCGTTAATGCGATAGATAAACCTAAGCCAATAATAGAAATCGTATTAATGATACGACGAGAAGTTGCTATGCTCACAGGACTTCATCTCCTTTTTGTTTCATAATCTCACTATACGGGGTGAGACCAGAAAAATCCAGTAAAACAAATGACAAACGTCAAACAGTTTTGTAAGGTATGCCTTTATTATAAGAGAAGTCCGCAAAGAAAACATTGTACCAAAGTCTGAAATAAGAAAAATTTATAGTTTCGGCACGCCATTAGTTTTAGGAGGCTTTTTTATCTGGGTGACGTTTTTTTGTGCGCTTCACTTGCCAACGATTGACGATCTTTTCAACCACACTCGTCATCATGAAGCCTCCGGCGATCGCCCCAGCAGTGATAACCACGATCATCAGATTTTCAAAGCCGACAAAGTTATCCCCTAAAGCAAATTCTCGAACGGCTTTATAGGCAGGTCCACCAGGTACGAGGGGAACGAGACTAGGAATGTTAAAAATGATCATAGGCATTTTTTTCTGCGGGAAAAAAAGATGCTGACACAACCGACAGCAAATGCGGCTAAAAAGTTGGCGCTACCTAAACCATAGCCAATCGTTTTTAATGACCAATAGATCATCCAGCCAACGGTTCCGGCAATGCCTGTGGCAACCAAAGCTCTTTTAGGAATATTAGTCAAAATGCCAAAGGTCACGGTGCTTAAAAAGCTGAAGGAAAGGTGAATAAAAATCGTCATGAGATCCCTCCAAATAAGGTGAAGACCGTGGCGATGCCGACACCGATCGCGGCAGCTGTGAAAATGGCTTCAGTACCTCGGGCGGTTCCGCTGATGAGATGGCCCGCCAAGATATCGCGAAAGGAATTGGTGATCGCTACACCAGGAACTAAGGGCATGACGGCACCGATAATCAAATTATCGACGTTTTGTGCGACATGAAGGGAGACCGCTAAGACAGATAAAGTACCGATTAGTAAAGAGGCGCAAAACATATCCAAAAAGCGGATATCGATCACTTTCTTGACCCAATACGCGCATAAAAATCCCAGACAGCCAATAATGAAGGTCGGTAGAAAGTCAAACCAAGCACCGCCAAAAATAATCATTAAGGTACTGCTGACTACACCAGCACTAAGGACCTGCAGCCAGTAGGGGAAACTTGGTGTTGTCGGATTGACCTTTTTTAATGCCTCGTGCAGTTCCGCTAAAGAAATTTTCTTTTCTGCATAAGCACGAGAGAGTCCGTTAACGGCAACGATTTTTTCGAGATTGATGACTCGATCATGGACATTTTCTACTTGCGCATAGTGACTGCTGCGCAAACCCATAAAAAGACCAGTTGCTGTTACATAACTAATACTACCTTGCTCCCCAGCGTTGGCTGCAATTCGATTCATTGTATCTTCTACTCGATAGACTTCCGAGCCGTTTTCCATCATGATTTTTCCTGCTAATAAGCAGGTCTCCAATAATAGCTCTTTTGATTCAGCCATTTCCAAACCCCTTTTTCAATCGAATTTGCGCACTACAATCTTAGTGTACAATTTCAGCGAGTTTTCAACAAGAAAGAAAAGTAGATTTGAAAAATAACTAGCAACCTATACGCAGGATTTTTTGTGATAAGTGAAAGGAGAGGCACTTCTCTTTATTCGTAAAGATTCATGTTTAATGAACAAAGTGAATAGAAATAAGATAACGGATGGAGTGTTTTATTTTAAAAAAATGAATAACTCGGTTACAATTAAATAAATAAAAAAAGGGGGATTTATTGATGCGAAGGAAGGTCTATACAAGAGAACACATTTTGAAGGCCGCTTATGAACTGATCAATAGAGAAGGTTTTGGCAACTTTACGGCCCGGAATATCGCCAAGCACATGGGAATTTCTACTCACCAATTTATCTTGAGTTCGAAAATATGCAGGACTTAAAAAATACTTTGGTAGAGGCTGTTTTCAAAGATTTATCGGAAAATGTTTTTCCAGTTGTTCGAACAGGAGACAAACTTGTTGATTTAGGCCTGAATTATATACGCTTCGCGCAAGAGCAGCACAATCTCTACATCGCCCTTTTTATCGACGACTATGGCGGTGGGAAATTGATGCATGATTTTTCATCCACCTATTTCAAATCCTTGATCAAATCAGAAGAAAAATATGCAGATCTACCCGAAGATGCGATAAATGCACTACATAATGGCGCATGGATCGTTGTGACTGGTTTGGCTTCCTTAATGTCGGCGGGTATTATCACACCCACCGATGACCAAATCATCAAAATCATCAACGAGACGATCGAAGGCGTAATCGAAAAGAAAGAAAACTATATTTTCGATTAAAAAATAAAAAATCTGTATCCATTTCTATTTTGGATGCAGATTTTTCTTGACATTTTTTGTGAAACTAGCGAAAATAACTGTTATGGAGAGTTGGCAGAGTGGTAATGCAGCGGACTCGAAATCCGCCGACCCGGTTCATCCCGGCGCGCAGGTTCAAATCCTGTACTCTCCTTATACCAACGCTTTAGAGCGTCTAGCCTATCTTTCGAGATAGGCTTTTTTGTTTGTTACGGGCAGAGAAGATAATTGACTGCCGAGCTTGATCGATAACCATCTGAAAAAACCTCAGTTTACACTCAATCGGGAAATCAACAGAAATACACTAATTCGCTGAACCCCTTTTTGCTTGTGGTCCTCTACAACAAACGAAAAGAATCAATCGGGCAAACGTGTTAAGGCGTATTCAATTTGTTCAGAAGTAAAGCCTTCATAGGAAAGTTGGTTCGCCACACGCTCATCTGATAAGGATAAATTTTGCGAGTAGCGAAGCGCTTTTTTCAATGCTTGCTCATTCCAATCGGCATTCACGGTGGCTACGGCAAAGTCTGCGGCGCTCTCAGAAAAGTCTTCATAGAGTAGTTGGCGTTTCAAGCTCGACTGAGAAAACGCATTGCTGGATAAGTATCTTTCTGCACGATTCAGTGCATTTCTTTCTTCACGAGAAAGTTGAGGTGTATGTTGCTCGTTGTTTGCAGGTTCTTCTTGTTGCGCGCTACTTGATTCGTTATTGCCAGCTGTTTGTTCTCCTTGTGGTTGTTCCATGGAAGCAGCGGCATCGACAAAGGATTCATTTTTTCTTGCTTCGTTACGTAAAGAAAGGCTTATTTGCGCAGTGATGCTATCGAAAGACGTCACCTCATGGTAGATGGACAATCCACCGTAAGAAAACAAGGTGAAAAAAGCCGAAGCGACAATGATCAAAACATTTCGATCTCGTTTTGCATTTTGTTTTACAAGACCAATATAGAATAAGATAATGCCAAAAATGAAACAGAACACGCCAAGCAAAAACGAGATGGCAAAAAGCGTAGCCATAAATATCACTCCTACGATAAATAGTTCCTAAAAACTAATCATACTATGGAGGTGGTCTGAAGTCAGATTTGTCTTTTCATAAGTAGAGGAAAAGCATGATTTGACAACTGTAACGTGTATGCTATTAATGGATCATTCATATGTATTAAAGAAGTGATGCTCAAGAATTACTGGTGAAATCGCTGGTAAACGAACTGAAAGTACAGTTGTATCAGTAGGAGGGAAGAAGATGGATTTTGAAGAAAAAGATTACTTTATGCGTTACACAAAAGTTGCGGCACAGGGATTGAGCAAATTTATTACGCAAGGATCTGTTGATGAAATCTTACAGCTAGATGAACAGCAAAGCGGTCAAAAGCAAGAAACGGATACTGAAAAAGATAAAAGCGAGCCAAAAAACAAGAAAGCACCTAGCTAATTATTTCCTTAGCGAGGTGCTTTCAGTACGAATCGGTATCCTTCATTTGGATAAACTCCTTATGCAGTTTTTTTCAATTCTTGTACAGCTTGCTCGATCGTAATTCCAGTCGCAAAATGATTCGCATCTTTTTTATCGAAAACGATAAATAAATTCAATTTGGTATCCAGAGTTACACGATATTGTAGATCTGTGTTATAGAATGTCATAGTCATTCTCCTTTCTTAAAACTTGTCATTGAAAGGCAACGGTTAGTTGATAACGAAATTCCATAGTTAGAATAACACTTTTTTTCACAATAGTCCAATAAAACTATCAAACGAAAAAATCTGACTGATTATTTTCAGGAAATCAATGCTGAGAATGGAAGCAAAAGAAGTTTGCTGGAGTCAGTAAATTCGGGAAAAGTATTTTTGTATATTTTCAGAAAAGAAAAATTCATAAAAAATTTCTTAAGAATTTTGAGCATGACTATTTTCTAAGATAACAAATTTGTAAGATTGTGAGTATCATATGATCCCAAACCTTGATTTGATCATGTTTTTACGGAAAATGTATTATGTTTAAAAATATATTGATTGCATTTTTTTGAAAAAGAGATCGTATGAGTAGATTTTTATGGTATGATTTACCTTAGAAAAATGAAAATGGATTATGAAAACGGATGTGAAAATATGTGCGGAATTGTCGGCTTTGTCAATTCAAAAGATCAAAAAGAAATCATTATTGAACGCATGATGGACCGGATCGTTCATCGCGGACCAAACAGTTCAGGGAAATTTACCGACGACCGAGTGGCATTAGGGTTTCGTCGTTTATCGATCATCGACTTAGAAGGTGGCTCACAACCAATTTTTAATGAGGATCAAACAAAAGTAATCATTTTTAATGGTGAAATTTACAACTTTCAAGTATTGCGGGAGGAATTGATCCAAGCAGGTCATGTCTTTTCTACCCATGCGGATACCGAAGTAGTCTTACATGGCTATGAAGAGTGGGGCATTGATGTGTTGCAGCGCCTGCGGGGAATGTTTGCGTTTGCCATCTGGGATACTCAAAAACAAGAGCTTTTCGGCGCGCGGGATCACTTTGGCATCAAACCGTATTACTATGCGCAAATGAACGGCAGTTTCCTGTTTGGTTCTGAAATCAAGAGCTTTTTGCCTCATCCAGATTTCAAGAAAGAGTTGAACCAAGAGGCGTTGAAACCTTATTTGACCTTCCAATACTCGCCTTTGAACGGAGAAACCTTCTTTAAAGGCGTTCATCGTTTGCAAGAAGGGCATTATTATTTGTTTAATGAACAAGGATTGACGATCAAGCAGTATTGGGATGCAGATTTTTCAGTGAAAGAAAATCATTCAAGAGAAGAATGGGTCGACAAAATCGATCAAGCAGTCCAAGAATCGATTGCCGCTCATCAAATCAGTGATGTTGAAGTCGGCTCATTTTTATCCAGTGGTGTCGATTCAAGTTATGTGGCCTCGGTCTTGCGACCAGATCGCTCGTTTTCAATCGGATTCGATGACAAAACCTATAACGAAGCGATCGAAGCCCGCAAATTGACGGAAAAACTCGGTTTGAACAACACAGCAGCGGTCATCGATGGTGAAATGTCCTTTGAGGCATTTCCGCTGATTCAGTATCACTTGGACGAACCGGATTCTAACCCAAGCTGTGTCCCTTTGTACTTTTTAGCCAACCTGGCAGCACAGCAAGTGCGGGTCGTTCAATCTGGGGAAGGGGCAGATGAATTATTTGCCGGTTATGCTGCCTATGGCTTCCACACAAACTCTAAAGCGGTTCGCGTTTTTGCCCAAGGCTTGAAAAAACTGCCGCAAAACATCCGCTTTCGTTTAGGGCGTCAAATCGGCAAAATGAAAAACTTCCATGGTCGAATTCATCTTTATGAAGCAACGGCACCTGCCCAAGACTTCTTTATCGGGCAAGCCCTGGTCTTTGAAGAAGAGGAAGCACTACAGCTTTTAAAACCAACGTATCAAAAAGGACCATCTGTTGCTGAAATCGTTGCGCCTCATTATGAGAAAGTCAATGGTCTCAAAGACGAGGTCAATAAGATGCAATATTTGGATCTTCATCAGTGGATGCCGAAGGATATCTTGTTAAAAGCAGACAAAATGTCCATGGCGAGTTCCTTGGAATTACGGGTTCCTTTATTGGATATCGAGATGCAAAAGTTGGCGCAAACGATCCCGACGAAATATTTGATCAATCAAAACAACACGAAAGATGTGTTCCGACAAGCGTCAAACCGTCATTTGCCAAAAGAATGGGCAAACCGTGAAAAACTAGGCTTTCCTGTACCTATCAAGGCATGGCTGAAAGAAGGAACCGGGTATGAAGCAGTCAAAGCACTTTTTGAGTCAGACTTTGCGGCAACCTTCTTCGATCAAACAGCGATTTTGCAAATGCTAGAAGACCATCGCCAAGGAAAACCGAATCTTCAACGAAAAATCTGGACGATCTTTACGTTCTTGACCTGTTACAAAGTGTTCTTTATTGATGAATCGATTCCCGAAGCCAAAGAAATCGTTTATGAAACACTTTGATTTGAATATGGAAGCAAAAAAAGCTGATGCGGATATCCCGCATCGGCTTTTTTTATAGACCTAAATATTTTTCCAAGTAATCGACCATGCCATCTTCCGCATTGGTTTTGTCGGTAACATCATTGGCGATTGATTTTAATTGCTGCGTGCCATTCGCCATGGCAACGCCCCAACCCGCATAATCCAGCATCTCCAAATCGTTGTGTTCATCACCAAAAGCGATGATATCTTGCCGATCCAAAGACAAAGAATCCGCGATCACCGAAAGACCAAGTGCTTTATGGACTCCTTTTGGTACGATCTCTAAGATGGCTTGAGGTCCGCCCCATGTTCGAACATCGACTGCATCGTCAAATTGATCCTTGATACGTAAAGAAACAGATTCTGCTAATTCATTTTCGGTTTTCACCAGTAATGAAGTGGGATCCGTTTTTAAATTTGCTAATAGATTTTTTTCGGAAGCATTGCCCGAAAAGAAAAAGTGTTGATCAAATCCGCTTAGGTCATCGATGAAAAAGGTTTCGCGATTTTCTGCTGCCACAAACGTCAGCCCCAGCTGCTCTTTTTGTGCCATGAGCTCAAACGCAATTTCTCGAGAGATCGAATGCTCCATTTCATTTGCCCATACTTGTCGAGGTTTATGCACCAACCCACCGTTAAAATTGACCATTGGTGTTGTGAGCGCCAATTCTTTATAGAATTGATCGCTCATCCGAAAAGGTCTTCCGGTAGCGATGGTTACAAAGTGTCCCGCTTTGGTGGCGCGAACCAGTACCTCACGTGTGCGAGGGGAAAGTTGGGATTCAGTATTTAAGGTTGTGCCATCTAAATCAATGGCGATGATTTTTGGTTTCAAAAGACTCGCTCCATTCTCTTATACTAGTGGCTTAAGTGTAACATATTTCTGTCATTTCACAATACAAGTAAGTTTTCAATAAGTTTTCATAATATTTACAAAGCAAAACACGAACATTAAACGTTTTTGGTTCGTTTTATTCGGAAAAAGGTTTGAAAAGCGAAAATTATTCCCTTATAATTTGTAATTGTTCGATGAAAAGCGCAATTATTCATTTTTTCTTTTCATAGAAACGATTAAAGTTCAGGAGTGAAACATAACATGGAAAAGTTTTTCAAATTAAAGGAGAATAAAACGACGGTTTCAACAGAAGTGATGGCCGGGGTCACCACCTTCTTCGCGATGAGTTATATTTTGTTTGTGAATCCGACGATTTTATCTGCTGCAGGCATGCCGTTTCAAGCTGTTTTCTTAGCAACGATCATCGCTTCAGTGATTGGTACCCTGATCATGGGCTTATTTGCAAATGTGCCTTATGCGCAAGCGCCTGGAATGGGACTTAATGCATTCTTCACCTTTACCGTTGTTTTTGGTTTGGGCTATACGTGGCAGCAAGCATTAGCGATGGTTTTCATCTGCGGCTTGATCAACATTTTTATCACGGTCACTCGAATCAGAAAAATGATCATCCATGCGATTCCAGAAAGCATGCAGCACGCAATCGGTGGCGGGATCGGGATCTTTGTGGCTTATGTAGGGATCAAAAATGCCAACTTGCTAAACTTCAGTGCAGACACTGCCGCAGTGACTGGTTCAGTTGTTGACGGTGAGACGATCGTGAGTGCCAATTTTAATGGTGGGATCGTCCCAGCTTTGGCGAATTTCAATAATGCACCTGTATTGTTAGCAGTGATTGGTTTAGTAATCACTACTTTGTTAGTGGTGAAAAATGTTCGTGGGGCAATTATTTTTGGTATTTTAGGAACGACGATCATCGGTATTTTGATGGGTGTGGTGGATTTAAGTGCCATTGATTGGCACGGGAATTCATTAGGAAGTTCGATCAGCGAACTAGGCATCACCTTTGGGGCTGCGTTTGGCTCTGAAGGAATGGGCTCATTATTCAGTGATTCTGCCAAAATCCCTCAAGTAATCATGACGATTTTAGCGTTTAGTTTATCAGACGTCTTTGATACGATCGGTACCTTTATCGGGACTGGACGTCGTACAGGGATCTTTTCGAAAAAAGATGAAGAAGCGGTTGAAAACAGTAACGGGTTGAATACGAAGATGGATAAGGCTCTTTTTGCAGATGCCGTAGCCACTTCTGTAGGAGCTATCGTAGGGACCTCAAATACAACGACTTATGTGGAATCAGCAGCTGGCATCGGTGCTGGTGGACGTACGGGCTTGACTTCCGTTGTGGTGGCAGCACTCTTTGCGATCAGCAGTATCTTTTCTCCACTGATCTCAATCGTTCCCGCACAAGCGACAGCACCGGCTTTGATCTTAGTTGGGGTAATGATGATGGCTTCTTTTGCAGACATCAAGTGGACCGATCTAGAAGAAGCAGTTCCCGCTTTCTTCGCGTCTATTTTTATGGGCTTGTCTTACAGTATTTCCAACGGGATCGCTGTTGGTTTCATTTTCTATGCATTAGTGAAAGTAGTGAAAGGAAAAGCCAACGAAGTGTCTCCGATCATCTGGGTCGTCAATGCGTTGTTTATCCTAAACTTTGTCATTTTGGCTTTGATCAGTTAAGTTTAATGAAGAAAATCTTTCTGTATTTTAAATGCAGAAAGATTTTTTATTTGATTATTACTCACGATACGGTATAGTATTTGTGAAAGAAGGTTTGTAAATGAAGATTGATTGGAAACGAAATCTACTGATTTCATGGGTAGGTTGTTTTTTTACGGGTGCCAGTTTTAGTCTTGTCATGCCATTCATTCCCTTATATATAGAAGAGTTAGGCGCTCCAGAGAGTCAAATTGAGTTGTTTTCTGGATTAGCAATCTCAGTAACGGCGTTTGCGGCGGCTATCATTGCTCCAGTTTGGGGAAATCTAGCAGATCAAAAAGGTCGTCGTTTAATGATGATTCGCGCGGCTGCGGGGATGACAGTGACGATGGGTTCTTTGGCTTTTGTACCGAATGTCTATTGGTTATTGATCATGCGTTTCTTTACCGGAATTTTATCGGGGTATATTCCAAATGCGACTGCGTTGATCGCTTCGCAGGTGCCTCGAGAAAAAGCGGTTGGGCGCTTGGGACATTGGCTACAGGAGCCATCGCAGGGAATTTGATTGGTCCTTCCATGGGTGGGGCGTTGGCGCAATGGTTCGGCATGAAAAATGTTTTTATCATTACCGGTGTCGTGCTGCTAATTACGCTCTTGCTCACGATTTTTCTCGTTCAAGAAGATTTTGAGCCGGTTGAAAAGGGCGATCTGCTGTCCATCAAAGAAATTTTTGGTCAAATCAAAAATATGCAGTTGCTTGTGGGCTTGTTTATTACGTCACTGATTTTACAGCTAGGTGTAACCAGCATCAGCCCAATCCTCACATTGTATATTCGTGATTTAAGCGGGGATACGGGCAATATTTTGTTCGTCAGCGGATTGATCGTCTCTGTTGCCGGTGTTTCAGCGATTATCTCCTCGCCGTTTTTAGGCAAAATCGGTGATCGTTATGGCAATCACAAAGTACTATTGGGGGGCTTAGTGCTATCATTTTTCTGTTTCATTCCGATGGGCTTTGTTTCTACTCCGTTTCAATTAGGCGTGTTGCGCTTCTTGCTTGGTTTTTCTACCGGTGCCTTGATGCCGTCCATCAATACACTGATCAGCAAGATCACCCCGATGGAAGGGGTCAGCCGCATCTACAGCTACAACCAAATGTTTTCTAACTTTGGGCAAGTGTTAGGTCCGATGGTCGGTTCAACGGTGGCAGCTGGTTTTGGTTATCCCGCTGTCTTTTGGGTAACTAGTGGGTTTGTACTGATCAATATTTTTATCTCAGGATTTAATTTCCGTAAAAGCTTACGTAAAACGGACATCAGTGAATAGTTGAAAAGAAAAAAAAACCAGTTACAATAAAGGTAACTGGTTTTTTTTTAATGGCTTGTCTTTTCAGGCGCTGGTGCGATAATACCAACAAGAATGATCACCACACCTGTGACCAAAGAGATGATTGAAGTTAATTGAAAATCATAAGTTGCTCCAGCAAGTGAGCTGCCTAGATAGCCAACGACTTGACCTAATACAAAAGTCCAAAATAAAGTGACTAGGTAACGCATGACGACACCTCTTTTCTGCGTATCTTCCATTTCGACTTTAGTTTATCACAAAAATATTTATTGTAAAGATTTTCACTTTTTCATTTTGTTTTTCAAATCTATTTACTAGCAGAAAGAAAGAGAATTTTCATTTTTGGAGGGATTTCAATGTATTCACAGCTCACCACCTTAAGCGCCTATTCGTTGCTGCAAAGTACGATCAAAATTCCTCACTATATAGAGCAAGCCAAAAAGATGGGCTATCAGACATTGGGTCTGACCGATCATAATGTTCTCTATGGCGCGGTCGAGTTTTATCAACAATGCCTAGCACAGGGCATCAAGCCGATTTTTGGCGCTTTGTTCGACTGTACCTTCGGAGAGGAATCAATGTCCTTTCCATTGTACGTATTTGCAAAAAACCTCAAGGGCTATCAAACCTTGATGCGTTTATCAAGTGAAAAAATGATCACCGAGCAGTTGAATTTAGCTGCTTGTGATTCTTTGCAGGATCTCTTTGGTTTGCTGCCTGAAGGCGAAGGCTTTTTGCCGTCTCAGCACGATGATTTAGAAGCTAATCAAAAAGTACTGCAAGCAATCAGCCATAAATTTGATTCTGAGAGCTTGTTTTTAGGCATTACTAGCAAGGGGCTAGATCCAGAAACGATCGCTTGGTTTAACGAGCAAAACATTGCACCATGTGCGTATCAACCCATCGCGGCTTTAGCACAAGAAGAAGCCTTTGCAGTCAAAGTGATGACCCATATCAAAGAGGGCTCGCAAATTGAAGACTTTCGTCAGGCAAAAGAGCAAGCGACTACGCAGTTTTTTTTACAACCGGCAGACCAATTGACTGCGTCATTTGGCGAAGCGTCGCAGGCATTGATGAATAATCAGCGGATTGCAGCTGAATGCGCCGTCGAGCTGCCACTGCATCAGCGGCTATTGCCTCATTACCCGTTACCAGCAGAAGAAAATGCTGCAGACTATTTGCGGAAAATTTGTTTTGAACGTCTGCCTCAACGTGTTGCCCACGTTACATCGGCGTACGAACAGCGTTTGGATTATGAGTTGTCTGTCATCCATAAGATGGGCTTTGATGATTACTTCTTGATTATTTGGGACGTCATGGACTTTGCCCACCAACAAGAAATTGTTACCGGAGCTGGACGGGGATCGGCTGCCGGAGCACTGGTGGCGTATGTTTTATCGATCACCGACGTGGATCCAATCAAATACGATCTTTTGTTTGAACGATTCTTGAATCCAGAACGTTACACGATGCCTGATATCGATTTAGATATTCCTGACAATCGCAGAGATGAGATTTTACAATATGTGCGCCAAAAATACGGGCAAGAATATATGGCACAGATTGCGACATTTGGTACTATGGCGGCCAAAATGGTTCTGCGAGATGTTTCTCGTGTCTTTGGTCTTTCGCAAAGTGAAGCCAATCGCTGGTCAAAAGCCATCCCCAATGCCTTGAAAATGACCTTAGATCTTGCTTATGAACAATCCAATCAGCTGCGAGAATTGGTGTCGTTTAATGAGCGCAACCAAGTAATGTTTCAAGTCGCCAAAATTTTAGAAGGCTTGCCACGTCACGTATCGACTCATGCCGCTGGTGTGGTGATCAGTGACAAGAATTTACTTGATCTGGTTCCCTTACAAGAAGGCAGCGATGGGATCTGGCTGACCCAATTTACCATGAATGACGTAGAAGCCATCGGCCTATTGAAGATGGATTTTTTAGGCTTGAGAAACTTGTCGATCATTGATAATACCTTGAAAGGTATCAAACGAATCAGCCAACAAATCGTTACCCAAAAAGAGATTCCTCTTGATGATCCAGCAACGTTGCGCTTGTTTCAAAAGGTGAGACCGCAGGGATCTTCCAATTTGAATCAGCGGGGATACGCAATGTGCTGCGTAAGTTAGGACCAGAAAGCATCGAGGATATTGCCGCAGTCAATGCCTTGTATCGTCCGGGACCGATGCAAAATATTGATACTTTTATCAAGCGGAAAAAAGGTCAAGAGCGGGTCTCTTATCCGGATGACAGCTTGATTCCAATCTTGCAAAACACCTACGGAATCATTGTTTACCAAGAACAGATCATGCAAGTAGCTTCCAAAATGGCTGGTTTCAGCTTAGGACAAGCAGATATTTTGCGGCGAGCAATCAGTAAAAAGAAAAAAGACGTCTTGGATGAGGAACGTCGTCATTTTGTGCAAGGCGCCTTAGCCAATCATTATGACGAAAAGACCGCCAATTTAGTCTATGACTATATTGAACGCTTCGCCAACTATGGGTTTAATCGATCTCATGCGTTTGCCTATTCCTTTATCGGCTTTCAAATGGCCTATCTGAAGGTACACTATCCGGCACCATTTTTTGCGTCGATCCTACATTCGGTACGCAACACTGCCAGCAAAATGAAAGAATACTTAAATGAAGCCGCACGTTACGGCGTAGAAGTGCTGCCACCATCGATCAATACCAGTGGGTTTAGTTTTCAACTGCAAAACGAGAAACAAATCCGTTTTGGGTTCAGCAGTATCAAAGGGATTCGGCGCGACATGATCCAAGACATTTTGGCAGAACGAAAAGAGCATGGCAATTTCACGTCTATGGATCAATTTTTGCTTCGCTTGAATCAGCGGAACAGCAAATGGTTAAAATTGGATTATTTATTGCCGCTTTTGAGCATTGGCGTATTTGATGTGATTGCCCCCAATCGAAAACAAGCACTGATCCAGCTAGAAGGAAAGATCCAAAATATTACTTATAGTGGCGGCAGTTTGGATCTTTTAGAAACTATGGCATTAAAAGAAGAAGCCGTTGCCGATTACAAACTGGAAGAAAAACTGGCTTTAGAAGAAGAATACTTAGGTGTTTATTTGTCTGGTCATCCCGTGGAACAGTTTCAAAAATTGCACCAATTAAAACAAATCACGGATATTGCTGATCTGGTTCCAAACGAACGAGTACGTATTCTTTTGTATGTCCGCAAGATTCGGGAGATTCGTACAAAAAAAGGCGAACAAATGGCGTTTGTCGAAGGAACGGATGCCAGCAAGGAAGTTTCAGTAACGATTTTTCCCATCGTTTATCGACAAGTGCGTTCCTTGATCGAAGAAAATGCTGTTCTCTATATTGAAGGAAAGGTCGAGGTAAGTCGTTACAATGGTGAAATCCAACTCATTGCTGATAAAATAGACTTAGCAGAAAATGTTCAAAATAAAATTGCGCCACAAACTTGCTACTTAAAGATTTCTGCTGCAGCTGAAACGTCGCACCTGCAAGCATTGTCGAAGGAAATGAAGCAGCATCACGGAAACATTCCAGTGGTGATGTTCTATGAAAGCAGTGGCAAGAAAGTGTTGTTAGCAGAAGAAAACTGGGTAACGGATGAGCCAGACTTTGTCACACAACTGAAGGCATTATTAGGAAATGGAAATGTAATTTTCAAGTAATTTTCCGAAAACGGCAATTCAACTTACACTTTTTTCAACTTTTTCCCACTATTTCAAGACATTTTCATGGAATAATGGTAGAATATGTCTCGTGGTTATTACTTGAAAACTAGCAAACAGGGGCTTCCCTAAACAAAATCTTTTGATGAGGTGAAAGAATAATGAAACGCATTGGAATTCTAACCAGTGGCGGCGATGCACCAGGAATGAACGCAGCGATTCGCGCAGTTGTCAGAAAGGGTATTTTTGACGGACTTGAAGTATACGGAATCAACTATGGCTATGCCGGACTAGTCGCAGGCGACATTCGTCGCTTAGATGTTGCTGATGTTGGTGACAAAATTCAACGTGGTGGAACATTCTTATATTCAGCACGTTATCCAGAATTTGCGACACAAGAAGGACAATTAAAAGGAATCGAACAATTAAAGAAATTTGGCATTGAAGGGCTAGTCGTGATTGGTGGAGATGGTTCTTACCATGGTGCGATGGCACTTACTCGCCACGGTTTCCCAGCAATCGGGATTCCAGGAACGATCGATAATGACATTCCAGGAACAGATTTCACGATTGGTTTTGATACAGCAATTAATACTGTCTTGGAATCGATTGACCGTATCCGTGATACAGCGACATCACATGTCCGCACCTTTGTGATCGAAGTAATGGGTCGCGGTGCTGGCGATATCGCTTTATGGTCAGGTGTGGCCGGTGGTGCGGATGAAATCATCATTCCAGAACATGATTTTGACATGCAAGTTGTTGCTGATCGTATCCGTGAAGGACGCGACCGCGGGAAAAAACATTGCTTGATCGTTTTAGCCGAAGGTGTGATGGGCGGAAATGATTTTGCTGACAAACTTTCTGAATATGGCGATTTCCATACCCGTGTATCAATTCTAGGACACGTTGTCCGTGGTGGTTCACCAAGCGCTCGTGACCGTGTGTTAGCAAGTAAATTTGGTTCATATGCTGTTGAATTATTGCAACAAGGCAAAGGCGGTCTATGTATCGGTATCGAAAACAATGAAATGATTGCTTCTGATATCATCGATACCCTTGAAAACAATCGTCACAAACCAGATCTTAGCTTGTATAACTTGAACAAAGAAATCTCATTCTAAAGAGATTTTTAAGCAACGCAACAGTAATTTTGTAAAAAAAGCTTATTAGCTATTTTAAATAAATGAATAGGAGCGTTTAGTAATGAAAAAAACAAAGATCGTAAGTACATTAGGACCAGCAAGTAACAGTGTGGAAATTATTTCTCAACTGATTGAAGCCGGTGCGAATGTCTTCCGCTTTAACTTCTCTCATGGAGATCATGAAGAACAATTAGCGCGTATGACAATGGTTCGTGAAGCCGTAAAGAAAACTGGTAAAGATGTCGGTATCCTTTTAGATACAAAAGGTGCTGAAATCCGTACAACTGTACAAAATACGACAGAAGCAGACTTTGGTCGTGCTGGATACATCCAATTCAACGTTGGCGATGAAACACGCATTTCAATGGATCCAGAACACAAAGGAATAAAAGAAAAAATTGCTGTAACTTATCCTGGTTTATTTGAAGATGTTCATGTGGGCGGACACATCTTGTTTGATGATGGCTTGATCGATATGGAAATCAAAGAAAAAGACGAAGCAACTCGTGAATTAGTGGTTGTTGTTAAAAATGCTGGAATGTTAGGATCACGTAAAGGGGTCAATGCTCCTGGCGTATCAATCAGCTTACCTGGTATTACTGAAAAAGATGCAGAAGATATCCGTTTTGGTCTTGATAACGATATCGACTTCATTGCCGCTTCATTTGTACGTAAAGCGCAAGACGTTTTAGAAATTCGTGAAATTTTAGAAGAAAAAGACATGACTCATGTGCAAATCTTCTCTAAAATCGAATCACAAGAAGGTATCGACAATATCGATGAAATCATCAAAGTTTCTGATGGTATCATGGTTGCTCGTGGTGACATGGGTGTTGAGATCCCTGCTGAAGAAGTACCAATGGTTCAAAAGAGCATCATCAAAAAATGTAACGCTGCTGGTAAATCAGTTATCACAGCAACACAAATGTTAGAATCAATGCAACAAAACCCACGTCCAACTCGTGCGGAAGCTTCTGACGTTGCCAATGCTGTCTTTGACGGTACTGATGCAACAATGCTTTCTGGTGAGTCAGCAAACGGTGACTACCCTGTAGAAGCAGTAGCGACAATGGCACGTATCGACGTTGAAGCTGAAAAAGCTTTATCAGAAAACAGCACATTCCAAATCAACCAATTCGATAAGACAGATGTAACAGAAACAATCGGTTTATCTGTTGCACGTGCGGCGAAAAACCTAGGGGTTAAAACAATCGTTGCAGCAACTGAATCTGGTTACACTGCGAAAATGATCTCTAAATATCGTCCAGATGCTGACATTTTAGCTGTCACATTTGACGAACGGACAAAACGTGGCTTGATGCTTAACTGGGGTGTCTATCCAACTGTTGCTGACAAACCATCAACAACCGATGAAATGTTCGAATTAGCAGCAAAACAAGCAGTTGATTTAGGCTTTGCTAAAGAAGGCGATCTAATCTTGATCACAGCCGGTGTTCCTGTTGGTGAACGCGGAACAACCAACGTAATGAAGATCCAATTGATCGGATCAAAATTGCTTGAAGCACAAGGAATTGGTGAAAAATCAGTTGTTGCCAATGCCGTGATCGCTCACAGTGCCGAAGAAGCAATTGCAAAAGCAAAAGATGGTATGATTTTAGTTGTACCAACAACAGATAAAGAATATATGCCAGCAATCGAAAAAGCAGCAGCATTAGTTGTTGAAGATGGCGGCTTGACTTCTCATGCAGCAGTTGTCGGAATCGCGAAAGATCTACCAGTCATCGTTGGTGCCAAAGACGCAACAACTACTATCAAAGATGGCGAATTGGTTACTCTTGATTCTCGTCGCGGTATCGTTTATCGTGGAGAAACAACAGCGATCTAATGATTTTTAACGATTGATCAAGCAACAGGCAAGTGCACGTTGTGCGCTTCCTGTTGTTTTTTTGAGAGAGTCGAAATCCCTTGAGAAAGGGCAGTAAAATGACACGATCAAAAATGAAAAAGGTGTCAAGAAAATTTCATTGACAAAGCCTCAGAAGCCCTGTATAATTGCTTTTGTTGCTTAGGGGTGATAAAAATGAAATGGTCTTTATTGGAATTAAAAAAATACCAAGAGACACCGCTGATGTTTGAAGAAACACTTGACTTAAAGAGTCAACTGATAAAACGCGATGGACAGATCATTGATTTGTCTCCTGTTAAAGTAAAAGGGCTGATGAGTGTTGATAAGCAAGGATACTTGCTGCACTATCAAGTAGAAACGACGATGACATTGCCATCTACTCGTTCTTTGACACCTGTAGCGATTCCCTTTGATTTTTCAGTGGACGAACAATTCATGACACCAGAGCAATTTCAGCGTCGCGATGAAACGATCGTCGAAGAAGAGGTTTTGATCATTGAAGGTCAAACCATCAGTTTAGATGAATCAGTCGCTGATAACCTATTACTTGCGATTCCATTGCAAGTCCTGACAGAAGAAGAAAAGCAAGGTTCAGCAATGCCATCTGGCAACGATTGGGCTGTTTTGTCAGAAGAAGACTTTGCAAATCAAAAAGAAGCGCAAGCTCAACAAGTTGATCCTCGTCTTGCAAAATTATCCGAATTATTCAATGAATCAGATGACGATAACGCGTAGGATTGGAATAAATTGCAGCCTCAAGGTTGCGTTCATTAACAAGGAGGTGTAGCAAAATGGCAGTACCAGCTAGAAAAACTTCGAAAGCGAAGAAAGCAAAACGTCGTACACATTACAAATTGACAATCAACGGTTTGAACGAATGTGCAAACTGTGGTGAAATGAAAAAAAGCCACCATGTCTGCTCAAACTGTGGTCATTACGATGGCAAAGACGTAGCAACAAAAGAAGCATAATTCCTTTTTTTCAGAAAGAGGATTCTAAAACCTTAGGCTAACCATGGAGCCTGAGGTTTTTTTGTTTTTTTGACGAATATGGAACTTTTCAGAAATATTTTTGTCCAGCGAAAGAGAATAGTTCAAAAGCAGGTACATTTGCGCTATAATGAAAAAGATAATTGAATCTTAGGAGGATGAAAGATGACAAAACAACAAATCGGCGTTGTCGGTATGGCTGTTATGGGCAAAAACTTAGCGTTGAACATCGAAAGTCGCGGTTATTCAGTTGCCTTATTTAACCGTACTGGTTCAAAGACAGAAGAAGTAGTAAAAGAACATCCAGATAAAAATTTTAAAGCAACCTATACGATAGAAGAATTTGTTCAATCTATTGAAAAACCACGTCGTATTTTATTAATGGTAAAAGCAGGATTTGCGACAGATGCAACGATCCAAGAATTATTGCCTCATCTAGACAAAGGCGATATTTTGATCGATGGCGGAAATACCTTCTTTAAAGATACGGTTCGTCGTAACGAAGAGTTGGCAAACTCAGGAATCAACTTTATCGGTACAGGTGTATCTGGTGGGGAAGAAGGCGCCTTGAAAGGTCCTTCAATCATGCCAGGAGGACAAAAAGAAGCGTATGAATTGGTTGCGCCAATCTTGGAGCAAATTTCTGCAAAAGCTGAAGATGGAACACCTTGTGTGACTTATATTGGACCAAACGGTGCAGGCCATTACGTAAAAATGGTTCACAACGGGATCGAATATGGGGACATGCAGCTGATTGCTGAGTCTTATGACTTAATGCAAAACATTTTAGGTCTATCTGTTGATGAAATGGCTGATATTTTTGCTGAATGGAACAAAGGTGAATTAGACAGCTACCTAATTGAGATCACAGCGGATATTTTGACCCGTAAAGACGATCAAGGAACAGGCAAACCAATTGTTGATGTGATTTTAGATGCTGCTGGTAATAAAGGAACTGGGAAATGGACAAGCCAAAGTGCCTTAGACTTAGGCGTACCACTACCATTGATCACTGAATCTGTTTTTGCCCGTTATATTTCGGCTTACAAAGAAGAACGGGTCAATGCCAGCAAAGTCTTACCAAAACCAGAAGCAGTTGCTTTTGAAGGAAACAAAGAAGAGTTTATCAATAAGATCCGCGAAGCCTTATACTTCAGTAAGATCATGAGCTATGCACAAGGATTCGCGCAATTACGTACTGCATCAAAAGAGTATGATTGGGATCTTCCTTTTGGTGAAATTGCCAAAATTTGGCGTGCAGGCTGTATCATCCGTGCGCAATTTTTACAAAAAATCACAGATGCTTATGACAAGAATGCCGACATTGAAAACTTACTATTAGATGACTACTTCAAAGATATTACGAAACGTTATCAATCTTCTGTACGTGAAGTAGTTGCACTAGCTGTTCAAGCAGGTGTACCTGTGCCGACGTTCTCATCGGCGATCGCGTACTTCGATTCTTATCGTTCTGACCGTTTGCCAGCGAACTTGATCCAAGCAC
This sequence comes from Enterococcus innesii, assembly GCA_018982785.1. Classification (GTDB taxonomy): domain Bacteria; phylum Bacillota; class Bacilli; order Lactobacillales; family Enterococcaceae; genus Enterococcus_D; species Enterococcus_D innesii. Next base: position 7,917 of record JAHHEN010000006.1, on the reverse strand, counting down.
AACGGGATTACTTCGGCGCGCATACGTATGAACGGACAGATAAAGAGGGAATTTTCCATTATTCATGGTATGACGAAGCGTAAGCTTTAAGAGAATCAAAAGAGAAAGGCCGAAAGTGAGAACTTTCGGTCAATCTCTTTTTTATTTTTTAGATACATGATAAAATAAGACAGATAATGTCTAATTTAAAGGCAGAATAATCAATAAAGGGGCTATCAATAATGAGTAATATTCTAATCATTGAAGATGAAAAGAACTTAGCTCGATTTGTGGAATTAGAATTGAAGCATGAAGGGTACAATACCGAAGTTCATTACAACGGACGGACGGGACTGGATGCGGCACTGAATAATGAATGGGATGCGATCTTATTGGATCTAATGCTTCCTGAGTTAAATGGGTTAGAAGTTTGCCGCCGCGTGCGTCAATCGAAGAACACCCCGATCATCATGATGACCGCAAGAGATTCCGTGATTGATCGAGTATCAGGTTTGGATCATGGTGCTGATGATTATATTGTGAAGCCTTTTGCAATTGAAGAATTGCTGGCACGCTTACGTGCGTTGCTTCGCCGTATCGATATCGAAGGGGACAAAAACGTCGCAAAACAAACTACGATCACTTACCGCGATCTAACGATTGAAAAAGAAAATCGTGTCGTACGTCGTGGAACAGATGTCATTGAACTAACGAAACGCGAATACGAGCTATTGTTGACTTTAATGGAAAACGTCAATGTCGTTTTAGCCAGAGATGTTTTATTAAACAAAGTCTGGGGCTATGAGACAGAAGTGGAAACCAACGTTGTCGATGTTTACATCCGCTATTTACGTAATAAAATTGATGTACCAGGGGAGGAAAGCTACATCCAAACCGTTCGTGGTACAGGATATGTGATGCGGTCGTGAACCTTAAAAAAAGAATGAAAAAAATAAAAGAACTGAAGGGGCCTTCTTTAACTGTAAAGTGGGCCTTCGCAAGTTCTTTCTTTATATTTGTCGTATTTACGATCTTTGCGGTGATCACCTATAAGACCTCCGTAAATTTGATTGTCGCTAAAGAAGAAAACAATGTTGAGCGGACAATGTCAGAAGTTGCTTCCCGTCTAGCCAATTCGGACCAAGAATTAACGCTCGTTCGAACGTATCGTAATTTAACCAAAAATGATGCGGGGACGACAAGCATCTATGATCGAACCTCAACGATCGATGGCAACTTAATGAAAATCGACTCCTTTATTTCGGAATTAGGCCAAGCACCATTGAGCCTGTTTGTTTATAATTTGAATGAGGACCTTGTGTTTAAGACCCATGAAAATGATTTAGCCTTGATCGACACACAACGTAAAGCGCCAACCATCGTAACACTAGATGGCATCACCGGCTTTCTTTCGATCCAACCTATTTATTCAAAAGGCACCAGAGAGCGGATTGGCTATGCTCAAACATTTTATGAATTGACTTCTTTTTATGAAATACGCAGCAAACTGCTGCTGACTTTGATTATCTTAGAAGTTGTCTCTCTGATTCTCAGCAGTGTGCTTGGGTTCTTTTTATCAGCGTATTTCCTTCAGCCGTTAAAGGTACTACGGGATACGATGGAAACCGTCCGGAAAAACCCGCAGTCAACCGTGCATATGCCAGAATTGAATACCAACGATGAGTTATCTGATTTAGCAGATATATTCAATGAAATGTTAGATCGCATGCGCCTGTACATTGAGCAGCAAGAGCGATTTGTTGAAGATGTTTCTCATGAATTGCGAACACCTGTAGCAATCATTGAAGGACATATGAATTTGTTGCAGCGTTGGGGAAAAGATGATCCAGAGATCTTGGATGAGTCCCTCGCAGCCAGTATGCAAGAGATCAGTCGAATGAAGACGCTCGTACAGGAAATGTTGGATCTCTCAAGAGCGGAACAAGTGGATGTTCATTATGCAAATGAAACAACTAATGCAAAAGAAGTTGTCTATCAAGTGTTCAATAACTTTAAAATACTGTATCCGGATTTTGTCTTTACATTGGATGATGATTTGTATCATGAGTTGAAGCTGAAAATCTATCGCAATCATTTTGAACAGATCATAATTATTGTCTTGGATAACGCAGTAAAATATTCCACTGATCGAAAAGAGGTTCATCTATCCATTTCATTGGATCGTCAATCTTTTGAAATTGCCATCCAAGATTTCGGGGAAGGCATCTCCAAAGAAGACCTCGATAAGATCTTTAATCGTTTCTATCGAGTAGATAAAGCCCGTGCAAGAACTAAAGGTGGCAATGGTTTGGGGTTATCTATAGCAAAACAACTATTAGAAAGCTATAAAGGAAAAATCACGGCGGAGAGTGTCATTGGCCAAGGAACAATCTTTCGGATTTATATACCGATCCTTCAAACGGAAGATCGGACGAAAAGAGAACGTTGAGCAAAAAGCTTAAGTTCTCTCTTTTTCATTCTTAAATGATAGATTTAGTGACGAAACACTGCTTATAAACGAACGTTCGAAACGTTTGGTAATGAATAATTCGCTTATAAAAATAGTTGTCAAAAAGCCTATTTTTTTAGTTGATTTTTCCTTTAAGAATTGCTATATTATTACTTGTCCTTGTTAAGATATTTGTAACAATCACTGATTGATCTATTTTTAAAATAGTTGTTGACGAAACAATTTACAAGTGTTATTATAACAAAGTCGAAAAAATATCATCTCTGAAAAACCTGATAAATCAAAAAAACTTTTCAAAAAAGTGTTTGACATATAACGTTTGAGATGGTAAGATAAAAAAGTCGCTGAGGTTAAGAAAGAAGTTAAATAACAACTTCTTGAAAGAAACTTTTGAAAAAGAGTTGACAATCAAACGTCGCTCTGATATGATATAAAAGTTGCTAACACAGCACGGTAGACCTTTGAAAACTGAACAAAGCAAGCAAACGAACCAATGTGTAGGACGTTTCAATTTATTGAAACAAATACATGCAAGCAATAGCTAGCAAAGTTAATTTTTATGAGCTTAATGACCATTTGGTCATTCAAACAAATCATTATGAGAGTTTGATCCTGGCTCAGGACGAACGCTGGCGGCGTGCCTAATACATGCAAGTCGAACGCTTTTTCTTTCACCGGAGCTTGCTCCATCGAAAGAAAAAGAGTGGCGAACGGGTGAGTAACACGTGGGTAACCTGCCCATCAGAAGGGGATAACACTTGGAAACAGGTGCTAATACCGTATAACACTATTTTCCGCATGGAAGAAAGTTGAAAGGCGCTTTTGCGTCACTGATGGATGGACCCGCGGTGCATTAGCTAGTTGGTGAGGTAACGGCTCACCAAGGCAACGATGCATAGCCGACCTGAGAGGGTGATCGGCCACACTGGGACTGAGACACGGCCCAGACTCCTACGGGAGGCAGCAGTAGGGAATCTTCGGCAATGGACGAAAGTCTGACCGAGCAACGCCGCGTGAGTGAAGAAGGTTTTCGGATCGTAAAACTCTGTTGTTAGAGAAGAACAAGGATGAGAGTAAAATGTTCATCCCTTGACGGTATCTAACCAGAAAGCCACGGCTAACTACGTGCCAGCAGCCGCGGTAATACGTAGGTGGCAAGCGTTGTCCGGATTTATTGGGCGTAAAGCGAGCGCAGGCGGTTTCTTAAGTCTGATGTGAAAGCCCCCGGCTCAACCGGGGAGGGTCATTGGAAACTGGGAGACTTGAGTGCAGAAGAGGAGAGTGGAATTCCATGTGTAGCGGTGAAATGCGTAGATATATGGAGGAACACCAGTGGCGAAGGCGGCTCTCTGGTCTGTAACTGACGCTGAGGCTCGAAAGCGTGGGGAGCGAACAGGATTAGATACCCTGGTAGTCCACGCCGTAAACGATGAGTGCTAAGTGTTGGAGGGTTTCCGCCCTTCAGTGCTGCAGCAAACGCATTAAGCACTCCGCCTGGGGAGTACGACCGCAAGGTTGAAACTCAAAGGAATTGACGGGGGCCCGCACAAGCGGTGGAGCATGTGGTTTAATTCGAAGCAACGCGAAGAACCTTACCAGGTCTTGACATCCTTTGACCACTCTAGAGATAGAGCTTCCCCTTCGGGGGCAAAGTGACAGGTGGTGCATGGTTGTCGTCAGCTCGTGTCGTGAGATGTTGGGTTAAGTCCCGCAACGAGCGCAACCCTTATTGTTAGTTGCCATCATTTAGTTGGGCACTCTAGCGAGACTGCCGGTGACAAACCGGAGGAAGGTGGGGATGACGTCAAATCATCATGCCCCTTATGACCTGGGCTACACACGTGCTACAATGGGAAGTACAACGAGTTGCGAAGTCGCGAGGCTAAGCTAATCTCTTAAAGCTTCTCTCAGTTCGGATTGTAGGCTGCAACTCGCCTACATGAAGCCGGAATCGCTAGTAATCGCGGATCAGCACGCCGCGGTGAATACGTTCCCGGGCCTTGTACACACCGCCCGTCACACCACGAGAGTTTGTAACACCCGAAGTCGGTGAGGTAACCTTTTTGGAGCCAGCCGCCTAAGGTGGGATAGATGATTGGGGTGAAGTCGTAACAAGGTAGCCGTATCGGAAGGTGCGGCTGGATCACCTCCTTTCTAAGGAATATTTCGGAAGACTACACATCGTTTGCCTTTGTTCAGTTTTGAGAGGTCTACTCTCAAGTAAATACCCGGGGCCTTAGCTCAGCTGGGAGAGCGCCTGCTTTGCACGCAGGAGGTCAGCGGTTCGATCCCGCTAGGCTCCATTAACGACAATGGTCGTTAAGCTTTGTTCATTGAAAACTGGATATCGAAGAAAAAATCAAAACAAGTAACACACACCGAGTTGAAATGTTAAAAGAGTTTTTTAATAAGTTCAACGCTTATTTTCTTGAGCAACCTTCTATCGCTAGAAGAAGTACTCAAAACCGACCGTAAGGTCAAAGGTTAAGTGAATAAGGGCGCACGGTGGATGCCTTGGCACTAGGAGCCGATGAAGGACGGGACTAACACCGATATGCTTTGGGGAGCTGTAAGTAAGCTATGATCCAGAGATTTCCGAATGGGGAACCCAGCATCTTTTATAGGATGTTACGTCTGCGTGAATACATAGCGCAGTCGAGGTAGACGCAGAGAACTGAAACATCTAAGTACCTGCAGGAAGAGAAAGAAAATTCGATTCCCTGAGTAGCGGCGAGCGAAACGGGAAAAGCCCAAACCAACAAGCTTGCTTGTTGGGGTTGTAGGACTCCGATATGGTAGTCTATTCAGATAGTCGAAATACTTGGAAAAGTATGTCAAAGAGGGTAAAACCCCGTAGGCGAAATTTGGATAACACCTAGGAGGATCCTGAGTACGGCGGAACACGAGGAATTCCGTCGGAATCCGGGAGGACCATCTCCCAAGGCTAAATACTCCCTAGTGACCGATAGTGAACCAGTACCGTGAGGAAAAGGTGAAAAGCACCCCGGAAGGGGAGTGAAATAGATCCTGAAACCGTGTGCCTACAACAAGTTAGAGCCCGTTAATGGGTGATAGCGTGCCTTTTGTAGAATGAACCGGCGAGTTACGATAGCATGCGAGGTTAAGTTGAAGAGACGGAGCCGTAGCGAAAGCGAGTCTGAATAGGGCGAATGAGTATGTTGTCGTAGACCCGAAACCATGTGATCTACCCATGTCCAGGTTGAAGGTGCGGTAAAACGCACTGGAGGACCGAACCCACGTACGTTGAAAAGTGCGGGGATGAGGTGTGGGTAGCGGAGAAATTCCAAACGAACTTGGAGATAGCTGGTTCTCTCCGAAATAGCTTTAGGGCTAGCCTCGGAATTGAGAATGATGGAGGTAGAGCACTGTTTGGACTAGGGGCCCATCTCGGGTTACCGAATTCAGATAAACTCCGAATGCCATTCATTCATATCCGGGAGTCAGACTGTGAGTGATAAGATCCATAGTCGAAAGGGAAACAGCCCAGACCACCAGCTAAGGTCCCCAAATAACTATTAAGTGGAAAAGGATGTGGGGTTGCACAGACAACTAGGATGTTGGCTTAGAAGCAGCCACCATTTAAAGAGTGCGTAATAGCTCACTAGTCGAGTGACCCTGCGCCGAAAATGTACCGGGGCTAAATAGTTTACCGAAGCTGTGGAGTGCACCATGAGGGTGCATTGGTAGGAGAGCGTTCTAAGGGCGTTGAAGGCAGATCGTGAGGACTGCTGGAGCGCTTAGAAGTGAGAATGCCGGTATGAGTAGCGAAAGACAGGTGAGAATCCTGTCCACCGAATGACTAAGGTTTCCTGGGAAGGCTCGTCCGCCCAGGGTTAGTCGGGACCTAAGCCGAGGCCGACAGGCGTAGGCGATGGACAACAGGTTGATATTCCTGTACCCGTTGTTTTTGTTTGAGCAATGGAGGGACGCAGGAGGCTAAGAAGTGCAGACTGATGGATATGTCTGTTCAAGCAGTAAGTCTTGGTAGGAGTCAAATGCTTCTACCTTTACGGACAAGCTGTGATGAGGAGGAAATAATAGTACCGAAGCTTCTGATGTCACACTGCCAAGAAAAGCTTCTAGTGAGAAAACAACGGCCCGTACCGCAAACCGACACAGGTAGTCGAGGAGAGAATCCTAAGGTGAGCGAGAGAACTCTCGTTAAGGAACTCGGCAAAATGACCCCGTAACTTCGGGAGAAGGGGTGCTGCTCTAACGAGCAGCCGCAGTGAATAGGCCCAAGCGACTGTTTATCAAAAACACAGGTCTCTGCAAAATCGAAAGATGACGTATAGGGGCTGACGCCTGCCCGGTGCTGGAAGGTTAAGAGGAGTGCTTAGCGTAAGCGAAGGTACGAATTGAAGCCCCAGTAAACGGCGGCCGTAACTATAACGGTCCTAAGGTAGCGAAATTCCTTGTCGGGTAAGTTCCGACCCGCACGAAGGCGTAACGATTTGGGCACTGTCTCAACGAGAGACTCGGTGAAATTTTAGTACCTGTGAAGATGCAGGTTACCCGCGACAGGACGGAAAGACCCCATGGAGCTTTACTGTAGTTTGATATTGAGTGTCTGTACCGCATGTACAGGATAGGTAGGAGCCGTAGAAATCGGGACGCCAGTTTCGATGGAGGCAATGGTGGGATACTACCCTTGCGTTATGGCCACTCTAACCCGCAACCCTTATCGGGCTGGGAGACAGTGTCAGATGGGCAGTTTGACTGGGGCGGTCGCCTCTAAAAGGTAACGGAGGCGCCCAAAGGTTCCCTCAGAATGGTTGGAAATCATTCGAAGAGTGTAAAGGCAGAAGGGAGCTTGACTGCGAGAGCTACAACTCGAGCAGGGACGAAAGTCGGGCTTAGTGATCCGGTGGTTCCGCATGGAAGGGCCATCGCTCAACGGATAAAAGCTACCCTGGGGATAACAGGCTTATCTCCCCCAAGAGTCCACATCGACGGGGAGGTTTGGCACCTCGATGTCGGCTCGTCGCATCCTGGGGCTGTAGTCGGTCCCAAGGGTTGGGCTGTTCGCCCATTAAAGCGGCACGCGAGCTGGGTTCAGAACGTCGTGAGACAGTTCGGTCCCTATCCGTCGCGGGCGTTGGAAATTTGAGAGGAGCTGTCCTTAGTACGAGAGGACCGGGATGGACTTACCGCTGGTGTACCAGTTGTCTCGCCAGAGGCATCGCTGGGTAGCTATGTAGGGGAAGGATAAACGCTGAAAGCATCTAAGTGTGAAGCCCACCTCAAGATGAGATTTCCCATTTCTTTAAGAAAGTAAGATCCTAGAGAGATGATCAGGTAGATAGGTCAGAAGTGGAAGGCCAGTGATGGTTGGAGCGGACTGATACTAATCGATCGAGGACTTAACCAAAAAGAAAAAGCACGTAAACTCGAAGAGTTTTGATTTCTTCGATCCAGTTTTTGGTGAGCAACACTTACTCAATTGA
>JAHHEN010000005.1 GCA_018982785.1 Enterococcus innesii | reverse complement strand
TAGAAAATACGGAAGATTATTGATGTTGGGGGATAGTGAGTATGAAATTCTATCTAAGTAATATTTCAAATAAAGAGAAACCAGACCAATACAAAGTAAAGAAGATAGCTAATACTATTTTAAATAATCTAAGAGAAATGACTATACAAGAATTTGCAGAAGAATTGTCTGTAAATGGAAAAACCGTGGTGTTAGCAGAATTATCAGAGAATAAGTTATCAAAAATGACACCAATAGTAGGACAAGAACTCGTGATGTTGGATTTTGATAACAAGGATGAGAATAATTTATATACAATTGAAGATTTAGAAGCAGATTCTTTTATGCAGGAAAATGCTAGTTTTATATATAAAACATTCAGTGACTTGTTCTCTGAAGTTGATAAATTTAGAGTAGTTTTTCATTTAGAGAAATTAGTGACCGATAATCAAGAGATAGAACAGATTTATCAAGCATTATTTAAAAAATACCCACAAGCAGATAGTAGTGTAGGGCAAACAAGTAGACTATTTTTCGGAAGCAATTCTGGCTATGAAGTGATTGATTGGGATAATCGGTTAGATACTAAGAGTCTACTTATTGATGAAGATGTTGTAGATTCAAATAGTTTAGAAGTAGTGAGTGGGGAAATGATTGATGATTCTATACCGACTTATGAATTATTAAAATTAGGTAGACTTGATATTGTGAAAGAGAAGTTAGGGGAGAATTATAAACAAGAATTTCCTGATGATTATAATGCAATGAATTACTTTAAATCGTTAGATATGAGAGAATTTCTTGAATTACCCGATGAAAATCCGTTTTATGATATTTTTCATGAAGAGACAGAACCTAGTGCATCAGTATTTTATGCTGAAAAATATGGGATATTCTTATATAAATGTTTTAGTGAAAGTCATCCTTATTGTGGGAATATTATTTCTTTACTGGAAAGATATTTAAAAATATCTTCAATTGAAATAGTTAACTTACTAGTAGAAATTAGTAGTTCAAAAGTAACAAATACATCGAAATTAGGACAAAGTAAATTTAACGCCCAAAAATTTAAAAAAGAATTACAATCAGGAGAATTAGAAGAAAACTATCCTGAATTATATAAATACTTTAGTAGATACCAAATAGAAATTCCTATTATTTTAGATTTTATGTATGACTATGTATATACTGACGATAATGGAGAGTTACGGTATTTAAATTACTATAGTATTAACAATTTAGCTAAGCAATTGGCTAGAGCTACCAATAAAAAGAAAATAAGTATTGATAGGACAAGACAAATTCTTTATCACATGATTGTAACTGAAGTGGTTAAAAAGAAACCAGAAGCAGAAATTCCTAAAGAGATAATGGAGAATATTATTCTAGAACAGAAAAAGGATACCACTAAGTTAAGAACTAGCAATATTTATGAACCAACGAACTTAACTGATGAAAATAAGGATAATAGTGAAGGAATAGCTAAGGTTTTAAGAGAAAATAAAGTAACAGTCGGTAGTTTAAGTTATGAATTGGTATATAGACTTTTTGGAGAAGAAAAGGCTTATCAAGATTTTCCACAATCATATGAACCACTTATTCAACGAAAAATGATTAAAATGAGCAGAACAGACAATAACCTAAGCCAAGCAAGTGAGAAGTTAGAAAAATCAGCAGTTAGTATAATTATGAAAGAGATTGAAGAAAAGGGCTATGTATACGAAAAAGATGTTATTTCTAAGTTAGCTAAGGCAAGAAGATTGAAAATAAACGACACTAAGAAAAAGTTCCAGAAAATTCGAGTAGATATATATAATAAATATGATTTGAATACGTGTAGATTAACTAAAGAATTGTATAATCAGTTAGGAATCAAGGAAAAGTATTCATCTAAGAATGTAATATATAAAGAGAATTAGCATATAAGACAGGTAGTGTTTCTATCTGTCTTTTCTATTGGAAATCATTGATAATAAAGAGTTATTTCTATGTATTAAGAATACTATCTCTTTTTATATCAATTCAAAATTGCGTATTGAACAAGAAAAATACGTATAGTTTACCCCTAGAAATACTGACGAAATTGATAGAAATCATTAGATACCTCTATAAGGAATATTCCCTCTAGAGGTATCTAATGAGGAGGCTTATAAAAGCCTATAAAATCAATAGTAAACTACGTGTTTTTTCTAAAACCAATACGCACTTTTTATATTCCCTTTAGAGGTATCTAATGAGGAGGTCTATAAAAGTCAATAAAACTAGGAGTAAACTATCTGTTTTCACATATATAAATACGCAAAAACTTATTTACACTTGATAATTGTGTGATATAAATAGCTAAAAAACGTTGATATATCAGTGTTTGTATTTTTTGGTGACAGCAAGATGTTATCTTGCTTACTTAATTGATGTGCTTAGGTTCAGTAAAATAGCTAAAATTTACTCTCTATCGGTGATTATGTATTTTTATATATAACAAAATTCTATGTTTATCTCTTTTGATTCACTAAATAAAAGTACTTATAAAATCCATAAGTACCTCTATCTAACAACAATATACATAATATTATATAAAATGAATTAATGAAGTTTTTTGGACAATAAAATAACTCTTGGTGTGTTTTGACTAGCCTGTGTTATCTCTAGAGAGCATTGAGAATTGTTTCTGATAAATTATACATAAAAATTTAAAACGTCTTAAAACGAAAAATAAGCAGCATAGAATCGATTTTAGAAATCTATAAAATATTTTTGAATTTTTAAATGGTAAAATGACTTTGTGAATAGTATTTTAATTATAGTCTGATGGAAAGCTAAAAAATTTTACTTGTACCAGTTTTAGAATTTGAAAAATCACGTGTAAACATTGATATATAAACGTTTAAGTATAGTTTAGGGAAATCTTCGATACAAAAAATACTTTTCAGATAACTTTAAGCGTAGAATTACCCACAAATTTTTCTTCGTGTCGTCTGAGAGGTATTTTTGGAAAAATAATACTTTAAAACATTGATATAACAATAATTCATTAATTTTGTCAACAAAGGGAAAGCCTTGATTTTATTGGGTTTTAAAGGGGTCATTTTTTAAGTCTATTGTGTTGTAAATTTTGAGATAAAAATGAAAAGAGATTTTAGATTTAGATTATTTGAATTGTATAAATTAATTTCCAGTATACTAGAAATTTTTCTAAAAAAGAGTAATTCTTTCTATTACACTGGAAAATAAATGTTTATGGTATTTGTAGAAATTGCATAGAATCACTAGGTTGTTTATGCTATAGTTTATCTGATAGGTGAGCATTTGGAAGGAATTAGTATGGAATTACTTAAAAATGAAACAATCTGGTATCATGGAACGACAACGCAATTTGAAACTACTATTTCTAATATAGAAGTAGCAAGAAAAAGAAAAAGGCAAAAAGCTTTGGATTTTGGGACTGGATTTTATTTAACTTCAAACAAAGCACAGGCTGTGGCCTGGGCAAAGAGAAAAGCTTCTACGTTTAATAGATATAAAGAAAGTAAAGTTGTTTCTGTTAGACCATTAGTTATTAGTTATACTATTGATTTTAATAAAATAGTTCAAAAAGAGTTTTTGATAAATTATTTTGGCAATCATATTTCTGAAGAATTTTTAGACTTCTTGTATTTGAACAGAGTAGAATTGTTAGATGTAATTAAAGATGGAAGATACAAAGGAAATTTACATCAATACAGCTTAGTTTATGGCTCGGTTGCAGATGGAGTGAGTGGGGATATTATTTCTACTTTAACTTCTTTTAAAGAACACAGGGACGTTGAATTGACAAAAAAAGGTCTAGCATTTAGAATTAATGGTGTAATGGAAGACCAATTATGTATATGCAATCAAGATGTTGTTCAGTATATCAAAGAGGAAGGGAGAGAGTATTGTGAAATTGAAGAATAAACCTAGTTATTTAGATTATAAGGTTACAAAAGATATTTCTAATTATTTAAAACAATCTTATGGATTGAATGATTCAGAAATATCGGAACTATTAGAAGCATCATCTAAAAATATCGAACAGTGGAATAATGAGCAGTATTCACATTTATCTCCTAATTTGATGGCTGATGAAATTGTAGATATTGCCGAATCTTACGGTTATTTTGAAAATAAATTCTAAAGAAGCTTAGCTTGTTCAAGCTTCTTTTTTATTGTATTTTGTTAAAACTAGAAATATGATTGATTTACTAGACAAGTCTAAAAGATGATGATTTAATAACAATACCTTGACGAAACCGATGTCATCTAATGAAACTCTCTTTAGATATATCTGTTTTGAACCCTTTACTTCCCCCATCATAAAAGTAAAGGGTTTTTTGCTTATTTTTTCATACAAACAAAGCATAATTTTGAATAGCCAATTTAGATTAATTTTTTTAATTCGGTTGCAACAATTTCTGTGCTGATAAAATATTCTGGTGTTTGGCTACGATAAGGAGTATTTGCTAATACTTTCATAATAGTTGGTTGTAGATTTGTTTGAAAATCAATAGCTTCAGTAAAGAATTGACAGTGTTGAATCATGTTATTGTTGATACTGATAATTGAACGATTATAATTTGAGGAAATTTCCAATCTACCAGCTTTTAGAAAATACTTTTTAATCTGAACAGGTGGTATACTACTATAACTAAATACTTCTTCAATTCCTGATTTAATCATATCATTTAAATCTTTTTTATTTTTAGCATTAATATCAGCTAATACAATAGGTGAAAAGGATTTGTCATTCACTAGCACCAAAACCTTTTTTCGATTAAAAGTAAAATAGTTTGCATGCCAAGAATAAAAAGAACGTTCTAGGTCAGGCGATTCGTTCTGTGATTTTGGAAAAATTGAAAATAGAGGCAATGCTTTTTTAGTGGGTATGATATTCATAATGTCCTCCAAGTGATTTTCTTTTATTATATCAGATGAATTTCTGTTAGGAATTGATTAATATACGTTTGTTTAAAGCAATAAAATACCCTTTACTTTTTTATTAAATATAACAACTAATTGGATTTGTATAAATAAGTAAAGTTAGATGTGAATCGTTGATACGATAGTTAAAATTGCAATTTAATAATGACGATGATACTATAAAAATATAACATGAATATTCATTATTCTTGTATAAAATTTTATATTAAAGGAGGTCATTTTTCATGACAGATGGAGCTTCACAAGGACTTTTTGTAATCGTAGCGGTGGTAATTTTCGGTATTTTCGTATTAATTGCTTATATCTTATTCCGTGATACATTACAACCTAAATTAGCAGATATTTTCAAGAATGCCACAGATACAGCAGAAGCAAGCTTGAATTATGTGAAACCATAAGGTTAAAACATAAAAAGTGTTCTACAAATTTGCAATTATAGAAATAGGATGTTATTTTATTTATAGAGATGCGAAACAAAAAAAGTCATATTTAAATTAAGAGAACAGTCTAGTCCACTGTTCTCTTTCCTTTTGGGCAAGTAGATTTATTCTGCTTGTCTTTTTAGTTGTTTTACTTGGTATTAAAAGCTTATCATAATATAATGAGAATGAGGTTTTTCAATTTAGGATGTGAAAATTGTGAGAAAAAATGATTCCGGAAAGGAGAAGAAGGTAACAAAGCAACAGAAGAAAATACAAGATGCGTTTGATAATAAGCGTAAGGTAGAAGTTATTCCTGCAAAAATATCTGATTCGCATATCCAGAAGAAAAGAGTAGCTGCATATTGCAGAGTAAGCACGTATGCAGAATCCCAATCGGGGAGTTTCGAGCTGCAAATACAATCGTATAAAGAGAAAATTAGGTTGAATCCTGAATGGAAACTAGTTGATATTTATGCGGATAGAGGAGCATCGGGAACCACCATCAAAAAAGAGAACACTTCAATCGTATGTTAAATGATTGTCGATTGAATAAGATTGATTTGATTATTGTGAAAAGTATTAGTCGATTCTCAAGAAATGTATTAGATTTTATTTCAATTTATAGAGAATTGAAAGCGTTACCTAATCCTGTTGGAGTATTTATTGAAGATTTGAATATCAATACTTTAGACACTACTAGTGAAACATTGTTATTGATGTTGAGTGTAGTAGCACAAGCAGAGAGTGAACAGAAGAGTGAAGCTATTACATGGTCGATTATTGAACGATTTAAAAAAGGATTACCTATCATTCCCACGCATAACTTCCTAGGATTTACTAAAGATAGATTTGGAAAGGTAGTTATTGAAGAATCAGAAGCTGAAATAGTTCGTTTCATCTATAAAAATTATCTTGAAGGAGTTCGGGCTGTTGATATAGCAAGTCTTTTGAATGAAGCGAATATACCAACTGTATCAGGCAATAAGTGGAAATCTTCATCAATTTATCGTGTGTTAAGAAATGAGAAGTATTTTGGGTTAGTTATCATGCAAAAGACTTTCACTGTAGATTGTTTTTCACACAAGAAAAAAATCAATCGTGGTGAGAAACCTCAGTATTTATTGAGAAATGGGTTGCCTGCTATTGTGTCTGAAGAAGATTGGAATTTGGTTCAAGAATTATTGTTAAATCCAAGAAAAGGATTCAAAAAGCAAACTGTTAAAAATATTGAAAAACCTAAAACTTATGTTTCTACTATTAAATCAGGTGTATTCAAAGGATTTATTGTGATTGATGCTACATGGTCAAAAGAAGAAGTTGCTGAAGTATTGTCGAAAGGAGAGCACCGATAATGAGCAAAATGAATTTTGATGATTATAATTTTGAAGTAATTAGTGTAGAAACTACAGGAAGTTATTTGTTAACTCTCAATAAAAATTCTTTGACGTTTGATAAATCAATTGCAGAAGCACTAGGTTATACAAGTCATGTAAAACCATTGTTAGATAGAGAAAATAAAGTGTTTGCTATTCAGGCTTGTAAAGCGAATTCTTTAAAATCAGTTCCGTTTTCAAAACCTGAAAGTCAACAAAAAGGAAGCGTTAAGATGCAATATGGTGCAATAAGAAATATTCTTCGGTCACTAATGGGCGATAAATGGAAAGAAGAGATGAGGTATCAATTTAAAGGAGATTTAATACCTGATAAAAAAGCAATGATTTTTGAATTAGAAAAATTTGAAGAATTATCGCCGTTCATACCTAGGAATACAAAATAAACTCGCATGTCTAATAAATTATATAAAATCTAGTCTGTTTTAGGCTAGGTTTTTTTCTTATCCCAAATTAAGTTGAAAGCTGTTATAATTAAACTGACTATGTTACAAAGGAGAAAAATAATGACATTTGATGAACTTATTCAATTAGCAAGGGAACAATCAAGTGAGATTCAAAGAGATAAGGGAACTCTTTTTGAAAAAATCGCACAAATTTATTTCAAAAATGAACCAACATACAAAAACTTATTTTCAGATGTTTGGTTATTAAATGAAGTTCCAGAAGAATATGCAATCCCCAAAAAAGATACAGGGGTTGATTTAGTAGCAAGAAATGAAGCAACAGGGGAATTGACTGCTATTCAAGCTAAATTTTATGACAACAAAATATACAAAAGACATATTGATTCATTTTTAGCTGAACTTGGGAAGTCTTATTATTCTGATGGAATTATTGTTTATTCATTAGATTCATTGAGTAGTAATGCAGATGAAGCGATTAATCAATTATCAAAACCAGTAGCACAAATTGGATTAAGCGATTTAAGAAATAGTCAAGTTGATTGGGAATCTTTTATTCCAAGTAGACCGAATGAAGTAAAAGTAAAGAATGTGAAGAAAACTAGACCTTATCAGAATGAAGCAATTGATTTAACAATTGAATACTTTAAAGAAAATGACAGAGGTCAATTAATTATGGCACCGGGAACAGGGAAAACCTTTACCAGCTTGAAATTAGTTGAAAAGATGGCTAAACAAACGAATAAAGAAACCTTTAATGTTTTATATTTAGTGCCAAGTATACAATTATTGAGTCAAACGCTAATTGGCTGGAATAATGACACGGAACTAAGTATGCATTCATTTGCTGTGACAAGTGACAGAAATGCTTCTAAAAAGAAGAATGATGACGAATTATCTGCTAAAGATATTGGCTTTCCTGCGACAACAGATTCAGAAAAATTACTATCCAACTATAAAAAAATAGAGAATAATCAACGTGACTTAACGGTTGTGTATTCTACGTATCAATCTATTGAAGTTCTACATGAAGCACAAGAAAAAGGATTTCCTAAATTTGATATTATTATTTGTGATGAAGCACATAGAACCACAGGGGCTAAGGCTTTAGGAGAAGAAGCAAGCGTATTTACAAGAGTTCATAATAACAATTATGTCAAAGCAAACAAACGCTTGTATCAAACAGCAACGCCTAAAATTTACGGAACAGATGCAAAACAAAAAGCAGAAGATTCTAGTATTGTCTTATCATCAATGGATAATAAGGATATTTATGGAGAAGAAATTTTCCGTTTAGGGTTTGGTCAAGCAGTTTCAAATGATATTTTGACTGATTATAAAGTAATGGTTTTAGCAGTTGATGAAAAGGTTATTCAAAAAGACATGCAAAGAGTTTTATCTGATAGTGAAAATGGTTTAGATATTGATGATGTTTCTAAATTAATCGGTGTTTGGAACGGATTAATGAAAAGAAGCAGTGTAGATAAAGAAGCTGTTTTTGAAGGAAAACCTATGCAGAGGGCTATTTCTTTCATTAACACTATAAATAATTCAAAGAAAATTTCTTCCCAATTTAATGAAGTTGTCAATGAATACTTAGATGGAAATGAAAGTATTCAGCAATCAATTAATGTTCGACATGTAGACGGTATGATGAATACCTTAGAAAAGAAAGAAGCGTTAGATTGGCTATCAGAAGATTTTGCAGAAGATGAAACACGAGTGCTTTCTAATGTGAAATTTTTGACAGAGGGAATTGATGTTCCTAATTTAGATGCTGTAATATTTTTAGCACCTAAAAAGTCCCAAGTAGATATTGTCCAAGCAGTTGGACGTATTATGCGGAAATTTAAAGATAAAGAGTATGGCTACATTATTCTACCTATTGTTATTCCTGAAGGGACAACCCCAGAATCAATTTTGGATAACAATAAAAAATATGAAGCAGTTTGGCAAATTCTAAACGCGTTGCGTTCAGTTGACGAACGTTTTTCAGCTATGATTAATAAACTGGAATTAAATAGAAAAAAACCTGAAAATATGGACGTTATTGGAATAGGAGAAGCCCCATCAGTTGAAGATGTAGAAAACTCTTCAAAAGGCAATGATAATGAACAATCCTCTTATCAAACCGCTTTAGATTTAGATTGGGGAGAAATAGAGAATGCTATTTATGCAAAAGTTGTCAAAAAGGTAGGAGACAGAAGATACCTTGAAGATTGGTCAGAAGATGTTGCGAAAATAGCACAACGTCATATTGAACAAATAACCATTATGATTAAAGATAAAAACTCTAAAACCGCTATTGAATTTGATAAGTTTCTAAAGAGTTTACAACATAATATCAATGAAAGTATTGATGAAAAACAAGCAATTGAAATGTTAGCCCAACACTTAATTACTGCTCCTATTTTTGAAGCTCTTTTTGGCGAATATAGCTTTGTGAACAACAATCCTGTTTCAGAAGCGATGGATAAAATTGTAGAAGAGTTGTCAAGATTTGGTGGGTTTAATAAAGAGCAAGATGAATTAAAAGAGTTTTATGATTCTGTAAAATTACGTGCTGAAGGTATTGATAACGCAGAAGCAAAACAAAAAATCATTATCACTTTATATGATAAATTCTTCTCTAAAGGATTCAAAGAAACTACGCAACGGTTAGGTATAGTCTTTACTCCTGTGGAAGTGGTTGATTTCATTGTTAAATCAGTCGATGATGTGTTGAAAAAACACTTTGGAAAAGCTATTGAAGATGAAGGTGTTCATATCCTTGACCCTTTTACAGGAACAGGTACTTTTATTGTTCGGACTTTACACTATCTAAAAGATAAGTTAGCAAATGGAGAAATAACTTTAGCTGATATTACGAGAAAATATACGCGAGAATTACATGCAAACGAAATTGTGTTGCTAAGTTACTATATTGCAGCGATTAACATCGAATCAACTTTTGCAGAGATGAATCAACAAGAATATAAACCATTTGAAGGAATCGTATTGACTGATACATTTGAATCAACGGAACAAGAAGATACGTTAGATGATTCGTTCTTTGGAACAAATGATGAACGGTTGAAACGTCAGCAAGAAGTTCCGATTACAGCAATTATTGGGAATCCTCCTTATTCTGCAGGCCAAAAATCGGATAATGATAATTCTGCTAATGTAAGTTATCCGAAATTGGAACAAGCTATTAGTAAATCTTATGCTAAATATACAGATTCAAAAATGAAAAAGACTTTATATGATTCGTATATAGAGGCTTTTAGATGGGCAAGTGACAGACTAGGTTCAAAAGGTGTAATCGGATTTGTATCTAATGGTTCATTTATTGACTCTCAAGCGACAGATGGAATGAGAAAGTGTTTGCATGATGAATTTAATCATTTGTATATTTTTAATCTGCGAGGTGATGCTAGAACGTCAGGAGAACAAAGGCGGAAAGAAGGGGGAATATTTTTGATACAGGAAGTCGAACCCCTATTGCTGTAAGTATATTAGTTAAAGATGGTAGTGATAATCATGAAATTTATTATCATGATATTGGAGATTATATAAATCATGATAATAAATTATTAATTATTCAAAATAGTATTTCAGTAAATGGAATAGACTGGAAGAAAATCATACCGGATAAGAATAATGATTGGATTAATCAAAGAGATGGAGATTACGAGAGTTATCTTTCTTTGAAAGGTAAAGATAACGGAATATTCAGGGAACACTTAATAGGGGTAACTACAGGTAGGGATTTTTGGGTATATGGATTCAATCAGAAAGCAACAATTGGTAATGTAGAAAAACTATCACTTAATTATAATTATGAACTTGATAGGCTTAAAAGTGAAGAAAATCGAAGCCAATTGGTAAACTTAGATTCATCTTTTTTAAGTTGGGGCAGAGGATTAAGAAAACGTATTGATAAAGGTTTGGAAGTCAATGTAGATAGTAAAAATATAATATTATCTATGTATAGACCATTTACAAAGAAATATTTATTTTATCAAGACGAAATTATTGAAAACCCAGGAAGCTTTAAGAAAATCAAACAAAGAATGGGAGATATAATATATATTCAAGGCCCAGGAGAAAAATCTGACTTCTCTTCAATTATCACAAGATATATACCCAACTTCCACTTAATTTCCTCGGGAAAAGCTTTGCCAGAATATTTGGGTGAAGATAATTTAGGTAATATAAGTAATTTGAATCCACAAGCTTATAAATTTTTAGGATTTGAAGAAAAGGAAGTTATTTTCTACATTTACGCTTTGTTACATCATCCTGATTATCTTCTTAGATATAAAAATGATTTGAAGAAGGATTTTCCTCGTATACCAAAGGTTAGAAACAAAGAAAAATATTTAGAAATTGGTAAAGAATTATCTGATTTACATCTAAATTATGAAGATGTTCCTGCATATGACGGCGTAAGTATAGTCTTTAAATCAGATAATTCAAGTTTCAAAGTGAAGAAGATGAAACATCCTAAACGTGGACAACTAGATACCATCATTTTTAATGAAGATATTGTTATAACAGATATTCCTGAACGTGCCTATGAATATGTTGTAAATGGAAAGCCTGCTATTGAATGGATTATTGACCAATATCAAGTGAAAAAAGATAAAAAATCTGGGATAGTTGATGACCCTAACGAGTTTTCAGATAATCCAAAATATATATTTAATCTATTGTTGTCTATTATTAATGTCTCTATGCAAACAATGGATTTAGTAGAGAGTTTACCTCCTTTGGAGATAGTCGATTAAAGTTTAAATAGCTACAACTACAATAAGAAGCCTTTAATTAGGCTTTTTATTGTACTAAAATAACAATTGTGAAATATATAACATATTTATTATTAAAATTGAGGTGTGACAATGAGTTATATTGAAAAAATGATAATCCAAGGCTTTAAAAAGTTTAAAAATTTTGAAATTATATTTAATAAAGATATGAATGTTTTGGTTGGCGAGAATGAAGCAGGCAAAAGCACAATTTTGGAAGCAATAGATTTGGCTTTGAACCAAAAAATATATGGGCTGATAGATGGAAACAATGAACAATTATTTAACGCAGAAAATATTAAGCGATTCAAGAATAAACCTGAATTTTCTCAGCTACCTGAAATTCTAATAGAAGTATATTTAAATATGGATTCAGAGATTCCAATAAGTAAACAACACTTTATGGGATTGGACTATACGAATGGAAAAGTATTGAAAGAAGAAAAAACAGGTATAAAATTTTGGTATCATTTTGATAATGATTTTGAACAAGAATTTTCTAAACTAAATTTTTCTGAAAACCCAAACATACCTATAGAATTCTATAAATTTGAATGGCTAACATTTCAAGGTGGGGGCTATAAAAGGCTTAAAAACCCAATAAAATCTCTTTTTATTGATAATTCTTCACCTAAGAATGATTTGTATGGCTCTTATGCCAAACAAGTTTTTGAAAATAAGATACCAAATGATATCCGAAGAAAATTGTCTATGAAGCTAAAAATGCATATTGCTGATTTCTTATCTTCAGAAGAAGAATCACTAAAAATAGGTGAACAATCTATCTCTATTGACGAGAAGAAATCTGGTATTACTAAAATGATTGATATCCGAGAAAACAATATATCTATACAAAATATGGGGAAAGGTAGAGAGAATTTTATTAAGACTGAGGTTGCATTGCAAATAGATTCAAGTCTTATTTTAGTTGAAGAACCAGAAAATCATTTAAGTCATTCACTGACAAAAAAATTAATTGAAAAAATAAAAGTAGAGTCAGATAATTCCCAAATAATTATTACTACCCATAATCCTCTAATAACGTCTAGATTAAATATTCAAAAGACTATATGGATAACTCCAAATGCAAAAGCAGTAAAATTGAATGATGTAGATAAAAAGGTAGCTAAATTCTTTGAAAAATCAGATAATGCTAGCCTACTAGAGTTCATCTTATCCCAAAAAGTAATTTTAGTAGAAGGTGCAACAGAATATATTTATATTCCTAACTTTTATCAGACTGTTTGTGGAAAAGGTATAGATGAATCTGGTGTGCATATAATATCGATGTCAGGAATTACTTACAAAAACTATGTTGAAATTGCAAAAAAATTCAAAAACCACTTTTAGTTATTACGGATAATGATGGAGATGCTGAGAGAATAACGACTATCGAGGCATTGAATAATTGCTTAAAAGCAGATGGATGCAATATATTAATAAAATGTGATGGGAATATACAGAATTCCACTTTTGAGAGAGTTTTATTCGATGATAACATCGAAATATTAGCTGATTATAAAAAAGGCTCCAGAGTTTCTACTATTTACAAAGAAGAAGATGTAGGAAGCGAAGCACTGGCATATATGTTGAAAAATAAAGCCGATTCTGCTATTGAGATAACAACAAATTCTGAATATATTGATAACTTAAAAGTTCCAATTTATATAAGTGAGGGATTAGAATGGCTAAATCAGGTAAAATAATCCTTGCAAGAGCAGGCTCGGGGAAAACGTATCATATTGCTAATGCATTTGATGAAAAAAAATCAGTTTTGTTTATTACTTTCACCAATCAAAATGTGGCGAATATAAAAAATGAAATTAGGCAGAGATTTAGTAATATTATTCCCAACAATATTGAAGTAATCACATATACTAGCTTCTTATATTCATGGATTATTAGACCGTTAGAGACACTTCTTCCATTTGAAAATATCAGAAGTAGAGGTGTAGATATTTTTAAAGAACCAGTTCCTCATACGAACCCACCAAAAAAAGGATATATTAAAGATGATAAGATTGGACACTACTTAAATCCGGCTAATAATAGATACTATGCTAGTCGAATGTCAAAGTTGATAATAAAAAATAAAAAGATACTGAAACCTTTGATTGAAGAAAGACTATCATTGCTTGTTGACACAATATATATTGATGAGTTTCAAGATTTTAAAGGGGAAGATTTTGATTTATTAATGTTATTGATGAAATCAAAAAAAGTTTATACAGTTGCTGTAGGAGATTTTTATCAACACTCTGTTGCTATGACATCTTCTAAAAGTGGTAAACCTTATAAAAAACGAAAAGTATTTGTTAGTGAGGAAGAATTTTGTTTATCAAAGCTCAAATCATTAGAAGTTGATAGAGAAACACTAAAGAAAAGTAGAAGAGTTCCAAGCAATATTTGTTCAATTATTGAAAAGAAGTTAGGTATAGATATACTATCTTGTAATGAGAAAAAGGGAAGCTTTAAGTATATTATTGATTTTGATGAATTAGAACAACTTTTAATTGATGAAGGATGCGTGAAATTAGTTTATCGAAAAGCTGAAGCTTTTCCATATCAACCTGCTATTAATTGGAGTTATTGTAAAGGAGATACTTACTCAAAAGTTTTAGTAATATTAACGGAACCATATAAAAAATTTAGTGAGGAAAATTATATAATTCCTAAGAACACTAGTCAAGCTGAAGTAAATAAATTATATGTAGCTTTAACTCGAAGTAATAATGAGCTATATATATGTACCAAAAATTTTTTTGACTTATTCAATAAGCAAAAAATTACAAAAGGAGAATAATATGGACATCAAGAAATCTCTATTAAATTTTGTTACAGATGGGGTAGTTACTTGTGAGCAACTTGCCGATTTTTATGATAATTATCATGAAGATAAAGAATTTCCAGATGCAGTTGATTTTCTAAGTGGAAGTATCCATATTGATATGGGTCAACTAAAAGACGAACTGTATGCTTCTGAATATTCACATGAGTTAGGTGCTGTGGAATATATGCAAAAGCATTATCCTTCAGCAATCTTATTGATAGATTTAATTCCTAAAAATAAGAGAAAATTTATTCACTAGTCACTTGGAATGTTTAAAACTCTAATATAAGGAATAATAGTCAGTTATGCACAAGTTTCCAGTATTGCAAAGTAGAAACAGTAATTTTTATGTTTCTACTATTATATACTGGAAAATCTAGACATTGTTTGATAAGATGCTAGAGACATAAGAAATGCAACCTAAAGATTGTAGATAGCTGACCAGTATTTATGATTTCTCGATTGAAAATGCTGATTTATCAGCATTCATTGAGAAGAAGAGCAAAAGGGGATTTCTAAATGCAGTTGCAACAAACCGCTGGTGAAATCAAAGGGAATAACTTGCGAAGCAATGTTATTCGATGGTTCTCTTTCACGTACTGACCGTATTGCAAAATACAACCAATTATTACGTATCGAAGACCAACTTGGTGAAGTTGCTGAATACAAAGGCTTGCAAGCTTTCTACAACTTAAAAAATAAATAATCTCTCGATTATTGCTTTGCTCTGAAAGAGCAGCGGTTGATTTAACAGTCAGCCGCTGCGATTTCAGAGCTTTTTTGTTGTCTCGATTCATTCATTGAAGACAATGACCATTCATCTAAGATAACTGAAAGTACTCATTTCTTCTTTATTTTCTTTTTCAGAAAAAAGAAATTATAGTTCTGGCTTATCAAAATTCTAAAATAAAAGAAAAAAGGTTAGGAGAAAAAAATGGCTTATGATTATTTGATCGTTGGTACAGGTCTTTTTGGCTCAGTTTTTGCTCATGAAGCAGCGAAACGGGGACATACAGTGAAAATGTTAGAAAAACGGACACATATTGGCGGCAATTGCTATACAGAAAAACAGGCAGGAATCGACGTACATAAATATGGTGCGCACATTTTTCATACATCGAGTAAAAAAATTTGGGATTATATCAATCAGTTTACTGAATTCTATCCCTATATTCATGCACCAATTGCAAACTATCAAGGTGAGTTATATAATCTTCCTTTTAATATGAACACATTTTACCAACTGTGGGGAACCAAAAATCCTGCTGAAGCTCGAATCAAAATATCGACCCAAATTGAAAAGACAGGAATAAAAAGACCACGAAATTTAGAAGAACAAGCTCTTTCTTTAGTCGGGACAGACATCTATCACAAACTGATCAAAGGCTACACTGAAAAACAGTGGGGACGAGAATGTGATCTTCTTCCTTCTTTTATTATCAAAAGGCTGCCTATTCGGTATACCTTTAATAACAATTATTTTACGGATATTTTTCAAGGAATACCCAAATTGGGCTATACACAAATGATTCAAAAAATGCTTACACATCCACTGATTGATATTTCTTTAGAGACTGATTTTTTTGCAGATCGCACACGTCATGAAGCCTCTTCTAAGAACATTGTTTATACTGGAATGATTGACCAATATTTCGATTATTGTTATGGTGAGTTGGCCTATCGGTCTTTACATTTTGAGACTAAAGTCTATGACACGGATAATTACCAAGGAACAGCAGTCATGAACTTTACAGACAGTCAAACGCCCTATACGCGAATCATTGAGCATAAACATTTTTGTCCAGTGGTGACAAAAAAAACAGTTATCACTAAAGAATACCCGAAAGAGTGGAAGAAAGGAGATATTCCTTACTACCCAATCAACGATCAAAGCAATAATGCACTGTATCGAAAGTATGAGAAATTGGCGCAACAGCAAAAAAAATGTTTATTTGGTGGGCGCCTAGCCAACTATCGCTATTATGATATGGACGATACGATCGCAGCTGCTTTGAAGCTTGTTCAATATGAATTTCCAGCAGAGTAACTTCTTTTATTGGAGAGGTTGCTTTTTTTTGTCCCGATTCTGGGACAAAACGTAACTTTTTTACTAGCTATGAAATAATTAGTTGTCCTATCTCATAAAGAAATAGGACTTGGGGAAGCTTGTAAAAAAATTTTTACGAAAGGGGAGAAAAATAAACGTAATGAGTAAAAAGAATAATTATCGAAAGTTGTTACGATCCAATAAAAGTGAACGCTACAAGATGTATAAAAGCGGAAAACATTGGGTGTATGCAACGATCACTTCTTTTACTGGCATTGCTGGATTGAGTATCACGCCAATCGTGGCGCATGCTTCAGAAATCACACCGCCATTAGATGCAAGTAAAGAAGCAAATGCCGAGAATGTCTTGGCAAATAAAACGACTACCAAAATACCGGCTTCATCGACACAAGAAAGTGAAGCTACTTCACTCTCTGAAAGTACGCAGCCATCGGAAAGTTTTTCTGAATCCGAAAGTAATACGCAGTCACAAAGTGCGACAGAGTCAACTAGTTTAACAGAATCACAGAGTGTGAGTGATTCAGAAATTGAAAACAATGTTACCAGTATTGAAGAATCCCAAAGTGTTTCTGAATCAATGAGTCTTTCTGAGGAGGAGAGTGTGTCCGAATCAGAAAGTTTGAGTATCTCAGAAAGTACTTCGATTTCAGAAAGTGGTTCGTTGTCGTCAAGTGCATCAGAATCGACCAGTTTATCAATGTCACGATCTACAAGTGTTTCTCATTCAACGTCAGTAAGTCAAAAGAACCCACCAAAACAAACAGTCACCGAAAAAAATAAAGTAGAATCACAAAAAGCACAAGAGCTCTTTGATCAATTAGTGCCTAAGAAAGTACAAGCTTCGGTTGACACTACAACGAATTCATTAGAAATAGTAGTCAAAGATGGCAATTCACCAAGTACATCTTTGATACGGGCAGCGCAGCAATATGCTAGTGCCAATAACTTGATTGCAAGTTTTGCAATCACCACTCAATCAGGGCAGATCATTAAAATCAACGTTTCTGCAGATCCGGATATGGGTCGAGAAGAATTTGAACAGGCAATCAATGATGGAAATAAAACCAATTCACCTTCTGGAGTAACAGTTGATGTGCCTGATCAAGTGAAGAATAAAGATTTATACAAACAAACCGCTATTGCTAATGGCACGTATGCGGCAGTTAATGACTGGGCTACCTTAAAAGCAGCGTATGGAAATTCTTCGATTACCTATATCGAGGTCACCGCCAATATTACAGCAGCTACCAATGTGGCTACTCGTGATTTAGGTTGGCGCGAAACGAGTGTGATTATTGACGGGAATGGTTTTACAGTCAATATGGCAGGAGCAGCGTTTAATGTAGGGGCAAGTTCTACGGTTCGCGGTTCTATTTTTACGATCACAAATATTAACTTGATTCATTGGCAGTCAGGCACCAACTCAGGAGACAGTGGGACAGGTACAGCGGACGCAGTGATTGATTCAAGGTCGGCAACAGGTGGTTATGGATACTGGTACTTCAATATCGATAATGTCACTCTCGAAGGACGAGATGGTGTTAGCGGAACAGATACTGCTTATCAACCACGACGACTACTGGATGCTGAGGATAGTCAAGTGACTTTATCTGGCAAAATTGTTGCCAATGTAAAACAAGAATTGATGCAAATTGGGGAAGTAGCTATCGCTAATGGGTCCCATGTAGAGTTGAACCGAACAGCTGGTACCACTGGTTATTCCATGTTTTACTATATGGCGATCCGAGGGAACAATGCGAGTGATACAGGATTCAACCATACCTTTAAAGTAGGTGATGGTGCGACAATTATTGGTAACGAACTTAGTACCTATAATAGTAACAACTATCCCCTTGTCTATTATGGATTTAACTCAATCACTGTTGGAGATGACGTAACCTGGAAACAAGACGGCTTCCAAATGCTCCTTGATTTTTCTCGTTATTCAGGAAGTCAATCAAATGACCGAACTGCAACTTTTGGACAAAACCTGCAAATGACCGCTACCCGCACAGTAGGTTCCAATTCGCTAAATGTTACGAACAGAGCAGTTGTTACATTTAACGCTGGAACAGTACTTGATTTGCAACAATGGAATGCTAATACTGTTGTAAACGTTGACTCAGGCGCAACCGTTCGCTTTATTTCACCGCGAGCATTGCACTTAGCACGTCTAACTTCTTCAGGAGCTGTTTCAGCCGGCCGATTGATTACAGGTTCAGGAACATTCGTCATGAATAATTCTCAGATTAGTACATGGCAAGGCAGCAGTAGCCAAACCGATGCTCCAGAAGGAAACCGTAATTTAAAATTCGTAGAAATGACTATTTCAGGTACGACAACCACCATTAAAGATACGGCTGGAAATGTTACTACATCTAATATTGTAGATACCTCTACCCGTGAATTAGCGACTGTTGCTATTGCACCAGGAACTGTAACTGTAAACTATGTTGATCAGTATGGCAATATTATCAAAACTGTTGATATGCCAATTGATCCAGACGTTAATTACATTGGTGAGTATCTTGATTTGCAAACGTTGGAGTATGCAAATGAGTTAATGCCTGATAATTACATGTGGGCGATTGGTACCCAAGTCGCTAGTTCTGCGAAAAATGATGGCCAAAGTGGTGGAGATAGTACGACTGATGCTGATAATGGGGATAGTTATGGACAAGCGACAGTTGCGATCGTTCCGATGGAAAACACCAATTATACCTATAATATTTATGTATACGGTGTTGCCAATAATTCGGTTCAGTACCAATATGTTGACGTTAAGACAGGTCAAGTGATCTCTTCTGAGTACATGAATGCTGGTACCGAAGCTTCAGGAACAGATAGAATTCCTGCAAACTATGGAAATGTTATCGATTGGACCAATAGTTACTATACTTCGACGAATTTACCTCCTGGTTACTATTATGCAACAGGTGCAGTATTAAATGACAACGTCCAGCCTGGATCTACAACAGTAGGAACAGGTGCGAGTCTAACCACTATTTATGTTGTAGCAGATACACAAACAGTCAACGTAACATTTGTTAATTCAGATGGTCGTCCATTACAGAACCAAACTGGCACAGTTGCCATCAATGGGACGACCGGACAAGAAATAAGTTATACGGATTTAATTGCGGATTACCTCACTCAAACCGGCTATTATGCAGATCAAACAGGGACATTTGTTTTTGATAATACTAGCAATAATGGTAGTACGACAGATAGTGATCAACAGTTTATTACGATCACTCTCTATCCATCTTATCAAGAAGTCGGTGTCGTTGGGAATAACCAACCGGCCTCAGATCCGGCTACAGGGGAAGCATTTGAGCAAATCCCGGGAACAGTCACTGTTGGAAAATATGGTACTTCTGGCGTTTCAAACGAAAGTATTACTCTTGGTGTAACAGATGCAGATTTAGAGAGAAATGGATATATTTATACGGTTACTGGACCAGATGGAGTAGTCTACAATACATTAGCGGAAGCTTTGGCTGCCAATCAAACTTTTGACACTACTAGCAATGGAGCATCTCAAATGGATTCTTCACCTCAGATGTTCACGGTCAATTATGAGCAAGATCCAGTATCATTGTCTACCTCAGAGTCTGTTTCGGGAAGTGAATCATTATCTGAATCCATTATTACTTCTACTTCAGAATCAGAAAGTGTTTCTCTTTCTCAATCGATTTCAGAAAGTGACTCTTTATCAGAATCGATCTCTGTCAGTGATTCAGAATCTATGTCTACATCAACGAGTGAATCTGTTTCAGTATCAGAATCAGAGAGTGATTCATTGTCATCGTCGATTTCAGAAAGTGAATCTGATATGAATGATTCGACATCTGAATCATTATCAACATCAGTCTCTACTTCATCTTCTTTAAGTGATTCAGAATCGGTTTCGATTTCATTGAGTGACTCAGAATCAGCGTCTCTTTCAATAAGTGAATCTATTTCAGTGTCGGACTCAGAGAGTGGCTCGTCATCGACCTCTATCTCAGAAAGTGAATCAATGTCTCTTTCAATTTCGATTAGTGATTCAGAATCTTTATCAGAATCCCTATCTGAAAGTATTTCAACATCTATTTCACTGTCGGATAGTGATTCAATGTCAGAAAGCCTTTCTGCATCAGAATCGTTATCCATATCAGCTAGTGTTTCTGAGTCAGATTCAGAAAGTGATAGTTCTAGCTTTAGTGCCTCTGTTTCTGGATCATTGAGCAACAGTACAAGTGATTCTGAAAGCTTATCTTTATCTGAGTCAGTATCAGTTTCACTCTCGCAATCACTCAGTGAATCCACTTCACTATCATTGTCAGAGAGTGATTCAGTATCAGAAAGTATTTCAGCATCAGAATCATTGTCTGTCGCAATTAGTGAATCTGATTCTTCTTCGCTTAGTGAGAGCATTAGTTTCAGCGAATCTATTTCTGATTCATTGAGTACCAGCATGAGTTTATCAGAAAGTTTATCGGAATCAGACTCGATCTCAAATTCAATTAGTACGTCGATGTCATTGAGCAATAGTGAGTCTACTAGCGAATCAGCAAGCTTCAGTGGCAGCACAAGTGTGAGCAACAGCGATTCCACAAGCGCAAGTACGTCAGTGAGCGAATCAACATCTACAAGTGTTAGTGAGTCGATAAGTACCAGCACATCAGTTAGCGATTCATTATCGTTAAGTAACAGTGAGTCAATGAGCTTGAGTACCTCACTTAGTGATTCCTCCTCATTGAGTGCCAGCATTTCGACCTCACTAAGTGCAAGTGACTCTGCAAGTTATAGCAGCAGTACGAGCGTAAGTAATAGCGATTCGACAAGCGAAAGCATATCTGCAAGTAATTCACTTTCAGTAAGTAATAGTGAGTCAACAAGTGCAAGTACGTCAATCAGCGATTCTTCCTCATTGAGTGCCAGCATTTCGACATCATTAAGTGCAAGTGACTCTGCAAGTTATAGCGGCAGTACGAGCGTAAGTAATAGCGATTCGACAAGCGAAAGCATATCTGCAAGTAATTCACTTTCGGTAAGTATTAGTGAGTCAACAAGTGCAAGTACGTCAATCAGTGATTCATCATCATTGAGTACAAGCATTTCGACATCCCTAAGTGTAAGTGACTCTGCAAGTTACAGTGGTAGTACAAGTGTAAGTAACAGTGACTCCACAAGCGAAAGTACGTCAGTGAGCGAATCAACATCTACAAGTATCAGTGAGTCAACAAGTACTAGCACATCCATTAGCGATTCATTATCGGTAAGTACAAGCATCAGTAATAGTGAATCAACAAGCCTGAGCACCTCGATCAGTGATTCATCATCATTGAGCACAAGCATTTCGACATCTCTAAGTGCAAGTGACTCTGCAAGTTATAGCGGCAGTACGAGTGTAAGTAATAGCGATTCTACAAGCGAAAGTATATCTGCAAGTAATTCACTTTCAGTAAGTATTAGTGAGTCAACAAGTGCAAGTACGTCGATCAGCGATTCTGCATCATTGAGTACAAGTATTTCGACATCACTAAGTGCGAGTGATTCTGCAAGCTTCAGCGGCAGTACGAGCGTAAGTAACAGCGAGTCCACAAGTGTAAGTACGTCAGTGAGCGAATCAACATCTTCAAGTAACAGTGAGTCAACAAGTACTAGCACATCCATTAGCGATTCATTATCGGTAAGTACAAGCATCAGTAATAGTGAATCAACAAGAGCACCTCGATCAGTGATTCATCATCATTGAGCACAAGCATTTCGACATCTCTAAGTGCGAGTGATTCTGCAAGTTATAGCGGCAGTACAAGTGAGCGAAAAGTATATCTGTGAATCAAGTAATTCACTTTCAGTACAAGTGCAAGCAAGTACATCAATCAGTGATTCATCATCATTGAGTACAAGTATTTCGACATCCTTAAGTGCGAGTGATTCTGCAAGCTTTAGTGGTCCAGCACAAGTTAAGCAACAGTGAGTCGACAAGTACAAGCACGTCATTATCAGCGATTCATCCCTGTCTGATTCAGTAACAGTGAATCAAGCCTGAGCACATCAGTCAGTGATTCATCATCATTGAGTACAAGCATTTCGGCATCCTTAAGTGCGAGTGATTCTGCAAGCTTCAGTGGTAGCACAAGTGTAAGCAACAGTGAGTCGACAAGTACAAGTACGTCAAGTAGTGAATCAACCTCTACAAGCATTAGTGAGTCGACAAGTTTGAGCACATCGATCAGTGATTCATTTATCATGATGAGTACAAGTGTTTCCACAAGCGCAAGTACGTCAGTGAGCATCCCTAAGTGTGAGTCGACAAGCTTCACATCAATCAGTGATTCATTATCATTGAGTACAAGTAAGTTTAGTGGTAGCACAAGTGTAAGTAACAGTGATTCCACAAGTACGAGCAAGTCGATTAGCGATTCATTGTCTATAAGTACAAGCATCAGTAACAGTGAATCAGCAAGTACAAGCACATCAATCAGTGATTCATTATCATTGTGATTTCAGCATCCCTAAGTGCAGCGATTCTACAAGCTTTAGTGGTAGCACAAGTGTAAGCAACAGTGAGTCACAAGTACGAGCACGTCGATTAGCGATTCATTATCAGTAAGTACAAGCATCAGTAACAGTGAATCAGCAAGTACAAGCACATCAGTCAGTGATTCATCATCATTGAGTACAAGTTTCGGCATCCTTAAGTTTCGACATCTCTAAGTGCGAGTGATTCTGCAAGCTTTAGTGGTAGCACAAGTGTAAGCAACAGTGAGTCGACAAGTACAAGTACGTCAAGTAGTGAATCAACCTCTACAAGCATTAGTGAGTCGACAAGTTTGAGCACATCGATCAGTGACTCATCATCACAAAGTGCAAGCATTTCAACATCCCTAAGTGCGAGTGATTCTGCAAGCTTTAGTGGTAGCACAAGTGTAAGCAACAGTGAGTCCACAAGTACGAGCACGTCGATTTGCGATTCATTATCAGTAAGTACAAGCATCAGTAACAGTGAATCAGCAAGTACAAGCACATCAGTCAGTGATTCATCATCATTGAGCACAAGCATTTCGACATCCCTAAGTGCGAGTGATTCTGCAAGCTTCAGTGGTAGCACAAGTGTAAGTAATAGTGAGTCAACAAGTACAAGTACGTCGATCAGTGATTCACTATCATTGAGTACAAGTATTTCAACATCCCTAAGTGCGAGCGATTCTACAAGCTTTAGTGGTAGCACAAGTGTAAGCAACAGTGAGTCCACAAGTACGAGCACGTCGATCAGCGATTCATTATCAGTAAGTACAAGCATCAGTAACAGTGAATCAGCAAGTACAAGTACGTCGATCAGTGATTCACTATCATTGAGTACAAGTATTTCATCATCCCTAAGTGCGAGCGATTCTACAAGCTTTAGTGGTAGCACAAGTGTAAGCAACAGTGAGTCCACAAGTACGAGCACGTCGATCAGCGATTCATTATCAGTAAGTACAAGCATCAGTAACAGTGAATCAGCAAGTACAAGTACGTCGATCAGTGATTCACTATCATTGAGTACAAGTATTTCATCATCCCTAAGTGCGAGCGATTCTACAAGCTTTAGTGGTAGCACAAGTGTAAGCAACAGTGATTCCACAAGTACGAGCACGTCGATCAGCGATTCATTATCAGTAAGTACAAGCATCAGTAACAGTGAATCAGCAAGTACAAGCACATCAATCAGTGATTCACTATCATTGAGTACAAGTATTTCGGCATCCTTAAGTGCGAGTGATTCTGCAAGCTTCAGTGGCAGCACAAGTGTAAGCAACAGTGAGTCCACAAGTGTAAGTACGTCATTAAGTGATTCATCATCGCTAAGTACAAGTGTAAGCAACAGTGACTCGACAAGTGCAAGTACGTCGATCAGCGATTCATTGTCTGTAAGTACAAGCATCAGTAACAGTGAATCAGCAAGTACAAGCACATCAATCAGTGATTCATCATCATTGAGTACAAGTGTTTCGGCATCCTTAAGTGCGAGTGATTCAGCAAGCTTTAGTGGTAGCACAAGTGTTAGCAGTAGCGAGTCCACAAGCGTAAGTGCGTCATTAAGTGATTCATCATCGCTAAGTACAAGTATCAGTAACAGTGAATCAGCAAGTACAAGCACATCAATCAGTGATTCATCATCGTTAAGTACAAGTGTAAGCAACAGTGACTCGACAAGTACAAGCACGTCGATCAGTGATTCAATGTCTGTAAGTACAAGTATCAGTAACAGCGAATCAGCAAGCCTGAGCGCATCGATCAGTGATTCATCATCGTTAAGTACCAGTGTGAGTGATAGTGATTCGACAAGTACAAGTGCCTCAATTAGCGATTCAATGTCTGTAAGTACAAGCATCAGTAACAGTGAATCAACAAGCTTGAGTACGTCGATCAGTGACTCTTCGTCATTGAGCACAAGTATCTCAGTATCACAAAGTGCGAGCGATTCTACAAGCTTTAGTGGCAGCACAAGTGTAAGCAACAGTGAGTCAACAAGTACGAGTACGTCATTGAGTGACTCATTATCAGTAAGTACAAGTATTAGTAACAGTGAGTCAGCAAGTATTAGTACTTCACTAAGTGATTCATCATCATTGAGTACTAGTGGTTTAATGTCACAAAGTGCAAGCGACTCTGCAAGCTACAGCGGTAGCACAAGTACAAGTAATAGTGAATCAACAAGCATTAGTACGTGTGTGAGCGATTCACGGACTAGTGAAAGTCAAAGCTATAGCAGCAGTACTTCAGCCAGCTTGAGCATGAGTACTAGTGTCAGTACTTCGGTTAGTGACTCTGCTTCAATTAGTACAAGCATCAGTAACAGTGAATCGAATAGTTTGAGTACGTCAATTAGTGATTCACGATCAAGTATGAGTGAAAGTTTTAGCAGCAGTACCTCAGCAAGTATTAGTCTAAGTACTAGTGACAGTACTAGCTACAGTAGCAGCACCTCAGCAAGCATAAGTACAAGTACTAGCGATGGTACAAGTATTAGTAATAGTGCTTCTGAAAGTATGAGTGAAAGCTTGAGTATCAGTACATCAATGAGCGACTCATCGTCAATCAGTGCTAGCTTGAGCAATAGCGATAGTCTTTCAGAAAGCAGATCACTAGCAAGTGAAAGTCAAAGCTACAGTAGTAGTACTTCTGCGAGTCTAAGTCTGAGCACAAGTACTAGCAGTTCATTAAGTGATTCATCGTCAACTAGTGCGAGCAACAGCTACAGTTTGAGTAATAGCTTGAGCCAATTGACAAGTGACTCACTTTCCGAAGGTATTAGTTTAAGTAATAGCCTAAGTAATAGTTTCAGTCAAAGTACTTCAGCTAGCACGAGTTTGAGTTCAAGTACAAGTCTAAGTGAACAATTATCTCAATCAGTCAGTGCCAGCGAGTCACGGAGTGATAGCCTAAGCTATAGCAGCAGCACATCAATTAGTACGAGTGAAAGTAGCAGTACTAGCTTGAGCGAATTACTATCTCGTTCAACCAGTGCCAGTGAATCACGGAGCAATAGCTTGAGCCAAAGCACAAGTACTTCGTTGAGTGGCAGCAACAGCTCTAGCTTAAGTTTAAGCGAAATGAACTCTCAATCTAGCAGTGCGAGCGAATCACGGAGTGATAGTGTAAGCAATAGCATGAGCACATCAACCAGTGACAGCTTAAGTTCTAGTACGAGTGTAAGTGATTTACTTTCTAGATCAGAGAGTGCAAGTGAATCTAGAAGTGATAGCCTAAGCTATAGCGGCAGCACGAGCGTAAGTAACAGCTTAAGTTTAAGCGCGAGTCTAAGTGATTTACTATCTAGATCTGAAAGTGCCAGCGAATCACGTAGTTTCAGTATGAGTGATAGTGCAAGCACATCACTCAGCAATAGCGATAGTGCAAGTGATAGCTTAAGCGATCTATATTCAAGATCGAACAGTTCTAGCCTTTCAACCAGTGACAGTACAAGTACAAATGATTCTGTCTCAGCAAGTGCTAGTGAGAGCACCAGCATTTCACAATCTACTAGTACAAGTCTAAGCGAATCGGCATCAATCAGCACATCGCTTAGGGAAAAACAAGAAGTGATTGAATCTCAAAGTGTGAGTGCTTCGACAAGTGATTCACAAAGCTCTAGCACCAGTGAATCAGTTAGCGTCAGCATCAGTACTAGCGAAAGCGAGCGGAATAGTACGGAAGTTACACCTAGCGAATCAACCTCCATTAGCGAAAGCATTAGTACAAGTGAAAGTGTCCGAGATTCCGAATCGGTTAGTTCAAGTGACAGTACAAGT
This sequence comes from Enterococcus innesii, assembly GCA_018982785.1. Taxonomy (GTDB): domain Bacteria; phylum Bacillota; class Bacilli; order Lactobacillales; family Enterococcaceae; genus Enterococcus_D; species Enterococcus_D innesii. The sequence continues at coordinate 384,125 of JAHHEN010000005.1, read as the reverse complement.
TTGAGTCAATCTATGAGTACGAGCGATCAAGCCTCCGCTTCTGAAAGCACAAGCAACAGTTCTAGCATTCGCGATTCTGAGTCTGAAAGTGCAAGTATTTCTACGGAAGAAAGTCGCAGCTTCAGTACAAGTGAGTCGATTTTTGCAAGTGAAAGCACATCAATCAGTCAAAGTGACAGTACAAGTATGAGCGAATCAGCTAGTGAAAGTACCAGTATTAGTGACAGTGAACGTGGTTCAATGTCTGATAGTGCAAGTGTAAGTGATTCGACTTCAACAAGTGACAGTACAAGTGTGAGTGAATCTGTTAGCGAAAGTACCAGCATTAGTGACAGTGAACGTGGTTCAATGTCTGATAGTGCAAGTGTAAGTGATTCGACTTCAACGAGCGAAAGCCTAAGTGTGAGTGAATCTGTTAGCGAAAGTACCAGCATTAGTGACAGTGAACGTGGTTCAATGTCTGATAGTGCAAGTGTAAGTGATTCGACTTCAACGAGCGAAAGCCTAAGTGTGAGTGAATCAGCTAGCGAAAGCACCAGCATCAGCGATAGTGAACGTGATTCAATGTCAAATAGTGCAAGTGTAAGTGATTCGACTTCAACAAGCGAAAGCCTAAGTGTGAGTGAATCAGCTAGCGAAAGCACCAGCATCAGTGATAGTGAACGTGATTCAGTATCACTTAGCGCCGAATCAAGTGATTCTGGGTCAGCAAGCGATAGTCTGAGTGCTAGCAACTCGGCTAGTCAGAGTGAAAGCTTTAGTGCCTCTGATCGAGATTCAGTTTCCATGAGCGCTAGTGAATCAATCAGCGAAAGTACCAGCGTAAGTGAATCTGCTTCGCTAAGTACAAGTACAAGTGATATCAACTCTGATATCGTCAGTGAATATCACAGCAATAGCTTGTCTGAGAGTCTATCAGAGCTGCAATCACAATCAACTAGCCAAGATCATTCACTTTCGGCAAGTGAGTCTATCAGCGGCTCTACTTCAACACCATCAAGTTCTAATCAGAACAACGGAGTGAATGGAAATACAGTAACGCCAATTGGCAACACTGGAGTAGGGGGTCGTACGACCAGTGCATCTGGTTCTACTCTTCCTAAGACTGGCGAATCTGATGCAAGTGGTATTCAAATGTCTCTTGCTGGAATTGCCACGCTGTTAGCTGCTATTGCTTTAATGAAAAAGAAAAAAGATGAAGCAAAGCGTGAAACAGAGTAACCCGTTAGTTTTGGTTTGTGAAGAGCTAGGATAAATTTCCTAGCTCTTCTAAAATGATAAAAGTACTTCTATTAAATAAAAAAGCATCACAGTTAGGCAAACTAACTGTGATGCTTTTTTATTGGCTATGGTTGGTTATGGAAATTCAACATCGAATGAACCATCTTCTGTTTTTACCAACTCGGATAATAATAAATTTCTGACTGCTTCTAGATAAATGGCTTCACGCATTTCAGTAAATGAACGATGTGCTTCTACTTGAAATTCATAGATGGGACGATGTTGTCCCCAGTTTCGCCCATTGATGACTGTTTTCAATTGTTGCAGGTTGTCTGATTGTTCGATCCAAAGAGTATCTAAGGCTTTTAAAAGAATGATTCGCTTGAAAAACAGCTGTTGGAAACTATCTGGCATAAATTGATGAATGTGAATCAAACGCTCTGAAATCAGATCCAATAAAAATTTTTTGACCGTTCGCTTATTAAATTTATCTAGTTTCTCGATTTCAAAAACATCAAAATTATAGTCCAAATTATTAAAGATAAAATCAAGGATCGTTTGTTTATTTAGGTTCTCTTTTTTAGTGATGAGCTGATTGATTGCTTCTTCTATGCATTGATTAATGATATTTTCTAATTCAACCGGAGTGCCTGTCATAATTCTGTTTCTCATGCTGTACATTTTGTCTCTTTGAATGGTAATGATTGAGTCAAATTCAAGCGTTGTTTGACGTCCGGCAATTTCTTGATTTTTGCGATTGCTTTGAGACTGATTGATTAGTTTATTGTATTTTTTCTTTTTTAGGGAGTGAGATCATTGGATAATTCTTCTAGTTCAGTTAATAATTTTCGTTCGTCGGCGGCCCATTTGGGTGCACTTTCAACCACGATTTTGTCTTCCATAGATACATAGAAAATACTGTCACCCGGATCTCCTTGACGTCCAGAGCGGCCCCGAAGCTGATTGTCAATTCGGTCACTGGTCATCCGCTCAGTTCCTACTACTAATAGACCACCATTTTCCCTCGCGTCTTGTTCAAGTTTAATATCTGTACCACGCCCAGCCATTGAAGTAGCCACAGTTACGGCACCTTTTTTACCAGCTTCTGAGATGATCCAGGATTCCTTGGTCGCTGTTGTAGCGTTTAAAAGATTATGAGGGATTCGATGCTTTAAGAGAATCAGGGAGTATAACGTCGACATTGAGACTGATCCTGTCTCAATCAATACGGGGCGTTCTTGCGTCAAAGCATTTCTTACTGCTTCTAAAGAAGCCATGATTTTCGACTGATTGGTCACATAGACCAGATCCTGATGATCTTTTCGGCGAATGGGTTTATTTGTCGGAATTTCGATTACGTCAATATCGTACGTTTCTCGAAATTCGTCGGCGTCTGTTTTGGCAGTACCAGTCATTCCAGATAAAATTTTAAATTTTCGGAATAGATTTTGGTAGGTGATGGAGCCCATGGATCGGCTCTCTGTGGTGATTTCTACACCTTCTTTCGCTTCGATTGCTTGATGGAGACCAGCTTGTAGTTTTGTTCCAATCAATTTCCGTCCATTTGCTTCATCAAGTAAAAGAATCTCATTGTCTTCCACAACATAATCTTTGTTTAAGTGTAAGAGATAATTGGCCCGTAAGGCAATGACTAAATGACGATAAAGATTTTTCCATTTTTCTGAAAGAATAGTTTCAACGCCTAAGTAGTCTTCGGCTTTTTTTATGCCTGCTTCTGTAAACCAAGCATGACGTTTGTTTTCACTTCTCATAAAGTCTTTACCTTCAATCAAGCTTTTCACAAACCAATCAGATAACGTAAAAAAGTTCGACTGAACTTTGGGTGCTCCTGAAATGATCAATGGTGTTTGCGCCATATCAAGTAATATTGCATCGATTTCATCTATCAGTACATAATTGAAGTGGGTGACGTATTGTTCGTCTGGAGAAACAGCCAAGTTGTCAAACAAATAGTCAAAGCCCAGTGCGCTATGCGTAGTGTAGACAATGTCTGCTGCATAGACCACCTCTTTATCGATTTCTTCTCCTTCATCTTCATGTTCAGGAACACCTACAGCTACGGATAGTCCTAGAAAACGATAGACTTTTCCTGTTTCTTCAATATCTCGCAAAGCTAAATACGTATTAGAAGTAATCAAAAAATTGCCTTTGCCTCCCAGGCCATGTAAATACATCGGCATGGTTGCGGTCAATGTTTTTCCTTCTCCAGTTTTCATTTCAGCAACATTACCGTAAAAAAGAGCAATTGCACCAAGAATTTGAACAAAATAAGGCTCCATTCCTAGGACACGACGGTCTGCTTCGACAACTACAGCATAGGCTTGCGGGAGTAAACTCTCTAGTTTTTTGCCCTGTTCGAGTTGTTGTCGAAAATGAATGGTTTGCATTTGCAATTCCTGATCTGACAAATGTCGATAGTTTTCCGCGAGACTTTGAACTTTTCTCGCTAACCGAATATACTTGCGAAACTTTTTATCTTTCATTTTTATTGATCCTCCTTTCAAAAACTTATATTGCTTATGCCTTAATCAGCAATGCTTTCTAATTTAGCACGAATCATGACGTCGTCTAGTTCCAAAAGATATTCTCTCATCAAATCATTGGCTTCTAAAAAAAAGACGATTTTTCCCTTCTGAGTAACTAGTTTCATCTCTCTTGATGCAATAAGTGGTTCCTTATTTTGATCAAGCAGCGCTTCACCAGAACTTGTTACGAAGTGAAGCGAAAACGTATAGGTTTTGGTGGTATCCATATTATAGTAGGGAAATTCACCTTGATAGATAGATTCTTGATCACCTGCTTCCAGAGAGTCTTCAGTTCGCAAAACGACAGCTTTCAATTCTAACTTAGGAGTTGTTTCAGCGTCAGGGGCTCTAGATTCTGTAGTCGGTGTTTCGTTGCTTGTTAAGTTTTCTTTCAAAAAAAAGATACCTCCTACCAGCAAAACAAGAGGTATTATGACTTCAATTAGCTTCTTCATATAAAATCCTTCTTTATGGGAGATGTTTTTAAGAAATTCTTCCATTTTTTCAATCCACGTGTTTTTCAGATGATCATCAAAAAATGAATAGCTACTTTCTAATTTGAATTTAAATCGATAATACCACAATGACCAACATCTCCTTTTCCTTTTTTTTTTCATTTCAACAAAAAACAAGTACAAAAGGCAAATTTAAAACTGATAATATTTTATTAAACATTGTAGATTAAAAAAAAGTAAGAAAATTGGAGATGAAAATGAAGAATCAAAAAGAACTCATTCAAAGAATAGTAGCGAGCTTTTTTCTTTTGTTCATCGTTGAGATAGGAAAGCATATCCAGGTTCCATTTTTTGTTTCAGAACAGATACCAGAAGAATCAACAAGTTTGATTTTGAAGTTTTTAGCGACATCAACCGGTGGGAATTTCACTGTTCCGACGCTTTTTTCTTTAGGAATGGGCCCGTACATGACCGCTCTGATCATCTGGACGACGATCAGCATGATTGATACAGAAAGTATCGGAAATCTTTCCACCAAACGAATTGGTTATATTCAACGCTGTTTGACTCTTTTATTTGCTATCCTTCAAAGTTGCGCACTAGTCTTAAAATTTCGTTCCTCGATGATTGATCAAAAAGCTATTGGAGGTTCTATTGTCCTGTTGTTTTTAGGAGCAGTTCTTGTATTGTCTGCCGGGGGATTGTTCGTTGCATGGCTAGCTGATATCAACATTGATAAAGGAATCGGAGGTCAAAGTCTGTTTATTGTTCCAGGTTTACTGATGAATATCCCAGCTATGTTAATTTCGGGACAAACAGAATCTGTTCATTTGAGTCAAAACTTTCTTATCGGGTTAGTTTTGTTGACCTTGGTTTTTATTTATCTCACACTGTTTCTTTACAGTGCAGAGTACCGCATCAATATTGAGCGGACAGGTATCGACAGTCGCTTTAACAATTCGTATATTCCTATTCGACTTTTACCTGCCGGGGCAATGCCTTTTATGTTTGCAGTAACCGTCTTTTCAATGCCGCAGCTTTTACTATTGAACGAAAAGTGGGGGGACACAGGCTTTTCGAATTTTATTACGACTTACTTTTCATTTAATAATGTGCGGGGTGTTTTCACTTATGGTCTGATTCTCTATGTTTTAGGTTACGGATTTAGTTTTATAAATGTTCGACCATACGATATAGCGAAAAATCTAAAAGAGACAGGAGATTATATCTTAAATGTTGCTCCTGGTAAACAGACAGAGCAATATATATGGAAACGTTTGTCGACCGTTGCATTGCTTGGCAACAGTTACCTTGTGATCATTTCAATGATTCCTTTATTGATTGGATTGCAAAATCAAATTATTTCCAACTTAGCTTTTTATTTCGGAAGCATTTTTATGTTGATCATTATTTTAGAAACTATCACAAATGAAATACGGTTCCTCTTTTCCAGACATACTTACCGGATTTTTTAGAGGATGTTAGGAGGCAATTCTTTGAACTATTTTATTCCTGATTGGACGAGTAGTAGCGGCAATTTAGAAAGTGATTACATGATGAATATCATTCAGCTTTTCAAGAACAATCGAGAACCGTATCACTTATTGTTATTGGAGCATATGCCGTTTTTACGTTATCAGATGCATGCATATGAATTAGAAGCAGCGCAAATGACTTCACTTTATGATTGCTTGCAAGACATTCAAAAAACCAATGGATTTCCCTTAGATGTCGATGACTTGCCTCTTGCTGAGAATGTGGAGAAGGTCTATACACCTTTTGGGATCACACTGATTAAGGAAAATCAACCATTTGGTGAAATTCGGTTCAATACATTTGGTTTTGCAGAACAGATGTATTTAATGACGGAACCTTATCGACATATTCTCTTTTTCGATGATCGGGGTTTTATTTCTGCAAAATCGTTTCAGAATGACAAAGGGGAACAAGTAAAGAAGATTTATTATAACGAATCAGGAATAGAAAAATGTGTGGAATACTTTGGAGAAAATCCACACGTTGAGCTGATAAGTCCTCAAAGAATTGGGCTAAAGAAAAGTCAGTATCGAAGCATGGATGAACTTCTTTTAGAGATGATGAATCAATCTCAACTGAACCTTGAGTCAGAAGATCAAATAATTTGTTTGACAAATGAGCGGAGTCTAAGATTGGTCAAAACGAACGAGGAACGAAAAAGAGTGATCCAGATCGTTTCTGATGCCCACAGACTTTCAACTTGTGCATCAGATGAAAAAGCAGAATTATGGGCAGGCGAAAATAAAATTATTACTGATTCGACTAGTAATCAAACAGCGCTTCTCTCTTTAATGAGACAGTCCGGTATTAATGACCTATCTCGGATACAGCGCATACCTATTTACACAACTTCTTTTCAGCTGGGCAATAGCAACTCCATTCCCCAGCTGGTTCTTTATTGGAACGCCGGTGAGCTTAACGAAGACGTTCGAAGAATCCATCATCTATTACTGCAAAAAGTTATTCAGAATGATCGTTATGACTTAATCATCGAAACAACGACATTCCAAAGCGAAGTCGTTTTACGAGAAGCACAAAAAGAACTGGTTGATACTCATTTCGGTGTCGATAGTGAATCAGAGGAGTATCAAAAGGTATTAAAGTATTTTGAAGCAAAAAAGGCAAAAAAGTTATTTAAAACGGATGAAGAGGCGATTGAAGAGATTCGAGAAAGCAAAAATTGGCGAAATCTAGTAGAGGCAGTTGATGTCAATTTTAGGATTCACTTTCGTTTGGATTCTCATCTCACCGCGATTCGTCAGGATTTCAATGAGACACGGTTGTATATTGATTTGTCTGCTGAAGTTGATGTCCAGAAACAAGCACTAGCTGTTAGTGCAGGGATTCCTCAGCTTGTTAGGAAGAAAACCGATTATGTGGATGACCAAAAGAATGGGCAAATCATTGGTCAAATTAGAGAATTAGATGCAGCAATCGCTTTTTACATGGACGATTTAAATAATTGGAACCAAGCATTAGTGGAAAATATTAGTTATATTGAGCATTTTAGTGAGGAAAATATTATGAAACAATGGAGGGAGTTGCTAAATGGTGTCGTCTAAACAGATTCAGGTATTTCATATTGCAGCTGTTTCTTCCGAGTGGCAAAAACGGCTCTCTCCTTTGTTTGCCTATCAGTGGCTTCCATTAGCCTATGATTTCAGCAAAGATGAGCAGGAGCTGCAGCTGTTTAAGAAAGACAAATATAATAGCAAATATCATCGGGCAATTTTTCTTCTAGAGGAAAATGCCGCAATTCTTGAAAATTTTGAATTTTTAAAACAATTGCCTGCCTACCAAATATTTTACGAAGAAAATGATCGACTATCTCCAGAAATTCAAGCGCTTTTCACATTAAAAGCAGCGAATCGCTTTGATAAAAAGCAGCTAGAAAATGTTTTTCGTATGATCAATGAGCAATTTTCAGCAAAGCAACAAGGATATAAGCTGTCTATGGATCACATGAAATTTAATAAAGATGTTTCGTTGCAGATCGCTAAAGAAGGACATGCAGCCTGTCAGGTAAAGGCGCAATTGACATCAGACTATCAGCAAATAACTACTTGGAAAATGACTAACCTGATTCCTAAAAATGAACGCACCTGCTTTTATCCGGAAATCGCAAATATCGAAGGAGAAGCGATTGTGAAGATCAAACTCTTTTTTATTAGAGAAAACACGAATCAAGTCATCCAAGTGATTGAGATTCTTCACGATCAAATCATAAATGGGGAACCGATTTACTTCAAATTAGATCAAAATTCATACATCAATGTTTCATTATATGCCAAAGGAAATCGAGGGCAATTTACGATCGGGCAGATGCACCTGCGTAGAGCAATGGCGGATGAAAGTGTCATGATTCCAGGAGGTGGTCGGATTCGAGATGAAGAGAATCTGGGGGAGAAGTGATCTATTACTTTAACCCGGGAGATTTAAAACCTCCATTAGCGGTTTATTTTTCTGGCTATCGTTCAGCTGAAGGTTTTGAAGGCCGTGGGATGATGGGAAGTATGGGCTGTCCTTTTCTGCTGATTGGTGATCCTCGTTTAGAAGGTGGAAATTTCTATCTAGGCAGCCAGAAATTCGAACAAGAAATCGTAGCGATCATCTTAGGAAAACTAGCACTGCTAGGTTTTGAAAAGTCAGATCTCATTTTATCCGGATTGTCGATGGGAACGTTTGGCGCGCTATATTTTGCTAGCGATTTAAGCCCAAACAGTGTCATCGTGGGAAAACCGTTGACGAATCTTGGTTCCATTGCTCTAAATGAACGCATCAATCGACCAACTGGATTTCCAACCTCATTGGATATGCTGCTTTACAATATTGGGGTTGTTTCAAAAGAAGCGAGCAGTCAATTGAATGAACGGTTCTGGAGCAAATTTAAAAGTGGCGATTATCGTGAGACGACATTTGCTATCGCCTATATGAAACAAGACGATTACGACATGGAGGCATTTCCAATGTTGTTTGATTTTTTAAAAATAATTTCCCCATGACTCGTGTTCTGTATAAAGGCATGATCGGCCGACATAACGATAATAGTCCCGCCATCAATAGTTGGTTTTTGAAACAATACAAAAATATTCTTGTGCATACATTTCACCGTGATATCAAGAAAATATTATAGGGAATGAGGGAGTCGATGAATAGTTTATATCGTATCAAGTGGGGGATCGACTTTAATGACAATTATAATTATGGCGCAAAAATAGCTTATATGCCCTCTGGGGAGGTCTCTTATTCTTCTCCTTTGATGCCTCCCGGCGTCAGTATTAAATCTTGGTATTCGAAAACAGAATTTCATATTAGTCGGAAATCACCAATGCTGCCTATGTTACTGCCGGGACACAAGTACGAGTTAACACTTCATGCTGAATTCGATCGTGAGGAAGCAGTACAGCTATTGATGGAATTTTTTGATAAAGATGGGTTTTTTCTTGAAAAACTAGTCTTCGAAACAAACCAGGAATGTTTTCTCTTTCCCAAAGGTGCCACTGATTACCAGATTCATATGGTAAATAAAAAGCATCAAGAGATTCTTTTTAAGGAATTGGTTTTATCCACTAAGGAGAATCAAGCATTTGAAGTGGTTCCTATAAATGCAGACACTGGAGCAAACGAAGGCTCAAACATAGCTACCAGCGTTGTTGCGGTTACACCGCTGGTTGAGAAACATGCTGCATTATCGGTCGTATTTGAAAAACAGAACAGCTATGTCAAAGAATATGCACTTTCAGATTTTGAAGCAGGATTGTTTGTTGAACCGGATATTAAGGCTGCATCATCGTACTTGGAGGCATTGCTTGAAGAAATCTACCAGCGAAGCGACAGTCCTGAAAAAATCAACCTTAAAATGGGACAAAATTTTTCTCTGCTGGAATCTTGTTACCACGAAGATTTTTCTGTATTAGCTTTATTATTTGCAAAGCCAAATGAAGAAACTGAAGCACCCGAGCTTATGGATCGTTTGCAAAAAAAGATCGCACTTAATCAAAGGGCACTAAAAGTTTTAGAGAATGTAAAAGAAAACAGGAAGAAATCAACCTAATAAAGAGGGGGACATCATGAATTTTTTTGTAAATAAAGCAATTGGGATTGGCAATTCTGGTGTGGAACATGCACAGTTCTATCGTGCTGCTTGTTTTGATAGAAAAAATTCCCTATAAGTATATTTTTATGGAATTAGTGAAGAATCTCCATGAAGCCATGGCAGCTTGGAAAATACCAGATGATAAAGTCATCTCCATGTGGGAGTATTTTGCACTAGAAGGTGATTATTTAAGGAAAGGGGCTAAAGCAGTTTTTACTGCACAACAAGATCTCTTAGTAGATGCTACGAACACACATAGAGTCAAAGAAACTATCACATCCTCAGGATTAAAAATCGTAGAGCATATGGAAAAATCTCCTAGTCGAAAAAAAGAAGGCTTACTGCTAGTTTCGGATTATCGGGTAGAGATCTTTGACTATCGAACGAATCAAAGAAAAATCATGTACAGTTACCAAAATGATCCGCATCGAGGAAGAGTAATGACGAATATTCATTTGTTTGCTTTCAAAGGCAAACATCGTTTCTTTAGAAATGAGGTCTTATTGCAGCGATTTTTCTTTAAACAACTGATAGAAGAATTCCCAGAAACCAAAAGTATCATCATTGATCGGGGAGAGGAAAGCGAGGCTGCTTTGTATGATCATTGTCCTCCGGAAATCAAATTGATTGAGATTGTTCATGCCGATCATTTATCTGATCGTGACGTAGCTAGCGCACCTCTTTGGAACAATTACTATGAATTTGCTTTGACACATTTGGAACAAGTCACTCATATCGTTGTTGCGACAGAATTGCAAAGGCAAGATTTGTTGATCGACTTTCCAAACGAGTCTCAAAAAGTTGTCACGATCCCGGTGGGAGGGATTCGTGATATGACAGAAGACTCATTTGAAATAGGCAAACAACAGGCAGAGAAGTTTGTGACGGTCTCTCGTTTGGCATCTGAAAAGCACATTGATCTTGTGATGCGGGCAATTGCTGCAGCAAAAAAAGAATATCCAACGATCTCTTTAGACATCTATGGTCAAGGGGGAGAAGAAGGCAAGTTAAAAGCAGTGATCAAGGAGTTGAATGCAGAAGAGTACATTCGGTTAAAAGGGCATTCTCATGCAATCAATGAAGTATATCCTGATTATGATGCATTTATCTCTGGTTCTTTTTCAGAAGGTTTCGGATTGACTTATATTGAAGCTTTAAATGCAGGATTGCCAATTGTAACCTTCAAGGCTCGTTTTGGGGCCATGGAGTTGATCAAAGAAGGAGTCAATGGTTATTTGAAAGATTTTTCTAGAACTGATGAAGCCTATACTATTCAGCAACTAACAGATGGCATTCGTCAGTTGACTGCTTCTGATTTAAACCAACTTAAAGCCAATACCCGCAAGTCTGTCCGAATGTTTCAAGACGCGATAATTGCAGAGAAATGGAGTGAGTTGATCGATGCATTATGAATTAGTCACCGTGATCCGACCAAATGACCGAATTTGGATGGCACAAAAATCACGAATCAAAGAAGGAAGTCAGGTGTTGTCCATCTCACCGAGTCCAAATTTCCAAGCAATGCTCCAAAAAGAAGCATTGCAGGGAATCAATATTTTAGATCAAGTGACACAGCGCAGTCACGATCCAGAAGCCTTTCTGTTTTTTAACCAAGTACCAACAGCATATTGTACAGAAGTTTATATGAACGAGGATCGGACCATTTCGTTGATCACTGATGGAGATGAAGTAGGTAAAGTGAGCTTGTATCCAATGACTAGAAGACATGTGAAAGAAGTTCGATACTTTTATCCTGATGGCACGACAGATTTCATTGAAGAATATGCCGCAGATGGGAAATTGTTCTCAATTATTTATTACTGCAATGACCAGGTCCAAGAGATTGCTTTTTTCAATGATCAGCAACAGAGCATCTTGAATTACTACTTTTATCAAGGCACCATCAATTTGGTCACGACTCGTGATACAGAAACATTCAAGGTAACTCAAAAATTTAACACAACACTTGATTTCATTCGGGATCAGTTAGCTTTCCAGTTAACAGAAAATGATACAGTTGGCATTTCGTACATGGGATTAGAATTATTTTCTCTAGCAAAAACCAACTCAATAAATACACTTTATCTGGAAGAATCGCCGCTTGATGGCAAAGGGAATATCAAAGGGAACTTAATGAGTATTTTAGATGACCGCATTCCTTATATTCATAAGGTAGAAGTCGATCAAAAGAATTATCAGTTGTTGGCAAACAAAAATGTATGCATGGACAAAGTTGTGTTGAAAGGATGAAGACAAAATGAAAAAAATGAAAGCCACTGAATTGTATGAGCAAATTAAGTTGTTAATAAAAGAGAACAGTGGGTCCATGCTCACTTTTGAGAAGGAACAAGAGGAAGCAAAGAAACTTTTTGCTCATCAAAACGAATTGATTGATCAGTTGATTCAAATCAATCAAGAAATGAAAGCAATGATGAATCAGCCAGAAAACGACATCGATCTAAATGTGATCCAAACGTTAAAAAAACAATTCAATGCATCTTTTGAGCAGCAGCAGGAGGAGCAAAATAAATTACAAATGATTTATGAGAAGCTCTTTTCTGCTTATGAGGTTGAAAAGCAAATGCTTCGAACCTATTTTTTGAATGAAACCGAGCAGATCATTGATCGGTTAACCTCAACCGTCGAAAGACAAGATAACGATGTGAATCAATTGAGTCAAGAGCTGATTGATGAGCTTCGAGCAGTGGAAGTAGCAGAGGTAGTGAATGAGATGGCTACAAACGAAAATGAACCAGTAGAAAATGTTTCAGAAGTGAGTGAGTCACTACAACTGGCAGTCGATCAGAACCAATAGATAAACCAGTTTTCTTCATAGGTGTTTGCCGAAAATAAACTGGAAGAGGTGATATCGTTGGCGAATAATCAGCTAGAAAAAACGATTCAAGCGGGATTTCAAGAAGAACGAGAAAACGTAAGAAATCACTCAGAAGAAAAGAAAAAGGGCAAAGCGATCACCATCGTGCTTTCCTTAGTTATGTCGATCGTGATCCTTGGATCGTTGGTTTATTCTTTATTGGAAGCATTACAGAAGTAAGAATAAAAATAGGTCCTGCATTTTAGAAAAAAGGATTTGAAAAATATGGAAACTAGATTACTAAGCGTTTGTCGATTAATTAGCACGATCAACCCAGACTTAAAGATACCTGATACATCAGTCGTTGCTGTCAATATTGATCGCGAGAAATTAGAAGAGATACGCAAATGTAAAGGACTATCTGTGAAATCTTTTGAAAGAAAGATTGGGTTATCTCGCTCACGGTACTATAGATGGGTACAATATGAGATCGACTTGCCCTTCGAATTGGTTGTTGGCATCAAGAAAATGTTGAGCATATCTGATACCGAATTGTTAGACATGTTTGCAATGTCAACAGATGAACAACTTCATCTATTAAGTGTATTGATTTATAGCTCTTTATCAACGAAAGAGGACATGTTTGTTACCTTTATGAAAGTCAGAAAAGAGTTAGAAAAATTTCGCTCCTCTACTGAGGATAATACGATGTTTAAACTTATGTTAGCCTATTCTGACCTCGTATTTGGTTGTATGAACCAGAAAGTCCCGGATGCAAGTTTAGAAATGCTTGAAACATTTTTTCTGGGAACTGATTTTTATACATTATTTGACAGCCTTTTATATTTAGCTACATTACGCATCAAACAGCGCTATGGCTTGCACGCTTCATCTTTAGAAAAACAAATTTTTTTGTTAGAGAGCTGCATTTTAAAGAAAATAAATTCGACTGATTTTACGGAGCTGCGGCCAGTCTTGGTAGGCGCCGTACTAGATTTATCAGAATGCTTGGTAGACATCCAACGATGTGATGATGCGGTTCAATTACTTCAACATGCAAGTCGTTTAATGGAAGAGCATTGGCATATTGATGTCTATAATCAGACAGTTCTAAAACTAGTCAAATATCTGCTGCTTACAAGGAATACTGCCCAAGAAGATCCAGCTGTACAACTGTTTTCTAAAAATTTGAAGGGGGCAGAATGGTGCTTACCAAAAGATGAAGTGATGTTTGTGCGGGCAATGATGGAAAAGGAGATGGGGCAAGCGTGAATCGGTGGGTGACGACGATCATTGAATCGAATGCAGCAGATTCAGTCAAAAAAGCGAAAGTAGATGTTTATCACATTGCCAATGGGATGGATTATCAGCCTTTATATATTTATCGTTATATCGATGAGAATGAAGATGATTATGCACTTATGTCAAGGATTGATGGCATTACAGCTGGTGTCGCTTATGAAGATATCGTGGTCTATCAATATCCAAGTTATAACGGAGCCCATTTTGACCGGATGTTTTTACAAAGAATGAAACAAAGAGGGATTTACACGATCTTATTTATCCATGATGCCGAGATGTTGCGTGGAAAAGTCGATTTTGATGAATCTGCTCTTTTCAATGAAGCTACATTATTAATCGTTCATAGCCAAGCTATGCAGGTAGCACTAGTCGAAAGAGGCGTGACACGGAAAATGGTCCAAAAACCATTTTTCGACTATCAGCACCAGGGAGTTAGTGTCAGTCATGAAAGACCAGAAAAACGTGTTGTCTTTGCAGGAAATTTGGCAAAAACCCGTTTTCTACAGAAGTGGCCCAATCACACGGAAATACTTGTATACGGCGATAAAAACGACAGTCAATTTGGTCCAAATGTTCATTATTGTGGTGTTTTTGAGCAAGAAGAACTGGTTCGTAGGATGGAGAAAAGTAGTTTCGGACTTGCGTGGGATGATAAGTTGCCTGATGGTGGTGACTACCAACAATATACGAAGTATAATGCCCCGCACAAAATCTCGTTGTATCTCTCGTTGGGAATCCCTGTCATTGTATGGAAAGAAGCAGCTATAGCAGAGATGGTACAGAAACTGGAACTTGGCATTACTATCAACGCGATTGAAGACATTGATCATCAATTAAGTGAGTTAACAGATGAAGAGCTGCTGCGGATAAAAAATAATGTTCTTTCATTTAGTTGTTTACTGCAATCAGGAATATTTACTAGAACGGCACTGATGGATTCAGAAGTGAAAATACTCCTAAGCAAAGGAGCAAGTCAAGCATGAAACAATCGATGAGTACAAAGAAGTTATCCGCAATCGTTCAAATCAGCGAGCTAGACCAGATGCTGGCCGATTTGAAACAAGCGATCGAACAACGAGATAGGAAAATTGCACAGTTACAACAGATGATTTTAGAAAAAAACAGTCAGTCATTGGGTATCGCGATCTTTTTGTCTTAAAGAATAGCCAAGATGAGTTGAGAGAGCTATGTCAAAAAATTGACATACAGCTGGTCAAAACTAATGAACTTCTACGGCATATCCGTAATACAAAAGCTATTTTCAGCGATTTGTTGTTTTTAGAAGCAGAAGTCAATGAGCAAAGGGAGAGAATTCAGGAACTGTCCAATGCATTCTTTATCCAAGAAGTGACAGGAGAATAGAGAATGAAGCGTCAATAGGATGGTATGGAAAGCTGTAAGTCATGATCAATAGGGAAGTTAGGGGGATTAGTGTGAACAAAATCATTGCGTTAGACATTGATGAATTTCGAGTAGGCGTTGTTGGCTACGGTTATCAAGATGTCAGAAGTTCTGTTTACTCAGAAGTCAAAAAAAATAATCTACAATATCTTTTAGGAAAAAATAATGAACCGATCTACCTAAAAAACAAAATAGGGAAACGAATTTTTCTCGAGGGCAGCGAGAAAGAAATTACTTGGGGACTCGACAGGTTGTATAGTCGACGATCGGAAGCCTACCAAACATTTGGGAATCCGTTGATAACTCTCGGAGATCAAAAATTTAAGACATATATCAAAACGATACTCTCTTATTTAGTAGAGAAAAGCCCCTCACTTTTTACCGAAATTGCAGAGGATTGCTTTAGCTGTTCATTATGCCTTGGAGTAGCAACAGAAAGTTTTGACCGGCTTGCTGACATTGAGAGACAACTGGCGGATGAATTCGAGACCGTTGTTGATGGCACTCACTATCGGATTCGTATCGAGCGAGTAAAGCTGATTCCAAAATCTCTAGCCACAGTTTTTGAAAGCAAACGAAATGATATTCATTTGATGTTAGGCGTGGAAGAAATCCTTGCTGGGTTGACCTATGTCATTGAAATCAATGATCATTCTCTCACTTGTGACAGCTACGAAAATGGAGAACTAATCAAAAGTTCAAAAGTCGCAGACGGCTTGTATGAATTGGCAGGCAACGTGGTACAAGCTTATCAAGAAAATGAAGGGAATCATCCGGCACCAATCTTTGAGCTGGATCATGGCGTCGTCTACGATATGCTTGTCACAGCTAAGAAAAACAATCCATTTATTGTGACGATCAATGGACGTCAGACAATAGATTTAACTGAAATCGTTAGTAAAGAGACGACTGCTTTGACAGATCAATTGATTGAGTATGTAAATAGTGATCAAGATATTCAATATGCTGATACAATTCTAGTCAGAGATATTCCTTCAGCAGCGATCAACGAAAACACAGTAAATCAGACACTCATCAAGATGGGGCTATCTTGTAAAGTATTTAACAATAAAAATGCTCTTGGTGTGTATCTCTTTGGGGAGTTGTTCTGGAAAAGTCAACTGAATGCTTCGACGGATCACTTTGAAGATAACAGTCCATTTCCAATGAAGCCAGACGGTTTAGAGACGAAAGTGAATGCAGAACCTTTACCAGTCGAGAAGGCCATCGAATCAGCAACTAACCAAATTGATGCTGAGTTGCCAGAAGCTACCAAGCAAAAGAGTCATAATAGAAGCTTATCAGTAGAAGCAATTTTTGCGGAACAGTCTGAATTGCTCGACTTCTTGATCAACAACGATAAAGAGTAGTCAATTTGGTAAAGAAAAAGTGAATCTTCTGCAAACAACGATAACCATTCCTTTTTCCAAATGGACAGCTTTTTTACAATATCAGAATATCAGACTGCGCAATAAAATCTTTCTCTCATTGAGATTGATGTGTTAGGCAAAATCAAATTTGGGACTGAAGAATCAATTCTGAGTAATCAGTCCCAAAAATGATAAAGACGTTTCTTTGTACAGTAAAAATTAAGAGAACTTATAAATAGAGAGAAAATAACAGTAAGATTTTAAAGAATCTGCTAAAATTTTTGTAATCGAAAATGAAAATAATATGATTGTTTATGAAAATTTTCATTTTTTATTTACAATTATTATTTTTTGACTAGTGAAATTTTAACGAGTTGCTAATCACTGCTGTTGCTCAAGAGTTTTAAATGAAAGAACTTTTATCACAAACAAAAGATTTTTTCTTGATTTTGAGTATTTATCATGAAGAAATTGTTCTGCTCTTTTTTAAAACTAAAGAAATTCTATTTCATTTTCACAAGTTCTCCTGAGAGCAAGAATCATTTTATGATTCTTGCTTTCATTTTTTTCACATAAACAAACTTTGAGGTATTTTGCATTTTGTCTTTTTTCCGATTAGGATAATCACCTGAGTAAAATTTGTTGTTTGGAGGAAGAAAAATGCTTACTTATGTGAAAAAAATAGCTTACCCAATTTTCATGTTATCCTTGCTTGTCATGTCGTATGTGACGCCATTGTTACCAGTCGTTACAGCTCATGCAAACACCGAGGGAAGCACCAAAACAGTCCTATTTCAGAACGAAAAAGGCACAGCGCAAGTGACCTCATTACCAGATCCTACAACAGGGGAGATCACTTGGAGCATCCAAGTTGAAAAAAACCAACAAGCAGCAGCTAATCAACTGGCATTCAGCTTGAGTGAAGGGGAACAAACAATTTTGCCGGAATCAATCCAAAGCAGCGGCACGAAATTTACATATGATTCGCAAAGACAGCAGTTGATAGAAGAAACTGCTAGCAGTTCCTTTAGTCAAATGACGCTAACGTTTCAAACAAAAAGTCTTCAAACATTGACAATCAAATCAGCGTTTCTTCAAACAGATGAAGAAAAGGGTCAAGTGAAAGAAGACCTCATCAACGCAACCGATGTAGCAGTTGTTCTACCTGAAAATCAATCCACAGAAGCAACGAGTACCGAAGCCGTACTTTCTGATAATCAGGATCAAACAGAGGCTTCTGAAAAACAGATTGTAACAACAAGTAGCGAGTCACAACAGCAAACGGCGTCAAATACTGCATCAACAGCAATAGAATCAACACCTGATACCCAAGCAAGTGCACCAGCAGCTTCACAACTTTCAAGTGGCGGTATTTTTAAAAATGATGTTCCTGAAGTTGATGAAGCCCTTCTAGGAGAAGCCCAATATTTTCATATTTTTGCTAACCATGCGACGCTAAATACCCATACGAATGGAAACTTAGCAGTGGGAGAACTAAATGGAAATGTCAATTTTGGAACCAGTATTCAGGATGGTTCGTTGGCAACAGAAATCAATTACATTCAAAAGGTCAATACGATTGCAAATTCTTCTTTTGTGTCAGGAACGGATAGTAGAAAAAACAAAGTTGTTTTTGGTTCATCAGTCACAGTAGATTTAGCAGATCAAAATCAACAGCCTGCCGTTTTTATAAATGGTCAGAGAATGGATCACTTGAAAACTTCCGAAGTTTTCCAAGATCCATCCGTAAGTGAACCGTATATAGATTTTGGAAAGGTATTTTCAACCTTACAGGCGACGTCAGAAAGACTGGGAGCCTATCCACAAACACCCGGTGTAACCAAGGACTTTACTGATAATAATCAGCGAGTCATTGATACTGCCAGTGCTGAAAATGATACTCAAGAGGTTGTTTTGACCTTAACGGATGAAAAAGGAAAGCCACTTGATGATGGTGTTTACGAACTTCAAAATAAAAAGACACATAAAGAGGTTGATGAAGAGGTCACAAATGATGATGGACAAGTAATCGAAACGGATCTTCCAGAGGGAGAGTATTCCTTTGTGGAAACGGAGGCGCCAGACGGCTACCTGATTGATACGAAACCCATCTCCTTTTCAGAAAATCCAATTGCGAAAGAAGACCAAAAGGTAGTTGTTTCTCTTTCAAAAACAGAATTAGAAAAAGATACGCCGATTACTATCAAAGGGCTGACAAAAGGCGCTTCTCCTGTGCTCATCAATGTGGATACTGAAGGAGCAAGTACCGTTAATATCAAGTCGCAAATCAAACTAGAATATACAGATGGTACGTCTCGTAATAGCCATGAAACAGAAGAGTTTGATGATGCTGTTATCTTATGGAATTTTGTTGGCCAATCAGAGGGCCAAACGATTTCGATTAATAGTCCCTTCCAAGGAACCATCTTGGCTGTTGGTGATACAGTCGATGTCCATCAAAATGTTGACGGCAGTATCATTGCGGATACAGTATTGGTCAATGCAGAAACCCATCGCTGGGATCTGCAAGCAAATGAAACAATCGTGCCGACTATTAAACTAGCTGCCATGAATCAATTGCTTTCTTTTGATACAACGACAATCAGCGGGACCAAAACGTGGGACGATTATGACAACAAATTTAATACCCGTCCGGCAAATATTACGGTTCAATTATTGCAAAACGGTGAAGTGTTCCAAACGAAAACGGTTACCCCAAATAAAGAGGGGGAATGGCATTATGAATTTACGGACCTACCGACAACTGACGAATCTGGTCAGAATTATGATTACACAATCCAAGAAACACCTGTTGAAGGGTATACTACTAAAGTAAACGGCTATGATCTAGTCAACACCTATCGTAATACCGAAACGACAGAAGTATCCGGAACAAAGACATGGAATGACTATGACAACAAGTTCAACACCCGCCCTGAAAGCATCACTGTCAAGCTGATGCGAAACGGCGAAAAATACGCAGAAAAAATTGTAAAAGCAGATAAAGAAGGGAACTGGACCTATGGCTTTGACAATCTGCCTAAATATGATGCCGAAGGAAAAGAGTACACTTACGCGATCCAAGAAGAAAAAGTGTCAGGATACACCACTAAAGTCAACGGCTATGACCTAGTCAACACCTACCGTAATACCGAAACGACAGAAGTAGCTGGAACAAAGACATGGGATGACTATGACAACAAGTTCAACACCCGCCCTGAAAGCATCACTGTCAAGCTGATGCGAAATGATAAGGAAATCGACGATCAAATCGTAAAAGCAGATCACCAAGGCAACTGGACTTATCGCTTTGACAATCTGCCTAAGTATGATGCCGAAGGAAAAGCTTACACCTACGCGATCCAAGAAGAAAAAGTGTCAGGTTACACCACTAAAGTAAACGGCTATGACCTAGTCAACACCTACCGTAATACCGAAACGACAGAAGTAGCTGGAACAAAGACATGGGATGACTACGACAACAAGTTCAACACCCGCCCTGAAAGCATCACTGTCAAGCTGATGCGAAACGGCGAAAAATACGCAGAAAAAATTGTAAAAGCAGATAAAGAAGGGAACTGGACCTATGGCTTTGACAATCTGCCTAAATATGATGCCGAAGGAAAAGAGTACACTTACGCGATCCAAGAAGAAAAAGTGTCAGGATACACCACTAAAGTCAACGGCTATGACCTAGTCAACACCTACCGTAATACCGAAACGACAGAAGTAGCTGGAACAAAGACATGGGATGACTATGACAACAAGTTCAACACCCGCCCTGAAAGCATCACTGTCAAGCTGATGCGAAATGATAAGGAAATCGACGATCAAATCGTAAAAGCAGATCACCAAGGCAACTGGACTTATCGCTTTGACAATCTGCCTAAGTATGATGCCGAAGGAAAAGCTTACACCTACGCGATCCAAGAAGAAAAAGTGTCAGGTTACACCACTAAAGTAAACGGCTATGACCTAGTCAACACCTACCGTAATACCGAAACGACAGAAGTAGCTGGAACAAAGACATGGGATGATTATAGCAACAAGTTCAATACCCGCCCTGAAAGCATCACTGTCGAATTAATGCAAAACGGTAAAGAAATCGACAAGCAAGTCGTAAAAGCAGATAAAGAAGGCAACTGGATCTATCGTTTTGACAATCTGCCAAAATATGATGAGAAAGGTCAAGCTTACACCTATAGCATTCAAGAAGTGGCTGTCAAAGGATACAAGTCAGATGTCCATGGCTATGACTTGATCAATACTTATGTCGAACCAAAAACGCCGAGAACGCCTGAGACACCGAATGATCCTAGCGGTCCCAAAGTACCAACCCCTTCTGACAAGTCTGATAAACCGAAAAAAATAGCCAGATACGCCGAGCAAAAGCTGGATGACAAAAAGAACCAGACAGAGTCATCACAGACAGATAATGAAAAACGCTTGCCAAAGACAAACGAGGAATCCTCTTATGAACTAAGTGTTCTTGGAGGTATCTTACTCACCATGATTGCTTTCCTATTCTATAAACAGAAACATATTTAACCAAACAAATCTTTGTACTGCTCCTTCGCTAGAAGTCAGTACAAAGATTTTTTCTTAAAAAAGTATAGGACTTATTTAAGACTTGCGACAAAACTTTGGCTGAAAACCGGTGTAAATGGTAAACTAAAATGAAGGGGGATCCTATGGTTTGGCTATTGCTACTACTGCTTATTTTTATTTTTTTGGTGTACTATGTATATCGCACGTCTGTGATGAAAAAGGGCGTACGCTATTTTGTTTCGGCAATTATTATGCGTAACAATGAATGGTATGAAAAAGAAGGCAGAAAGAAACTGGGGATTCCATACAAAGAGCGGATCGCAAAAAGCAGTTCGGCTTTTTGGGCACAAGGTTCGGAATGTACGGTAACGACCACCGATGATCTGATCTTGAGAGCAGAAGTCTTCGATCAGTGTGCTAAAACATGGGTGATTTGCTTGCATGGGTATCGCAGTGACGGGCAAGCAGATTGTCAAGAGGCGGCCGAGAAATTCTGGGCTGCGGGTTACAATGTTTTAGTTCCTGATTTGCGTGGACATGGTCGCAGTGAAGGCAAAGAGATTGGTTTAGGGTGGCTAGATCGGATGGACCTGCTTTTGTGGATCGATAAGATTTTGGAAAAAGACCCCAAACCCAAATCTTCCTCTATGGTTTGGGAATGGGGGCGGCGACTTTGCTGCTGGCCAGTGGAGAAGTCATGCCGGTGCAAGTGACGGGGTTGATCTCAGACAGCAGTTACACGTCCGTTTACAGTGCCATTCGGGCAAGTCTACCGCAATTTTCTCGGTTACCCGTCAAGCGCTTTTTGCGATTAGCCAATCGTTACAGTAAACACCTAGTTGGCTACCCCTTCCTACAAATCTCAGTGACCCGACAAGTCGGCAGCAACCATTTACCTGTGCTGTTTTTACAAGGAGAGAAGGATACGTTTCTTTCTGAAAAAGAAATCAATACTTTAATGGAGGCAACGGCTGGTCCGAAACAAAAAGTCCTTTTTCCCAGTATGGGACATTTACAGGCAGTTAAAGACGCACCAGAATATTGGCCAACCGTTTTGCAATTTATTGAGAATAGCAAACAAAATACAGACATTGTCTGATAGAAAGGGAGAATACAATGGAAATAAAAGAAGAAAACAAGCGTTTTGCTTTGTATGATGGAGAAACAGAAATCGGAGAGATCACATGGCAAGAAACGCCAGATGATGTGCTAGAAGTAGACCACACCTTCGTCAACCCTGATTATCGCGGACAGCAATTGGCGCAAAAGTTACTCAAAGCAGTTGTTGAAAAAGCACGACGGGAAGAGAAAAAATTATGCCTGTCTGCTCTTTTGCGGTCAAGGAGTTTAAAGAGAAGCCAGAGTACGATGACGTACTGGTTCGCTGATTTGAACGAAAAGCAATCTATGAGAAAAAGGCTGTCAGAAAGGACAGTCTTTTTTTAAACCATCATGCAACGGGCAATGACAAAAAGAGAGTAGTAATTTCCAGCGGAAAATGCTAAAATGAAAAGGACGACTTTAGCAAGCAAGGAGGAGCTAACGTGTATAACATCTTATTAACTGCTGTGATCGTTATTTCGATTTTAATGGTCATTACGATCATGATGCAGCCTAGCAAGCAAAATAGTGCAGCTAGTGCCTTTACCGGCGGTGCAGATCAATTGTTTGGTAAGCAAAAAGCCCGTGGATTTGAAGCGGTGATGCAGCGTTCAACGGCCATTTTAGGTTTTGTTTGGATGGTCTTGCTCTTTATTTTGGCTTTTCTTTCATCAAACTAATCACTTTGTTAGCGAACCTCTCGTAAAGAGAGGTTTTTTTCTTTTTAAGGGGAAGATTTTGATCGCATTTGTCGAAGTATTCTTGCTAACTATGGTAGAATTGGACGTGAGGTGAAAGGAAACATGAAAACATTTAATCAACCAAAACCGGTTTTTGCTGAACACGGCAAACGAGCGGTCATTTTGTTCCATGCCTATTCAGGCAGTCCTAACGATGTGCGTATGCTTTGTCGTTCGTTAGAACAAAAAGACTACACGGTTTATACACCGATGTTTACTGGACATGGTACACCGAATCCAGATGATATCTTAAATCAAGGGATGGCTGTTTGGCAGCAGGATGCTGCGGATGCAGTTGCTTATGTGAAAGAAAAAGGCTATGAGGAAGTTGCTGTTCTGGGACTTTCCATGGGTGGGATTTTAGCGATGGATCGTTTGACCCAAGATCCAACATTGATGGGGGGCGGACTGTTTTGTTCGCCATTATTTGAAACCAAGAATGACGTGCCAGTCAATTTTGAAAAGTATGCTGAAATGGTCATACCCTATGCTGATTTAGACGAGGCGACCCAAAAAGAAATATTGGCAGAAGTCCCTCGTAAGGTCAGAGAACAGCTGCAAGGAATCGAAACAGTCGGACAAACCACAGCTGGGCATTTAGGAAAAATCAAGCGCCCAATCTTCCTGGCGCAAGCAGGAAAGGATCAAATGATCGATCCACAGACAGTTTTCAAAACAGCAGAGGCACTGTCCCATGTTCCCTATACGCTTCAATGGTATCCTGAAAGCGGTCATGTGGTGACCGTTGGACCAGAACGGAAAAAATTAGAGCAGGATGTGTTTGCTTTCTTAGAAACACTTGCTTGGAAAGAGTGAGTTATGACAGAAACGATTAAAACAAAAATCATTCAGTTTCTCGAAGAAAGCCGCAAAAAAAGCTTTTCAATGGAAGAAATTGCTGAAGGTCTAGGACTTCAAAAAAGCACAGACTTTAAGAATCTTGTCCAGACAGTAGCAGCGATGGAACGAGAAGGCAGTGTGATTTTTAACAAAAAAGGCAAAGTGAAATTACCCATGAAACGTGTATTTGTGGAAGGGACTTTCCGAGCCAACGAGCGGGGCTTCGGTTTTGTCACGTTGGATGAAGAAGAAGACGATATTTATATCCCTAAAGAAGCAACAGGCTATGCCATGGACGGCGATACCGTTGCTGTAGACATCGTGCACGTTGCGGATCCTTTCTCAGATCGTGGTGCAGAGGGGAAAGTCGTTGAGATCAAACAACGGGCCATCAGTCAGTTGGTCGGCGAGTTTACATTATTTGATGAAAAAGAGATCGAAGAGTCGGATCTATATGGCGTTGTTCAGCCTAAAGATAAAAAACTAAGTGAATTAAAGGTGTTTATTGGTGCTCAAGGGATTCGACCTGTAGATGGGAGCATTGTGATCGTTGAAATCAGCCATTACCCAGAAAAAGGTTATTCGAAAAGCTTAGAGGGGTTGATCACGAAAGTTGTAGGACATAAAAACGATCCTGGAATGGATATATTATCGATCGTCGTGGCGAACGGGATTCCCACAAAATTCGAGGAAGAAACCTTAGCAGCGGCAGACGCAGTACCAGATACGATCGATCCTGCCGACTTTCCGGAACGGCGGGATTTGCGAGATCAACAGATTGTAACGATCGATGGAGCGGATGCCAAAGATTTGGATGATGCGGTGACCGTAAAAGCATTGCCTGACGGCAGCTTCTATTTGGGCGTGCATATCGCCGATGTTTCTTATTATGTGACCGAAAACAGCGCATTGGATAAAGAAGCGTTTGATCGGGGAACGAGTGTCTATCTTACGGATCGTGTGATTCCAATGATCCCACAGCGTTTATCAAACGGCATCTGTTCGTTGAATCCAAACGTGCCAAGGTTGACCATGAGCTGTGAAATGTGGATCAATCAAGAGGGGATCGTCACGGATTACAATATTTTCCAAAGTATTATTCAAACAAGTGCCCGGATGACGTATCAAGCAGTCAATCAAATCATTGAAGATAATGATCCAGAAACCACCAAAAAATATGCGGAACTAGTACCGATGTTCCATGATATGGCCGCCTTGCATCACGTGTTAGAAGCGATGCGCATCAAACGTGGGGCAGTTTCTTTTGAAGACCGAGAAGCGAAAGTCTTAGTCGATGGAGAAGGACACCCACAAGAAATCGTTCTGCGAGAACGTGGTGTCGGCGAGCGATTGATCGAATCCTTCATGTTGGCAGCCAATGAAACTGTGGCGCGCCATTTCAATCGAAAGCACTTACCATTTATTTATCGGATCCATGAGGAACCAAAGAAGAGAAAATGCGCCGCTTCTTTGATTTTGCGTCTGCTTTAGGGATCGTAGTCAAACAGACCAATGGCTCGATCTCACCAAAACAACTACAAAAAGTGGTTGAAGATGTGGCAGATAAGCCAGAGGCAATGGTTGTCAATACGATGCTACTAAGAAGTATGCAACAAGCGAAGTATTCTGAAGAAAACGTCGGTCACTATGGTTTGGCAGCGGAAGATTATACCCACTTCACGTCACCGATCCGTCGGTACCCCGACTTGATCGTGCATCGCTTGATTCGTTCTTACAGTGAAGATGTCACTGAAGCCAACCAAAACAAATGGGCGGAAATCTTGCCGGACATCGCGATGCACAGCTCCCAAATGGAACGACGAGCAGTCGATGCAGAAAGAGAAGTCGATGCGCTTAAAAAAGCTGAGTATATGGCCGATAAAGTAGGAGAAGAGTTTGACGGTATCATCAGTTCAGTGGTCAAGTTTGGCTTGTTTATTGAATTGCCTAACACGATTGAAGGGCTGATCCATATCAATAACTTGAAGCAAGATTACTTCCATTATTTGGAAAACCATCTAGCACTTGTGGGGGAACGGACAGGCTTGACCTTTAAAATTGGTCAGAAAGTTCGCATCAAAGTCGTAAAGGCTGATCCAGAAACAAGAGAGATTGATTTCGAACTGGTAGCAGCAGAAGAAGTTGAAAAACTGCAAGCACCAAAAGCTAACAAACGAAGCAACCATCAAAAAAATGAAGCGAACCGCCGTGGAAAAAAACAACGAAACCCTGAGAAAAACCAAGGGAAACGGTTTGAACAATCAGGCAAAGGCAAGCCGAAAAAAGCTGGCAAAGTGAAAAAGAAAAAACCTTTTTATAAAGGAATCAAGAAAAAATAATTGGAGGGATGGCCCGTGCCTAAAGGAGAAGGGAAATTAATCGCCCAAAACAAAAAGGCCCGCCATGATTACACGATCCTCGATACGATCGAAGCGGGGATCGTCTTGCAAGGAACCGAGATCAAGGCGATCCGCAACAGTCGGATCAATTTGAAAGACGGCTTTGTGCGCATTCGCAATGGTGAGGCATTCTTAGTCAATGTGCATATCAGTCCTTACGAGCAAGGCAACATTTTTAATCATGACCCATTGCGGACGAGAAAACTGTTGCTACACAAAAAGCAGATCGCTCGTTTGATTGGCGAAACAAAAAATACGGGTATGACGATTGTGCCATTAAAGGTGTATATCAAGGATGGTTATGCCAAAGTTTTGATTGGTTTAGCGAAAGGAAAACGCGAGTATGATAAGCGAGAATCCTTAAAACGCAAAGATCAGGAAAGACAAATTGACCGAGTTCTTAGAAATTTCTAATTTTCTAAGAACTTCTTTTAGAATCCGACAGAGGTTATCGCTTTGAAAATCACGCTAAATTTGGTAGCATTTAAGGGAAAGCTGTTGATTTAACAGGCTTTTTCTTCCACATAGCGACACGAGGATTTTTCACTTAATTTAGGATTTTTAGCATTGTGAGTTTTTTGTCTAATTTTCTTGAAAATGCTTTGAAATTTTCCATTCGTGGTGGTATGATACCGATTGTTATGAGAGGAAACGCATTGTAACACCAGATTTTTTTCTGGAGATGACAGGAAAAGAGGTGAGAAAGATTGGAAGATAAATCGCTTATGTTTCATATCGGTCCTATATGGTTTGATGGAACTGTAGCTATGATGACAATCATTTCTTGTATCATTGTTTTTTTGGTGGTCTTTATTTGTACACGTAATTTGCAAATGAAACCGAAAGGGAAGCAGAACTTCATTGAATGGGTCATTGACTTTGTTCGTGGCATCGTGGCGGACAATCTACCAGGATCTCAAGTGAACAACTTTCATTTGCTCGGTGTAACAATGTTTCTTTTTGTGTTTGTGGCAAATGAGATCGGCTTAGTCACAAAAATCGTGACGACAGATGACATTACCTTATGGAAAAGTCCGACAGCAGACCCGTTTGTTACATTGACACTCGCACTTATGGTTATTTCCTTGACACATTTCTTTGGGATCAAGTCGTTGGGCTTCAAAAATTACTTGATCAATTCGTATCTGAAACCGGTGGGCTTTTTATTGCCGCTAAAAATCATCGAAGAGTTTACGAATGTCATCACGTTAGGCTTGCGTTTATATGGAAATATATTCGCTGGTGAAGTGTTATTAGGATTGATTGCCAACATGTTTATTAGTCTTGGTTGGTGGTCATTGCCGATCGTGATGCCGCTAGAAATGATCTGGATTGGCTTCTCGCTCTTTATTGGAGCGATCCAAGCTTATGTATTTGTTACATTGACCATGGTATTTATGAGCCACAAAACCGTGGCAGAACATTAATCGAATCGACATACAATTAGGAGGAAAAAAGAATGAACTTTATTGGAGCAGGATTAGCAATTATCGGAGCAGCAATTGGTGCAGGGTATGGTAACGGACAAGTAATCGCAAAAACGATCGAATCAATGGCACGCCAACCTGAAATGTCAGGTCAACTACGTTCAACAATGTTTATCGGGGTAGCGCTAGTCGAAGCTGTACCGATTCTAGGGGTAGTTATCGCGCTGTTATTAGTCTTCCGATAAGACAAGCACGAAAAGGCAGAAACGAACAATTGCACTCGTTTTTGCTTTTTTCTAATGAAACAATGACTTTCAGAAAGGAAGAATCGTTATGCTAAATCAGTTGGTTATGGCGGAAGTTCAAAATCCAATGCTTGGCAATATTATCGTTGTCAGCGGATCAATTCTTCTTTTGCTATTCTTATTGAAACATTTTGCATGGGATGCCATCAGTAGCATGATGCAAAAACGGGAAGATAAAATCGCCAATGATTTGGATTCAGCGGAACAATCACGCTTGAATGCAGCAAAATTAGAAAAAGAACGCCAAGAAAAATTGGCACGTTCTCATTCTGAAGCTGCGGAGATCATCAAGAGCGCCAAAGATAGCGGGGAATTGAGTCGGCAAAATATTTTGAGCGAGACCAAAGAAGAAGTGGCTCGTTTGAAAGAAAAAGCCAACTCAGATATCACCCTTGAAAAAGAAACTGCGTTAAAAGAAGTGAAAGATGATGTGGCAGAACTTTCGCTTCAAATCGCAGAAAAAATCTTAGGCCGCGAATTGACTCCCGAAAATCATGAATCCCTAATCAATCAATATATCGAAGGCTTGGGTTCAGTTAATGAAACTCGATAAATTCACAGTGGGAAAACGCTATGGAAAAGCCTTGTTCGAATTGGCGATGGAAGAACAACGCTTGACAGAAGTTTACCAAGAATTAATGACCTTGCGTCAGATTTATCAGGAGATTCCAACATTCGGCCAAATCGTGACCGATAACCGTTTGGATCTTCATGAGAAAAGACAATTAGTCGATCAATTGCTGAAGGGCTTTGAAGGCTTGGTCAGAAATTTCTTAGAGATCGTTTATGAATATGATCGCATGGATGATCTATTGCTGATCATTGATGAATACGAACGTCGTTACGATGAATATCAAGGTCTTGTTCTCGGAACGATCACAACGGCTGTTGCTTTGTCAGCAGAACAAAAAAGCAAAATTGAAAAGCAAATCGCCGATAAGCTTGGGTACAAGCAGGCACAATTGAAAGAAACGATCGATCCAACGATTTTAGGCGGTGTCATCGTTGAAGCAAATCATCAAGTGATCGACGGTAGTATTAAGAGCCAACTGGATTATCTGCGACAAAAAATCGGCAGATAAACAAGAGATAAGAGGTGAATCGGATGGCCATCAAAGCAGAAGAAATTAGTGCCTTGATCAAAGAGCAAATTAAAAATTATCAGAACGAACTTTCTGTAGAAGAAATCGGTACTGTCACATACGTTGGGGACGGGATCGCCCGCGCCCACGGTTTAGAAAATGCCATGAGTGGAGAACTGCTTGAGTTTTCAAACGGTTCTTATGGGATGGCACAAAACTTAGAGTCAAACGATGTCGGGATCATCATCCTAGGTGATTTTGAAACCATTCGTGAAGGGGACAAAGTAAAACGAACCGGTAAAATCATGGAAGTTCCTGTCGGCGATGCATTAATTGGCCGGGTAGTAAATCCATTAGGGCAACCAATCGATGGTTTAGGTCCGATTGAAACAGATAAATCACGCCCAGTCGAAGCAGCTGCACCAGGTGTTATGCAACGGAAATCCGTTTCGGAACCAATGCAAACTGGTTTAAAAGCTATTGATGCTTTAGTACCAATCGGTCGTGGCCAACGGGAATTAGTCATCGGTGACCGGAAAACCGGGAAAACAACGATCGCTATTGATGCGATCATCAACCAAAAAGGGCAAGACATGATCTGTATCTATGTCGCAATTGGCCAAAAAGACTCAACGGTTCGTGCTCAAGTGGAAACATTACGCCGTTATGGTGCACTTGATTACACAATCGTTGTTTCAGCAGGTGCTTCACAACCAGCACCACTACTTTATATCGCACCTTATGCCGGGGCTGCGATGGGAGAAGAATTCATGTATAACGGCAAACATGTTTTGATCGTCTTTGATGACTTATCAAAACAAGCAGTCGCTTACCGTGAACTTTCTCTCCTTCTACGCCGTCCGCCAGGTCGTGAAGCATACCCAGGGGATGTCTTCTACTTGCACTCTCGTTTATTGGAACGTGCAGCGAAATTAAGTGATGAACTAGGCGGTGGATCAATGACGGCATTGCCGTTTGTTGAAACACAAGCAGGGGATATCTCAGCCTATATCCCAACTAACGTGATTTCTATCACAGATGGACAAATTTTCTTAGAAAACGACCTATTCTATTCTGGTGTGCGTCCTGCCGTAGCGGCTGGATTGTCCGTTTCACGGGTTGGTGGTTCTGCGCAGATCAAAGCGATGAAAAAAGTTGCCGGTACCTTGCGTTTGGACTTGGCTAGCTATCGCGAACTAGAGGCCTTTACACAGTTTGGGTCTGATCTAGATGCTGCGACACAAGCCAAATTAAACCGCGGTCGTCGAACCGTTGAAATCTTGAAGCAAAAACTGCATGAACCATTGGCAGTAGAAAAACAAGTCGTGATTCTTTATGCCTTGACGCATGGATTCATTGATAGTGTGCCAGTCAATAAACTATTGGACTTTGAAGCAGAATTATTTGAATATATCGAAGCAAACGCAGCAACGATTTTTGAAACCATTCGGACAACGAAAGACTTGCCAGAAGAAAGCTTGTTAGATGACACCATTAAAGCATTCAAAGATATTTTCATGGCATCCAACAGTTCTCGGGTAACGCCGCAAGATAAAATATCGACAATGCAAAACGCATAAAAGAGGTGAGAGAAAATGGCTGCTTCATTAAATGAAATCAAGCAACGAATTGCCTCAACAAAAAAACCAGCCAAATCACAAAGGCCATGCAAATGGTTTCAGCTGCAAAATTAACAAAATCTGAAGCTCATTCGAAACAGTTTCAAGTGTATGCCAACAAAGTACGTGAAATCGTTACGCATTTAACTGCGCAGCAGCTTTCCGATCTTGCAGGTTCCGGTCCTAAAGATGGTGTGAACTATAACAGTATGTTGGTTAGTCGTCCGGTCAAACGCACAGGCTATATTGTCATCACTTCTGATGGCGGTCTAGTGGGCGGCTACAATAGTTCCATCTTGAAGCAAATGATGACCATGCTGGACGAAGACCATGCAAAAGAAGAAGAGTATGTCATGATTGCCATTGGTGCAACTGGCGCCGACTTTTTCAAAGCACGGGGCATCAATTTGGCGTACGAGTTAAGAAACCTTTCGGATCAACCAAGCTTTGACGAGGTGCGTAAAATCGTAACATTGGCGACAACGATGTACCAAAACGAAGTCTTCGATGAATTATATGTGTGTTATAACCATCATATCAACTCATTGACTAGCCAATTTCGTGTGGAGAAAATGTTGCCGATTTCCGATCTAGATCCTGAAGAAGCCGAAAGTTATGAACAAGAATACTTGTTTGAACCTTCTAGAGAAGCGATTTTGAATCAATTACTGCCTCAATACGCTGAAAGCTTGATTTATGGTGCGATTGTTGACGCAAAAACAGCCGAGCATGCTGCCGGAATGACAGCGATGAAAACAGCAACAGATAATGCCAAAAATATTATTGGGGACTTGACGATCTCTTACAACCGAGCGCGCCAAGGCGCAATCACCCAAGAAATTACTGAAATTGTGGCGGGGGCATCCGCGTTAGAATAGTTTCAAGAACGAATGGAGGAATACGAATGAGTTCAGGCAAGATTGTTCAAGTCATTGGTCCCGTTGTTGACGTGGAATTCTCTCTAGACCAATCATTACCAGATATCAACAATGCGTTGATTGTTTACAAAAAAGATGAGCAGAAAACAAAAGTTGTGTTAGAAGCTGCCTTAGAACTTGGCGACGGCGTTATCCGTACGATTGCCATGGAATCAACAGATGGCTTACAACGAGGAATGGAAGTAATTGATACAGGCGCCTCCATTTCTGTTCCAGTTGGGACAGACACCTTAGGACGGGTGTTTAATGTCTTAGGGGACACCATCGATTTAGAAGCGCCGTTCCCTGATGAAGCACCCCGCAGTGGGATTCACAAAAAAGCTCCTGACTTTGATGAATTGTCAACAAGTACCGAGATTCTTGAGACTGGGATCAAAGTTATCGACTTATTAGCCCCTTATTTAAAAGGGGGAAAGTTGGTCTTTTCGGTGGTGCCGGTGTTGGTAAAACCGTCTTGATTCAAGAACTGATCCACAACATCGCCCAAGAGCATGGGGGGATCTCTGTCTTCACAGGTGTTGGTGAACGGACACGTGAAGGAAACGACCTTTATAATGAAATGAAAGAATCTGGCGTTATCGAAAAAACAGCCATGGTGTTTGGACAAATGAACGAACCACCAGGTGCTCGGATGCGGTTGCCTTGACTGGTTTGACCTTAGCGGAGTACTTCCGCGATGTAGAAGGACAAGACGTACTCTTGTTTATCGATAACATCTTCCGATTTACGCAAGCTGGTTCTGAAGTATCTGCCTTACTAGGTCGGATGCCTTCTGCTGTTGGGTATCAACCGACACTAGCAACCGAAATGGGACAATTACAAGAACGGATCACTTCAACGAAAAAAGGATCGGTTACTTCTATTCAAGCGATCTATGTTCCTGCCGATGACTACACGGACCCGGCACCAGCGACTGCTTTTGCCCATTTGGATGCAACAACCAACTTGGAACGGAAATTGACTGAACAAGGGATCTATCCAGCCGTTGATCCACTGGCTTCTTCTTCTAGTGCGTTAGCACCTGAAATCGTTGGTGAAAAACACTATGAAGTAGCGACTGAAGTACAGCATGCGTTGCAACGTTACCGCGAACTACAAGACATCATCGCTATCTTAGGGATGGATGAGTTGTCTGATGAAGAAAAAACGTTAGTGGCTCGTGCGCGTCGGATTCAATTCTTCTTGTCGCAAAACTTCCACGTAGCGGAACAGTTTACTGGACAACCTGGTTCTTATGTACCAGTTGAGGAAACGATCAAAGGCTTTGCTGAGATTCTTGAAGGAAAATATGATGATCTTCCAGAAGAAGCCTTCCGTAGTGTAGGACGAATTGAAGACGTCATTGAAAAAGCGAAAAAAATTGGCTATTAATTAACCAGCCTCGAAGAAAGAGGGGAACCTCATGGATCAATTTTTAACAGTCAATGTGGTGACACCTGCTGGTTTGGTTTACGATCACCACGCGAAAATCGTGGTTGCACGTACGACAGATGGCGAGATCGGTATTTTGCCGCATCATGCCCCAATCATCGTTCCTTTGACGATTGATGAAGTCCGGGTCAAACGGATCGATTCGGATACTCACGTCGACTGGGTCGCCGTCAATGGCGGTATCCTTGAAGTGCGGGACAATGTTGTCTCCATCGTAGCCGATAGTGCGGAACGTGATCGCGACATCGACGTTTCACGGGCAGAAAGAGCAAAACAACGTGCAGAACGTCAAATCGAAGAGGCCAAACAAGTCGAAGATATCGACCAGCTTCGTCGCGCAACGGTTGCTTTGCACCGCGCCATCAATCGAATCAACGTGTCAAAACATTCCTAAAAAAACAAGGGCATCTTGCCTTTGTTTTTTTGTTTCTCCAAGAAAACGTTTTAAAAACTTTTTAAAGTCTTTTCATGAAGGTTTCAAGAAAGATTATTTTTTATCTTGACATCTTTGTGGTATGATAGGAATGTTCAATTATGAAAAAAGGAGCAGGAAGTATGCAAGTGTATGGAATTGATGCAATCATTCGAATCGTGAGTCATTTAGCGTTCATCTATTTAGCATTTTGGGCATTGCAATCTGTGCGGATCGATGCTTTTTTTAAAGCCTTACGAACGACTCAGATACGAATGGTCATGGTGTTTCTTGCGATTGCATTAGGCTACACCGCCAGTACTTTTTTCCTTGAGTTGATTGCGTTATGTCGTAATTTATTTTTAACAGGTTTTTAAGAATTTCATTAATATATGCAAAAACACCGAATATTATGCTATAATTGGCAAGATTTGTGTGAGTCACTGCATTATTTGGAGGGAACATAAATGGAAGAGATGATCGTTCAAGGTGGTAATCGATTAACTGGAACAGTGAAGATCGAAGGGGCAAAAAATGCTGTTCTACCTATCTTAGCGGCAAGCTTATTAGCGGAAGAAGGAACAACGACATTAACAAATGTACCGATCCTTTCCGATGTATTAACAATGAAAGAAGTGATTCGGCATTTAAATGTCGCAATCGATTTTGAAGAAGAAAACAATACGATGACGATCGATGCATCACAAGAGTTAGCGATCGAAGCACCGTATGAGTATGTAAGCCAAATGCGCGCTTCAATCGTAGTCATGGGACCTTTGTTAGCCCGTAATGGTCATGCCAAAGTGGCAATGCCTGGCGGCTGTGCAATCGGCAAACGACCAATTGATCTACATTTGAAGGGATTTCAAGCACTAGGCGCTCAAATCATCCAAAAAGATGGATACATAGAAGCGATCGCCGATGAGTTAAAAGGCAATAGCATTTACTTGGATTTCCCAAGTGTCGGCGCAACGCAAAATATCATGATGGCTGCCGTAAAAGCTAAAGGCATCACCATCATTGAAAACGTCGCTCGTGAACCTGAAATCGTCGATTTAGCAAACATTTTAAACAAAATGGGTGCCAAGGTCTTTGGTGCAGGAACCGAAACGATGCGTATCGAAGGGGTCGAACACCTGCATGCAGTAGATCATTCGATCGTCCAAGACCGTATCGAAGCAGGAACCTTTATGGTTGCAGCTGCGATGACTCAAGGAGACGTTATTATTAAAGATGCAATCTCAGAACACAATCGTCCATTGATTTCAAAATTGATCGAAATGGGCGCAGAAGTGACTGAAGTAGCTGAAGGGATTCGTGTCGTTGGACCTGAAAAATTGAAGGCAACAGATGTGAAAACAATGCCTCACCCAGGTTTTCCTACGGACATGCAAGCGCAAATGTCTGCTATTCAACTTTTAGCAGCTGGAACAAGTGTTGTGAATGAAACGGTATTTGAGAATCGTTTCCAACATTTAGAAGAAATGCGTCGGATGAATGCTCATGTCAAAATCGACGGCAACATAGCAGTGATCGAAGGCGGTCATGAATTGCAAGGTGCGCTGGTCTATGCGACGGATTTACGTGCTGCCGCAGCGTTGATTTTATTAGGTCTGCGTTCAACTGGTCGGACACGTGTCCGCAATCTAAAATATTTGGATCGTGGCTATTACAAATTCCATGAAAAATTGCAGCAATTAGGTGCTTCTGTGGAACGAGTTTCTGAAGCAGTTGAAGAAACCGTACCAGTAAACGCTTAGTAGGAGTAGGAGAGAATAAAGTGAAGTTGAACCGTTACATTCTAACTAGCTTGATAAAAATTCTAATCGTCATTTTGTTAGCTATTTTATTGTTCTTAGCTGGAACAATGATTGGCTATGGAGTGATTGGCGACGGTAGTCCTTTTAAAGTCTTCTCTCCAAGTCTTTGGAATCATATCTTTGAGTTTATGAAGTAAACCAAAACTAGGACTTACGCCTCGTGCTGAGTCCTAGTTTTTTCTATCTGTCTTTACTGCATCGTGATCATAAAAAGAAAGGTTGGCAAGAAATGAGTAAACTTTTGATTGGCTTTGTTCGTTTCTATCAACGTTTTATTTCCCCATTATTTCCTCCTAGCTGTCGTTATTATCCGACTTGCTCAGGATACATGATCCAAGCGATCCAGGTCCATGGGGCTGCTAAGGGAGGCTTGATGGGAATCGCACGTATCTTACGGTGCCATCCTTTTGTAAAGGGGGAATCGACTACGTGCCTCAGACCTTTACGTTAAAACGTAACACTGATGATAAAGTCAAACCAACATACCGTTATCGGAAAAGTTAAACGAACATAAGAGAAAAAGAAAAGGAAGAAAAACATGATTCGTCCAATCCACCCTAATGAAGCGTATCCTTGGTCACTGTTGCTGGATGCGGATCCTGAAAAAACAGTTGTAGAAGGCTATCTATATGACAGCCAGACGCTTGTTTATGAAGAAGATGGAGAAGTGATCGGTGTCTTAGTGTATCAAGACCAAGGCACAAAGTGGGAGATAATGAATGTGGCTGTCTCCCCAGCAAAGCAAGGAAGGGGCATTGGGGGTCAATTGTTGCAAGCTGCCGAAAAAGCGATTCTTAGTCAGCAGCAAGGTGCAAAACACCCTCTTGTCGTGATCAAAACCGGTAGTCTGCCCTCTGCAGCCTTGACTTTGTACCAAAAGCAAGGCTATGTTGAAAAAGACCGGGTGAAAAATTATTTCACCACCCACTATGCTGAACCGATTTTCGAAAATGGGCAGCAGTTGATCGATCAAGTTATTTTGGAAAAGCAGCTCTAATCCCATAGAGATAGTCTATGTCGATTTTAGGCTGTTTTTTTTATTGTTATCGGAAATCGCTTTCTTCATGCGGGGACTTACGGTAAAATAGATAGTATCAGAATAATAAAGGATTGAGGGGAAAAAATGGCGATTTTAGTCTTTGATATGGGTGGTTCAGCAGTAAAATACGGCGTCTGGTCACAAGATTCTTTGGTGAGTAAAGGCAAATTTACTACTCCAAATACTTGGGAGGAAATGAAAACCCAGCTGCAGCAAGTGAGAACAAGCGTAAACGAAGAGATCGAAGGGGTCGGGATCAGTGCGCCGGGTGCGGTCAATGCCCAAGAGCGGCGGATCGACGGCATCAGTGCGATCCCTTATATCCATGGGTTTGATATTTACTCAGAACTCGAAACAGCATTTGGGGTACCAGTAACCATCGAAAATGATGCCAATTGCGCTGGGATGGCTGAATTTTATCAAGGAGCGGGCAAAGAGTTTCAGCAAGCTGCCTTCGTTGTGATTGGAACAGGCGTTGGCGGCACCCTGTTTCAAAATGGTGAGCTAGTCCGTGGGGCACATTTATACGGTGGCGAATTTGGGTTGATGATCTTGGATCAAGGCAAAACATTTTCGCAATTAGGGACAGCGGTTCAGATGGCTTGGCGGTATTGTGATCGAATCGGTGTAGATCGAGCCACAATTACCGGCGAAGAGGTCTTTCAACGCGCAGAAGATGGGGATGCCATTGCGATCGAGGAAGTCAATAAATTTTACCGCTATTTAGCGCAAGGACTATTCAGTATTCAATTTGCTTTTGATCCTGAAGTGATCATTATCGGTGGCGGTGTCAGTGCCAAAAAAGGCTTATTACAAGAAGTTGATCAACGGTTGAAAAAAATGCTGGCAGATCAAGCTTTAAATGATTTTGTCCCACTGATTAAGCTTTGTGACTATCGCAATGACGCCAATCTAGTTGGGGCAGCAGCCAATTTTCAAGCATTGTATCCAAGAAATAGCCGCTAACATCTAGATGTGATGTTTTCAAACGTCCTTTTGACAAAAAAATGAAGCAATTCGAAACGTTCAAAAAGTAAGCAAAGGAAAAAAAATTTGCTTACTTTTCTTTTTGCTCAAAAAACTGAAAAGCGATTCCATTGTTGGTGGATCAGTGTTTTAAAAACCCCATTTTTTTATAGCGAAAAAAATAAATTCTGAATAGGTGAAATATTCTGATAATTCGTTGACATTTTCCGGATTTTTCAGTATATTGGATAACATATTCAGGGGAAGTGAAGGAGAGGAAAAATATGAAAAAGAAATTTGCGTTTTTGTTTGCGAGTTTGTTTTTGTTGACAGCGTGTAGCGCTGGACCAACAGGTGGATCAACGGACGGCAGCGGGGCTGCTGAAGGTGGCAACAAACAAGAGGGAGATACTATCAAGATCGGAACCAATTTAGAGTTGTCAGGAGCCGTAGCTGCTTATGGGACGGCTGAAAAAGAAGGAATCGACTTAGCAGTAGAAGAAATCAATGCTGCCGGCGGTGTTCTTGGAAAACAAATTGAAATTATTTCGAAAGATAACAAATCAGATAACAATGAAGCTGCTACAGTAGCAGCCAATTTAGCAACGAATGATAAAGTGGTAGCCATCATTGGTCCAGCAACCTCTGGTGCTACGAAAGCAGCTTTGCCTAACGTGACTAGAGCGCAAGTACCAATGGTTACTCCTTCAGGTACTGACGATGCGATTACTTACACTAGTGGGAAAGTGCAAGAATTTGCCTTCCGTTCTTGTTTCCAAGATAGCTTCCAAGGAACGATCTTAGCGAAATATGCGGCTGAAAATTTGGATGCATCAAAAGCTGTGATCTTGGGAGACAACTCAAGTGATTACGCGATTGGATTGACGGAAGCATTTAAAGAAAGCTACCCAGGCGAAATTGTCTTAGAAGATAACTTTACTGAAGGCGACAAAGATTTCCAAGCAGTTCTTACAAGAATCAAAGATGTCGACTTCGATGTCTTGTTCATTCCAGGCTACTACACAGAAGCTGGTTTGATCATCAAGCAAGCGCGAGAATTAGGAATTGATCAAGCAATCATTGGTGCGGATGGATTCGGTGATGAAAAAATGGTTCAAACAGCTGGTGCAGAAAATGTCAGCAATGTTTACTATACCGGCCACTTCTCTACCAAAGCACCAGCAAACGACAAAGTTGAGCCGTTTGTGGCAGCTTTCAATGAAAAGTATGGCAAAGAACCTTCTGCTTTTAATGCGTTAGCCTATGATGCAGTTTACATGATCAAACAAGCAATCGAAGATCAAAACTCAGCAGATTCATTGGCAATTGCAGCTGGTTTGTCTGAACTGAAAGACTTTGTCGGCGTGACAGGTGAAATCACAATGGATGAAAATCATAACCCTGAGAAATCAGCAGTTGTTTTAGGATTGACTGACGGGAAGGAAACCTCAGCAGACACTGTGGAACCTTAAAAACCTGCAGTTGTTTGGCAGTGAAAACTGGGACAGACCTGATGTGTTTGTCTCAGTTTCTTTTCTCTGACGAGAAGAACCATAATAAATGATATTGGAAGTGAGTATATGGAAATGATGATCCAACAATTGATCAACGGCTTGTTTCTAGGCAGTATCTACGCCTTGTTAGCGTTGGGTTATACGATGGTGTATGGCATCATCAAGTTGATCAACTTCGCCCACGGAGAAGTTTACATGATCGGTAGTTTTATCGGTTACTTTTTGATCAATCAATGGCAATTAGGGTTTTTCCCCGCGTTGTTCATTTCAATGATCGCCAGTGCAGCACTTGGGGTAACGATTGAATTTTTAGCGTATCGTCCCTTACGCAATTCCACGCGAATTTCGGCACTGATCACGGCAATCGGGGTTTCTTATTTTTTGCAAAATGTCATGATCTTTTTCTTTTCAGCCAATGTGCGCCCCTTTCCGCAAGCGATTGAACGACAAACTTATTCCATCGGGTTTGTTCAAGTAAGTAATGTCCAGTTATTGATCTTGGCTGTTTCGGTTACCTTAATGATTCTCTTGCAATTGATCGTGAAAAAGACCCGTATGGGAAAAGCGATGCGGGCAGTAAGTGTTGATGCAGATGCAGCGCGTTTGATGGGGATCAATGTCAATCGAACGATTTCCTTTACCTTTGCCTTAGGCTCGGCTTTGGCTGCAGCTGGCGGGATGCTGATCGGTTTGTATTATAATTCCATTGATCCATCAATGGGCGTCGTTCCTGGTCTGAAATCTTTTGTTGCAGCGGTTCTTGGCGGGATCGGGATCATTCCTGGAGCAGCCTTAGGTGGCTTTGTGATCGGTTTGGTGGAAACAGCAGCGACAGCGCTTGGTTTTTCTGATTATAAGGATGCTTTAGTGTATGTCATTTTAATAATTATATTGTTGGTTCGTCCAGCTGGGATCCTCGGCAAAAATATCAAAGAGAAAGTGTAGGTGGCAGAAATGAAAAAGAATTTACGTTACAACTTAATCTGGCTCGCTCTGGCAGCTATTCTTTATTTCGGATTATTTGCAGCTTACAACGGCGGGATGATCAATCTGTTTTCTGACGCCATCATTGTCAATATCGGGATCAACATCATTTTGGCAGTTAGTTTGAATCTGATCATTGGTTTTTCAGGGCAATTCTCCTTGGGACATGCCGGGTTCA
The DNA here is from genome assembly GCA_018982785.1 of Enterococcus innesii. GTDB lineage: Bacteria > Bacillota > Bacilli > Lactobacillales > Enterococcaceae > Enterococcus_D > Enterococcus_D innesii. Next base: position 344,040 of record JAHHEN010000005.1, on the reverse strand, counting down.
TGGCTATCGGTGCTTATGCTGGTGCGATCCTGTCGGCAAGCAATCCAACCTTTGGCGGCTTTTTAACTGGTTTACTGGTGGGAATGCTGGTTTCAGGTGCAGTCGCATTAGTAGTTGGGATTCCGACCCTCCGTTTAAAAGGTGACTATCTAGCGATCGCTACCCTAGGTGTGGCAGAGATCATTCGGATCTTGTTGGTGAACTTACGAGGCTTGACCAATGGTCCTGCAGGAATTTTCGGATTGCCCCAATTCAGTAATTGGCAGATCGTCTTTCTCTTTGCCGTTCTATCGATTCTTGTCGTGTCAAACTTTATCCATAGCGGACCTGGTCGAGCGACTTTAGCGATTCGGGAAGATGAGATCGCTGCAGAATCGATGGGGGTCAACACAACGAAATACAAGGTAATTGCGTTTGTAATGGGAGCAGTGATGGCAAGCATTGCTGGTACCCTTTATGCCAGCTATCAGCAGTCGGTTTTCCCACGAGATTACGGTTTTATGAAATCGATCGATGTCTTGATCATCGTCGTTTTTGGAGGGCTTGGGAGTACCACAGGAGCAGTTGTTTCGGCAGTAGTGCTAGGAATCTTAAACATGTACTTGCAAGGCTTCTCTGATTTGCGCATGATCATTTATGCATTGGCTTTGATCATCATCATGATCTTTAAACCAAGCGGACTTTTAGGAACCTGGGAGTTCTCCGTAAAAGGACTGCTGGATAAATTTAGAAAAAAGGGGGATGACAACGATGCCTCTATTAGAAGTTAAAAGCTTAACGAAAAACTTCGGCGGTTTAGCTGCTGTTTCTCATGTAGACCTCCATCTAGATACCAATGAGCTGGTCGGGTTGATTGGACCAAACGGTGCCGGCAAGACAACGCTCTTTAACCTCCTGACAGGTGTGTATGAGCCTAGTGAAGGCGAAGTGCTTTTTGAGACCCAAGGTAAGCCAAAACGTTTAAATGGCGTGAAGCCTTATAAAATCGCGGATTTAGGTCTTTCAAGAACCTTCCAAAACATTCGCTTGTTTAAAAACTTGACCGTGATGGACAACGTTTTAATCGCTATGAACAGTAAGCATAAAGAAGGACTACTGACCAGCATCTTGCGTTTGCCAAAGTATTACAAAAACGAAGAATCCATGAAGAAAAAAGCCTTAGAGCTGTTACGGATCTTTGATATGGATGGCAAAAGTCAAACGTTAGCGAAAAATTTGCCTTATGGCGAGCAACGCCGTTTAGAGATCGTACGCGCATTAGCTACAGAGCCAAAAATTTTGTTTCTTGACGAGCCGGCAGCGGGGATGAATCCTCAGGAAACAACAGAACTGACAAAGCTGATCTATAAGATCCAAAAAGATTTTCAATTGACGATCCTCTTGATCGAGCATGATATGAGTTTGGTCATGGAAGTGTGCGAACGGATCTATGTACTGGAATACGGGCAAGTCATCGCTCACGGTGAACCAGAAGAGATCAAAAACAATCCACGGGTAATCGAAGCCTATCTAGGAGGGGAAATCTGATGCTGGAAATTCAAAATTTAAGTGTTCACTACGGCATGATCCAAGCAGTTCATGATGTTTCCTTCCACGTCAATCAAGGAGAGATCGTTTCGCTGATTGGTGCCAATGGTGCCGGGAAAACCACGATTTTACGGACGATTTCTGGATTGATCCGTCCTTCAAAAGGCTCCGTCACTTTTGAAGGAAAGCAAATTGAGAAAGAAGCACCGCAAAAAATCGTCGCAAACGGCTTGTCACAGGTGCCAGAAGGGCGGCACGTCTTTTCCGGTTTGACGGTTCAAGAAAACTTAGAGATGGGCGCCTTCTTGCGTAAAGACAGTGGTGTCAAAGAAGACTATGAACAAGTTTACCGCAAGTTTCCTGTATTGAAAGAACGCCTCTCGCAAGATGCGTCGACATTATCTGGCGGTGAGCAGCAGATGTTGGCAATGGGGCGGGCATTGATGTCAAAACCGCGCTTGCTTTTGCTGGATGAGCCATCGATGGGCTTGGCACCAATTTTTATCAAAGAAATTTTTTCCATCATTCAAGAAATCAAGCAGCAAGGAACGACTGTGCTGCTGATCGAACAAAATGCGAAAATGGCTTTATCGATTGCCGATCGCGGCTATGTATTAGAAACGGGGAAAATCGTTTTAGAAGGTACTGGAGAAGAATTACTAGCAAGTGATGAAGTAAGAAAAGCGTATCTAGGAGGCTAAACAATGAGCGTAAGTGATTTTATGACGAAGACGGTCGTCACCGTCGATTCGCAGACACCGATCTTTGATGCAGTAGATTTAATGAAGCAGCATGATATCCATCGTCTGCCCGTCGTTGATGATGGTAAATTAGTAGGGTTGATCACAGAAGGAACGATCGCTGAAGCAACTCCCTCAAAAGCGACAAGCTTAAGCGTTTATGAAATGAACTATCTCTTAAATAAAACGACTGTCGCTGATATCATGTTGAAAAAAGTGACCACGATTGAACCAGATGCACTATTAGAGGACGCCATTTCCGTCATGCGTAGTGAGAACGTGGGGGTTTTACCAGTCATGGATGATGATGCCCTAGTGGGAATCATTACCAACAATGATATTTTTGATGCCTTTTTGAAAATCACTGGCTACCACGATGGCGGAACCCGAGTATCGATCGAGATCACGGACGACCATGTGGGGGTTTTAGCAGACGTGACGAAACTCCTTGCTGATCATCAAATGAGTATTTTGACGATTGTGGTAAATCGGATGGCACTAAAAACAGTTGTTGAGATTCAAGTAGAATCACGGCAAGTCGCAGCAATCGAGAAAATTTTAAGCGATGCAGGTTATACCGTGACGAGTGCTGTCTTGACGAACCAGAAGTGATCTAAGGAAATGTAGCTGATCGTAAAGATTGGCTACTTTTTTTATTTCAAGAAGAGATTTTCTTTTTCTTTTGCTGCTTTTCTGTTAAAATAGGAAGGTGCTGTAAAGAAAGAGGTGCAACCATGTCTAAGAAAAATAAAGATATCGAAGTCCGTATTGAAGAAACAACAAAAGCCATTCATGGCAAAGACTATACCGTCAATGAATTGTTTATCGGTAAAAAACGCATCGGTGAGATTTTAACAACTGGACCAAAAGAATTTCAAAGCTTTTTAGGGGATGAAGATCTAGGTTCGAGCAGAAGCTTAGAAGCTGCCATCGAGATGATTATTCGCCAATGGAATTTACATGAATAATTTCTAGAAAAAATTACTTTTTGCTCTTGCAATTTGTTATCTTTTTCGGTATTATAACTATTGTCAGGTTTGAGAAAAACCTTTTGGAGGAGTAGCGAAGTGGCTAAACGCGACGGACTGTAAATCCGTTCCTTAGGGTTCAGTGGTTCGAATCCACTCTCCTCCACCATTATTGGGGTATAGCCAAGCGGTAAGGCAACGGACTTTGACTCCGTCATGCGTTGGTTCGAATCCAGCTACCCCAGTCAAAGAAATACGTGGAAAAAACAGCAAGCAGACTTGCTGTTTTTTTTTGTTATTTAAAAAGAATCGTTTTTTTATAAGTACTTAGGGAAATAGGAAGCTGATTAGAAAGAAGCAACTTTCAACGTGCAAGTTTCTACGAAAAAGCAAAAAGTGGTTACTTTGGGGCATTTCTATTAAACAGGCATGGGGGTACCGTCCATTCTTTCACGTAAGTCTCTTTCAGAGAATTTAAAATATTTGGGCATTTTTGGTTCTGTTTGGTATACTTAGGCAAATCAGTTCCTTTACGAGAACCATTTTTTTGCATGAGAAACGAACGATGACAGGAATATTACCGATTCTCGGATATGATAACTTTACTAGATGGGGGCTTAACGAAGATGGGGAATGAAACAACTTGGGAAAACATAGATCGCCTTTATCTGTTGTGTCAACCAATCATGCAGGTAGAATCGCTAAGTCAGCAGGAGCTGAATGGCTATGAAGTCTTACTGCGTAGCGAGAAGAACAACCGCTTCCCACAGCAAGAATTCAGTACAATGATTCAAACTGAAAGCGGCAATCAGCAATTGATGGAATGGTATGCTAAGGAATTGCGGCGTTTGTGTCAAAAAAGCCGGAAACCCGCTTTAGTGTCAATATTCATCCACAACAGCTGCTGTGGCAGTCAACGTGGTCCTTTTTTGAAACGATGGCTGTTCATAAGGAGCAGTTGCAGATTGAATTGACGGAGCATCCCGTACGCATACAGCAGGAGTCATTTGATTTGTCTAGCGCCCTCGCAAAAATCAAAGCCTATGGCTATGTGATTGCGGTCGATGATATCGGTTGCGGACAAAATACCCTCTCGTTGGTCTTTGCCAATCTTGCCAGCGTTGATTGTTTGAAATTTTCGTTGTTACCGTTTATTCAGCTTGATGAGGAGATTGGCTTCAGCTTTTTGGCTTGTTGGTTGAAGGTTGCCCAAAAATATCAGCTTGAGCTGATCGTTGAAGGCATCGAGAACCGCGAAAAAATGGTACAGTTGCTTGAGATGGGGGTGCATTTGCAACAAGGGTATTTATGGTCTAAAGGAGAGCGATTGTGATGGAATGTTAGAACGAGGCGTGCTTTTGGCGTTTGGTTTGCCGCTGATGATTGCCAGTTTACTGGTGACCGCAGATGTTTTTGTACGAAGTGTGCAAAAAATATCGGTTTCTCGTCCATTTAAGTATTTTATTATTGGTATTCTGACGTTTACGCATTTGTATTTTATTCTTTCTTTTTCAATGAATTCAGTTGGGTTTATCTGTTATCAATACACAACTGCTTTTATAGCGAGTCATTTTTTCTATGGCGATCGTGGTAAGATCTTGATTTTGATAACGCCGTGTATGGTCGTCTTTTATTTGTGGTTTGTCGGTTTTTCTGATGTGGGTAAAGCTTTTTATCTTCCATTATTCGGAGTTGGGCTCTTTGTCCTTGATTTTCTTTTATCAAAAGTCAAGCGGATCCGTCCGCAACAGCAATTTTATTTGATGTATTTTTTGACCTGTCTGCTCTCACCGCGTTTTTCGATGCTGGTCCATCATACGACGACCTATGACTGGGAAGCGATGCTGGCAGTATTTGTTGGTTCTTTTGTGCTGTTGGGCGGCTTTATGTGGCTTCATCGGTTGATTGAAGGCGAAGAGTACCAAGTACTGGCAGAGTTGGCGAATAGTAAGATCGATGCGTTGACCGGCTGCTTCAATTATGGGACCTATAACCACGATCTGCTTCAAGCCGTTTCACAGAAAAAGACTGTGACGATCGCCATGATTGATCTCGATCACTTCAAAAAGGTCAACGACCGTTATGGTCATATCGCCGGAAATGAGTTGTTAAGAACCTTTGCCTCACGGACGACTACTTTTTTAGAGGCGCATTTTGCCGAGACCTTTTCCTTTTATCGTTATGGCGGAGAAGAGTTCTGTCTCGTGATCGAAGGGGATGTCAAAGAAAAGACCGTAGCTGCGATGACGACACTGTGTCAAACCATTTCCAGCAGTATGTTTCCTGTGGCCAATTTTGAAAAAGGGACGATGTCTTTGTCTTGCGGCGTTGAAGCGAGTACAGTTTGTCATGGCGATATCTTGGCAGCTGTTGAAAGAGCCGATCAAGCCCTCTATCTCGCAAAACAAAGTGGTCGAAACCGGGTGTGCACCTTGCCTGAGACGTAAAAAATAATGGAAAAATAATTTACACAAATTCACAAAGAATTAAATGTTTATGCACAAAAAGTTAGTAATAATAAAGAAATAATGTTATTTATTTAGAAAATATACATTTTGATCATTTTATTTATTTTTAGAATCTTCTTATATCAACAAAAAGATTGAAAATATGTATAATTTCTGGTAAATTATTTTAAATCAAGAGTGATAGAAACTGTCAATGATAAATAGTGATCCTTACTTGATGCTCCGTCCGCTTTTCCATGAAACATCTTTGGAAATGTTCTGTCGAATCAGCAAGTAAGGGTTCTTTTTTTTAGAAAGGAAGCGCAGGAAATGGCAAATACGCTGGTTGTCAATACACTCGCAAATTTAGGTGCAATCATCATCAATATTTACTTGTTGTTCAAAGTCAGTGATGGCTTCGTAGGGCAAGGGACCTTCAAAGCAAAGCAGATCGCAGCGGCGATTGTTTGTGAAACCGTGGTAGGGATGTTGCTAATGAACTTCTCTTATGTCGTATATGAAACAAGATTTGACCTGCGCTTTTTGCTTTACGCTTTTTCTATGAAGTATCTGGGCTGGAAGGTGACCGTACCAACGATGTTCAATCTAGCGTTAGGTCGTTTTTTGTTTGAAGTATCAAAATCTTCTTGGTTGAACTTATATCTCAGTTTCTTTTTGATGGTGACCCTGACGTTTCTCCATGCTTGGGCCAAGCAGCGGCTTAGTGACAAACAAGAGTTGATTTTATCGATCACCTACTTGATTGTTATCTCCTTTCTATTTGGCTGCTATTTGACTGGCGATATTCAAAAAACGACCTTAATTTATATAGTTTATGGCATTCTTGCTTATACGTTGGCGTTTTTCCTTTACTCAATATTAAATGATATGCAGCGCATTTTGGCTTTAGTCAAAATCGATGATTTGACGCAGTTGAACAACTTTCGTAAGTTTCAAGAGGACCGCCAACGCCTAGATACGACCGAGGTGGACTTATCGATTGCTTTGATCGATATCGATCATTTCAAAAATTACAATGACCGTTACGGACACCGTGCCGGGGATGTGATTTTGCAAGAAATCGCTCGTATTTTTTTGAACTACTGTACGGCTAGCAATCCGGTCTATCGCATCGGTGGGGAAGAGTTTGCGATCTTGATCCAAGGAGACGCACAGGCTGCTGCTTATCTCCTCGAAAAAATCCAAAAGCGCATCCGTTACCAAGAAATCATCTTGGATGCCGGCGATTCGGTCAGCATCACGTTGTCGATTGGGATCGCACAACGGCAAAGGGGCGAGCTGCTGATGCAAACACAAGAACGTGCCGATCAAGCATTGTATCGCGCCAAGCGCAGCGGTCGCGACCAACTCTGTCTTTACTGATGGAGTTGGCTTCTTTTCTTTTTTGTTTTCAAAAATACTACCTTAAATGAGGAACGCATATGGAAAATAGTTTAATCATGATTCCTTCGCTAGAACCTGACCACAAACTGCTGGCTCTGGTGGAGAAAATTCGTTTGCATAACCAGCACCTGCCGATTTTGGTCGTGGATGATGGCAGTGGATCAGCTTATCAGTCTGTCTTTTCGGCGTTGGAACAGCAGTTTGGCTGTCAGGTTTTGACCCATCCAAAGAATCTTGGAAAAGGCGCAGCTATCAAAACCGCCCTCACCGAAGTGCTGACAAATCAACCGGCAGTTGAATTTATGGTGACCATTGATTCGGATGGGCAACATGAGTATACCGATATGATGGCTTGCTTAACCAAGGCCCAAGCCCATCCGGACAGCATTATTTTAGGGACCCGATCCTTTGGCAAAGAAGTCCCCTTGCGGAGTAAGTTCGGCAACATTTTGACCCGAAATATCTTACGTTTAGCGACTGGTCTTGCCATCGAGGATTCGCAGACGGGTTTAAGGGTTTTCCCTCGGAAATTCATGACAGATTTGTTGGCGATCTCAGGTGAGCGCTTTGAATATGAAACGCGGATGCTGATCGAAGCCCAGAAGCGGGGGTGGCCGATTCTCTCGCAACCGATCGCCACCATCTATATTGAAGAAAATGCGTCTTCCCATTTTCGGGTCTTGGCAGATTCTGTCGCTATCTATAGCGTCTTTTTGAAGTATTTGTTTTCATCTGTGGTCTCCTTTTTTGTCGATGTGATCGCCTATGCGTTATTGATCCATTTCTTGTCTGTCATCGATCTGTCCTCCATCGTGATCGCTTCGCTGGGGGCCCGCTTGATTTCGGCGATCGTCAATTATTACATCAATCGTGAGCTTGTTTTTGGTCAACGGACAAAGAACAGTATGTTGCAATATTTTTTATTGGTGATCGTACAGATTTTGCTGTCCTCTTTCCTCGTCTACTTGATCTATTTGATCCTGCCAATCGGGGATTCTGTGTTGTTAAAAATAGGCGTCGATTGCCTGCTCTTTTTCTTTAGTTACCATGTGCAAAAAAATGTCATCTTTAAGGAGTGATTGAGGTGGAACAAAAACGTTTGCCTTGGGCGAAAAAAGTCGTTTACTTTCTGGCGTTTGTCTTTTCGCTGATCTATTTATCATGGCGGGGGCTGTATACATTGCCATGGCACGAGTCTTGGTTTGCCCTGCTGTTTGGTTTGCTGCTTTGGGGCAGTGAGATCGTATCGAACTTTACGGGCTTGCTGTTGATTTGGAACAAAAACAAAGCAAAGCCTTTTGAAAAACCGATCGTGCCAGAAGCCGACTATCCAGCGATCGATGTGTTGATTGCGACCCATAATGAAGAAGTGCCGCTTTTATTAAAAACGGTCAATGCGGCAGTTCATATGAAATACCCCGATCCCAAAAAAGTTCACATCTACTTGTCAGATGACACCAACCGTCCAGAGGTCAAAGCACTGGCAGATAAATTTGGCATCGGCTATATCGGGTTGACATGCAATCAGCATGCCAAGTCAGGCAATCTCAATCATGCATTATCAAAAACCAATTCGCCGCTAGTGGCGACCTTTGATGCAGATATGATCCCTTACTCAGATTTTTTGCTGGAAACAGTGCCATATTTTGTGGCAAATCAGCAGGAACGCCGTAAAGACCAGACCATCAAACCGTTGGGCTTTGTCCAAACACCGCAAAGCTTTTATAATGCGGATCTTTTTCAGTACAATCTTTTTTCAGAAGCGGCAATCCCTAACGAGCAGGACTTCTTTTCCAGAGAAGTCAATGTTTTGAACAACGCCCATGATACAGCTATTTATACAGGTTCCAATACGGTGATCGCACGAGAAGCGATCGAAGCCGCTGGCGGATTTCCGACGGACACGATCACGGAAGATTTTGAATTAGGCGCCTTGATCAATTGCAAAGGTTATCGCAGTTTATCAACACTGCAGCCAATGGCCAGCGGTCTGTCTCCCATTGATATCCCAAGTGCCTTAAAGCAGCGGATTCGCTGGGGAAGAGGAGTGGTCCAAAGTGTCCACAATCTCCATCTTTTCAAAAACAAGACGTTGTCTTTGGCGCAAAAAATGGTTTTCTTAAACAGCTATTTGTATTGGTGGTCGTTTTTACGGCGGTTGCTGTTTATTTTCGCGCCGATTTTGTACACCGTCTTTAATGTAAGGGTCGTAGAGACCAACTTTTGGGTCTTGCTGCTGTTTTGGCTGCCAAGCTATACGTTCTTGCATTTGGCGATGCAGGATTTGAGTAGCGATATTCGAACGCAGCGCTGGGGCGAGATCCAGGAAACGATTTTTGCACCTTACCTAGTGATTCCTGTCTTTTTACAAGCCATCGGCATCAAAGAGACCCGTTTCAAAGTGACCAATAAAGCAGCAACTCAGTCTAAAAAAGACTTGTTGTTTGTGGTGCCGCATTTGTTGCTGTTGATTTTGACGATTATCGGCTTAGTGAAGTTTAATTACGGCAAATTCGGCTCAGAGATTTTCTATGGCAGCGTGTTGACTTTCTGGTTGCTGACCCATTTCTTTAACTTAACCTTTGCGGTCTTATTTTATCTTGGTCGCCCGATTTACCGAACGACGGAACGGTTCAGAGCCCATTATCCTGTTGAAGTTTCCGACCAAGACGCCAGCTATTCTTTGATGACAGAAAATATCTCAGAAAACGGCTTGTCCTTCGTTTCTGACGTTCCTCTTTATTTTCCGCCAGATGCGCAGCTGACTTTTAAAATCACCCGTAATGGCTACCAAGCAGAGATGACGGGAAACGTCGTCCGCGTTTTTTCAGGCAAGGACCGCTGGGTCTATGGGGTTGCTTTACACCAATTATCAGAAAAAGACTACTTGGCTTATTTGCAGATCATTTATGATGGCTTCAATCAAAGCCTGCCGGTTCTGCGGGACCCATGGATGACCTTCTTTGATAGTCTTTTTGAGAATCTCGGTAAGCATCTGCTGCAAGCCAAACAAAAGCCATTGCCGCCTCAACGAGTGCCCATACTGACCATTGATCAAAAATGGCACTTTGATGAAGGAACCTATGCGGTCACAACATTTGGTTTTGACCAGCTCACGTTGGCAAAAACAGAAGAGGTCGAGATGCCGACCCATCTAAACTTACCGATCAGTAATCTTGTGCTTCACGCTGAAAAAGCGATGCTTCAACCAACAGAAAATCAAGTGATTTATCAAGTAAGCAATCTTTCCGAGCTGCGTTTTACAGCAGCCTTTCATGAATGGGTAGACAGCTTGCTGAGAAAGGAGGCAGACGATGATCGAGATCCTGCTGCGATTTAGTCTCTTTGGTTTATCATTAGCTGGCTATGCCTATCTTTTTGTACGAGTTTGCCATTTTCCCAAACACATCAGCTGGATCGCTGCTTGCTGTTTGCCGATCCTCGTTCTTTCCTTTGTCGCATATGGTCCCAAAGGATGGTTGATCTGGGGGCATGGGTTTTATTTGGTCTTGGCTTACTATTATGCGTTTGGCGTTTTTGGCAGGAGTGCCATCAGGTGCGGTGGGGCTTACAAGAGCCCATCATGCTGTGGTTTTACGGCTATTTTGCTTTGTTCGTTTTGACATTGCTTCACAGTCATTTGACCCACTATGACAACTTCTCCCATTGGGCGACGATCGTTAAATTCCTTTATACGCAGGGACAATTGCCAACGGCAGCCGATGCCATCATTAGTTTTACTTCCTATCCTTTAGGCAGCTCGCTATTTGTTACTTATACAGCAATCATCGTTGGCTATCATGAGAATGTCTTGCTGATTGGTCAATTGATTTTGATTTTCTGTAGTCTGTATAGTTTTTTTGCGATTATTCGTGATCCGAAAAGAAAGCTGGCTTTTGCCCTGATCTTCACCAGTATGGCGGTTTTCAATTATTTTAATATTGCGATTCGAATGAATAATTTGTTAGTAGACTTTATCCTGCCAGTGTTGACTTTAGCTGGCATCGCTGGCTTATTCGCTTTAAAAGGCAAAGTACTACCGTCGATCGGTTTCTTTCTTTTGATTGGCGCCTCTCTTGATTTGGTCAAAAATAGTGCCGTCTTTTTTCTGCTGATTTTAGGCGGCTATTTACTAGTCTGCTTGTGGCAGGCATCGGTTCGTTGGCGGCAACGGCTGGGCATGATGATTGTAGGATTAGCTGCCATTGGGCTATCTGTCCTGCCAGCGATTCTTTGGAACCTGCATGTCAAAGCGAATTTTCCTAAATCAAAGCATGAAGTCAGCGTGACCGCTTATAAACAGATTTTTGGCGAAAAGGATTCTCAGATACTGCAGCAGATTACGGATGTTTTTGTTAAAACCATCACGGATGTTGCGACGATCTCCACGCAAGGGATTCTTTTGATCCAAGTTATTTTGTTGGGTAGTTGGCTATTTGTCCGATTTATCATGAAAAAACGCAATCCATTTTTCAAAGAACTGCTGTTGATCGATGGTATTATTGGTCTCTATTACTTGGGTATTTACGCCATGTTCTTGTTCTCGATGCCCACTGATGAAGCACTGTCTTTGGCAGGGTTCGATCGTTATGCCTCGAGTATTGTGATCTTGGCATTAGGTTTGATGACCTTTTTCATGGTCCGAGGCATTGATCATTTGTATCATGAACAAGCGATCGATCGGCGAAACTACCGTAGTTTTGCCAGCTTGACCACGAAAAAAATCTATCAATACAGTACCTTAATTCTGTTATTTTTTGCGACATTGCTGATCCTTTCAGAAAATAATGGCATGCGTTATACCAATCGTGAATATGCTGCTTCGATTCCAGCACAAGTTTCAGCCGTTACTGGCGATCACTTTGACCTGAACCAGAAAAAATATTTGGTGGTCAGTACTAACAAAGAAGCAGTAGATAGCTACTTAGTTGGCTATGTCGGAAAATATTACTTGTTTTCACCTAATGTCGATGGCCGAGAGAATTTCCTCTTATCAGATGCAGATTTTCGCACACTATTAAAGCAATACGATGAAGTCGTCATCTTAGAAGAACACTACACCTTTAATGCCATGACGAAGAAGCTAACAGGCAAGACCTTTGCCCCAGGCGTTTATTCGGTGGCGGAGGTGTTTGGGCAATAGGGAATGACGAATAGAAAGAAGCCGAGAAGGAACATTTCTCGGCTTCTTTTTTTGCAAGTAGCGAAATAGGATCATTTTTTCTTTTTCGGTGTATGCCTATAATAAATTTTGTATTTCTTATAGAAAAAAGTGATATTGGTGAAACCTGCTTCAGCCGCGCATTGGGTGATTGGTTTGGTGGAAGAAGCAATTAAGTTGTGGGCGAGATTCAATTTTTTTTCGATAATCAATTCGGTCAAATTTTTACTAGTTTCTCGTTTGATCAATGCACTTAGATAGGAAGGGGAATAGTTAAAAAGGGTGGCGAGTTTTGGCAAAGTAACCGTTTGGAAGTTTTCTTCGATATAGGTCAAGATCGCTAGAATGTGCTGTTTTTTTGCCGCTTCTTGCTTGTTGGTCTGATAGTCGAACTCACGCACGAGAAAAGTGAAAAGAATGGCTATTAGATTGCTGATGATTCGTTTACTACCAATGGCTTTTTCATAAGTTTCTTTCAGCATTTCTTGAATCACAGCATGGATCCGATCATCTTTATTGTTCTTAAAGACAATATATTGGTCATGCGCGTGCTTGTCTGACAATGCAGTCAGAACAAAATCAAGCACGACCCCTTCATTAAACTGTTCCCGACTAATCAATTGAGCGAAATAATCCCGCTTGATCAAAAGATTGATCAAAACATCTTCTTCACCGGTCATTTCAATCGAATGGGGAATTCCGGTATCAATCAGACAAATTTGTCCTTTTGTCAGCGTAACTTTCTGATCATCGATCAATTGGGTGCATGTTCCTGAGTAGATATAATTTAATTCGATAAAACTGTGGTTATGATAAGGAACTGGACTGAAGCGGCTTTGCTTTACCAGAGTAAAGTTTTCTTGTTCTTCCATCAGATTATCGAATAAGTAAACTTGTCGGCCATTGATCGTCACTTTTTCCAGCTGTTGATAATAGTCAGAAAGGTGGTTTGGATGGTCTCTGTGATAGCATTCTCGTTCAGATAGCTGAAAAAGTTTTGCTTCCATTTCTTCGGTTGTCATTACGATCTCCTCCTTTCATAAATCTAAAAATATGATAATTATCTGCAAAGCGTATGACATTGTTTCAAGCTAAAGAATTGCTTATGATACATTTGTAAGCGTATTTATTATGATTTTAAATGAAGTTGAATGAGAAAGAAAGAGGAATTTGTATGAAAAAGATAACGAATTTATTGAACGAAAAATATGATAATCATATTTTTCCGTTTTTATGGATGCATGGAGAAGATAAGGAAACGATTCAAACTTACATCAGTAAAATTTATGAAGCAGGCATCCGATCTGTCTGTATCGAATCACGCCCCCATGAAGAATTTTTGAAAGCACAATGGTGGGATGAGTTGGCGATCATCATTGAAGAGTGTGAAAAAAGACAGATGACACTTTGGATTTTGGATGATAAACACTTTCCAACAGGCTATGCCGCAGGGGAAATTGAAAAGAATCATCGTCACTTGCAGAAAGAATTTTTGAATTTCCGACAATTTGATTTTGTAGGCCCCAAAAAGAATGCTGGAATTATGTTGGATTGGTGTTTTAATGCAGAAAGACCGAATATTTTGAATTCAGAAAGGGAAACGGTTAAGGAGAGTGGCAAGTCATTTTTTTCAGCTGAAATCATCAGCGCCGTTGCGGTCAAGAAAACTGGATTTAAGCAGATCAGTGAGGAGAACTGGATCGACCTTACAGACTCAATTATTGATGAGACATTGTATTGGTCTATTCCTGAAGGAGAGTGGAGTATCTTTGTCTTTTACACGACACAAGAAGGAGGGGAAGCTTCGACACAAGGGTACTTGAATCCTTTGGTACCAGAAGCAACAGATATTTTGCTGGAAACGGTTTATCAAAGTCATTATCAACACTTTGGAGAGAAATTTGGCACAACGATCCAAGGATTTTTCTCAGATGAACCGCGGTTTGGGAATATCAAGGGTCCTGATGCAGTCCTTGGAAAAGTAGATATGCCATTGCCGTGGCGGCATGATTTGTTGACTTTGTTAGCAAACCAGCTAGCCATATCTGAAACTGAGCTGCGAGGGCTGTTGCCGGCTCTCTATCGTGGTGAATCAAAACATACGGCTAAGATTCGTTACAATTATATGTCGTTGGTTTCTGAGCTATATAGTCAACACTTTTCTCAGCGGATCGGACGTTGGTGTCGTGAACATAAAGTCGACTATATCGGACATGTGATTGAGGATAACAATGCCCATGCACGTTTAGGCTATGGGGCAGGTCACTTCTTTCAATCGATGAAAGGACAATCGATGGCAGGGATCGATGTCGTTTTGCATCAATTGATGCCGCAACAAAATGACGGATACTTTGAAGCCATGACATCTACTGGCTGGGATGGCGAATTTTTCCATTACGCATTAGGGAAAATGGGGGCGTCTTTAGGAAACTTAGACCCTGTGAAACAAGGTCGAACGATGTGCGAAGTATTCGGCGCATATGGTTGGTCAGAAGGAACCAAACTGATGAAATGGCTAACCGATCACATGCTGGTGCGAGGGGTCAATCATTTTGTCCCTCATGCCTTTTCAATGAATGACTTTCCTGATGCCGATTGTCCGCCGCATTTTTATGCGCAAGGCCATAATCCACAATTTGAGGGCTTCAAACAGCTGATGGTGTATATGAATCGTTTGAGTTATCTATTTAGTGACGGGAAACATCAAGCGGACATTGCTGTGCTGTACCATGCTGAAGCGGAGTGGGCAGGCGCTTATATGCCGATTCAAAAAGTTGCTCGTGAACTGATGGAACATCAATACGAATTTGAAATCGTTTCGGTTGAGATGATGCTTGATGCGCAATATACGAATCAAACATTTGTCATTAATGAGCATGCCTTTCAAACACTAGTCATTCCATATGCTGAGCGAATGTCTGATTCATTGATCAAAAAGCTGACAGCTCTCGCAGAATCTGGTATTCAAATTATTTTTATTGAGGAGATGGTGAAAGAATCCCTTGAAGAGACTTTGCTTAGCCATGAGCTGCGGCTTCTCGATCGTCTGACAGAAGTAACGCCGCTCACAGCACTTACTGATAATGCTGGCTTGAAGGTACGGGATCGTTTAGAAACGTCAAAAGCTCTGCCGTATTTGCGGTACTATCATTATCAGCAGCAGACAGATGAGGTATTCATGCTTTTCAACGAAAATGACAGTGAATCGCTGCAGTTTCAGGCTGTTTTTCCTGCTGAGAAGCCTTTAGTTCAATATGATCCAGTAGAAAATAAACTGAAACCTGTGTCATATAAAAATGGCAGCTATGAGATTCATTTAGCACCAGCAGAGAGTCTGATTCTTTTTGAAGCTACCTCGGAACAACCATTGCGTATTGAAACAAGCAAACCTATGAAAGAAGTTCATCTAAACGATCAGCCATGGCAAGTCACTTTCGAAGGAATCGGGAAAGAGCAAGCAGCGGTTACCTGTCAAAAACAATATTCGTCACTGCCTTTACTGGGGGTCGGTGATGACTTCAGTCGGTTTAGCGGGAAAATCACTTATACCGTGGACTTCCCTAAAGCAGCAGGAGGGGTTTTATTAAGTATTGAAGATGCTTCAGAAGTTGTGACTGTTTCAGTCAACGGTCATTGTGTAGGCACAAGAATCAGTACACCGTATACATTTGAGTTGACGGACCTGCTTCAAGAAACGAATAATTCCATCCAGATTGAAGTGATCAATAATTTAGGTCGCAGTATCAGGGATTATCTTTCGCAGTTTGTCCTGTTCGAGCCTTTGGGGATCACTGGCGAAATCAAACTTTTTATTGAGGAGGAGTAAAAATGAACAACCAGCAGTTGGCAACAGAGGTTTTAAAGGAAATTGGCGGAAAAGCCAATATCGAATCGGTGACCCATTGCGTCACACGTCTGCGCTTTGTATTGCATGATACCGGTATTCCAAATAAGGAGACGATTGCTAGTCTTGACGGAGTGATCTCAGTCGTTGAACAGGGCGGACAGTACCAGATCGTCTTAGGAAATCGTGTGAACGATGTCTATGAAGCGGTCCTGCAACAAGTTGGCGAACTAAAAGAGGACAATACTCGTGAAAAAACAAAAAAGTCTCTTTTTGATCAATTTACCACTACGATTTCAGGGATTTTCACGCCAGCTTTGGGCGCCATGGCTGCGTCAGGAACGATCAAAGGAATCTTGACGATTTTATCAGTAGCAGGTATTTTGTCAGAAACTTCGGGAACCTATATCGTTTTGTATGCATTGTCTAATGCTTTCTTTTACTTCATGCCAATCTTATTAGGTGCTTCGGCGGCAAATTATTTTAAATTAAACAGTTATGTCGGAATGTTGATTGGGGCATCATTGATCTATCCTACTTTGCTGCCGTATGCGACAGAAGGTAGTTTGACCTTTTTGTCGATTCCCGTGAATATGATGGACTATACTTCTTCCGTTTTTCCGGCAATCATTGCTGTCTGGGTGGCATCCAAAATCAATGGCTTCGTTCAGAATTGGCCATTGAAGGATTTGCGATTCATGGTACAGCCTCTTATCGTGTTGCTAGTTTCTGTCCCTCTTGCCTTGCTGGTCGTTGGTCCAATTATATCCAACTTATCCAGTCTACTGGCAACGCTTGTTAATAATGTTTATCACTTTAGTCCGGTTTTGGGCGGGCTGGTGATTGGGGGACCATGGATCTTGATGGTCATGTTCGGATTGCATTGGGCATTCATTCCGATTTTTCTTAACAACATGGCGATGCAAGGATTCGATCCTGTGATGGGTCTGCTCTTAGCGAACCAAATGGCAATGGCTGGTGCTGTCGTAGCGGTTGGTCTACGAACGAAAAATGATAAAACGAAAGCACTCGCATACTCAACAGGTCTGACAACCCTGATTGGTGTCAGCGAACCAGCATTGTACGGAGTATTGCTTCCTTATAAACGTCCGTTGATCGCTGCTGTCATCGGTGGAAGTTTAGGTGGGGTTATTGCAGGCTTTACGCAGACAGTGCAGTATTCTTTTGGTGGTTCAGGATTATTAGGTATTCCTTTGATCATCAATCCAGCAGGAATCGATGGTGGATTTTATGGTGGGATCGCTTCGCAGGCAGTAGGGCTTGTTGCGGCTTTTCTAATCACTTATTTTTGGGGAATTGTAGAACCTGAAAAAAGGAAAGCAGTCAATTCAAAAGATTCCGTGGATACCAAAATTAATTTTCAAGAAGTCGTTCAGGGAGAAGTCGTTCCCTTAACAGAGGTTGCTGATAAAGTTTTTTCAGAAGGCTTGATGGGTCAAGGAAAAGCTGTCAAACCGCAATCAAATACCTTTTATGCCCCTTTTGATGGCATGGTCACTGCTTTATTTCCAACAAAGCATGCGATCGGCTTGACCAGTGATCAAGGCGTTGAACTTTTGATCCATATCGGTGTTGACACCGTAGAACTAGAAGGAAAACACTTTACGTCCCTTGTTGAAGCAAATCAAGCAATCAAAAAGGGCCAGCCGCTGATAAAAGCCGATCTCGCAGCAATTCAAGCTGAGGGATATGCGACCATTACGCCAGTTGTGGTAACGAATGCGTCAGCATTCGAGAAGATCATGAATGAAAAAGAGTCTCTTATTGTTGCCAACTAAAACGTTAGATTCAATGCAAAAAAACATGAAATCAGTGAATGATTTCATGTTTTTTTTACCGCCCATTCTCAGTCTGTCGATAATCACTAGGTGAAATGCCGACTTTTTTCTTGAATAAACGGCTGAAATAGGCGGTGTTTTCAATGCCGATCGCCAATGAGATCTCTTTGATGGATAGCCGAGAATAGCGCAAAAGGTCTTTCGAGTAAGAGATGCGTTTGCTGATCTGGTACTCGATGGGGGGCAAGCCCATGTATTTGGAAAACTCCTTGACGATTTGATACTTATTGATATGATACTTTTCCTCCAAAGATTCCAAGGTGATCCCTTGACGGAAATCTTCTTCTAGCTGGTCACGAATCTGCAAAATATAAAGCGGGATCTCACTATCCGAAAAGTCGAGATGATATTTTTGCAGGAGCAGTTCATTGAGCAGCTGATGGATCAAAACAGAGCTTTGGAAGGCAGTTTTCGCATTTGGTTCTGGCTGTAGCATCAATAAATCTTGTAAGACCAAGTGGATCGGATTTTGACGACTGCTGGCAGGATTGGTGTGAAAAACTGGACTGCCATTCTTTAGAAATTCATCATAAAACGCTGCGACGTTGGCGCCATATAGATGGATCCAGTCCATTTCCCAGGGCTCTTGACTAACGGTGCGGTAGTACTGATAGTCTAGGCAGTCGATAAAAAACACATCACCTGCTTTTAATTGATAGCTTTTACCTTTGTAGCGCAATTCACCGCAGCCGGACAATGTATATTTGATCAAATAAGAAGGCAGGTTCTCTCGTTCTGTAAAGTAAGGTTTGCTGGCTTTGAAATAGCCAATTTCTTGAATGTAATAGAAAAGTTCACGCTGCTTTTGGGTTGAAGTATTGATGTAACGCAGTGAATCGGTTGACCATGAGTGGTTGGCTTTTTCCCAGTAATCCATCGGATCCTCCTTTTTACCAAGATTGTGCAAGTCTTTATCAAAATTGTGTGATGAAACTCGTTAATTGTCAAGCTAAAATTGAGGAAACAAGAATGAATCAGTGAATTGTAATCGATTTATTTTTAAACAAGATAATGAAAGGTGGAGACCAGTGAACACATTTATCGCAATCGATATCGGTGCATCAAGCGGTCGTCTGATGCTGAGCCGTTGGGAAAATGAGCAGATCACTTTAGAGGAAATCCATCGCTTTAAAAACGGCTTTCGTCCTCATGAAGGCTTTGACCGCTGGGCGATCGATTATTTGATCCAAGAGATTTTAGTAGGACTGCAAAAAGTGAAACAAGCAGGTATCAATGACTGCTTCGTCGGAATCGACACCTGGGCAGTGGATTACTGTTTGATCGATCAAGCAGGCGAGCGTTTAGGCGACCCAGTCGCTTATCGAGATAGTCGCACCAATGATGCGATCGCAACTTTTGGTCAGCGCTATTCTTTGCAAAAACTGTATGAGAAAACAGGCATTCAGCTGCAGCCCTTCAACACGATTTTTCAATTAGCCACAGAAGAAGCGCAACTGTTGCAAAAAGCCGACAAACTGCTATTGATTCCAGACTACTTGGGCTACATTTTTACTGGCAAGATGGTCACGGAAAAAACCAATGCCTCGACGATGCAGCTTCTAAATGCCAACACCCAAACATGGGATGCAGAATTGTTAGCTGAGATCGGTGTAACAGAAGGCCTATTCCCACCATTGGTTGATGCTGGAACGATTTTAGGCGTACTGCAAACACAGAAGTTTCCAGCCTATGATTTGCCACAAGCGACCTTTGTCACTGTCGCTAGTCATGATACGGCGTCGGCGATCATCGGTACACCTGGAGAGGGTTCAGATTGGGGCTACATCAGCAGCGGGACTTGGTCATTGCTGGGGATCGAAACCAAAGTACCCAATGTTTCCCTTGCCGCCTTCGATGAAAATTATACGAACGAATGGGGTGCCCACAACACGATTCGCTTTTTAAAAAACATCATGGGCATGTGGCTGATCCAAGAAGTGGCTCGGCAGCAAGACTATCAGTATTCCTATGCAGAATTGGCGGAATTGGCGCAAGCAACGCCTGCTTTTCAACAGTTTGTCGATGTCAATGATCCTCGTTTTTTGAATCCAGAAAACATGATTACTGAACTGCAAGCGTATTGTCGAGAAACCCAGCAGAAAGTTCCAGAAACCGCAGGGGAACTGGCTCACTGTGTGTATGATAACTTAGCGCTTTGCTATGCCAGTGAATTGCAAAAGCTGGAACAGCTGACAGGTACGACGAGCAAGCTGCAAAAACTGCATATCGTGGGGGCGGTTCCAACAATCGCTTTTTAAATCAACTGACGGCTGATACTGCGCAGCTGACGATCGAAGCTGGCCCAAGTGAAGCAACGGCGATCGGTAATCTTTTAATGCAGATGATGAGTGCTGGCATCTTCACGTCGCTGGCTGAAGCACGCCGCGCGGTCAAACACTCATTTCCTTGCAGTGTTCATGAACCACAGCCTTTTGATCACAAGATTTTAAGCAACTATCAACGTTTTATAAAAGGAGTAGGAAAAAAATGACAACGATTCAACAGCGTTATGAAGAAGCTAAGACAGCATATGCCAAATTAGGCGTCGACACGGATGCGGTTTTGAAAAAATTAGCCGATGTGAAAATCTCGATGCATGTTTGGCAAGGGGACGATGTCCAAGGATTTTTGAGTGATGAAGCATTATCTGGTGGGATCTCTGTAACGGGGAATTATCCTGGTGCTGCCCATACCCCAGAGGAGTTGCGCCAAGATTTAGAAAAAGCCTACTCTTTGATTCCTGGAAAACACAAATTGAACCTTCACGCCATCTATTTAGACACCGAGGAAACAGTGGATCTAAATGAATTGGAGCCGAAGCATTTTGAAAAATGGGTTGCTTGGGCGAAGGAACAAGGCTTAGGTTTAGACTTCAATCCAACCTTTTTCTCACATCCCATGTTCAAAGATGGCTTTACCCTTGCTTCACCAGATGAAGAAGTTCGTCAGTTCTGGATCGAACACGGCAAACGTTCTCGTCAAATCGCTGCTTATATGGGGAAAGAAACTGGGCAAGTCTGTGTCAATAATTTCTGGGTGCCAGATGGCTACAAAGACAACCCGATCGATCGTTTTACACCACGGGAACGCTTGATGACAGCATTAGATGAGATTTTTGCTGAAGAATTGCCAGCGGACTACACGGTAGATGCCGTGGAAAGCAAGTTGTTTGGTCTTGGTGCCGAAGCCTACACCGTCGGCTCTCATGAATTTTATATGGGCTATGGCTTGACACGCGATAAATTGATTTGTTTGGATGCTGGACATTTCCATCCAACCGAAGTGATCTCCAATAAACTGTCTTCATTGGCACTATTTAGCAAAGGCATTTTGCTGCATGTCAGCCGTCCTGTACGCTGGGATAGTGATCATGTCGTGATCATGGACGATGAATTGCAAGAGATTGGTCGCGAATTGGTTCGCAATGACTTATTGCCAAAAACCAACATTGGGTTAGATTTCTTTGATGCGACGATCAATCGGGTCGCTGCGTGGGTGATCGGGACGCGCAATACTCAAAAAGCGTTGCTAAAAGCGATGCTAGAACCGATCGAAGAACTAAAAGCAATTGAATTGTCAGGTGATTTCACCACTCGTTTAGCCATGACGGAAGAATTAAAAGACTATCCGTATGCAGATGTTTGGAATTACTTCTGTGAAAGCCAAGGGGTACCAGCAGGTCTGGATTGGCTATCAGAAGTGAAAGCCTATGAAGAAACCGTCTTAAAAGCCAGAAAGTAGGAGAACGATGAAAAAGATTGATATTTTACAAGCGAATTTTGTACAAGAAATGATGGAAACGACAGCAAATCTTTACCGTTTAGGGTGGGATGAGCGCAACGGCGGCAATATTTCTTACTTATTAACAGAAGAAGAGATCTTGCCTTTCATCGATCCGCAAAGCGTCTTGCGGGAAATTCCCATGATTTTTGATGCCACGGCACTAGCTGGCAAGTACTTTATCGTGACAGGTTCAGGAAAATACTTTAAAAATGTAGCGGCACATCCAGCGGAAAACCTTGGTGTGATCCGAGTCAAAGAAGATGGGCAAACATTGGAATTGCTTTGGGGCTTGGAAAATGGTGCGGTGCCAACGAGTGAACTGCCAAGTCATTTCATGAGTCATATCGCACGCTTGTCGGTCGATCCAGAAAACCGAATCATCATGCATAACCACGCATCGCATCTTTTAGCCATGAGTTTTACCCATGAGTTGGATGAACGCAGTTTCACGCGGACCTTGTGGCAAATGTGTACGGAGTGCTTGGTGGTCTTCCCAGAAGGTGTTTCCATCATTCCTTGGATGGTCCCAGGAACGAATGAGATCGGCGAAGCAACGGCTGCTAAAATGAAAGAGACCCGTTTGGTTCTTTGGCAACATGGCATCTATGGCGCTGGCAAAGATATGGACGAAGTCTTTGGCTTGATTGAAACGGCAGAGAAAGCTGCGGAAGTGTACACCTATGTCAAAGCGCAAGGCCCAATTTTACAAACCATTACAGATGAAAATCTGAAAAAACTGGCTGACGCTTTCAAAGTTACTCCCCGAACAGGCTATCTTGAGGTATAATCAATGGTAGAAGAATAGAAAAGGCTTTCAGTCTTTTCTATTTAAAATATATTGTGAATAAACAAACAAATGGAGGTAGGAAGAATGGCAAATAGAATGATTTTGAATGAAACATCGTATTTTGGAAAAGGAGCGATCGAGAACGTACCGACCGAATTCAAGGCACGAGGGTTTAAAAAAGCGGCAGTGATCACCGACAAAGATTTGGTGAAATTTGAAGTTGCGACCCAAGTGACGAAATTATTGGATGAAGCAGGTGTCGATTATGCGTTATATGATGGGATCGTGCCCAACCCAACGATCCAAAATGTCAAAGACGGCTTAGCGTTTGTCAAAGAAGCCCAAGCCGATTGCATCATTGCGATTGGCGGTGGTTCACCGATCGACACGGCAAAAGCGATCGCGATCATTGCTACGAATCCTGAATTTTCAGATGTGATTAGTTTGGAAGGCGTGGCAGACACGAAAAATCCATGCTTGCCAATTTTAGCGGTACCGACAACTTCTGGGACTGCAGCCGAAGTAACGATCAACTATGTGATTACAGATGAAGAAAATCATCGTAAATTTGTTTGTGTAGATCCTCACGATATTCCTCTAGTAGCCTTTGTGGACAGTGATATGATGATGGGGATGCCAAAGAGCTTGGCAGCTGCAACGGGAATGGATGCCATGACCCACGCCATCGAAGGCTTCATCACCAAAGGCGCTTGGGAAATGACTGATATGCTGCACATCAAAGCAATTGAGATCATCGGCCGCTCATTGAGAGATTCCGTGAAGGGCGATCAAGCAGGACGAGAAGCGATGGCGTTAGGACAATACATTGCCGGTATGGGCTTTTCAAACGTCGGCTTGGGCTTAGTCCACGGTATGGCACATCCATTATCCGCTTGGTACAACATTCCTCACGGAGTAGCGTGCGCGTCCTTGTTGCCAACCATCATGAAATACAACAAAGACTTTACGGGGAAAAAATACCGTGAGATCGCGAGCGTTTTAGGCATTGAAGGGGCAGAAACGATGTCACTTGAAGACGTCCGAGATGCTGCTTGCCAAGCAATCGATCAGTTAAGCAAAGATGTGGGCATTCCGGCGACCATTTCTGAATTGGGTGTCAAAGAAGAAGATATCCCAGCCATCGCCAAAGATGCCTTGAACGATGTCTGCACACCAGGCAACCCGCGGGATACGACTTTAGAAGAAATTATTGAGCTTTATCGTTCGTTGATGTAAAAAGCTCAAATCATTCCTTTCAATGAGAGTGATTATTTCGCTTGCTGCACAAGCCGTTTAAACCTGGATTGCTCTTTAACGGCGTTTGAAGGGTTTCGATAAAAGGCGTTTTCCTTATCGTTTCATGGGAACTAGCAGCTTTTCTTATTCCAACAGTTGAATAAGGAACATTGACGATAACACTGATTTTGTTACAGCCATTTTGAAAAATGGCTGTTTTTTTTGTCCATAACGTTGTATTGTAATTCTTATTATTGATCGTCTTTGTCCCATGAAGGGGACAAAGAATGGTAGAACGCTTACATTTCCTGGTGCTATGATAAGTGTGTAGAAAGGAGAACGGTTACATGACTGTTATGGAACAACGAAAGAGAAAAATCATCCATATTCTTTCCAATACGAGAGAATTTGTCACAGCCGATGAACTATCCGCAGCGCTTCGACTTTCTACAAAGTCGATTTATCGCATCGTAAAAGCGATCAATGAGGATGCCGCGATTGACTATGTGATTCTCTCAGAAAAAGGGAAAGGCTACCGCTTAAGTTTCCATCATCAAGAAAAGCCCCAGAGTCAGAAAGCGGAAATGCCGAATGCGCTGACACCAGTGGAACGCCGTAACAAGGTGATGGAGGAGCTATTGCTTATTTCACCCAAAAGAAAGAATATTTTTTCCCTGTATCAGCCTTTTTATGTGAGTGAAACGGTCATCAACAGTGATGAGAAATTAATTTCTGAAGCTTTGCAGCGTTTTGAGCTGACGGTTTCCCGCAAAAATAAAATGATCGGGGTGAACGGTGCAGAAAAAAATATCCGTCGTGCATTGCAGGAGTATATCCAACAAACCCGCAATATCCGCTTGGATGATCTGCATGTGACGAATGAGGCGTTCAACCGTTATGATGCGGAGTTTGTTTTGCGACAGCTGAATTTGATTGAAAATCACCTAGGCTTAGTAATACCACATCCTTATAACATTAATCTTTTTTCTCACCTGTATATCTTATTGCGACGGTTTCGCAAAGTAGGGAATTCGTTTAACGAGGATATTTTAGATGAGAAAGAGAAACAGCAAATGCAAGAAAACCCAGAGTTAGCCACCATCGCCAAGGAGATCATTGGCAATAGCGAAGAGTACTTGCATACGAAATTACCAGAAAACGAAGGCTATTATATGTATCAATACCTCGTCTCCTCACGGATGCAAAAGGCCACGGATGAATTAGAGGATCTGTCAGAACAAGTAAAACTGATTTCCAATGCATTTATAGAAAAAATGAGCACTCAGCTGCAGCGCTCATTTGAAGACGAGGAGTTATTCGGTAAATTGGCTCGTCATATCAAACCAATGATCAATCGGTTGCGACATGGCATCGAAGTCAAAAACAATCTTTTGGAGCAAATCAAATTAGAATACACAGATTTGTTTTTTGCTACCGAAGAGACTGCAAGAGAAATCTGCCAAGTGTACGATTTGCCAGCGCTCACAGAAGATGAAATCGGCTTTGTCACCCTTTACTTTGCTCAAGCGATCGAAGAACATCCTCAACAACTCAAGGTCATGATCGTCTGTACTACGGGAATCGGGACCTCCGAATTATTAAAAGTAAAAGTGCATAAGAAATTTCGTGAGTTGGCAATCACGGCTGTCCTACCTTCTCGTGATGTGGAAGCGGCTTTAAAGAAACACCCGGATACGGAGATGATCATCTCAACCGTTCAATTAACGATCGATAGTCCGATTCCGGTCGTGATCGTGAGCGCCATGCTGACGATGGAAGACCAAAAACGCCTTGAAGCGATGATTGGGAGGGTGAGAAATGACTAAATTCCCTTTGTCTCTTACTTTAGTTTCAACAGAAGCTGGAGAGACGAAAGTCGATGTTTTAAGGAAGATTGCAGTTGTTAGCCAAACAATCGGGCTGACGGAGAGCAAAATCCTGCTATTTGAAGCACTGCAGGCCCGAGAAGCGAGCGGCAATACGATGATTGCTGAAGATTTTGCGCTACCGCACATTGAAAGTGCTGTGGTGAAAAAAGTGGAATCGTCCTCGTCAGAGGTGAAGAAGTCCTTTGGCAGGGAACGCTGCAAGCAAAAACGATTTTTGCGATCCTGATGAAGACTAACGAAACAACCGCGGTGAAACAAGCAGTCATCCGTTTAATGAAATGTTTCGCCTATGAAGAAAATCTGCAATTCATTGCAGAAAAATCAAAAGAAGAAATCGAAGCCTTCCTTCTCAACCAATGCGGCTGATAGGAATGAATGGTCAATTCAGTAAGGCAAAAGGTAATCAACTAGAGGAGGAAAACGAATGGATATTTCAACAGTGATTGATCCAAAAATAATCAAAACCAACATGGAGGCAGCTTCTAAAGAAGAAGCCCTGCAGCAATTGAGTCAGCTTTTATATACCAATGAGTACTTGACGGATCAGGCAGCATTTTTAAAAGATGTCTATGAGCGGGAAGCAGTCGGTCAAACAGGTATTGGCAATTACATTGCCATTCCTCATGGAAAAAGTGCTCATGTGAAGGAGATCGGCGTAGCAATCGGGGTTTTAAAACAAGAAATCCCTTGGGAAACGTTGGATGGCAAGGGAGTGAAAGGAATTATCTTATTTGCCGTCGGTGATGACACGGAAGGGGCGCAAAAGCATTTGAAACTGCTCTCTTTGTTCGCTCGGAAATTAGGAAATGACGAGGTGACGGCTGCCTTGTTGAAAGCAAAAGAGCCGCAGCAAGTGATTGAAGCATTTCAAGGATAACAGAAAATTTAAGGAGGAATTAGTTATGAAAATCGTCGGCGTATGTGCATGTACAGTAGGGATCGCTCACACTTATATTGCGCAAGAAAAGTTAGAAAATGCGGCTAAAAAGGCAGGTTACGAGATCCATGTGGAAACACAAGGAACGATCGGCCGTGAAAATGAATTGTCACCTGAAGCGATTGCGGCTGCAGATGTCGTGATTTTAGCAGTTGACGTCAAAGTAGCAGGACGTGAACGATTTGAAGGGAAACGGATCATTCAAGTGCCGACCGAAGTTGCCATCAAGTCCCCAAGCAAATTGTTGGAAAAAGCCAAAGAGGTCGTCCAGCAGCAGGCGGTCTAAGCAAACCGAAGGAGGAAGGAAACTATGGAAAAAATCAAAGCATTGAATTTAAAAGGACATTTGTTGACAGCCATCTCCTATTTGATTCCAATCGTCTGCGGTGCCGGATTCTTGATTGCCATTGGCATGGCTTTCGGCGGCACCAGCCAGGGACAACTAGTGCCAGGTGAATTTACGATTTGGGATGCTTTAGCTACGATGGGAGGCGCAGGACTCGGGTTGCTTCCAGTGGTCATTGCGACAGGAATTTCTTATGCGATTGCCGAAAAACCGGGGATCGCGCCAGGGTTTATTATTGGTTTGACAGCCAATGCCATTGGTGCAGGTTTTATTGGGGGAATTTTGGGCGGCTACTTAGCTGGATATCTAGTAATTGCTATTTTACGATTTATTAAAGTACCAAATTGGGCGAAAGGCTTGATGCCGACATTGATCATTCCCTTTTTGACCTCTTTGATCGGTGGTCTGATCATGGTCTATATTATCGGTACACCGATCACTGCCTTTACGAACTTACTGACGAACGCACTAAATAGCTTAGGCTCCTCTTCATTATTGGTTTTTGGTGCCGTCATCGGCTTGTTGAGCGGCGTTGATTATGGTGGACCAATCAATAAAACGGTCTTTGCTTTTGTTCTGACGATGCAAGCAGAAGGGATCAATGGACCGATCACTGCACTGCAATTAGTCAATACTGCAACACCGATCGGCTTTGGTTTAGCATTCTTTATTGCAAAACTGTTCGGCAAAAACATCTATACGCCTGTAGAAGTGGAAACGTTAAAATCTGCCGTACCAATGGGTGTGATCAATATCGTTGAAGGGGTGATCCCAATCGTTATGAACGATATCGTCCGAGGGCTGATCGCAACAGCTATTGGCGGCGCTGCTGGCGGGGCTGTTTCAATGGTCTTAGGAGCAGATGCAACGGTACCGTTTGGTGGTGTGCTGATGCTGCCGACCATGACTCGTCCATGGGCTGGGGCAGTAGCTTTGCTGGTAAATATAGTAGTGACTGGGATCACCTTGGCTTTGATTAAGAAAAATGTCACTGAAGAACAAGTAGCCGTACAAGCAGAAGTGGAAGAAGAAGAAATCGATTTAGATGATATTCAAATTTTCTAAAAAAGCGATTCAATTGGAAGAAGAGTCGTTCCTCTCAGTAGAAGACTGATTGAGGAGAAAGGATAAGTCTATGAACAAAGTTGAATTTTCACCGTCATTGATGACGATGGATCTAGATAAATTTAAAGAACAAATCACTTTTTTGAATGACCAAGTGGACTCCTATCATATTGATATTATGGATGGTCATTACGTACCCAATATTTCCCTATCCCCATGGTTTATTCAAGAGGTCCGCAAAATCAGTACGTTGCCTCTGTCCGCTCATTTGATGGTCACTGAACCTGCTTTTTGGGTGCAGCAGCTGATCGATATCAACTGTGAATGGATCTGTATGCACGCTGAGGTTTTGGATGGATTAGCATTTCGTCTGATCGATCAAATCCATGATGCTGGATTAAAAGCCGGGATCGTTTTAAATCCTGAAACGCCAGTATCGGTCATTTTGCCTTATATCGATCTTTTGGATAAAGTCACGATCATGACGGTTGATCCAGGGTTTGCGGGCCAACGCTTTATTGAAGGGGCGTTAGATAAAATTGTTGAACTGCGGGAATTACGGGAAGAATACGACTATCACTATGTCATTGAAATGGACGGTTCCTCCAATCGGAAATCCTTCAAACGGATCGATGAAGCCAATCCAGACATCTATATTGTCGGACGCAGTGGATTGTTTGGTTTAGATGACGACATTGCCAAAGCATGGTCGATCATGGTCGCAGATTATCAAGAAATGACTGGAAAAATTTTGAGCAGCTGAGCAAAGCCGAAAGCAAAAGAACCGGACGACCAAAGTTAGGACTGTTAAAAAGAGGAGCATTCGTTGCCTATTAGCCAGTAAACTTTGGACGTCCGGTTCTTTTCTATTGTGAAAAGGCAGTGAATAGAAACATGCTGGCTGAAGAAAGTAAAGGAGGCAATTTAATTGAAAAAACTATTTGATAAAATCGATCAATTAGGAGTGAACACCCTTCGTACATTAAGTATCGAAGCTGTACAAAAAGCCAATTCAGGACATCCGGGATTACCGATGGGGGCAGCACCCATGGCCTATGCCTTGTGGACCAAACACTTGAAAGTCAATCCAACGACTTCTCGCAACTGGGTGGATCGTGACCGCTTTGTTTTGTCTGCTGGACATGGTTCGGCGCTATTGTACAGCTTGTTGCACGTGTCTGGTTACGATGTGACCATTGAGGATCTAAAAAACTTCCGTCAATGGGATAGCCGCACGCCAGGACATCCAGAAGTCGATCACACAGATGGCGTGGAAGCAACCACTGGACCTTTAGGACAAGGGATCGCTATGGCAGTCGGTATGGCGATGGCCGAAGCCCACTTGGCGGCAACCTACAATCGCGACAAGTATCAAGTCATTGATCACTATACCTATGCCTTATGTGGCGATGGGGACTTGATGGAAGGTGTTTCGCAAGAAGCTGCATCCATGGCGGGTCACATGAAATTAGACAAACTGATCGTCTTGTACGATTCAAATGACATCTCCCTAGATGGTCCGACCTCAAAAGCCTTTACAGAAAATGTCGGTGCGCGTTTTGAGGCGTATGGCTGGCAACACATTCTCGTTGAAGACGGCAATGATTTAGAAGCGATCTCAAAAGCAATCGACGAAGCAAAAGCTGAAAGCGACAAACCAACCTTGATCGAAATCAAGACTGTGATCGGATACGGTGCGCCAAATCAAGGCACCTCTGCCGTCCATGGTGCGCCGATCGGTGCCGAAGGCATTTCTGCAGCCAAAGCGATTTATGGCTGGGAATACCCAGAATTTACTGTACCTGACGAAGTTGCTGCGCGCTTCAAAGAAACCATGATCGATGAAGGGCAAAAAGCTGAAGCAGCTTGGAACGAAACCTTCCGTGCCTATGAAACAGTCTACCCAGAACTTGCGGCGCAATTCAAACAAGCCTTTGCGGGTGAATTGCCAGCAGATTGGGATGCAGCATTACCAAGCTACGAAGTTGGCAGCTCACAAGCTAGCCGGGTATCCAGCAAAGAGATGATCCAAGCGTTGTCCAAAGCCGTACCTAGCTTATGGGGCGGATCGGCTGACCTTTCTGGTTCCAACAACACGATGGTGGCAGCAGAAAAAGACTTTGAGCCTGGCCAATACGAAGGCCGCAACATTTGGTTTGGTGTCCGAGAATTTGCGATGGCGGCAGCGATGAACGGGATCCAATTGCATGGCGGTACGCGAATCTATGGTGGAACCTTCTTCGTCTTCGTTGATTACTTGCGTCCAGCGGTGCGCTTGTCTGCGATCCAGCATGCGCCTGTGATCTATGTCTTGACGCATGACTCCGTGGCGGTTGGAGAAGATGGACCGACCCACGAGCCGATCGAACAATTAGCTAGCGTCCGTTGCATGCCAAATGTCCAAGTGATTCGTCCAGCAGACGTCAATGAAACCCGTGCTGCTTGGAAACTGGCCATGACAACAACCGATAAGCCAACGGTCTTAGTCTTAAGTCGACAAAACCTACCAGTGATCGAAGGCACGCAAACCGGTGCGGATGAAAATGTCGCAAAAGGTGGCTATGTGATTTCAAAACAAGCCGGTGAAACACCAGCGGGTATTTTGATCGCCACAGGTTCTGAAGTGAATCTTGCGGTCCAAGCACAAGCTAAATTGGCAGAAGAAGGCATCGACGTATCGGTGGTCTCCTTACCAAGCTTTGATCTGTTTGAAGTCCAAAGCTCAGAATACAAAGAAAGTGTCTTGCCAAAAGCAGTGAAGAAACGGGTAGCGATCGAAGCGGCTTCCCCATTTGGTTGGGAACGTTACACTGGCTGCCATGGAAAAATGATCGCGATCGATCATTTCGGTGCATCCGCACCTGGTGACAAAGTCTTAGCGGAATTCGGCTTCAGTGTTGAGAATGTCGTGAATACCTTCAACTCACTATAATCAAAAAACAGGCGATCTTTAGAGGGAACACTCCTTTGAAGATCGCCTGTTTTTGTTTACTAAAGACGCATGGCTAAATCTGCGCTTAATTTTTCTCTATTGTTAAAAGGAGCCATGAAATCATCTCTCGATAGCACTCATCAGCGATCGCATTTGGTGTCCGATCAAAGTCATGCTGATCTAAGTCGAGCCAAAGTGTTTTGGCATGGGGGACTTGTGCAGCGAAAGCTTCGGATGCGCTAAAGGGAACATCTGGATCTTTTTTGCAATGAACGACAAAGCAAGGAGGAAAGTCTTGGTAAGCGGCAGCAGGAATCGCCAAGGCTGCTAGCTGTTCCCGATTCCCTAAATAACGCTGCCAGTTGCCATATTGACGTGCGGAAAGGTACAAAGGGAATCGTTTTTCTAGCGTGCCGTGGGTGATAGGTTGGCTTTCGATCATGGCTTCAGCGGCGAGTGGTGGGACTTTCGGAAATTGTGTGTAAAAGCGCGCCGGCTGCAAAAATTCTTTACAAAACAACTCTTGGTAACCGTAAAATCGGATCAAGCCCTTTTGCTCCGAGTGCTTTGTGCGTGCGGTCAGTAAGGTCGCTAAAAAACCGCCGGCGGAGCGACCGAATAGAATGTACTCATTTGCACCAACGCCGCTGAAGTGCCAGCCCTCTGTCAAAAACCATTCCACTGCCTTTTTTGTATGAAGGTAAATGTCGTTCAGCGCTACTTCGGGAGCCAGTGGATAATCGAACAGGTAAAGGCTAACACCGGCAGCCAGCAATTGGTGGGCATAATCCTGCGGAAGGTCTTCTCGCTGACCATAGAGGAAGCCACCACCATGAAAATACAAAAGGCTGATCCGAGGCTGCGCTGCTTTTAGGATCGTCACTTCTAACGGCAAAGTGCCGTAGGTGTCAAATTGGATTTTTTCTGTTTGCGCAAAGGCATTTTTAGGATAAACCATTGTTTTCTTCCTTTCTCTTCTTCGATAGTATAAGGAAGAGTATAGGAGAAGGAAGCGGTTTAGAAAACAGCGTTATGACTAAAAATAGAAACGGTTTTGTCGAAAGTGAACAATGATGTCCGTCAGTAACACGCTTACAATAACCGTATAAATTAAAGGAGGCAGAACAATGGAGTTGAAAAAAGAAGTAGCGGCAATGATCGATGCACTATCTCAGATTGGGAGTGATCCAACTGGAGGAATGACTAGACTGCTTTATACCGATTCATGGAAAGAAGCGCAATCATTTGTAGAAAAACAATTAAAAGAAACTGGCTTAACGACGTCCTATGATGCAGTCGGCAATCTCTTCGGCAGAATGGAAGGCAGCCAGTTTCCAGAAGAAACGATTCTTTCAGGGTCACATATCGATACCGTCGTCAACGGTGGCACATTAGACGGTCAATACGGAGTCGTTGCTGCTGCTTTAGCGATCAAGTATTTAAAAGAGACCTATGGGCAACCTTTACGCTCCTTGGAAGTCATCTCAATGGCAGAAGAAGAAGGCAGTCGTTTTCCAACCGTTTTTTGGGGAAGTAAAAACTTTGTCGGAGAGGCCAAAAAAGCCGATGTTGAAGCGATCGCAGATTTTGAAGGCAATCGCTTCGTGGCAGAGATGCAACGCCAAGGCTTTGATTTTCGCGACCCACAAGAACCGGTTCGATCAGACATCAAAGCCTTCGTGGAAATCCATATCGAACAAGGCAGTGTTTTAGAAAAAGAAAATTTGCAGATCGGTGTCGTCAATAGTATCGCTGGTCAAAAGCGCTACACCTTTGTCTTAAAAGGACAAGCCAATCATGCAGGAACCACACCGATGGGCTATCGCCAAGATGCTGTGTATGGTTTTGCCAAAATGTGTGCCGCAGTGATCGACCGTGGCTTAGAGCTTGGGGATCCATTAGTAGTGACATTCGGTAAAGTTGAGCCAAAACCGAATACGGTCAACGTGGTTCCTGGTGAAGTGTTGTTTACGATGGATTGTCGCCATACTGATGGGCAGCTATTGGATGCCTTTACTGCTGAAGCAGAACAGATCATTCAAATGATCGCCCAAGAGCATGACTTGACAGTGGAGATGGATCTATGGATGGATGAACGCCCTGTGCCGATGGACGAGACGATCGTTGCCACGGTGGAACACGCGGTGAAGCAAACTGGCAAACGCTACAAAGTCATGCATAGTGGGGCGGGGCATGATTCCCAAATCATTGCACCACATTTTCCAACTGCGATGCTGTTTGTACCAAGTATTGATGGGATTAGCCACAACCCAGCCGAAGCAACGACTATCGAAGATTTAGTAGCTGGGGTTGAAGTTTTAGCAGCTTCCCTTTACGAGCTAGCATACAAAGAATAGAAAGCAGGGACACACATGGGATATAAAAATAATAATACGGGCTATTTAGATGGATTGTTGCAATCACGAGCAGTCATTAGAAAAAATAATTTTGCGATCTTGCCGCATGATGGGTTAGTGAATAATGTCATTCCAGGCTTTGAAAACTGTGAATGTTCGATACTCGGCACACCAAAATTAGGGGCATCTTTTGTCGATTACATCATTTCATTCAAAAAAGATGGCGCCAACCAATTGGGCTTCGGCGGTCCAGAGATCGAGAGTTTCTTGTATGTCATCTCGGGCAAACTGGAAGTAAGTGATGGCAAAGAAACCCATACATTGACGGACGGAGGCTATATCTATCTGCCTGCTGGAGAAAAACTGTATATGAAAAATCTCCAAGAAGAAGCGACAGAAGTGTTCTTGTATAAGAAGCGTTACCAACCGTTAGAAAATCACCAATCCTACAAAGTAGTGGGGAATCTTTCAGAGTTGACACCGATCCAATACGAAGGGATGGCAGACGTCTTGCTTTGGGATTTCTTACCGAAAGAGTTGGGCTTTGACATGAATATCCATATCCTTTCCTTTGAACCAGGGGCAAGTCATGGCTACATTGAGACCCACTACCAAGAACACGGGGCGTACTTACTGTCAGGTAAAGGGATGTATAACTTAGACAATGAGTGGTTCCCGGTGGAAAAAGGCGACTACATTTTCATGAGTGCCTATGTACAGCAAGCGGCCTATGGTGTTGGTCGTGACGAACCATTGACCTATATTTATTCCAAAGATTGCAACCGCGATCCGGAAATTTAAAGGAGTTTAGAAGATGGAAGAGACGGTTATTGTACAGTCACAAGAGTTACAGCAATTGATCCAAAAAAATTAGCGGCTGCTGGTTTGTCTGAAGCGCACGCAGCAATCGTTGCAGAGCATTTGGTCTTTGCCGATGCCAGCGGGATCCACTCTCATGGGGCTGTACGGGTAGACTATTACGCAGAGCGGATCGCTAAAGGTGGAATGAATCGCACTCCACAGATCACGTTTGAAGAGACTGGGCCGAGCAGCGGGATCGTTCACGGTCAAAATGGCGCAGGGCAGGTCGTTGTATTAGAAGCGACAAAGCATGCCATTGAGATGGCTAAACGTTCTGGGATCGCGGCAGTTGGTGTACGGAAAACGAGTCATAGTGGGGCGCTATCCTATTATGTCAAAAAAGCTGCAGAAGCTGACTTGATTGCATTATCTATGTGCCAATCAGATTCAATGGTGGTTCCTTTTGGCGGCAAAGAAAATTATTTTGGTACCAATCCAATCGCATTTGCCGCACCACGAAAACAGGGGGCACCGGTGGTCTTTGATATGGCAACGACGGTCCAAGCGTGGGGCAAAATATTAGACGCTCGCTCCAAAAATAAAGAGATTCCTGCAACATGGGCCGTTGATGCCCATGGCAAGCCAACAACGAATCCGCATCATGTTCATGGGTTATTGCCAATCTCAGGACCAAAAGGCTTTGGGTTGATGATGATGGTGGATATCTTGTCTGGAATGCTCCTAGGGCTGCCTTTTGGCAAGCATGTTTCCTCTATGTACAACGATCTGACGAAAGGTCGCGACTTAGGGCAGTTTATTTTGCTGATCGATCCGCAACGCTTCACAGATTTAGACACATTTAAAGAGTCGGTGGAAACGATGATCGAAGAGCTGCACGCCATACCGGCTGCTGAACAGTTCCAGCAAGTCTATTATCCAGGCGAGATCAATCAACTAACTTATGAAAAATATATGGCAGAAGGTATTCCTATCGAAAAGAACATTTATCGCTATCTCATTAGCGACACGGTTCATTTTGACCAGTATTCTGGGTCAGATGCCTTTGCACAGACAGGAACAGGAGAGTGAGGAGACCCATGTTACACACTATTATTCAAAAAAACAATTACCAAGATTCCATTGTTTTAATGCTTTTGACCAATCGTTTACTGACGATCGAAGGGATCAACAACGCTTCGGTCATGATGGGTACACCTGCCAATAAGGATATCTTCAAGACGGGTGGTCTTTATACCGAGGAGATGAGCAATGCGACATCCAACGATATGGTACTCGTTTTAGACATTGAAGGGGAAGAAATCATCGAAACAGTCCTGTCAGAAATCGATGCCTTCTTATCGGACCAAAGCAATAGCGCAGGGGAAGAAACCCAAAGCGTCAAAACTTGGGAAAAAGCCTTAGATCTTGGAAAAGATGCGAAGGTCGCTGTCTTATCGATTCCTGGTACTATGGCAGCACCAGAAATTGAAACCGCATTAGCAGCGGGCAAACATGTTTTTTGTTTCAGTGATAACGTTTCATTGGAAGAGGAAGTTCGGCTAAAGAAACTGGCTCATGAACAAGGACTTCTTTTAATGGGACCAGATTGTGGCACAGGGATTCTCAATGGGATACCAGTAGCCTTCACGAATGCCATTCGTAAAGGGAAAATCGGTGTTGTCGGCGCTTCGGGTACGGGCATCCAAGAAGTCACCACCATCATTCATAAATTGGGTGCCGGTGTGACACAAGCCATCGGAACCGGTGGACGAGATCTCAAAGAAGCCGTCGGTGGGATCACCATGAAAGACAGCATTCTTGCCTTGGAACACGATCCTGATACAGAGGTGATCGTGGTGATCTCCAAACCACCTGCACCACGTGTCCGCGATGAAGTATTGGCATTATTAAGAAGAGGAACAAAACCTGCAGTCACGATTTTTCTTGGGGAAGAACCAACGGATCACGAAGAAAATCTTTACCGAGCCTACACGCTGGAAGAAGCGGCACAATTAGCCGTGCAGCTGCTACGTCAAGAACAGATTGGATTAGAGCCAGTAAAAGAGGAAACGGCAGCTGTCGCTTTTGGACCTGAACAGCAAAAAATCAAAGCTTACTATTCTGGTGGAACATTGGCGTACGAAGCAGCGATGCTGGTCAAAGCAGGATTAAATCTAGAACAAGAAGATGCCCCTCAGGAAGGGTACATCTTAAAAGCAGCTGGCCATGAGATCATCGATTTAGGTGATGACATCTATACGCAAGGCAAGCCCCATCCGATGATCGACCCAACAAAGCGGATCGAACTGTTGAAACAAGCGGGAGAAGATCCTGAAACGGCAGTGATTTTGTTAGATATCGTTTTAGGGTACGGCTCTCATCAAGATATGGCGAGTGAATTGGCACCGACCATTAAATCGTTGAAGGAAGCTGCACAAGCAGCTGGCCGGGAGTTAGCGGTGATCGCTACGATCGTCGGAACTGATTTAGACCCCCAAGACAGTAACGAACAAGCAGAGATTTTAACCGCAGCTGGCGTGATTTTGTGTCAAAGCAATGCCCAAGCAGTCAAACAAGCTTTAGCATTACTCGGTCACCCCTTTTCACCAATTAATCGTAAGCTGTTGCCAAAAGCAGTGACAACTGCCGAAGCATTGCCAGAGCCATCTGAAAAGAGCCGCGAATTGTTGGCAAATGACGCATTCATCAATGTAGGATTGCGTAGCTTTGCGGAAGCAATCCAGGCGCATCACGGTCAAGTCGTTCAATATGACTGGCAGCCAATTGCTGGTGGAAACGTAACGTTACAAAAAGCCTTACGTTTCTTAGCACAAGTGTCACTATCAGAGTAGGAGGAAGTTATCGTGTACGAAACTATTGAAGAAGCAAACCAAGCCGTTATTGCCAAAATCGTTGCGGGTTCGCCTTTTTTGCTGGATGTCGTTCCAGCAGTCAGTGTCATTCCAGAGTTAGGTGAAGGAAAAGTCCTATTGCATGCAGGACCACCGATCCGCTACGATCAGATGATCGATCCGATTCAAGGTGCTTGTGTTGGTGCGGGGCTTTTTGAAGGCTGGGGCGAAACGGAAGAAGAGGTACGTCATTTATTAGCATCTGGGGAAGTTCAACTGATTCCTTGTCACCACGTGCAAGCGGTTGGCCCAATGGGGGCATCACCTCTGCCAATATGCCAGTGCTCGTGGTAGAAAACAAAACCGATGGCAACCGAGCGTATTGTACGATGAACGAAGGGATCGGGGCAGTTTTACGTTTTGGCGCCTATTCTCAAGAAGTCATTGATCGCTTGCATTGGATGAAAAATACGTTAGCACCAGTTTTAAGTGCTGCACTACAAACAAAACCCGATGGCTTGAACATCAATGTCTTAGTCGCAAAAGCAATCGCCATGGGGGATGAGTTCCATCAACGGAATATCGCTGCTTCGTTGGCGTTCTTAAAAGAAGTAGCACCAGCGATCGTTACTCTGGAAGGATTTGAAAAAGAAAAACCAGAAGTCATTCAGTTTCTAGCAGACACGGATCAGTTTTTCTTGAATATCATGATGGCTTCTTCAAAAGCGGTGCTTGATGGCGCCCGAACGATTGAAGAAGGAACGGTTGTGACCGCAATGTGTCGCAACGGGCATGAATTCGGTATCCGTATTTCTGGCATGGGGGACGAGTGGTTTACTGGTCCTGTCAATACACCAAAAGGGCTCTATTTCTCAGGATTCAGTGAAGAAGATGCCTCTCCAGATATGGGCGACAGTGCCATTACGGAAACCTTTGGTGTCGGGGGAATGGCAATGATTGCTGCCCCAGCTGTGACACGCTTCGTTGGTTCCGGCGGATTTCACGATGCGTTGAAAACCAGCAATGAGATGTTAGAGATCTCCATTGATACCAATCCGAATTTTCCCGTTCCTACATGGGACTTCAAAGGGATCTGTTTAGGGATCGATGCTCGTAAAGTCGTGGAAACAGGGATCTTACCGGTGATCAATACAGGGATCGCCAACAAACAAGCTGGACGGGGACAAATTGGTGCCGGGACAGTGACACCACCAATGGATTGCTTTGAAAAAGCTGTCTTGGCTTATGCGAAAAAATTAGGATTTGAAGAATAAATCAGGGACTGAAAACGTGAAAAAGGAGCAACCTAGCGATGATACAGGCAAAATGGATCGACCAAGCTTTATTTGAACCCACATTTATCAATGGCAACTGGATCGTTCACAGTGTGTTTCAGCATAGTTTCAATCTGCAAGATCCTCGTCAGGATCAGCTGATCTGTGTCTCCAAACAAGCGGCTCGCGTGCCCAAAGGGATGATTTTAGCTGCCGACGATTATGCAGCGTTGGCGACAGGCTTAGTTGCTGGTACCGCTCTTTTGGTTCAGCAACGGGTGATCCATTTTCCGCATCATCGTCTGTCTTTTCAAAAGGCAGCCAAATTTACAACCACCTTTCCAGCTGGCACAGTCCCATTTGATCGAGAACTGTTTTGGTCAGCCCTCCAAAGCGTCACGGAAAAGACGGGAATTCAAGAAGCTATTTCAGAAACCATCCGCAGCAATCATCCGTTTTACGACGCAATCGATCAGCTATGCACGCCTTCATTTAAAGAACAACGGCAAGCAGTCGCTTATTTAGTCGGACGGGGTGTCGGATTGACCCCCACAGGCGATGATATGCTAGTTGGTCATTTGCTTGCTCGCCGAGTGATGGGGCAAGAAGATACTCGCTTGGTGGCTTATCTACAAAGAAGGCTGTTGACAGTCAATGATTTGACGACTGACGTCAGTAAACATTATCTTCTGCATGCACTGACAGGCGCATTCAATCAATCGGCGTTATCCTTGACCAGGTGTACCGATTCAGCGGCTTTTTACCAAGTAATCAAAGAGATACTAGCGATCGGTCATACCTCGGGGGCTGACTTTTTGGCAGGGTTTGCTCGCAGTATCGATCAATTTCAAAACAATAGAAATGAGGAATTCATATGGCAAAACGAGTGGTCATCGCTCTAGGGGGCAATGCAATTTTAAAACCGAATCAACCAGCGACCGTTGAGACACAGCTTGCAAATATCCAGTTAAGTGCAGAACAGATCGCTAAAATCGAGAAGCTTGACCATCAAATCGTCGTGACGCACGGCAATGGTCCGCAAGTCGGCAATATTTTACGACAAAATGAAGAAGCCAAAGAAGTCGTGCCGCCTTTTCCACTGGATGTCTGCAATGCAGAGTCACAAGGCTTTATTGGTTATTTAATGGAGCAAAGCATCAAAAATAAAATCGAGCAAGAAGAACTGACCAGCAATGTCGTGACCTTATTGACCCAAGTGGAAGTGGCAGCGGATGATCCCGCGTTTGAAAAGCCAACGAAGCCGATCGGCTTGTTCTACTCAGAAGAAGAAGCAAAAACAATGGCTGAAGAAAAACATTGGGTGATGGAAGAAGATGCTGGACGTGGGTACCGTCGCGTCGTGCCATCTCCACAACCTGTGACGATCCACGGCGTGGAATCAATGGTTCATTTATTGAATCAAAATACCATCGTGATCGCTGGTGGCGGCGGAGGGATTCCAGTCGTAAAACAAGCGGAAGGCTTGAAAGGGATCGAAGCAGTCATCGATAAAGACCGAACCGGGAAAAAATTGGCAGAACAAGTGGATGCCGATGTATTTATGATGCTGACCGACGTCAACAACGTTTATATCAATTACGGAACACCGGAGCAAGAAAATTAACGGGCTTATCCGTAAGTGAAGCGCAAGCATATTTTGATGCGGGGCATTTTGCAGAAGGAAGTATGGGGCCAAAAATGGAAGCGGCGATTGCGTTTGCCAAACAAGGAAAGACAGCAATCATCTGCTCATTGGAAGAAGCGGACTTAGCATTGTTAGGTGAAGCAGGCACAAGGATCGCTGGGTAACACCAGCGATCCAACTGCTTGATTCGCCTATTAGTCGCCTTCTTCGGACAGCTCAAGGGCTAAACGCAGATCCAGACTGATGCTAGGATCATGCACGTTTTTTCCTAGTAGCTTTTGGCACTGTTCGATGCGGTATTTGATCGTGTTGCGATGAACGAACAAGGCTTTGGCGGTGCGGGTGATCTCACATTGATAATCCAAGTAAGCTCGTAAGGTTTTGCGCAATTCGATGGTGGCATCTTCTTGCGGAAACGCCAATTCTTTAAGAATCGTACGGCAGAAATAATGGATATCTTCAGGGCTCATTTTTTCAAATAGACTCCGCATTCCCCGTTGATGGTAGAAAGAGACGATGGACGAATCATGTTGGCCTCTTCGTTCTTCATACGCAGTCTTTGCTTCGATGTAGGAGCTGGCTAAATCATTGATACTTTCACAGACACTCCCTACACCAAAGGCCATTCGAAATGGCAACCGATTGGTCAAAGCATTGGCGGTCTCGATCAAATGGTCTTCTAAGGCATCACACTTGTGCTGCACGAAAATCGCAAAGTGATTGCTGCCCTTTAAGCGAAAGAGACAAACATCTTTGATGCGATAAGGCAGTTGTTCACTAAACCACTGATAAACCAAGTCGCTTTCTTCTTTTAAGTATTTGTCTTTGCCTTTGGTTTCTTTAGTTGGTTCACAGGCACCATAGATGACACGATAATGGCGGGCTTTGACTAACCCGTAAGTCTTTCCGAGATCTAACCAATCTTTTTGTTCCTGTTTGGAAGATTGCTGGTATTCGATCATCCGTGTTAAAGTCACTTTTTAAATCTTCAAAAGATTCTTGCACTTTTTGGTTCTTGTAGAGCATAAACGACAAGACCAATGCTGCTTGTTCCAGCGCAAAATCCGAGACAGGATAAGGAATTGCCTCAGGATTCAAAATGACTAAATAATGGGGGAAATAAGTGGAGGTTTCAATGGCATAATAAGAAATTTGTGACGTTTTTTCATGGAGATCTTTGATAGGGATCGCCCCGCTTTTTTCACCAGTAAAAACCCCTTTCGTTTGTCCTAATTGATGGATGTAGTACTCCGCGGGTTTTGACATGCGGGTGAAATGCTTGGAGTGGGCAATCACTTGTTTGAAAGGATTCAACAAAATGATCGGTGTATTGACCATTTGGCCAAAATCAGCGATAAAGCGAGCGATGCTGACATCCTTCATCAAGGAAGCAGAGAACCGTTTTTGAATGTCTAACGCATAACTCAACTGCTCGGTTTTCGTATTCCACAATAAATTCAAAAGCTGGTGCATCAAACGGCCCAGCGGCATCGTGGCAGGTACTTCTACGATGGGGAAACCCAAGCTATCGGCATAGGCGATGACTTCAGGATCGATGACATCTAAAAAACGACCGATCTTGATGCCTAATCCAGCGGCATTTTTGGCTACGAGGGAATCGATCAGTTCAAGCAGTGCTCCTTGATTATCTTTATAAACCATCGCCGTGCTTAAGATAAAGGTATGCTCAGGAATATAGTGGGCGATATCGGGGGTCTCAGTGATTTCGATACTGTCGACGGGAATTTCCGCGGTAATGGGATCTGTCAACAAACGCAAATTGGAAAAGCGTGGTGTAGCAAGCAATTCAGCAACTAACTTCATAGAGAAACTCCTTTTGGAATTGAACAAAATAAACAAAAACATGTCCTTTTTTAGCTTTATTGTACAACAAACTTGGAAACGTTGACAAGGCGTTGGACAGTGAAATCAAAAAGAGAAATGAGGGAAAAAGATGTATAAAGAGTTAACGATCGCACAACGTACGATCATGACACCTGGGCCTGTAGAAGCCCATCCAGCTGTTCTACAAGCAATGACCAATCGTATTTTGGGGCAGTTTGATCCGAATTTTTTGGCGATCATGGATGAGGTCAAAGAAATGATCAAACAACCGTTTGGAACCAAAAACAAAGAGGCATTTGCCATTGATGGGACTTCCCGAGCTGGTTTAGAAGCGGCGCTGATCGCTTTGATCGAACCAGGGGACAAAGTCTTGATCCCAGCCTATGGGCGCTTTGCTTTCTTACTTGGAGAAATCTGTGAACG
Organism: Enterococcus innesii; assembly: GCA_018982785.1. Taxonomy (GTDB): domain Bacteria; phylum Bacillota; class Bacilli; order Lactobacillales; family Enterococcaceae; genus Enterococcus_D; species Enterococcus_D innesii. The sequence continues at coordinate 301,918 of JAHHEN010000005.1, read as the reverse complement.
TGCTCAAGCGCAAGTCAAATATGTGGAAAAAGAGTGGACGGCTCCTTTTGCACCCGCAGAGGTCATCAAAGAAATCGCCGCATTTCAACCCAAAATCGTGGCGATGGTCCACGGGGAAACCGCCAACGGGCAAATGCAACCGTTAGCAGAAATCGGGCAGTATTGTCGCGCAAAAGATATTTTCTTTGTCGTTGACATGGTGGCGACTTATGGTGGCGTAGCCCTGTCAGTCGATGATTGGTGTGTCGATTTGGCAATTGCTGGTACTCAGAAGTGTTTAAGCGTGCCGTCTGGTCTTTCATTAGTGACCTACAACGAGCGAGTCGAAGCTGTCCTTAATGCCCGTTACCAAAAAGAATTAGGCTTGAGCAAAACGGATCGAAACAAGCGGCACATTATGAGTAATTACTTGGATTTGAGTCAACTGCAACGCTACTGGAATAAAGAGCGAATCAACCATCACACAGAAGCGACGAGTATGATCTATGCGCTTCATGAAGGATTACGGATGTTGCTAAACGAAGGCCTCGATGCAGCCTATCAACGTCATTTGACGAATGAAGGGGCGTTGGTCGCTGGACTGGAGGCAATGGGGCTTTCAATTTATGGCGAAAAAGCAACCAAAATGCCGACAGTTACCCCCATCTTTATTCCAGAAGGTGTTGATGGCGAAGCTGTCCGAGAAGAGATGCTTCACTCCTTTGGTGTAGAGATCGCTAGTTCATTTGGTGATCTAAAAGGAAAAATCTGGAGGATTGGAAATATGGGTTACAGCAGCCGCAAAGAAAATATTTTACATGTCCTAGCCGCGTTAGAAGGGGCACTATTGTACCAGCAAGCACCAATTTCTGCCGGCAAAGCGCTCATCGCTGCGTTAAATTACTACCAAAAAACGACTTAAATTTTTAGCACAAATGCACAACGACTGAAAGCGCTTTGTGAAAAATGACAAATGCAATCGTCGGCAAAAAAACGTACACTAAGACTATCTTAAAGCGCTTTCGTTGGCGTGCTTCACAAACTTTACTTGTGTAACTGATGGAGGGAAAAAAATGGAAATCAATAAAGAACGTGGTGGGCTTGCCTACTGGAAACAAATTATTATCCTAATGTGTTCAGGCTGGGTCACTATCTGGATTTATCGTGCTGCGTTATCACCGGTCTATCCGCAAATCAATGAGTCACTTGGCGGCAATATTTCTGATACAGCATTAGGATCGATCGCCAGCTTTTACTTTTTCGGCTATGTGATCATGCAGATCCCTGCCGGCTTTTTAGTGGATAAGATTGGGAAGAAAACAGTTCTGCTTCCGGGATTTGTGGTATTTGCACTGGCAGCTTTACTGATTTCACAAGCCTCTTCAATCACCATGATCTATACCGGTAGCTTTTTAGCAGGGATCGGCTGTGGGTCTTTTTACGGCTCCGCGTATTCTTTGACCTCACAGAACATTCCGAAAGAAAAGAAGAGCTTCTCAACAGCGATCGTCAATAGTGGTTCTGCCGTTGGTTCAGGGTTTGGGATGATCTTATCAAGCTTTATCGTTATTCAGATGAACATGCCTTGGCAAACAATGATGTATTTATCCGCTTTCTTGATCGTTTGTATGACGATCGCTTTCGCATTGGTGATCCGCAGCAACAAAGAAGACGTAGCTTTCTTGGAGAGTCAAGCAGCAGCTGAAGAAGAAACAACGGATCAGCCGAAAGAAAAAGTTTCCCTTTCGACCTTGTTCTCCCTGCGGATGCTCTTTACGTATGTGTTATATTTTGCGACGTGTTATGCCTACTATATGACGGTTACTTGGCTACCAAACTTCTTAGGAACAGAACGAGGCTTCCAAGGAGTCGCGATCGGCTTCTCTTCTTCATTGGTGGCATTTGCTTCGATTCCTGGGGCCTTGTTCTTTAGCCGCTTGGCAGACAAATACATGCATAAAAAAGTAACTTTTATTGTTATTTTAGAAGTGTTGGCGGCGTTGATGTTATTAGTAACGGTGCAAGCAACAAATTCGACCTTCTTAATGATCGCGTTGATCTTGTACGGGTTCCTTGGAAAACTAGCGGTTGAACCAATCATCATTTCTTGGCTAGGGGAAAATGCACCCAAAGTTGGAGTCGGTACGACATTAGGGGTCTTCAACTTTTTCGGCATGATGTCTTCCGTTATCGCACCAACATTGACCGGATCGATCTCGGATGCAACAGGGTCAAAAGTAATGGGCTTTTATATCGCAATTATTTTGTTGATCGGTGGTACATTCTTATTCTTGACTGTAAACTCTAAGAAAACAGCCAAGTAGAAAAGTGAGGAACAACAGATGAAAAAACGATCCTTAAAAATCAGTTTGACCAACCAAATCATGATTGCAACGGTATTGGGGATTTTTTGGGGCGTTTCCTTTCCCGGTTTAGGTGATCAAATGCAGCTAGTCGGGGACTTCTTCTTGCGACTGATTCAAATGTCTGTGGTCGTGTTGGTCATGGGCTCGGTGATTGAAGCGGTGGGGGGACTTGATCCAAAAGAATTAGGTGGTATTGGCGGGAAAGTCTTCCTCTGGTTTACCGGTTCGACCCTTGTCGCCGCTATTTTCGGTCTCTTATTCGCCTTGATCCTCAAGCCCGGCGCAGGCCTTGATCAGTCCCTGCTGCAAAGTACAGAAACCGCATTAAGTACCAGCAGCATGGAAGAAGTCATCTTAAACTTTGTTCCACTGAACATTATTCAAGCCATGGTGGAGCAGAATATGATCCAAGTGATTATTTTTTCGCTCTTCTTTGGCCTTGCCTTGAGCTTGATCAAGCATGAAAAAAAGAATCAGCTGTTTCTAGATATGATCAGCAGTTTTAATCATATTTTGATAAAAATGGTCAGCATGATCATGAAGTTGGCGCCGATCGGGATTTTCGGCCTTGTTGCTTCCTTAGTAGAAGATACCGGTATTCGTGTTTTGGGAATGTTAGCCAGTTTTTTATTGACGTTAGCAGCAGCATCTTTGCTCTTTTTGTTTCTTTGGTTTCTCTTGACGTCGCTCTATTGCAAAGTTTCCTTGTTTCGCTTGATAAAGAACATGTGGCGCCTCTCGGTGATTTCCTTTACGACCACCTCTTCTGCTGTTTCATTGCCGTTTCAAATCGAAGATGGCAAAGAACGATTTGGGATCAGTGATCGAATCAATAAGCTCGTGATGCCTCTGGGCATGACCTTAAATAGCAATGGGCTCTCCTTATTTTTAGCCCTGGCAATCGTAACCGTTGCTCAGGCGTACCAGATCCAATTGAGCTGGGGGATCTTTTACAAGTGGTCTTATTGTCCTCGTTGGCATGCTTGGGAACGATCGTCGTTCCAGGTGGCGGATTAGTCACACTGGCTACGGTTTTACCTATGTTAGGACTGCCTAATGAAAGCATCGCCTTACTGGCAGGGATCGATTGGTTTTCCGGGATGTTCCGAACCCTTTTGAATGTTGACCCTGATGTCACGGTGGCGTTGATCGTTGCTCATGATGAAGGAGAACTGGATCGTGCAGTCTTCAATGGTGAAAAAGCCCCGGTCAAATTAGCAGAAAAAATCACCGATGGCGTATAAGACCAATCATTCTTGTGATGAAACTTTACTCTTTTTTGAAAACGTGCTACGATTGATTCGTTGATAGAATAAAGAAGCTTCCTGAAATACCGTAAACGGTAAACAATAGCGACTGATTTTCAGCTCGTCATTCAACAGACAAATACGACAAAAAGAGGAGGAAAAAACATGACAGCATCGATGAAATTGTGGATTGACCTTTTGAATAGCTAATTTAAATCTATTTCAAAAGTCTAGGCAATCGTGATTTCAAGGGATGAGTGTCCTCTTTTTTCAATTTCTTATTAAAATCAGGGTATAGCGGTAGGCTATGCCCTTTTTTTGTTCTTGCGTTTTCCTAGACGGGAAGGACAGACTGATGGAACAATTAAGTGTAAAAATAAACAAGCTAATCAAAAATTATGGGTCCAAAGAAGTACTGAACATTGAAGAACTGAGCGCCTATCAAACAGATCGTATCGGGATCGTGGGCGCAAACGGGCAAGGCAAGTCCACCTTGCTGAAATTGATTGCGGGAGTGATCGATCCTGATTCAGGAACGATCCAAAGAGAAAATTCGTTTCACTATTTCCCGCAAATCGCTGAGGTGACTGAAAAGACGGAGGCTCTTGACTGGCGCTGTTTGGTCGTTTTTCGATCCCAACTAATGAATTGGCGACACTAAGTGGCGGGGAGGAGACCAAATACCGGTTGGCAGAAATGTTATCTTCCTATCAATTAGGACTTTTGCTCGATGAGCCAACGACCCATTTAGACCAGCAAGGAATTCAAGTCTTGATTGAGGAATTGCAGTATTATTATGGCACCCTGATCGTGGTCAGTCATGATCGGTACCTATTGAATCAGCTGGCAACGAAAATCTGGGAAGTCGATCAAGGCAAAGTCATCGAGTATTCTGGCAATTATGACAGTTACCGACAGCAAAAAGAGCAAGCGACACAGCGTGTTGCCTGGGAGGCGGTGCAGTATCAGCAACAAAAGCAGCAGTTGACTCAAGCAATCCAAAAGAAAAAAGAACAAGTGATCAAGAGCAGTCGCATTTCTGAAAAAAGCGGCAGCAGAACATCCGACCAGACCGTTTGTCGTCATCAAAACAAAAGGACACGGTGCAAAAGTCATTGCAAAAAACAGTCAAAGCCATGGAAAGCCGCTTGGATCAGTTGGAAGAAGTGAAGGGTGTCGCCCAGCAGCAGGTGATTCGTTTTCCAGTAGTCCCTGCAGTGGAACTGCATAATAAACGACCGATTCGTGGGGAGCAAGTAACCATTCAAAGAGGGACGAAATGTTTGCTAGACAGCAGTAGTTTCCAGTTTGCTGCCGGGAAGAAAATCGCTATCGTGGGTCCGAACGGTTCGGGGAAGTCGACTTTACTAAAAGAAATCATCGCAGGTGGAGAGGGGATCTATTTATCACCGAAAATCGTCTTTGCGATATACGAGCAAATGGGCTATCGAAAAAACAGCACCACACCACTTTTGACGGAATTGATGGCTCAAACAGACTATCAGGAACCACTGGTCCGCAGTATTTTACACAATCTAGGATTTAGCCAGAATGAAGTGATGAAGCCAGTCAATGTGCTAAGCGGCGGAGAAGCGACACGGGTCGAGCTTACACGCATCTTTACTCAAGCTGCCAATGTCTTGATTCTTGATGAACCGACGAACTTTATTGATCTGCCGACAATCACCGTCTTGGAACAATTGATTCGCAGCTATCGTGGCATGGTTTTGTTCACTTCTCACGATCAAGCGTTTATTGATGCTGTCGCGGATGACGTGTATCAAATCGATCATGGGAAATTAACATTGGTTTCCAGTAACTAGCAGCATTGTCGCTTTTATACCTGTATAGAGAAAAACAACGCGGGAAAGGAAATGACCGCCCAACGTTCGATCAAAAAATCGGCCGTTGAGCGGTCACTACAAAACCCGCACTGTTTTTTTTGCACTAATCGGTATCGCCTAGCTGTTGCTACATCGCTTAATAAATCTTTTTCGTAAAGTATTTTAAGATCAGTGGAGAGATCAAGGTGCTCAATAAGACAACGATCACCAAAGGGGAATACAATGTGGACGAAATCAATTGGTTTTGTTGACCAATCTGCAAAATGATCAATGCCATTTCACCTCGGGAAATCATTCCAGCTCCCACCATCCAAGCGCTGTTGTTCGAGAATTTCGTGATTTTCGCCCCGACATAGCCGCCGACCAGCTTGGTCAAGATCGCGACTACGGTAAAGGCAAGAATAAAGAATAATTGCTCATTTAAGCGGGAAAAATCAACTTCTAAGCCAACGCTGACAAAGAACACCGGAATGAAGACGGCATAACCTAATGCTTCGACACTGTGTTCCACTTCCTCACGAACCTTCGTTTGACTGACAGCGATCCCTGCGAAGAAGGCACCAATGACAGAGCTTAACCCAACAAGGTCAGCAAGATACGCCATTCCTAAGCAGATGATCAGTGACATGATGATCACCGCGGAATTTGCAAATAGCTTTTCTGCAAGTGCCAATAAGAACGGAGCGATCCATTTCACCAATAGAAAAATCAACACAAAATAAATCAGTTCTACCAATAAGGTGACCGGCAGTGGTGTTGCTTGGCTGCTTTCGCCGCCTAAAAAGGAAAGGCTAAGACTCAAAACCAACACGACCAAAATATCATCCACGACGGAAGCACCAAGAATCGTCGAACCTTCTTTCGTGTTTACCACATTCAACTCTTTCAATACTTCGACAGAAATACTGACTGAGGTGGCAGCTAATACGATCCCGAAAAAGAACGCTTCTGTGGGACTGCTTTGAAAACCGACTCCTGTGGCATACCCGAAGAGCATCGGGAACACGATCCCCAAAAGGGCAACGAGCATTCCTGGACGAAAATAGCGTTTCAATAAAGAAATATCACTTTCCAGTCCCGCTAAAAACATCAGCAAAATAACACCAATCTCTGAAAAATCATGAACCAGAATATCTGGATGGACCCAATTGAGTCCTGCGCCTCCTAATAAAACCCCCGCTAGCAACTGCCCGATGACAGCAGGAACGCCCATCCGTCTCGCCAGATGCGAGAAGAGGGTCGTCGTGATTAGGATCAAACACAAAATCCCGACAAAATGCATAAAACCTCATCCTTCTTTCCTATAACATACTCCCCTTTAGTATAGCATTCTCTCTTGAATTGAGCCTGTATCAAGCCTTTTTTTAATAAAAGAGTTTCATTAAACCGCACGTTTTTTGAGATGAGGAGGAAGCGAAGGCAATTAGAATTATTCTGCGCAATCATTAAAATAAAAAAACATTATTTTTACTTTACTTGTAACAAATTATTGTTCGAGCCAATGGGCAAGCTGCTGAAAGACCATTTGGACTTGCGGCTCCTCGACGTTTTTCAAAAAGTCGTGGGGCAAATCATAGACAGGGACAAATTTACTTTTAGGCACTTTCTTCAAGCCTTTGCTGTAACGAAAAGGTACTTCCTCATCGGTACTGCTAGCACTGCTGAAAATTGGAGGAAATTGTGAAAGTAGCTCAGGATCAATGGCATAGTCAGAAAGATCCTCAGCTGTTAGCCCATAGATGTTGGCGAGTTCTTGCTGTTGGACCCAATAAACATAAGGCAAATAGCGCTGAAACTGCGGATCATCCCAAACGATCTCGGTTTGATCCAAAGGAGGGACTTGCTCTTTGCTTAAGAGCGGCTGCTGCAAGACTCGTTTGTTTTCGATAAAAGAAAGATCGGTGTACCCATAAAAGTTGACCAGTTTTTCAGGTAATCTCTGTTGTTCCTTCAGTAATTGCTGGGTCAGCGCCAGCATCAAATACCCACCGGCTGACCGACCGCAGAAACAAAATGGGCGATCTTTAAGCACAGTTGCTTGCAATTCTTGAAAGTTCTGCCAGTTCATTGCTAAAATCTCCGCTAACGAGGAATTAGGTGCCAGCAAATAATCGACTGTGAGGACGCTGTATTGCTGCGCTTGAAATAGTGCGATCAGTGATGCGGGAATGTCTTGGCGGGTTCCATAAACAAAACCGCCACCGTGAAAATAAACCAGGTATTTCTCAGAAGCAGGATAAAGGGTCACCGAAGCGCTGGTGGTCAATTGCCATTCTTTTTTCATTTTGCTTGACTCCTTTTCTGAAGCTCTAATAAATAGGTGCCGATCTCGTAATTGACTAATTGGATCGGACTTGTTAGATCGATCTCTAGTAGCTGTTCAATTTTGCTTAGCCGGTAGCGAATCGTTTTGGCATGAAGAAACAAGGTTTCAGCCGTATTTTTGTAATTGCGATTCGTGATAAAAAAGGTATACAGCGTTTTGAACAGCTCTTCATTTTCTTCCGAAAGTTGATACAGCTTCGGGGGAATGCTTTGCTGCAGCTTTTCTAGTTGGTTCTCTTTGATAAAGGAACTAAAGATACCTAAGTCGCTATAGGCAATGATCGGCGCCAAATAAAACTGCCGATTGAAGCGGATCGCATCCAAACACTCTGGCAGGATCTCTTTGATCTGTTCCTTGCGTAAGACTTCGCTGACCACCAAGCAGCCATGTTCATCGGCTAGCAGGGCATCATCAAAATGTGTCTGCAGCATCTGTTTCGTCACCTGATGGGCGATCGATTGGAAATTATAAAGGATCACCAAATAATTATGGTGTTCGAAAAAGACGTGGGGTGTTTTCAACGCCCGTAGCTTGTGCAAAACGACGGACTTACGCTCCTTATCTTTAAAGCTGTTGGAAGCAAAGGCGATGCCTTGGTAGAAATCGTAGCGATCCAGTTGCGCTTCTTCTAACAAAAGATCCAGCTCAGCCAAATTGCTAGGAGTGTTTTGCAAGATGGCATCGGCCAGATTGTTCATACGATTGTAGCGCTCTTTCTTCAACAAATACGCCATTTGGAGGCGTTCATAGATGACGTCGATCACATTTTCAATAATCATGACTTTTGCCTCAGGAATCTGCGAATCTTTCTGATAAACGATCAAGGTACATAAATCATTGTAAGGATTGATGATCTCTACTTTGATGGCAGTCACATATTGATTGTTCTCATGAGAAAATAATTCCAAATATTCGTAGTGGTTCTTGGTAAACTCAACGGTTTTCATGGGTTCTTGTTTGGTCACCACGAAATTCTTAAAGGATTGACCGACGGACACATGCACATCTAAATGGGGGATGCGCAAAGAACAAGGCTTTTCGATCAATTGATAGAACTCCTGCATGATCTGATCGAAAGACGAGTGGTTGCGCTCGACTTTCATGAAGCGCTGGCGAACTTCGTAATAGGTACGCAGCAGCTGGGTTTGGTGATTCAGCAATGGTTCGTAAACCGCTAGCATGATGGCTTCATAGCTGACTTCTTGCTGTACTTTGATCAAAGGGATCTGATAAGCAAAGCTAAGCTCGATCACCCAATCTGGAATCATAGGGATCAAGCGATCCACTTTGATCACTAAACCGCTGACGCCGATTTGCTGCATTTTTTCAAAAAAAACACGCAGTTCCTCAGGGGATTGGTCTTTGAAGGCATAAAAAGAAGTCAAAATCAATTGATGGGCTTTGCTCCATTTCTCGATATCCATCGCTTCCAGCACCATAACGGAACCGACGGAATTTGTTAAACCAATGGAGCCAGTCAGGACTTTACTTTTTTCAAAAAGCGGCAGTTCAACCAATTCTTTTAATTTCATAAAATGCTCCTTTTTTCTCTTTTGGATAAAAAGTATAGCATTTTTTTAGAACTTTATCCAATGAAAACGCAAACAAGGCTCGTTAGAATGAGAGTATAAGAAAAGGAGGAGAACAAATGCTGCACACAGTAATCTTAAAGAATAACTACCAAGATTCCATTAACTTAATGCTGCTGACGAATACGATCAATGATCTAGGCGATGTCGAAATGAGTCAAATCATGATGGGGACGGATGCAAACAAAGATATATTAAATAACACTGGCTTGCTTTCTAAAGAGGCAGAAGGTGCTTCGCCCAACGATATGATGATCGTGGTCGATAGCCAAAACGAACAGATCATGGATCAAGTTATGCCAGCGATTGATTCATTTTTAGCTGATCTTTCAGCAAAAGATCAAGGCAAAGAAACGCCAGCGGCGGCTTCATGGCAAGAAGCCTTGAGCGCAATGCCGGATGCCAATGTTGCATTATTTAGTATTCCTGGGGAATATGGCGCAGCCGAGATGGAAAAAGCGCTAAAAAATGACTTGCATGTTTTCTCGTTTACGGACAATGTCGCTATCGAAGATGAAGTGCGTTTGAAAAAGCTGGCTCATGAAAAAGGCTTATTGATGATGGGGCCTGACTGTGGGACTGGTATTATTTCTAGCATTCCGATTGCCTTCACGAATGTCGTGGCACCAGGAAACATCGGCGTCGTTGGTGCCTCTGGTACGGGGATTCAAGAAGTGACGACGATCATTGACCGATTAGGCGGTGGTGTCGTTCATGCCATCGGGACCGGCGGACGTGACTTAAGCGACAAAGTTGGGGCGATCACTGTCAAAGATGCCATCGTTGCTTTAGAAAATCATGAACCGACAGATGTGATTTGTGTGATCTCGAAACCACCTGCAAAAGAAGTGCGGGATGAAGTCGTTCAATTGCTGCAAAGTATCAGCAAACCTGTGGTAGCGATTTTCTTAGGAGAAAAACCAGAAGCCCATGAAGGAAAAGTCTATTTGGCACATACTCTTGAAGAAACAGCGCGCATCGCTGTTGATCTTGCCAATGAAGAACCCGTCAAATCGAACTATTTTGAACGCGTGGCAACCCCAGATGTGCCCAAACTCGCTGAAGATAAAGTGGTCAAAGGTCTTTATTCTGGCGGTACATTAGCTGCCGAAGCAGGAATGCTGATCTCCGAAGCCTTGAATCTAGAAGGCCTTGTAAAACAAGAAGGCTATATCTTGCATTCCCACGGCTATGATGTGATCGACCTTGGTGATGATATCTATACCCAAGGCAAACCGCACCCAATGATCGATCCTGAAGTGCGCATCAAAAAAATCGAAGACTATGCGCAAGATGAGCAAACCGGGGTCATTTTATTTGATGTGGTGTTAGGTTACGGCGCACATGCAGATATGGTAGGAGCTTTGTTACCAGCCATCGAAGCTGCACAGCAAACAGCCCAAGCAGCTGATCGCGCGTTGTACTTTGTTGCTACCGTCTGCGGAACTGAAAAAGATCCGCAAAACTATCAAGACGCAGTCAACCGTTTGAAAGCAGCTGGCGTCTATGTGGCACCAAGCAATGCTCAAGCAGTGCAATTAGCCCTCGCCTTAAAAGGGGCGACTCTTTCTGAAGCAGACAAAGCGGTCAATGACTATACTGGTAGCAAAGTTGAGGTGCCGACAGTTAGCGAGAAAGTGATGGAGCTGTTGACCACCAAACCACGGATCATCAATGTTGGCTTGCAAAGCTTCAATGAATCGATCCTGCAATATGGCGGGAAAACTGAACAATTTAACTGGCGTCCTCGTGCCAACGGCAACAAGAAAATGATCCGTATTTTAGACGCGTTAGAAGAATTTGACGAAAAAATCACAGCTGAAAACCAAGCAGTGACGGATAAAATCAAAAATGCTCAACCATTCTTGATCGATGTCGTTCCAGCTAAATCAGTGATCGCTGAATTAAACGAAAGCCAGAAAACCTTGCTGCATGCAGGACCACCGATCCAATGGTCGGAAATGACGGGACCGATGCAAGGGTCTTGTATCGGCGCTGCCTTGTTTGAACGCTGGGCGAAGGATGAAGACGAAGCCCGCCGCTTACTCGAAAGTGGGGAAGTCCGCTTTATGCCATGTCACCATGTCCAGGCAGTTGGACCAATGGGCGGGATCACTTCTGGGAATATGCCTGTCTTTGTGGTTGAAAACCGCCTTGTCGGCAACAAAGCCTACTGTATTTTGAACGAAGGGATCGGTAAAGTCTTACGATTTGGTGCCTATTCACAAGAAGTCATCGATCGTTTGGATTGGATCAAAGACGTCTTAGGACCAACCATTGCCAAGGCATTACAATTAACAGAAGAAGGCATCAACTTGAATGTATTGATTGCCCGGTCGATCACAATGGGGGATGAATTCCATCAACGAAATATTGCAGCATCATTGAACTTTTTGAAAGAAATCGCGCCGTTGATCATCCAAACAGAGATCGATGAAAAGCAAAAATATGAAGTGATCAAGTTCTTAGCAGATACCGATCAGTTCTTCTTGAATATCATGATGGCAACTGGCAAAGCCATCGTTGATGGTGCTCGTGTCGATGCCAAAGGAACGATCGTGACCACCATGACGAGAAACGGCGTCAATTTTGGAGTTCGTGTCGCCCAAACGGAAGACCAATGGCATACTGCACCAGTCAATACGCCGAAAGGTTTGTACTTTACTGGGTTTACCGAAGCAGATGGCAATCCTGATATTGGGGATAGTGCCATTACTGAAACCGTCGGCGTCGGAGCAATGGCGATGGTAGCTGCACCAGGGGTAACACGCTTTGTCGGCGCTGGTGGCTTTGAAGATGCGCTAGAAACTTCCAATGAAATGGCAAAAATCTGTTTCGGTCATAATCCGACCTTCTCGATCCCAACATGGGACTTCCAAGGGACTTGTTTGGGGATCGACATCCGTAAAGTCGTTGAAACAGGCATCACCCCAATCATCAATACCGGGATCGCCCATAAAGAAGCAGGTGTCGGCCAAGTCGGTGCAGGGACTGTGCGCGCACCGTTAGGCTGTTTTGAAAATGCCTTGACGGCTTATGCGAAGGATCTGGGGATCGATGTTGACTGAGAAAATCAAAATCAGTGATTATCTAGACCCATTGCGACGATTCGGTCGTAACGGTCGGGTGCATAGCGTGTTTGATCGTTCATTCAATGTGATGATCGGGCAGCAGCTGGTTAACATCAACAATTATCACAACTATTTGACTGGCTTCGGTATCTTTTTACCAGATGCATTGTTTGAACAAGTCCTGCCTTTGATCGAGGTTGGCAATCGCGTGCAAGTCCGAGAGCATGGTCTGACCTTTTACAGCACAAAAGGAACATTTTCTCTGTCATTAGAGGAAAAAGAATTGGTTTCGCTGCAGGTGAAGGAGCTATCCTTCACCTCTGCGGAATTGCAGCTTTTGAAAGAAATCCTGCTTCAACAAAAACTAGAAACCAAGATTGGGTTGCCAGAAGATGAGAAAACCCAAGCAGTGTTTGCGGCAGCCTGTCTCAGATTGGGAACCAATCATTGACCACCTGATTGGTCGCGGCAAAGGATTGACACCTAGCGGCGATGATCTTCTCGTTGCCTATCAAGCGATGCTCTATGCCTTGCAGCAGCCAGAAGCTGACGCGTTAGCGCAAGCATTGGCAAAACCGCTGTCTACGACGGATGTCAGCCTTGCTTATATTCAAAGTGCCAGTCAAGGGTATGTCAATTCTCTGATGCTGCAATTATTTAAAGACTTAAAAAGCAAAACTCACAGGTGATTGAAAAAGATGTGCAGCAGTTGATGTCCGTTGGTCATTCGTCAGGCAAAGATCTTAGTTTTGGGTTGTTGTTAGCGTTGGAGTCATTGTCACTTGAGGAAAAAGAATAGAAATGGGGAGAAATCATGGAAATCAGTAACCAGAAAGATGCGGTCAAAGTAAGCAATTCTTACTGGAAAAAAGTCGTTGCTATTTTCTTTGTCGGCTGGATTTTAATGTACGCCACACGGACGATCTTCAATCCAATCATGGGTGTGATCGGAGAAGAATTCAATTTAAGCAACACACAACTAGGACTTGCCAATAGTATTTTCTTTTTGACTTATGCCGTTGCGCAAATTCCTTTTGGTATCATCGGCGACAAAATCGGTCGCAAATTAGTGATCGCTCTAGGCTTTGTTTTATTGGCGGTGACTACGTACTTCAGTGGGCTAGCCACAAGCTTTGTTTTGTTCTTAGTGATTCGTGCCATTGCAGGGATTGGTCAAGGTGCCTATTACGGTCCGCAATACGCATTGTCTACCGAAGCGATTCCCGACAACAAACGGACCGTCGGAAATGCCATTATCAACAGTGGGATGGCGTTTGGAACGTCTGGCGGGTACTTGCTTTCTAGTAAATTGGTCTTGGATAATGGGGGCCATTGGAGTCAACCCTTCTTCCTAATGGCAATTCCGACCTTGATCGTCGGTGTATTGTTCTATTTTGTTTTGAAAGAAAAAGTGATTCGTCCAGAAGATGAAGGACAAGAAATAAAAGAAGAAGGGTCAAAAGAAAAGATTTCCTTGAAGCAGATTTTTTCAAACCGCAATCTCGTGGCAGCCTTTGTTCTTTGCTTTACCAGCATTTATGCAAACTTTGTGATCATTACTTGGTTGCCGCAATTCTTGATTGCCGAGCGTGGCTTTGAAGGGGCGAGTGTCGGCTTTATTGCTTCCTTAGTCCCATGGGCATCGATTCCAGGTGCATTGATCTTTGCTCGATTGAATGATAAAACTGGCGCGACGAAAAAATTAGTCTATTTATTGGTCCCATTGGCGACCCTTTCCGTATTTGCCATTGCCTTTGTAACCGATCGTACCTTATTGATCACTGTTTTGATTTTGTATGGATTGACTGGCAAGCTGGCGCTTGATCCAATCGTCGTGACCTTTGTGACGAAAAACGCACCAAAAGGCGCCTTAGGAACGACCTTAAGTGCCTATAACTTTATCGGGATGTCGGGGTCGATCTTAGCACCTTATGTTACTGGCTTTTTAGCCGATTCTTTAGGATCGATGCAAGTCGGGTTTTACCTGTCTTGTCTATTACTGCTGATCGGATTAGGTGTTTTTGCCGTATTAGCAAAGGAAAATCAGAAGGAGAGCATAAAATGAGTTTGAATGTGATCGCGTTAGGCGGTAATGCTATTTTAGATAAAGACCCCAGTGATGAAGGACAAAAAGCAGTTGTTGCGCAAGCAGCACGTTATATTGCCGATTTTGTCGAAAAAGGGGAAAAAGTCATTGTTTGTCACGGCAATGGACCACAAGTCGGCAATTTACTGCTGCAGCAAAAAGCCGGGGAAAGTGAAAAAAATCCTCAATTGAAATTAGACAGCTGCGTGGCGATGACTCAAGGAAGTATCGGGTATTGGCTGCAAAATGCCTTGATCAATGAGTTTGCCACACGTCAAGCACATCCTTCAGTGATCTCATTAGTCACCCAAGTTCGTGTCGATCCAGCAGATCCATCCTTTGAGAAACCTTCCAAACCAGTCGGACCATTTTATAGTGAAGAGGAAGCCAATGCTGCGATGGCAGCCAATGGCGGGGTATATCAAGAAGATGCTGGGCGTGGTTTCCGCAAAGTGGTTCCATCCCCGAAACCGCAAGAAATCGTTGAAAAAGAAGCCATTAAAACATTGGTCGATGCTGGTGTGATCACGATTTGCGCCGGTGGTGGTGGCGTACCTGTCGTTCGCAACGATAATGGGTTTACTGGCGTGGAAGCCGTCAACGACAAAGACTTTACCGCCAGTGTCTTAGCAAAAGATGTGCAGGCCGATCGCCTGATTATTTTGACCGGTGTCGACAATATCTACATCAATTACAACCAGCCGAATCAGCAAGCCTTAGGGGAAATCAGTGTGGCACAAGCCAAGGGCTACATCGAGGAAGGCCATTTTGCAGCGGGCAGTATGTTGCCAAAAATAGAAGCTGCGATTGATTTTGTTGAAGAAGATGCAGCCAGAACCGCGATTATTACCTCAATCGAAAAGTTAGCTGAACTAGATCAGCATACAGGAACCATACTTCGAAAATAAAGAGGGGATCAAAGTGAAAGCAAAAAAACTACCGATGGTGACGCAGATCGTTATTGCCGTTCTTCTAGGGATTCTTTGCGGTTTGTTCTTTGGGCAAGCCGCTTCATTCCTAAAAATCTTGGGCGATCTTTTCTTGCGTCTGATGCAAATGGCGATCCCGTTATTGATCGTTGGACAAATCATTCAAGCAGTTGGGGGCATTGCCCCGAAAGAACTCACACGTTTGGGTGGAAAAACGATCGCTGTCTTTGGGATTTCCTCCTTATTCGCTGCTGCATGGGGTGTGCTGATGGCGGTCTTCTTTGCTCCGGGCAAAGGGATCGACTTTTCACAAGCTGCCGGTGAACCTCTGCAAGCACAAGAAATTTCTATATCAGAGACAGTGATCAACTTTATTCCCACGAATATTTTCGATGCGTTGAGTAAAGGGTCAATTATTCAAATCATCGTTTTTGGGTTATTTTTTGGTGTTGCCCTCAATCGCTTTATGCAAAAGAAACCTGAGTCAGCTCTTTATGGGCTGATCGTGGATCTGAATGAGGTCGTCATTGCCATCATTCGTTACGTGATGATCGTGGCACCAATCGGTATTTTTGCATTGATCGCTTCAACGATCAGCTCCCTGGGCTTGCAGATCATTTTGCCATTAGGCAGCTATTTGCTCATCTACGGTCTAGCCACCGTTACGTTCCTTGGGCTGTGGCTAGTCTTGTTGACCGTGTATTGTCGGATCAATCCGTTACGATTGATCAAAAATATGAAAAATATGTCGGTCATGGCATTGGCGACAACCTCTTCTGCCATCACACTGCCGATCGCTATGGAAGAATCCCAGAACAAATTAGGACTCAGTAGCCGCATCACCAATTTGGTATTGCCATTGGGCATGTCTTTGAACAGCAATGGGTCAGCAATGCATATGGCGATTACCGTCATGACGATCGCCCAAATGTATCAAATCAACTTTGACGGGATTCAAATGGTGACGGTAGCTGTCACTGCGACTTTCGTTTCTTTAGCCAATGCAGTTGTTCCCGGAGCGGGGTTAGTTTCCTTGGCAATCATCGTTCCCCAGCTCGGTTTACCAATCGAAAGCATTGCGCTATTTGCTGGTGTCGAATGGTTTGTTGGCATGCTGCGGACAATTTTGAACGTGAACTCAGACGTCTATTCAGCGCTACTGATCGCTAAGTCAGCCGATGAACTCGATTATCGCGTGTTTAATCAATAAGAGAAGCCGTTGCCAAGCGTGCATCTCTTTTTCATAAGGAGGAGAAAAGATGGAAGAAATGAGCAGACGTTCTCTGCTGGAATTAGAAGCATTAATGAAAAAGAAACTCTTGGCTGCTGGTTTGCCAGAAGCCGCTGCCAGTGAAACAGCGGCGCATTTGACCTTTGCGGATGCGTGCGGGATCCATTCTCATGGTGCCGTGCGGATGGACTACTATGCCGAGCGTTTAGTAAAAGGCGGCATCACGCTGGAACCAAACATGTCTTTTGAAAAAACAGGCGCCGCTACCGGAATTTTCCACGGAGATAACGGTATGGGGCATTATGTGTGCAATGAAGCGATGGCGATCGCCATTCATCTGGCAAAAGAAGCCGGGATCGCTGCAGTAGGAATCGAGCAGACCAGCCATAGCGGGACGATGGCGTATTACGTCAAACAGGCTGCTGAAGCCGACTTAGTGGCGATCGCCATGTGTCAATCGGATCCGATGGCGGTGCCTTTTGGTGGGACCGAAAACTATTTTGGCACCAATCCAATCGCGTTTGCTGCACCACGAGCCAATCATCCGCCGGTGGTTTTTGATATGGCGACAACGGTTCAAGCGTGGGGCAAAATTTTGGACGCTCGCTCGAAGAAACAGCAGATCCCCGATACTTGGGCAGTAGACGAGCATGGCTTGCCTACCACCGATCCTTATGCAGTCCAAGGATTATTGCCCATCGCTGGTGCTAAAGGATATGGCTTGATGATGATGGTGGATATTTTAGCTGGCTCAATGCTAGGCTTGGCTTTTGGTAAACAGGTCACCTCCATGTATGCGGACTTGACGGAAAAACGCCGCTTAGGACAATTCCTGCTTGTGATCGATCTATCTCGTTTTACCAACACCGAAACTTTCAAGCAAAGCATCGATCAGATGGTGACTGAGCTGCATGCAATCCCGCCAGTAGAAGGGCAATCACAAGTCTACTATCCTGGAGAGATCAGCCAAATACACTTTGAAAAAGCCCAGCAAGAAGGGGTCATGATCCCCAAAGCGATCATCGATTATCTCGAAACCGAAACCCTCCATTTTGATCGCTATGGTAGTCAAGATTCCTTTGCTAAATAAAGATCTGCAGAAGACGGTTGGTTCAGAGGGGGATTGAACCAACTGTTTTTTTGCTGTCTGGGGCAAAGAAAAGTTTTCAGTCAGAAAATCGCACATTATTGGCAGGATCAGACGAATTCTTTGAGTTGGTTCATTTTGTTCAAAGCATTTCTTAAGCCATTCGACCTTTGATTGCTTGTTTTTTGGAATGTGGTAGAATAGGTCGCATAAGTTAAGATCACTCAAGAAATGAGAGAAAAGCGAGGATGCAACGTGGCAATGAATAAAGTGGTTCTTACTGGGAAAATCGCAGAGATGCCTAGTAAAGAAGCGTTTGATGCGGCGGACGATCAGGGCGTACGTTTTGATCTTGTCATTGTGTCTCAATGGCAAAACAGTGAAGAAGTGCACCATGAATGGTTTGCTTGCGTCATTCATGGAAAGCAGGCAGAGACCTTTTTACGGTATACTCAAAAAGGGGCAAGTATCAAAATCAATGGACACTTGCAAGGCTGTCCTTATGAAACACCAGAAGGTCAGAGACTTTGTGCGGCAGAAGTGGTGGTGGATAGCTTCCAAATCTTAGAGTTGGCAGAAGAACCAGCGGCGCCTTTTCCTAAAAAGCGGCCATCGACACTTGATGAAACGACGCAAACAAAGTTGATCCGTAATGAAAAAGATCCCCTAAAAACACAGATGCTGGAGTTTTTAAAAGACAATCGATTATTTTAATGACGAAACATGCGGAAAGCAACGGCTTCTCGCATGTTTTTTTACGTAGAGAAAGCATTGGTAAAATTCAACTATATCTGACTAGCGGTGTTCTTTATTGCGTATCAAAGAGGGGGTTAAATAGAATGGTGATTGTAATAAATGATCGCGAAAGTGAAAATAGTGTTTCACAAAAAGTGCGGATTGGTTTAGAATAGTTGAAACATATCTTGAGAAAAAGAGCGGCGCTTGCCTTGTTCAACTGCTAGATGCCGCTTTTTTCTGAAAAATCGTTAATCAGGGAGGGATGTCGATGAGCAAACCAATTATAGGGATCGCTGCGAATGAAGTGCAAGATGCTGGCGATGTGCTGCATCATTTGCCGATCGCCTACACACCATTAGGGTATGTGCGAGCGATCCAGCAAGTGGGCGGACTGCCATTGCTCGTGCCAATCAGTGAGCCAGCTGCAGCCAAGGACTATGTTTCACAGATCGATAAACTGGTATTAGCTGGTGGACAAGATGTTTCACCCAAGTTTTATGGGCAGGAAGCCCATCATGCAACTGGAAGTGGCTTTTTGGCACGGGATGAGTTTGAACTAGCGCTGATCGATGAAGCGCTGCTGCAACAGAAACCGATCTTTGCGGTTTGTCGGGGAATGCAGCTGGTCAACGTGGCATTCGGTGGCACGCTGCAGCAAGACATCAGTACCTTCAGTGAGATCATTCATATGCAGGCACCGATTCCGAAAGAAGTGCCGACTCATGCCATCGCGACGGCTGAAAAAAGCATGTTGGCTCGTGTCTATGGCCAAAAAACAAAGGTTAATTCCTTTCATCATCAAGCGGTGGATCGATTGGCTCGTCCATTGCAAAAGACAGCTTGGAGTCCTGATGGCATCATTGAAGGCATTGAACACGTGGGTCAGCGTTTGTTGGCGGTTCAATGGCATCCAGACTTTGCCTATGATGCGCTTTTACAAGAACAAGCGGTTTTCAAGTATGTCGTTGACGTGTTGTAAGAAAGAGGGTCACGCAAGGAGGAGAAAAATGAAAAAGAAAATGTTTGGTATCGCTGTTTTCTCACTATTGGTTTTAAGTGCCTGCAGTACCACGAGTTCCACAACGGATTCTGGACAGCAAGAGGAGCAAGGCGCCGTGGCTCAAGAGATTCAAGTGTCAACCGCTGGCGCCTTATCGACCCTTGATAGCGGGCAATACACGGATGTCAATAGTTCCGATATGATCGGACAAGTGGCAGAAGGGTTATACCGTCTGGATCAAGAGGGGGATCCTGAGCTTGCGATGGCAGCTGAAGAGCCTAAGGTATCAGAAGATGGTCTGGTTTATACCTTCACCATTCGTGATGCAAAATGGAGCAATGGCGATCCTGTTACAGCGGATGATTTTGTCTACGCCTTTCAATATGTTGCCAATCCAGAGAACGGTTCTAGCAGTAGCAATCAAATGGATGTGTTGAAAAATGGCAGTCAAGTGCGTCAAGGGGACGCTGAGGTGAGTGAGTTAGGTGCAAAAGCATTGGACCAGCAGACGTTAGAGCTAACATTGACAAGTCCAATCTCGTATCTGGATCAAATTTTGGTCGGGACACCTTTTATGCCAAAAAACCAAGCGTTTGCTGAAGAAAAAGGCGCCGATTATGGGTTGTCAGCGGAAAATTTTGTCGGCAACGGCCCATTCTTGATCGAAGGGTGGAATGGAACCAACGAATCATGGACGTTAACGAAAAATCCTGAATTGGGATGCTGAGAATGTCCAATTGACCAAGATCGACGTGCAAGTAGTAAAGGAAACGGCAACTGGTGTGAGCCTTTTTGAAACAGGGGAACTGGACTACACCACCTTGACAGATACTTACGCGCAGCAATACCAAAACTCAGCTCAAGCCAACTATGTGCCAAAGGCGCTGGTGGGGTATTTAAGTGCCAACCAAAAACGAGAAGTCACAGGCAATGTCAAGGTACGTCAGGCGATTTTACAAGCCATCGACAAAGAGGCATTTGCCGAAAATATCTTAGGCGATGGGTCCACTGCATTGAACGGCTTTGTGCCAAGCAACTTTGCCAAAGATCCTGAAACAGACCAAGATTTTCGTGAAGAAAACGGCGATTTACTGCCGTATGATCTAGCAGCCGCACAAGACCTTTGGGCGCAAGCCAAAGAAGAGCTAGGACAAGACGAGATTACCTTGGAGTTGCTATCGGCAGATACAGCAGCAGCCAAGAAAACCATCGAATTTGTCCAAGGACAGTTAGAAACTAATTTGCCTGGATTAACCATCGATGCCAAGTCGATTCCTTTACAAAACCGCTTGGACTTGCAATCCCAAGGTGAATTTGATCTCGTCTTTGGGACTTGGACACCAGATTACGCGGATCCAATCAACTTCTTAGAATTTTATGATTCGACAGGTGGCTTGAATACCTCTGGGTATGCCAGTGAAAGTTACGACCAAGGGTTAGCAGAAGCACGGACGACTTTAGCAAACGACCCAGCTGCCCGTTGGGACTTATTGAAAGAACTTGAAAAGCAATTGATCGTTGAAGATACAGCCGTCTTGCCGTTATATCAAGGGGCGGTAGCGTATTTGAAAACAGATCGTTTGCAAGGGGTGCAAGTGTTTCCTTTTGGACGAACAGTATCCTATCGCCTAGCATCTGTCACAGAATAAACAGGAAGTAAGAAAACAGAGGAACTTTTTTCAACCAAGTGTGCTGACCAAACAACGCTTGTTGAAGAGAGGGGCATCTGTTTTTTTATTTTTGCCAAAATCCTTGCAACTCTTGGGATAAAACAGGAATTCGTTTTCAAAAAAAGGTTGTTAAAAAGGACTGTTCTGACATTCGCATTTTTAGAAAAGTCAATATTTTTTAAAGAAAATTAATAAAAGTTGTTGCATTCTCAGAAACTTATCTGTAAAGTGTTAGGTGTAGTCAGCAAAATAAAAAGAGAAGGAGGGATTACGATGCAAAAAGTATTTGATAAAAAAACAACCAAATTGAATAAAGTGAATCCCTCATTCGGTAACCATTAGTGTACAGATAATGTCTATAATAACGACGTTTATGCTCTGTCCTTTTTCCGAAGGGACAGAGCTTTTTTGTGTACTTTTTTAGAATGTGAGGGATAAAACATGAAGTATGTATTAAAACAATTAACAACGTATTTTAAAGAACATAAGGTGCGCTATACCTTTGTATTCGTCTTTATGGTGATCGCTAGTGCGATGTATGTTGCACCGATCTATATTCTGCGCTTGTTCATCGATGCGTTGATTCAAGATAATTTTGATTACTCCGTACTGATCCAATATGTGAGTCTCTTCGCGGGAGCTATCTTGTTAGGATATTTGGCGGAATTTGTTTGGACGTTTAATTTATTTATTGGTTCCTACGATTTGCAAAAACAATTACGGGAACAATTGATGAGCCACTTTCTCAAAATGGGGGCGCCGTTTTACCATCGTTTCCGAACAGGTGATTTAATGACTCGTTCCAGTGACGATGTCCAAGTGATGGGGATGACCGTTGGGTATGGTCTGATGGTTTTCTTAAATACTAGTTTGTATCTAAGCTTTATCGTAGCGATGATGGCTGGGACGGTTTCTTGGTTATTGACCTTGATTGCCTTGATTCCAATGCCGCTTTTAGCCTATTACATTTTCAAATGGGGCTCGCAAGTCGATAAGGCGTTTACGGAAGCGCAGAATTCTGTTTCTGAGATGAACAGTGAAGTGTTGGAGATCATTGATGGCATTCGGGTCGTCCGAGCTTATGGACTAGAAGGAGCCACCACGGATCAGTTTCAAAAGAAAACACTGGAAACACGAGCAAAAAACAATATCGTTTCTGAGATTGATTCCCGTTTTGGGCCGCTGATTACCATCATCTTAGCGATCAGTTTTGTGATGAGCTTTGGTGTCGGGGCGTTTCTTGTTGCTAACCAAACGATCACCATTGGTGCGATGGTTTCTTTCCAAGTGTACTTGACAATGGTCGTTTGGCCGATGATCTCAGCAGGAGATCTTGTGAATGTGATGCAGCAAGGTGCTGCATCCTGGCGTCGGATCAATGAAGTGCTGCAGACAGGGGATGAATTAGAAACGCCAGGCGAAGCCGACCTGCAAGCCATCAATACGATCCGTTTTGAAGCATACCATTTCCAATACCCACAAGCAGCTCGCTATGTGTTAGAAGGACTGGATTTGACGATCACTCGTGGAGAAGTCTTAGGGATCGTTGGGAAGACCGGCAGCGGAAAAACGACGCTGCTAAGACAATTCGGTCACCGCTATCCATACTCTGATCAAGTACCCTTGATCAATGAGCAGCCCTTGACGGCCTATCAAACAACAGCCGTGCGCAACCACTTTGCAGAAGTACCGCAAGAACATACCTTGTTTTCACGAACGATTCGCGAGAACTTGTTATTCGGACAGCCAGACGCTTCCGAAGAAGTATTGTGGGAAGCCCTGGAAGCTGCTTGCTTTAGCGAAGACATCAAGCGGATGCCAGAAGGGCTCGAAACGATTGTCGGTGAGAAAGGCGTTTCCCTTTCTGGTGGACAAAAACAACGCTTGTCCTTAGCACGGGCGTTTTTACGAAACAGTGAAGTCCTCTTACTGGATGATGCCCTTTCGGCAGTTGATGCCAAAACGGAACAAGCCATCATCACGAATTTGAAAACGATGAAGCAGGCACCGACCTCCATTATCGTGACCCATCGATTGTCCGCCATCACCGAAGCGGATCAAATCATCGTCTTAGAAGACGGAAGGATCACACAGCGTGGTACCCATCAGGAGTTAATCGAAACCCCAGGGTGGTACCAAGAACAGTATTACCATCAACAGTTAAAGGAGGACGATACAAGTGTTCTCAACGATTAAGCGCTTGCTCACGTATTTGAGCTATTATAAAAAACAATTTACCGTGGGCGCGATCTTGCTGTTGCTGGCAGCAGCGCTCGAACTGACTTCACCACTGATTGCCAAACAGCTGATCGACCGAGTGATGACACCGGCGGTTGACAGCAGAAACCTAAATACGATGCTTTTGATCCAATTACTCGCTGGGTATTTGCTGGTCAATTTGATTGGTTCCCTTTTTCGTTATATCAGCTTGCTACAATTGCGAAAAATGTCCAACAGTATTGTCAAAAAAATGCGGGATCAGCTTTTTGACCATATGCACAAATTACCGGTTTCTTACTTTGACCAGATTCCAGCCGGCAAGGTCGTCGCACGGATCACGAATGACACCGAAGTCTTGCGGTCTAATTTCTACGTGATCGTGATCAGTAATTTGTTAAGCAACATTATCCAAATCATTGGTGCGTTTATTGCATTATTTCTTTTGAATCGCACTTTAGGAGCAGCGATGCTGATTTTGATCCCGATTCTGGGCATCTGGCAGCATTTTTATACCAAATATGCCTCTCGTTACAATTTAGCAATGCGGGAATATATCTCACAAATCAGTGGGCAGTTAAATGAATTTGTCCAAGGAATGGCGATCATCCAAGCCTTCCAACGAGAAAAGCAGTTGCAGAAAGAATTTAATGAGACAGTAGAGAAATGGTTCAAAACTGGACGGAAATACCTCTTACTCGATTCAAGTATCGCTTGGGGATTAGGCAATTTGTTGCGAAATTCAACGATTTTGATTTTGATCACGACCTTGGCCGCCTTTTTCCTTGATGGCCGCTTGGCGATCTCAGCAGGTTTGCTGTATGCCTTTATTGATTACATCAACCGCCTGTATGATCCCATCGAGGGGCTTGTCCAAACCATCACCAACGTGCAGCAATCATTAGCTGCTGGACAGCGGGTCTTTGAGTTTGCTGATCAGCCGGTTGAAAAACAACAAAGTGAGCAGCTGACTGTTACGAATGGCGATGTTTCTTTCCAACAGGTGACCTTTGGCTACGACCCTGAGCAAGCGATCTTGCACGATATCAACTTTGACGTTGCCGCAGGAGAGACCATTGCTTTAGTCGGTCATACTGGTTCTGGAAAATCGAGTATTTTGAACCTGTTGTTCCGTTTTTATGATCCACAGCAGGGAAAAATCGTTGTGGATGGACAAGTGATCGCTGATTATGATCGTCATAGTTTAAGAGATTCAATGGCGATCGTCATGCAAGATCCCTATCTATTTACTGGAACGATCGCCAGCAACATCGGAATGAACGATCCAACGATCACCGAAGCGATGATTATCGATGCCTTGAAACAAGTCGGCGCTGACTACCTTTTGAGCCGTTATGAAAAAGGCATCCATCATCCAGTCGTTGAAAAAGGCAATGAGTTTTCTAGTGGAGAACGCCAGCTGATCAGTTTCGCCCGTGCGCTGGTCTTTGATCCAAAAATCTTGATTCTGGATGAAGCGACGAGCCATGTGGACACTGAAACAGAGTCCATCATTCAAAAGGCGATGACCGTCTTGCAAAAAGGACGGACGACCTTCATGATCGCTCACCGTTTGTCAACGATCAAACAAGCCGATCAAATCTTGGTCCTAGACCAAGGGAAGATCGTGGAAAGGGGAACCCATGCGAGTCTTGTCCAAGGGCAAGGAATCTATCAGCAAATGTATCAAATGCAGGCAGAACAGCTGTAATCAGCGGTGATTGCCGACAACGTTAACCGTAAAGAAAATCCTTGAGCCTCCTGCATGGGAAGTGGCTCAAGGATTTTTAATATAATGCGAAGGTGCAGCCAATCATCTATGGGGAGTAGGAAGAGGAGGCCTTCGCTTATATATCAGTAGGAAAAGCGGCAAGGTGTTGTCGCAATTTTGCTAAGAAATGCTCGCCGATCACTGATAACGGGCGAGCGTTCTTTTTAATGAGGATGATCTCACCCTCGGAAGCGTCGATCAAAGGAAGAAAAGCCAAGCCTTGGTGTTCTGGTTGGGCAACGATCCCCGAGCCGGTTCCATAAAGATCCGTCTGCTGTAATAGCTGGACCATCGTGCCTCGATCACTGACATGCACCACTTGAGGGCTTGGAGCAAAGTCGATCAAATCTTCGGAAAAAAACGAATAGCGTTCATCTTCTTGCAAAAAGCGTACTTGTGGATAAGGGGCGAGATCTCTTAAGGAAAGCTGCCTTTTTTCTGTCAAGGGATGAGCCGCTCGCAAAAAGACATGGGGGCGAAACCGTCCCAACGCTTCGAAGGACAATTGGGCGCCTTGCAATAGTCGTTCCAACCCTGCTTGGTTTTGCTCATTTAAATAAAGGATCCCAAATTCACTTCGATATTGCTGCACGTCCGTGATTACCTTTAAGGTCGTGGTTTCTAAAAGGCGAAACTGGCGACAGTCGGGAAATTCCTGCAGCAGCTCACTGAAAATTCCAGCCGTGAAATCATAGTGCTGGCTTGCGATAGTGAAGGTTTGATTCGCTGCTTGCTTGCTGGAAAAACGTGTTTGCAGCTGCGCCACTTGACTCAAGATCGGCTGGGCATGGTCTAGAAATTCCGAGCCTTCAGCAGTTAAGCGGGCGCCTTGATTCGTACGCTCAAAAAGCTGGACCTCCAATTCTGTTTCCAACTCTTTTACGGCTTGGGAAAGACTTGGCTGCGAAAGATATAGCCGTTTGGCTGCTTCACGAAAACTTCCATGGTCAGCAATCGCTTGCACGATCCGCATTTGTTGAATATTCAATTTTTGACCTCCTTTACAAAGATTTCGACAGGGAAGGGTCCACCAATCAATAGTAGTCAGTTCTTTTCCTTCTATAATAATAGAAGGTTCTTTAAAAATAAGACGACAGTTGCTGCTTATTGCTACTTGTGAAGCGGTCATTGCAACTCTTCAGGAATAAACCAATAACCCGTTTGATTCTCTTCTGCCAGCAGTTCTTTAAAGGCTTCAGAATGATAAGCTGCCACCACTGCCTGTGCCCAATCACTATCTTTATTGGCTTCTTTTATCGTTGCCACCAGTTCATATTCTTGCAAAATGTCTTCACTTAATAGGCTTTCCTCTGTAGCGATTCCTGCACTATAAACGATGCTGCCGGGAATCACCGCATAGTCTAAATCTGCTAAGCTGCGGGGGATTTGGGCAGAATCCATCTCGACGATGTCCAGGTCATAAGGATTGTTAGTAATGTTTCTCAAAGTCGCGGCAATGGGCGCCACTTCGGAGTCAAGCTCGATCCAGCCGGCTTTTTGTAGCAGCAACAGGGCACGGGTACTATTTGACGGATCATTGGGGATCCCGATGGTATCGTTTGCTTCAATCGCTGTTAAACTGTCCTTTCTGCCAGGATACAAGCCGGCTGGAACGGTAGGAATCGGTGTGATACCCACTAAATCGGCATCCGTGTTTTCATTGAAGTTTTCTAAATAGGCGGTGTGCTGATCGACGTTTAAGTCGATCTCGCCATCGTTCAATGCAATGTCCGCTTCCAAGACCCCAGTAAAGCCAATATCCGTCACAGTATAGCCAGCTTCTTCTAAAATCGGTTTGATTCCTTTGAGAAACAGTTCGCTGTAAGGCCCTGGTGTCGTCCCCAATCTGATTTCTGTTTGCTGTTCCTCGGCATTTCCCGTTACTTCTTCTTGATTGCCACAACCGGCAAATAAAACTAAGGACAATAAACCAATGCCCACACCCAATCGAATCTTTCGTTTCATAACTTTTCCTCCTTTTTTATAAAAAAAGCCTTCCCAAAGAATAGTCTTTGGGAAGGACGATCATTTCGCGGTACCACCTTCGTTTGTTTTTGCTGAAACAAAAAACCTCAGTCAGTTCATCAAATAAACTGCATTGCGCTATCGGGCTTTCTCCGTCGGGGATTGTTCGTCCACGAATGCTCAAAGGTCATCTTCGGATCGTCTTCCTTACTCGTTTCCACCAGTTCCGAGTTCTCTTGAAAGAAAGGGGGATCGTACTCTTCTTCTCACTGCATGTGTATGAAATTAGTAGTATCTTAGAACAAGATGAGAAAGTTGTCAATTGCTTTCGTGATAGGTGATTCCAATCACTACGCAGGTAGTAGGGGAACAAATGGACAAGGGCAAGAATAGACCTAAAAAGCAGGAAAAGCAGATGAATGGTCGAAATCGCTTGGTTGGGTTAGAATCGAAACACAAAACAAAAAAAGAGGCGAGCAAATGAAATTACTTTTGATTGGACATACCGGCACACTTGGGCAGCTTTTAGCTGAAGGCTTTCAGCAGGTACCAGAGGTGGAGCTGATCACGGCTAGCCGTAGCAATGGCGATCATCAGGTCGAAATTGCGGATGCAGACAGTGTCAGCCAGCTATTTGCAGCTACTGGGAAAGTGGATGCTATTGTTTCCGCTGCGGGAAGCACAATGTTTAAACCCTTTGAGGAATTGACGCCAGCTGATATTCAACAGTCGGTGGCTTCGAAGCTACAAGGACAAGTCAACCTTGCGTTGATTGGCCAGCATTTTCTCAATGAAGGCGGTAGTATCACACTGACTTCTGGAATTATCAAAGACGAATTTATCCCAATGGGCACGCCTTCAGCACTGGTCAATGGCGGTTTAGAAGCCTTCGTGGCATCGGCAGCTTTTGAGATCGGTCATGGGTTACGAATCAATGCAGTCAGTCCCAATGCGCTTGTGGGTTCTTGGGAAACCTTCGCCGATTCTTTCAAAGGCTTTATTCCCGTTGGTGACGCACCCGTTTTTGCAGCGTATCAAAAAGCAGTTTTTGGGATCATGACTGGCAAAACCTTCACCGTTTATTAAGAAAAGCAGAAGTAGCAAAAACCGCCAAATCACAGCTGACTTGGCGGTTTTTGTTCTGCTGAAAAAGAGGTAGCAAACAGTTAAGAAGAGAGCATTTGGGTTTTCAGCTTGGGCATTTCTGCTTTGAGTTGTTGGCGTGCAAAAGCCAAGTCATTGATCCAAGAAGCAATCGCTTCTTTTTCTAAGAACAGAGGCATTCGATCATGGACTGGTTCAACAGAATCGTTCGCGGCAGTCGTTAGAATGATTGATTCAGTTTCGATCTGATCCTCTTTTTGAAGGATGCGATAAAAACCAGCGGCATAAATCACGTGATCTTGCGAAAAGAGGAACTTTTCCTTTTCATGATTCCATTCATAGAAACCAGACATCGGAAAGACACAGCGATGCTCTTGGAAAGGTTTGCGAAAAGTCGGTTTCTCTTCAACGGTCTCAGAACGCGCATTGATCATCAAATGCCCTTTTTTAAAGCCGGTAAAGCCCCATCTTGTCACACCAGCTACAACTTGTTGTTGTTGATTTGCACCGATGGTTACGACGTGATTGGAAGGGAAAACATCATTGACAGCGACAGTCTGTTGACGCTTGCGGGCTTTCGCCGCGGCTTCTTGATAATATTCTGACAATTCTCCAGTTGTTGGGTCAAATAAGTATCGGCCGCACATGGACGAGTCACTCCTTTTTTGGATTGGCTGCTGCCTTTGTTTCAGTATAAAGATTCAAGGCGTCAAAACCAACTAACTTGCTTCACTTCTCGATTCAACAAGAAAAGGATCTTAAACATATGTAAAAAGTCAGGAGTATCGCTTGATTTGCCGGAAACCAGATAACAAAAAAAGGCAGTCACCTACTGAGGTTGACAGCCTTTTTTATTCTAGTTGGTTAGCCAATTTTTTTAACTCTCCCGCCGATTTTATTTGCGAAACGTTCAGCATCTTCTCTGCAAGTATAGGTCAATGCAATTGTTTTGTCCCGTGTTCTTTTTCCTTCGGCGGTTAGATAACCATGAAAGATTTTAATCGCATACAATAGATAAACACCTCCTTATCCTTGGTAATAATAACAAATTTACCGCTTACATTCAAGGGATATAGTAAAAGTTTATTTTTTGTTAGTTATTTTATTAAGAATTTATTCAAAGGTTTAAGAAACGATTGAAGGAGAAAGGGAGGGGAGTGGAATAGACCAATGCGCATTTGAAGGAAAGACGAAGGAACGGAAACGTATAAAATTTCTGCTACTTGCTTTCCAGCATAGAAGGACAAAGAATGAATGCTATTTTGTTTTGACATTTCAACAAATAGACCAATCGAGAAATAGCTAAGATATACGTCAAAAGTGGAGAATAGAAGCTATTTTCGTTTTTTGCATGTTATTGATACATTTTCTTCTCATAAAATCGCTTGTAGAAAGAAACGATGATTCAAGCGCTATATAAGCACGAAGCTTGTTGTTTATTGTGTTGGCAAGCTGCTGGTTTTTGGGGATTAAAAAAGCAAAAGTTGTTCTTGAAATGTCCGTCTGACAAAGGCAGCTTTTGTGAGAAGCTTAACGGGGGCTTAACCGATCGTGTGAAAAATTTTAAGGAAGCGATTGACAAGTTTTTTTTGAAGTGCTATGATACCGATGTAATTAGATAACGGTTACAGAAGTGCTGTGACCAAGAGGCGTGTTACTGTAAGAAGGCAAACCTCATATTCCACCAAGGGTGGAGTATGAGGTTTTTTAGTGTTTTTAAGGTGGAGGAAATCATGAAAATAAAGAAGTTTTTAAATAATAATGTTGTCTTACTAAAGAAAGGCAGCAATGAAATTATCGGATTTTCTACAGGCATCAGCTTCAATAAGAAGGTAGGAGATGATGTAGAAGAACAAGATTTTGAAAAGATTTTTGTATTGGATACCCATGCAATGCTGGAACATTTTAGCTATCAATTAGGAAAATGCGATCCGAAATACGTAGCGATCGTTGCTAAAATCGTGGCTTATGCCAAACAGAATTATCGCTTAGCAGTCAGCGACTATATTTATTTGACTTTGCTGGATCATATTGATTTCACTGTTCATCGGATCAAGCAGCAAATGACTTTTCATAGTCCTTTGCAATGGGATATTCGGCGATTTTATCCCGATGAATATGCCATTGGAGTGTATGCTGTCCAGCTTATGGAGCAAGAACTAGCGATCGATGTACCAACAGAAGAAGCGATCTCCATCGCATTGCATTTTGTAAATGTCCAATCACAAAAGAAGGATATGGCGGTTACCAATCAAATCGCGAAGTTTATAGAAGACGTACTGACGATCGTAAAGTATGAGTACAAACAAAATTTTGATGAGAATAGTTTCCATTATTCTCGCTTTGTCACGCATCTGCACTATTTTGCACAAAATGTGATCAATCATACACTACCCAGCTATGAAGCGTCGACGCTCTATGCACAAATTGAAAAGATGTATCCGCAAGCATTTCACTGTGTGGAAAAAATCAAGGTTTATATCAAAAATACGTATGATATCAATATCTCAGAAAATGAAGAAATCTATCTATCACTCCATATCCAGAAATTGACGGAACAAGGAGAAAGGGAGAAAAACAATGGACTATAAACAACTAGCCAATGAAATTTATGAAAATGTCGGCGGTGGTAAAAATATCCAGCACGTGACCCACTGTGCAACAAGACTGCGTTTCACGCTGGCCGACGACAAAAAAGCTGACAGTGAAGCAATTAAACAATTAAAAGGAGTGACTGGACTCGTTCAGGGAAATGGTCAATACCAAGTGATTATTGGGCCGGATGTATCGAGTGTATACGCGCAACTTCCGACGACAGAAGCGACGGCTGATCAAAGCAGCAGCGATCAATCGATCATCTCACGACTCCTTGACTTTATCGCAGGCTGTTTTACACCAATGATTGCAATCATTGCAGCTGGAGGAATGCTGCAAGTGGTCCTTTCACTGTTGGAGTTATCAGGCATTTTAGCAGCAACTGATGATACGTATCTGGTATTGTATCAAGTGTCGCAAGCAGCCTTCTTTTTCATTCCCGTTTATTTAGGAAATTCTGTGGCCAAACGATTAAAAATTGATCCTTTCTTAGGAAGCTACGTCGGAGCGATTTTTGTGATGCCTGGATTGACGGCCCTTCTTAGCCAAGAAGGAGGAATCTCATTATTTGGGTTACTCGTACCGAATGTGAGCTACAATGCCTCCGTTTTGCCAGTCTTATTAAGTGTCTGGGTTATGTC
Source organism: Enterococcus innesii (assembly GCA_018982785.1). GTDB lineage: Bacteria > Bacillota > Bacilli > Lactobacillales > Enterococcaceae > Enterococcus_D > Enterococcus_D innesii. The sequence goes on along the minus strand of JAHHEN010000005.1, from coordinate 270,462 downwards.
TTATGTTTATCGGTTCGCCGATCGGATTTTACCGAACAGTGTCAAATTTATTCTACGTCCTTTGATCGCCATCATCGTGATCACACCGCTGGCTCTATTACTAATCGGACCATTAGGTGTGACGATCGGTAACTATGTGTCACAGTTTTTGAACTACTTAACAAACAATTTTGGTCCGTTAGCGGTCTTGTTTATGGGTGCCTTTGCTCAATTGCTTGTAATGACGGGCATGCACACGACGCTGACCCCTATTTTATTAACTTCTCTGGCGACGTACGGGTATGATGATTTGATCGTCCCTGGTATGCTGCTTGGATTGGCTGCCGAAGCAGCGATTTGTTTAGCGGCTGGAATCAAAGCTAAGGATACGGAATTTAAACAAGTGAGTTTTTCATCAGCAATTACTGCCCTGATGGGTGTGTCTGAACCTGCTTTGTACGGAGTAACACTACGTCTGAAAAAACCGATTGTCGGAATGATCCTTGGGGGTGCTGCTGGGGGACTTTATTTTGGTTTGATGAAAATCAATACGCCAGTAGTCATTGCTTCGTTTGTGGCGCTTCCATCATACAGCAGTGTGTTTCATGCGCTGATCGGCTCGTTGATTACTTTTGCGATTGCCTTTGCCTACACCTGGCTCATGGTCAAAGATGCAGATTTTCCTAACAATAATCAGCCACAAGCAGTCAAATCTGGAGCGCAAGATGCGACACACGAAGCAACTGATGTTTTTTCTGAAACGAAGAAAGAACAGCCAGCGATTGAAAAAATTGTATTATCACCTTTAAACGGGACTGCTGTTCCATTGACAGAAACCAATGATCAGGCGTTTGCTTCATTGGCATTAGGTAAAGGAATTGCTGTTAAGCCACAAGATCAACAGGTGATAGCACCATTTACGGGACAGGTTTCTGCCGTTTTTCCAGGAAATCATGCGATTGGACTTACCAGTACTGAGGGGATTGAACTACTGATCCATATCGGTATCGATACGGTGAATATGCAAGGAAGTGCCTTTGAACGACTAGTCAATGAAGGTGATCTAATCACAGTGGGAGAAACGTTATTGCATTTTGATTCAGAAAAAATCGCTCAGGCTGGGTATGAAGATACCGTTATGATCACTGTTACTAATACGCCAGACTTCTTAGATGTTGTGGCACTTGCCCAACATCAAGAAATTCAAGCTGGCGATCAGTTATTAGCTATTTTTTAACCATTAGAATGAAGAAAGGATGACGGCAATGAGTTTCCCAAAACATTTTTTATGGGGCGGCGCTTCGGCGGCAAACCAATATGAAGGCGGCTATAATGAGGGTGGAAAAGGGCTCGCTTGTGCTGACTTGATCAGTGGTGGCAGCCATACGACTTCTCGGAAAATCACAGCGAAAATTGAAGAAGAGTTGTTGTATCCGAGCCACGAAGCAACTGATTTTTATCATCATTATCAAGAAGATATTGCATTGTTTGCAGAAGCTGGATTTAAAGCTTTCCGCATGTCTATCAACTGGACACGGATTTTTCCCAAGGGCAACGACGCTGAACCGAATGAAGAAGGACTGGCCTTTTATGATCGTGTGTTTGACGAGTGTCGGAAGTACGGGATCGAACCAATTGTAACCATTGCTCATTTTGATGTTCCCGCATATTTGAGCCAAGAATACAATGGTTGGGCGAGTCGTGAAGTGATCGACTTTTATGCGAGATATGCGGCGGTGTTGTTTGAACGCTATCACGAAAAAGTAAACTATTGGATCACTTTTAATGAAATCAACACGGCCACTTTAAGTATCGGAAACTTTTTATCACTGGGACTGCAAGTTGGTGAATCTGAATTTATCAATCAGCCGGATAATCTACAGCAACGATACCAAGCCCTGCATCATCAATTTGTTGCCAGTGCAAAGGTTGTCGCTTACGGACATGAACACTATCCAGATCTGAAAATCGGCTGTATGATTTCTTATATGCCACGCTATCCTTATACCAGCCATCCAAATGATGTATTACTAGCCAAACAAGAAGAAAATATGCACTCGAAGTTTTGTGGCGATGTGCAGGTCACAGGGAAATATCCTTATTATGCAAAGAAATATTTTGCTGATCATGGCTTTACAATCGAGTTTGCACCAGAAGATCAAGCGATCCTAGCTAAGGGAACAGTGGATTACTACACGTTTAGTTACTATCTAACACTTTGTGTCTCTGCAGATGAGAAAGTTACCAAAAATGGACACAGTATGATTGGCGGCTCTGGCGTAAATAATCCTTATCTAGAGCAGACGGAATGGAATGCGATGATTGATCCAGTAGGATTGAGAATTGCGGTGAATGATATTTATGATCGCTACCAACTGCCATTGATGATCGTGGAAAATGGGATCGGGGTTTCAGAAACTCTTGCTGAAGATGGACAGATTCATGATGATTATCGTATCGATTATTTAGAAAAGCATATTGCTGAAATGGAGAAAGCCATCGATGATGGTGTCGAGTTGATTGGTTACACGATTTGGAGTGCCGTTGATATTGTCAGTGCTTCTACAGGAGAAATGAAAAAAGGTATGGCATCATTTTTGTGGATAAATATGACGACGGGACAGGGACTTTAGATAGAAAGAAAAAAGACAGTTTCTATTGGTATCAAAAAGTGATTGAACAAAACGGCTTATGATTAAATACTCCAGTACTTGCGGTGAACAAGTGCTGGAGTTTTTTTGCGCATCAATTTCAGCGTGTACAAAACAAAAACCACGCGTAGCTCACGCGTGGTCCCTATCGGTGGTTCCTGTCAATTACGCCGATAAACAAATCGCCCATCAAATACGGTCGCTTCAACGGTCGTTTGAAGCAATTCTTCGGCAGTCAAAGGCAAGATGTTTTGGGACAAAATACAAAGATCGGCTAAACAGCCAACTTCTAATCGCCCGATATCTTGCCGACTCAAGGCTTTAGCGGCGCCTGCGGTGTGGGCATAGAGGGCATCGGCGATGGTGATTTTTTCCTGTGGCATCAATCCGCCTGCTGGCTGGCCATTTTTTCTTGCCGAGCAACCGCATAATACAGCGAGTCTAAAGGGGTCACGTCGATCACGACCGGCGTATCAGTCCCAAATGCCAAGGTTGCACCTTGCTCTAGAAAGGACTGAAAAGGAAACATTTGACTGGCACGCTGAGGTCCTACTTCTTCATCGAGGGTCTCATAACCGACTAATAAATGGCTAGGCTGTACGGAGAGTACCAGTTGTTCTTGGCGAACTAGTGGCAGATCAGCGGCATCCATCACTTCCAAGTGTTCCAAGGTATTGGCTTTGCCTTTAGAAAGCGGGTGAGCAGCAGCACTTTCTTGATAAAAGAGGAGTGCTTGTCGAATCGCTTCATCACCAATGGTATGGATGCGCATCGGCCAGTCTTGCTGGTTGGCTTGTAAAATAAAGCGGCGCATCCGTTGAACATCGATCAACGGCATCCCGACATCACCAGCAAAATACGGTGTTTCATATTCCGCTTTTAAAAAAGCGGTGTGCGTACTCGTCACGCCGTCAAAAAATTGTTTGACGCCGCCCATCTGTACTTTTTCGGAGCGATAAGTACGGTAAGTTTCTTTTAGTTGCGTGATGTCTTCTCGCATGGCTGGATAAAAGACAGCGCGCAAGGTCGCTTCTGCTTCCGTCTGTCGATAAAGAGTGGGATAGACTAGATCGTCCCAGCTTTCTCCTGTCAAGGCAACATCGCCGATCGTCGTGATGCCGTATTGATTGAGCTGTTTCATATAGGTCAGAAAAGCAGCAGGGCTTTGTGCTTGGAACGACTGTAAGACCTTTGCTAAATAATGAATGGCGATCGCTTCTAAAAAGCAGCCGCTTAATTGTCCGCTGTTTTCGTCAAGTAGTGCCTCCCCGCTGATCCCTGCTGGTAAGTTCTCAGGTGTGATCCCTAAAGCAGCGATCCCTTGGCTATTCAACCAAATACTGTGGGCATCACCGGAAATCAGCATGACAGGCGTGTCGGCACAATAGTTGTCGATCGAATCTTTCGTCGGGTAGACTTGCTGACCGAAATCACTGCTGAACCAGCCGATGCCAATTTTCCATCCATGGGTGATGGGCAAGGCGGGCACTTGCTGGGCAACGGCTTCTTCTGTCACTCCCGTAAGATGGGTCAGTGCCCCTTGGTGGAGTAATGCGGAAAGATAAAAATGAACATGAGCATCAATAAAGCCTGGGATGATCATTTGTTCTTTGAGATCAATGACCTGGGTGTCTTCAGCAAGTGTTGGCAGCGCTGAAAGAGGACCCACAGCCGTGATTTTCTGGTCTTCTATCAGGAGAAAGCCCGCAAAAGTCGTTTTCGTTTTGGTATCAAAGATGTGTTCAGATTTTAGTAATAGTGACAATTATAATCCCAACTTCCATTCAAGGAAAAGGTCGTTGTAAAGCTCAACCGCTTCTTTTCCTAAGTATTCATAATGTTCCATTTGTTCCATCGCACTTGGCTCAGGGTAGAAAGCCTTGTCAGCAGTCAGTTCAGCCGGCAGCATGGCTTTTGCCGTTTCACTCGGCGTGGCATAGCCCACGTATTCGGCATTTTGTGCGGCATTTTCTGGGCGGAGCATAAAGTTGATGAAGGCGTAGGCTCCCAAGATTACCAACGGTTTTCGGGATCGCAAAATTGTCTGTCCAAATCGCACCGCCGTCATTGGGAACGATATAGGTGACGGCAGGATTTTCCGCCATCACATAAGCGGCATCGCCCGAATACCCGATTCCTAAAGGGGCATCGTTGTTGATCATCAAGGTTTTGATCTCGTCGGTCAAAACTGCTTTGACATTGGGACGGATACTTTCCAGCTTCTTCAAGGCTTTGGCGACCTTGGTCGGGTCTTTTTCGTTTTGGGAAAGACCGAGCGTCTGTAACGCGATTCCTAAGGTTTCGCGAGCACCATCCACCATCAATACATCATTTTTAAATGCAGGGTCCCATAAATCACTCCAGCCATGGATCGAAGAAACATCGACTTCTTCAGTATTTGCCATGATTCCGATCGTGCCCCAAAAATAGGGGATCGAATAGGTATTGTCCGGATCAAAGGCTTGATCCATCAAAAAAGGCGACAGATCTTCCGTTCCCGTCAATTTCTGATGATCTAAAGGCACTAACAGTCCTTCTTCGATCATTTTCGGAATGATCGATTCGCTAGGGAAAACCAAATCATAGCGTGAGCCGCCTTGTTTGATTTTTGTTTCCATCGCTTCGTTGGAGTCAAATGTATTATAAATCACTGAGTAACCAGTCTCAGTCTCGAATGTTTTGATCAATTCGGGGTCAATATATTCGCCCCAATTGTAAATAATCACTGTATTTTTGTCGGACGACGTTGCTGCCCCCGATTCTTTCGTTAACACCGAAGCACCGAAAAACAGCAATGCGGTGATGCCGATCACACCGCCAAAAAATACCCACAACCTTTTCAATTCATCAATTCCTTCTTTCTCTACAATTTCGTATTTCTTGAGTAGCGTAATTGATTTTTAAAGAAAAGGCAATAAAAAAATGAAGAAAAAATAAACCCGTTTCTTTCAAGGCTTAGCAGGAGGAACGGCCAGGTGGCTGTGGCAGTTTCCAAACATATCATTTGTCAAATATCTTCCTTTTGCCTAAGCTAGGGAAGTGAGAAATCAAGGGATGGAAAAACAGGAACCTCTCTTTGATGAAGAATGAATGTAAGGAGTGAAGCATCAATGGAAACACGTGCTGTCGTTATTGAAGCCTATGGTGGAAAAGACCAATTAAAAGAAGCAACGGTCCAATTACCAGAATTAAAAGCAAATCAATTATTAGTCAAAGTTGCCGCAACATCCATCAACCCAATCGATTGGAAATTAAGAGAAGGCTATTTGAAACAAATGTTTCCATGGGACTTCCCAATTATTTTAGGTTGGGATGTCGCAGGGGATATCGTAGAAATAGGCGCTGACGTGACAGAATTCAAAGTTGGTGATGCAATCTATGCCCGCCCTGAAACGACTCGTTTTGGGACGTATGCTGATTATGCCATCGTGGATGCTGAGTTAGCAGCGATTAAACCAGAAAACCAAAACTACGCTGAAGCAGCTGCAGTGCCACTAGCTGGTTTGACTGCTTACCAAGCGTTGTTTGAACACGGTCTTTTAAAAGCAGGGGAAAAAGTCTTGATCCATGCCGGAGCAGGCGGAGTTGGCACCTATGCGGTCCAACTAGCAAAAGCAGCTGGCGCTTACGTCATCACGACGGCTAGTCCTCGTAACCATGAGTTATTACAAAAACTTGGTGCCGATGAGATCATCGATTACCACACGACAGATTTTGAAGAAGTCTTGCAAGACATTGATTTGGTCTTTGATACGATGGGGGCGACACCCAGAAGAAAAGTTTCACTGTCTTAAAACCTAAGGGCCGTCTGATCTCGATTTTGAGTATTGAAGCCGAAGACTTGGCAAAAGAAAAAGACATCTTCGCCAAAGCAGTTTGGTTACGAACAAACGGCAAACAATTGGCAGAATTGACAGAGCTGATCGAAGCAGAAAAAGTCACCAGTATCATCGGTGCAACCTTCCCATTGACAGCACAAGGAATTTACGATGCCCACGCATTGAGTGAGACACACCATGCAGTAGGTAAGATCGTTATTGAAAATCAAGACAATTTCATCAGCCAAGACGCAGAATAAAGGAGGCTGAACCGATGCGCTTATGGCATGAAGCACTGATCCCTGCTTTGCCCCGGCAGCAGCTGTTAGGCCAGCATCGTGAAGCAGCAGCCTTACGAGGGTTAGGCTGGGGCAAGAAGCACGCAACGGTCGATTACGTTTTTACTCATCCACCCTATAAATTGTTTCAATACCATCAGTTAGTGCTGGATGAAATGACCCGTCGAGGCTATCGGCCAGCACCTGAATGGTACGATCCAGCGTATCGTGGCAAAAATCTGCCGCTGGAACCCTCCGTTCAAGCCGTTCCTTTGACTACGCCGATCTATCCAGAACATGATGAAGCATACTTGGAAGAATGCTTAGTGAATCTCCATAGTAAAGGGATCTATCTTTAAAGACCAAACACTTTCCTGAATTTTTGTTCGGGAAAGTGTTTTTTTGCTTTAAAATCGGCAACTTACAAAAAGTAAGCATATTGTTCGCAACTTTTTTTGTTCCTTGTTATAGTGAGAACAGAGAATCAGTAATGAGAAATGAGGAAAAGAAAATGACCATCAATCACAGAAATCTTGAATTTGGGTTAGATACGTTTGGCGATCTAGCCTTTGATGATACAACGAAAGAACGGATCAGTTATAGCGAATCGTTGCGCAATATCGTGGCAGAAGGAAAATTAGCCGATGAAGTCGGCATCGATGTCATTGCCTTAGGGGAGCACCATCGGGAAGAATATTCGATCTCAAGTCCTGATACGGTACTAGCGGCTTTAGCAATGGTTACCAAAACCATCAAATTAGGTACCGGTGTAACTGTCTTGAGTTCGGATGATCCCGTGCGGGTCTACGAACGGTTCGCGACCGTTGATGCGTTGTCGAACGGTCGCGCACAAATCATGCTGGGACGAGGATCTTTTACTGAATCATTCCCTCTATTTGGCTATGACTTGCAAGATTATGAAGAACTATTTGAAGAAAAAACAGCAATGTTCAGTGAATTGAGAAAAGGCAAACCATTAACTTGGGAAGGCAAGTTTACGCAATCCTTAAAAAATGCCGACGTTTTCCCAAAAATCGAGGGGCATCAATTAGATACCTATGTGGGTGTCGGTGGAACTCCTGAATCGATCATTCGTGCCGTCCGTTATGGGTTTCCTGTTATGTTAGCGATCATCGGTGGCGAACCCGCTCGTTTTGCGCCCTATGTTGATCTGTATAAAAAGGCAGCACAGCAACTGGGGCAACCGATTTTGCCAATCGGCATGCACTCCCATGGTGTGATCGCCGACACCGATGAAGAAGCCTATGAAATCGGCTGGAACTACATCAAAAAGAGCATGGACAAAATCGGTCTTGATCGCGGCTGGCCAGCCATGAGCAAAGAACGCTTTGACTTTGAAGTCGAACATGGGTCTTACTATGTAGGCAGTCCAGAAACCGTGGCGCAAAAAATTGCCCGTATGATGCCGCAAGTCGGTGTAGAACGCTTTGATCTGGTTTACGGTACTGGCGGCCAGCTGCAAAAAGACCGTTTCAAAACGATTGAATTGTATGGAACCAAAGTGATTCCACGGGTGAAAGAATTGTTGGCAGCAGGTGATGGCAATGCCTAAAACCATCGGAATTTTAGGCGCAGGCAAGTTAGGCTTAGCGCTCGCAAATCTTGGTGCCAAGGCGGGCTATCGGGTTTTGATCGCCAGTACGAAGCCAGCAGAAAAAATCGCCTTATCCGTTTCTGTGTTGGCTCCGGGAGCAATCGCAAAAAATGCCGCTGAAGTGATGGCGGAAGCCCAAACGATCATTTTGGCAATTCCGTTGAGTAAGTACCAACAGCTGCCGGCAGAAGCTTTGGCTGGTAAGCTAGTGATCAATGCCATGAATTATTGGTGGGAAGTCGATGGCAAAGAAACAGAATACTCATCCATTGAGCAGACTTCTTCGGAACGTGTGCAACGCTATTTTTCCCAAAGTAAAGTAGTCAAAGGATTCAATCATATGGGGTACCATGATATCCAAGAGGAATCCTTGCTGACGAGAACGGCTGCTCAAGGAACTGCCAAAAAAGCCATCGCCATTGCTGGTGATGACCAAACCGCCCTTGATCAGACAGCCGAAATCGTTGCCGCCTTCGGCTTTGATCCCTTTCCTATCGGTGCTTTAGCTAATGGCATCATGTTAGAACCCGGCAGTCCTTTCTTTGGTGCCAATCAAACCAAAGAGGGATTGACGGCATTGATGAAGGAGTTTTGGAGTAGTGAGAAAGGGCAAACGTTCCTGACGCGTTTTGCCACTGTGAATAATGAGCAGCAGGTTCCTCAGTAAAAGAGCCGTCTCAATGTACGACTAGATACGATAAAAAACAACCCTCTTCTCAAAAAAAGAAGAGGGTTTTTCCCATCCAGTCAAATCAGCACGTGGTCGCTAAAAAATACAATGTGATTGTTACGATTGTGATTCGTAAGCAGTGGTTGTTACGTTTACGTCTCTGCCAGACGTTCCATAGTGTACATATCAGCCTGTACCTGCTTTGTGCTCGCCTTTGACACCCACCCATATTGATTAAAGATCGACCAGCCAGTTGGTTTGTTGGATCTTTCCATCTAATTCTCGCAACTGCTTGGCGGTCGCATTCAATTGCTCCGTTAGCGTTTTTGTATCGATCGTACGCACCAGTCGAATTTCGTTGCGACCCATTCGGGGAGCTGCTTTGGTTTCATCCAGTGCTTGCGTTAGCAGTGCATGCTTGCGGCGCAGCTGTTCTCGCCGTTCTAGTGCTTCCATCAGCAATAACGCACTATCTGCTACAGAGGCAGTCGCATTTTTCCGATTGATGGCTACGACTAATTCTGAATACTGTTGATTGATCTCATCGTATTCCTTGAACAATTCTGTGATACTGCGATCCAAGGTATCGCCTTCTTGGACTAACACACTACTAGAGATCTCGTTGCGCAATTGAAACAGACGATTGTTCAAATCTCGTCTTAAAAGTAACGCTTCTGCTAATTTCATTTTCGGCACACTCCTTTTTACAAATGAGAAGGCTTATCTAGTTCTTATCCTAGAGAAGAACGTGACGAAAGGCAAGCAAGACGCAAAACAAGCTCTGATAGAAAAATCATAAAAAACTGAATATTCGCAATTCTTGTTGACTTCCAAAAACACCAATAGTATACTTTATAACAATCATGAAATAGACAAAAAAACGTCATTTACTATTTTTTTAGATAAAAAGAAAGACGATGAAGAGAAGAGTAGCTTTGGAATCTGTTAGAAGAGAACCCGGATGGTGAGAAAGGGCAGCAGAAAAAAAGTGAAGATGAGCTCTGAGTGATCTGATTTGTTCACGCAAATCAGACGGAAAGCAGCCGTTACCGTGCCAAGTATCTTAGCGTACTGTTGAGGTGCCATTTGTGAGAGTGGTGCGAAAAAGGGTGGTAACACGAAAATCTCGTCCCTTTGTTTGTCAAAGTTGATAAGCAAAGGGATGAGGTTTTTTCTTTTTATCGTTGAATGCGTTTTTGGCTGTCATGAAAAACACTTGCGTTGGTTGCGCAATCACATAGGAGGAAGAATGAAAATGATCTGGAAGAAGCGTTTATTGGTTGCAGCAGGAGTGATTGGGTTGACCCTTTCTGGCTGCACGACAACAGGAAATACTGAGGGATCAGAGGCTGAAACTAACGGAGCGCCGAATCAAGCGATCGCGGTGAGTCTACCAGCTGAGCTGACGACTCTCGATACGACCCAAACGACGGATAAAGCAACGTTTACCATCGTCCAACATTTATTCGAAGGGCTTTACCGTTTCGATGAAAACAGCGAACCAGTTCCAGGCTTGGCAGAAGGAGTCGAAATCAGTGAAGATGGCAAAACCTATACCTTTACCTTGCGAGAGGATGCGAAGTGGAGCAATGGCGAAGCGATCACTTCAGCTGACTTTGCTTATGCGTGGAAAAAGTTAGTCGATCCAGCAACGATGGGACCAAACGCCTATTTGTTGGATAATGTAGTCAATAGTAAAGACATTCGTGAAGGCAATGCAGACGTAGAAACGATTGGTCTGGAAACCCCAGATGATGCGACCTTTATCGTGCAGTTGGAGCAGCCGCAGCCTTCGTTTTTATCCTTGATTTCCATCGGCTGGTTGGCACCGCAAAATCAAGCCTTTGTTGAAGAAAAAGGCGAGACCTATGCCCGTACAAGTGAAGATTTGTTGTATTCTGGTCCCTTTACTTTAACCGATTGGCAACAGACGGGAGATGAGTGGATGCTAGTGAAAAACGACCAATACTACGATGCTGATGTCGTTCAATTGGAGGAAATCAAAGGCTCCACCATCAAAGAAGAAAATACGGGGATCCAATTGTTTGAAAGCGGCGACCTTGATTTGCAAAAAATCAGTGGGATCTATGTTCAACAATATGGAGACAATGAAGAGCTAGTTACGCAAAATGATGTGGCGAACTTTTTCTTAGACTTTAACAAAACCGCCAACGATGCCTTAGCAAATGTTCATGTGCGTAAAGCGATCGCATTGGCGATCGACAAAGAAAGTCTCGTGGATAATGTGTTGAACGATGGAGCGAAAGTTTTAAATGGATTGATCCCTACCGGCTTAGCTTCGAATCCAAATACTGGCGAAGATTTTCGAGCATATAGCGGTGATTATAACCTGTATGATTTAGAGGCGGCCAAGGAAGAGTGGGAAAAAGCCCAAGCGGAAATTGGCGAAAGTACGACGCTGCGTTTATTAGTGACAGATGATGACAATGGTCAAAAAATCGGGGAGTACTTGCAAAGCCAACTGCAAGAAAACTTGCCAGGCTTGTCGATCTCCATCAACAAACAGCCACGTGCCAGCTTGAATCAATCAAGAGCAAATAGTGATTATGAGCTTTCCGTTTCTGGCTGGATCGCTGGAAGCAGTGACATGGATATGTTCTTTATCTTATACAAAAACGGCGCTTCCTTTAACTACGGCGGCTATGTCAATGAAGAATATACGGCGTTGACGGAAGATGCGCGCACCGTTCATGCCAACGACCCCGATCAATATTTTGAAGATTACAAAGCGGCAGAAGAAATTTTGTTGGAACAAGATGCTGCGCAAGTCCCTCTTTACCAAAGTGCTTCAAATTATTTGATCAAATCAAATGTTAAAGACATCCAATTCCCAGCTTATGGTGCGCATTTCTTTTTCCGCACCGCCTATGTTAGTGAATAAGGGGAAAAATAGTTGAATGAAACGCGCATGTTTATTCGATGAACATGCGCGTTTTGCAACAAAAAAAGCAGTTCAGAAAGCTGAACTGCTAAATGCGGAAGATGGGAGTTGAACCCACACGAGATAAACTCACACGCGCCTGAAGCGTGCGCGTCTGCCATTCCGCCACTTCCGCATAAGATAAAGATAATCCTTTCTAGGAAGAAATGCAAGTCCAATCTCACAAAAAGAGCCCACCAGCGGGGACTGGCGGGATAGGAGTAAAAATGAAAAAGTGTTAGGGTTGTTTGTTGGTATGTATTTATAATAGCGTGTAAATGTGAAAAAAAGTTGACGAATCAAACAGAATTCTGAGAAGAAAACGCCAAGAAAAAGTGAAACCATCTAAAACAGTCAGAAGACAAAAAGGAGCCCGCCAGCGGGGACTGGCGGGAAGGAGTAAAAATGAAAAAGTGTTAGGGTTGTTTGTTGGTATGCATTTATAATAGCGTGAAAATGTGAAAAAAAGTTGACGAATCAAACAGAATTCTGGGAAGAAATCGCCAAGAAAAAGTGAAACTAGATAAAACAGTCAGAAGACAAAAAGGAGCCCGCCAGCGGGGACTGGCGGGAAGGAGTAAAAATGAAAAAGTGTTAGGGTTGTTTGTTGGTATGCATTTATAATAGCGGGAAAATGTGAAGGATTTTCGAGCGAAATTCAGGAATTGCGTGAATCTTTTGACAAATTATGCCTTCTGTTTGAATTTTTTCTTAAAAGAGAATTGACAAAAGGCACAAGCTTTGATAATTTAAATGAAACAAAATGCAAACGCGATGAAAAAGAAAGTAGAATCAAGGTAGTTGTTTAGCAGAGAGTTCCGGTAGGTGAGAAGGAACGACAACGAATGATTTGAAAATGACTTTGGAGCGGATTTTCTGACTAATTAGGAAAATACGGTTGCCCCGTTAACAAGCGACAGTCTCCGAGTGTTTTCGGGTACTGAATGAGGTGAAGCCTGTGAAGGTTTTGCAGATTAAGGTGGTACCGCAGGTGATGCCCTTAGCTTTCGCTAAGGGCTTTTTTTGTGTCTGCACGGTCAGCTGTTTCAAGCGCAGGTTTTGTTAAAAAGGAGAAAGGTTGTTGGGAGGAGAGAAAAATGCACAAATTAGTGGTTCAAACCGATTTTGGTTTGCAAGATGGAGCGGTCAATGCGATGTACGGGGTAGCTTATCAAGTGGCACCGGAGCTGGTCATTGCTGATTTGACTCATGAGATCGAGCCATACAACATTCATGATGCCAGCTATCGTCTGCTGCAAAGCGTCACCTATTGGCCAGCGGGAACGGTCTTTGTTTCAGTGGTCGATCCCGGCGTAGGGTCTGATCGACGAAGCGTGGTTGCCAAGTTGGCGACCGGACAGTTGGTTTTGACGCCAGATAATGGCACCCTAACCTATTTAGCGACTTATATCGGAATCGCTGAACTACGGGTGATCAATGAGGCAACTGAGCGGTTGGCCGGATCAGCCGAAAGCCATACGTTTCATGGTCGGGATGTTTATATGTATAACGCCGCGCGTCTCGCCAGTGGCGCCATCAGCTTTGATGAGCTAGGAACACCCGAACCTAAAGAAGCGATCCAAGTCTTTGCCATTGAAAAGCCAAGCCAAACAGCAGAAACGATTACTGGTACGATCGATATTCTCGATATCCGCTTTGGTTCGTTGTGGACGAATATTCCCCATACGTTCTTTAAGCAATGGCAGGTCCAATACAATGAGCCGCTGCTCGTCAGTATCTACTACCAAGATACACTGCGTTATCAAGAAGAAGTGCGTTTCGGACGCTCCTTTGCGCAAGGTCGGAAAATGAACCTGTCTTATATGTCAATTCCCTATTGAATATTGGTTTAGGGCTCAACTTGGCTTCATTTGCTGAAACCTATAAAATCGGGACTGGCACGAATTGGAAAATTACCCTCAAAAAAAGGAGAAATGAAAAATGAATCAATCAAAATTTACAGTAAAACACATTGTTGCAATCGGTATCGGTGCTGCCGTCTTTTTCGTCTTAAAACGTTTCGTCACGATCCCGACTGGTTTTCCAAATACTGATATCGCCACAGCCTATCCTTTCTTGGCGCTATTAGGCGTTGTCTACGGTCCAATCGTTGCTGGTTTAGCGGGCTTTATCGGCCATGCCCTAGGAGATTTGACGACTTATGGTCCATGGTGGTCTTGGATCGCCGCCTCTGGGATCTTAGGGGTGTTCTTTGGACTTTTGACTCGTTGGATTCCAATCCAGCAAGGAACCTTTGGGGCTAAAGAAATTCGGACCTTCTTGATCGGTGAAACGATCGCAAATTTGGTCGTCTGGGTGATCATTGCCCCGATCGGTGATATTTTGATCTATGGCGAACCAGCGAACAAAGTCTTTACGCAAGGAGTCATTGCGGGATTGACCAATGCAGTCGTAACTGGGATAATCGGAGTGATCCTGCTAAAAGCCTATGCCTCAACCAAAACCAAAAAAGGCAGCTTGAGCAAGGAATCCTAACCAAAGAAATGTGTGAAGGCTAAAAAATGAAACAAAAAATCATTCAATTTACGAATTTTTCTTTCCAATATGATGCACAAGCGGAACCCACCTTGAAAAACATCGATCTAACGATCTATGAAGGAGAAAAAGTCCTGATCGTCGGTGCCAGCGGTTCTGGCAAAAGTACATTAGGAAAATGTTTGAACGGTTTGATTCCGCAAAATGACAAAGGCAGTAGTACCGGAGAATTGACGATCGGTACTAATGATTTTGGACAAGCTTCCATCTATGAGCTGTCTTTGACCGTCGGCACGGTGCTGCAAGACACCGATAGCCAATTTGTAGGTTTGACCGTAGCAGAAGATATCGTGTTTTCATTGGAAAACGATCAGCGTAGTCAAGCAGTGATGCAAGAGGCGCTGCGTTTTTGGGCTGAAAAGACCGACTTAATGGATCATTTGGCGAAAAAACCGCAGGAATTATCGGGTGGCCAAAAGCAGCGTGTTTCAATGGCAGGTGTTTTGATCGATGAAACACCGATTCTACTGTTTGATGAGCCGCTAGCCAACTTGGATCCGCAAACAGGTGTGGAAGCCATCAAAATGATCGACCAGCTGTATCAAGAGAAGCGTTTTACCACCATCATCATCGAACACCGCTTAGAAGAAGTGTTAGCCGCCGCTGTCGATCGCATCATCGTGATGGAAGAAGGCCGCATCCTTGCCGACAGTACACCGAATGAACTATTAAAAACGGACATGCTGCAGCAAGTTGGCATTCGTGAACCACTGTATTTAGCCGCCTTAAAAAAGCGGGGGTTCCCGTGACCGATGCTGCTGATTTGGTCGCGGTAGAAGCATTTGCATCACCTGAGATTGCCGAAAAACTGACTCAGTTTCAAGAAAAATTTCCGAAAACGGCACTTCCTAGCCACCAGCCGCCGTTGTTGGAAGCGAAAAATCTATCGTTTTCTTACCAAGTGGGCAAACCAATTTTGCAGGCACTGGATTTTACCATCCATCAAGGAGAAATGATTAGTTTGGTCGGGCATAATGGCGCAGGAAAATCGACCTTGTCCCATTTGATTACTGGCTTTTTGACTCCGACATCTGGCAAATTACTTTGGCAAGGAACGGACATGGGCAATGATTCCATCAAAGAACGAGCGCAAAAAATTGGCTATGTTTTGCAAAACAGCAATCAAATGCTGTCAAAAAACTTCCTGTTTGACGAAGTTGCCTTAGGCTTGCGCAACCGAAACGTTCCAGAGGCTGAAATCACAGAAAAAGTTCATCAGACCTTGAAAATCTGTGGTCTGTATCCGTTTCGCTCATGGCCATTGTCGGCACTAAGTCATGGGCAAAAACGCCGAGCCGCCATTGCAGCGATCCTCGTCTTAGATCCTGAACTCATTTTATTGGATGAGCCAACAGCAGGACAAGACTATCGCCATTACACCGAAATGATGCAATTCTTACAGGAGTTGAACCAGCGGGGATTAACGATCGTTATGATCACCCACGATATGCACCTGATGTTGGAGTATACACAGCGGACGATCGTTTTGACGCAAGGAACGATTTTGCTGGACGCACCGCCAGAAGTTGTTTTAGCAGACAAACAAGTGGTGAGTGCCGCGAACCTTAAAGAAACTAGCTTGTATACACTGGCGACCCTTAACCAGTTGACAGATCCCGCCGCTTTTACTGCCGCCTTTATTGCCAGCGAGAAGGAGGGATACGATGGAGAGTAATCTAATCGGCTATCTTGACCGCAAAACGTGGATCCACCAATTAAGCGGTGCCGCAAAACTGATTTGTTTTTTGCTGCTATCCGTTATCGGGATGATCTCTTACGATACGCGTTTTCTTATTGGACTGGCATTGTTTTCGGTCTTTCTATTTGCCAGTGCTGGAATTCGCTACCGAGATATCGCTTTTGTGTTGAAATTTATCATCTTCTTTTCGCTTTTGAATTTGGTGGCGGTCTATCTTTTCGCACCAGAATATGGGGTGGAGATCTACGGTACGCGCCACGTGATTTTTGAAGGGATCGGTCGGTATACATTGACCCAAGAGCAAGTGTTTTATGAGTTGAATCTGTTGATCAAATATTTTGTCACGATTCCGCCAGGGTTGATTTTCCTGTTTACCACCAATCCAAGCGAGTTGGCGTCCAGTATCAACCGCATCGGGATCTCATACAAAATCGCCTATGCAGTAGCACTGGCTTTGCGTTACATCCCTGATATTCAAGAGGATTTTCGGACCATTGCCAAAGCCCAGCAAGCACGGGGCGTGGAGCTTTCTAAAAAAGCACCTTTGCGCAAACGAGTGGCAGGCAATGTCGCGATCGCGATTCCCTTGATTTTTTCCAGCTTAGAACGGATCGACCATATTTCTGCTGCCATGGAGCTAAGAAGGTTTGGTAAGCACAAGCAGCGTACCTGGCTGAAAGCTAAGCCGATCCAAGGCAAAGATCTCTTGGCGATTGCTGTTGTTTGCTTGATCGTGGCGCTCGGATTGTCCTTGATGGTCCTTAATGGCGGACGCTTCTACAATCCGTTTCGTTAACAAATCAACCCATGAAAATTTAAAAAAACGGGCTCTTTGTCAAAAATGAAAGTGGGACGGACGAATCAATTCTGATTCATCCGTCCCAGAAATGATCGAGCCAAAAAACGCAGGATAGTCAGTCAATTGACTTTAGCGAGTGCTACATTTGCTAAAGTCAGTTGCTGCTAGGTCTGCGTTTTTTTGCCGATAAAAAAGGAGCCCACCAGCGGGGACTGGCGGGATAGGAGTAAAAATGAAAAAGTGTTAGGGTTGTTTGTTGGTATGTATTAATAATAGCGGGAAAATGTGAAAAAAATAGGAAGAGAAAGCAATAGAAGTGTGTCAATCTGTTGATGATTTTCGTAAAAAATTCCAGCGGAAGCCTTTTAGATCTTTGATTGACGGAAACACGAAATAAGGCTACACTGATGGCATCAAAGCAGTACAAGGAGGGGACAGGATGGATGCCATTACGATCAACGGACTAAGCAAACAATACAACAAGAAGTACGCCATCGAGAATGTATCATTGCAAGTGGCAGAAGGAGAGATTTTTGGCTTTATCGGACCAAATGGTGCGGGAAAATCAACGACCATCAAAGTATTGTTGAATTTTATCAAACCAGATGCAGGACAGGCGGCGATTTTTGGACGAGATTGCCAACAAGCAGCCAAAGAGATCAAAACGTTTACTGGGTATGTTTCCAGTGATGTACGGTTTTATTCAAAAATGACGACAGCAGAATTGCTGGCATTTACGGCAGATTTTCATCAAGTCAAGCAGCCAAAAAAAGAGATTCAGAATTTGATGGAGCATTTTCAAATTGATCCAAACAAATCGATCGCAGAACTTTCTTTGGGCAACAAGAAAAAAGTCGGGCTTGCGAGCGCCTTGATTGCACAACCGAGAATGTTGATTTTAGATGAACCGACCAATGGCTTAGATCCCTTGATTCAAAAACGGCTGTTTGAAGAGCTCCTTAGAAGAAATAAACAGGGGATGACGATTTTTCTATCTAGCCATGATTTGCATGAAATTCAGACCTATGCCCATCGGACCGCCTTTATTCGTGAAGGACAGATCATCACCGTGAAAGAACTGAGTGAGGAAGAAAATTTCGGCAAAGTTGTAACGCTCACTAATGAGGACAGTATCTCATTAGTCGGCTTGGAAAACGTACAAGTTCTTGCTCAGGAATCACACACCTTGCGTTTTTTCTATCAAGGGGACATGAATCAGCTGGCACATTTTCTAACCAATCGCCATTAAAGAGTTCACGATCGAACACCCAACCCTTGAACAGCAATTTATGCTGCTCTATGAAGGAGGTTCTCAAAAATGACTTTAATGAAAATCGACCTTAAAAATACCTTCAAAGGCTGGCTGGTCTGGACGATCCTTTTTGCAGCAATCATTTTTGGATTTACGGCTATCTATCCTCAAATGATCACGCCAGAAATGAAAACGTCCTTAGACCAGATGTTGGGCTCTTTCAGCCCAGAATTACTAGGCATCTTTAACCTCCAACTGACAGGACCTTCAAGCTTGGTTTCACCGACAGGCTTTTTCGGGTATTACTTTCAATACTTATTTATCGCCGCGTGTATTTATGGGATGCTTTTAGGCTTGAACAGTCTGATCACTGAAGAATCAGAAGGAACGATTGAGTATTTATATGCTCAGCCTATTAGCCGCAGAGAAATCGTTGGGTGGAAGTTCCTCGCTCGATTGTTGTTGCTGACTGGCTTTTGGCTCATTGCCTATGGCAGTAATCTGGCCTCTTTTGCTCTATTCAAACTACCAGGAGATGACCTGTCCGCTTTTATAGAAGAAATCAGCAAAATCTTCGTTGCCGAGTATGGTGTCTTAGTCTTTTTCCTCTGTCTAGGTTTCTTTTTATCCACGATCTTGCGTTCCAGCAAACAAACTGCCAGCGTCGGCTTAGGCTGCGTGTTCGGTCTGTATTTGCTCGGCATCGTGGGGGAACTCTACGATAAATTGGAATGGCTGGCAGGACTTTCACCTGTGCGGATGGCACTACCCGTCCAACTCATGGATAACGGCGCCACATCAGTCCTATGGGTACTGCTGATCGATATCATCTGTTTCTTTGGCACCTTTTCCCGTTATGAGCGCAAAGACTTGCAGGTCTGAATATATCAATCAAAAGACAAAAAAAGAGCCTGTCAGCGGGGACTGACAGGCAAAGGAGTAAAAATGAAAAAGTGTTAGGGTTGTTTGTTGGTATGCTTATATAATAGTCTCGAAATGTGAAAAAAGTATGACGAAGCAGGCACGTTTTTGCGAAAAAATCATTGCGAAAGTTAAGAAAGCGTAAAGCGTCCCTTCACCAAAAGGCTTGAAGGGACACCCAGAACCTAAAAACACTCCGAAGCAGCAGGCGGTTCATGCTGTTACGGAGTGTTTTTTTAGTTGAAGCTACTTGCTCAAATCAAGGCTATCGACATTAAAGGTGTCGCCATGTGCTAAGTCACCATAACGATAGCCACGGTTAAACCAGTCCACGCGCTGCTGCGATGTGCCGTGCGTAAAACTATCTGGAACAACATAGCCTTGGTATTCTTTTTGCAGTGTATCATCCCCGATGGCATTGGCAGCCGTGATCGCTTCTTGAATATCGCCAGCTTCTAAAATCGGCTGTCCTTGATAGGTTTCACCTTGTAGATACTTTGCAAAAGTACCAGCTAAGTAGTCAGCTTGCAGTTCCAAACGAACGCTGTACTGATTGTATTCCTTTTCTGAAACTTGCTGGCGGATTTTGTCCAATTGTTGGGTGATCCCCAGCTCATTTTGCACATGATGACCGACTTCATGGGCGATGACATAGGCCATTGCAAAGTCGCCGCTTGCGCCATATTTATCAGAAAGCTCATTGGCAAAACTCAGATCAAGGTACACATTCTCATCTGCTGGGCAATAAAACGGACCAACCTGTGACGTGGCATAGCCGCATGCCGACTGGACACTTCCCGTAAATAATACGAGTGTTGGGTCTTGATAGGTTTCTTGCCGCTCTTGAAAAACGTCTTGCCAATAATCTTCTAAATAGCCGAACACGACTGCGGAAAATTCTTTTTCCTCCGTGTACTCACTGGTGCCCACATTTTCTGTCTGGTAATTGGCTGCTTGACCGCTGCCACCCAAGACATCCGGCAGCGAACTTAAATCACCACCGCTAAACAGGAAAAATAAAACAGCGATGATCACCGTACCGATCCCGCCACCAGCAGCCAACATCCCACCTGAGCCAGATGATCGCCCCGTTCGATCATCGACATTTCTGCTTTGTCTACCCCCACGCCATTTCATGTTATCTCCTCCTATATAAATCCTAGCTTAATTATAAGAGAAAGGCGGCAGATTGTGAAAAAAAGCGCCTTGAAATTGTTATAAAATGCCTTCAGGAGCCTTAAAAATCAAAGTGTACACTCCTTTTAATCATTCTTTAATCTAACAATTAGCCTTCTAATTTGGTACAGTAGCAATAAAATAGATGTAGAGGGTGAGCGTATGAAAATGAATTATTCGGGGACATCGGAACGAAGGATTTTGATTTTTAAACGGTTGATTGCTGGCGATCATCTCAGCTATCAGCAGTTAGCAGAGGATTATTTCGTTTCCAGCAGCAGTATTGCCAAAGATATTTCTTATTTAAAAGAGCTGTTTCAAAAAGAAAGCTTACGTCTGAGATTTGATAATTCAGGTACATTTTTTGAAGCAAGTGAATCCCAGATCCATCGGGTGCTCAAACGCTTTTGCTTAATGATGCTGGATCAACCAGCGGCGTTTTCCTTGTTGGTGGAACCTGCGAAATACCAGGAAGTAAATCAGGCCTTTCGTCGAGCGTTAGTGGAAAAACAAGTGGAAATGCCCGACAGCTATATTCAAAGTATCGTACTTTCCATCGTGCTGCTGATCGAGCGGGCGAGTCATGCGGAAAACTTAGTGATTGAAGAAAACCGCCAAGTGGGGAAGTTGTTTTTGGAGTTCGACAAATATCCGTTAGTCTATGAGCTACTGAAAGAAATCGAAGAACAACACATTTATCAATTTTCACCAAAAGAAGTGCAATATCTAACCTACCTGATCGTCGGTAGCGGCTTGAAATTTTTTATGAAAAGTGAAAAAGTTCCTTTCGTCTTTCGGGGAAAAGTGCGTAACTTGATTCAAAAAATCAGCGAAGGCTTAGGTACCGACTTGACCCAAGACAATCGTTTGGAAGAAGATGTGACGATCCATCTGTATCAACTACTGCTGCGGATCGAAGCGCAAACCACAGTCATCAACCCTTTGTTGGAAGAAATCAAACAAAACTATCCTGCTTTGTATGGCGTGGTCTGGTTCTCGCTTCATGATTTCTTGAAAGCGTATCAAGTGGGGATCTCTGATGATGAGATTGGATTTGTCACGATCCATTTTCAAGCAGCAATCGAGCGAATGCGCCGCATGAACAAAATCATTTTTGTCTGTCCCAATGGCGTCGGAACTAGCTCATTTGTCTCTGCGAAAATTCGTCGCATTCTGCCAGAGATCGACAGTATCGAAACCGTTTCAGTAGAAAAATTAAAGCAGATGGACATTTCGGCGATCGATTTTATTATTTCAACCATCGATCTCGTAGGGATTCAAAAACCTGTGGTGCGGATCTCGCCTATGGTGACCAATCGCGACATGAAGCGGATCATGAATCATTACATCGATTTAGTCATCGATAATGAGGCAGTGGCCGATCAAAATGGTTTGCTTCTTCAAGCCCAATCGATGATCCAGCCAACCGTCTTTTTCGAGCGATTTGCCAGCAAAACAGAAGCCATCAATTTTCTGATCGAACAAACCCCTTTTAGTGATGAAAAACGAAAAGCGCAGTTTCAGCAATCCATCACTGAAAGAGAGCAGCTACAATCAACCTATTTAGATAATGGCTTTGCCATCCCTCATGGCAATCCGAATTATGTCGAAAAAACAGCGATCTCAATCCTACTTTTGGATCAGCCAGTAGAATGGGGCAACCAAAAAGCCGACATCATTATTTTATTGATGATCCGAGAGGATGAGACGCAAAAGGTGGAACCAATGATGAAATTGATCATGCAAGGAATCGAAAACAAAGAATGGTTCCTATCAAAAATGTTGGAGGTTAAATCAGAATGAAAGTGAAGGATTATTTGCCTGAAAAGCATATACAAACGGATGAGACAGTGGCAGATTGGCGCTCAGCCGTAAAATTAGCTAGCCAGCCCTTGCTGGATGAAGTGCTGATCACGTCAGAATACATCGAAGCGATGATTCAAAGCGTGGAAGAAAATGGTCCTTACATGGTGTTGGCGGATTACTTTGCGCTGATGCATGCCCGTCCTGGAGAAGGGGTTTTGGAGCAAAGTATGAGCCTTTTAGTAACGAAACAGCCCATCGATCTTGAGGGGAAACCGGTGCGGATATTTCTTGTCTTAGCCGCCGCAGATAGTGAAAGCCATCTAGAAAGCTTGAAAGAGATCATGGCGATCTTTATGGATGAAGAAAAATACAACGTGATATTAAACGGCGATCGGGAACAAATTTGTCAATTATTCCAATAGGAGGAAAAGGATATGAAAATTTTAGCAGTATGTGGATTTGGTGTAGGAAGCTCAATGGTATTGAAGATGACGATCGATAAGGTGATCAAAGAGTTAGGGTTGACGGCAACTGCCGAGAATACTGATTTATCAACAGCAAAAGCGACACCCGCAGATGTTTATTTTACGAGCAATGAATTATTGAATGAGTTAAAAGCATCCGTTAAAGCACCCGTTTATCCAATCAAAAAGTATATGGATAAAGAAGAAGTCAAACAGCAAATGGAAAAATTTTTAGCTGAAAGAGAGGGATAATCATGAATTTTGTCACGGATTATATTTTAAAAAATCCGCCAGTCCTACTGGGGATCATTGCCATGATTGGGTTATTGGTACAAAGAAAACCTTTTGCAGAAGTCGTCAAAGGAACCTTAACAGCTTCTTTCGGGATGGTGGCATTGACGGCTGGGGTAAACATGTTGGTGGGAACGATCGCACCGATCAATGCTGCGGTTCAAACCCAATTAGGCGTTGCTGTGTCAGATGGACTCTCTGACATCACCTTTACGGCAGAATACGGCGGAACAGTAGGTTTAGCGATGTTTTTCGGACTTGTCATTCATTTATTGATTGCTCGCTTTACACCTGTGAAGACGATTTTCCTCACCGGTCACATGTTGTGGTGGTTCCCATTTGTCATCGTCGCTGGGGGCGTTGAAGGCGGACTTACCGGAATCCCACTGTTGATCTTAGGGGCGGTTCTATCGGCTTGTTACTGGTCATTCATGCCATGGATCATGCGGAAATATGTATGGGATGCCACAGGCGATGATTCATTTTTGATCGGTCATCCAACGGGGATCTTGTCATTGGTTTCAGGCTTTGTTGCAAAACGGGTCGGAAACAAAGAAAAATCGACGGAAGATTTGAAAGTGCCAGAAAATCTCTCGTTTTTCCGTGAAATATCGATTACTGGCGCATTAGTGATGTTTTTTATGAATATCGTTATTGGTTTGATTGCGCCCGTATTAGTTCCTGAAGGGGGCAACTTGGTGATGTTTGCGGTTGATGCTGGCTTGAACTTCGGTGCAGGACTATTGATCATGTTGTATGGCGTACGTCTATTGATCAACCAAATCATTCCAGCCTTTCAAGGGATCGCAGAAAAAGTCGTTCCTGGAGCAAAACCAGCTTTTGATGTGCCAATCTTGTTCAACTATCGTCCAAATGCTGTAATCATCGGCTTTATCGTGGCGATGATCACCTCAACGATTTTAGTGGTGATTGCCAATACGACCAACGTCTTTGGCATTTTGATCGTTCCTTTAGTCATCACCAGCTTCTTTGAATGTGGGGGTGCTGCGGTGATCGGCGAAGGACAAGGGGGCTTGCGAGGGGCCATTATTGGTACGATCACAGCTTCTGTTGTTATGGTAGCACTCGTTGGGATCTCTGCAGCGTTGTTCTCAACGACGATTCAAAACTGGATCTTGATTTTCGGTGGGAACGATTTATCTCTATGGGGCATCCTTGGTGAATTGATCGGCAAGCTGTTTGGAGGGTTTTAAATGTTTCAATACTTTGAAAAAGCAAAAGAACTATTGTCTATTGTAGAAGAAAAAGAAGCACCAGCGATTGAGCAAGCCATTGAATTGTTGACGAAAGCCAACTTGACCAAAAAAGCCATCTACATTTTTGGCGCAAGTCACGCTGGGATCTTAGCCGAAGAGATGTATTATCGAGCAGGTGGCATGATGACCATCAACGCGATCTTTGGAAGAGAACTGATGCTTGATCGCAGCCCAATCACCTTCACTAGTAAAATGGAGCGCTTAGAAGGCTACGGTAGGGCCTTGGCGGCGACCCAGCCCTTTACAGCAGGCGATGTGCTGATCTTGCATTCGGTGTCTGGGCGAAACCCAGTTATCATCGATATGGCGCTTCATGCTAAAGAAAAAGGGGTCAAGATCATCGCATTAACGAACCTTACCTATTCGAAAACAGTCAGCAGCCGTCATACATCAGGCTTGCGTTTATTTGAAACGGCGGATATCGTCATCGACAATCATGGGGAGATTGGCGATGCTGCGTGTACGATCCCAGACGTAGAACAAAAAGTCGGACCTACATCCACCGTAGTCGGCGCAACGATTTTAAATGCAATCATCGTTGAAGTTTGCCAAAAACTAAAAGAAGCTGGCGTCGACTATCCGCCGATTTTTTACTCAGCGAACCTAGACGGCGGGGATGAATTGAACCAGTCCCTGTTTGAAAAGTACCAAGAAGCGATCCATTATCAGCTGTGACTGTATAAGTAACTTATCTTTTTATTAGAACGATCAGAACGAAAAATTTGAAAACTACTAATAGAACGAATTTTCTTGAGGGAAACAATTCGTAAATGTAGGGATCAAATCTCGTTCAGATCGTTTTTTTTGTATTAGAATTTTAAAGCTTAATGAATTTTATTGGTACGATAAGTACCAGGTGTCGACCCTTCAAATTGTTTGAATACCCGAATAAAGGAATTGGTATTTTTAAAGCCGACTTTACTAGCAATTTCATTGATTGAACTTTCTTGTTCGCTCATCAGACGTTTGGCTTTTTCGACACGTAGTTGATTGACGTATGGTTTGAAGGACATGGACAGTCGTTCTTTAATCAACCGGCTTAAATAGGCTTCACTTAGATGAAACTGCTGGGCAATATCTGTTAAACTGAGGTCGCTGCAATAGTTGCTATTAATAAATTGAATGATTTCATCTGTTTTGGATCCATTATTATTTTCCGTGGTTTCGATCTGAGTGATCAGTGTGTCAAAAAGGGTAAAAATTGTTTTTTTCACATCGGGATCTGAAAAACCTTTTTTTAAGTAAAGAAATTGTTTCTTATTTTGTTCGTAGAATTCAGGGTAGGAAATCTCTTTGATCACAGCGATACGTTTTATTGTTAAGGTCAGAGCGGCTGAAAATTCCTGAAGGAAGCCTAGAGAACGGTTGCTGGAAATATTGATCTCCACGATTTGTTGCAATAATTCTCTAGCATGGACAAAATCACCTACTTTGAAATATTGGATCAGTAACTGTTCTTCATCAACGGTATAATTGATTTTATGAAAAGCGTTTGATGTTGGAACTGGTATTTGATGGAACTGATCTTCGCCATTGCATTCATCTGACCACTGACAGGTTTCATGAAAGACTTCGATAAAATGTTCGAGAGAATGAAAAGGTTTGGAAAGTAGATAAGTCATTCTTAAGTTCAAACTGTCTTCGATTGTTAGTTTCAATTGATCGATCTCTTTCATGATTTGTGAATATTCCTGATCGTAAAAAAGAATGACAAGGTGTTTTTCGGAAAAACTGATGATATCATAACGCTCGATATGAAGATTTTTCTTGATCAACTGTTTGCGTACATGAATGATCTCTGTTCCATTAAAAGTGGCTTCTTCTGCCATCTCACCTGAGAAGGTTAGAAAAGCAAAACTCCCGCCTTTTTCTATGCCTTCAAGATGAAAAGTAGGCAGTAAACTCTTGCTCATATTGTACGTATATTTTCCGTAAAGCAGATTCTTTAAGAATAGTTCCTTTACTTCTTCTGAGACAGGGGACTGGAGCTGGTTGATCGAACTAGACGACTCGATTATCTGGTGCAAAGCTAAGTTGATATCATCAACCGTTAAAATATCAACATTACTCTTTTTGATTTCATCTAATATTTCTAGATAAGGTTTGTACATCCGCTTACTCAAGAAAACGACGATCAAAGCACCCAGTACGATCAAAACCATTAATGGAAGGAGAAAGGAAGAAATCGTAGATAGTGGAAAACTGCTTTGAATCGCGGTTGTCAATTGATAATTGGCAAAAGGGAGCACCTCTGAATTTTTTGTAAAAACGATAGTATCTGATTTGGCCTCTTGCTGAATGGTATTTTGTGTAAAATCAGTAAGTATCGGTGAATTGGTCTCACTAGAAGGATATTGGTGATCGATAACTTGTATTTCTTGATTCATTGGAGACAGTAGTTCATTTTTTTTCCAATAGGCAAAGAAATAAAGGGTCTGATTCTCCACTTGCTCTTTATGAAGCATGATCAGCCGTTGATCAAGAGTTTCGAAGATGGAAGAACTGAAGCTGGCATCTGCGAGCATTTCGGAAAGAAGACCGGCTTTTGTTTCTATATTCAAAAAGGAAAAGAAATCATTGTAAACAAAATAGCCGTCAGAACTGACGATGATATGATTCTCTGGATTCAAGATTCCAATAGAGTATTCAAACTGATTCATTAACAAATAGTTTTCACGAATTTCATCATACATAGCTGAAAACAACGCGTAATCAGATTCAGTACTTTGGGAAAACACTATAATACTTTCTTTTGTTGCTAAAGATTTCATTGAATTGAGGGCAAATCGAAGTTGTTGATCAATGCGAAACGCACTGTTTTCTAGCGTCATAATACTTTGGGTAGTTTGCTCAGCTTTTCGCTGATTGACTTCATTATTGATAACAATCACCATAATAAAAATAGTATATACAATGATTACCGTTAAAAAGGTTAAGAATATTTTTCGATAGGTTTTTGATTTCATAAGTGCTCCTTTCTTTTTTTGGTAACGTTTACATTGATTATAGAGATAAATCAGCTTGAGTCAAATCATCATTATTTGCAGTTGTCTACAAAACTTGATATTAAGGTTAAAAAGTGTATATTCCAACGAATAATGTTGATATTCAACAATGGCTAAATACGCTATATTTAAAGCGCTTACTTTAAGCGAGAGAAAATGAAAAATGATTTAGGAGGAACGATTATGTCAATGAAAAGAAAAGCTGCATCACTCCTGACCATCCTGACGCTGCCTATGGTTCTTGCTGCTTGTGGGAACAGCGATGGCTCTTCAAGCGGGGAAGGTTCAGAAGGGAAAACCGAGATCAAGATCACTTGGCGCAATACGGGGAAAACGATAAAATGACCCAATACTTGGAAGAAACATTTATTCCAGAATTTGAGAAAGAAAATGAGGACATTAAAATCGTGCTTTCTCCGATTACGGCAAGCGAAGGGGATTATTTTTCAAAAGTTGCTCTTTCCATGCAGTCAGAAAGCACAGCACCCGATGTAGTGGCAGAAGATTCCTTTATGTTGAATTCTGATGCAAATGCTGGTTACTTAACCAATCTGGATGACTATGTTGCAGACTGGGATCAGTGGGGGAATTATACGGAGAATTTAAAAGCCGGTGTCATTGCGCAGGACGGCAGTACGTATGCTATTCCTGGCACTTCTGATTCTCGTGGGATTTGGTACAACAAAAATGTCTTTAAGAAAGCGGGTCTGCCTGAAGACTGGCAACCAACAACTTGGGCGGAGATTATCGAAGCGGCTGAAGCTATCAAAGCCTCCGATGAAAATGTGATTCCTTTAGGCTTGGGCGTAGCTAAAGCCAATGGCGAGTCGGTTTCTATGCAGACTTTCCAGATGCTTTTATACGGTACTCAAGACACACTATTTGATAATGAAACGCGAAAGTGGCAAGTGAATACACAAGGGATCATTGACTCTTTAACTTTTATTGATGAAGTGTATAACCAGAAACAATTAGGCCCTTCTTTATCTGTTGCTATTAACAGTAATTACGGATCCGTGATGTTCCAAGACAAATTTCCTAATGATGAAGTTGGTATGCTATTGGATGGCTTTTGGAGTGCCGGTAACTGGACAGAAAATGGGGCAACTCCTGTTGAGAATATGACAGAACGTTTTGGATTCGCAGCCATGCCGACACAAAATGGTGGTGAACCGCCATTTACGACGATGTCAGGGGGCTGGACATGGGCCATTCCCGAAAAAGCACAAAATAAAGAAGCTTCTTGGCGCGTGGTTCAGGCCCTTGGCGGAAAAGAACAGCAAGCTGCTCGTGCAATTGCTGAAGGGAATTTAACCGTCCGAGACGATTCAGCAGAAATAGCTGAATATAAGGAGCAACCTTTTATTGAGCAAGCAACCTCTTTCTTACAATATGCCCATTTCCGTCCGGCAGATGACAAATATCCAAATGTTTCAGTAGAAATCCAAACAATGGTTGAAGCAGTTGCCACTGGCAGCAAGACACCGGAAGAAGCTGCTCGAGATTACGCAGCCAACGTGACGAGGATTGTCGGTGAGGATGCCATTGATTAAGTAAATAAATAGGAGAAGGACTCGTTGAAAACGATCCGACTAGGGTCTAACGTTCCTTCTCTTTTTACTAAGAAAGGAGAAAAGAATGGAACATTCGCTAAAACGAGAGCAGCAAATGTCCAATAGTAAAAAAGCGTTGATCTTTTTATTTCCCAGTTGGCTCTTGCTGCTGATATTTTTTGTTGGTCCAGTTATCTTAACTTTTATCTTTTCCTTCACGAACTTGGCTTTGACTGGTGCTGAAGCAAGTCAATTGCGGTTCATCGGCTTTGAAAATTTTGTGCGCATGTTCAATGATCCGGCTTTTCAAACCAGTGTCGTGCGAACCTTGATTTTCGTCATTTTTTCTGCAGTGATTGGTCAATGTTTCTTAGGTTTTTTGATTGCATTTATGATGCGGGAGAAGAATCGTGCCTTTCGGCGAGTCGTCGGTCTGATCATCATTGCCGCATGGGTTACGCCGGAAGTCGTTGTTTCCTTTTGCTGGGTTGCTTTTTTAGGGGACAGTGGAACAGCCAACTGGTTGATGGGACTGATGGGTTTTGAGCCAGTTGCTTGGCTGTTTGCGTTTCCTATGATCAGCGTTGTGATTGCCAATATTTGGCGAGGAACCGCTTTTTCAATGATGGTGTTTCAATCCGCTTTAGATGAGATCCCTAAGGAAGTAGAGGAAGCTGCAGTTATGGATGGCGCCAGCCGCTGGCAAGTGATTCAAAAAATTACGATTCCGATGGTCAAAGGTACCATTGCAACGAATTTGATGCTCGTCACTTTGCAGACATTGGGTGTCTTTACATTAATTTATACTATGACTGGTGGTGGTCCCGGCAATCAGACTGCAACCCTGCCGGTCTTCATGTACAAACAAGCTTTTGTGAGCTATCAGCTAGGATACGGAACAGCGATTTCGCTAGTCTTGCTACTGATTGGTGCTGCCGCAAGCTTGATTTATATGAAAATGCTGAAAGTGAAAGTGTAGGTGAAAAAGATGGTAAAACGCAGTGAAAAATTGGAGACCCTGATTCATTATCTGCTTTTGGCAGTATTAGCCTTATTGTTTTTGCTCCCACTGTTGTGGATGCTGATTGCCTCTATTGATCCGGGCGCTATTCAAACTTTGAAATTACCTGAAGCAGTATCATTTGAAAATTTTGCTTCGATCCTTTCTGATCAAACCATCATTCGGTCATTTGGAATCGGCTTGCTTTTGTCCGGCTGTCAATCAATTTTAGTTGTTGTCTTATGTGTTTTGGCAGCATATCCCTTGTCGAGGTATCAGTTAAGATATAAAAAAGTTTTTTGATGGCGGTACTGTTCATGACCTCACTACCGATGACTGCTGTCATCGTGCCGGTCTACCAACTGTTTATCTTTTTGAAGTTTCAAGATTCATTACTGGCGGTAACGTTCTTCTTGACGGCGTCCTCACTGCCTTATGGGATTTGGATGATGAAGAACTTTATGGATTCGGTACCAATCGACTTAGAAGAGTCCGCTTGGGTCGATGGGGCTTCAACATGGCAAGGGGTACGAAAAGTCGTAGCGCCGCTGATGGTTCCAGGTATTTGTACGGTTGGTATTTTTACTTTTACTGGAAGCTGGGGCAACTTCTTTGTTCCTTATATTTTGATTCAGTCACCCGAAAAAATGCCGGCATCAGTCTCGATCTTTCAGTTTTTCGGCAACTTTGGTATGGTCAATTATGGTCGTTTAGCCGCTTTTTCGGTGCTGTATACCTTACCAGTCGTTATTTTATATGCTTTGTCCCAAACGTATATGTCTAAAGGATTTAGCATGGGAGGAGCGACGAAAGGATGAAAGATCCATTTCATACGACAAAAAAATTAACGAAACGAATCGCTGAACTAAAAGCGTATCGTTTTCAAAAAGTACAAGACCTGAAAATGTGGTCGGCAAAAGAAGATAAGTCAAAAACGGAAAAACACCCACCAGAAGAGTGGGACTTTACACTTTCAGTTGGCGATTTCTGGAAAGGGAGAGACCGTTACATTTGGGCTCATTATGAATTGACGGTTCCAGACGAGGAAGACTTATGGTTACTGATTGATTTTGGTCGTACAGGTGGTGGCTATAATTCAGGTTTTGAGTCCTTGCTGTTAATCGATGGTGAACCTTATCAGGGTGTCGACTCGAATCATACAGAGATTTTTCTGGCGGATCATTACCGGGGAAAACCATCCGACTTGATTTAAAACTATGGTCGGGCTTGGAAGGCGGTGGGGCTGAAGTCATTCAACGGCATGAGTTTCGGCAAGCTTGTTTGGCAAAACGACACTTAGCTGCTGACGACTGTTTCTTTCTCGCTGATATGATGGCGAAAACTATCGATGGGTTACCGGAAAATGAACCGATACGATACAAGCTGTTGAATCTTTTAGATGATGCCTTTCGTTTGATTCAGTGGCAGGTACCCGGATCTATCTCTTTTTATCATAGCATTGAGGAAGCGGATCATTATTTAAATCAAGAACTGCAAAAAATACCTAAACTTTCGGAGATCACTGTAACAGCTGTCGGCCATACACATATCGATGTTGCTTGGCTGTGGCGGCTGAAGCATACAGGGGAAAAAGCTGTCCACAGTTTTTCAACGGTTTTACGTTTGATGGAACAATACCCAGAATATATTTTCTTGCAAACCCAACCTCAGCTATACAAATATGTCAAAGAAAGCTATCCAGCTCTTTATGAGAAAATCAAAAAGAGAATCAAAGAAGGCCGCTGGGAAGTGGACGGAGCCATGTGGCTGGAAGCCGATTGCAATATACCGTCAGGTGAATCATTGGTCCGTCAGATACTCCATGGGAAAAAATTTGTGAAGGAAGAATTTGACAAAGAAATGCATTTCTTGTGGCTTCCGGATGTGTTCGGCTATTCTTGGGCATTGCCTCAAATTTGAAAAAATCAGGTATTGAGACGTTTATGACGACCAAAATCAGCTGGAATCAATATAACCGGATGCCTCATGATACCTTTTATTGGCGGGGGATCGATGGGACAGACATTTTGACGCATTTTATCACCACGCCAGTTGATGGTAAAACGGATGAATGGGCAGAAGAATGGTTTTATACCTACAATGGAACGCTTTCTCCTGAGACCGTTCAAGGAATTTACGACGGATATCAAGACAAGCGTTTGAATCAAGAATTTCTGCTGTCTTACGGTCATGGGGACGGCGGAGGCGGTGTCACTAGAGAGATGCTGGAAAATCGACGACGCCTTGACCAGATTCCAGGATTGCCGCAAGTCAAAACAGGAAAAGCGAAAGCCTTTTTTGAACGACTGCATCAGACAGTAGAACGAAATAAGTCGCTGATCTCTCGTTGGGATGGCGAATTGTACTTGGAATATCATCGAGGAACCTATACCTCGCAAGCGTTTGTCAAAAAAATGAATCGAAAAGCTGAAATTGCTCTACGGGAACTTGAGATTCTCTATACATGTTTAGCAGCCAGCAAAGAAGACGAGTATCCTAAGGAGCCGCTTTTTGAAACATGGGAGACGGTTCTTCGTAATCAATTCCACGATATTATTCCTGGTTCTTCGATCAAAGAAGTTTATCAAGACCATAGAGCAGAGTTTGCCGTCGTGACTCAGACCATTCAACAGTTATTTGAACAATTAGATGGACCTGCTAGTCAAAAGTATACAGTCATCAATACAGCTGGCTGGTCACGGAATGAATTGGTTGAACTTCCGCTTTTACAAGAAGGCCGCTTTATTGATTCACAAGGAAAAGAACTTCCGGCTTATTTTGACGGAAAAAAACAGTCTGTTCTTGTGGCAAATGTTCCGCGGATGAGTCAGGTGGTCATAGAGTATCAACCGATAGCAGGAAATAAAGACATCAAACCGCTCGCTGTGTTCACAGAGGGGGCGATTGAGACCAATCGTTTGCGAATTTTATGGGAAACATCGGGAAATTTAATTAGCATTTTTGATAAGAAACTGGGTAGAGAAATGTTGGAAGGAAAAGGGAATGTTTTTCAGCTATTTGAAGACAAACCTTTAAATTATGATGCATGGGACATCGATAGTTTTTATCAAGAAAAAGCAACAGTGCTTCAAGCCGATCAAATTCGATTGCATTCAAATAATGCGCTTTACGCTTCCGTTGTATTTGAGTATACGTTTGGTAATTCGCAGATACATCAGGAAATGCGGGTCTATGCTCATACACAACGAATCGATTTTTTAACAAACGTTTCATGGCATGAACGCCAACAATTGTTGAAGGTAAACTTTGATGCAGCAATTCGATCAACTGAAGCAGTCTTTGATATTCAGTACGGAAATGTAAAACGAGCTACCCATGCTAATACCAGTTGGCAATTGGCTCAGTTTGAAACAGTAGGCCACCAGTGGGCAGATCTTTCAGAAAAATATTGTGGGATAAGTTTATTGAATGACTGTAAATATGGTTATGCTGTTAAGGAAAATCAATTAAGCTTGACCTTGCTTAAAGGCGCTATTTATCCTGATCCACTGGCTGACGATGGTGATCACGAATTTACTTACAGTTTTTATGCCCACGAGCACGATGCCATCGATGGGGGAACTATGGAAGAAGCATGGTCCCTCAACTCGCCATTAACGATTATTAACGGAGAACATTCTTGGTTGCTTCCGTTGCAAATAGACTGTGAAACCTCAGTTATCATCGACACCATCAAGCAAGCAGAAACCGGCAAAGGGTGGATTTTACGTTTACATGATCACACGGGAGGAACTAGGGAGGTTACATTGCAGTTGCCACACAGTTTTTGGCAAGAAACAGATTTGATGGAGATACCTTTAAATAATGAGCAGTGGAAAGATAAAGTCTCATTTACCTTGTCACCCTTTGAAATAAAGACATTTCATTTTGAGTTGAGATAAACTAAAACCAGCAGCTTCTCCATTTATAGCGGAGAAGTTGCTGGTTGTATTTATTCAAACTCTTCATACTCATTTGGGTCTTGACCATCAATACGGCCGTCTTCCTTGTTTAACTGATTGATTTGATTGATTTCATCTTCAGTCAGTTCAAAGTCGAAGATTGCAAGATTTTCTCGTTGATGGGCGAGGTTTCTTGATTTTGGAAGGGGCAAAATGCCACGTTCCACATGCCAGCGCAAGATGATTTGACCAGCTGATTTTTGGTATTTCTCAGCTAATTCAGTGATCAGTGGTTCTTTCAGGGCATCGCTGCCACGACCTAGTGGGCTCCAAGCTTCTGTTACGATGCCGCGTTTTTTGTTCTCTGAAACCATTCGTTCTTGAACCCAGTAAGGATGGATCTCAATTTGATTTAGCGCAGGGGTCACACCAGTTGCTTCAATGATGGCATCCAAATGTTCTGGTTCAAAATTGGAAACGCCGATGGAACGGATCAAGCCTAATTTTTGGGCGGTCACTAAGGCTTGCCAAGCTTCGACATATTTGCCGCGTTTTGGTAATGGCCAGTGGATCAAAAAGGCATCGAAGTAGTCGAGTCCCATGCGAGCAAGGGATTCTTGAATGCTGGTTAAGGCATCATCATAGCTATGGTATTTTCCCGGTAATTTTGAGGTGATATAAAATTCTGAACGTGGGATACCAGAGCGACGGATCGCTTTGCCGACAATGCCTTCATTGTCATAATTGGTTGAAGAATCGATCAATCGATACCCGTCGGCGATCGCTGCTTGCAGCTGGCTCAATCCTTCGCCACCGCGGATCTGATAGGTACCGATGCCCACGGCGGGGCGTAAATTGCCGTCGTTTAATGTCAGTAAAGGTGCTTTCATAAAATGATTCCTCCTTTTATTCTCTACATTCTACTCTAACGCTTTTTTGACAGGAAGGTAACCAACTTGCTCAAACAGACAAAGAAAAAAGAGCAACGGTTTCTGTTTCAGAAACAATTGCTCTTTTTGATCAAATTATTTTTCAGGCGGTGTGCCATACATTTTTGGTGTGACTTGATCGAGTTTTGGCGCTTTTCCTTCGACTTTGGTTCGTCTAGCCATTGGTATTCGCCTTCACCGTCAAGGGCTTTGCCTTTCGCCCAAGAGCCTTCTTTGCTTTGGTCGCCTTCAGAGAAGTTATAGAAATCATAAGCGATATCTAAGCGTTCGTTTTTGCGGTCAAAGGTAGACGGCACTAAAATCGAACCTTCGTTTTCTTCCAATTCTTTCACGGCAGCTGCCCAAAGATTTTGGTGGTAGCTATCACGCGCTAATAAGACCGAAAGTAAGTCTTTGACCCCACGGTCATCAATCATTTCATAGATGCGTGCTACTTGCAGACGACCTTGTGATTCCGCATTTAAGTTGGCACGAAAATCAGCAAGTAAGTTGCCACTAGCAATGATATACGCACCTGACCATGGATTGCCGACGCTATCAGCAGGACGTGGTCCTAAGCCGGCAACGATGGCATGTTGCGGGTTCATTCCGGAAATGATCGCACCGATCGTTGGGTCTTTTTTCATGGCAGCTTCCTGATCTTCCACAGGTGCACCTTCCAGCAGACGTGCAACCATCGTTGCTAACATTTCAACGTGTCCAAGCTCTTCAGTAGCGATATCCATCAACATATCTTTGTATTTTTCTTCCCCACGGCAGCTCCATCCTTGGAATAAGTATTGCATGGCAACACTCATCTCTCCATATTGTCCACCGATTAATTCTTGAAGGTATTTCGCAACTAACGGATTTGGTTTTTCTGGTTTAGCTTCAAACTGTAGTTCTTTTTGATGACGAAACATACTATTCCTCCTAAAATTTTTTATTGGGCCCATAAAAAGTTTCTCATGAATCGAAAGGTTCGTCTAATAAAATGCACTTAGTTCAAAATGAAAAAAGCTCCAAAAAGAAAAGCCATTTACTTTGACAAAAAGCGTGAAGCGTTAGATAGTTAAATTAAGAGAGAATTAGAAAAGGAGCGAGTCACCATGTTTCAGTATTACAAAATGGAAGACCGAAAAATAAGGGAATCCTCGGAGGAAGATTACAATTGGCTGGTGGTTTCTGGGACAGATCCAGAGGAACAACGCCACTTGTTAGATAAGTATCAACTGCCCGAAG
This sequence comes from Enterococcus innesii, assembly GCA_018982785.1. GTDB lineage: Bacteria > Bacillota > Bacilli > Lactobacillales > Enterococcaceae > Enterococcus_D > Enterococcus_D innesii. Next base: position 234,638 of record JAHHEN010000005.1, on the reverse strand, counting down.
ATATTTTTATTGGCGCCAATGAACCAGAAGAAGTCTCACGTTTGGAATACTTACGTAATACTAAGTTAAATCATCCGATTCTTTATACCTTGATCGATTTGTCAGAAGTGACACAAGACCGCATCGAAGATCGTTTAGAACCGGTGACTTTTATTTATACCAAAGATCTTTTAATCACTTATGTCTCTCATCAATCTACACTGATTAAACGCCTGATTGAAAAGCATGAGCAAGATATTCAACGGTATGAAGATATTGTTGCTTACTCGACGTTGATGATCTACACCCATTACATCAAAGGTCTGCAGGGAATGAAGAAGCAAATCGATGATTTGGATCAAGCAGCCCGTAAAACGACGGAAAACAAGGAATTGTTCAATTTAGCCGATACCGAGCGAGACATGGTCTATCTTGATCACACCTTGCGGGACCAAAACCATACTGTCGATCGATTGATGGATCGCAAAGAATTTTTGGATCGTTTGGATAATGAAGCACTTGTTTATGACATCAAGCTACGGCAGAAATTTGCCATGAAAATGGTCACCATCTATCGCGACTTGTTAGAAACTATCGGTGGCTTGTTCTCCGATATGATGGACAACAATCTAAACCATCTGATGAAATACTTAGATTCTGCGGCATTAGTGGTGGCTGTGCCATCCTTGATCGCGGGGCTATGGGGGATCAACACCGGAGGACTGCCAGGAAAAGACAATGCGATCGGTACGATCGTCGTCTTCGGCTTGGCTATTTTAGTCGGCATCTTAACCGCCGTTTACTTGTCACGAAAAGACTTCTCAAAATAAAAAGCGCCGCTGCTCTGTGGCACCGTTCGTCCATAAAAGGAGAAAGGTGCGACGAAGCAGTCGGCACTTTTTTTTTTTTAGCCCGCTGTCTAAATTGCTGTCGAGAATCCAGCGCTGAAAGGCGAGAAAGACCAGCAGCAAAGGCAAAATGGAAATTACTGAGGCAGCGATCAAAATCGTCCAATTGATATCTTCCGCGCCCACCAAGCTGCGGATCGCCACTTGCAAGGTATATTTTTTCGGATCATTCAAGACGATCAAGGGCCAGATATAATCATTCCACCGCCACTGGAACGAAAAGATCCCCAGTGTCATAATGATTGGTCGGGCAATCGGCAGCATGATTTTCAAAAAGATCATCCCATCCGAGGCGCCATCGATGCGGGCTGATTCAATCAAATCGTCAGGAACGGAGACGAAAAAGGTCCGAAACATAAAGATACCGGTTGCTGTATTGATGGAAGGAATGATGATCCCCAGCAAGTTATCATATAAGCCTAGCGAACGAATGACGGAAAACGTCGGATTCATGATAACTTCCGTCGGCAGCATGGTGGTGGCGATGATACAGATGAAGAAAAACGCAGCCATTTGGCATCGTATTTTGCAAAGGCATAACCACAGGCGGCGCTGACTAGGATCGTCAATAAAGTGGTGACGACCGCTGAAATCAACGTATTATTGAAGTAACGAAAGAAATCCAATGTCGTCCAAGCATCAATAAAGTTTTGAATGGTTGGATTTTCAGGAATGATTTTCAAGGGATAAGCAAATAGTTCAGTCCCTGGTTTGAAGGCACTCAATAAGAACCAAAGCAGTGGAAAAAGGTACAGTAGGGAAGTGATGATCAATGCCAGCGTTAAAAAAACATCGCTGACTTTCTTGTGACAGGTCGTTTGGTTTTGATGGTCTTAGATGTCATTCTTGCCGCCTCCAATCTTCATTTGTGCTAAGCCTAACAGTAAAAGAATCACGAAAAGAACCATGGAGGCAGCACTGGCATAGCCGACCCGCATTTTGTCAAACCCAGTCGTATAGATATATTGCACGATCAACATGTTGTCGGTTCCTGGACCACCATTAGTCAGCGATTGCACGAGGGCGAACTCTTTCATAGCGCCGATCGAAGCCAATAAGATGACCATAAAGGAAGTTGGCCGCAGCATAGGCAATGTGATGTAGCGCAATTTGTGCCCAAAGCTAGCGCCGTCGATCTCGGCAGCTTCATACAACGAGCGGGGGATATTTTTCAAAGCTGCAGTAAATTGCAGCATGTTAAAGGCAGTGCCGCCCCAGATGGCAGCCAAAATAATGACAGAAAAGGCAGCATTCGAGTCGGTAAACCACGGGACAGTTTGTTGTCCCGCTTGCTCTAGAATAAAGTTGATAAAGCCAAAGTTTTCACCAAACAGCCATTTCCAGATAACCCCAGCGATGATCCCAGAGATGGTCCATGGTAAGAAAAAAATGATCTTTGCGAAAAATTTGCCTTTCGCCAACTGACTATTCAACATCAAAGCGACGGCGAGAGAAACGACATAGATACTTGGGACCAGAATGATCACATAACGAAATGTGCGGAATAGTGCTTTATAAAAGCTGGCGTCTTGAAACAATTCTTGGTAGTTTGCCAAGCCGATAAAATTGGCTGTCGCAAAGCCTTTATAGTCCGTCAACGAGTAATAAAGTCCTAAGAGTGCTGGAATCAAAAAGAAGATAATGAACAAAATGATGCTTGCGCCAGTGAAAAACAACGGCCATTTGTTTTTTTGTAAAGTGCTCATAGAAAATTCCTCCTCCGACGATCGTATCAGCAACAAAGAACCCGCAGTCTGCAAAAAGCCAGACTATGGGTTCTTTGTGGTTGAACGTCTGTTTATTTCTTCAAAAACCCATCATTGTAATCCTTGATCGTCTTGTCGATTGCCTCATCTAATGTAATTTCATCATTTAATACTTGCACGATGGCATCACGGTAAGCCCCTGTCAATCCAGTGTAGCCTTTCATACTCATCGTCACTTGATCGGTGGTTTGCTTGCTGCTGATTGGTTGAGCAGCGGCTGCGATCTCTTGGTTGTAGATTTCATAAGCATCCTGACCTTGTTCATAATCGACCGTCAAATCTTCCACCGCAGGTAAGTAGCCAGCATAGGTACAAAGCTGTTTGTAATTTTCTTCTTCGTACAACCATTTGATGAATTTTTCGCCTTCTTCACTGTTTTTACTATTGTTGAAGCCAGTGATGAAGTTGCCGCCCATATTTACCGCGCGGGTCTCTTCATAAGGAGAATAGGTGGATTGCCAGTTAAAGTTGCTGATGTTGGTAGAAAAATCAACGATCTGCCAGCTGCCAGAAAAGTAAGCTGGAACACGGCCGCTCTTGAACATAGCAGAAGCATCTTCTCCAGAGGTCCAAACCGATTTTGGCATCACTTCGTCATTGTTCAAATCCACAAATTTTTGCAAAGCCGCTTTCGTAGCATCATCGGTCGTATAAGAATCACCGCTGTCATCTAAAAAGAAATCTTGTCCCCCGTATTGATAGGTGAAAGCCCGTAAACGGTGATCCGACGCGTCCATGACCATGCCGTATTTGGCATCGGTTTTTTCAACGACTTCATTGATCGCAGTTAAAAATTCATCCCAAGTCCAAATGTCTTCTTCCGAAGTGGGGTAGGTCACACCAGCTTCGTCAAACAAATCCGTATTGATAAACAACCCAGTGGCAGTGACATCGGAAGGGAGCGCTTTGACGACATCTGCTTCATCTTTGATCGTCATCGATTCCAATGTTTTTGCCTCACTGGCGATGTCTGATAGATCCATCAGATAGTCATTCCAGTCAGGTTGAACGGTAGAAACCCGCACGACCTCTGGCGCATCATCTGCTTGAACAGCTTTGGTGATCTTTGTCAGCAAGTCCGCATAAGGCACATCGGTGACTTCGACAGTCACACCAGTTTCTTCCTTGTATTTTTCCGCCATTTTCGAATAAGCGCCGCCTTCACTGGTATCTCCAGAAACGAACATACGGATCTGTTTGCTGTCGCTGGCACTGTCACCACTGCCGCATCCAGCGACCCCCAACATCACTGCCGCTAAAGACAAAATTGAATACCCTATTTTTTTGTTCATTTTGTTCCTCTCCTTTATTGAATGATTTTTGTTCAAAAAAACGTTTCCAATCGAAAACGATCGAAACGTCCCCCAATGAAAAATAGCTGAAGTTCTGAAAAGATAGCAGTCCTAGGACTGATCGAGGAGTGAAAAGTGCCAATTATCTGACAAAATAAGAGTGGTTCTTCCTCAGTTTAGCGGATAAGATACAAAATACAAAATAAAACGATTTCAAAAAATGCACCAATACTAAAAAAAACGAATTAAAGCTCTTACAACGATAATTAAGAAGTGCTGATAAACGTTAATATAACAAGGTTTGAAAATTTTTTTTGCAAATTGAGTGCAAATCTTTTGTCTAAAACGGGGATTAAGCGTAACATAATATGTGTAATAACTACTTAAAAGAAAGAAGGAGAAAAATATGCATTGGTTATGGGTATTAATCGTAGGAGCTATTATCGGTTTGATCGCCGGAGCTATCACAAATAAAGGTGGATCAATGGGTTGGATCGCCAACATCGTTGCAGGTTTAGTAGGTTCAGCTATTGGACAAGCGATCTTAGGTTCTTGGGGTCCATCACTTGCTGGAATGGCAATCATCCCATCAATTATTGGTGCGGTTATTGTCGTTGCTGTTGTTTCATTCTTCTTAGGACGTTCAAACGGCTAGTCCATTCAGCAATTGTTTCCATTTATTTATTTCGGGTAGCAATTACCTCGAATAGACAGGCAAATCCAGAGTTTCTGGGTTTGCCTTTTTTGTTTTCAAGAAACAAGTACAAGCAATCCTTTTGTCATATCGGGAAATTGTCGTTACACTTGAAGTAGGTCAAAAAAAGAAAGGAAGAGGTTCAATGAAAAAGCAATATGAAACAGCGATGATCAATCGAGGCGGTCGTGTCGGAGAGGTCGAAGCACCAAATGGCAGTTTTCACCTGAAAATTGACAAACCGGGTCTTCATAGTGAAGGGACTAACCCAGAACAATTATTTGCCGCAGGCTATGCTTCATGCTTCAACGGTGCCGTACAGCATATGTTGAAAGAGCATAACATCGAATCCGAATCCGAAGTTAAAGCAAGAGTGTCTTTGTATCAGCATGAGGACGGTAGTTACCAAATCGGCGTGATTTTAGAAGTATCGTTACCAGGCGTTGAAAAAGCCGAAGCGGAGAAAATCGCAGAAGAAGCGCACGATTTTTGTCCGTATTCTCGGGCAACTCGTGGCAACATTGATGTCGAAGTACAAGTAGTCTAAGCATTATTGCAGCTAGACAAACAATAAGCGGCTGATAAATCAGCCGACAAGAGGGAATTCATCAAGGAGGCCAATCAATGAGACAAACAGAGTGCTTGCTGCTTTTGGGCGTGTTTGTGGTTGGCCTTTTTGTGGTGTACTGGCTAAAAAAGCACCGACATACGCGCCACAATCAAGCGCTGGTAGCCCAGCTGAAGCGTTATCCCAGGGTGCGGCAAGCGTGGCTGGCAGCCGGGGCAAAAAGGGAAGCAGTCCTTTTGGTTCCCGGTTTAAAAGAAGCCACTGCCGCAGTGGCAACGACGGCAACGGCGAAAGCAGAAACGAGGCCGCACAAGCATGCGGATCAGTGTCAGGCAATGACCCCACAAGGGTTGGCCGTTTCAGAGGACTATTTGTTCCTCTCTGCGTACTGTTCGCAGCAGGAACATCACTCACAGCTTTATATAATAGAAAGAACGAGCGGGCGGCATCTGAAAACGGTGATTCTGCCAAAACGCCCCCATGTCGGCGGATTAGTCTTTGATCGAGCAACGCAATTGCTGTGGCTAACCATCACTGGAAAAGGAATGGGGCGCGTGGCGTGTGTTTCTCTGCAGAAACTGCTGGAAGATGATTCCTTGGCAACCAATCAGCCTATCGCTTATCAGCAAGTCATCGAATTGGCAGGGATCACTCACAGCTCCTATTTGGCAGCCGATAGCGGTGAACTTGTCTCAGGAACCTTTGCCTTGAAACAAGGGGGCGTGGTGGCGAATTATCCGCTGCCTGTTCTTTCAGCCAACGGTCGCAAAGCGTCTCCTCGCATCAAGCCGCGTAAGAGAAGGGTCACCACCACGAAAGTCCAAAGTATCGCCTTTACCACTGAATACATGTTGCTGGCACGTTCTTTTGGACCAGGGTCGGCGGAGTTATGGGTCTTTCCAAAGGATGCAACGGTGCTGACCCGCAAACATGCGTTGCGGCGCATCAAGTTTCCCCATTACCTTGAACAGATCGTGGTAGAAAAAGGGCAGCTGTACTGCTTGTTTGAAAGTGGGGCATGGGCGTATCGGCAAAAAGGCGGCAGCATCGATGAAGTCGTGGTATTGGACCTTGCGACTTTGCTCCAGTAAAAGCACTGCTTAAAAAGAAAAAAGACCAGCCTCTTAAGAAGCTGGTTGTAAGTGCAGTGATTATTCCACGATTGCTCGTTGGATATCTAAGACGGTGCCGGTATGAGCATCTGCCAAAAATTCATAGGTGACAAGCTGCCCGTCTTCGGTGCGGGTGATGCCGCCAGTATATCCTTGGGAAGTGATCGCAAATTTGCGCAAAGGTTGTTTTTCGAAATTGATCCAAGAACCTTCGATCGGTCCTTCTTTGATAAACGCCGCTTTTATATTGTCTAAGACATCATCGGCATTCATGGCTTGCCTTTTCTTCAACCAGATCGTTGAAAAAATCCCTCCTGCAAAGCCAAGACCTAAACCGATGGTCAGTCCATTTTTAAAATAATGCAATGGATGCTCATTCTCCATCTAATGTCCCTCCTAAAGTAAGTTTTCCCGAATGTTGTGATCTCGGTGAAAGCACAAGTTCTCTTAACAATAGTTTACCATAGTTTAGAAATATTCTATAAGAAAAATAACCAACAATAGAAATTTGCGCTATAATAAAGAATATCAGTAGGAATAAGGAGGAAGAGAGCACATCCGTTGTTTCACCCAAAAATTGCTGGAAAACACAGCCACAGCAAGCGTTGCTTTTTCAAAAAAGCAGCTTTGTTTCTTTAGGGCAGCAAACAACCGATACGTGTTTCTCGAATGATCATGGAAGAAAAAACATTTCAACGTATCAAAGAACTAACGGAGTTACAAGGAACCAGCGGGTTTGAACACGACGTGCGCGCGTATATGCGTGAAGCGATGACCCCCTTGGTAGATGAAATCCAACAAGATGGCTTAGGCGGCATCTTCGGTTTGCGTCACCACCAAGAAGCAGATGCACCACGAGTGATGTTAGCTGCTCACATGGACGAAGTTGGCTTCTTATTGACGACGATCACCGATCGCGGCTTATTCAAAGTCACTCCTTTAGGCGGATGGAATCCCTATGTGGTTTCTGCTCAACGGTTTACATTGAAAACAGCGAAGGGCGATTACCCATGCGTTTCTTCTTCAGTACCGCCACATTTGTTGCGAGGAAGCAGCGGTCAGAAAAATGTCGAAGTGACAGATATTTTGTTTGATGCTGGGTTTGAATCAAAAGAAGAAGCAGAAAGCTTTGGTGTACGTCCTGGCGATACGATCGTCCCCCAAGTGGAAACCATCAAAACAGCCAATGGGAAAAACATCATCTCGAAAGCTTGGGACAACCGTTACGGCTGTGCGGTCGTATTAGAAGCACTTGAAGCCTTGAAAGAGGAAACGTTAGGCCATACGCTGATTGCTGGTGCCAACGTTCAAGAAGAAGTCGGCTTACGGGGTTCCCGTCCGTCTGTGACGAAATTCAAACCAGACTTGTTCTTTGCGGTCGATTGCTCGCCAGCAGATGACACAGTCACGAAAAATGGCACCTTTGGTCATCTAGGAGCCGGGACTTTGATGCGAATCTATGATCCAGGCATGATCATGTTGCCGCGGATGAAAGAATTCTTGTTGGATACAGCAGAAAGCAACAACATTCCTTACCAATACTTTGTTTCAAAAGGTGGTACCGACGCTGGTGCGGCACACATGGCAAATGAAGGGATCCCAAGTTCAGTTATCGGTGTTCCTGGACGATACATCCATACCCACCAAACCCTATTCAGTATCGCTGATTATGAAGCGGCACGGGAAATGGTGATTCAAGTCTTGAAAGGTTTGGATCGTTCAACCGTTGATACGATTTTGGCAGGACAATAAGCGAGAACGAACGAAAGCAAAGAGACAGCAACCCGTTGTCTCTTTTTTTCTGCAGGGGTTCTAAGATCAGCATGTCAGTTGGTAGTCCCTGAAAGAAAGGTGTATACTTAAAGAAAAGAAAGTGGTGAGAATTTGATTATTCCAAAAGATTTAGCAGAGTTAGCAACATATGTGGAGAAAGGCAAAAATGTCTTCTTTTTCACCGCCGATTGGTGTGGGGATTGCCGCTACATCAAACCGCAATTGCCTGAGATCGAAGCGGACTTTCCAGATCTTCAATTTATCGAAGTCGACCGTGATGAATACATGGATGTAGCGGTTGAATGGAACATTTTTGGTATTCCTAGCCTCGTCGTCATCGAAGACGGCAAGGAGCTGGGACGGTTAGTCAACAAGGATCGCAAAACCAAAGAAGAGATCGAAGCCTTTTTAACCAGCGTACAATCAGCATAGGAGGGGAAAAAGATGGAAGCACAAAGATATCAAAACATTTTAGTAGGGATCGATGGGTCAGATCAAGCGATGTCTGCCTTCAAAAAAGCAGTGGAAGTCGCTCGTCGAAATCAAGGGAAGGTCTATGCCGCAACGATCATCGATCAGCAAGTACCGACCATGATGGGCTATGCACCTTTGGATAGTTCCATCTTGGAACAAGAAAAAGATACGGCGAAAAATCTGATCGACGACTGTAAAGCCTACGCAAAATCAGTGGATTTTGATCTAGTAGAAGGCATCGTCGCTTACGGCTCCATCAAAGACGCTCTTGCCACTCAATTACCAGATCAATACGACATCGATTTGATCATGGTGGGGCAATCCGGGCTAAACGCCGTGGAACGCTTCATGATGGGGAGTGTCGCCAGCTTCGTTATCCGTGAAGCCCGGTGCGACGTGCTGATCGTATCCCCTGAAGAAACCAAAGCGTAAGGTCATTTTTTTGAAAAAATAAGCTTGTCGTTGCCGTGTTCTTTTCCTTAGTTCGCATGGTAGTAACAAGTGACAAAAGGAAGTTCCTGAGAATCAGCGGTTTTGCTCGCTAGTGAAGCATTGTCTTTAGCAAATGAGCAGTAGCTGGTTTTCAGGCTTTTTTGTCTTTGAAAATAACTAGAATTTCAAGGAAAACAAAGAAATTCCATGACGGATGCCGAAAAATTTGTTAAGATTATGGGCGGAATGTGTAAGTACCTAAGGAGGAAAAAACGTGATTTTTGCTTATAACAAAGAATATGTCAGTGATACACTGCTTGCCATCACAGCAGATGATAAAGGATTAGAACAAACCGTCGAACGCAAAGGCAATGTTGCCCAAATCAAAAATGAAGAAGGCACGATCGTCGGCTGGAATTTTTTTGCGATCTCAGAAGTAATGACGATCGAAGGCCGTGGTCAAGTAACGTTGACGAAAGAACAAATCCAACAATTGAACACCATGATCAAAGAAGCAGGATTCAGCGAAGAACTGCCAGCAGATACGGAACCAAAAATCGTTGTTGGCTATGTGAAATCTTGTGTGGAACATCCAGACAGCGACCATCTGTCTATCACGGAAACAGAAGTTGGAGATGGGGAAGTCTTGCAAATCGTCTGTGGCGCTGCCAATATCCGTAAAGGCTTGAAAGTCGTTGTCGCAAAACCTGGCGCAATGATGCCAGATGGCTTGATGATTTGGCCGGGGACGCTTCGTGGCGTAGAAAGCTTCGGAATGATCTGCTCTGCTAAAGAACTACATTTAGAAGGTGCACCAATGAAAAAAGGCATCCTTGAGCTGCCTCAAGATGCCGTTGTAGGTGAAGCTTTTCCGGTCGGTAAAGCCTAAAAAAATGAACTGCCGCTTCCTGTTTTTGCGGCAGTTCATTTCTTGATTGTTTTGATTGGTTTTGGTGATTAGTTGCTGCTGTCTGTTGATTGTTCGTTGATCGATGTATCAACGGAAAGTTTTACTTCTGCTGTTTTTTCTTCATCGCCACGATAGAAGGTTACAGTGATTGTGTCACCGACTTTGTGTTTGTACAACGCAGATTGCAGATCAGTTGTTGTGCTGACTTCTGTATCATCGATTTTCGTGATAACGTCATATTGTTGCAATCCTGCTTGTTCTGCTGGTGTTGCATTGTTGACTGAGTAGATCACAACGCCTGAAGTTACAGATGAAGGAACTTTCAAGATTTGTTCTTGTTGTTGTGATGTGATGGAACCTAAATCGATCGTTTGGATACCTAGTGCAGGGCGGACCACTTTGCCGTCTGCTTCTAGTTGATTGATGATTTCAACGACATCGTTACTTGGGATCGCAAAGCCCATTCCTTCGACACTAACGCCTGAAGCAGAGCCCGAGGTGCTGGCGATTTTACTTGAGTTGATCCCAATCACTTGACCATCAACGTTGATCAGTGGACCACCTGAGTTCCCTGGGTTGATCGCAGCATCCGTTTGGATCGCATTGATACTGATCGTACCACCAGATTCGTTTTGGCTTGTTACTTGACGATTCAAGGAAGACACGATCCCTTGTGTCACAGAGTTTGCATAGTCAGAGCCTAGAGGAGAACCGATCGCGATTGCTGGTTCGCCGACTTTCAAGGCACTTGAATCGCCAAATGTTGCGGCAGTTGTAACTTTTTCAGAAGAGATTTTTAAGACGGCTAAGTCTGTGTAAGAATCGGTACCTACCAATTCAGCTTTGACTTTTGTACCATCTGCTAAGACAACTTCCAAACCATCTTGACCTTCAACTACGTGGTTGTTGGTTACGACATAGGCATCGTCGCCATCAATTTTGTAGATGACACCACTACCTTCAGAAGAAGCTTCTAAGGCGCTGTCGTCTTCGCTTTGGCTATCGCCTTCACTTTGTCCACCTTGCTGACCAAAGAGGCTGTTCCAATCGTTGCTTTGACTTTGTTGTAAATTAATGATGGAAACGACGGAATCTTGTACTTTTTCAACTGCTTCAGTGACATCGCTAGTCACATCTAGTTTTACATTGGATACTTGAGTTTGTCCGTTCGAATCTTGGACCCCACTGTTAGTCGTGGTTTCTGGGGTTGAAGTCAAAGATGACCCCATTGCCAGATACAGACCGCCGAAGGTCAATAATCCGCCGACCATACCGCCTAAAATCCCAATACCTAATCGTTTTAATAAACCAGGAGAAGTTTTCTTACCTGGTGTGACATATTTTCTTGCCATTACTATTTCCCCCTTAATGAATAATTCGTTATAATCAGTATATTCCTTCTATCTGAGATTAGTCTACTAAGAGATTTTGAAAAAAATATGAAGAAGTTGCGTAAGAATCTGTTTCAAACGATGAAATTTTCTTCGCAAAACCGGGTCATTTTTGAATAAAAATAGCAGAGAAATCTGGGGAGAATCAAAGGTTTTTTTTCCACAGTGTGTGGACAATCTTGATGGGGTTGGTTGGGTGGATGAAGAAATCGTTGAAGTGTCACAGTTTTATAGATAAGATAGAAGAATTTCAAAGAAAGTCAAAGTGTGTAAAAGGTTGTGGATAGCATTGTCCACATTTTCATAAAATAAGGGGATAACGAGGAGGAACCTATGAAAATCAAAATCGTCACAGTAGGAAAACTAAAAGAAAAGTACCTCGTTCAAGGAATCAACGAGTACGCCAAACGATTGGGGGCATACGCAAAGCTTGAGTTTGTCGAAGTACCAGATGAAAAAGCGCCAGAAACCTTGAGTGAAGCCCAAATGCTGCAAATCAAAGAAAAAGAAGGCCAGCGCATTTTAGCCAAAATCAAAGACACCGAATATGTCTTTGCCTTAGCAATCGAAGGCACCAATCCCACCAGCGAAGCCTTCGCCAAACAAATCGATCAACTCGGCATCCAAGGAAAAAGCCAACTGACCTTCGTCATCGGCGGTTCCCTAGGCTTAAGCCAAGAAGTCATGACTCGCAGTGATGCCAAAATCTCCTTTGGCAAAATGACCTACCCGCACCAACTCATGAAACTGATCTTATTGGAGCAGATTTATCGCGCGTATCGAATCAATAGGGGGCACCTTATCATAAGTAAATATCTCAAGCAATAGAATAGAAAAAATTATCCACCGGTACTACCGGTAAAAAGGAGCAACAATCATGCGAAATATCAAATTAACGATTGAATATGACGGCAAGCGCTACTTAGGGTGGCAACGACTAGGAGATTCAGAAAAAACGATCCAAGAAAAAGTTGAAGGGGTCATCAAATTATTGACGGGAGAAGAAATTGAAATCGTCGGTTCTGGCAGAACCGACGCGGGCACGCATGCTCAAAGACAAGTGGCGAATTTCAAGACGACCCATCAAATGAGTTTGCCAGAGATGCAGCAGTTCTTTAACCGCTATTTGCCACAAGACATCGTCGTCAACAAGATTGAAGAAGTCCCTGAACGCTTCCATGCACGCTATCATGCCAAAGGCAAGCAATACAGCTATTATGTTTGGAACAACGCGATCCCATCAGTCTTTGCTCGCAATACCAGTTTTCATTGCCCGCAGCCCCTTGATTTGGAAAAAATGCAGCAAGCGGCTGAGAAGTTGATCGGCACCCATGATTTTATTGGCTTTTCTGCGTTGAAAAAATCAAAAAAATCAACGGTGCGGACGATCGATGAAATCACCATCACACCAGAAGGCGACCTATTGCGGTTTACCTTCAAAGGTAACGGCTTTTTGCATAAAATGGTCCGAATCTTGACAGGCACACTGATTGCCATTGGCGATGGCACACTGCCGCCAGAAGTGATCGATCAAGTGTTAGCCGAGAAAGTACGACAAGCAGCTGGTGAAACAGTGCCTTCTCATGGCTTATTTCTAGATGAGGTGTATTATTAAAAGAAACATGGTAATGGCTATTTAAGGAAAGGAGATCATCTATTGATCACATTAAAATCCCCACGAGAAATCGAACAAATGAAAACTTCCGGTCGTATTTTGGCAAGTATTCACGAGCAACTACGGGAAAAAATCGTTCCTGGTATCACCACGAACCAAATCAACGTCTTTGTCCATCAACAGATAGAAGCTGCAGGGGCAACAGCCGCGCAAATCGGGTTTGAAGGCTATGAATTTGCGACGTGTATCAGTGTCAATGAAGAGATTTGTCATGGTTTCCCTTCAGAATATGTTTTAAAATCAGGCGATGTCGTCAAAGTTGATTTTTGTGTCGATTACAAAGGAGCAATCTCTGACAGCTGTTGGACGTATGCTGTAGGAGAGATTTCACCAGAACATCAAGCGCTGATGGAAGTAACGAAAGAAGCCTTAATGAAAGGCATCGAGCAAGCACAAGTTGGCAACCGGGTCGGCGATATTGGTTATGCGATCCAAAGCTTCGCTGAAGAAAAAGGGTATGGTGTCGTGCGGGACTTTATTGCTCACGGCATTGGCCCAACCATTCATGAAGAACCATTCTTTCCTCATTTCGGGTTACCTGGCAAAGGAATTAGGTTGAAAGAGGGCATGACGATCACCATCGAACCGATGATCACGACCGGTACTTGGCGCATGAAGATGGACCCGAACGGCTGGACAGCACGCACGAATGACGGCAGCTATTGTGCCCAATATGAACATTCGATCGCCATCACCAAAGAAGGTCCAGTCATCATGACGTTGCAAAAGGAAGAAACGTCATCATCACTTAATGTCTTTGAAAAATAACTGTGCGGAACTTCTGTATCATGTAGATTTTCCACATCTCTTAAAAGGGCGTACCTAACTGATGGTACGCCCTTTCGATCTGTGCTTTTTTCAAAAAGATCGTAAAAGAACTCAGTAATCAACAAGTGCTTGTCTATTCATATCGGTATTATTTGATGGAGTCACTTTATTTTAAGGTTTCAGAAACTTAAAACGTTTTTGGCTTTTTCTTATTTGGTTCCGATTATTTATTTTGCTTTATAAATCATTTAACGATCAGTAGAAGAGGGAATCGAGTGACATTTAAGCCAACGAAAATACAAAAAAATAATATCATGAGGATTGTACATTAGTAAATTATTGAAAAGTTAATATACTACCTAAAAATATCAACGAGATACCTACAATACTAGAAAAAGGAATAGGATCATTTAAGATTAGCAAACCAAATATTGCAGAAACCGCAGGCTTAGAGAAAAAAACAGTGTGTGATAATTTTTTGAATTTTATTTGACAGATAAGGTAAAACAGAAAGCCGCAGGCGGTTACCACAATGCTCAAATAGAATAGACCTGGTAATGTTTGTAGGCTAAAATCGGTAAAGTAATGAAATGTGAAAATCGATTTTAATGGAGAATCATCATTAAATTTCGAAAAAATCAAATTTAATAGCGCCAATTCCAATGCGCCAAAAATAAAGGTATATGATGTAGAAGTCACTGTACTTAAAGTATTTTTTGATAATTCTTTCGTTTAGTGTACTATATAATCCAAATAAAATAGAAGAGATCAAAGCAAATAGAACCCCTAGATCATTTTTTGTGTAATTTGAAACAATGATGATTATGATTCCTAGTACTGAAAGTATGATCGAAAGTGAAGGTACTTTTAACTGACGAGTTAATAACGTATTTATCAATTGTGTAAACAATGGATTTGTGCTAAAAACAACTGCTACAAAGAATGCGCTTGATTGAAAGATAGCCATTTGATAGAAATTCATGCTGAATACGATAAATAAAATCGCATTTAAAACAAGGAGTGGCAAAGAAGCTACCTTTATACTTTTTTTCTTAGCTAAAATAAATAGAAAAATACCGCCAATCAAAAAACGCCAAAAATTTAATTGCCCCCCGTGGCTACTCGTTCCCCCTAGTAACTTTAGTGTAATCTCTGTAGAACTGACTATTAGAATTGTAAAGATAGTGAAGAGAATGCCTTGGTATTTTTTTATCATAGCGATCGATGCATAATATACATGTCAGTAAAAATTCCATTCTTCAGTCGGAATCCTTTAGGGATAGAACCGATAATGGAAAACCCATTTTTCTCGTAGGTATGGATCGCTGCCTTGTTATTAGAGACGACGGCGTTAAATTGCATTCCTTGAAAACCTAGTTGTTTTGCTTCCCATAAGGATCTTTTTACTACGTGTTTGAATAAGCCCTTTCCTCTCATCCTTTTATCGATACAATAGCTCGCATTTGCAGTATGTGCACAACGTCCGATATTATTAGGATGAATTATGAAGAATCCTGCATAGACTCCATTATAAAGAAGACAGGATGCAGCAGATTGTTCTAATAACATTAATTCAAAATCTTCTGTATTAAATAAATCTTCTCCTGGAAATGCTTCGCCATCTATCAAAATATCATTCCAGGTTTGTGTCATTTCGCTTAAAAAACGCTTATTATAGGGGATAAATCGATTGTCATAATTATTCAACTCCAATATTTTTATATGATAATATCATCAAATGATATATAATAATATAAAAAAAAGGTTCTTACATATGAAAATATAACCAAAGGACAAGTTGATGAAAAAATTATTTGAACAGAATCACTATCAAGATACTAGTTTTCCTTTTGAAATTTATCATATAAATCAAAATGGAGTGAATCCTTCAGGTAGAGGATTCGATGATGCCCATTGGCATGATGAATTACAATTTACCATTGTTGAGAAGGGAGTAGTTAATGCAAAAATTAATGGAGTCGACTATATATTAAATAAAGGTGATTTTATCTTTATCAACTCTAATGTTCTACATCAAATGACTCAACTAACACCCAATAGCTCTTATATAAGCATAAATTTTATCAAGGAGAATCTCACTTTCTTCCCTGGAAGCCGAATGGACCTTAGCTATGTGGAGCCCTATGTAAATAGTATAAAATATCCTTGTATTGCGATGGACAACCTGGATATTTCTTCAAGAGAAATCTTATCTATCCTAAAAGAAATTATCGATTTGTATTACATGGAACCAAGATTTGGTCGAGAGTACTTGATATCGATAGATCTTTGTAAAGCTTGGCTTATTCTAATCAACTCGAAGTTAGATCAGATAAAGCAACCGACTACCATTAAAAATACTAAAATAAATCAGATAATGACAATGATCCAATTTATATACGGAAACTATGCCGAAAATATAGCTTTAGCTGATATTTCCTCAAGTAGTCACATTAGTAATTCAGAGGCGAACAGATTGTTTAAAAAGTACACATCCATGACCCCTTATAAATTCTTGATTGATTATCGATTACAACGAAGTCAGAGTTTATTGGAAAATAAGAATCTAACAGTTACTGAAATTTCTCAACAAATTGGATTTTCTGATACGAGTCATTTTATCCAAAGTTTTAAGAAAAAATATGGACGAACGCCCGGATCCATAGATTAATGGGCGATAACTTAAAATAGGGTCAGAAACATAAAATTTTTTAATTCTTCATTTCACAATTCCTTTAGTAGCTCCTTTAGTTAGGTCAGAAAGATACTAACTTAGCACAGCAGTGTAAACTTGAAAGAACAATTCTTTTTAATGGAATTTAGCTGAATCGACCAAAAAGGATAATTATGTATATACTCTGTCGCGATATATGTTATACTATGTATATACAGAAAGAGGTGTCGCGCATGGAAATGTTACCTATAAAAAAATGGGGCAATAGTAACGGTCTTAGATTGCCAAAGTACATTATGGAGTATCTTGGCATTCATACAGATGACAAAGTGAAGATAATACAAGAAGAAGTAAACGGGCATAGACGGCTAATCATCGAAGCAGCAAATGTAGAAAACGAGTTAACGATTGAAGAGTTATTTGAGAATTACACTGCTGAGAAAAATCATGTGGAAATTCAACATTTAGGTGAAGCAGTAGGGAATGAAAAATGGTAAGAAAACCTAGACAAGGTGATATTTTGTTATTGGATACAGCTCCTCGTTCTGGACATGAACAAACGGGAAAAAGGCCCTATATTGTTTTAAGTCATGACATGATTGCAGATTATAGTAACGTTGCCACCGTTGCTCCGATTTCGAGTACAAGTAGAAACTATCCGTTATATGTAAGTATTAATCCAGATTATGGCATGAAGACAACAGGAAAAGTATTGTTAGATCAATTAACGACAATAGATTATGAAGCCAGAGTATGTGTTTTTTTGGAAAAAGCGCATGAGCACTTGGTTGATGAGTTATTGATGAAAGTCAGAACAGTATTTCAAAAAGTAAGTAAATAAAAACAGCATGATCATCTTATCGATGTCGACCATGCTGTTTTCTTTTATTCTATAAACAGTATATCCGTAAGATTATACGCCCGTGCAATCTTTAAGACATCAGCTCCATTCTCAAGAGCCTGGACGATACTTTTATAAACAAGGCAACTGGGGGAGCTTTTGTGTCTGCATTAGCAATTTTAATACTTTGTGCTTGGCGACGTTTGAAGTCGGTACGCTGCTGGGCATCAAATTGGGCGAATCGGCGAAACTATGGTACAGTGCAACCAAACAAGGAGCGAGAGTCGCTCCTTCATGAGGCAAAGGGGCAATGGTGATGAAGCAAACAACGATGGCGTGGCTGTCAGAAATCTATAATTTGATCTTGCATCCTGGCACGAGACAGTGGGAACGAGAACAACTGGTGCAAGCAAAAAATACACTGGAAACTCAGCTGGCGACCAAACAAAAAGCAGGCAAACACGAAAAAGAATCGTCAAATAGCCTTGAAGACCAACAGACCAGACGGGTTTTGGAAAAACTAGAAGCGTCGTTGCGTCCTTTGGCACTGAGAAACAATCTGACCCCGAATGTCGCCGAGTTTTATCAAACAATCAGCCAGTCAGCACCGAAAAAGGCAAGGAATGAAGAAACAAGCAAAGCCCAACCAGCAGAAGTTTCCGTGGAGCCAACCGAAACAGGTGGAAAAGCACAAGAAGTGGCTATTTTTGCTGGCGGCTGCTTTTGGTGTATGGTAGAGCCTTTTGAAGACCAGCCGGGTATTCTTTCCGTCTTGTCGGGGTATACCGGGGGAACAGTCCCGAATCCGACGTATGATCAAGTACTAAGTGGAACAACAGGGCATGTCGAAGCAGTAGAGATCATTTTTGATCCCAAAATCATCACCTATCAGGACTTGTTGCAGTTATATTGGCAAGTGACAGACCCGACAGATGCTTTCGGACAATTTCAAGATCGCGGCAATTTTTATCGCCCAATCATTTTCTATACGACTGCTGAGCAGGAAGTGCTTGCGCAACGAGCCAAAAAGGAACTAGCACAATCTGGTTATTATCAGCAACCCATCGTGACTGAGATCCGCAAGGCCACGCAGTTTTGGCCAGCGGAAAACTACCATCAAGCATTCTACAAGAAGCAGCCAAAGCGCTTCCAGCGGATCAAGCGAGCGCGCAAGCAACTGATGCTTTTTTATAAACTGAAACGCTGGACAAACCGAGGAAATAAACGATCATAAACAGAAGATCACTAAAAAGTGGGGCTCCGAGAAAAGGCCAGAGGATCAAATGAAGGCTCTTTTCTCCACAGGCCGCGCTTTTTTCTGCGCGTTTAGCCAATTGGATAAAAAACGAAGATTTATTTTAGAATAATGTCCAAAGAAAGCGTTAACAACAAGAATTATAATAGAGAAAGAAAAAGTGGCGAAAAAGGTCGAAAAAGCAGGTGTCTTTTGCTTGGTTCCTTTCTTCGAGGAAAGAAGGTGGGAAACACCAGAGAAAAATCAGCGGAAAAATCAATCAGCAACACCCCATAGCAACACAACATTTATTATATGAAGATTCATATAAGTTAGGAGAAATGTGATGAAAAAAAGGGAACGTTCGTCTCACTGTTTATGGCTCTCATTCTTTTTATCTTTTCAGAAAGAACAGTGTTTGCGGCAGAAGCGATCAATGAGATCGTTGCACCAACTGGAGTCAAAGCATTTTTAGTACTGATTCCGTTAGTGTTAGTACTGGTTTTACTCTTTAAAAAAGTAGATATGATCATTGCTGGCTTGATTGCTGGGATCTTGGCGATGATTATTGGCGGGATCAGTTTAGCTGAAGCCAATTCGCAACTGTTGGAAGCTATTCCGACGATGTTAAGTATTACGGTGCCAATCATCAATTCCGCTGTAGCGATGGCGGTCTTCAAAGCCGGTAGTTATACGGCAGCCTTAACCTTAGCCAAAAGAGGGACCAAAGGAAAAGTGGAATATGTGGCAGGGTTTATTGTCATTTTATTGGCAGCAGCGACTTATATGTCCGGGATCGGCGGCGGGAGTGCGATGGTGATCGCACCGTTAGCATTTGCGGCAGTTGGGGTGGTACCCGAATTGATCGCAGCGATGTCGTTAGCGGCAGCTGTCTCCTTTACGACTTCTCCTGCCTCTTTGGAATCTAGTATCGTGTCTGAACTAGGCGGCTTTAGTGTCGCTTCTTACGTAGATCAAATGCGCCCATTTTGGTTGTTATTCGTTGGTTTGGCGATTTTATTGGCATTCTTTGGGACCAAGCGTCGTCATCTGGGCTTCAAAGAATCAGCCAATCAAGAGTATGAAAACAAAAGCAATGGTGAATTGTTCAAAACGACACTGCCTGCGATTTTCTTGCTTTTTGCGGTCATCTTTGGTCCGTTGATCAATGACCTGATCGGCTTTGTCCTCTTTACACCGCTAGTTTATATGGTGGTCACGTTGGCGTTGATTTTTGTTTGTACCGACTTTTCGATGAATCAATCGGTGGAAGCGATGGTGGACGGATCGACGTATATTTTGACCCGCTTGTTCCAAGTGGGGATCTTTTTAGCCTTCATCAACGTGATCGCTGAAACCGGGACATTTGCTGTAATTGCAGGTGCGGCACAAAATGCCCCCGCAGCGATCGTCGTTCCCGTGGCGATCTTGACGGGTGTCTTGATTGGGATTCCCGCGGGTGCCTATGTCGGCTCCGTATTAACATTAGTGTTACCAGTTGCCGTTTCATTAGGCTTCCCAGTGTTAGCTCTTGGCTTTGTAACGATGGGGGTTGGCCTCGGGAGTCAAATGAGTTTCGTCAACATTACGATGCAAGCTTTATCTTCTGGTTTCCAAATTCCGATTCTGGATGTAGTCAAAGGAAACGTGAAGTGGTTGAGTTTAGCAGCCGTATTATTATTAGTCATCGGCTTAGTGTTTGGCTGATGGATAGGAGGAAAACATGGATTTATTGATCAAGCAAGCACGTCTTGAAGACGATGCAGAATTAGTAGATATTGCAATTTCAGAAGGAAAAATCACCGCAGTTGCACCCATCATTGAAGAAGCAGCAGCAAAAACGATTGAGGCGAAAGGCAAAGTGGTGATCCCTGGATTGATCGAAAGCCATATCCACTTAGACAAAGCGTTGATCGCCGATCGTGAACCCAATAATTCAGGTACGTTGCAAGAAGCGATCCAAGTTACGGCAAAGCTGAAACCGACCTTTACCGAAGAAGACATTTATGATCGGGCGAAACGCGCATTAGAAATGCTGATCGTACACGGCACGACTGCTGTGCGCACCCATGCCGAATTTGATCCAGCACAAGGCTTCACAGGGTTTGACACCATCATGCGCTTAAAAGAAGAATACCGCGACTTGATCGATATTCAGGTCGTTGCCTTTCCGCAAGAAGGGATTTTTAAAGCTCCAGGGACGGATAAAATGATGATCGAAGCGATGGAAAAAGGCGCCGATGTCGTTGGCGGCATTCCTTACAATGATGCGCCAGCCAATGAGCACATCGACTTGATCTTTGAGATCGCCAAACGATTTGACAAAGACATTGACTTGCATCAAGATTTTGCCGACGAAGCAGACGATACATCGATCGTCTATCTGTGTGAAAAAACCATCGCAGAAGGCTACCAAGGTCGGGTGTCGGTGGGACATTTGACTGCGCTGCACGCCATGGAACCGGATCAGCTGTCAGAAGTCATCGATTTGATGGTCAAAGCCCAAATCAATGTGATGCCGTTGCCTGCGACCGACTTGCACTTAGGTGCCAGAAACGATGCCTACAACGTTCGCCGTGCCGTGACGCCGATTCGCAAATTACGTGATGCTGGTGTGAATATCTGCTTAGGTAGCAACAATATCCGTAACGCCTTTACGCCATACGGCAACGGTGATTTGATTCAAATCGCTATGTTGGCTGTGCCAGTGGCGCATTTAGGCGGCGCCGATGACCTGCCGACGGTCTTGCCAATGATCACGACCAATACCGCTAAAGCATTAAATATTAAAGACTATGGAATCGCTGTTGGCAACCGCGCAGATTTGATTCTTTTAGATACCCAAAGAAAAGCCGATGTGCTGATCGATATTCCTGAACGTTTGATGGTCATCAAAAATGGCCGCATCACCGTAGAAGTCAAAAAAGAAGTGACGATCCACCGTTAGCAACAGGTCATGTTTTCTCAAGTAGTACGATTTATTCGTGCTACTTTTTTTGTCGTAGTATAGTCGAAATAAAAAAATCATTTTCTAGTCATTTATTCTTTTTTCATCTATGATAGAAAGAAAACCACTATCACGGAGAGTTCGTGTAAGAAAATCCTGTCAAAACTGTTTGACAATGCCATGATATCAATGGATTTGAGCAGAAATCACAGCAGGTCTGCGTTAAGGTAGGAGAAGGAGGGCAAGATGACGATTGGGGAAGCGCTAAAGAACCATCGAGTCACACAGCAAATGAGCCAAGAAGAAGTAGCAACAAAAATTTTAGTGACCCGCACATCGATCTCAAATTGGGAAACCGGCAAGACGGTACCAGACAGTTTGAATTTATTGAAACTGAGTACCCTTTATGGGTGCAGTGTCGATGAGCTATTAAAAAAGGAGCGAGCAGGAATGAAAAAGAACTTTCGTACGATGACCTATGGTGCTGGATTGAAAGACGGAACGATGCGTTTGAAAATCGAAACCGATGCCAGCAAGTTTTTCCCACGAGGGGTTGAAGTCAAAGCATCCGTCGATTTAGAAACAGGGGAAGTGACCTTTTTGTCGAGCAAGAGGATTTGCAAAAGCTGAAAGCAGCCATCGACGAAAAATAATTTTTTTATACGGTTTTTTGCTGAATTTTGCTTGGACAAGAGAAAAAAGTGATGGATAAAAAAACACGAGCCTAGCTGCATCGTGTTTTTTTATGTGGGATGAAAGAGGGCTGAGGCAATCGATGAAAGCTGGTCCTGTTTGTTCTTGTCTGCTATTTTCAAGGTTTGTAACGTTTAAGAAAAAGCGAAAAGATGCAAATGGCGATATACAATATATAGTGAATAGATCGATTTTTATCTAAACGAAGCACAATATGTAGTATTTACTTTTTTAAGAGATTGTGTAAAATAGCAGGTGTAGTGAAGAAGGAGCTGTTGTTTTTGAGAGTAACTGTATGTTGCGGCACCCGTTTAGAAAATGAGAAAAAGTTGGCAAAGACCGCTTGTGCCATCGGCAATGCCTTAGCAAAAAATCACATCGAGTTGGTTTATTGCGGCCCTTTGGCTGGCTTGATGAGGGAGATCGTGAAAGGGGTCTTTGAAAAAGAAGGCGCAGTGACGGGGATCTATCCATCAGGTTCCTTTGCAGAAGATTTGCCGCCAATCATCACTGGATCAAGCACATACACCGAGTTCTATACGGATACGAGGGAGGAACAAACGCAACAATTGTTGGAAATGAGCGATGCCTACCTTGTATTACCTGGTGGATTTGGTACACTAGAGGAGTTGTCATCAGTATGCACTTTTTTGACTCTTGGGCCATTGTCAGGCAAGCCGATCGGTGTGTTGATGACCGAAGGCTTGAAGGATGGACTGAAGCCGCTGCTAACAATGTTTGAAGTTTGGGCTGAACTGCCGGAAACACTCTTTTTCCTATCTGACGTTGAGTCGTTGATCCAACGATTGGCGGCGAAGGGGTCAGGAAAGGAGTGCTTGGCAGGATGAAGCAGGTCTATTTAGCTGAACCGTTTTTTTCAAACGAACAAGTCGCACGACTCAAACAGGTAGAACGCAGTTTAGCGGAAAACCAGCAGCCCTTGGCGATCTATTCGCCGCGCCTGTATCAAGAAGGTTCATCTGAATCCAATACACCGGAATGGGCGAAAGAAATTTTTGAAAAAGACATGCTGGAATTGACACGAGCAGACGTCGTCGTTGCCGTTTTGGATGACCATGGAGGAATCACTGATCCGGGAACAGCCTTTAAAATCGGCGCAGCACACGTACGAAATAAACCAGTGATCGCTTTTCAGGAAAAAGCTGCGGCGGTCAATCTGATGTTGACGGAGTCGGTACAAGCGTATTTGACTGATTTGGCGGCACGAACAGCGTATGATTTTGAAGCGATGGCGCACCGAGCATTTGTCGGTGACTATATTTAATAAAGGATGGATGAA
Source organism: Enterococcus innesii (assembly GCA_018982785.1). Lineage (GTDB taxonomy): Bacteria > Bacillota > Bacilli > Lactobacillales > Enterococcaceae > Enterococcus_D > Enterococcus_D innesii. The sequence continues at coordinate 211,207 of JAHHEN010000005.1, read as the reverse complement.
TGTGTTATTAATCGCAGGTACGATCGGGGCAGGAAAAAGCAGTTTGACTGATTTTTTATCGAAGGAAATGGCGTCGAAGCCTTTTTATGAAAACGTGGAGGACAACGATGTTCTGCCATTGTTTTATTCCAATCCAGAACGATACGCCTTTTTATTGCAGATTTTTTTCTTAAACAAAAGTTTTTTAGGGATGCGGGAAGCGTTGTCGAATGATGACAATGTCATTGATCGCTCCATCTATGAGGACAGTTTGATGTTTCATCTAAATGCCGATCTAGGTCGCATCGCACCGATGGAAGTCGAACAATACGATAACCTGTTGAACACGATGCTGCGGGAATTGGAAGAATCGGCGCCGTTGAAACAACCAGATTTAATGGTTCATATCAAAGTTTCCTTGGATACAATGATCGAACGGATCAATAAACGTGGCCGTTCCTATGAACAAATTGCCAACGATCCGACATTGTACGACTATTACAAAGAATTGAATCAGCGATATGATGAATGGTATGAAAACTTTGACGTTTGTCCGAAAATGCAAATCGATGGGGATCAATTGGACTTTGTTGCCAATGAAGACAACCTCATGGTGATCCTCGAGATGATCCAAGAAAAATTGGCAGAAGTCCGTCAGACCCATGGCAAAGGCCACTATTGTACGGACAAAGCCATCGCAAAAGGTGATTTTTCCAAGAAAAATTAAAGCAGAGAAGCAATCGATGCTTCTTGCCAGTTGGTTGAAAAAGCAGTCATCCCTTTCAGCTTTTTCATGATTAATCGAAGTGCTTGAAAACGGTGATTTTACAGGATTAAAGAGCAATCCTTGTTGTCAAACCAATTATTCAACAGCGTTTGCAGTAAACAAAAGGAAATTGGTCAGCACTGAAGACGCTGTTTTCGGTGCTTTAGTGATTCATTTATCTATTGAGAGACATATTCGCGCCAGACACCAGTAGCAAAGGCAATGACTCGTGTTGGTGTATCAAGAGTCTGTCCATGTGGTCACTAGGGTGAGTTACTAGCTGATTGAGTGCATCAAGTGTTATTCAAACGGGTGAATGCTGCGCGATACTAATAGTAGATACAATCACCAGCACTTCATTGAAGAATATTTTGCCTAAAAGTAGAGAGATTCGCTTGTAGTCTATTGCCAAGCGAATGCTTCTCTTTTTTATTGCTAAGGGCTGTTTTGTGCCAGCGTATGATTTGATCAAGAAAACATCGCTACGGTTATATCGAAAAGTTTCTGAAAAAAATTTGCATATTCATCTTTTGCTCCGTATACTAGTTTAGGACGTTGTTTATAAAACGCTGTATCATCGTACATATTTTTTGATAGGAGGAATTGCATGAAAGAAAAACGAAAAGTCTTGCGTCCGTTAGGATCAGGGTTTGCGATGGCGGTTCCTTTGTTTATAGGGATTCTTGTTCAGGACCCTTTGATAAGTTCTGTGGGGGCGATGGGGGCTTTTTCCTACTTGGCTTTTCAACATCGGTCCCTTTTTTATAACCTGCGCGCCATTTTGACCCACGGCGCGGCGTTGTTGCTGGCCTTTATTTTAGGTGCTGGGACAGCACTGATTCCTTGGAGCGCGCCTTTTATTATCGGCGCTTTATCGTTTTCCGCGTTTTTGTTGTCAAAAGTGATGCGGATCCCCAAGCCGGATTATTTCTTCGTGTTGATGCTTTATGCCACCGGCTTTAACTTTCACGCCGCTCATCTTGGAGAAATCTTGCACCACAGTTCCTATTTGCTTTACGGCATCGCAGGCTCATTGCTTGCTGGACTGGTGATTTCGTTAGCTGAACAGCTGCCGTTGAAAGAAGAAAAAACGGCCTTTCAACAACTGAGCTTGCACGAGAAATATTCGCTGGCATTATCTCAGCAACCAGAAATGGTTATCAAGGCGTTGCACTTTTCTTTGATCTTGTTTATTGCCACCTACATTGCCTATCTGTTGCGGGACAGCAACGGATATTGGATCTTGATTTCCGCTGCTGCCGTCTTGGCAGGGGAACATATGGAAAAAATCAAAAATCGCACGATCGGCAGGGTACTGGGAGGAATCGTAGGGCTGCTGCTGGGTTTCTTATTGATGTCCTTGCATATGCCCCTTGAAGCGATCGCAGTGGTATTGATCATTCTAAACATATTGACGGAGTTTTTTATGCCAGTCAATTATACCGTTGCTAATTTCTTTACCAACCCACAAGTCCTGCTGTTAATGACGATCGGTACTAGTTTTACGCCACTGAAATTGATCCCATTGCGTTTTTCAGGGGCATTGATTGGCAGCGTGCTGGCAATGCTGTTGATCTTTCTAATGGATTGGGCAGTAAAGCAAATGGAGCAAGCGCTGGGAAATAAGCCAGAAGACACGACGGATCAAACACAATAGCATGCACCATCATCGATAAGCAAGAGCAGCTGCTCTTGCTTTTTTTGCATCTGATCCTCTATCTAAACGTTTTCTCCATTGGATAGGAAAAAGAAGGGAAATGTGAAATAATCGAGCAAAGGTTCCTATTTTGAAATAGGAGCGTTTACATTTTTGCAAACTAAAGTGGCAGAAACATCTACTTTTTTTGTTGTAAGCGAAATCATATACTCAAATCAGAGAAGGAGAGAAAGTTGTGAAAAAACGAATCGTAGATGTTTTGCATCGCCTGTTGGTGACTGATTATCCACTATCCATCGAGCAACTGGCAGAAGAGACCGCAGCCAGTGGGCGGACGATCCGCAATGATTTGAATGAGATCAACACGTTTCTTGCTGACTTACACATCGGACCGATCCAAACCCTTCGAGGAAAGGGCATCCTTTTGAAACTGACCTCGAAGCAGCAAGCCATTGTTTGGCAGGCATTACAGGCACAACAGTCGGAATATATGACCCGTGAAGAGCGGAGTTTTGATCTGCTACTGCATCTGACATTTTCAAAAGAGATCCTGGTGTTGAATAAAAAAGAAGAAGCGTACCAGATATCGAAAAGCAGCATGGATGAAGACATGCGCCGTTTGCGGGCGGACATCAATAAATATGGCATTGAGATCATTAGTCTAGGAAAAAAGGACTGCGGTTGAATGGATCGGAACGAGCGATTCGGACGATGATTTTTGACATCATCAATCAGCGGATCGGTAGGCTGCCACTTGATAAACAGACCCCAGATTTAGTCTTTACGAAATTGCTTTATCGCTATTTGCCGCAAAAAGCAATCAAACAGATCCAACAAGTGATGCAAGCAGTGTTGCCGCCAAATCAAAATGAGTTGTATAGCAGCCAAATCTTATTGTTTACCGCCATTTGGCTGATGCGCATCAGAATGAAGGAATTTATCACACGCATGAACTGGTCTACTTCCAGCAATCCGCTCCAAGGGTCAGCCTATATCCAGGCGATCGCTGAAACCTTTTCGATCGAGCCACCAGAAATCGAAGTCAACTATCTTTCTTTCATCATCGAATCACTGAATTTTAAAGATTTGTCCAATTCCATCGAATGGGCGCATGCGCAACTCTTGTCGCTGCAGCTGATCCAATTTGTGGAATGCCAAACCAAGATCCCTTTTAGTAAAAAGGAAGAAGAGTTGTTAGAGGGATTGTATAAACATATGGCCGCGCTGATCGTTCGAGCCAAAAGCGGCATTCAAGTCCCCAATCCGATCAAAGAGACTGTTCGCAAAAATTATGGACAAATCTACCAAGCCGTCAAGGGCTTCGCCCCACGATCGAAGAGATCGTCGGACAACCACTATCAGAAGATGAACTGACATTTCTCGTGATCCATTTTTCTACAGCCTTAAGTTCATTGAACCACGAAATCATTACGATCTATAAGGCGGTCGTTGTCTGTAACCATGGAATGGCAACCGGCAATCTGCTGGCAGCCAGCCTCAAGGAGAAATTTCCAGAAGTAGAAGTCGCGGCAGTCTTGAATTCACAAGAAGTCAATTTGATTACGAAATTCGATGTGGATCTGGTTTTTTCAACCTATGAGATCGATTATCGAGAAAAGCCGGTATTACTGATCCCACCGATCATCAATGAAGAAAATCACCAAGTGATCCGCCGTTTCTTAAAAAACAATGAACAGTTCAAGCGGATCGCCTTTGACCAAAAAAATGCCACGCTGTTCTTCAATCAGTTGCTTACAGTCATTGAAGAAAGTGGCGGGACGGTCGATGCTGCCGCCTATCGCAAATTGACACACTTGTTTGAACAAAATCAATTAGCCATTAATGCAAGGGAGATTCAGCCAATGTTAAAAGATGTTTTATCCGCTAGTCATATTCAATTAAACGTTCCTGTTCAAAATTGGGAAGAAGCCATTGAACGCTCGGCGCAGCCGCTAGTAAAAGAACAGATCATCGAAAAACGCTATATCGAGGCAATGGTTGCGGCGGTGGAGGAATACGGTCCTTATATCGTCATTGGCAAACATTTGGCGCTGGCGCATGCACGACCAGAAGATGGCGCCCAGCAGTTGGGTGTGAGTGTCCTCACCTTGGCGCCGCCAGTCGCATTTGGGAACCCAGAAATGGACCCCGTCAAAATCATTTTTTGCTTGGCTGCGGTGGACTCCTACTCTCATCTTGCCATCATGAAGGAATTGATCGAACTGATCAATGATGAAGAAAAAGTCACGCAGTTGCTGGCTTGTTCCACGATTGAAGCTTTTCAATCATTGCTATTTTCATAAAAAACAAGAAAAGGGGAAAAAATCATGAACAAATTATCGATCTTATTCGTATGCGGTGCAGGTCTTGGCAGCAGCTTTGCGGCTCAGATGTCAACAGAAGATGTCTTAACGAAATTAGGAGTGGAGGCGAAATTGGATCATGTCGATATCTCATCAGCGGTATCAATGAAACCAGACATCATCATTACAGCAGAGAATTTTCGGACGCAATTTGAAAAGTTTGCTTTGGACCCGACAACCGCAATCATTTATTTACGCAACATCGTTTCAAAACCAGAAATCGAAGAAAAAATCACGCCGGTATTAATGGAAAAAGGCGCACTGTAAGGATGGGACATGACGAAGGGAGTTTGAAAAAATGGGCATCATCAATTTTATTATTGATAATATTTTAACGCAGGCATCGATCACGATCGCCTTGATCGCGATGTTAGGACTGCTGCTTCAGAAAAAGTCAGCAGGTCAAGTCATTTCAGGAAGTTTGAAGACGCTGTTGGGCTTTCAGGTTTTAAGCGCTGGTTCTAGCATCATCGTCGGTAGTTTGACCTATTTCGGCGAGATTTTCACAGAAGGATTCGACATGCAAGGCATAATCCCTTCCATTGAAGCCATCAACGGGCAAGCGATGAATGAGTTGGGCTTGGGGCGGGACATAGCGCTGACATTTTTAGCCATCTTTGTTTTTAATATTTTATTGGCACGCTTTACGAAATGGAAATATATTTTCTTAACGGGTCAGGCCATTTTATGGATGGCGACCATGACGACGGTCTTTGGCTATTTCGCTGGTTTGCGGGGCGTTGTCCTGATTCTCGTTGGTGGGTTGATTGGAGCGATCTTTGCCGTAGCAATGCCAGCGATGGCTCAGCCCATCATCCGCAAAGTCACTGGGTCAGACGACATTGCTCTCGGACATTTTTGTACGATCGGCTACCTCTTTGAAGCAGGCGTTGCCTATCTGTTTGGAGAAAGAGGCGAGAAGAAAAAATCGATCGAAGACATCAAACTGCCACGTTCTTTTGAATTTTTACAAGATACCTATCTTTCTGTCATGGTCGTGATGGTTCCACTGTATATCGTGACGGTCTTGTTTGCTGGAGAAACCTTTGCTTCTACGCTCTCTGGTGATCAAAATTACATCATGTATGCCTTCTTGCAAGCCATTCAATTCGTGGTTGGGGTCTATGTTTTGCTAGCAGGCGTTCGGTTGCTCTTAGGCGAGATCGTCCCTGCGTTTCGTGGGATCGCCATGAAATTGGTACCTGATGCAAAACCAGCACTCGATTGCCCAGTGTTCTTCCCATATAGCCCAAATGCAGTTATTTTAGGTTTCATTACTACAACGATTGGGACAGTTATCGCCATGTTCGTTTTACCAGTCTTTGGCTTGGCGATGATCTTGCCGGGGATGCTGACGAACTTCTTTGCAGGCGGTACCGCTGGGATCTTCGGCAATGCGGTCGGTGGACGTCGAGGGGCGATCATCGGAGGGATCTTTCACGGCTTCTTCATTACGTTACTGCCAGCCCTACTTGTAACGATCTTCAATCAAATGGGCTTTGTTAACGCTACGGCAACTGATGTGGATACCGTCACGGCAGCCTTGTTATATGCTTGGATCATCAGTCCCTTATTGAAAAACTTTTAATCGCTAGGAGGAAGACGCATGTTCTCTTTTTTTCAAAAAAGAAAAAAAAACCACAGAAACACCAGCGGTTCCTTTGACCGCTGAAGAAAGCCAAGAGGCAGAAGTGCTTATTGCAACACTAGAAAGTCAGCTGCAAGCAGAAACCGACAGCGACGAACAAGAAAAATTGTATGAAGCGTTAGGCTTAGCGCAGGCAAAACTTTCCCGCACAGAAGAAGCGATCGACGCATTGGAAAAAAGCTTGCAGGCGAAAAAATCGATCGGGGACGGCTACAAAAAACTGATGTCCCTTTATAATGCTCAGCGTGCCGCCGCCGCACGAAACGGCGACGATGCAAAGATCGACTATTACATGGACAAAATGGAAGAAATGCGGCAAATCGCCAAACAACTTACGATCAGCGGCAATTAAACTAGACGAGGTGGAATCAAGGATGTATACAACATTAAAAGAAGTAACGAAAACAGCAGAAGCATTGAATTTTACAGTGGGGGCTTTTAATACCCATAATTTAGAAATGCTGCCAAGTATGCTGCGGGCAGCCAAAGAGATGGGGGCACCCATCATCATTCAAACAAGTATCGATACGGCGAAATACATCGGCTATGATGTCTTGGTCAATGTTGTCAAAACGATTGCCGATCACGAGCTGGTGGATGCTGTCTTGCATTTGGACCATGCCAGAGATTTCGATGAGATCAAAGAAGCGATTGATAGCGGCTATAGCTCGGTGATGTATGATGGCTCACATTTGCCCTTCAAAGAAAACATTTTGAAAACGCGCGCAGTCGTAGAATACGCCCATGCCCATGGGGTGTCCGTCGAAGGAGAACTAGGAACGATCGGCGGCACAGAAGAGGGCATTCATGTGGAAGAAGACGATAAAGTCTTCACCCGCCCAGAAGATGCGGTAGAATTTGTCGCTGCTACTGGCGTCGATGCGCTAGCCATCGCTATCGGAACCAATCACGGCCAATTCCGCTCAAAAACCGAAGTGAATGTTGCGTTATTGAAGGAAATCCATGCGGTCGTAGACGTGCCGCTAGTCATTCATGGAGGAACTGGCGTCAAAGAAGAAGATTATCCTGAATTGATCAATAACGGCATTCGCAAGTTTAATGTAGGTACTGAATTGTTGGTGAATTGGACGAAGATTGCTAAAGAAAATTTTGGGGCAACGGAAGTCAACAAATCATTGCGCCACAACGTGATCCCATCCAATGAAGCCATCAAAGAAATCGTCAAGCATAAGATCGGCCTTTTCATGAATACGAAAGCGCCGACTGCGATCGGCAAATAGATGGTACGCAAAAAGATGCTTGTTTTATTGGCAGGCAGCCCTGGAACCGGAAAAAGTTATTTACTGAATCTGTTGAAGACACGTTTTCCTGATCTTTTCGCACTTACGCCGGATGAAATCAAAGAGTGCTATGCCGAATCCCTCGGCTTTGATTCATTGGCAGAAAAAGCCCAGATCGAAAAGCAGTATGTTTGGCCTTTTTACTATCAGGCATTGGGCTTGTACATGTCTTTAGGAAAACGTTTGGTGGTCTCGGAATACCCCTTTAGTGAAAAGCAGAAGCCCTTGCTGAATTTTCTCGCCCAAAGCTATGGCTATGACTGCTTGACCATACGTTTGACAGCCTCTTTTGAAACCTTATGGGAAAGACGCTTCTTACGTGATCGTGCGGATGACCGCCATTTGAGTTTTATCATGGAACGATACCATTACGGGGATGTGCTGGAAGATAGACAAGCTGCAACCAACCATATAACCAAAGAAGCGTTTCGGCAAATCATCACCGATCGCCGTTACAATGACTTTCAGTTAGGGAGCTTATCGAAGTCAATGTGGAAGAGTACGAGCAAGTGGATTATCGCCCATTGATCGAGAGAATTGCAATTGAGCTAAGTAAATAAGCAAAGCAGTTGGCGTTATACCTGTTCTAGGTACATGCCAACTGCTTTTTTTTTGAGCTATTTCTCATGACTCAGCTTTTGGGGAAGTTTAGCTGTCAAAGCAAGACGGATTGTTTCTTATGTCTCAGAAGACTTTCTTTTGCAAAACTGGCGATTTCCTCTAGAATAAGAAGCATAACAGAGAAATGGAAAAGGCGGGGAATGGATGAAAGATTATTTTGCGCAATACAAACGCCTGTTATCGATCGCTGAAGCAGGTTTGTACTATGGCAAAGATGTGTACGATAAGGAACGTTATCAAGAAATCAAAGAGTTGGCATTGCATTTGATGAGTACCGTCGTGGATCAAGACGCAGCTGCGTTGACCCTTTTAACAGAAAATAATGAGGGCTATCCTACGCCAAAAGTCGATGTACGAGCATTGATCCAAAAAGACGAAAAAATCTTGCTGGTGGAAGACAGCCTGACGAAAGAATGGTCACTGCCAGGAGGCTATGCAGAAATTGGCTTGACGCCACGGGAAAACATCAAAAAAGAAGTGCTGGAAGAAACTGGCTTGCTCGTTGAGGTCAAGGAGCTGCGAGCAATTTTTGATACGAATCTAAGACCAGACATTCCACAAGTGTTTCAATACTATAAGCTGGTCTTTGCCTGTGATGTTTTGGCAGGGGACTTCATCAAAAACAGTGAAACCTCCAACAGCGATTACTTTGCGTTGAACGAGTTGCCAAAGCTTTCCATCAAGCGCACCACCAAGGAACAGCTGAAGCAATTGGTGAATGAGAAGTCGTTACACGTGGATTAGAAACAACTAAGGGTAAGATGTTGGAAAAAGCGTTTTATTGGTTTTTTTAACCGGATAATATTTACTTGCAGATAAAGTTGGTTTATGATTGATTTCGTCGTTTTCATTATAAAAAATCAAGCAATCGTGATACCTTTGCTTGATTGCTGGAGGAGTAAAAATGAAGAATCAAATCAATTCCTTTTTTGGGCTGGATGCCCTACAAACAACGGTCAAACGAGAAATCTTAGCTGGATTTACCACCTTTATCTCAATGGCCTATATTTTATTCGTCAATCCAACGGTCCTTGGGGCATCTGGGATGGACGAAGGTGCCGTCTTTACAGCAACGGCGTTAGCCAGTGCATTGGGCTGTATCTTGATGGGGGTTTTAGCAAAATACCCGATCGCTACAGCACCCGCATTAGGGATCAACGCATTCTTTTCTTATTCAGTCTGTATTGGAATGGGGGTTCCATGGCAAACAGCATTAGCCGGTGTGTTTGTGGCATCACTGATTTTTATTGTGATCACGATCTTCAAATTACGGGAGCTGATCATTGATGCGATCCCTGCTGATTTAAAATATGCCATCTCTGGCGGGATCGGTCTGTTCATCGCCTTTTTGGGATTGAGCGAAGGCGGGATCATCGTTTCTGACGATTCGACCCTTGTGGCGCTAGGTTCATTGAGTGTTGGTACGACGTGGCTGACGATTTTTGGTTTAGTGATCACTGCCGTCTTGATGGTTCGCCGAGTTCCTGGCGGAATTTTTATCGGGATGGCCGCAACAACTGTTTTAGGTCTTTTGACTGGCTTGATCCAAGCACCATCCAGTATCGTTTCTGCTGCACCAAGTATTTCTTCCACATTCTTAGTGGCGCTCAACCATGTAGGAGACATCAATTCTCTGCAAATGTGGGTCGTAGTACTGACTTTCTTACTCGTCACTTTCTTTGATACCGCAGGCACCTTGGTGGGACTTGCCAACCAAGCGGGCTTCATGAAAGACAACAAAATGCCACGGGTCGGCAAAGCACTTGCTTCTGATTCCACCGCCATGCTCGCTGGTTCTTTATTAGGTACCTCACCAGTAGGCGCATACGTGGAATCTTCCGCTGGGATCGCCGTGGGCGGTCGTTCTGGCTTGACTGCCGTGACGACTGGAATTTTCTTCTTGTTCGGCTTGTTCTTTTCACCATTGCTATCCGTTGTCACTTCTCAAGTGACCGCACCAGCACTGATCGTCGTAGGTGTATTGATGGCGCAATCGCTGCGAGAAATCAAATGGCACGAAATGGAAATCGCAATCCCAGCCTTCTTGATTCTATTAGGCATGCCGTTGACCTACAGCATCTCCGATGGGATCGCGTTGGGCTTCATCTTTTACCCAATCACCATGTTAGCAGCCAAACGCGGCAAAGAAGTCTCACCGATCATGTACGGCTTGTTCTTTGTCTTTCTTGGGTTTATGTGGATTTTGAATGTGTGATAGAGGGGTTTCAATGTAAAGTTAAAGTAGGATTTCTACTAATGAAAAACCAGTTAAGCGTGGCTTAGCTGGTTTTTTTATTATATGTCGCTTGCTATAAAAATGTTCAGAATCGAATAAGGGTTTACTATTCGTGGTTTATCTGCTGACGAATCAGGGCGTTGTGTTGCTTAAAAAATATACTCAATGATCTGATCGATCTTCGCCATAGCTTGTAAAGGGAGGTTTTAGTTTCTCTACCATTCATTGATTGTAAGATTACTTTGAAGTGAAGCTTCATTCCAAAATCTCCTATCCCAACAATTTTCACGCAAAACCTGCGCTTTTTTTCAGTTATTGTTATAATAAAAGAAAACGCAAAGGTGGGAAATCATGACAACGATCAAGGACATTGCTGAAAAGGCGGGAGTAGCGAAAAGTACGGTTTCCCGCTATCTGAACAATGGCTATATCAGTGAAGAAAAGCGCAAAAAAATTGATCAGATCATTGCTGAAACTGGCTATCGCCCCAATACATTTGCTCGTTCACTGAAAGCCCAAGACACGAAATTGCTGGGCGTGATCATTCCTCGACTGAATTCGCCATCGACAAATGATGTGTTGAAAGGGATTGATACGACAGCACGGGAAAACGGCTATCAAATGCTGATCACCAACTCTGATCAAAGCGATGAGCGGGAACTAGAAAATATCGAAATGCTAGTCAAACAAAAAGTAGCAGGGATGATCCTTTTTGCGCGTAAAATCACGCCGCAGCTGCAAGCGGTGCTGGCAGAGGTTCCTATGCCGGTTTTATTGTTAGGCCAACAGTTAGCTGGCATTCATTCCATCGTCCATGAAGATTATCAAGCGGGCAAAACCATGGCAGAATATGCAGTCAGCGCTGGCCACCGACGTTATTTATTTGTTGGGGTCAGCGAGAATGATTATGCGGTAGGTGTCTTGCGAAAAAAAGGATTTCTTGATGTCTTAGCACAAACCCCCAACGTCAAGGTGGACTTTATCGAAACGTCTTTTTCAAGAAGAGAAACGTACCAAAAAGCTCTTGTGTTCTTGAAAGATCAACCGGCAACGTACATCGCCTGTGCTACGGACAATATCGCTGTTGCTGTATTGAAAGCCGCCCATGAACTAGGGTACCAAGTGCCGCAAGACTTTTCCTTGAACGGATTTGGCGGCTATGATTCGACGGATTATGTCTATCCGACCATCACAACGACCCAATATCCCTATGTCCAATTAGGCATCGATGCCGTCTTAACGATCCAAAAACTGACACAAGGGGAAGAGGTTCCTGAAGTGATCGAATTACCGAATCGATTAGTGGTCAAACAGTCGACTGCCAAGCTTGACAATCAGGAGCGATAAAGCAAATATTTTTCGAGAAAACAGAACGTCCAGTTGCGGCGTTCTGTTTTTTTATTTTCTTTGCTTGCAATTGCAAACGGTTTCTGTTAATCTACAAATGTAGAACCGGTTCCACAAGTGGACCGACGATCAAAGGAGTGGGAAAAATGAAGGAACAAAAAACGATCGACCAAGTGTTAGAAGCTGTTGGCGGCAAAGAAAATGTCAAAAACTTTGAACACTGTGCCACACGTTTGCGCTTGATTTTGAAAGACGATCAGTTAGTAGATAAAGACAAAGCGGAAGCAGTTGAGGGCAGCAAGGGCTATTTTTTCAACACGGGACAGCATCAGTTCATTTTTGGAACAGGAAAAGTCAATGAAGTGTATCAAGCCTTCGCTACAGAGATGGGCAATGACGCCTCCGCTGAAAAAGCTGGCTTCAAAGATGATGTTTATTCGAATCTGTCACCCGTCCAAAAAGTTGTCCGCACGTTGTCAGATGTCTTGGTGCCACTGATTCCAGCTTTGGTAACGACGGGGCTCTTGATGGGGATTCGGGGATTATTGACCGAGTTGGGGGTCACCTATAGTGCTGACTGGTTAGCTATGTTTGAAATGTTAACGGATACAGCGTTTGCCTTTTTACCTGTTTTGATCGCCTATAGTGCGACGAAAAAATTCGGCGGTAATCCGATCATCGGGATCGTGGTAGGATTGATGATGGTGGCTCCGCAATTGCCGAACGCTTGGGCAGTTGCCAGCGGGGATGCAGAGCCACTGCACTTATTCGGTTTATCGATCTCTGGGTATCAAGGGTCGATTTTTCCAGCAATTATTGTCGGGATCTTAGTTTCTAAGTTAGAAAAATGGTTCCGTAAATTTGTTCCGCAAATGATGGATTTGATCGTGACACCATTCTTAACGATCGTCATTACTTTAGGTTTGATTTTGTTTGCGTTAGGACCAATCTTGCAAGTAGCTGAAAGAGCAGTCATCAACAGTATCGTCTACTTGGTGCAAGCACCATTGGGCATCGGTTATATCATTTACGGAGGGGTTCAGCAAGTGATCGTGATCACTGGATTGCACCATTCGTTAAGTATTATTGAGTTAGGGTTATTGAATACGACAGGCGAAAACGTCCTACAAGTCTTAGGTACAGCAAGTATGGCGGGACAATTTGGGGCTGCGATCGCTGCGGCATTTATTTATAAAAACAAAGTCAAACGCTCAAATGCCATCAGTGCGGCGGTTCCAACCTTATTTGGGATCACGGAACCTTTACTATTTGGGGTCAACTTACGCTCGATGCGGATTTTTGGCGCAGGCATGCTGGGGGGCGCAGTCGGCGGGTTTGCGACGTATGTCTTCCAATTAGCTGCCACTGGGATGGGCATCACTTTTATTCCAGGACTATTGTTGTATACTGGAGATTTCGGTGCCATGCTGAAATACGTCGTCGTGATTTTGATTGCCTTTGCAGTCGGTTTTGCTGGTGTCCAATTGCAGCGCAAACCGCTAGCCAAAGAGTTGAACCAATAAATAATCCCTTGCTGTTCATCGGCAAGAGAAAAGAGGTACCACAATGTTAACGAAAGAATACTGGGCACAGCTTGCCCAAACTCAAAGCGAATTAGCGGAAAAAATCAGTGCTGATGCGTGGCGCTTGAACTATCATTTGATGCCAGAAACAGGATGGATGAACGACCCGAACGGTCTTTGCCAATTCAAAGGTGTCGTTCATTTTTACCATCAATATGTACCGCAAACGCCCCACGGCGGAGAACCCCCCACTGGGGACACAAAACGTCGACGGATTTTGTCACGTTTCAAGAAGAAGCGCTGTTTCTTTCTCCCGAACACAACTATGACAAAGACGGGGTCTACTCGGGTTCTGCCTTTATCGAGAATGACACGATCCATTTTTTCTATACTGGGAATGTCAAACATCCCGGTGATCATGACTATACCTTTAGTGGACGAGAACAAAACACGGTCCATGTAATCAGCAAAGACGGCTATACCGTCGAAAAGCAAGAAGTCGTGATTCCTCATGAGGACTACCCTGAAGGATTTACCGATCATATTCGTGACCCAAAGGTTTTTGCCCACGAAGACACCTACTATATGCTGCTAGGCGCGCGTACGTTGGAAAACGAAGGCAAAATTTTGATTTATGAATCGACGGATTTAAATGAATGGACCTATCGAGGAATCTTTTTCGGTGAGGACTATGCGCTAGGCTACATGTGGGAATGCCCAGACTACTTCCACTTAGATGGCAAAGATGTGTTGGTCTTCTCACCGCAAGGCTTGGCAGCCAAAGAACATGCTTGCCAAAATATCCATCAATCAGGGTATCTGATTGGAGAGGTGGATTGGGAGACCCTGACGTTCAAAGAAACTTCTGCGTTTCGCGAACTTGATTATGGCTTTGACTTCTATGCCCCGCAAACCTTTGAAGATGAGCAGAAACGGCGGATCTTGTGGGGCTGGATGGGGTTAGGGGATACCAGTCCTGAATACAGCAATCCAACGATCCCTCGCGGCTGGCAGCATGCCGCAACGCTGCCAAGACAGCTTTCGGTCAAAAATGACCAGTTGTATCAAGAACCTTTGCCAGAATTCCAAAATTTGCGGGACAAGCAAGTCAGCCAAAAAATTGTGCTATCAGAAAAACCGCAGCACTTGTCTTTCGACGAGTTGGCTTATGAGTTGCAAGTTATGGCGGAAGCCCCATTGCAGCAGTTCCAGCTTGGGCTTTTGCAAGATACGACTTTGGCTTATGAAGCTGGTGTCTTCACGATCCATCATGGCGTTTCTGGCTACGGTCGTAAACAGCGCAGTGTCAAGGTCGATGAGCTGACGCAGCTGCAGATTTTCGTCGATACGTCGTCGATTGAGATTTTCTTAAATGGCGGGCAATATTGTTTGACCTCTCGCGTGTATCCAAAACGGACCGAGGCGATCGCTCTCAGCGGAACTGGCACGGTTACTGTCAATGCATGGGCATTGGCGAAAAAATAAAGCAACGACCCGAAAACGACAGCAAACAGTTGGTTTTTCTTGTTGCGCCTCCTAAAAGTCAGCTTTTTCTCTGGCTTTTAGGGGAGCATCATACCAACTATTTTGCTGTCGTTATTTGCTTGTTACTGCTTTTGTTGGTTTTGGATAAAGGTCTGCAGCGCAGGCGCATCGATCCGATAGCCGTCTGCAGTTTTTGAGACTAGTTTTTGCGTTTTGAAATCTTTTAAGGTATACGTCAAATGGCGATAGCTCACGCCTAAGTATTCGGCGGTCTCCGTCAATTTTTCTTGAAAAAGATCATCGATCGAGGCTTCCAATAGTAGGTAGGCAAGGCGCCATGGTAAGGGATAGGTTTGATTGACGGAAAAATGATCCATACGCAGCAGTAATTTTTCACCGATAGTTTTGCCTAGCGTTTGTACGAAAGCCAGGTCTTGCATGAGCCCGTGAGCTGCTGCTTGCATAGGAATGCCCAGACAAGTTGTTTCACCGATCGCAACCACGGTTTTCGGTACTGTTTCGGCGCCAATCAACGTGAGATCGCCAATGCAATCACCAGGATGGAGAAACTGCAGCAAGGCACGTTTGCCGTTTTCTTGCGTTTGAATGATCTTGGCTTTGCCAGTCAATAGGACGAAAAAGACCGACATCGGCACCGTTTCTTTTTGGATCGCTTCTCGATGATTAAAGGTGCAGAGGGCACTTTGTTGTAAAATCTCCTCAGGAATCGGCAAGGGGCAGCTTTCTTTGATTGGTACCTGCTTTATTGCCAAGGCATAAGCGGTTTTTTTCACTTTTTTCCTCCAAACTAGGAGAAATCTCCTATTTGTTTTTAGTCAGTATAGCACATACTTAGAAAAGCAAAAATGAAAGTGTGGGAGAAAAAATGAATAAAAAGCAATGGATAGGATCAGGGATTTTTTATGGGCTGAGTGCATTCGGGATCAGCTTGACCATTAAAGCCAGCGTCGGGGTCAGTAGTTTTAATGCCTTAAATGTCACACTGGCAACGATGTCAGGAATCAAAGTCGGCACCATCACAACAGCCATCAATTTGGGCTTTTTAGCTGTCTGTTGGCTATTGGATCGGCGGCAGACGTCCCTCAAACAAAAAGGCAGTGAGTACTTGATTATGTTTTTTGCTTTGCTGGCATTCGGCTATTTGATCAATGGCTTTGTTTACTATTTCTTGGCATCGCTGCACTTGACGAATTATTGGAGCCAACTAGCTGCTTTGATCGGTGGGATCTTGATTTCTGGAACGGCGACGGGGCAAGTCTTACGGTTGCAGGTCTTGAAATTTCCAATCGAGCACTGGTGTCATTTGCTGGCGCAACGCAGTCGTTGGACATTTAAGCAGTACCGTTATGGCGTTGATGCAGTCTGTATTTCGGGAGCGCTCTTGCTAGCGATCAGTTTGGGCTTACCGCTAGCGGTGAGGGAAGGGACGGTCATTAGCTTCTTTTTGCTGTCGGGTGCCATCGCTTGGTCGAAGGAACGTGATTTGACTTTGGGAATACCGACTCGGCAAAAGCGTCAAGGGTAAATCCTTCAACGCCTTTTGATCTTACGCATCAAATTGCACGGTGATCCCAGATTTCGTCAATTGTTCCCATTCACGGATCGTTGGCAAGCGACCTTGGCAAAATAGCTGATCGTCAACATAAACGAGTGGCAGACAGCTGCGCCCATTGCTTGCTAATTGCTGGCTGACGGCTTGATTCGCATAGAAAGGGGCAGGTTCTTCTGTAAAGAAGTATTCGTCGATCGTTAAAGGTTCGTTATGGAATGTTTGATGAGCCTGGGTCCTTTCTTCATTTATTTTTAACTGGCGAGTCAAGTGTGCTTCCCAAGTATCTTCTTTCTGGTCGGCATAAACAGCGATCGTTGGCATTGCATCAAATCCTTTCATGGTAGCTGATTTGTCAAAAGTATACCTGAATTTCTTGCCACGAGCAAAAAAGAGTGGCAAAAAAAGTGAAACAACAAAAAAAGACGCAAATGCGTCTTTTTTGTTGTTTCCTATTCGTCAGCGGGTAAAAAATCGAAATTGGTCAACTCGTTGTAAGAATACGCTTGATCGATTTGACCCTTGTCTTTCGTCCAAGCAATGATTGCGTCGAATTGCTCTTGCGGCACTGCCTGGGCATACGGATAGTCTTCCTGGCTGTCTAAGTAAGTACTCATAGCATCGGGAAATTGATAGTCTGCCAAGATGTCGGCATAGTCTTTTGCTGAATGAGCATTCATGTAATCGATGGCTTCGTTGTAAGCAGTGTAGAATGCTTTTAGGTCTTGCGGGCGATTTTGGATAACTTCGTCCATAAATTGCAGTGTGCCGCCTTTGATGCCAGCATCTTTAGAGCTGCCTAAAACAATCGCCCCTTGGGCAGCCAACATGCTGGCTTGCGGTTCCGTATAAACAGCGCCATCGACTTGGTCATTGAGCAATGCTTCGGAACGGGCAGAAAAAGAAGCGATATCCACGATGTCATAGGTAAAATCATTTTCCTGTGCAAATTGGTCCATGATGTATTCTAAAATGAAATTCGGTACAAGGGTGATTTTTTTATCCGCTAACCCTTTCATCTCAGTGATCCCTGAATTCGGTGAAGCGAGAATCTTGAAGTTTTCCAAAATATCAGAAGTGATCGTCATATCGATGCCGTTTTGCTTGAAGGTCGCTTCTGTCATGACATCGCTGATGGTACCATCCAGCTCGCCTGCCTGCACCGCCACATTGCGGTCATTCGGGGAAGTGAAGGATTTCAGCTCCACAGTCAATCCTTGCTTTTCGAAAAAGCCTTCTTCTTTTGCTAGAATGATCGGAATCGCTGATTCTGCTGGTAACACCCCAATCGTCAATGTTTGATCCGTGACCGCAACTTCTGTACTGCTAGTGCTGGAATTGCTGGTACTTGCTGTTTCGCCAGTGTTGCCGCAGGCGGCAGCGCCGACAGCGAATAGTGCTAGGATACTTGCTAAAATCGTTTTTTTCATTGGTTCATTTCCTCGTTTCTAAATCGTTGTTCAAAAGCAGCCATTGGTAGTGAGAACGGGATGACTGCCCGATGGAGTTCCATTGGCTTGGTTTGTGCCGTGTTGATCCCTGGTTTGGTGGTAAATGCTAGAACAAAGCCTTCCTTTTCCAAGGTGGCGATCGTCTGCTGATCATAGAAGCCAAAAGGATAGGCAAAAACATCCTGGATGGCCACATGCTGATTGCAGCTTCGTAAGTCTTGCGCAAAGGCGGCTGGTGTTTCCCACATCGAACGCCCTTGCTGGTCCTTGCGTTCGTGAAAATGATCGGTATGATTGGCATATTCGAAGACATCGCTCATTTCGGCTAATTCGGCGCTGCTCAATGTCCGTGAAACTTCTGGCTCGTAAGGCTGAGGGGCATCAAAAAGCCAGCCGGTCACGACAAAGGCAGTTGCCTTGAAACCAGCTTCTTTCAACAGTGGGTAGGCATATTCTTTCATCGATTGATAGCAGTCGTCAAAGGTCAGCAACACGGATTTTTCTGGTAGCGGCTGCTGCCGAAAATAAAAATCTTTGACTTCTGCAAGGGTCAACGTATGGTAATTTTCTGCTTTCAAAAAGTCGATTTGTTGTTTAAAATGAGAAGTGCTATTGAATAAGGGCAGAGGCAAGGCATCTTGATAACCGTCTGCGACTTTGATCGGGCGAACCTGATCATAAAGTTCTGCTTCGGGACGTATTTCATGAAATACGAGGGTCTGAAACATCATAAACCATCCTTTCTTGTCAATCACGCAAAAAATAGTATAGCATAAAATGTGAAAACCAACACAAATAATTTGAAGAAAGAAGTTTATTCTCTTATGAGTATTCTATTCGATTCCGTTTCCTTTACCTATGGAGATACTGCCATTTTTAAAAACCTTTCGTTTTGTTTTGAACAAGGCGCGACCTATGTGCTGCTGGGAGAATCGGGGATTGGCAAAAGCACGCTTTTATCCTTGATCAAAGGGTTGCAGCGACCGCAATCGGGCACGATCACTTACCAAGGCTGTTCCCCTGACAACATCGAGGTCGTTTTCCAAGAACTGCATTTGTTTCCTTGGCAAACAGTCTACCAAGCACTGGAAATGCCGCTACTCATCAACCAAATCCCTAGTGAGAGTCGTAAAAAACGGGTCGCCAGCTGTTTGGCTGAGTTGGGATTGACGCAGGTGCAGGACCGCTATCCGCATCAGCTTAGCGGCGGTCAAAAACAGCGGACCGCTATGGGGCGGGGACTGATCACACAGCCCGATGTTTTATTATTGGATGAGCCGACAGCTTCGCTGGACCAAGAAACCAAAGCAAACGCCCAAGCCATGATCGCTGCCCAACAGCAGCGCAGACAAAACAGCTTGATCGTGGTGACCCACGATCCAGAAGAGGCAGTGTTTTTGGGGCAGACGATTTTGCTGCTAAAAGATCAGAGCGTTACGCCGATCAGTAATCCTTTTTACGGCAGCCATCAGGAACGAGACTCATTGGCTTTTTATGAAGTCGTCTTGCAGTTGAAAGAACAAATGAGGGAGGCAAGGCAATGAAAACCATCAAATCTTTTGCTTGGGGCTTCTGTTCGTTTGTCGTGGTTTGGTGGGGTGTAAGCTGGGTGACCAACAATCGTTCACTGCCTAATCCTTTAGAAACGGCTGAGCGTTTTTGGGCATTGCGAGAAGTCTTGCTGATCCACGCAGGTGCCAGTTTGCTGCGGGTATTTGCGGCGCTCAGTGGGGCTTTACTGGTTGGGGTGCCGTTAGGGATCTTGATTGGGCGATCCCAAAGAGCCGATCGGCTGCTTGGTCCACTGCTTTACTTTTTATATCCGATTCCTAAAGTTGCGTTTTTACCCGTCTTTATGATTTTCTTTGGCTTAGGCAATTTCTCAAAAGTTCTCTTGATTTTTGCGGTGATCGTCATTCAAGTGATCGTCTCGATTCGTGATGCAGTCACAAAGATCCCACCAGCTTACTTTCAGGTCATGAAAAATTATACCAACCACTGGTGCCATGTCTTGCGCTTCGTTATTTTGCCCGCCATCATGCCAGCTCTTTTTGCCAGTGTGCGGGTCAGTATCGGGATTGCGTTGGCTTCCCTCTTTTTTGCCGAAAACTATAACACGACGTATGGTGTCGGCTATCTGATCTTAAGTGCGTGGTCAAAAATGGACTACCCACAAATGCTTTCCGGGATCCTCCTGATTGCTTTGATGGGCTATCTGCTTTTTGCCAGTATCGATTGGTTGGAAAAAGTGGTGTGCCGTTACCGACAATCTTAGAAAAACATGATGGATTGATGAATGGTTGCGGCAGTTCGTGTAGTTTCATAACAGAGGGGAGAAAAGAAAAATCAATAAAACGCTTGCAACGTTTCTATAAAAATAGTATAGTAAAGGCAATCAAATGGGTAGTTACTGATAATGCAGGCTATACCTTTTTACGTGTGTATGGATCCTACACATGTATTAAGGTATCGCCTTTTTTCATTTTAAGGAGGTGAGAAGCGTCTTGAAGATCAAAAAAATTTTAAACAACAATGCAGTTTTGGTCGGACAAGATGGCAAAGATTTTATCTGGATCGGTACCGGCCTTGGCTTCAAAATGAAACCCGGACAAACCGCCGATGAATCAAAAATTGAAAAAGTGTTTGTGCTTCATAAAAACAAAGTTTCCGAGCGATTTTTAAGTTTATTGTCATCCATTCCGACAAAATATGTGTCTTTAGCGGATGATATTATCTCACTTGCGAAAGCGGAAATTAACCAGGAGTTAAGCGAGACGCTCTATGTATCACTTACCGATCATTTGTATAACCTGTTTAAACTGCATGAACAAGGAATCACAGTTACGAACCGATTATCATGGGAAATAAAAAAGTTTTATCCGCAGGAATTTGAAGTTGGTAAAAAAGCACTAGAACGGATCGAACAAGAAACAGGGGTTGTCTTTGAGGAAGAAGAAGCAGGAAATATAGCAATGCATTTGATCAATGCACAAGTAACAGATGAAGTTGATCAGCCAAAAGATGTCCAATCGATTGCAAAAAAGATTCGCGATATTATTTCACTTATTCGATTTTCTAACAAGATACAAATTGATGAAAACTCTTTGGCATTCGATCGATTTATCACCCATTTGCGCTTTTTTTCCAGCGATTGAAGGCTCGACCAGATGTGGTAAAAGCAAATCCACTATTGGGACACGTAAGCGGACAGTATGCAGACGCTTATAAGACGATGCTTTTGATTGAAAAGTATTTAGGTGTTCCCTTGAACGATGATGAAAAGCTGTACTTAACGTTACACATTCAAAAGTTAATAGAGAACGAATAAAGGTTGTTACTGATAATGCAGGCAAGACTGATAATTATTCCATCAAGGAATAGTTATTTGTCTTGCTTTTTATTTTTACATTGAAAGGATGAGGACGATGGCATATCGAGAATTGGTCGATGAAATTTTAAAAGGAGTTGGCGGAAAAGAAAATATCAATGGGGTGACCCACTGCATCACAAGGCTGCGTTTTGATTTGAAACATGAGGAGCAAGCAGACACAGAAACGCTGAAAAAGACGAAAGGGATCGTGACAGTTGTTCAAAGCGGCGGTCAATACCAAGTCGTGATCGGCAATCATGTGCCGGAGGTGTACCAAGAATTTGTTCAACATGCAGGATTGGCAGGAAATGACGCGGCACCTTCGGGAGAAAAGAAAGGACCGCTGGATGCTTTTATCGATGTGATCTCCAGTATCTTTACACCTGTATTGGGTCTTCTAGCTGCCACAGGGATGATCAAAGGATTAAATGCGCTATTTGTTTCTTTGGGATGGATTGAGAATACTTCAGGAACCTATGCGATTTTGCAAGCAGCAGGTGATTGTTTCTTCTACTTCTTTCCAATCTTTTTAGGATATACCGCAGCGAAAAAATTTGGTTTAAAGCAATTTGTCGGTATGGCGATCGGTGCTGCCCTTGTTTATCCAGCTTTGTCTGGCTTGACGGCAAATGCCGAACCGTTGTATACCTTGTTTGCAGGAACCGTTTTTGAATCGCCTGTTTATGTCACTTTTTTAGGGATACCAGTCATTTTAATGAGTTATAGTTCCAGCGTTATTCCTATCGTCATTGCTACCTATTTTGGTGCCAAATTAGAAAAAGGTATTACAAAAATCATTCCTAGTATTGTGCGAAGTTTCTTAGTTCCGTTTCTAACTGTCTTGATCATGGTTCCCCTGACTTTCATTGTCATTGGTCCGATCGCGACGTGGATCGGCAATTTGTTGGGTGCGGCTGTTTTGGCGATCTATAACTTCAGCCCAATTATTGCAGGGATTGCAGTTGGTGCTGTTTGGCAAGTGTTGGTCATGTTTGGTCTTCACTGGGGAATCATTCCGATCGCAATCAACAATATCGGTGTTCTTGGTTACGACCCAGTGATGGTCTTAGGACAAGCGACTCCTTTTGCGACCGCAGGAGCGGTGCTGGCAGTTATTATTAAGTCTAGAAATAATTCTATTCGGGCAATCGGGATTCCCGCATTTATTTCCAGTCTGTTTGGGGTATCGGAGCCATCCTTGTACGGTATCACGTTGCCTAGAAAAAAACCATTTATTGCAACCTTGATTTCAGCATCGATCGGCGGGTTAATCATGGGCGCAATGGGAACAAAATCCTTTATTATAGGTGGGATGGGTATCTTCAGTTTACCCAACTACATTGATCCAGCAAAAGGCATCGGAAGCGGCTTTTATGGGTATGTATTAGCAATCACTGTAGCATTCGTCTTATCATTTATTTTAACGATTACTTTCTTGTATGATCCGCAAGAAGATCGACAAGAAGCAAAAGCTAGTGATAATGAAGCCTCACCTTTGATTCCATCAGAAAGAGCAGCGAAAGAAATCACTTTTTCGTTACCATTAACAGGCATCGTTTTGCCTTTATCGGCAGTAGAAGATCAAGCATTTGCAAATGGATTATTAGGAAAAGGCTTAGCAGTTTCACCAGATGAAGGACTGGTTCGAGCACCTTTTGACGGAGTTGTTGAAACACTGTTTCCAACGAAGCATGCGATTGGCTTGAAGTCGGACGATGGCGTGGAAGTGTTGATTCACATCGGCATGGATACAGTGAACTTAGATGGTCGTTTTTTCGAAACAAAAGTCAAGCAAGGGGATCAGGTCAAGCAAGGAGAGGTACTGCTTACATTTGATAAAGAAGAAATTGAAGAGGCAGGATACTCGTTAGTGACGCCGATCGTCGTTACGAATACTTCCGCATACTTAGATGTGATCGCTGATGATAATCGAGGGGCGATAACGATCATCAAGTAGTCGCAATGACCAAGAAAAGGAAAGAAAGAAGGAAAGAATGCTATGCGAGCAATTATGCTGATGTTTGATACTCTGGCAAGAGATTTTTTATCAAACTACGGAAACGATTGGATCAACACGCCAAATTTTGAACGGCTAAGAGAAAAAACGATTACGTTTGACAACTTTTATGGTGGCAGCATGCCTTGTATGCCAGCGAGAAGAGAACTTCATACAGGTCGTTACAATTTTATGCATCGTTCGTGGGGACAATTAGAACCCTTTGATTCGTCAATTTTTGATACGCTGCAGCAAAATGGTGTCTATTGTCATTTGGTAACCGACCATTCCCATTACTTTGAAGATGGCGGTGCCACTTATCATAACCGTTATTCCACATGGGAAGGATTTAGAGGACAAGAAGGTGACCGATGGGTTCCAAGAAAACAGGCAGAGAATCATCCACCGCTGAATCCGTTAAATAAGAGTGGTATTTCTGTGGAACAGTATTTTGCGAATCGAACACGGCAAGCAGTAGAAGAAGACCTGTCCACGGTTCAAACGATCCAAGCCGGCTTGGATTTTTTGGAACAGTACAAAAATGAAGATCAATGGTTTTTGCAAGTCGAATGTTTTGACCCTCATGAACCATTTTATGTGCCAGAAACCTATCGCAAATTGTACCAGGAGACACCAAATGAATCACCTTACTTTTGGCCAAAATATGGTCGTGTAACAGAAGACGTTGGAGCAGGATTTGATTGAGCTGCAAAAAGAATACGCAGCGTTGATCAGTATGTGTGACCATCACTTAGGACGAGTGCTGGATTTTATAGAAAAAAATAATATGTGGGAGGATACCTTGATGATTGTGAATACCGACCATGGCTTTTTGTTAGGGGAACATGACTGGTTAGGAAAAAACGTAGCACCGATGTATGAAGAAATCATTCATCTGCCCTTTTTCATCAGTTACCCGGAAGCTGAATCGGGAACCCATACTCAAGTATTGAGTCAAACCATCGACATTCCAGCAACTTTATTGGATTATTTTGAAATTGAGAACACCTTAGATATGGATGGCAAATCTTTGCTGCCTGTGTTGAAAAAACAGCATTCGCAACCACTTCATCAAGAAATTATTTTTGGCACAAACGGCGGTCATGTCAATATCTACGATGGTCGTTATGTGTATATGCGTGCATCGGTTCACCCTTCGAATGGACCAATCACCATGCAGACGCTTAGTTATGCTTCATTGCGAGGTTTTTTTAATAAAGAAGTCTTAGACAGTATGGTCTTGAAAGAGGGCAATCGATTTACAAATCATTTTCCATACACAGAAGTCGAAGTTTCCACCTATATCGATTCTTATTCAGTGGGCCACTTGCTGTTTGATTTAAAAAATGATCCAAAGCAATTAACACCGCTTCATGACCCACTGATTGAACAAGAAATGATTCAGAAATTGATTAAAGTAATGGATCAGATTGAAGCCCCTGAAAGCGAGTATCAGCGTTTAGGTTTAAGAAATACACAGAGGCAGACAATCGAACGAAAGAAATAAAGAAGTGAGGAACAACAAATGAAACACATCTCCGTTTTGATCAAGCCAGCATCCTCTCTTTGCAATCTGCGCTGCACCTATTGCTTTTATGCCAACGTCAGTTCCTTGCGCGAAGTGCGTTCCTTTGGCAAAATGAAAGAGGATGTAATGGAAAAGATGATTGCAAACATTTATGCAGACTTAGAAGCTGGCGATCATTTGACGTTGGCATTTCAAGGCGGAGAGCCGACGATGGCGGGGCTGAGTTATTTTAGAAAACTAACGGCTTATGTTGCGGCGCAAAAAAGCAAGTGACAGTACACTATGCGATCCAGACCAACGGCATGGTGATCAATGACAAGTGGTGTCGTTTTTTGAAAGAGCATCGCTTTTTAGTCGGGCTGTCGATCGATGGGCATCCGCTTGCGCACGATCGGCATCGATTAGACGCCAAAGGACGGGGGACCTTTGCACGGGTTTTGCAGACCAAGCGATTATTGGACGCCTATCAGATTGAGTACAATGTCTTGTGCGTGTTGACAAATCCGTTAGCAAAGGAAGCCCAGCGTGTGTTTGATTTTCTCAAGGAAGAGCAGATTGCCTTTGTGCAGTTCATTCCTTGTTTGGCTGATTTGGATGCCACATCAACGAACGACTATGCCTTGACACCAAGAAACTTTGCTGGCTTTTATCAACAGCTGTTGGCGTTTTGGCTGCAGGAATTGACGCAAGGGCGCTACCTAAGTATCAAGCTGTTCGATGATTTACTGAATCTATTGGTGCGGCAGCAAGTAACTGCCTGCGGGATTCTAGGCAACTGCCAAGTGCAGTATGTGATCGAAGCCGACGGCAGTGTCTATCCTTGTGACTTCTATGTATTAGATGAGTTTCGCATGGGCTATATCCAAGAGCAAACATTGCGGGAATTGTTTTCTCAAGACTGTTCGCAGCAGTTTTTGTGCCAGAAAAAAGACATGCCTTCGAAGTGTACGCAATGTCCTTTCCAAAAATTGTGCCGAGGAGGCTGTAAACGAATGAAAGATGCTATGTACGTGGATAGTGAGGGTTTTTGCGGCTATCAGGAGCTGTTAAAAGACTTCACACCTAGAATCAATGAGATACTGGGGCTTTTGCAAGGGGTGATACAATGATCGGACTGATTTATTTTCTCGTGATCGTCTTAGCAAATGCCGTAGGCGCAGTTTCCGGCATGGGGGTGGCGTGCTGATCAAACCGATTTTCGATTTTATCGGCGCCCATTCTGTTGCTGCGATCTCTTTTTACTCGGCGACAGCGGTCTTCACGATGTCCATCGTTTCGACAGCCAGACAATTAGCCAGTGGACGGAAAATCAATTGGTCGATTGCCTTGTGGGTTTCTGGCGGCGCTGTGTTAGGCGGTGTTTTAGGCAATGTTGTCTTTGAACGGCTATTGCTGGTCTTTCGAGACGACAAGCTGGTTCAGCTGATCCAAATCCTTGTGACCGTGCTGACACTATTATTTGCTTTTTTGTATACAAAATATAACTGGCGCGGGTTTGCGTTGAAAAAAGTCGGCTGGTATGCAGCTTGCGGCTTGATTCTCGGCTTTCTAGCCAGTTTGCTGGGGATTGGCGGCGGACCCATCAATGTTTCTTTATTGATGCTGCTATTTGCCATGCCGATCAAAGAGGCGACGATTTATTCAATTTGTACGATTTTTTTTTCTCACAGCTGGCAAAAATTTTGACGATCGCTTTTTCGACAGGTTTTGGTGCGTATGATCTGCAAATTTTGTGGTTTGTTATTCCAGCCGCGATCGTGGGAGGACTCTTAGGCGCCAAGGCCAGCAACGTCCTGTCACCACAGCGAGTGACACTGGTATTCCAAACAGTGATCGTACTGGTGTTACTGATCAATCTGTACAATGGCTATCAATTATTGTAAAAAGGAGGCAAGCAGATGCCCACGATTCCAGCAGGAACTTATCGAATCGGCACGAATACGATGGACGGCTTTGCCCAGGATCTTGAGGGACCGCAAATCAGCCTCGACAGCCCAGCATTTGCCATTGATGCCACGACGGTGACGAACCAAGCTTTCCAAGTTTTTGTGGAAGCAACAGGATATGTCACAGAAGCCGAGCGCTTTGGCTGGTCGTTCATTTTTCACTATTTTTTAAGTGAGCAAACGAAACACCGCAGTCAAAAGGTACCGAATATGGCTTGGTGGTACGCGGTTAGCGGCGCAGATTGGCGTCATCCGGAAGGACCTGATTCAACGATTGCCCAGCGGATGGATCACCCAGTGGTTCAAGTGTCTCGCAACGATGCGATCGCCTATTGCCAATGGGCAAAAAAACGCCTCCCAACAGAAGCAGAGTGGGAGATCGCTGCAAAAGGCGGGACAAGTTTTGAAAAATATCCTTGGGGAAGGGAATTTTTGGCAGAAAATACCTATCATTGCAATATTTGGCAAGGCGAGTTTCCAAAAAGCAACACGCGAGCAGACGGCTTTGCCAATACAGCGCCTGCGAAATGGTATGAGCCCAATGGCTTTGGTCTTTATCAAGTAATCGGCAATGTCTGGGAATGGTGCGTCAATCCTGCCCGCATCCCGCTGACGCAGTTTCAACAACAGACGGGACAAACCTTTTGGATAAGGAATCAAACACAAGATGATCAAATGTATGCGACTCGCGGCGGTTCATTTTTGTGCCATGAATCCTATTGCAAACGATACCGAATTGCCGCTAGAAATGGTAATTCTGGGATGTCGGCAGCTAATAATCTAGGGTTTCGTTGTGTCAAAGACTTGGATCAGTAAACCGATAAAAGCAAAAGCGGCACCTTTCCTCGTGGATAGGTGCCGCTTGTTTTATTGCCATTCGGATTGATAATTTCCTTTGAGATCATAGACATAATTGATCTCGGTGCGATTACGAATCCCATTTAACCCAACGGTCCAAGTCCATTCGCCTTGGAAGCCGTTTAAAATGACGATGCTGACGCCAGGAACATAGTGATCCAGCTGAGCTGCTCGCGCCTCAGAATCCTTGATGATCTTGGGAATGACACCCCAGTCGATGGCATCAAAGGCAATGGTATCTTCCATCGAGAGCTCGATCGTATCGTCGTCTTTTTTCCATTTGGTCAACAGATTTTCTGGGTAATACCAATACTCGTCTTGTAGGCCTGTGTTTGGATTGATCACTCGCGCAACTGCATAAATGCCGCTTTTTAGCGGGACATTGCGGATGTGAAAACTATAGCTGACCAGTTGCAGCTCTTTGTCCTTGAATGAGGATTGATTCGGTAGCGCCGCCATAATTTCTTTGGCACTGGTTTTTTCTCGGAAAAGTTGGCGATCCACTGGCAACAACGTAGAGACCGCTCCAATACAAAAGAGGATCGCTGGCAGCAAGAGCAATGAGAATAACCAGTAAAATGGCGATTTTTTGCGTTTTTTGAGGCCGATGATCAGACCGATCAAAAAGACCAGCAGGATCCCTGCTACCCAAAAGTAGGGGAACAAACGAATGATCTGATGCCTGGTTTCAACGACTTGGTATTCATTCAGACCAAACCAATTTTCTGCGATGGTGAGGTTATTTAAAACAATAATTCCGCCAATAATACTTAGAATAAATAAGAAAATCAATAGCAAAAGCATCCGACCGAGTATCCGACGTATCAGCGAGGGTCTAGTAGGTGGGGTCATGAGTCACGTCCTTTTTATTTTTTTCGAAAATAGTAGGTTAAATACAAGAGTAGTACAACTGATGTTTTTTTTCAATGATTGTAGACAAAAAAACTGCATCCACAGATGCGACCTCAAAAAGTTAGACCAAAAATCTAACTTTTTTGGGGTCAGTACACCGCAGGTGCAGGTTTTATTTTCATTTAGTCGAGTGTTTGTTGGCGGGCGATAGCTGGAAAGAATTTCAGGCTATACAATGCGCTGATCCCAACTAGAATATAAATGACGCGGGCAATGATCGATGTGCTGCCGCCGGTGATCGCTGCGACAAGGTCAAACTCGAAGGCGCCGACCAGCAGCCAATTGATACCACCGATGATCAATAGGGTCAGTGCGATCCCATCAAATGTTTTTAACATAGGAAACTCCTCTCTAGTTTTCGTCCCATCAACTTTCATCGTCGGTGATGGTGACATCTTTTTCTTTCTCCCCTTGTTGATTGCGATCATTATAGATATAGACATGGCGAACGATTTTAATCAGCGGGCGAATGGTCAAAAAGACTCCGCCGATCAAATAAGCAATCGTTCCGTAAATCGCAGGCAAGCTAGTTAATGAAACGATACTTCCGAAAATATAAAACAAGCCCGTCAAAATATCATTCGTAAGTGAGATCAACATGTAGCGATTTTGAAAGTAGATGCGAAAGCGGCTTGCCTTGATGATCACATCTTCTTCTTTTCCCGGATCGAATTGATGTTCACTCCGTTTGATTTTTGGCATAGGTGCTATCACTGCTCCTTTATTTGTGCTAAGGTTTCAAGACAACTTTGATGTTCTTGTCTTCTTTTTTGTCAAAAATCTCATACGCTTTGGCAGCATTTGCTAAAGGCATCGTGTGGGTGATGATCTGTGACGGGTCAAACAAACCGTCCGCGATCATATCATAAATTTTTGGCATCAAATGGATCACAGGTGCTTGCCCGTGTTTGACATCAATGTTGCGCATAAAGAATTCTTGCAATGGATAAGAAGAAGCAGGTGTCATGTAAACGCCAGTGATTTGGACGGTACCAAATTTTTTGACTGCCTTGGCGGCCATCTGGATCGGTGAGATCGTGCCACTTTGCAAGCTGACTAGATTTTTGGCTTTTTCTTTGACGGGTTCTAAACCATCCATCCCAACACAGTCGATGATCACATCAGCGCCACCTTTGGTCAGCTCATACAATTCATCGGCACTAGTAGCCAGATCATCCAATTGGAATGTTTCGACTTGATTGTAGCTGCTGGCTTTTTCTAAGCGATGAGCAACAGGGTCCACGGCAATCACCCGCTTGGCGCCTGCCATCACGGCAAAACAAGCCAACTGGTCCTGAGCCTAAGACGATCACGGTATCATCCTTTTTGACGCCGGCATTTTGGACACTCCAATACGCTGTAGGTAAGATGTCAGATAAAAACAATACTTTTTCATCAGGGATCGTTGATTCAGGTACGATAAACGAGGTGAAATCTGCGAAAGGGACGCGCAAGAATTCGGCTTGACCGCCCCAGTGGTTGCCGTTCATTTTTCCAAAACCGAATAAGCCGCCATACAATGTATCTTCTGAAGAATTGTCACATTGACTTTCCATTTCATTTTGACAAAAGTGGCAATGGCCGCAACCGATATTGAAAGGGATGACGACGCGATCGCCTTTTTTTAGTTTCTGTACTTGACTGCCGACTTCTTCGACAATACCCATTGGTTCGTGACCAACAACATAGCCTTCTTCCAAAACAGAGCCGCCATGGTGGTAAAGGTGGAGATCAGAGCCGCAGATTGCAGTTGCGGTGATTCGGATGATCGCATCCGTCGGTTCTAAAATCGTTGGATCTTCTACACGGCGAACGTCCATTTTTTGATTTCCTTGCCAGGTTACTGCTTGCATCATTTTTCCTCCTTGTTTGTTCAGATAAGTTCGGACAATCACTAATTTTTTCAACAACATGTTTTTACTTTTCAGTAACAGATAGTTTAATTCTGCAAGGATTTTAACGATTTGACAACGAAAACGCTCAAAACGGTTGATTTGTTTTTTCTTCATCAATGGTTTAAAAAAAGAAAAACAGATGATTTGCTAAAAAAGTGAAAGCGTGACACTATTAAAGTGAAGTATGCATGCGTTACGAGTATCTAACGGAACCTGCATCAACCAGTGACAAGAAATGAGGAGGGATGATCATGGATCTAACGATTCGAGGAAAAGCTTCCTGCACGAATTGCAATGAAAACTTTGATGGGAAGCTGGTCGTTCATTTACAAGAAGACAGCGAGGGGCAATTAACCATGGTACCACCGTTGGAAACGAATGAATTGGCAGAAGATGAAATCGCTATTCATTACGCTTACGGGGAAGTGAAGGAAGCCATCGAAGGAACCTTCGTATGTCCAAACTGTCAGACTGAAAATGAGGTTCGGATTGAAATTCCGACCGAGCTATTAGATGGCTCAATGAATTAAATCAATAATCAAATTGAAAAAGCTCTCTGTTCCTTGAACAGGGAGCTTTCGTTACCTATTGGTCATTGGTTTGTTTTGTGCCATCAATGATTTGGACATTGAAATCTCGTAAGATGCCGAGTCCTTGCGACTCGTGGTTTTTACCAGCAACTAATGTTTTATTGATGGTGAAATCAGCGTCAGGAAAGGCGCTTTGGATCTCGATCGTATTGGAAAGGACACAGATGTTGGTTTCAACACCAGTGATTTCGATTTTCTTTTCTTCTTCAGGTTCAAATAGATTTTTCTTGATGTCGATCAAGACTTCAGGTGGAATACTGTAATAGTATTTCTTGACGACTTTTTCATTTTCGAGAGGCTTAAGTTCTGGGATCAGCTGCAGGGCAGCGGCTTCTTCATCAGGCGTTCCTTTGACTTCGATTGGGATGTCGCGGGTGTGTAAGATGTACTCCCCATCCGCCCGCGCTTGTTCTAGGCGCTTGGCGATTCGTTTGACGAGAGCAGCGCCATCTGGCACATACGCTTCGTTCTCTTCATCGAGAATTTGGTTTTGCATATCGACAATGACTAGCATGTGGTTACTCCCTTTCTATAAACATCGTTTTTTAATGGTCTGACGTGAGGTTGAAAAATAGGTGCTATTTCTATGATGCCCCACTTTTTTTATATTTTCAAAGAAAACGCTCTTCTTGTCGTGGAACGGCAAAAATGTTATTTTTTTATTCGAATAACGATGCTTTTTATTTGCTGAAAAGAAGAAGTAGTGATAGCTTTTAAATAGTACATTAAAAATAAATGAAAGTAGGTTAGGTTAAATGAGAAAGTTATTTTATATGGGGACTTTGCTTTTTTCAGTTGGTGTACTGGCGGCAGGATGTGGCAATAGTGAAACCGCTGATTCCTCGGGGAATGAGTCAGCAGATGGCAAAACGACGTTGGATTTTTGGTCCTTCTGGGGATCTGGTGCAAGACAAGAAGTAATTGAAGAAATTATTGATGATTTTAATGCGTCACAAGATAAAATCGAGGTCAAATACAGCTACCAGCCTTGGGGCGATATTTGGACAAAATCACTGTCGTCGATCACTGCTGGTAATCCGCCTGATGTTATTGTACAAGATATCAATTCTGTTGCTCAGCGGGCAGAAGCGCAGCAAGCAACGAATTTAAGCGAGTATATCGAAGAGGGCTTTTCTGATGAATTTTATCCGCAATTATGGGATACAGTGGAGTACGAAGGGGATGCCTATGCGGTTCCTTTCAATACAGATACGCAAGTGATTTTCTACAATAAGACACTCTTTAAAGAGGCTGGTATCAGTGAAGAGCAACTGCCCCAAACGTGGGAGGAGTTAGAAACAGTTGCTCGTAAATTAGATGTCAAAAACGGTGATGACTTTGAGCGGATCGGCTTTTACCCATTGTGGAATTTAGGCGCTGACGTGTGGGCGTTGAATGCCGACGATGGCGTCAGCTGGTTTGACAAGGATGAGAACGTCAAAATCGATACAGACAACAAAGTGGAAGCGTTGGAATGGATCTTAGACTGGCAAGAGTATTATGGTCAAGATACCATCAATCGCTTAGAAGCTGAATTTGGTTCAGGGGTTGCCGATCCATTCATTTCTGGATTAGTGGCGATGCGTGCGCAAAACATCAACTATTACTCAAGTTTGGCGGAAAATGCACCAGATGACTTTGAATTTGGGGTCATTCAAATTCCTGAAAAAGAAAGTGGCTCTGGTCACTGGTCATGGGGCGGCGGGTTCGTCCTAGAAGTGCCATACGGTGCCAAAGATCCTGAAGCCTCCTATGAGTTTATCAAATACTTGTCGACACCAGAAGTTCAAGAGAAATTTGGTGAGAAGAGCTTTGATATCATGGCGAATCGGACAGCCAACGAAAACTTGGTCAACAACGACAATCTAGATGAAAATGGTCAAATGATCTACCAAATGGCGGATGAAAACTTTGCCAACACGGTGATCACGCCTGTGCCATTGACAGCGCCTGACTTCAGCAGTCTTGTCAATGAACAAATCGACCAAATCATGCTAGGCAGTAAAACACCGGCTGAAGGGTTGGCAGATGCGCAAAAAGCGGTGGAAGATCTTGTTGAGCAAAACAAATAAACTTCAAAACGAGCGTTTTTAAAAAAGAAGGAAAGTCCAGTCGGTTAGCGGACTGGGCTTTGCTTTCTGCTTTGCGAAGCGGACATGTTTCTTGAACAAACAATGAGTAAAAATAGAATGGAGTGGAAGGAATGCCAAAGAAGCGTTCAAAAAGTAAACGGCAAGAAGCTCTTTGGGGCTACTTCTTCGTAGCACCATTTTTGCTTGGGTTCGTGGTGTTTATGTTAGGGCCCATGCTGTTTTCCTTCGTAGGAAGCTTTACCGATTACAATCTGACTTCGAAAATGAATTTTATCGGCTTTAAGAACTTTACCCGCATGTTTACGCAAGATACCCTGTTTTGGAAATCTCTCTATAACACGGCGTATTTTGTACTCTTCAATGTTCCCTTAACCACGTTGTTCAGTGTCTTTCTAGCCACTTTATTGAATCAAAAAATCCGCGGAATCAGTTTTTTCCGAACGACCTTTTACTTGCCAGCGATCCTTTCAGGGGTTGCCGTCTACGTCTTATGGATGCAATTATTATCTCCTTCCGCAGGATTGATCAATACCTTCTTGAGCTGGTTCAATATCAAAGGTCCAGCATGGCTGTTTGATCCCGAATGGACGAAACCAGCGTTGATTTTGATGAAGATTTGGAGTTCGGGGGCGCGATGCTCTTGTATCTAGCTACCTTACAAAATATTTCACCGACGCTGTATGAATCGGCTGAGATCGATGGGGCGGGAGTCTGGGCGAAATTCAAAAATATTACGATCCCTTTGATCACGCCAATCATCTTCTATGATGTGATTACTTCAACGATCGGTTCTTTTCAAATTTTCCAAGAAGCATACGTGATGACCAAAAATGGTACCGGCGGTCCTGCAAATTCGCTGCTTTTCTATAATTTGCATATGTGGAACAAAGCCTTCGTCGCCTTTGATATGGGCTATGCGATGGCCATGTCGATGATCTTGTTCTTGATCGTCTTAGTCTTGACCTTTATCAATCTCAAGCTGGCACCACGCTGGGTTCACTATACCGGAGGTGGCAGCTAATGGAAATGACGACAAAAACACGAAGCAAATCAAGCCAACAGCGAGTCAAAAAAATCATCAGCTATGTGGTGATGTCGATCATCGGGATCGTGCTGCTGATTCCGTTGCTGTGGATGGTCTTTACGTCATTGAAACCGATGGAGGAGATCGTGCGCTACCCGCCGACCTTTTTCCCAGAAGAAATCAATCTTGGCAATTATTTGGAGACTATCAACGCCTTTCCATTTTGGCAGTATGCAAAAAATACGTTATTCATTACCGTCTTAGTGGTCTTCGGGAATGTCTTATCAAATTCCTTCATTGCTTATGGGTTTGCAAAATTGGCCTTTCCAGGAAAAAATCTGATCTTTGCCCTCGTCTTGTCTACCATGATGATTCCTGGCTTTGTGACGATGATCCCGCAATATGTCTTGTTTTCCAAAATCGGCTGGGTCGGTACCTATCTGCCGCTGATCGTTCCAGCGTTTTTCGGCAACGCCTTTAACATTTTCTTGATGCGGCAGTTTTACTTGTCCGTCAACAATGAATTGATCGAAGCCGCTAAGATCGATGGCGCCAATCATCTTTATATTTGGAGCCATCTGATGATCCCATTGACGAAACCCGCACTGATCACGATTGCTATCAACTCCTTCAATGGGGCGTGGAATGATTTCTTAGGACCATTACTGTATATTCAAAACCAAGAAAAGTACACGCTGCAGATTGGCCTGCAAGTTTTCCAAAACCAATCAACGACTCAGTGGAACTACTTGATGGCAGGAGCAACGCTTGTGCTATTGCCGACGATCTTGCTGTTCTTCCTCGCTCAACGCTACTTTATTGAGGGAATGGATCTGACGGGAGGTTCCAAAGGATGAGAGCAAAAGTTACCCCGCAACGCTTGAACCAAGCGCTGTTGACTGGCATCAACTGGCTTCCGCATTTACTGGTTTTACAAGGCATGTGGCTGTTGTATTCCTTGCCTTTGATCACCAGTACCACCGCTAGTCGAGCATTGATCGAGACGTTGACGGAACTGCGGAACGATGGCTTGGAGGCAAGCAGCAAAGCTCGTTTTCAGCAGGCATTTCATCAACAGTGGACAACAAGAAAAGGGCAAGACCGTTTGCTCAGTCTATTCTTCCTGCTGCTTTTAGCGGACAGTTTTGTCTTTAGCCGTCTGCAGCAGCCGCTGTTTCAGATCGCTAGTTACGCGTTAGCGCTCACCTTTGGCTTGTTTTGCTTGGTCTTACTTTATCAAACGAGGCTGCTTCACACCTATCCGCAGCAGCCCAGCTCATTGTTTTTTAGTTTTTATCAGTTTTCTCGTTCACCTAAACGAGTACTGGCGCATCTTTTAGCAACGGTGACGCTTGTCTTGACCTTTTTGCTGTTTGGTCCTGTCTACTTATTGGTCTTAGGAGTCAGCACCTTGTATTTGGTCAATGTCGTGCTCTGTGACCAAGCGTTCAAATAGAAAACAAACGAGTATCCCGGAACTTCCTAAGTGAAAAGCTAAGGAGTTCCGCTTTTTTTGTGAAAAGAAGGTTGACAGGGTCGGAAATTATGCCTATGCTGAATGTAAATTTAGTAAACAGTAAACAGATGAGGTGC
Organism: Enterococcus innesii; assembly: GCA_018982785.1. Taxonomy (GTDB): domain Bacteria; phylum Bacillota; class Bacilli; order Lactobacillales; family Enterococcaceae; genus Enterococcus_D; species Enterococcus_D innesii. Next base: position 175,455 of record JAHHEN010000005.1, on the reverse strand, counting down.
AGCTATGGCAAGTATGAGAGATATCGCGAAATTAGCCGGGGTGTCGGTAGCAAGTGTTTCTAGAATCCTTAACAATGATGAAACCTTCAGTATCAATGAACATACGCGTCAGCGAGTCATTGAGATCGCCAACCAAATGAATTATTCAAAAGAAAAAATCAACCCCATTCCCGTGAAGTCGGCGACCAAAACACGATTGCCATCATTACCCGCCACGATCGAGAGTCGGAAAGAAACGATCCGTATTTTATGATGATCCGCAACGGGATCGAAAAAGAAGCGGCGAAGTGGCGCTTAAAAACGATTCGGGCCTTTTCCATGCGGGAGCCTCAAAAAGATTTGGCACAATTGGCGAAGTATGGCGCAGTCATTATTATTGGAGAGATGACCAGCGAAGCTTTGGCAGAGATCAGTCAGCAAAATGCCAATATTATTCTGGTGGATAATTATAGTGAAGCACCCAGCTACGATTGCATCCAAACCGATTTTGCCCAAAAGACCCACCAGATCCTCACGATGTTAAAAGAGAAGGGTCATGAGCATATCGCCTTTGTGGGTGGTGTTGCCAGCCGAGTGACGATTTCTGGCGAAGTCGTTTACGATGAACAAGAGATTCGAGCAGAAAACTACCGCCAATGGATGCTGCTCAATAAATTGGAAAAGTTCACAACCGTGCTGCAGGGGAAGTGGTCACCAGAGACTGGGTTGCATTTTGGTCAGCAGATCGCGCAAATGAATCCTCGCCCCACAGCGATCGTCGTTGCCAGCGATCCTATGGCAGTCGGGGTTTACAAGGCACTCGCTGAAGCGGGGCTATCGATTCCTAAAGATGTGTCGGTCGTTAGTTTTGATGATATCGAAATGGCGCAATTTATGACGCCTGCATTGTCCTCCGTTAAGATGAAAGCCGAAGAGATGGGACAGATGAGTGTCGAATTAGCGAAAAATAAAATCCTTGGGGTGCGGACGATGCCTGTTCGCGTCATTTGTGGTAGTGAATTGATCATTAGAGAATCGATTGCCGAAAAAGATCAGTGACGTCTGATCTTTTTTTATTTTAGGGTTGTGTAAACATTAACTAAACAATTATACTGATTGTAGTAAACGTTTACAGTTAAAAATAAAGGAGAAAACGAAATGAAGTTTATTGATAAATTAGCCGAAAAGATGGTGCCTTTTGCTCAGATCATTGCCAACAACAAATACTTGTTAAGTCTGCGTGATGGGTTTATGGTCGCTTTTCCTGCGACAATGTTTGCGTCAATTATGATTATTATTCAAAATCTGCCTGCTACTTTCGGACTCTCGGAAAAACTTCCAGAGGGATTCATCACGTTTCTAAACGACTTTTTTGGTCCTATCGGAAATGCGACCATGAGTATCACCGCTATTTTCGTTGTTTTTGGGATCGGCTATCAGTTGGCTGGCAAATATGGACAAGCCAAATTATTTGCGGGTGCCATCTCACTGTCTTCGTTTTTGATGCTGCTGCCTTTTGGCTCATCCGAAGAGTTAGGTACAGTGATCCCCTTGTCGAAATTAGGGGCTGAGGGAATGTTTGTCGGGATCATTACGGCCATTATCGCTACGCAGATCTATTGCAAAATCAGTGCGGCTGGGCTGACGATCAAAATGCCGGATTCGGTTCCGCCAATGATCGCAGAATCCTTTGTCGCCATCATTCCTGGGGCGGCACCGTTGTTCCTTTTCAATTTGATCCGCTACTTGTTCACCTTTACTTCATGGGGCAATGCCGTTGATTTCGTTTATGAGATTTTGCAAAAACCATTGATGGGCTTAGGCGGTACGTTGCCAGCAGTACTGATCGCCGTCTTGTTCACCCAATTCTTCTGGTGGTTCGGGATTCATGGAACACTAGTGGTCAATGCGGTGATCGATCCAATCATGAATGCGTTAGCGATCGAAAACTATGAAGCCTACAAAGCAGGGGCTGAACAACTGCCCCATATCATTAACACTACGTTTATGGGCGTGTTCGTCAATCAAGGAATGCAGCTGGGGATCTCGATTACGATGGCCTTCTTTATCGCTCGTTCGATTCGGATGAAAAAATTAATGAAGACCGTGATCGCGCCATCTGTTTTCAACGTATCTGAACCGATGACCTTTGGTTTGCCGATCGTCTTGAACCCGATCGCTTTTGTCCCATGGATCTTAGCGCCATTAGCCAGTACGACGATCTCTTACTTTGCGATTGCCGCAGGCTTGGTGCCACGACCAATTGGAGCAACGGTTGTTTGGACGACCCCGGTCTTCTTATCTGGTTGGTTAGGCACGGGTTCTGTTGCCGGTGCAATCTTACAGTTAGTGACGGTTGCCGTAATGACCTTGATCTGGGTGCCATTCTTGATCGTAATGGATCGCGGGTACTTGAAAGAAGAAAAAGCGGAAGCGGCATTAAATGAACAAGCGACATCTGAGACGATCAATCAAAGGGTAGAAGAAAGATAAGCCAAGAAACGGAAAGGAATGCAATACGCGCACCCTTTAGAAAGGAATTTGTGATGAGAACCGATACATTGTCTTGCAGTTATCAAATGAATACCACATCTACGGACTTTTCCCGTGTGTTATTGGCGGAACAAGAGAAATTCTTTCGAGCCAAACAAGCCCAAGAACCGTTCGGGGAAGGTTGCCGTATTGAAACGATGATTCAAACCAAAACCGCTCCGCGGATGGTACCAGCCGTCATGACGGTCAAAAAAATTGCCGCGGATGAGCTGTGGCTTCGTACGACCCATGAAGAAGGAGTGATCGATCAACGGTACAGTTTTGCTCCAGGACGAAAAGGGAAGCTGCAAGTCACGTATTCGGAACAAAGCCGTTTTGAGCAGCAGAAAACAACCTACAGTTTTATGCTGGCGGCGCTGTTTTACAAATTCTTTTTCAATCGTGGCGTCAAAAAACGCTTGCGTTATCTTGAAGCAGCTTGTCAACGAGCAGGGACAAATGAAAAAAATGGGGAAAATCGAGGATAGCAATGATAGAAATTAGAAACGAACAACTCTTTCACTTATACAATGAAAAAATCAGTTATATCATCAATGTGTTACCAAATCAGCAACTGGGTCATGTCTATTTTGGGCCATCGCTAGGCACACTGGCGCCATTTGATCAAGCGTACCTTGAGAAAAAAGAGAATAAATCGGCAGGAACCGTCAAATTTTTTGAAGCAGACAATCTTTTTACCTTGGCGGACCGTTTTCAAGAATTGCCAACGTATGGGACTTCTGATTTTCGAGAAGGGGCAGTGTCGGTTTTTGAGGAAGAAACCCCTCTTTATGTGGATTTTAAACTTGTGGCTTTTCACTGTTTTGAGGGCAAAGAACGAAAGCTGGCGCAACCCGCCAGCTTCGCGGCTGCCGATGAAAGCCAAAGCATCGTCTTTGAATTGGTAGATCAAGAGCGGCAGCTGGAACTGGCGATCACCTATACGATCTTCAAAGGATCAGGTACCATCACGCGGCAGCAAACACTGACCAATACGGGGAGCAAGCCTAGAACCATCCAGCGCTTTTTGAGTGGTGTCTTGGAGCTGAAAAATCGCGATTTTGAACTGCTGCATCTTTCAGGCGCCTGGCTGAAAGAACGGCATATCAAGACGGTCCCTTTGACCCAAGGGACGATCAGTGTTGGCTCGTTAAAAGGAGCGTCTGGTCATCAGCACAATCCTTTTGTCGCCTTAAAAGAACAGCAAGCCACCAATGACACTGGTCACGTCTACGGTGCCAACCTGATTTATTCTGGTAACTTTTTGGCGCAAGCAGAAATGGATGAATGGGACAACGTTCGATTGATGTTGGGGATACATCCTGAACATTTCAGCTGGCAGCTTTCACAAGGAGAAACCTTTGAAGCGCCGGAATGTCTCTTCACCTTCACCGCTGCTGGCCTGAATGGTTTGAGTCAAGAATCCGCCCAATTTATCGAAAAGCATGTGATTGCTCCTTATTGGCAAAAGCGGCAGCGGCCGATCGTCTTTAATAACTGGGAAGCGACTTATTTTGATTTTAATGAAGAGAAGCTGTTGACCTTAGCCCAAGAAAGCAAGGCGCTAGGGATGGAGTGCTTTGTGCTGGATGATGGTTGGTTTGGGAAACGCAACGATGATCGCAGTTCATTAGGCGATTGGGTGGCGGACCCTGCCAAATTTCCAAAAGGAATCGGCTCTTTTGCTGAGAAAATTCATGCCATGCAGCTGCAACTGGGGATTTGGTTTGAACCGGAAATGGTTTCGCCAGATAGTCAGTTGTACCAAGAGCATCCTGAGTGGGTAGTCAAGCATCCTTATGAGCGGATCTCTGTGGGGCGCGGACAATACGTGTTGGATTTTGCCAATCCAGCAGTGGTTGAGGCAATTTTCGAAGCGATGCAAAAAGTGATCCTTGAAACCAAGCTGGATTACATCAAATGGGATATGAACCGTAATATCACGGAAGCCTACTCTCCTTACTTAGCGGAACAGGGAATTTCTCAGACGGAGTTTTATCATCGCTATATTTTAGGTCTTTATCGCTTATATGAAAAAATCTTAGCGGCGTTTCCGACCCTTTTGATCGAAGGCTGTGCTGGCGGCGGGGGAGATACGATTTGGGGATCTTGTTTTACAGTCCGCAGATTTGGCCTAGTGATGATAGTGATGCAGTGGAACGTTTAGCGATCCAAAGCGGAACGTTGCTAGGGTATCCGTTGTCCTCCTTCAGCAATCACGTGTCGGCGGCACCAAACCACCAAGTCGGTCGGGCAACGTCTTTAGACTTTCGGCAAACCGTTGCAATGTTTGGGCCTTTGGGGTATGAACTCGATCTCTTTCATTTGTCTGACGCTGAAAAGCAGGCAATCAAATCCCAAATCGTCTTTTATAAAAAACAGCGGCAATTGCTGACCTTTGGCACTTTTTACCAGCTGCAGCAGTTGGACCATGGCAATGAAAAAACTTGGGCGGTGTATGATCCGCAAAACAAAGAAGCATTGATTGCTTTCTTTCGCGTGTTGGCACAAGCCAATCCGACGGCGGAAGACTTTTTGCCCGTAGCCTTTCTCGATGGCCAACAGGTGTATCAGGTCAATGGCGAACCCGTCTCTGGTCAGTTGTTAAGGCAATTAGGGTTGCGTAAACCCTATCAGTTTAATGCCGTCAACCATGGAACGGCGCAAGTCACTGGCGATTTTCAATCATTTGTCTACCAGTTACAAGCCAAAAAAGGAGTAGAATGATGGGCAATCAATTGTTTGATCAGCAGTTTATGCATGGCGGGGATTACAACCCCGATCAATGGCTGGCTTATCCAGAAATCTTGCAAAAGGATCTTGCTTATATGCAGCAAGCCCATGTCAACACCGTCACATTAGGGGTGTTTGCTTGGAGTGCCTTAGAGCCGCAAGAAGGCGTTTATCAGTTTGACTGGTTGGATCGTGTGTTTGATCAGATCCATGGCATCGGCGGCAAAGTCATTTTGGCCACTCCTAGCGGTGGTCGGCCTCAATGGCTGAGCCAAAAGTATCCTGAAGTCAATCGGACAAACGCCCAAGGGCAAAAACATACCCATGGGTTTCGCCACAATCACTGTTACTCTTCACCGATCTATCGGGAAAAGGTGACGCAAATCAATCAGCAGTTGGCAAAACGTTACGGCAAGCATCCGGCATTAGCCGTGTGGCATATTTCCAATGAGTACTCTGGGGAATGCTTTTGCTCCTATTGTCAGGAAAACTGGCGCAGCTGGCTGCAAAAAATATGGTGATTTAGCCACGTTGAATCATGCCTGGTGGACTTCTTTTTGGAGTGGTACGTACTCTGATTGGTCGCAGGTTTTACCGCCTTCACCTTTAGGGGAACACAAAGTGCATGGCATGGATCTTGATTGGAAACGATTTGTCACAGATAGGACGATCGATTTTTATTTGCATGAATGTGCGCTGATCCGTCAGCTGACCCCGGACATTCCTGTGACGACGAATTTTATGGCGGAAGGACATGCTACCCAAGATTTTATTCCTTTAGAAGGCATTGACTACAGCAAGTTTGCTCGTCATGTGGACATCGTTAGCTGGGATAGTTACCCTGATTGGAACAACAACTTTGAATCCTTGGCAGCGACAGCGATGAAATCCGCCTATGTGCATGACCAGTACTGGTCATTGAAGAAACAGCCCTTTTTAGTGATGGAATGCACGCCGAGTTTTGTTAACTGGCATTCCTTCAATAAAGCGAAAAAGCCTGGTGTCCATCAGTTGAGTGCCATGCAACAGATCGCCCATGGCTCAGATAGTACCTTGTATTTTCAATGGCGCCAATCCCGTGGCAATTCAGAAAAATTCCATGGGGCAGTCGTGGGACATGATGATTCCACGGAGAATCGGGTCTTCAAAGAAGTTGCGGCTTACGGCAAGCGCTTGGAAAAAATCAAAGAGATTCAAGGAACCACCAGAAAAAAAGCAGTGGCGATTCTTTTTGATTGGGAAAGCAACTGGGCATTGAAGCGAGGTGGCGGGTTTGGGCGACCAACACGACGGTATCCCCAAACGTTGCAGGAGCATTATCGTTATTTCTGGGAACAAGACATCGCGGTCGATATTTTGACCCCAGAGCAAGATTTTTCTGACTATCAGTTGGTGATCGCTCCGATGCTTTACTTGATGACAGCAGAGACGATGGCAAAACTTTGCCAGTACACGGAAGCTGGTGGTACCTTGATTTCCAGTTACTTTAGCGGCATGGTCAATGAAACCGACCTGTTGTATCTGGGGGGATTGCCACAGCCGTTGCGAGGGTTATTAGGCATCAACGTGCTGGAGCTGGAAACTCTTTTTGACACTGAACACAATCAAGTGGTTTTTCAAGGACAGCCCTTTGAAACACGGGACTATTCTGCAATCATCGAAGCCGAAACAGCGGAGGTGCTAGGGGAGTATCAAGCGGATTTTTACCAAGGGACCCCTGCGATCACCAAAAATGCCTTTGGTGCCGGCACCGCCTATTATCTGGCAGCTCGCACTAACTATGACTTTTTCGAACAGTTTTATGCCTCTTTGGTCCGTGAGTTGTCTTTGGCAGAGGAAAGGATCGCGCATGCCAACCCTGAAGTCTCGATCCAAGGCAGGATCAGCCCAGAACGAACGTACTTTTTCATCATGAATTTTTCTGAGAAAGAGCAGACATTGGACTTGATCAAAGAAGTCGTTGATTTAGAGACCAATCAAGCAGTCCCTCCAACAGTAACCTTGGCGCCGTATGAAGTGCGAGTGGTTTATTTTAACAATTAGCTGACCATTGGAAAAAACGTCCCTTTCGACAAACACAGAAAGGGACGTTTTTTTGATGAATGGTTTATCAGAAATCATTCTGGATCGGATGCTTGGTACTTTTTCATCCATTGAGGCAATGCGGCACTGATTTGTGTCGGCAACACGACATAGTATTCTTTTGCCAATGCTTCGCCAATCAGGCTATGGAGATAGACAGCCGCGTGGATCGTTTCCTCTGTTTTTTCAAACTGTGCCAAAAAGCTGGTGATCATGCCTGCCAGCGTATCCCCCATGCCGCCAGTCGCCATTGCGGGTGTTCCGAGGGGATTTTGGGCGATGCTGCTGCCGTAAATTTGCGTGCGATGGCTTTTTAAGACCACCAGACTTCCGAGTTTTTGTTGGGCTTGTTGGTTGTTTTCTTCTGTCTGATCGGCAATTGCCAGTCCGCTGAGCCGTTGCCATTCCATTTGATGCGGCGTGAAGACGACTTGTTCAGGAAAGGGGATGATCAGCGGATATTTGGCAGCCAAATTGATCGCCGAACCATCGATCACCAACCATTGGTGTTCTTTTTGGGCAGAAACGATCCGCTGCAGCAGATCAAAATTGCTTTTTCCTTCGCCTAATCCAGGACCAATCAGTAGGACGTCCGCCGATTCGGTGACCGTATCGATCAGTTCTGTTTGTTGCCAATCGACAAACATCGCTTCAGGCAAGCGAGCGTGCAGGGCGGTTCGGTTGACACCATCGGAGATCACGGTGGTCAAACCAGTTCCCCCATACACACAGGCTTGCGCAGCCATTAAGATCGCCCCACCGAATTGGCGGTTGCCCCCTACTAAAACGGCCCGGCCAAAGGTACCTTTGTGGCTTTTTGTCGGGCGCTGTTGGATCACTTTGGATAAAATCGCAGAATCAAGTTGCTCCATGCAATGACTCCTTTCGTTAATCAAAATCGAGTTATATTTATTATACCTGTTTCCTAGAAATTTCATAGAAAAGACCCATGGAAAAAGGCGCAATTTTTTTTCCTTTTTTGGTTTAAGAGTGTTATCATAAATAGCGAGAACAGAAATGGAGGGAACACTATGACAATCGATTGGAAAAAAGAGGTCGAAGCCCGCAAAGACGATTTGCTGAACGACTTGATTGATCTATTGAAAGTGAAAAGTGAAAGAGAAGATGATAAAGCGACTGCGGATGCACCATTTGGTCCCGGACCTCGTGATGCGTTGCTACACATGCTAGCTTATGGCGAACGTGATGGCTTCACAGTCAAAAACGTCGATAACTACGCTGGTCACATCGAATTTGGTGAAGGAGACGAAACATTAGGGATCTTCGGCCACATGGATGTTGTTCCTGCAGGTGACGGCTGGTCAACCGATCCTTATGATCCAGTCATCAATGACAACAAAATCTATGCTCGTGGTTCTTCTGATGATAAAGGTCCTTCAATGGCTGCCTATTATGGGATGAAGATCATCAAAGAATTGGGCTTGCCATTATCGAAAAAAATCCGTTTTGTCGTTGGTTCTGATGAAGAAAGCGGCTGGGCAGATATGGATTACTACTTTGAGCATGAAGAAAAGCCTGATTTTGGCTTCTCACCAGATGCCAATTTCCCAATCATCAATGGAGAAAAAGGAAATGTGACATTAGGGATCCATTTCCAAGGCAACAATGAAGGAGACTTCACGCTACAAAGCTTTACTGCTGGCTTGCGGGAAAATATGGTACCAGGAACGGCAACAGCAAGCTTCATTGCTCCATCAACAGAAGAAGCATTAGCGATCGAAAAAGCCTTTTTCGATTACGTTGAAGCCAATCCAGTGACGGGCACGATTGAAACAGAAAATGAACAAGTGACGATTGAATTAGTCGGTAAAGGTGCCCATGGTGCCAGCCCACAATCAGGAATCAATGCAGGGACCTTCTTAGCAGTCTTCTTAGATAACTATGCCTTTGGCGGCGGCGCAAAACAATTCATCCATGCAGCAGCAGCCTATGTCCATGAAGATTTCTACGGTGAAAAATTAGGTGTGGCGTACGAAGACGAAAAAATGGGTAAATTGACTATGAATGCTGGCTTGTTTGCTTTTAAAGCGAACCAAGCAGGAACGCAAGCAGACAACTTTATCGCATTGAACTTCCGTTATCCTAAAGGGGTAACTGCGGAAGGACTTGAAATCGGTGTGGAACGCACCGTCGGTATGGAAGGGGCCACCGTTACCCGCAATGACCGCAACATGGAACCTCACTACGTACCAGCAGATGATCCATTGGTAGAAACTTTATTGGCGGTTTATGAAGAACACACTGGCGAAAAAGGCTTTGAACAAATCATCGGCGGCGGCACATACGGCCGTCTATTGAAACGCGGCGTTGCCTATGGTGCAATGTTCCCTGGCTATGTTGACACCATGCACCAAGCCAATGAATTCATGAGCTTGGATGACCTATTCAACGCAGCGGTGATCTATGCAGATGCTATCTACCGTTTGGCGAAATAAAGAGACATTGATACCGTCTATTCTTTTTTTAGCTGAGTCGATTTATTAATACTTAGATGAATAGAGGTAATAAAGGAATAGCAGTACGACTGATTGTTTCAATCATTGTCGTACTGCTATTTTATTACTTTGGGAAATAAATATTTTATTTTCGTTGGGTTATTTTATTATTGACATCAAATCATCTGAATGATTTACTTTTTGTAAGGAGTTGAAAAGTGATGCCTGATTTGGTGAAATTTATTTTGGTTATTCTGGCGATTTGGGTGGTTTATCAAGTATTTACGACAATTTTATTTACCCTTTCCCAAAAAGCAGTTACCAAACGAATCAAAAGTGGGAAGATGTCTGATCAGCAGTTGGCGAATTTGTACCACGCTGTAGCACGAGCAAATCAAGGAAGCAATTTCCAAGCGATTTTCTCTTATGGGCTCTTTTACCGCAGCCATGCAAAGCAAAGTGATGCGATTTATGAACTGTATCGCGCGGAAATGGCGAAAAGAAATCTGCTGTAACCAACTGTGAAGCAGCTGCTTTCGAGAATATTGCTCGAAGTAGCAAAAAAGCCTTGGTCCTGTACAACAAGTGCAGAACCTAGGCTTTTTTGTTATTTACTGGACAGCAAGCTGTGACAGATAAGCACAGCTCTTTGCTACGACTATTTCTGGTCTTTGCTGCTTTTTTGATCCATACCGGTACCGATCGCTACACCTAGTGCGATGCCTAAACCCATGCCTAATGCCAGGTTGTCAAAAAACAGCATCCCAAATGCAGCACCTAAGGCCATTCCGACACCGATTCCCAATCCCATATTGTTAGAAGCGGCTTCCTTTTCTTCAGACATTTGCGGCGGTTTTTTCGTCATTGTGAAAAACCCCTTTCTTTTTAGTATAGAAGGGTTTTGTTTTGGTGACAAACATTCGAACTGTTACCCATGATTTACATCAGGAGAGAGTATCCGCTTATCTCAGCAAACGTATCGAACCATTGGTCTATCTTCCGCCGGGTAAATAGTTACGCTCGGGGTTGTAGCGGCGAATGATCTTATTTTCAGCGAGTACGTGCTCATAATAATAAACAGGCGCCTCCTTAGTCTCTAGTCGAAAAACAAAGACGAGTGGAACCTTTAAGACGGAATAGCGCGCGGGGATCGCAATATACGATTTTTGATTGCGCTCCATCGTCAGTGCGAATTCATCAAACAAAAGCGCCACTGGTGTGGGAAAGTTTACCAATTCATAATAGTGTTTTTCAAATGCATAGGTTTCTTGTTTTGCATAAGCGATTTTTGCAGCAGGCATACGCATTCACCTCACTTGAATTATACGAACGTTTGTTCTGTTTGTAAAGTGAAAAATCACCAAACGAGGAAAAAGGGGGCGTTCTCTATGAAAAAGATATTTTGCTAACAAGAAATTTGCTACACTAGAGAAAAGAAGGAATCAAAAAGGAGCAGATACCATGGATTACGAACACTTTGCACGATTACAGGCACGCTTTACCGATGAAAAATTGCTGACCAAAGAAGGGTACTATCGGTTGCGCTTGTCAGGGAACGCGCAGTTCGAACTAGCCTTTATCAAAACCGGACCTTGTGGCGAGTCTGTCTACCAGCCGCTGATCAAGGGCACTTTTGCTGAAAAAGAAGCAATCCCCACTTATTTGCTGGATCTTGCGGCGCAGCCTATGACGCAAATCAGTCAGCGAACCTCCGAAAATGCAGCATTGTTAGATAAAGTATTCGTAGAATTAATGGAAAAATGTGAGCAAGCAGTTGCCGTCAACGAATCCGCACGTTAATTAGCATGGCAAAAATACAAGAGCCGCCTGAACCTGATTTTTACACTAAGAAAAAAACGATCCTGACAAGATTTCTTGCCAGTGATCGCTTTTTATTTTCCCGTGGTGTTTAGTGTCCTCATTCGCCGAAGTAGTCTGAGAAGCCTTGTTGCTTCATAAAGGCAGCGACATCTGGACGTCGTGGTTCACGGAAAAATTCCGTCATTTTCGTTTGCCAGTTGGTTTGCTGTTGATTGCTGCTGCGTTGTGCATAATAGGCTTCTGTCGTTTGGTTGTACTGGGCTGTTTGCTCCTGCGTCAGGGGTTGATACTGATCGACACTTACGATCGCTTCTTGGGGCAAGCGGACTTTCGGCTCATTTCTGTGTTGCGGATAGCCGATCGTTAAACCGAATAAAGGAAACGTCAATTTTGGTAAGCCGACAAGTTCTGCGATACGAGGCAAATCATTGCGGATGCCGCCGATGTAGCAAATTCCTAAGTCTTGCGCTTCAGCGTAAGCTACCATATTTTGGGCAGCGATGGTCGTATCAACGACTGATACAATAAATGGTTCCATCGTGGTTAAGTGGGTATCCGGCAATCCTGCTTGGGTCAGCAGCTGCTGATGCTTATGTAAGTCGGCGACAAAAAGATAGAAGACCCCCGTTCGAGTGATGTAATTTGGGGCACCGGCAATTTTTTCGATGGCAGCCAGTTTTTCAGGATCACTGACCTCAATGATCGAATAGGCTTGAACAAAATTCGAGCTGGAACCGCTCTGGGCAACCGTTACTAGTTTTTGCTTGAGTTCCTTTGATAGTGGCCGGGGTTGAAAATCTCTGACAGAGCTGTGGTGGGTAAAAGTATCAAAAAGATCCATCGTTTTTCCTCCTGTAACGTACAAATTTCTTTCTTCCTTAGTGTAACAGAAAAAAAGGAATGGGAACAAAAAGAATGTTTTCAAAAAATTTTCAAATTGATGTTTTATAGTTGCCAAGCACAACAGTTTCCGTTATGATAATGATACATTCTTATTATTATTCCTTAGGGGAGTAACCGGTGGCGCAAGCTGCGATAATATCAACAGTAAGTAAGCTGGCGACAGCTTTCTGGTATTATTTGAAATGGTGAGACCTAAGACAAGCGTATACTTGTCTTAGGTCTCTTTTTTTCTAGCAGAGTGCCTAAGGAAAATAAAATTAAAAGGGGCAAAAAAATTGGCGAAAGAAATGTATCAAAAAGAAATCTCGGAAATTATGGCAGAGGTCCAGAGCAGTCCAGAGGGGTTGACGCAGCAAGAGGCAGCCAAGCGCTTAGAAAATGGCCTGAACCAGCTGAAGGAAGCACCTAAGAAATCTAGCTTTGCCTTATTCTTAGATACCTTCAAAGATGCGATGGTGATCGTCTTGCTGATCGTGGCAATCATCCAAATGGTTATGGGTGCCCACGTTGAGTCGATCGTTATCTTCGCAGTACTCTTGTTGAATTCCGTCGTCAGTGTGATTCAAACGAAAAAGCCGAAGGGTCGTTAGACGCTTTGAAAAGCCTGTCGGCACCAGATGCTAACGTCATTCGGGATGGCAAAGAACAAAGTGTGCTAGCGAAAGAATTGGTTGTCGGCGATATCGTTATTTTAGAAGCTGGGGACTATGTACCAGCAGATGGTCGATTGATCGAAGAGGGTTCTTTGAAGGTCGATGAAGGAATGCTGACTGGGGAATCAACGCCAGCGGAAAAAGAATTAGGTGTGATCGATCGTACCGCACCGATCGGCGACCGTGACAACATGGTCTTCAGTGGAACGATCGTCACTTATGGGCGTGGTCGGTTTATCGTAACCGCAACTGGTAATGTGACGGAAATCGGTCAAGTGGCGGGCTTATTGGAAAGTACGGTTGAACACAAAACGCCATTGCAAAGAGGACTAGACAGCTTCAGTAAGAAACTGAGCTTGGCGATCTTGGTCCTTTCATTGATTATTTTAGGGGTTCAAGTCGCACGGCTGTTCTTAGGTGACGGTACAGGTGATATGACGGAAGATTTAGTCAACGCCTTTATGTTTGCGGTAGCCGTAGCCGTTGCAGCGATCCCAGAAGCCTTGCAATCGATCGTGACGATCGTCCTTTCCATCGGAACAAAACAAATGGCGAAGCGTCATGCCATCATTCGAAAACTACCAGCGGTTGAAACATTGGGTTCAACGAGTATCGTTTGTACCGATAAGACAGGGACCTTGACCCAAAACAAAATGACCGTTGTTGACTACTATCTACCAAATGGGCAAACGGGCACGTTCCCCGATGAGCCAACTACCTGGACATTGCCTGAAAAACGCTTGGTAGAAATCAGTGTCTTGGCAAATGATGCTGCCATCAGTGAAGATGGGGCGAAGCTAGGAGACCCTACTGAAATTGCGTTTCTGGATTACAGTGAGAAACTAAATCAGCCATATCGGGCGATTCGTCAACAGTTTCCTCGTTTGCAAGAATTGCCTTTCGATTCTGATCGTAAATTGATGTCCACCTTACATGAGATCGATGGCGAACATTTATTGTTGACCAAAGGTGGTCCAGACATCGTCTTTGGCCGCAGTACTAAAGTCTTGATCGATGATCAAGTCGTGCCTTTAACAGATGAAATCAGAAATAAGTTGCAGCATCAAAACGAAGAATTCTCAAAACGGGCATTACGAGTCTTGGCGTTTGCTTACCGTCCATTGACCGATGCCCAATCACGAGAATTGACACTAGAGGATGAAAACGAGCTGATTTTGGTTGGTTTGATGGCAATGATCGATCCTCCTCGTAAAGAAGTCAAACAAGCCGTAGCGGATGCTAAATCTGCTGGTATCAAAACAGTGATGATCACAGGGGACCACAAAACGACAGCCGTGGCGATCGCACAAGAGATCGGTATTTCAGCCGAGGGCGATTTAGCCTTGACTGGTACGGAATTGGATGCTCTTTCTGAAACCGAACTAGCGGATCAATTAGACAAAATCACAGTCTATGCTCGTGTTTCGCCGGAAAACAAAATCCGTATCGTGCGGGCTTGGCAAGAAAAAGGCAAGATCTCTGCCATGACCGGAGATGGGGTCAATGATGCACCTGCCTTGAAACAAGCGGATATCGGGATCGCAATGGGAACCGGAACGGACGTTGCCAAAGATGCAGCGGCGATGGTCTTGACGGATGACAACTTTGCCTCAATTATTCGTGCTGTAGAAGTTGGCCGAAACGTCTTTGACAACATCAAAAAAGCCATTTCGTATTTGTTTGCTGGAAACTTAGGTGCGATCATTGCGATCGTCTTTGCCTTAGTGATGGGTTGGGACAATCCATTTACTGCCTTGCAGCTGCTCTTTATCAACTTAGTCAACGACTCATTACCAGCGATTGCTCTTGGAATGGAAAAAGCCGAACCAACCATCATGCAGCGCCAGCCAAGAGATCCAAATGCTGGTATCTTCACTGGAAAAACATTGATCTCAGTAACGTATCGCGGTATTTTGATTGCCGCTGTCGTGATTTTGGCACAATGGTTAGGGATGAGCCAATCACCTGAATTAGGTGTAGCGATGGCCTTCTCAACACTGATCTGGAGCCGAACATTGCAAACATTGCCAGCACGCTCAAACACTGAGACTGCTTGGCAAGCTGGCCTTTTTGCCAATAAAATGGTGTGGTTGGCGATCGTCGTTTGTGGTGGACTATACAGCATTACCTTGATTCCGGGAATCCGTGAAGTCTTTGCGATTCCAGCAACCTTCACTTTGGGACATGTCGGTCTATGTATCGCAATGGCTGCTGTGGCAGTTGTTTTGATGGAAATCACGAAACTGATTATTATTGCCGTTCAAAAACGTCAAGGAAACGCCTAAAGCAAAAAACGTATCGATCCTTTGATCGATACGTTTTTTTGTCGTTTCTCCTCACTGCTTAGTTGAGTTTTTTCAGCTGACTGATTTGGGCAGCGACTTGCTTTAAGAAGGCTTCTTGACCAGCCGGCTGTTCTTGGCTGTAAAGATAGGCTTCGTATTGCTGCGTCAAGCGGATAAAATCACCATGGAACAGTGGATAGAAGGCTTCGAGTCGTTGGGCATAATCGATCAACGGCTCCGCCTCGTTACGGTACAGCACTTTCGTCGTTTGCCGTAAAAACAAAGGATAGGCAGCAACTAGCGGCTGTTTGTTAAAGCGGCAGATCAACCATAAATGAATACGGAAAAACGAATGGCGGAAATAGAAAAGCAGGCCAAGTCCTAAGATAGCTAAGCCTCCAAAGAAGCCATTGCGCAGCGTTTGTTTCAGCTCCTCAGTCAACCAAACGTCATTGGTAACCGCGGCTGTTGCAGAACTGCTGGTCGTGGTTTCACTACTTTCTGTTTCCGTATTGCTCGTTGGTGTTGTCTCGCTGCTAGCGGTCGGTGTTTCTTCGGAGCTAGTAGATTCTTGCGTCAACACGGGACGATCTGGATTTTGGAAACTAGGGGTCGGTTCAAAAGGCACCCAACCGTAGCCGTCAAAGTAGACTTCCACCCATGAGTGGGCATTCAAGTTACGGACAGTATAAGTAGTGATGCCGTTTTCTGTCACGGGGGATCCAGGAGAAAAGCCTTTAGCCCAGCGAGCAGGGATCTCTAAACTCCTTAGTAGCACGACCATTGCCGTGGAAAAATTGTCGCAGTAGCCGACTTGTGATTCAAATAAAAATTGATCAACGTAATCTTGCTCTTCTGCAGGCACGACGGCATCGGTCTTGGAATAGCGGAATACGAGTGGATCTTTCAAATAGCTTTCAACCGCCGTGACTTGATCAAACAGACTGTTGCTGTCAGCGGTGATCTCAGCGGCGAGATCTCGTACCCGCTGCGGCAAAGAATCGGGTAACTGGATATAATCGATCGGAGAATCCGGATAGATCAAAGGCAGATTTTGGAGATTTTCTGCGGCAAAATCTGGATGGTCCCAATCGAAGGTCAAGGTGGTGTCTGGGAGTGGATCAATGAGATCGACCCGCTGGATGGCATCGCTGATTTGAAAACCGCGAGCACCGTTTTCAAGGGACAACGTGCTGCGTCCATAGGGCAATGGAACATAGTCTCCATGGTTTTGAAATTGGACCCGAACGGATTCGTTCTCAAGATAGGCTTGCTGATAGCTTTGATCCGCGATCGTGACGCCCTCTGCTTCCAAGCGAGCCTCTTCGCGGCTCGTACTGATCCAGCCTTTACCAGAATAAAAGTCTTTGCTTTCCACCCGCCAGTAATGCGGGGTTTCTTGTTGCGCTTCAAATAAGATCGTCGCATCATCCAGTAGTGGTCCGCCTAATTGACGGTCGTTTTCACTGAATCCTGTGCGAGAGCCGCTGGGCGTGCCATGTTCTTCAATAAATTGATAAAAACCCAGCTGATTCAGATTTGTCCGTATAGGCGTGGAACGGGCTGCCAACTGATCCCGCAGGCTCGTTTGCGGCAAGTAGACAGCAGTGACGGCTAATCCACCAATCAATAGCATCACGGCGAACCAGGGGGCGATCATTTGACTAGATTGAAAGGCGTTGCGCTGGATCAGTGAAGAAGCCAAGGCACAAAGAAAAATACCGATCAAATGCCATGTCAAATCAAATTGATTAAAAATCACGACTGTTAGCAGGTAGCCGATCATGGTAGCGTAAATCAAGAAAAAGCGTGTTGATAAGCGATCGGTAAGATCGCTAAAAACAAGACCCAACTAACGATCAATGTCACCGCCGCCAGTTCGGTGATATAGCCGACTTCACCGCTGAGGATCTCTTGAAAGGCACGGTGCAGGTCCAGCCAAAAACGCAGCAGCCAATCAAAAGAAAAGGCAGTCCCATAAGGAAAGATCCGATACAAGACCATCAGCCAAGCGGCTGCCAGCAAAGGCAAACTGTAACGGACTTTCGGCACGACGGTCAAAATCAAACAGACACTAAAGGCATAAGTTAAAAGGGTGAACTGATTGCCAAGATCATAAACTGCGATAAACGGCAAGATCACCAGTGATAGACTGAAAAAGGTCAGAAGACTAATCAGCGCTTTCTTAATAAATCTCATCCTACCACCTCCTCAAGATCATTCAACTGCCTCATTAAATCAGCGTAGGTAAACACTTGGCAGCTGTTTTTTGCTTCCAACTGACTGAGGTAGTCTTCCAGTTGTGGGGTGAAAACCGGGGTAATGAAGACAAGATGGCTGCCAGTCAAAAGCGGTACCCCTTCAGGAACTTTCTCGAAGGGAAGGATCTGGGCATAGGCAGCGGCATCCGTTTGGTAAGGAGAAGTCAATCCGTCACCAATCAAGAGCGGCTGAAAAAGTCGTTGATTTTGCGAGAAATGGTGGAGCGAATAAAACAGTGTCAAAGTCTCTTCAAAAGCAGGCTGATCTTCTCCCCAAAAGAGCAGAAAGATGTCTTGTTCTTCTTCGTGTTCTCGTTCGCGATAGATCAATTCCTGTTGTTTGCTGGATAATTTCCAATCGATATTTTTTAAGGAATCCCCTAACTGGTATTGACGAAACTGTCGAATAGAAAAATTGGGTTCCCCGTGGCTTTGGCTGCGGACTTGCTGTTTAAAAAATGGCAGCAGGGTAACGGCTTCTGGCGCCAATTTAGGCAGGATCAAAATCGATTGTTTCGCAACTGCAGCGTAGCTTTTTTCAAAAAAGCCAAAGAGATCATGGCTGGACAGTTGAACGGACAATTCTTCATAGCTGCCGCGCTCCTTTGGGGTCCAAGGCAGCTGGAGCCGGATCAGATTGCCTCGATAAAAGGCGCTGTGATGACTTTCCTTGAAACGATCGTCAAACTGTAAGGTGAAATCGACCAGCGGCAGCAGCGTCGGGCGATACTTGAAGACTTGCAGCGGTAAGGTGATTGCTGTGTGTGTTTCAGCTTGGATCGATTCTTCTAAAATGATTTGGACCTTCTTGAGGGAGGGCAGCAAGAATACTGCATCAAGCAACAATAACAAAGTCAGTAAAAACCAAAGGCTCCAGCCAGCATTATTATTAAAGATTACACAATAAGCCAGCAGCAAAAAATAAGCAGCACCAAAGAGCAGGATGCGCAGCAGGCGTTCAATTTTCTTTTTTTCATCGCTATTTCCTCGTTGGGACAGGCACCCGCTGGATCATCTGTTTCATCAAATCTGAAAGGGTCTCCGTGCTAGCATGAACGCCGCCTTTCAGTAATAAACGATGACCGAAGACTGCTGGTAAAATTCGCTGCAAGTCTTGCGGCGTGACAAAGGTGCGACCTTCCGTCAACGCTAGAGCTTTAGCGCCTTTTAAGAAGGCGATCCCACCACGTGGACTGATACCAAGGTCAATGGCATTGTGCTGTCGACTTGCTTGCACCAGCTGCAATGCATAACGGGCGACTTGCTCATCGACATATACGTCATCGACCATCGCTTTTAAAGCAGTCACTTCATCAGCATGTAAAATGGTTTGAATCTGATCCAAGCTTTGCTGTCGTTTTCCAGTCAAGAGGGCGAGCTCATCTTGAAAATCTGGGTAACCGATATGCAGGCGGAACAAAAAACGATCCAATTGGGCTTCGGGCAAGGGATACGTTCCTTCATATTCGATTGGGTTTTGGGTAGCTAACACAAAAAAGTGGGGGCTCAATGGGTACGTTTGATTGTCGATGGTGACATGATTTTCTGACATGGCTTCTAAGAGCGAGGCTTGCGTCCTTGGTGTGGTGCGGTTGATCTCATCTGCCAAGAGGACGGAGGTGAAGATCGGACCAGGACGAAACTCGAACTGGTGACTTTGGGAATTAAAAATCGAGACACCTAATATATCGTTAGGCAAAAGGTCAGGGGTAAACTGTACCCGTTTGTAGTCACTCTGAATAGCTTTTGCTAACGACTTGACCAACATTGTTTTCCCGACACCGGGAATATCTTCGAATAAAACGTGCCCGCCAGCAAGCAGCGCAGCTACGGTAAATTGGATCACATCTCGTTTGCCTAAAATCACTTTTTCCACTTCTGCGATCAAGGCATCAATTTTTTGTAATTCAGCGGTCATGAAACAACCTCCTTGCGTTCTTTTCTTCTATTGTAACGGTTTTCTAGGACTGTCGCAATTTTCGTGTAACAATTAAAGAAAATTTCAAGAATATTCAAAAAAAGTAAAATCCTGCCTGCGGGTTTGTGGAAGAAAAGCAAAAAACTTCCGAAGCGGTTCGTCGGAAGTTTGCGTTTGATAGAAAAGAAAGCTACTAAAAGATGTGGTGTAAGAGGTCAGCGGCGATCTGATCCGCCTGCCGTAAATTCCAAGCATCAGTTCCCGGTTGAGCAGTGGCAGCCGTCAGCCAGTGGATGCCTTCTGTGGGAATCCCAAAACAATAGAGGGTAGGGTAAGGGCGTTCATCTGGTCCAAGGACCTGATTGGTCTCAGGATCGATGGCGATCGCACCCGTTTCAAAAGGCACCTCATTGGGGATCGGCAACTGGTGCGAGTGAATGATCCGATCGTTTAGCAGTTGCCGCAACAAGGAACTGTTGGTTCGACGAATCGCTGTCGATGGAATGCGGGCCTCAATTAGTTGCGTCGCGTGATAGCGTGTGTCGGGAAATCGCTTTGAATACGTACAATAAGCCTCCTCGATCTCAACAGTCATGTCAGGACCTAGTAAGGTCACCACTCCCGCTTCCATCAAGGCCACCAGTTCCTGCAGGCGCTGAACCGGCGGACCAATCGATAAGAAGCTGTTCAAGGGAACGAAAGACTGCCAAAAAAGTGTTTTCAGGTCTTGTGCTGGCATTAGCTGATGATCGAGAACAAACCGGATCGGGTCCCGCAGATCTTTGAAGACTTCCAAGGCACTGCTGATAGGTCCCGTTAGATTGCCTTTTTCGGCATCTTGAATTTGGATACGTAATAGTGCAATGAAAAAGTCTTGCAACGACTGCTGCTTTTTCTGAGCAAAGGGATCGGCTAGTTGTTGCCATGACCACCACTCCGTCGTAGGAAGCTGCCATTTTTTCAGCAAGTCTTCAGATCCTTCCGTGGCAACAAAGGCGGCGGTAAAAGCGGCAAGCTGATCTTTGACAAGCCGTTGTTTTTCTATAAGCAGCGTTTGATAATAGACGAGTTCTGCCTCTTTTTTTAAATAGAAGAGCAGGGTCTTGCCAGCAACCGTTTTGGCTGCTTGCCAAGCAGCGAGGCGTTCAGGGGTCAAAAAAACGGGCTTTCGCTGCTGGGTCGGTGTTTTTTGATTGCGGCCGCGAGGATGATACGGGACACCCCGCCGAGAACCGGCGATGATTTGCGGTTCTTCACCAGAAGGTTGATAGACGAGGGTTCCATTGACTTTGACGAAGGTGCCGCCCCGACCGCTAGTCAAGCGGGTGACGTAATCGTAAAAGGCAAGTCCTAGTCCTCGTAAAATCACAGGTTCTCCGGCTTTTACAGCCGTTAGATCCGTATTTGCCGCATTGGCTGGCGGTGCATAAAACCAGCCATTTTTTTCGGCAGCATTCGCCAATTGTTGTTCTGCTGCTGACAGTTGGGCTTGTGAATGGCCTGTAGCTAAGACGACGGCATCAACAAGGAATGTTTGGTGAGCCGTCGTCAATTGATAACGATTGTTGGAAAGCGGGGTCAAGGAGCTGACCCTATCTGACAGATGATTGACGGTAATGGATTCAGGCAGCTCTTTTAACAGCTGCTGATAAAACCACTGCTGATAGAGTCCATATAAAGCCCGTGAGCAATGCCCGTTCGGATCAAGTGAATCAAGTGCTGTGCATTCCGCAACGAGCTCAGGGGCATGCGTGGCTGCGAAATGTTTCCCTTCTGTCACTGCCCATTCGTATAAGGTAGGTCCTTTGACCACGGGGCCGCCGGTGCTTAATGTGTCATCCGTGAAAAGGGTGACTTGACTGGTCACAGAATTCAATAGCAGATCTGCCGATTGATCCGTGCGCCAAACTGCCCCAGGAAGAAAGGGATCAAACAGCAGCAAGTCGATGGCTTGTTTGTTTTGTTTGCTATGAGCAATCAGTCGTTCGGAAAGTGAAAGTCCACGAGGACCAGCACCAATGATCGCTATTTTCATATCACACCGCCTCAATTATTCTATGGTCTTTGTGTCATCAACGGGCTAAGTCAAAAGGTGTCTTGCGGAAAATCAGCCAGTGCATGCCTAGCACCATGGCTTCCTCGATGGCATCGATATAATGGAAAGCAGGCTGATTGGGTTGTTGCTGCAGCAATGGATTTTTTTGGATCGCGTCTAAGAGATCGGTTTTTACTTCATCACTGCTGGCTAAAATGATACAGTGGGGGCAAAAGCTGCATTGTAAAATGGCAGTAAGCTTGTCAGGCGCTGGACCAAAGCCCTGCGGTCTTGCGGTGCCCCTTGATCCAAGTAGCCGGGCAAAAATTTTGCCTCTCCCGCTAGGGCATCTTTTCCTTCTAAAAGCGCACCATTGACCAGGAGCGTGATACCAGGCATGCTTTTTTCGGGATTGTACATGCCGACGATGGTTTGCTGCAAGGAGATCTGTTGGGCGATGCAATAGCCGATCGTTAAAATATGGGCATCGTTTTGACAGTAGAAGGGCAGTGCAGTGACCTCTGCCACGAGGGCTGCCAGCTGCCAGCCGTTAAATTTTTCATACCAGCTGGACGTCACGGTTCCTCCACTGATTTTTCCTGGTAAAAAGAGGGCGATCTGTTCCACAGAGGGAAATAATGCCAGCTCGTTCGTTACACATTCTTGAAAGTGGTGAGGGGCAACATCAGGAAAGGGCTGGTCGTGTTTTGCCAAAACCTTCCCCTTGCGGTCGATCAGCATGGACCAAAGAGCCAAGGAACCATCGTGATCGATAAAGCTAAGCAAAAGAGAATGGCCTCGGTCTTGGTTTAGCTGATAGGTCACAGCGGGCCGCCCTAGCTCTTTTTGCTCCAGCGGACCTTTAGTGATTTCCCCCTCTGCCAACAATTCTTTTAATAATGAGTTAGTGGTGACCATGCTGATGCCGGTTTTCTTTACTAAATCGGAGGCGAATAATGCCCCGTTTTGAAATAAGGCTTTTAAAACCAGCTGTTTGTTTTGCTGGCGAATGGAATGGGTGGTAGAAGCCATAGGTGTTCTCCTTAATGAAGTGATTTAATTAAGTATACCGACGGGATGAAACGATGTAAAGTTTTTAAAAGACTGACTTGACGGAAAATTTGAAAATAAGTATACTTAATTAATAATGTTAATTAAGTGATTCGCCATAAAGAGGACACGAGGTAGAGGGGAAGAGAAACGTATGATCAAATTAGTCATCACAGATTTAGACGGCACATTTTTGAACAGCCAAGGCAGTTTTGATCGGCCTTATTATCAACAAGTCAGCCAACAAATGAAAGAAGCGGGGGTTGCTTTTGCGGCGTGTACCGGCAAACAGTGTGAACGAGTGGAAGAACTGTTTGGAGAAGCGGCAGCGGATGTTTGGATTCTTGGGGATAGCGCGACCCGTATCAAACATCAAGGAGAGTACATCTTTGAATCACTGCTGCCAAACGAATTAGGGCGGCGGATCATTGCGAAGCTCGCTGCGATTGCGCGAGATCATGTGATCATCGCCTGTACACCGACTGCGGCGTACATTGCTGAAACGACCAATGAAGCAGATGCCCAGAAAGTGCGTGGCTCTTATCGGGTGGTCAAAACGGTGGCGGATTATCAAACCATCACCGAAGATTTTGTGAAGCTCACTATTTTTGATCCCAAACTACGTTGCTTTGAACATGTCCAACAGTTAAGCGAATTTACCAATGAAGCGTACATCGTGGCTTCGGAAGCCGCTTGGATCGATATCACCAATCAAGGCGTCCACAAAGGAACGACTGTGGCACACTTGCAGGAATTGCTGCACGTCACACCAGAGGAGACAATGGTTTTCGGTGATGGCTTGAACGATTTGGAGTTGATGGCAGCTGGCACGTTTAGTTTCGCCATGAGCAATGCCTTTGAGGAAGTCAAGGCAGCGGCAGCGTTTGTGACCAAATCAAACGATGAAAATGGTGTGCTGAAAACTATCGAACGTCTGTTACCGCTACAAATGAACCAATAAAAAAAACGCTCCCTAGCAGGGACAGCGTGCACTTTCATTTGACTGAAAGTAGACTGCTGCCTTTTGCTAAGGAGCGATTTTTTCGTTATGCATGTGGTTGACTGACGCTATAAGGATAAGCATCGGCTGACCACTCTTTGCTGCGAGGGACGATACCTAGCTGGAAGTTCAATGTACCACCGGCAGTCAATTCTTGGTGGGTGAAAAACAATCGCTCGAAGGGTTCTTCGTTCAATGTGATTTTATCCACGAAGAGCTGTTGCGGCGCATTGGGCGTGCTCTTGATCACTAAGTCTTTGCCTGAAGCAAGATGTAGTGTTGCTTGATCAAATAATGGCATGCCGATGACATATTCCCCGTCCCTGGTGTGACTGGATAAAAGCCCAAGGAGTTGAAGATGTACCAACCAGCCATGCTGCCGTTGTCTTCATCGCCAGGAAAGCCTTTTGGTGAGTCGTTGAAGCATTGCGTCAATAGCTGCTTGATCAAGGGCTGTGCCATTTCTGGTTTGCCCAAATAGCTGAATAGATACGGATAGTGGAAGCTTGGCTGATTGGAGATCGCCAGCTGACCAAAATCGAGTGCGGCCATCTCACTCATTTCATGGATCTCAAAGCCGTAGCCTTCTGTCGTATAGCGAGGTTCTTGATTGCACAAGTCGATCAGTTTTGCTTCAAAGGCCGCTTTGCCGCCATGTTCGGCGATCAAACCAGCGAAATCATGGTAAACAGCAAAACTGCTTTGCCACGCACTGCCTTCTGCATAATCCAAGCCCCAGCGTGTGTCACTGAATTCTGGACGAAAGGCACCATCGGGATCTTTTGCCCGCATAAAGCCAGTTTCCTGATCGAAAATGTTGCGGTAGTTTTGCGATTGCTGCTGATAATAGTCTGCTTGCTCGTCACCCAGCTGTTGCGCGACTTGTGAAATACAAAAATCACTGTAACAATAATCAAGGGTGTGATTGACCGATTCATGATGCGTCAATGGCACATACCCGTAAGTCAAATAGTCCGTTGTGCCACGCCGACCATAATTGGGATTTTCACTTTGGACGGTGGCGCCTTTTTTCATCGCTGCTAAAAATTCGGGCATCAAATCGGGACGAATGCCTTTTACTGCGGCATCAGCGATCACGGCATCGATCAGCGTCCCTGACATCAATCCACGCTCATCGGGTGATAGCCATTTCGGTAAAAAGCCGCTTTCGCGATAACTGTTCAAAAAGCCTTCCAGCATGTCTTCCAATTGTTCGACGGCCAAGAGTGAAAAGAGCGGGTAGACAGTTTTATACGTATCCCAAAAGCCGTTGTTTGTATACAGTGGTCCTGGTTTGATCGCTTTTGCCAAGGTATCCCAATGCATTTTGCGGCCCTCTTGATCGATTTCGAAGAAGGTTTGAGGAAACAAGAATAAGCGATAAAAATTATGATAAAAAGTAGAAACTTGTGTTTGATCGTGATGCTCGATCTCGATTTTTTGCAAAAAATGATTCCATTGCTGTTGGACAGAAGCCAGATAATCGGCAGGAGCCCATTGCTGTTCCCGCTGCAAGTTCAAGCAAGCTTGTTCGCGACTGAGAAACGAGGTCGCAAAACGGATCGTCTGTGTTTGGCAATCATCAAAGCGGAGAACAACGAAGGCTTCTTTGCCTGTCAAGGCACCTTCGATCGCCGTGATGGGTGTTTCAAAACGGTAGACGAAATGGAAGTTGAAGCGTTCATCTTCGCACCCGGAAAATACGATCAGTTGACCAGCCACGGTCTGTTCGTCCAACTGTTCTAAGACATAGTCACCCGGCAGTGACAAGCCAAGACCCGGCTGATCCCCACAGTTTTCAATAGTCAGCACACCGCCATACATACTGGGGATCAAAGTCGTTGTTGTTAAATACCGCTGTGTCTTGATTTTAAGAAAGGCTGGATTAAAGGTGCTTTCTTCGGGACGATACGAGCTTTGCGCATGGAAAAGGGTATTTTCAGAAAGCGTGCCGTTTATCGGCAGCATCGTCAGATGGCTGAAATCCCCCATCCAAGGGCTAGGCTGATGGGTGATGCGAAAGCCCTGAAAGGTTCGATCTTCTGGATGAAACCACCAACTGCCGCGTTGATCACTGGTTTGCGGGGCAAAGTAGTTCATGCCAAAAGGAACCCCTGTATAAGGCAGGCAGTTGCCATGGGAAAAACTATATTGGTTGTCTGTTCCGTGTCGTGTGTCGATCATTGATACGTTCACTTGGTTCACTCCTTTAATTGGGTTGATTCTCTTTTGATCAAAGAAACCGCCACTAAATGGGTGGTCGTCTCCGTTGGTACTGGGGTTGCTGCCTTCGCAGCGTTGATTTTCTCAATCACTTGCTTTCCTGCCAAGCGCCCCATCTCCGCAAAATTCTGCCCGATGGTCGTTAGGGCTGGATCAACGAGGGCAGCGGCTTGGATATTATCGAAACCAACCAGGGAAATGTTGGTAGGGACATGCAGATCTGTTTGGCGCAATGCCCGCATCAATTCGATGGCGATCAAATCATTTTCACAGACGGCTGCCGTGACCTGATGTTCTTCCAGGTAGTCAAGCGCATTTGCGATGCTGGCAGTCGCGTCGTCTAACTTGGTGCGAAAGGTTCTTTGGGCTTTTTTCAGTGCATCGATGTAGCCTAGATAACGCTGACGGACGGATTGTGGATGATGGGTATCACCAAAAATATAAGCGATCCGTTGATGCCCCAACGCAAGTAAATGCTCCGTAGCTAGCTGTCCACCTTGAAAGTTATCTGGCATGACCGCTGGAAATTCAAACTCATGCAACTTTTTATCTAAGGTCACGATAGGAAAGTGTTTTTCAGCACATTCGAACAGCAAGTCATAGTAAGAAAACGTATTGCTGGCGTAATAGATCAGGCCGTCGAATTCTTGCATCAGCTCAGCTGCCGTCGTTTTTTCCAAATAATCCACTGGTGTCATCAAAAGTTCAAAGCCGTGTTCTTGCATCACTGGATAAATGCCTTCGGTAAAGTTTCCTAAAGAAAGATCATTGGCAAAGGGCAAGACAAACAAAATTCGTCCAGTCGCTTTTTTTCCTTCAATTCCCGGACAAAGCTGCCGCTGCCTTGCACGCGATAGATCAGCTGATTTTGTTCCAGTTCCGTCAAGGCTCTTTTAGAGGTGATCCGACTGACTTGGTATTGTTCAGATAGTTCTTTTTCAGTAGGAACACGACTGCCCGGAGCCAAACGGCCTTCAATGATGGCTTCGTGAAGTTCCGCGTAAATTTTTTTATATAATGGTTGTTTCATAAGAAAACCCCTTTTGATATATCATATTTGTTAGCATACCATAAACCAACAAAAATGAAAACCCTTTAATTATTTTGAAAAAGCGCTAGACATTCACATGATTCATGATATACTAGGTTCGTAAATTGATATATCAAATCAGGGAAGGTGATGGAATGGTTTATAAAGAAATACCAACTTCAGTAGCAACATTTATGGAAACGATTACGGATCTATGCGGAGAAACGCATGCCGATTGGGCGAAAAATTTTAACGCAGCTTTTGCCAATACACTATTAACGACGGTCAAGCGTCATGAGGATGGCACGACCTTTTTACTGACGGGGGATATTCCAGCGATGTGGCTGCGAGATTCCACTGCGCAAGTTCGTCCCTATTTAGTGATCGCCAAAGAAGACAAAGACTTAGCAAGCATGATCAGCGGGTTAGTCAAGAAGCAATTCTACTATATTACGATCGATCCTTATGCAAATGCCTTTAACGAATCAGCCAATGGTGCTGGCCACCAAACAGACGATACAAAAATGAACGATTGGATCTGGGAACGCAAATATGAGATCGACTCTTTGTGTTATCCGATCCAACTGGCCTATCTGCTATATAAAAATACAGGCAGAACCGATCAGTTCAATGATGATTTTGTAACGGGCATCAAAAAAGCCTTGGAGGTGTTTGTGACAGAACAAAACCATGCGGAATCCCCGTATCGCTTTGAACGGGATACCTGGCGAAAAGAAGATACCTTGACTCATGACGGCAAAGGCGCGCCGGTGAAACCCGTCGGCTTGACTTGGTCAGGCTTTCGACCAAGTGATGATGCCTGCAAATACGGCTATTTGATTCCCTCCAATATGTTTGCGGTGGTGGTCTTAGGCTATATCCAAGAAATCTTTACGACGGTTTTAGAAGACGTAGCGATCGTGGCACAAGCGAAAAAATTGCAAGCAGAGATCGAAGCGGGCATCAAAGCATACGGGTTGACCACGAACCAAGCTGGCGAAGAAGTTTACGCCTATGAAGTGGATGGATTCGGTAATAGCACCTTGATGGATGACAGCAATGTGCCGAATTTGATCGCCGCTCCTTACTTGGGGTATGGCAGCATGGAAGATCCTCTTTATCTTCAGACCCGTAAAACGTTGTTGAGCAGTGAAAATCCGTATTTCTATGAAGGCAAATACGCCAAAGGCATTGGCAGCTCTCATACGCCAGAAAATTATGTGTGGCCGATCGCCATGGCAATGGAAGGGATGACCACCACTGACAAAGAAGAAAAGAAACGAATTTTGGATCAGTTAGTGGCGACAGATGCGGGTACCAATTTGATGCATGAAGGGTTCGATGTCGATGATCCTTCGCAATACACGAGAGAATGGTTCTCGTGGGCGAACATGATGTTTTGTGAATTGGTCATGGATTATTTCGATATCCGAGTGGAAAAATAAGCAGCACGACTCACCACCATTCGAGTGACACAAAAGCAGTCCAACGACGCAAACAGCGAGGAGTAAAAATCAATGAAGAAACAAGTTTATATCATCTCACACAGCCACTGGGATCGGGAGTGGTACATGCCTTACGAACAGCATCACATGCGGCTAGTTGAATTGATGGATGATCTTTTAGAATTAATTGAAAATGACCCTGAGTTCCACAGCTTCCATCTAGATGGACAGACGATCATCTTGGATGACTATTTAGAAGTGCGACCTGAAAAACGCGAAGCGGTCAAAGCGGCCATCCAACAAGGAAAATTACAGATCGGTCCGTTTTATATTTTGCAAGATGACTTTTTGATCAGTGCTGAATCAAACACCCGTAATATGCTGATTGGAATGGCAGAAAGCAAAAAGTGGGGCACCCCCGTTATGTTGGGGTATTTCCCAGATACCTTCGGCAATATGGGGCAAACCCCGCAAATGATGCTGCAAGCCAATCTTGAAAGTGCTGCATTTGGTCGTGGCGTCAAACCGATCGGCTTTGACAACGAAGTTTTACCCGATGATCAATTTACTTCCCAATATTCTGAAATGCATTGGGAAGGTCCAGATGGCAGTCAAATCTTTGGTCTACTCTTTGCCAACTGGTACTCCAATGGCAATGAGATTCCAGTGGATAAAGCAGAAGCCAAAGCTTTTTGGACGCAAAAACTGCAAGATGTAGAAAAATTTGGTGCCACCAATCATTATTTAATGATGAATGGGGTCGATCATCAACCCGTCCAAAAAGACATTTCGGCAGCGATTCGTACAGCCAACGAGCTTTTCCCAGAGTATGAATTCAAGCACGCCAGCTTTACCGAATACCTTGAAGCAGTGCAAGCAGAGCTGCCAGATGACCTAGGAACTGTTACAGGTGAATTGACCAGTCAAGAAACCGATGGTTGGTATACTTTAGCCAATACCGCCTCTTCCCGAGTCTATCTAAAACAATGGAATACAAAGGTTTCCCGCCAATTAGAAAATGTTGCGGAGCCATTAGCAACTATGGCTTATGAAGCAAGCGGCAGCTATCCTCACGATATGTTGGATCATGCGTGGAAAACTCTGATGCAAAATCATCCTCACGACAGCATCTGCGGCTGCTCAGTGGACGAGGTACACCGAGAAATGATGCCGCGATTTGAAAAAGCCAATGAAATCGGCAAGTTTGTGGCAGATGAAGCGTTACGCAATTTAGTAGCCGCCATCGACACGAGCCAGTTTCCTGAGGAGAGTCGCCCCTTCGTGGTCTTCAACACCACTGGCAGCACGCGTTCTGGTTTAGTGGAAGTGGTGATCGAACTTGAGCGTAAAACATTCCGTGAAGGATTGCCAAGCAAGCTTTACCACGAATTGTTGGCGAAGCCAAAAGGTTCTTATTCGGTGATCGATGAACAGGGAAACCCTGTTGCTGCGATCATCAGTGAAGAAGAGGTCCTTTTTGACTATGAATTGCCTAAAGATGCCTTTCGGATTCCTTTCATGAAACGCTTTGTCACGGTCCAAGTAGAAGCAAACCAGTTGCCGGAATTTTCATGGCAGACCTTTGCCCTAGTGGAAAAAGCCGCTACGCCAGTAGAGAGCGCACCGATCGTTTCAGAAGGAGGGCGTAAACTTGCCAACGCACATTTGGAAGCCGTCATTACTGAAAACGGCAGCTTGACGATTACAGACAAAGCAACCCAAAAAACCTATCGCAATTTACTGGTTTTTGAGGATGTGGGGGATATCGCCAATGAGTACATCTTCAAACAACCAGAAGGGGATCAAGCAATCTTATCGACGCAATTTCCGCATCACGTGACGATCGAACAAAACGATCCATTGGTGGGAATCGTGCGACTGACGCAAGAATTGCAGATTCCCGTTTCAGCAGATAACCGTTTGTTAGAAGAACAAAAAGCTGTCGTCGATTTCCGTTTCCGTAAGGCGCAGCGGAGTCAAGAATTGGTTGCTTTCAAGATCGAGACGGAGATTCGCTTAGAACGAACCAGCAACCGCCTGGCATTTAAAACCACCGTCAACAACCAAAGCAAAGATCACCGACTGCGGGTGTTATTCCCAACAGGGATCATCACGGATTTCCATGAAGCTGACAGCATTTATGAAGTCGTAAAACGGCCGAATCAGGTTTCCAGTCATTGGGAAAACCCAGCAAATCCGCAGCATCAGCACGCCTTTGTCAACTTGCATGATGAAACTAGTGGCATGACGGTTTCTAATTTTGGTTTGAACGAATATGAAATCGTGAAGGATCAGATCTGCTTGACCTTGTTGCGCTGTACGGGAGAACTAGGCGATTGGGGCTACTTCCCAACACCAGAAGCGCAATGCTTAGGCAGCCACACCTTTGAATACGGCGTAGCCTGTCATGGGGCTCCTGAAGAACGTTATGAAACGTATCGCCAAGCACAAGCTGCCCAAGTTCCTTGGACGGCAAGCCAGACCGACAAGCATCAAGGCAAGCTAGCCAGCAGCAACCAATACATGGAAGCTCATGGATCGACGGTAGCTATCACCGCCTTAAAACGCAATCGCCAAGACCATCAGATCGTTTTGCGGGGCTATAATTTGGCGGATCAAGCCACTGCCTTTCACGTGCAAAAAGAGCAGGCGGCACTTTGTCTGTTGAATCTTTTAGAGGAAGAACAAGCATCGAGCGTCAATGAGCAATTACACCCATATGAAATTCGTACCATTGGAGTAAAGGAGTGAGAAATGATGGTTTACGGAGGAATTGAAGCCGGCGGCACAAAAATGATTTGTGCCGTTGCCGATGACCAGCTGACGATCATCGCCCAAGAGTCGATCCCAACGACAACACCAGAGGAAACGTTAGCGGCGATCTTTGCCTTTTTCGATCCCTACGATCTCGTGTCATTAGGGGTCGGTTCCTTTGGTCCGATCGGGATCGATCCAACCCAAGCGACCTATGGCCACATACTAGCCACGCCAAAAAAGGGCTGGCAGCAGTTCGATTTTCTCGGTGCTTTAAAAAAGCGCTACCCAGAGACAGCATTTGCTTGGACAACAGATGTCAATGCTGCCGCTTATGGAGAATTACGCCAAGGGGCGGCGCAAGGCAAAGACAGCTGTGTCTATTTGACGGTAGGGACCGGCATTGGCGCCGGGGTCGTTCGTGAAGGAAAGATTTTCGAAGGGATCGGTCATCCAGAAATCGGTCATACCTATGTCAAACGCCACAGTGAAGATACGTATGAGGGTACTTGCCCCTATCACGGAGACTGTCTGGAAGGATTAGCCGCAGGGCCTTCTTTAGAAGGACGTACGGGGATCAAAGGACAAGACTTGCCGCAAGCGCACGAGATTTGGGGGTTGCAAGCCTTTTATCTAGGGCAAGCGCTGGTCAATATCACGTTGACCTTAGCACCTGAGAAAATCATTTTAGGCGGCGGGGTCATGAATCAGCCGCATCTACTCGCTCAAATCCAACAATCCTTCCAAAAACAAATGGCAGGCTATATGGAGACACCACCAGTGGAAGACTACATCGTCACTTGGGGCTTGCCGAACAAAAGCGGGATTATCGGCTGTCTCTTGTTAGGCAAAGAGCAGGTGACTGCCCATGACTAACCTGCATTTTCCTAAAGATTTTTGGTGGGGAGCCGCCGCCAGCGGTCCACAAACTGAAGGACGAATGGCCGATGATGGCAAAGGCGATTCGATTTGGGACTATTGGTACGCAACGGAGCCAGAACGTTTTTATCAAAAACGGGGACCAAAAGATACCGTCCAGCTGCTGCAGCGTTATCCAGAAGATGTGGCGTTGATGAAAGAGATCGGCTTTAATTCTTTTCGAACCTCGATCCAGTGGAGTCGCTTGCTGCCAGAAGGAAGAGGAGCGGTCAATCAACAAGCGGTGGCGTTTTATCGCGAGTACTTCGCCACTTTGATCGAAAATGGCATCGAGCCCTTCATCAATTTGTATCATTTTGATATGCCGATGGCACTGCAAAAAGAAGGCGGCTGGCTCAATCGCGAGACTGTCACAGCATTTGCAGATTATGCTGCTTTGTGTTTTGAGTTGTTCGGTGATCAAGTCCGTCATTGGTTCACACAAAATGAACCGATCGTGCCAGTGGAGATGGGGTATTTGTATCAACAGCATTACCCAGCAGAAATCAACTTGGCACATGCGGTGCAAGTCGGCTACCATGAAGCACTCGCCAGCGCCTTAGCGATCCAACGCTTCCGTCAGTCTCAGCAACCAGGCGAAATCGGCATCATCTTGAATTTGACACCGACTTATCCGAAAGATCCGAACGATGAAAAAGATGGCCAAGCGGCGCAACTGGCAGATGCCTTTTTTAACCGATCCTTCTTAGATCCAGCGGTCAAAGGCACCTTTCCTGTAGAATTGATCGCTGTCTTAAACGAGTTGGCGATCATGCCAGAAACCAGAGCCGAAGATTTGCAGATCATTAAAGAAAACACGGTCGATCTCTTGGGGGTCAACTATTATCAGCCACGGCGGGTGCAGCAAAAGCGTTCTGCCAAAACAGCGGACACACCAATGCCAGAAGATTACTTCGATGTTTATGATTGGCCAGAAAAGAAAATCAATCCCCATCGAGGCTGGGAGATCTATGAACGAGGCATCTATGATACCTTGATCAACCTACGAGACAACTATGGCAATATCCCTTGTTATATTTCAGAAAACGGCATGGGGGTCGAAGATGAAACACGCTTTATCGATGCCAGCGGTCAGATCCAAGATGAGTACCGCATCACCTTTATCAAAGATCATTTGCGGTATGTTCACCAAGCGATCCAAGAAGGCAGCCAGTGCCGCGGGTATCACATGTGGACCTGCATGGACAATTGGTCTTGGCTGAATGAATTCAAAAATCGTTACGGGTTTATTGCTGTCGATTTGGCTACCCAAAAACGGACCATCAAAAAGTCTGGTGAGTGGTTCCACGAAGTGATTCAGCAAAACGGCTTTGTCGACTGATCATTCATAAAAAAACAACTCAATGAAGCGTCCTATCTTGCAAAAGGTAGGACGTTTTTTAGGTTTTTAAAGAATAAAAACAAAATATAAACAAAGACCTTTAATTTGTTTCATTTTATCTTTAGTTTGTTCCTTATTTTTTAGGGATGAAAGCGTTATTCTAGTAGCATGAAGGAGATGATGAGATGTGAAGAAAAAGGGGTTTTGGAGGAATGTCTGGCAATACAAAGCGTTAATATTGATGGCTTTGCCAGGTGTTGTCTGGTTTATCTTTTTTTCTATATACCTGTATTCGCAAATGTGGTGGCGTTCAAAGATTTCCACATTTCACCAGACGGCTTTTTTGCCAGTTTGAAACAAAGCCCGTGGGTCGGCTTTGATAACTTTAAATTTTTATTTGCATCCAATGATGCTTGGCTGATCACTAGAAATACGTTACTTTACAATATCGTATTTTTAGCATTCAACCTATTCTTTGCGATTGCCTTTGCCATTATAATGAGTGAGCTGCGCAATAAGCGTTTGGTAAAAGTGTATCACACGATGTCCCTGTTGCCGTACTTCCTTTCTTGGGTGGTTATTTCGTACTTTGTCTATGCCTTTTTGAGTCCAGACAAAGGGATCATCAACCAATGGATCACGGGTATGGGCGGTGAAGGAATCAACTGGTATGCTGATCCGAAATGGTGGCCGTTTATTTTCGTCTTTATGAATGTCTGGAAGAGCTTAGGCTACAACAGTATCATCTATTATGCGTCAGTGGTCGGGATCGATCAGACGTATTACGAAGCCGCGATGGTCGATGGCGCCAGCAAATGGCAGCAGATCAAAAATGTGACACTGCCACAACTGATTCCAATGATTTCCGTCTTGTTGATTTTGAATATCGGTGGGATCTTCCGTGCCGACTTCGGACTTTTCTATCAAGTCCCACGAAACTCTGGGGCATTGTACCAAGTCACCTCCGTTTTAGATACGTACATTTATAATGGACTGACTGCCACAGGCGACTTCGGGATGACCGCAGCTGCCGGCCTTTATCAATCAGTGGTTGGGGCATTATTATTACTAACAGCGAATTTGGTTGTTCGTAAACTAGAACCAGATTCAGCATTATTCTAAGGAGGATGGATAAATGAAGAAAAAAGTAACGAAAGTCGAGATCCGCTCCTTTAACCCAACGGTCAACCTGATTTTTAATATCGTGATCGGTTTGTTCGCGATTTCCTGTGTCTTGCCGTTTCTCTTTGTGATCGCGATCTCATTGACCAGTGAAACCTCTTTGGCAGAAAACGGCTATCGCTTTTGGCCACAAGAATTTTCCTTCGCAGCGTATACCTATATCTGTTTAGCGGACAAATGAGCAGCAAAATTTTCCAAGCATTTGGTGTATCTATTTTTATCACTGTTTTTGGTACCTTCGTCAATGCAACGATGACTTCGCTCTATGCCTATGTCATCTCTCGCTCAAATTTTCCATTCCGTCGGTTCTTTACGATCTTCGCTTTGATCACCATGTTGTTTGCGCCAGGGATGGTTGCCAATTACTTAGTGATGGTCAACTTGATCCAATTGAAAGACACGATTTGGGCATTGATTTTACCCCTTGCCTTAGGGCCTTTTAATATCCTTGTTATGCGGACCTTCTTTAAAAAGACGGTACCAGATAGTATTATAGAATCTGCGCGCATCGACGGTGCCAGCGAAATGAAGATTTTTCTGTCCATCGTGTTGCCGTTAGCGGTTCCAGGGATCGCAACGATCAGTCTATTTGCCGCTCTTGGCTATTGGAACGACTGGTTCAATGCATTGTTGTATATTCAAAAAGACTCTTTAGTGCCGTTACAAGCACTTTTGATGCGGATTCAAAGCAACTTGGATTATCTAGCCAAAAGCTCCGGCATGGCTGCCCAGATCCAAGGTGGTTTGGCCGCTTTGCCAAGCGAAACTGCTCGCATGGCAATCGTTGTTGTTGCAACCTTACCGATTGCGATCACCTATCCATTCTTCCAACGGTATTTTGTCGGTGGTCTGACAATTGGTGGCGTCAAAGAATAATCAAATAAGTATAGGGAGGAAACAAAAATGAATTTGTGGAAAAAAACAGCTTTTGCTGGGATGGCCGCAGCGGCAACTTTGGGAATGGCTGCCTGTGGGTCGAACGGCGCAACATCCGATTCAGAAAACAATGCAGACGGCGTAACGACTTTATTGATGTATCAAGTCGGGGACAAGCCAGAAAACTTTGATCAATTGATGGAGATCGCCAATAAACGCATTGAAGAAAAAACCAACGCTCGCATCGATCTGCAGTACATCGGCTGGGGAGACTGGGATCAAAAAATGAGCACCATCATTTCATCGGGTGAAAACTACGATATTTCCTTTGCTTCAAATTACGTTGCGAATGCGCAAAAAGGCGCGTATGCAGATTTGACGGAGTTAGCACCAAAATATGCCAAAGAAGCGTATGATCAATTAGACGAATCTTATATCAAAGGCAATACGATCGACGGAAAATTATATGCCTTTCCAGTCAATGGCAATATTTATGCCCAACAAGTCTTGACCTTCAATAAACAATATTTAGACAAATATGATTTGGATATCAGCGGGATCGAATCTTATGCAGATGCCGAAGACGTGTTGAAGAAGTTTAAAGAAGAAGAACCAAACATCGCACCGTTTGCGATCGGACAAACCTTTAATGTTTCTGGAAACTATGATTATGTGATTGGGAAAGATTACCCATTTGCTGTCAAATTGGATGGCGATACAACGAAGATCATCAATCAATACGAAGATGATGAACAAATGGAAAACTTGAAATTGATGCACAAATGGTACAACGAAGGCTTGATCCCAACCGATGCAGCCACCAATACAACTGGTTACCCATTAGAAGGCAACACATGGTTCATGCGTGAAGAAACTCAAGGACCAATGGATTACGGCGATACGATCTTAAGCAATGCCGCAGGTCATGAATTGGTTTCACGTCCAATCACGAAACAATTAAAATCAACCGGACAAGCGCAAATGGCAAACTTTGTTGTAGCGAATGTTTCGAAAAACAAAGAAAAAGCAGTGGAAGTGTTGGGCTTGTTGAACAGCGATCCTGAATTGTTGAATGGATTGGTTTGGGGTGTTGAAGGCGAAGCCTGGGAAAAAATCGAAGGCCAAGACAACAAAATCCGTCTCCTTGATGGCTACTTGCCAAATACCCGCATGGCTGCTTGGAACACTGGGAACAACATGATCCTTTATACACAAGAATCCATCACAGACGATATGATCAAAGAGCGTGATGAAAACATTGCTAACGCGGAAGCATCACCAATCTTAGGGTTCAACTTCAAGACTGATAACGTGAAAACAGAAATCACGAATATCGCCAATGTCATGAACCGTTACAAAGCAAGTTTAGCAACCGGAACGATCGATCCAGAAGAAAATGTTCCGAAACTAAACGAAGAATTAAAAACCGCTGGCTGGGAGAAGGTCCGCGATGAAATGCAAAAACAATTTGATGAGTACCGCGCAAGCCAAGAATAAGCAACAGGTGGTTCTCACAAATCAATAGATCAAGCAAGCCGGAGGCTAAACGCATCAGGACCAATGGTTCCCACGTCTAGCTTCTGGCTGCTTTTTCTTTTAAGTGAATAGAGGGATTTTGTTCAAAAAACGCAACTTTTATTTTTTCGCTTTTAAATCTCAAGCATGTTGCATCTAAAACGTACATAGCATTAAAAGATTCTCAGGTAGCTTGAGTAGGAAGCTGGAATCATGCTACATTTTCGGTAGGGAACAAATAAGGGAGGAATTTTAAATGGAAGAAACAGCAAATAGCGGGTTGGTCAAGGGCTTTCGCTTGATTTGGGCGATCGTGAAGTTGAATTTGTTTTTTGTCGTAATGACGCTTGCCGGTGGTGGAATCTTAGGGATCGGTCCAGCGTTTCATACCATCAGTGCTTTGATCCACGAAGATGGCCTGAATTATGAGAATCAAAGCTTTCGTAGTGCATGGCGCATTTGGCGCAACGTCTTTGTCAAGGCCAACAAGCAGTTTTATCTGTTTTTCCTACTGACAGGGTTCTTAGTGTATAACCTGTATTTAGCTACCCAGATCCAAGGCTTGATTTGGTTGATGATCTCTTTTGTTTTAGTTGTGGTCAGTGGATTGAGTGTTTTACTGTACCTGATAAGTGTGGTTTTTGACACGTCTTATGAGATTTCCTTGTGGAATAACCTGAAATTGTCCTTTGTGTGTCTGTTTCTTCATATGGCGACCTTTCTAAAATTGCTGGTTGGGATCGCTAGTATTCTCGTTTTTACTTGGATGATGAAAGGGCTCTTACTCTTTGGAACATTCAGCTTACTGATTTTATGGTGCCATGTGGCGATCAGTCAGGAAAAAAACGTCATTGATCGGGATTTGGCACATGACTAAGTGGCGTTTTCGTTTGTTCAAACATGATTTTTTGATCAATCAGTTAATGCAGCTGTACAGCGTGCTTTTGGTGATCATCTCCATCATTATTATGTTGGTCCTGACCGCTTATACCGGAGCGGATCGTTTTACTACGAGTGAACGTTTAGTGGAGAGCACAAGCATGCAGCTGGATGCTTACGTGCAAGATCAAAATACCGTTGTTTCAACAGTACTTGGCGAATTTACTAGTTCAGATACCGCCTTTGAGTCATTACGCAACTATTTGCAGCTTTCATTGCCAGATTATTTTTCCTATAGTAATGATATTTTTCGCCAGACGGGACAGAGTGTTTACTTGCCCAATATTCTCTATCGTTTGATTCGTAATCATCCTAGTATCGAAGAGATCATCATTCAGTTGGATGAAAGCAATGAGACACTAGTGGCAACGCCGGATACACCTTACGGAGAAAAACACAGCGGCAAACAGATTGATTTAAAAAATCGTCTGTTTTTTGTTCGTTCGATCGCCCAACCAAGTAATTATGCCCAGCCCTTAGGCCAAGTCTACGTGATCTTTCGTTCAGACGATGTTTTAGCCAATCGACAAGAAGACAACCAAGTTCATGGAATCAACAGTTTTTTGTATACCTCAAATGGTCAGCGCCTTTACAAGGATGCCACGAACCTCAGCAAGGAAACTTTAGCCAAAATTGATCAGGCGGTTGCTCACGGAACCATTCACGACACTCTTTCGAAAGACTTTTATATCAAAAAACAAACCACTGTCAGCGGAGAAGTGTCCCTGGTTTTGTTGTCAAAAAGGGTGATTTGGCGGGATATTTTTTCCAGTGCCATATGGATCTTTAGTTTTGGAATCGGGATTCTCTTGTTGGTCCTATGGGTGCTTCATCGCACCTTTAAGCGCTATACATCGCAAGTAGAGCAGATCGTCTATGCGACGAAAGAAGTCAGCCAAGGGAATTTTGACAAACGGATCGATACCGCCAATGTCCAACAAGAACTGAAAGAAATCGCAGAAGCCATCAATCACATGACCTACAGTATCAACGAGTACATCAAAGATATTTACACACTGGAGATCAAACAACGGGATGCCGACATGCGGGCATTGCAAGCCCAGATCAATCCGCATTTTCTCTATAACACCTTAGAATACATTCGAATGTATGCCTTGAGCCGCAACCAAGAAGAGCTGGCGGATGTCGTCTATGCCTTTTCGGCACTGCTACGGAACAATACGACGCAAGAAAAGACGAAGACCTTAAAAGAAGAAATCGATTTTTGTGAAAAATATGTCTACTTGTTTCAGATGCGCTACCCAGATAAGATCGCCTATCATGTAACTATCGATCCGGCATTCGAACAGTTGGAATTGCCGAAGTTCACGCTGCAGCCGCTTGTCGAAAACTATTTCATTCACGGTATCGATTATCAGCGCAATGATAACGCCATCAGTATCAAAGCTTATAAAGAAGCCGATCAGATCGTGATTGAAGTCAAAGACAATGGCAAAGGCGCAGATCCGCAGCAGTTAGCGATGATTCATGAAGAACTGCAAAATCAGGAGATCGGAGCCCAAACCTCGATCGGGATCAAAAATGTTCACGAACGGTTGCGGGGGATGTTCAACGGCGCCTATCAAATGGATGTTACGTCTCAAGCAGCTGCTGGGTTTACGGTCAAGATCCGCTTAGATGAGAAAAGTTTGCAAAGGGGGCATGAGGCAGATGTATAGAGCAATGTTCGTTGACGATGAATACATGATCTTGCAAGGGCTGCAGATGATCTTGCCTTGGCAAGAGCTGGGCTTTGAGGTGGTGCATACAGCGAAAAGTGCTAGTGAGGCTCTCGAGTATCTACAAGAACATTCCGTTGATTTGCTGATCACGGATATTCGGATGCCAGAAATGAACGGCATCGATATGATCCGCCAAGCGCAAGCGTTTGGGAATCGATTCTTCTCGATCATTCTCTCAGGCTATCAAGAGTTTGCCTTTGTCAAACAAGGCATGGCGTTAGGTGTGCGTAATTATCTGGTCAAACCTGTTAACAAAGAAGAACTACGCATCAGTGTTCAAGCGATTGCAGCTGAATTAGAGGAGCAGCAAAAACTGTTGGCAGAAAAAGAACTGTACCAAGAATCAAGCCTCCTACTTTGGTTGAATGATGAATTGAACGAAAGCGAGTACCTCCATTTGCTGGCGCAACAGCGGGTACCGCTTGCAGCACCCTTTACCGTTTTGCAGTTCAATGGGACTGCCGAGATCTTACAAAAAATCACGACGTTTTTTCAGCAACACGATCAGCCATTAATCTTACCAGGGCGATTAGATGAAAACCAAGTGATCATTACCGCAGCCGGACCAAGACAACAAATCAACGCTGACCTAAAAGCACTGGCCCAGCAGCTTGATAGTAAAGACTGGCAGTTGATCATGAGCGAAACCATCAACGAGTGGGAGAATTTGTATAAAGCCTATGAAAAAATCAAGCAGGTTCAATCGCTGCAAGCCTTCTACCCAGATCTGTTCTTACAAGAACAGACGATCCACGTGGATATATTAGAGCGAAACGAAGAACTCCCGTTTCTATCTTTTAACAAAGCACTGACCATCGGGGATGTTAAAACGATCCAACATGAGTTGGATAAAATGTTCGCTATTTTGGAACAAACCCAAGCAGACCCTGAGCATGTTCGTTATGTTTCTTTTTTATTGTTCAATGATATTTATCGGCAACTGCCGGTGCTTTCCCAAGAAAACCATGAGCAGATTTTGGCACGAATCCGCGAGTCCAATACATTGGCAGATTTGCGGCAACTCTTTGATGATGTGCTGGAATTGGCGAAATCACAGCCGCCGCAAAAACGTTATTCAGAGATCGTTCAAAAGACGATCCAGCTGATCGAAGAAGGTTATACCCATGATTTGACGGTCAAATCAGCGGCAGAAGAACTGCACGTCAGCGTCGTTTATTTGGGACAGCTCTTCAAGAAAGAAACGGAAATGAGTTTTAATCAGTACGTCAATCTGGTGCGAATCAAGCAAGCCCAGCAGCTGCTGCTTCATTCGAAAGCCACGATCAGTGAGATCGGGGATCGCATCGGTTACAACAATACCAACTATTTTTCCAAAATGTTTAAGAAATTGAATGGTCTGACCCCCAAAGAGTTTCGCGATACCTATGAACAGCATTATGAATCCCTTGATTGAATTTAGATTTCTTCAAAAAAAATCCGGTTTTTGTGATTAAATGATAGTAATTGTGACGCTTTCACGGTAAACTAAGAGAGGAAAAATAAAGAAGAGAGCGTGATGTTGTGAAAGAAACCAAAAAATTTGCACAAGTTTTGATAGGTACCGGGCTGATTGCGTTAGCCATATCCTTATTGATCACCGCCCATCAAGGATATGATACGATCAGTACGTTTTTACTAGGAATTTTGAATTTTGTCGATGTCCCCTTTTGGATTGCCAGTTTGTGTTTTAATATTGTTGTTTTGTTGATCGTTGCAGTCTTTGATCGTGCTGAATTAGGCATTGGCAGTTTTATCAACGGGATCGGCTTAGGCCTGCTGATTGGGATCTTTGAACCAGTGATGGACAAAGTATCGATTCATTTGCCTTTCTACCCGTGGATCGCTATTTTCGCGGCACCGATCTTATTCGGGATCGGCGCCGGCATCTACGTTTCTTCCAACAAAGGTTCAGCCGCACTTGAAGCCTTGACGGCCTTGATCTACAAAGGAAGCAAATTGACGCAAAAAACGATCCGTATCGGCTTGGATGCAGCCATGGTCTTGATCGGTTTTGCGTTAGGCGCCAGTGTGGGGTTAGGTACTCTCTTGTGTATCGTCTTTATTGGCCCAATCTTTGAAGCCACCATGAAAACCATCGCTGCTCGGAAGAAAAACGCCTAGCCTTGAGAATAAATCGGAAAAAGCTGTCTGTGAGGGCAGCTTTTTTGCTGCTTCCATTTAAAGGAATTATCTGAAGGGAGAGGAATCCTAATTTCCTTAAGATTCTCTGGGTAAAAAAAGTGTTTTCTCCATGGTTACGGTCTTATTGGACTTGGTATACTGATAAGACGAGTAAAGGAGAAGTGAAAATGAAAAGTTATCGTTCGACGATTGCAGCTTGCTTTGTAGGGTACATCGTTCAAGCCGTGATCAATAATTTTGCCCCCTTATTATTTTTGACCTTTCAAAGCCAATACCAGCTGCCGATCAGTCAGATCACCTTGTTGGTTAGTTTTAACTTTTTGACCCAGTTAGCCGTCGATTTTGCAGCGATCTTTTTTGTAGACCGCATCGGCTATCGTATTTCGATCGTAGCGGCGCATTTTTTTGCAGCGATCGGCTTGATTGGTTTAGCTGTTTTTCCCTTATGGTTTCCGACTCCGTTTAGCGGGCTGTTAGCAGCGGTTTTGTTGTATGCCATTGGCGGTGGCTTGTTGGAAGTCTTAGTCAGTCCCATCGTCGAAGCCTGTCCGACGGAACATAAAGAAAAAACCATGAGCTTGTTGCACTCCTTTTATTGCTGGGGGTATGTTGGAGTCGTTTTGCTCTCGACGGCGTTCTTCATGGTGTTCGGTATTCAACAGTGGCCGACTTTGGCGATCATCTGGGCGCTGATCCCATTGCTCAATTTGTTCTTCTTCACCAAAGTACCGTTGGCGCCAATTGTTGCCGAAGGAGAACGAGGCTTGACCACTCGACAGCTCTTTTCTTTGAAAAGCTTTTGGCTGTTTCTGGTGATGATGGTCTGTGCCGGAGCCAGCGAACAAGCGGTCAGTCAATGGGCATCGACGTTTGCTGAACAGGGCTTAGGCGTTAGTAAAACGCTAAGCGATTTGGCAGGGCCAATGG
The DNA here is from genome assembly GCA_018982785.1 of Enterococcus innesii. Classification (GTDB taxonomy): domain Bacteria; phylum Bacillota; class Bacilli; order Lactobacillales; family Enterococcaceae; genus Enterococcus_D; species Enterococcus_D innesii. Next base: position 132,712 of record JAHHEN010000005.1, on the reverse strand, counting down.
TTTTTGCCTTGATGATGGGGATCTCGCGCTTGCTTTACGGCAAGTTCGGGGAACGGATCGATTTGAAACGCTTTATGTTTTTGAGTGTTTTGCTTTGTCTACTGGCGTATATGATGATCGGATTTGCTTCATTGCCGTTGATCGGGTTCATCGGCTGCGGCTTAAGCGGTTTTGCCGTAGGGATCATGTGGCCAGGGGTCTTTAGTCTTTCTGCGCAATACATTCGCAACGGCGGGACAGCGCTATTTGCATATTTGGCATTAGCGGGAGATCTAGGGTGTTCAATCGGCCCTGCTGTCGTTGGTAGTATCGTTGAATGGACGGGACAACAGCTGCAGGTTGGGATTATAGGGGCGATCGTTTTCCCAATCATCTTGCTGGCAGGAATTTATTTAGTTCAACAAATGCACAAAAAGCGGCAGCTTCCGTTGTTCGTTTTTCAGGAATCCACAAAAGAATAAAAAAATTTTAGAGCAAATGCCGTCTTTTCATGGTATTTGCTTTTTGTTTTCTGAAATTCCCCTAGTCAAGACAGTTTCAATCCGCTATACTTTGACTTATTCATTTAAAAGGAAGTGATGTTGTGAAAAGTCAATTGAAAAAAGAAATCAGTTTTTTTGGGGCATTATCGACAGTAATGGGAACGGTGATCGGCGCAGGCGTGTTTTTCAAAGCAGCGGCTGTGGTTCAGCAGACGCAATCGACTGGATTGACCTTGTTGGTCTGGCTGCTTGCCGGCTTTCTAACGATTTGCGGCGGTTTGACCGTGGCAGAATTAGCGACGGCGATTCCTGAAACCGGCGGACCCATTCGATATATTGAAAGAATTTATGGGAAATTACCCTCCTTTTTATTAGGCTGGGCACAAAGTATCATTTACTTTCCAGCGAATGTTGCGGCTCTAAGTATTATTTTTGCGACCCAGTGCTTGAACTTATTTCATCTACCTAGCAATTATTTGATTCCTCTGTCGATTTTGACCGGAACGAGTGTGACTTTGATCAATCTTTTGGGAACAAGCCGCTGCTCAAGTCCAGTCGGTCACATTAGCAGTCAAGCTGATCCCGATTGCGGTGATCATCGTGGCTGGCCTATTGACACCCGGGCAAGTCTCGGTCTCATTGGTGGATTTTTCTTCCAATACTCAAGGTTCGCTTGCGGCTGGTATCAGTAGTGCTCTCTTAGCAACCCTTTTTGCTTATGATGGTTGGATGGGCGTCGGCAATGTCGCTGGAGAAATGAAGCGACCGGAAAAAGATCTACCTAAAGCCATCATCTTTGGATTGAGTTTTGTCACCTTGGTGTACGTGTTGATCAATGTTGCCTTTTTAAAAACATTGCCGATCGATCAAATCGCTGGTAATTTGAACAGTGCCTCAGAAACTGCGATGGCCTTGTTCGGCAGCTTTGGCGGAAAACTGGTCACGATCGGTATCTTGATCTCTGTTTATGGCGCATTGAACGGCTATACAATGACTGGCTTGCGGGTCCCATATGCCATGGCGTTAGAAGATGAGATTCCTTTCAGCAAGACCTTTGCGACCTTAAGTAAAACCACCAATGCACCTTATGCGGCGGCCTTTTTACAATTAGGCATCGCGTGTATCATGATGCTTTTAGGCACCTTTGATCTTTTGACCGATATGCTGGTTTTTGTTATGTGGTTCTTTAGTGTATTATTGTTTGTAGGGGTTTTTCGTTTGCGAAAAACAGAACCGCAGATGAAGCGTCCGTATAAGGTTCCCTGCTATCCAATCATTCCCTTGATTGCGATCTTAGGCGGCTGTTTTATCTTGATTATGACCTTAATCACTGACACGTGGTTAGCAGTCGTGGGAATTGGCGTGACGTTACTAGGAATTCCCGTTTTTTATGGAAAAGCAAAAGGAAAAGCGAGAGGAGCGAAAGAATGAAGATCGTTGTACTTGATGGTTATGCGTTGAATCCAGGAGATTTGTCTTGGCAAGGGTTTGAAGAATTAGGAGAGGTGACGGTGTATGATCGTACCTCGTATACAGATAAACAAGAAATTATTGAGCGAATCGGCGATGCCGAAGCAATTTTGACAAATAAAACGCCGATCACCGCAGATGTGCTCAAAGCATGTCCGCAATTGACCTACATTGGGGTCTTGGCAACTGGATACAATGTCGTTGATTTGGCAGCAGCGAAGGAACAGGGAATCACCGTGACCAATATTCCTAGCTACAGTACCAATGCAGTGGCACAAGCGACCTTTGCTTTGCTGCTGGAAGTGACGAATCAAGTGGGACACCATAATCGTTCCGTGCATCAGGGCGACTGGCAAACCAGCAAAGATTTTTCTTATTGGCAGACACCATTGATGGAATTGGCAGGCAAAACGATTGGGCTGATTGGATATGGTGCGATTGCTCAAGCAGTTGCCACGATCGCTCATGCGTTTCAGCTGAAGGTGATCTACTTTAATCATCGACCAAAACCAGCACAAGCGGATTGGGCAAAACAAGTTTCGCTGGCGGAATTGTATCAAGAAGCAGATATCATCAGCCTTCATGTTCCGCAGTTTCCTGAGACAGAAAAAATGATCGATCGCACAGCATTGGCACAAATGAAATCTTCTGCGATTCTGATCAATACCGCCCGTGGCGGCTTGATCGATGAAGGGGCAGTTGCTGAAGCGCTGCACACTGGGCAGATCGCAGCCTTGGCGGCAGATGTCGTTTCAAAAGAACCGATCGCAGCTGACAATCCCTTATTACAGGCGCCAAATTGCTATTTGACACCGCATATCGCTTGGGCACCCGTCGAAACGCGGCGTCGTTTGATGGGGATCGCTGTGGCGAACTTAAGCGGTTTTAATGCAGGTACACCGCAAAATGTCGTGTAAGCAAAACGAGCAAAAGGACTTTGACAAAGCAGGCGACTAGCAAAGCAGTTAGACTCGCCAACACAGTAACCATTTCGACCAGTCAGCCAGCTTCACAAGGTGATTGGTCGTAGGACTGGTGGTTTGTCTAAGTTCTTTTTTTGCTGAAAAAGAAAGGAGACGGTCTTGAAAAAGTATTATTATCTAGCGGCCTTTGTTAGCTTGGTTGTCTTGAGCTGGCTGATCCAAACCCAAAGCAGCCGCTTTTATGTACAGCCGATCATAGAAGTACAAACGGTTCAAGTCACCGCCGACCAGCAGCAGATTCAAGGGATCCTTCGTAACGGAGAAGAAGCTGGGGTATTGCGGACAGTCATTACAGAATACACGCCCAACGGTGCGATTCATCCGTTGTATCAGACCGGACAACAGCTGCTTTTGCAAAAAGAAGGGGATGGCTGGCAGGTACAAGCACAAAAACGGGATGGGTATCTCTTTTTCTTCCTTGCCTTATTCCTGATGGCAGTAGTCGCAATTGGTGGCAAAAAGGGCTTACGGGCTTTGCTTAGTATCTTTGTGAATACTGGCTTGCTGCTCCTTTTTCTTTGGTTTCACAAAGGCAACAGCTCCTTTTCATTGGTCTTTTTGATGATCGTTTTTACGATCGTCTCGTTGGTTTTGACGATGGGGATTTCCTATGGCTTTCGCACGATCGACAGTCGCAAAATCATTGCCTCGTTAGCCAGCGTTCTCTTGGCGTTTTTTCTCTGTCGATTCGCCATGGATCTTTTGCAAGATCATGGGTTGCGCTATGAGGAAATGTCGTTTCTGACCCGTCCGTATCGCAGTGTCTATCTAGGGAGTCTGCTGATTGGCGCGATTGGTGCCAGCATGGACAATATCGTCATGCTGATTGCCAGTTTAGATGAGATCCAACGCATCAATCCCCAGACGAGCCGCAAGGAACGATTAGCGATCGGTCGGTCCATCGCGCAAGATACGACTTCTTCGATGATCAATGTCTTGTTGTTTGCCTATTTAAGTGGGAGTATGCCAGCGCTATTGTTTTACCTAGCCAATGGCTGGCTGCTTTCGCAAGCATTGCCGATGCATCTTTCTTTAGAAATAGTGCGTACAGTATGCGGCGGCTTTGCGTTGGTTTTATCGGTACCGTTGACGCTCCTTTGTTTTGAAGTGCATAGGAGGAAAGCAAAATGACTGTTTTGTTTGTGTTGATCTTGCTTTTTCTCTTGTTGACTTTCGCTGTTTTTCGGATCGAAGGGCTGTTTCAAGTCACAGGTCTGTTTATGAATGTGGCCGTCTTTCTAGCGCTACTGGTTCTGATTGACCGAGGGGCACCGATTTTACCAGCGGCTTGTGTTGCCTTTTTAGCCGTGGCGGCGATCACCTTGTTTTTCGTGAACGGCGTCAATCAGAAAACCAAAATTGCCTTTGTCTGTGTGTTGGTCTTTCTAGGGCTTTTTCTACTACTATTTCCGCTTGTGCTCTCTGCAATGAATCTTCATGGGTTTTCGGCAGAGGAACTGGATGAGTTGGCGATGTATTCCTTTGATGTAGCCATCGATTTTAAGACATTGATGACCGCAATCATTTTGATGAGTTTTTCGGGGGCGGTGGCAGATGGGAGTATGGCGATCAGCACGGCGACCTTTGAACTTTTTCAAGCAATCCCGCAAGTCTCAATCAAGGCATTAAGTAAAAGTAGTATGACAGTGGTATCAGACGTATTGTCTTCGACGATCAATACCTTATTGTTTGCCTTTATGGGAAGTAATCTGGCGTTGATTGCGTGGTTTCAAGATTTATCGATCTCCTTTGGTGAAATGATCAATTCGAAGGCGTTCGTCTCAGAATTGATCGTTTGTTTGATCACGGGTCTGTCAGCGGTGATTATTTTACCCATCACCGCATGGGCAGCGAGTTGGTATTTTTTGAAAAGAAACCGAATGGAGTAGAAGGGAGCTAAACCACCATGGAACCACTAATTGAAACCAAGCGATTATTGCTGCGAGAAATGAGTCATGACGATCGTCCAGCGATTGAAAAGATTTTGCAAGATCCAGAAGTCATGATTGCTTATGAAGGACCCTTCAGTGAGCAGGAAGTCACTGGTTGGATCGACAAACAGCTGCAACGCTATCAAAACGATCACATTGGCTTGTGGCTAGTGATTGAGAAAGCATCCGGGCAAGCGATCGGTCAATGCGGTTTGACGTGGCAAGACGTCAAGGGAGAAGCCGTTTTAGAAATTGGGTACTTGTTTCAAAAGAACTTCTGGCATCATGGGTTTGCCACAGAAGCCGCCCAGGCTTGTAAAGACTATGCGTTTGAAACGCTAAATGCCGCCATTGTTTATTCGATCATTCGTGAGACCAATCAAGCCTCTGTAAATGTGGCAGTGCGCAATGGAATGAAGCTGGTGGATCGCTTTGTTAAACACTATCGGCAAGTGGACATGCCGCATCTTGTGTATGCTGTGGCGAAAGAGAGGTGAAAAACGAAAGAATGCTTTTTTCGATGTAGACAATGAAACGCCCCAAGAAAGTTAGCTTTTACTAACTTTCTAGGGGCGTTTTTTATGCTTGCGTAAAGCTTTTTCGCTCGATGAGTTCAGCCCCTAAAAGGACTGTTTTGGTGATCGCTCGAGGATGCACGATCTGATCCACCAATAAATCGATCGCGGTTTTTGCGATTTCCTCCACATCGATGTTAAACGTTGTTAGTGGGGGAGCCACAAATTTTGCGATCTCATTGTCGTTGATACTGATTAGTTCCAAACGATCAGGAATGATGATGGATCGTTCATTTAACGCTTGGAGCACACCAACTGCGATGGTGTCAGAAGCCACAAAGAGCGCCTCTGGCAAATCGTCACCAAGGGATTCCACCATTTTTTTCGCCAAACGATAGCCGGTTTCAACGGAAAAATTGCCACCACTAAATAAGAACGCCTCATCGAGGGCGTCTTGACGAGCCAGCGTTTGACGGAAGATGACCTCGCGACTATCCATTTCTGCACGTTGGGTATGAGGATTTAGATAAGCACCACCAATAAAGCCGATTTTTCGGTATCCTTTTGCTAAAAATAGTTCGATCGCCAGTTGCGTCATTCGATCAGTATCGGGTTTGACCGTATCGAACAGCTCTGGACAGGGGTTGATTTCCAAAAGGACGCCATAGGGACAAATGGATTTGAACTGCTGCGTTTCTTTCTCAGTGAAAGAGCCAATCCCAATAAACCCGGCGACTTCTTGCAGTGTTTCTAAAACATCATCTTCATGGGTGATCAGTTGAATTTCCAAATTGTTGATTTTCGCATATTTTTCTAAAGAGATTCGCAATTGTCGAAAATAGACATCTTGCAGCTCTTCTTGTTCTGTCAGCCAGAAAAGGACGGCGATTTTTTCTAGTGTTGTTTTTATTTTTGAGCGATCATAACCTAGTGATAAAGCGGTATGAATAATTTTTTGACGCGTATCGGCTGCGATCGACAACGATTCGTCGCCTTTCAATAATCGGGACACAGTCGCTTGTGAAAAGCCTGATTGCTCGGCAATTTTTTTTATTGTAACCAATCTTCTTCACCTCTTTCTTATAGTATACGCTAACAACTTTACCAAGTAAATGAATTTACTAAATATATTTACTGAATAGTGAAAGTTAATAACATAGAGGTATTTAGGAAAAAATATTTGTGTGACAAACCTTGATTTTATCCGTTTATTTACTCTATTGAAGAAATTAATTTAGTAAAACTATTTACATATTAAGTAAAATAATTTATTATAAACGAGAAGATAGCGTTTGCAAAATAAAGAAAAGGTGGAGAAATGATGATGAAAAAAATGTCTCGAGTTCTTTTTTTAAGTGTAGCAGCTTTAGGATTAGGTGCTTGCGGTCCACAAAGTGAAGGGACAGATAGTACTGCAGCAAATAGTGGCAGCGATAAGGACTATGATCTATTGGTCTGGGAAGACCAAGCAAAATCAGCTGGGATTGAAGAGGCAGTCAAACAATTTGAAGAAGAACACGATGTGACGATCAAAGTGGTCGAAAAAGCCTATGGTGGACAGATCGAAGATTTACGATTGGATGGACCCGCTGGTACAGGTGCGGATGTCATCACGATTCCTGGCGATCAAATCGGTACAGCCGTTACCGAAGGTTTGTTGAAAGAATTAACAGTCGATCAAACGCTACAAGATCTGTATACAGAATCAGCAATGCAATCGCAAATCGTTGACGGCAAAGTCTACGGCTTACCAAAAGCGGTTGAAACACAAATTTTGTATTATAACAAAGAACTAATTTCCGAAGAAGACTTGCCCCAGACAACGGATGAGTGGCTGGAGTATTCCAAGTCTGTTTTAGGTGCTGACAGTTATGGGTTACTGGCATTATGGGATCAAATTTATTACGCACAAGGTGTATTGAGCGGTTATGGCGGGTATGTTTTTGGCGAGAATGCCGATGGATCCTATGACCCTGAAGATATTGGATTAGCTAATGAAGGCGCGATCGAAGGAGCAGACTATATCCAACAGTTTTATGAAGCAGGTGTTTTTCCATCGGGATTGGTCGGTGAACAAGGAATCAATGTGTTGGACTCTTTATTTACGGAAGGAAAAGCTGCAGCTGTCATCTCGGGACCATGGAACTTGTCTCCTTATAAAGAAGCTGGCATCGACTATGGTGTGAAAGAATTGCCATTATTAGGCAATGGTGAACATATGGGCTCCTTTATCGGTGTCAAAAGCTACAACGTAAGTAGCTATTCCCAAAACCCTGAATTAGCTGAAGCGTTCGTCAAATTTATCAGCAATGAAGAAAACTCAAAAGTTCGTTATGAAAAAACACAGGAAGTACCAGCGGTTGCTTCTTTGGCAGATGATCCAGCAGTTCAAGAAAGTGAAAGTGCTGCAGCCATCGCCGCTCAGTCCCAACACGCAGAACTAACGCCTGGGATCACTGAAATGAATTCAGTATGGGAACCAATGGATGCCGCATTGCAAACCATTGCTACTGGAAAGGCTGAACCGAAAACAGCTTTACCACAAGCAGTTGATCAGATCAAATCAGCCATTGCGGCAATTCAAAACTAAAAAGTCGTTACGAGGACAAACGTTTCGGATGGTGATTCAGCACTAGGAATCAAGTAATGCCGAACGAAACGTTTGTCAGCGGCTTTTTCTTACAGGGGGCGAAAATGTGAAAAACACGCAGTCGTATGCAAAACGAGCAATGCTATTCTCGATAATACCAGGATTCGGTCAATTTTATAATCGGCAAAAAATCAAAGGCGCTTTATTTTTCTTCTTTTTTGCTATGTATCTTGTCGTCTTTAAAGATTTATTTAATATGGGACTTTGGGGCATCGTGACATTAGGCGTGGAAGTGCCGAGAGACAATTCCATCTTTTTATTAGCAGAAGGATTAGTTGCCTTGATCGTCATTGGTTTTGGTCTGTTGTTCTATTATTTAAACATCCGTGATGCCTATAAAAACGGCGAATTAAGAGACAATGAGCTACCAGTCAACTCTATCCGTGAAAGCTACCAGGCACTATTAAGAGAAGGCTATCCTTATTTAATGAGTAGCCCAGCATTTTTCTTACTCGTGTTTTCTGTTATTTTTCCGATTCTCTTTAGTATCGCGTTAGCTTTTACGAACTATGATCTGTATCATTCTGCACCTGCCAATTTAGCAGATTGGGTGGGATTAGAGACCTTTAAGAAGATTTTTACTGTCGATATTTGGCGTAGTACCTTCTTCAATGTTCTAGGCTGGACAGTTATCTGGACCTTGATCGCCTCAACGTTACAAGTTTCTATCGGAATATTTTTAGCGGTGCTGGTGCATCAAAAAGAACTACGATTCAAAAAGTTCTTTCGAACGATTTTGATCCTTCCATGGGCAGTTCCGGGATTTGTTACGATTTTGGTATTTTCAGGAATGTTCAATGATTCCTTTGGTGCGATCAATAATACGATTTTGAATTTCTTCCAGATTTCACCGATTCCTTGGCTAACGAGTGCGAATTGGACCCGTTTAGCTTTGCTACTGATTCAAGGCTGGCTAGGCTTTCCGTATATTTTTATCGTGACTACAGGGACGCTGCAATCCATTCCGGATGATTTGTATGAGGCGGCGACCATCGATGGTGCTTCAGCTATGCAAAAATTCCGACGAATCACATTGCCATTACTGCTTTATGCAATGGCACCGATTTTGATTACGCAATATACGTTTAACTTCAACAATTTCAATATCATTTATCTGTTTAATTCTGGTGGACCGGCAGTTCCTGGTTCGACCGCTGGTGGTACCGATATTTTGGTTTCATGGATCTATAAGCTCACGATGCAAAATAGTCAATATGCACTAGCAGCAGCATTGACGATTCTCTTATCGATCGTCGTGATCGCGATTGCTTTATGGCAATTCCGCCGAACAAATTCATTCAAGGAGGTTGGATAATATGAAGGCAGCAAGTATGAAAAAACAAAAATTTTTCCGCCTATCCTTGACGTATCTTGTACTGATTTTTACGGTAGTGGTGATCGTCTACCCTTTACTATGGACGATCGGTGCTAGTTTTAATCCTGGGAACAGTTTAGTAAGTACGAGTCTGATTCCGACGAGTCCGACATTAAGTCACTACACGAAATTGTTTGCTGGCGACAACTCGCTTTATTATAGTCAATGGTATCTGAATTCATTGAAAATCAGTGTATGCACCATGTTTCTGTCACTGATCTTTGTCTCCATGACGGCTTATTCCTTTTCACGGTTTCGTTTTACAGGCCGTAAAAATGGATTGATGCTGTTCTTACTCCTACAAATGATCCCGCAGTTCTCTGCCTTGATCGCAATTTTTGTATTGGCGCAAATGCTCGGCTTGATCAATAGCCATTGGTTGCTGATCTTGATTTACGTTGGGGGTCAGATTCCAATGAACACGTACTTATTGAAAGGGTATTTTGACTCGATCCCGTTAGATTTAGACGAGAGTGCCAAGATAGATGGCGCAAGCAATACGCGAATATTCTGGCAAATATTGATTCCTTTATCACGACCAATGCTGGCAGTCGTTGCTATGAATGGCTTTACTGGACCACTCGGGGACTTTGCCCTGTCTTCTGTGATTTTACGTAATCCCGAGTACTATACATTACCCATCGGGTTATACAAATTAGTCACGGATAAAATGGGAGCCAGCTATACGACTTTTGCGGCAGGGGCTATTTTGATCAGTATTCCGATCGCGCTCGTCTTTATTGCATTACAAAAACATTTTGTCTCCGGTTTGACCGCTGGTGGCACAAAAGGATAGGAAGAGAAGATGACAAGATATAACTTAGAAGAACGCTTTTTACATGGTGGGGATTATAATCCTGACCAGTGGCTAAATTATCCCGAGATCTTAGCCAAAGATTTAGAACTAATGGAAAAAGCTCATGCTAATACATTTTCCCTTGGTATTTTTGCTTGGAGTGCCTTAGAGCCAGCAGAAGGGGAGTTTCAATTTGAATGGTTAGACAAAATCATGGATGAGCTTGCCGAACGAAACAGTAACGTCATTTTAGCGACGCCAAGCGGCGCGCGTCCTGCCTGGTTGTCTAAAACATACCCTGAAGTTTTACGAACCAATGAAAAACGGGAAAAAATGTTACACGGCGGGCGACACAATCATTGCTTTTCTTCACCGATCTATCGTGAGAAAGTGGCGATCATCAATCGGAAATTAGCTGAACGCTACCACGACCACCCAGCACTATTGATGTGGCATATATCCAATGAGTATTCTGGAGATTGTCATTGTCCCATTTGCCAAGAAAACTTTCGTCAATGGGTCAAGCAGAAGTACCAAACATTAGCAGCCTTGAATGAGGCCTGGTGGGGACCTTTTTGGAGCCATACCATCACCGATTGGTCGCAAATCGAATCTCCTTCGCCGATCGGCGAAATGCAAGTTCATGGACTAAATCTAGACTGGTATCGTTTTGTCACCGATCAGACCATTGATTTCTACGAACATGAGATCAAAGACATTCGCCGTTTGTCTCCAGATGTGCCAATCACAACGAATTTCATGGCAGATACCCGAGATTTGATTCCCTTTTATAGCCTTGACTATGGAAAATTTGCCCAACATGTGGATGTCATTAGTTGGGATTGTTATCCTGCTTGGCACAATGATTGGGGAACAACCGCTGATTTGGCAAGTAAGGTTGGGTTTATCAATGATCAGTACCGTAGCTTGAAAAAGCAACCCTTTTTGATCATGGAATCAACCCCTAGTGGTGTGAATTGGCATCCAGTCAATCGCACGAAACGCCCCGGGATGCATCTGCTGTCTTCTATGCAATTTATTGCTCACGGTTCAGACAGTAATCTTTATTTCCAATGGCGAAAATCAAGAGGCTCCTCTGAGAAGTTCCATGGGGCCGTCGTGGACCATGACAACGACGAACAAAATCGTGTTTTTCAAGATGTAGCAGAAGTGGGGAAAGCCTTAGAAGAAATCAAAGAAATCAAGGGATTGCACAAAAAAGCCAAAGTGGCGATCATCTATGATTGGGATAACAATTGGGCGCTCAATGATGCGCAAGGTTTTGGTTTAGAGAGCAAACGCTACCCACAAACGTTGCAAGAACATTACCGCTATTTTTGGGATCATGACATCGCGGTTGATGTCATCACGAAAGACCATGACTTTGATGCTTACCAATTGATCATCGCTCCGATGCTTTACCTCTTACCAAAAGAAACTATGAAAAAATTTCAACAGTATACGAAAAATGGCGGGACACTGGTTTCCACTTATTTGACAGGGATCGTGAATGAAACGGACTTGACCTATTTAGGGGCTGGCCCCAAGAGTTACAAGAACTGTTTGGAGTATCTGTGAAAGAAATCGATACGTTATATCCGAAACAAAAAAATCTGCTTTTAATGAAGGAGCAGCAGTACCAAATTCATGATTATTGTAGTGTTGTCCAAACAAACACTGCCCAAACGTTAGGGGTCTACGGTGCTGATTTTTATCAAGGTCAAGCTGCAGTGACCGTAAATGATTATGGTGAAGGGAGTGCCTACTATCTTGGGGGACGGACGGATCAAGCCTTTTGGAAGACTTCTATCAAGAAGTAACACAACAGCTTCGCTTACAAAATGAGTGGGTCCGTCAAGGTTCAACGAACGTGTCGATCCAAAGTAGAGAAAGTCAGCAAGAGCAGCTCGCTCCGACCACCTATTATTTTGTGATGAATTTTTCCGAAGAAAATCAAGAAGTAGAGGTAGCAACTTCAGGAATCGATTTGCTTACTGGAAAAACGACAAACCAAAAGCTTCTGTTGGCGCCTTATGGGGTGCAGATCATCAAAGTGACAGCACCAGTTCAATAAAGACTATTGTGTCAATTAGATAAGAAAAAGAAGTACTTACGTTGATGAAAAACGTGAGTACTTCTTTTTTATAGAGAGTGTTTTAATTTTCTTGCGCAAATTCGGCAGCTTTTGTTCCTGCTTGGCGTCCGAAGATGATGATATCGGCAACTGCATTTCCGCCAATTCGGTTTTCACCATGCAACCCACCAGTTACTTCACCGGCTGCAAAGAGACCTGGAATGATCTCGTTATCCGTAGCGATCACTTCTGTGTTCGTGTTGATCTTCACGCCGCCCATCGTGTGGTGGATACCAGGAGCGATGGCGATGGCATAGTAAGGTCCTGTTGACAAATCGTTGTCCATTGCTGTGCTGCGTCCAAAGGCTTCGTCTTCACCAGCAGCCACACTGCTGTTCCAGGTAGCGATCGTTTCAGCAAGCGCTGTTTCTGGCATGTCCAATTCTTTTGCCAATTCCTCGATCGTGTCAGCGGATTTGACTAATCCTTGTTGCTCGTAAAAATCAATGGCTGTTACGCGTTCTTTGACACCTGCATCAAAAACTAACGTTGCTGATTTTTCAGGCAGGGCAATGATCGCTTCAGAGACTTTGTCTCGTGTTTCCATTTCATTGAAGAACCGTTCGCCTTCTTGATTGACCAAGATCGCGCCTTCTCCACGGACAGCTTCAGTGATCAACAGTGATTTCGACTGATCCACTGTTGGGTGAATTTGAATTTGTTCTAAATCAACCGTTTGTCCGCCTAATGCTTCGATCATTTTGATTCCATCGCCAGTCGAACCCTCTTGGTTCGTTGTCACGTAGTCTGCCAATTCTGGTTTGTATTCGGTGATCATGTCGAAATTGGCACCGAAACCGCCTGTTGTAACGACAACTGCTTTGGCATCAATGGTTTGTTCGGTTCCTTCCACTTCAACGGTTACCCCGTTGACTTGACCATCTTCTTCATTGATTTCTTTGACATCGGCATTTACAAAAATTGGGATTTCCAATTCATGGATGTTGCGCATCAAGCCATCAACTAAGTATTCCCCAACAGCGGAACCATCAGATGGACGGTGCGTTCTTTTTTCACTCATCCCGCCAGTCGTAGTTAAGTTGTCTAAAGTGATACCCATGGAATCTAACCAATCGATTGCTTCTGCTGAATGATCCACAAAGTAACGCAACAATTCTTCATCATTGGTGTTGTGACCGCCAGCTAATGTTTCTTCATAGAATAGATCGTTTGAATCTTCGATGCCTTCTGCTTCTTGGAATTTGGTTTCTGAAGCGTTCATTCCTGCAGAAGATTTCAATGTATTCCCACCAGAAATTGGCATTTTTTCTAAAATAACTGGGTTTGCGCCAGCTTCCTTTGCTTGGATCGCAGCGGCCATTCCAGCGCCACCCGCACCGACGATCACGACATCGTAGCTGTCTGCAAGTTCGCTAGGGTCTGTGTATTCTTGACCAGATGCAGCGGAAGTTGCATCTGTTTCTTCATTAGCAGATGAACCAGTACTTGAGCTGCTGCTTGTTTGTGAATCAGCGCCACAAGCACTCAAAGTTGCTAACGAGGTTAGGACTAATAGTGTTTGGAAAATTTTCTTCATTGTTTTTATTCCTCCTAAAACTTTTTCCAAATCAAAGACTAACATAGTTGTCATGTTATTTTTAGGTTTTGTTCGAAAAATCACATAATAATTAGAAAAGTTTAATTTATAAAGCGTTTTAGTCGAGGTGAAAGGGTTTCTTGGTCATCATAAAAAAGAGTGAATTCGTGAATTTATGGAAATAGAAGAATTATTGATTCTTTGATTTGTTTGGTATTAATCATGAAGGGAGAAAACGAAAAGGATTCGATTTGCCTCTCTTTTGTTATTGAAAAACGTACGTCACTGAGGTGCTGAGGAACGATCTCTTTTATTGAAAATAAATCAAATGCTTTGCGATCAAAAGATAGAAAAAAATTAGTGGAATCAGTATTTGTGGGCACCAATTTTTATTCAATAAATAGAGATAGAATCCTGGTTTTCAAGAACCATTGCCAAGAAATTGCGGTGTTTCTTAAAAAAATCAAGAGAACTGTCTTGCAAAACCAATCCTTTCTTGTATAATAAAAATAAGTTAGGTCTACCTAAAAAATAAATAAACTATCCTTAACTATGGAAATGGAGTGAAAATAATGATTACTTTTTCAGAAATATCCGCAGCCTATGATGGCGATCATCAAGTAATCTCGGATTTGTCGTTTCAAGTAGAAAAACCGTCGATCGTAGGGATCATTGGTCCAAATGGGGCAGGGAAGTCGACGCTGATCAAAGCGGCGTTGAAATTGATCCCTTCCAGTGGGAACATGAGTGTCGACAAAAAAGCGTTAAAAGACTTCCAAAAGGAAATTGCCTATGTCGAACAAAAGACCGCGGTTGATTACACGTTTCCGATCACAGTCAAAGAAGTCGTATCTTTAGGCTTGTATCCTAAGATGCGCATGTTCCAAAGGATGTCGGCAAACGATTGGCAGAAAGTGACAGCCGCTCTGGCAGCGGTAGAAATGGAATCCTTTGCGGAACGTCAGATTGGGGAATTGTCCGGCGGGCAGTTTCAGCGGGTCCTGATTGCTCGAACGTTGGTGCAAGATGCCAACTATATTTTCCTCGATGAGCCCTTTGTAGGGATCGATGCCACCAGTGAAGCGATCATCGTCGGGCTGTTACGTAACTTGCGAGATGCTGGCAAGACGATTTTTATCGTTCACCATGATCTGGGGAAAATCACCGAATACTTTGATTACTTGGTTCTGCTCAATCAAACCCTGATCGCTGCGGGCCCAGTCAGTGAAGTCTTTACCGAAAGCAATTTGAAGCAAACATTTGGCGATGCGATCATCGTGAAAGGAGGCGTTTAACATGTTGACAAGCTTTTTTACCAGTTTAAGTAACTATCATTTCTTGCAAAATGCCTTGATCACGGCAGTCGCGATCGGAATCGTCGCAGGGGTGATCGGTTGTTTTATTATCTTACGAGGGATGTCCTTGATGGGGGATGCAATCTCTCATGCGGTCTTACCAGGGGTAGCCTTGTCTTATATCTTCGGCGTTCATTTTTTTGTCGGGGCGATCTTCTTTGGGATCTTGGCTTCCATGATCATTACCTATATCGCCAATAACAGCCTGATCAAAAGTGATACGGCGATCGGTATCACCTTTAGTTCGTTTCTAGCTTTAGGGGTTATCTTGATTGGGGTAGCAAACAGTTCGACTGATTTGTTTCACATTTTGTTTGGGAATGTGCTAGCGGTACAAGATAGCGACAAATGGCTGACGATCGCTATCGCTATCCTTGTGCTGGCAGTGATCATCCTTTTCTTCCGTCCACTGTTGATCACGTCTTTTGATCCGATGATGGCTAAGGCTTTTGGGATGAAAGTGCAAGCCTATCACTACTTATTGATGTTCTTGTTAACTTTGGTTTCAGTGACAGCGATGCAAAGCGTCGGAACGATCTTGATCGTGGCTTTATTAGTCACTCCAGCAGCAACGGCTTATTTATATACAAAACAATTGAAGCATATGATGGTCATCGCAGGGATTTTAGGTGGTTTCGCCTCATTTATCGGCTTGTTTATCGGGTACAGTTTTAATATTGCCGCAGGGTCAAGTATCGTTTTGACCGCAGGAGCCTTTTTCGTGATCGGTTTCTTGTTCTCACCAAAACAAAAGACCAGTCCAGTCAAGCGCTGGTCAGCGACAGCGGTTTTAGCAACAGCAGCGGTAGCCGGCGGCTTCTTTTTGGCACAGCAAAACGGACAGATGGCCCAAACAGAAGGGAAGCTTTCAGTAGTAGCGACCAATTCGATCATTGCTGATATTACGGAAAACATTGCCGGTGATCGAATCGATCTTCACAGTATCGTACCGGTGGGGCGTGATCCTCATGAGTATGAACCTTTAGTGGAAGATGTTCGAAAAGCGACCGATGCTGATCTTATCCTTTACAACGGCTTGAATCTAGAAACCGGTGGCAATGGCTGGTTTACCAAATTGATGAACAATGCCAATAAGGTAGAAAATGAAGATTACTTTGCCGTCAGTGATGGCGTGGATGTGCTTTATCTTTCTGATGATGAAGACCACAGCAAAGCCGATCCTCATGCCTGGTTGAATCTAGAAAACGGCATGATCTATGCCCGCAACATCGCTCAACGCCTGAGCGAAAAGGACCCTGACAATCGCTCTTTCTATGAAGAAAACCTTGAACGCTACTTGGCTTCATTAGAAGAACTGGATCAGCAAGCGAAGGAAAACTTCCAATCGATTCCCGAAGAGAAGAAATTGATCGTCACCAGTGAGGGAGCCTTCAAATACTTCTCCAAAGCCTACGGTGTACCGTCTGCCTATATTTGGGAAATCAATACCGAAGAAGAAGGTACCCCTGCGCAAATCAAAAACTTAGTGGACCAGCTGCAAAACTCAGCCGTCGCTTCCTTGTTTGTCGAAAGCAGCGTCAATACTCGTCCAATGCAAAGTGTTTCTCGTGATGCAGGCATCCCGATTTTCGGAACCGTCTTTACCGATTCGATTGCAGAGCCGGGAAAAGAAGGCGACAGTTACTATAACATGATGAAGTGGAATCTCGATACGATTTATCAAGGCTTGAATCAATAATGCAAAAACATCCTTAGCTCGTTCTGGCTAAGGATGTTTTTTCGTCGTATTTTTGTGCTGGAGAAAAGCAAAGAGATAAAATCCGCAGCCCATCAAGGCAGCAAGAAATGCGATGACAGGAAAGTACAACCCCTGAAGGTATACATAGGCTGTATAAGCGAAGAAGGCGATCAAAAACCAGAGCGTTCCTGAGATGAGCATTTTTTGGTTCCTCCTAATTGTTTAAAAGTATTAATTTGGTATATTTTAACATGGTAGAAACAAAAAGAAAATCAGTGAATCGAACGTTTGCGGAAACGATTCGCTGATTTTTTCCCAATCACACCATTGAACAGTTAAGAAACGTTCGATTGCTGTTGCGGTTCTAGATGGTAATAAAGGATCTCTGGCGGGACGCCGAGTCGGGCGGGAATCTTGGTCATACCGACCCCACTGGAAACACTCAATAAGGTCTCATTGCCTAAAAGGTAGAGCCCATCGGTATATTTCAACGCACCTTTCGTTTTCGCATAATAAAAAGGCAAGCGAATCTGCCCGCCATGGCTATGGCCAGACAGAATCAAGTCGTAGTTTGGCAGATTGGTGATCCGAGAAACATAATCGGGTTCATGGAGCAAAAGTAGCTGCCATTCTGCTAAAGTTGCTTCATAGGTAAAACTGACTTTCGGACTTTCTATATCGATACCGACAATATTCATCGACGTCTTGTCATCAGAACCAAAAACCGACTCATTATCAAGTAAAGTAAACCCTGCATGCTGGTATATTTCCTTAACAAAGTAATGACCGTCATTCAAATGGTCATGGTTCCCCATAACTGCGATCTTACCCAGAGGCGCTTGCAATTTTTTCAGCTTTTCGATCAGTCGCTTGGTTGAACGATGCGGCCATTTTTTATAACTATCGATCAGATCCCCCGTGATGATGATCAGATCCGGCTTGTTTTGGATCGTTGATCGAATGATGCGATTCATTCGTCTTGGTTTAAACCAACGAGAAAAATGAAGGTCGCTGATATGGGCGATCACGATATTGCTCTCTGCTTGGTAAAGGTCATAAGCTTTTGAAATATCTAAGACGGTGCGCTTGTCTTTTTTATGAGATAATGCCGTTGTTTGAGAAGATGCGGTTCAATAATAAAGGAGTAAACTAGCAAGCCCGTAAGGAGGAATGCAATAAGAATGAGGGTGTACATGGCGTGGCTCCTTTTTTGATTTGCTAGTTTCTAGCATAGTAGATTCTTACAAAAAAAGCAATCATACGAAAGCAAAAATAACAAAAAATATCCATCGTATTTCGCTTGATTTTTCCATAAAAAAAGATACAAAAGAAGCTACAATAGCCTATCTTTTGTATCCTAGATCGCAATTATTTGATTTTCACCAATCGTTTGAAGCGTGCCTTGTGTTTGACGGGGATCAAAGCCATGACACAATCATAAGGGACGGAGATGATCGCCCATGCGAGACTTTTACTTGAAGCAAAGGGATAGTTTTGCTTTAAGACAAAATGGCCACTGATCAAGGCAAAACCGATACTACCGACCCACAGCCATTGCGGGTCCCAATTCGTAAAGTGCTGGAGGGCTGTGATGACAAAGGGATAGCCGTAAAAGTACAATGCAGTCAAAACGAAAGTGACGTTTTTGGTTAATTGACGCAGGGTCAGTAAGAAAAATAAGCCAGAAAGAACGATACCCAATGGCGGGAACAAACTAACTAAGAAGGAATAAATGATGCCCCATATGATCATGCCAGGTCCTTTGACGAGAGCGGCTAAGACAAAGACAAAAAGTAGGAATAAGAGCTGTTGCGAAAAACTTGCTGCTGTCAAAAGTCCGAAGAAACCAACCAATAACCAGTGAGAAAAAGTCGCTGTTTGATTCTTTTGTGGTGTCTGCTGCTGCAATTTTAGCCATGTAGCAAAATTCGGGAAATCTTGCTGGAAATTTCGCTGAAAGTCGCTGTTGAATGCTTGATGGGCATTTTGCTGCCGATAGTAATGATATTGATGTTTTAACGTGCCTTTAGCTGCTGCTTTTTGGCCAGAAAAAAGCGGCCGGGATCAATTTTTGATCGTTCCATATTTCCACTCCATACGATTTCGTTACCCTCAGTATAGAGAAAATCAGCTTCGGCGTCCTCCAACTTTGGGCGGATTTTTTTTGCTTGCTGAAAGTTTTCTTAAACTGCTGAAAAAAGCGGAGAGGATTCGTTTCTTAAACCGTCAAAATATGCTAGAGTATAGAAGGACTAAGGAGGAGATTTCATGATTTTTGATTCTCATACACATTTGAATGCCGAACAGTTTAACGAAGACATTCCCGAAACGGTCGCCCGTGCGCAAGAACTAGGAGTAACGGAGATGGCGGTCGTCGGTTTCGATCAGCCAACGATTGAAAAATCATTAGCATTAAGTAAAGAATATCCAGGTATTTACAGCATTATCGGTTGGCATCCCACCGAAGCTGGTTCTTATACCCCAAATGTAGAAACCTATTTGCAAGAGCGCTTGGAACGACCAAAAGTCGTTGCCCTAGGTGAAATCGGTTTAGACTACCACTGGATGGAAGATCCGAAAGAAGTTCAAGAAAAGGTCTTTCGTCGGCAAATGGCGATCGCTCGTGAACATCAGCTGCCCATCAGTATTCATACCCGTGAAGCCTTAGAAGATACCTATGCGATCTTAAAGGATGAAAAAGTCCAAACGATCGGCGGCATCATGCACAGCTTTAGCGGGGATGGCGAATGGGCGAAAAAGTTCTTGGATCTAGGAATGTACATTTCCTTTAGTGGTGTCGTGACCTTCAAAAAGGCTACGGAGGTACAAGAAGCTGCGCAAGTTGTGCCACAAGATCGGCTACTCGTTGAGACTGATGCGCCGTATTTAGCCCCTGTTCCTTATCGTGGCAAGCGCAATGAACCCGGCTATACCCATTATGTAGTGGATAAAATCGCGGAGCTGCGGCAAGAAGCGGTCGCTGACGTTGCGACCTACACGACAAAAAATGCCCACCGCTTGTTTAGGATCAATGACTGATAAACCGAAAATCGAAGAAATCATTGTCGTCGAAGGCAAAGACGACACCCGCCGATTGCAAGAAGTGTTCGAAGTAGATACCATCGAAACGATCGGTTCGGCAATCGATGATACGATCCTTGATCAAATCGAGCACGCCCAAGAGACACGAGGGGTCATCGTGTTTACCGATCCCGATTTTTCAGGAGAAAAGATCCGCAAGATCATTATGGAAGTCGTTCCGGATGCCAAGCATGCCTTTTTACCACGCAGTCAGGCAGCACCGAAAAACAAAGGCAGTTTAGGCGTGGAACACGCCAGCCATGAAGCGTTGAAAGAAGCCTTGCGGAAAGTCGTAACCCCGATTGCTTCAAATGAAGCTAGCGAAGGGACCATTGATCGGCAACAGTTGTTAGCGTATGGCTTGATCGCAGGGGCAGGAGCGAAAGAGAAACGAGAGCGGTTGGGGGATCTTTTACGCATCGGCTATACGAACGGCAAACAATTAGAGAAGCGGCTGGCAATGTTTCGTATTACTGATGCAGAGCTGGCAGAAGCAATGAAAACAGTGGAGGAAGAATTGTGAAAGAAGAACGGGATATAGCAACCCCTCAAGAACCAAAGAGATTTTAGCGAAACATGGCTTTACCTTTAAAAAAAGTTTAGGTCAAAACTTCTTAACAGAACCGAATATTTTACGGAAAATCGTAGAAACAGCAGGCATCGACGAGACGACAAACGTCATTGAGGTTGGTCCTGGAATCGGTGCGCTGACCGAACAGTTGGCAAAACATGCCAAGCAAGTGTTGGCGTTTGAAATTGATGATCGGTTGATTCCAGTGTTAGCCGACACAATGCAGCCATATCAAAATGTGCAAATCATTCATCAAGATGTCTTGCAAGCAGATCTGGCAACGACCATTCAGTCAGCATTCAGCGATACGGCTGCTTCATTAAAAGTTGTCGCAAACTTGCCCTACTACATCACTACACCAATTATGATGCACTTTTTAGAGTCTCAGGTACCAGTAGATGAAATGGTCGTGATGATGCAAAAAGAAGTGGCTGATCGAATCTCAGCAGTTCCTGGGACTAAAGCCTATGGCTCGTTGTCGATCGCTGTGCAATACTACATGGAAGCAAAACTGGCATTCATCGTCCCGAAAACTGTTTTTGTTCCCCAACCGAATGTTGATTCGGCTATTCTGAAATTGACGCGTCGTTCACAACCAGCAGTCGCAGTCACCGATGAAAAAGAGTTCTTCAAATTAACGAAAGCAGCCTTTCAGTTGCGTCGTAAAACCCTTTGGAACAATTTGCAAAATAGCTATGGAAAAGATGAAACAACCAAACAGTGGTTGGCAGACAGCTTAGAAGCAAGTGGGATCGATCCGAAACGACGTGGAGAAACGCTGTCGTTAGCGGAATTTGCCAAATTAAGCAATGAAATGCAAGCGCGTAAAGGATAACTTCAATAAAAACGGATGTTGAATAAACATTCGTTTTTTTGTGTCTTGACACCTCGTGGAAATACCAGTAGAATAAGCAAGACAGAACTGTCATGACACATTGAAGGAGAGAGTATAAATGAAAAATCATTCCATCCGCCATTTAACGATCGCTGCATTGTTGATCGGCATGGGGATCGTCATTCCCATGGTAATGCCTAAAATCGTCATTGGACCAGCATCTTTTACCTTAGCTAGCCACGTGCCCGTCTTTGTGGCGATGTTCTTTTCACCAGCGATGGCGATCGCGGTAGCTTTAGGAACGACCTTTGGCTTTTTCTTAACACTGCCACCAATCATTGCTTTACGGGCATTGTCCCATGTTGTTTTTGCCGTCATCGGTGCCTTTTATTTACAGAAGCACCCAGATATTTTATTGAAAAATGGCAAACCCTCTTTATTGAATATCAAATTTCAGAGCTTTAACTTGATTATCGGACTGATCCATTCTGCCGTTGAAATGGCAGTCGTTGCCGCCTTTTACTTCGCAGGAAATGTCCCGGGAACCGCATTCGATGGCAATTTCTACTATTTCTTGTTCGTTTTGATGGGGATCGGTGGCTTGATCCATAGCTTGATCGATTTCAATTTGGCTTATTTTGTTGCAGGTGCCCTAAGTAAACAATTTGATATTCGTTCGTTTTCGAAAGCAAAAGGACGCTTTATTCAGAAACAAAAGAAAGCGGCATAAGCGCCAGTTTGAGTAGACCCGCTACCTAGACGGGTCTATTTTTTTGTGGCCAGATTAATAAAATACTCTTTCTTAAAAAGTTTATTATAGTGAAATAATAAACAGAAATAAGTTATAATATACAAGAGGAGGAAGTAGATGAAGAAGATAAAGTTAAAACGGTTACTTTTAAGTATGTTCGTCTTGATGCTCTTCTTTCTGCTGATTTTTTATGACAGTAAGAACGGGCAATCCCCCTTTGAAGTGATAGAGGATGAATTGACATTAGCACTTTCAGATGAGGAACAAACACCAGAGCCGGAATACAGTGAGGTTATTCAATTAGATGTTCCGTTAGAAAATCAATTCGATGAAGTTGCCCTAGGAAACGGCTGTGAAGTAACAGCTTTATCGATGCTCTTGAATTTTTACGGATTTGATACCAATAAAAATCAATTGGCGGAAGAATTAGCGTATGTCCCGCTTTATGAGGATTACGATCACCATGGAGACCCACGAGAAGGCTTTGTTGGAAACATCTATGGCGGCGACAGCGCAATGGGGGTTGACGTTGAGCCGATCACCGATGTTGCAGAAAGGATTGTGAAAGAGCAATATGAAGTCGTTAGTGGACGAGACAAAAGCTTTGATGAGATCGTCAAAGTACTGCAATCTGGAAAACCCGTTTGGATGATCGCGACCTTAGAATTACAAGTACCTACCGATGCTGATTTCTTTCAATGGAATACGAAAAATGGTGAAATCCTTGTGACTGCATTGATCCACTCGGTAGTGATCACGGGAATCGACGGAGAGACGATGTATGTCAATGACCCTTATGGGCATAAAGATCGCGAAGTCAGCAAAGAAGACTTAGCAATGATTTATGAAAAAATGGGGCAACAATATTTATATTTAGAAGAACTATAAGAAAAAAATAAACTTGACGTTGACAGTAAATGAAAAAACAATTATAATTTTTTAAAATTAAACAAAGATTTCGATAACGTTGAAGAGAAGAGTAGCAGATCAACAAAGGTACAGAGACTCCGGTTGGTGAAAAAGGAGACATGCGGTGATCAGTGAAGATGAGCTCTGAGTTTTTTTGTTGGTTCACGCCAGCAAAACGGCATGCGCCCGTTACAGCGCCAAGTATCATAGTGTACTGTTGAGGTGTTATTTGTGAGAATAGCACGAATTAGGGTGGTAACGCGCATCAAGTCGTCCCTTTTATCCGCAAGGATAAAAGGGCGGCTTTTTTTGTTTTTCACAGCCGAAACTGTTCGCTTTCTCTTCAACAAGAAATTTATCTGTAAGGGGTTGAAGCAATGCCAATCATTATTCCCAAAGAATTACCCGCTGCAGCGGTCCTGCAAAAAGAAAATGTCTTTGCCTTACTGCAGCATAAAGCGGCGAAGCAAGAGATCCGTCCCTTGAAAATCGCCATCGTCAATTTGATGCCGAAAAAGATCGCTACAGAAAATCAGTTGTTGCGTCTGCTTTCTCAAAAAGCCCTCTGCAAATTGAGGTGACTTTACTGAAAATGAAGTACCACGAAAGCAAAAACACGTCTGTCGATCACATGGAAAAGTTCTATCAAGAATTTTCAGTGATCCAGTCCCAACGCTTCGACGGCTTGATCATTACTGGTGCCCCAGTTGAAAAAATGGCCTTTGAAGCTATTGATTATTGGCAAGAACTGCAAGAGATCATGAATTGGAGCCAGACGAATTGTACTTCAGTCCTGCATATTTGTTGGGGAGCGCAAGCAGGTCTTTATTACCATTACGGTATCGACAAAGTGTTGTACCCAAGCAAATTGTTCGGTGTCTTCGAACAAACAGTCACGCATTTCCATCCACTGGTTAGGGGCTTTGACGACGTCTTTTATACGCCCCATTCGCGCTATACTGGCATCGATGAAGTCCAGCTCGCCCAAGCACCTTTAGAAATATTGGCAGCGGGTGTTGAAACGGGACCCTCCATCTTCGTATCAGAGGATCATAAAAATGTCTTTTTACTAGGACATTTTGAATACCATACAACGACCTTGAATGAAGAGTACTTGCGAGACATGGAACGGGGCTTAGCTACCGCATTGCCGCAAAATTACTTTGCCTATGACCGTTTAGGTGGGAAAATCACCAACCGTTGGCGGGGACATGCCTCCTTGTTTTTCAGCAATTGGATCAATGAAACCTATTTGCGAACGCCGTATGACCTGTCCGTCAAGCCCACGAAAGAAGGTTATCGGATCGGTAGCGAGCCAGAAGGTCGGGTGAGTATCAATGACGATTGAGTCCTTTCTCTCCCATTATGCCAGACAGCGAAAAGGCACTGATTCTTTAAAATGGGATCTTGTGGATCAACGGTTCCAAGGAGAAAAGCTTTTGCCTTTATGGGTAGCCGATATGGATTTTGCGGCGCCAAAAGCAGTAGAAAAAGCTTTGCAGCAACTGGTTGCTCAAGGAACCTTCGGCTATGGCATTCCCCCTCAGGCTATTTTTCAGCCTATCAGGGCTGGCAAGATCGCCACTGGGGGACGAAATTTGAAGAAAAATGGCTCTCGTTTTCCACAGGGGTCGTCCAATCTTTGGTTGATTTGCTTCATTGTTTCACAGAACCTGACGATGGCATCTTGATCCAGCCGCCCGTCTACTATCCCTTTTTTGACAGCATCAAAGAGACGAAAAGACGCTTGATAGAAGCACCTTTACAAAAAGTGGGGAATTCCTATCGAATCGATTTTGCTGCTTTTGAAGCCAAAATCATTGAAGAAAAAGTGAAACTATTTATTCTCTGCTCCCCCCACAATCCAGTAGGGCGGGTCTGGCAAGAGGAAGAGCTACATCAGTTATTGGCAATCTGCCAAAAACATGAGGTTGTCGTGATCGCCGATGAGATCCATCGTGAGCTGATACTCGGTGACCAGCAATTTGTTTCGGCAATAACAGTGGCGCAGCGTTTAGGCATTGAAAAACTGATCATCCTGGATTCGCCCTCAAAAACCTTTAACTTAGCAGGGTTATTGCTGTCTCACGTTTGGATTCCAGATTTAGAGATGCGCACAACCTATCACGCGTGGTGTCGGCAATACAAGCAGACGGAAGTTAATTGTTTTGGTCTAACTGCTGCCAAAGCCGCTTATGAATCGGGAGATCAATGGCTAGCTGATCTGCTCTCAGTGGTTGCTACCAATGAACAAATGATCCGCCAGCAACTGCAAGAAGCATTTCCCAAGATTGAGCTCCTGCCCTTAGAAGGAACCTACCTTCTCTGGGTGGATCTGCGGCAAGTCATTGCCAAAGAACGAACCAAGCACGTGATCCAAGATACTGCCGGTTTGGCAGTCGATTATGGGGAATGGTTCGCCAAAGACGGTCAAGGCTTGATTCGTCTGAATCTTGCGACAACACCGACTATCATTCAACAAGCCCTTGATCGCATGATCGAGGCAATCAAAAAGGAGGAACGACATGACGATTGATACAGCAACTTTTCTGGCACAATTAGGCAATCATTCGGATCAGCAAACTGGGGCGATCAGCCCACCGATCTATCTTTCCACGACCTTTGCGCATCCTGAATTGGGGCAAAGTACCGGCTATGATTATACCCGTACCAAAAAACCAACCCGTGATATTTTAGAAGCGGGTCTTGCTGAATTAGAAAAAGGGGCTCGGGCAGTAGTGACCAGCTCTGGCATGAGTGCGATCGCTTTGATTTTTGATTTGTTTGCCAGCGGCAGCCGCTTTTTGGTTTCTCGTGACTTGTACGGCGGCAGCTTTCGCTATTTTGCGGAATTGGAAAAAAGCCAGCGGGCATTCTTCGATACCTTCAGTACTGTAACAGAATTAAGTGAGAAATTAACTGACGAGGTAACGGCTGTCTTTTTAGAGACCCCAACGAATCCTTTGATGACCGTGACGGATATTGCTGAAACCGCCAAGCTTGCTCACGAACAGGGTGCGCTATTGATTGTAGATAACACCTTTTTGACGCCCTTGCGACAGTTGCCCTTAGAGGAAGGTGCCGATCTGGTGATCCACTCAGGTACCAAATTCTTATCTGGCCACAATGATATTTTGGCAGGCGTCGTGATCGCCAAAGATGCGCCGCTGGGGGAGCGCTTGAACTATTTAGCCAATACTTCTGGCCCTACTTTGAGCAGCTTTGATACGTGGTTATTTATTCGAAGTTTAAAGACGCTGCCGTTGCGCTTTGAACGGCAAGAAGCCAACGCCAAGGAAGTCGGCCGCTTTTTACGAGCCCATCCGGCGATCAAAGAGGTGCTGTATCCGAATGCCGGCGCGATGATCAGCATTCGGGTGCTTGATGAAACCAAAATCAGCGGTTTTTTAGCGGCATTACAGGTCTTTACCTTTGCGGAAAGCCTAGGGGGTGTGGAAAGTCTCATCACGTATCCAACGACACAGACCCACGCGGATATTCCTCAAGCGGTACGAGAATCTTATGGATTGACGCCGGATCTTTTACGAATCTCCATTGGGATCGAAAGTAGTAAAGATTTGATCGATGACTTAGAAAATGCACTGAAGATATTCAAATAACCCGACCGCAGATCAGCTAGTTAAAAACTTACTTTTGTAGAGTAATTTTATTGACAGTTTTAGTTGTATAGGATAAAGTTACACTACATATGAATAGTGAGTCCGATGTTTTCGGTTGACGGCAACAGGCATTCTCCCTTTTTTCTCACGAGAAAGCAGTTCTTTCTAAAAGAAAAGGTGAAATTGGTCTAGTTGAGCAACGCCACAAGAAAACGGGACGATTGATCTGAGGAGGGAACAAAAGGGGAAAAAAGGATGAAAAGAAACGTAGTAAAGGGATTGGCAACAGGGGCTCTTGGATTGCTGGCATTGTTCAGCTTCGCCGCTTGCGGCAGCAGTCAAGCAGATGAGGAAGCCATCGTTGTCAAATTGGGTGTTGTTGGTGAACAAAACGAAGCCTGGGAACATGTGCAGGAAGAATTGAAGGAAAATGAAAACATCGACCTGCAATTGGTGAAGTTTACCGATTATCGCCAACCAATCGTCGCACTAGAGGATGGGTCGATCGATCTACACGCAGCATTGACGGAGATTTTTATGGACAACGTCAACGAAGAAAGTGGTTATTCCAACACAACGATTGCGTATACGACATTAAACCCACTTGGTATTTATTCCGATAAAATCACAGATGTCAGTGAATTGGCTGATGGAGCTACAGTGGCTTTACCGAATGATGTCTCAAATGAGAGTCGCGCACTGCTACTTTTACAAACGGCTGGTTTGATCACTTTGGATGAATCCAAGGGTCTACTGCCAACAACTAGTGATGTGACTGACAATCCCAAAGCTTTGAAATTTGAGCTGCTTGATTCCAATCAAACTGCTCGAGCTATGACTGACGTCGACATTTCTTTGATCAATAATGGCATGGCCGTCGATGCTGGTTTGGTACCTACAGAAGATGCGATTTTCTTAGAACCCGTGGCTGATTCCTCCAAGCCTTATTATAATGTGATCGCTGCGCGAGCAGACGAAGCAGACAATGACGTTTACCAAACGGTCGTTCGATATTATCAGACCGATGAAGTAAAAGCAATCATCGAGGAAGTAACAAAGAAATCTAGTATACCTGTATGGGAATAGAAAGTTAAAAACGACTATTACTATATAGGAACAGGAAGTAGGATGGAAAAATGATAAATTGGAAAAAAGGTTTAGCAAGTGTTGCCGTCGTTGGACTAGGATTTGTTCTAGCAGCCTGCGGTGGATCAAATACAGAAGAAACGTCAACCAGTAGTGCAGCTGGAGCTGGGGATGATTCAACATTCACTTATGCGATCAGCGGGGACCCATCGTCCACCAACCCGATCAACACCAGTGATCGTTGGGGATTGACAGTGACAAACATGATCTATTCTCCACTAGTTACAGTGGAAGCAGATGGAACGACACAAAATGCGTTGGCAGAATCAGTGGAACCAGCTGAAGACGGCCTTTCCTTGACAGTACATTTGAAACAAGATGTGAAATGGTCAGATGGCGAAGACTTTACCGCCGATGACGTTGTTTTCACATATGAACAAAAAGTCAAAAAAGAAAATGGCAATGCCGATTCCCTTTGGGTCGACGACCAACCGATCGCGATCGAAAAAGTGGATGAATACACCGTCAAATTCGTGTTGCCGACACCGAGTGCGGCAGCGATCAGCAATATTGCAACCGAAACATACATCATTCCCGAGCATATCTTTAAAGATGTTACCGACTTCTCTGTCAGTGAACTGCCTGAAAAACCAGTCGGCACTGGTCCGTATCAACTGAAAGAATACAAACGTGGTGAGTACTTTACTTTTGAAGCCAACGAAAACTATTATGGCGGCAAGCCTTCGATTCAAAATGTGACGTTGCGGATCATCGAAAGTACCGATACGGCGAAAGTCGCTTTGCAAAAAGGGGAAGTGGATGCAGCCGTTGTCTTGCCTTCAGATATTGAAGACTTAGATGATGAGCAGATCTCTGTTTATCCTTATACTGAAAACCGTGTCGGTTATCTAGGCTTGAACACTCACTCAGATGCTTTGCAAGATGTGAAAGTTCGACAAGCAGTTCTTTATGCGTTGAACAAAGATGAATTAAATCAAGCGGCGTATTTAGATGAAGAGTATTATGCAACACCATATTCATTCTTGCCACCGAACAACCCATACGTCACTGATGATGTTGAAAAATACGAGACAAATGTCGAAAAGGCTCAAGAACTTTTACAAGAAGCTGGTGTGACTGATTTGTCATTGAATTTGGCTTTCAACTCAACCGATCCAGCCCAAACGATCCAAGCTACGTTGATCCAACAACAATTGCAACAAGCAGGCATAACGGTTACCCTTGAAGGTGGCGATGGTACAGCGATCTTTACCGAGTTGAAGAAACCAGATTCAACGAAGTACAACTTATTCCTTGGCGGATATATCATGGGAAATGACCCTGACTTATACGGCAGTCTATTTGAAACTGGCGGTAGTGCCAACTACTTCCAAAGCAATAGCGAAACCATTGACAATTTGTTCGCCCAAGCAGCAGTTGAATTAGACACGGACAAACGTGAAGCATTGTATGATGATTTGCAAAAAGCCATTGCTGACGAAGCGATCATTTACCCAATCGTTGACAACAAGAAAATCCTAGCGGTCAATAACCGAATTGGTAATGTAGAAGATGCAGGTTTGATCCCAATCTATACATTCGAAGATATGTCTAAATTGACAATCAAGTAAATCCATTGGCTGTGATAAAGAGGAATCTTTTTTATCACAGCTTTTTTCTATGAAAAAGAAAGTAGGTCAGTTATGTTTCGATACATTGCAAAACGAGTATTGCAAGCAATCCCTTTGCTGTTTGTGATCTCTTTTATCGTTTTTTCGCTTATACATATCGCACCGTATGATGTGATCGACTCCATCACGACACCCAATATGTCGCAAGAGCAAATCGATCTTTTGCGGCAGCGCTATGGCTTGGATCAACCCTTTTTGGTTCAATATTTTCTTTGGATCAGAAATGTTCTTACCGGTAATCTTGGCTTTTCTTTGGTGTCTCAAAGTAGCATTTCACAAGAACTTGCGACTCGGATTCCGAATACGATGCGCCTAGTGATCCCGGCATATTTGACCGCTTTATTGCTGGCGATCATTTTGGGCCTGTTGGCTGCTGCCAACAAAGGAAAGATTTGGGATCGGATCATTGACGCTGTGGCATCTTTAGGGATCGCTGTGCCGACCTTCTGGTTTGCGATGATCTTGATTTATGTGTTTGGTTACTTATTAAATATGTTTCCAATCATTGGCATGTATACGGTCGGTAAAGAAGGGGATTTTGGCGATTTTCTGCAGCATTTTATTTTGCCTTATACCACATTGACAGTCGCCTTCTTTCCAGATTTGACGCGGTATATCCGGGCATCAGCGACACAACAAGTTTCAGAAGACTACGTGATGGTGCAACGGGCATTTCATGCCAGCAAATGGCAGATTTTCAGCCGGCACATCAGTCGCAATATTTTGATTCCCGTTGTCACCCAAATCGGCTTGGCGTTGCCGATGTTAGTTACCGGTGCGATCATTACAGAAACGATCTACGGCTGGCCGGGCGTCGGACCTTACTTGATGAGTGCGACGAAAAGCCTCGATTATCCTGTGATCATGGCCATCATGCTGCTGTCAGCAACACTGGTCATCTTAGGGAATTTGTTAGCGGACGTATTATACTCCGTGGTTGATCCACGTATCCGTAAAGGAGGGAGCAAGTAATGAAACGTTTCAAAAAAATCAGTGAAGTCATGCTTGCTTCGCCCATCTATACCTTTTCTGTCGTTTTCCTGACGTTATTGATTATTTTGTCGCTTGTTGCACCTTTGATCCCAATCGATCCCAATGCAACGGATGTCAGCAACATGTCACAGCCGCCGAGTTGGGCTCATTTATTTGGAACCGATGAAGTGGGGCGGGATTACTTTATTCGGGTCGTCTACGGCGGTCGGGTGTCCTTGTTTGTAGGTGTGTTGGCAATGATCACTGCGACGTTTATTGGGACTCTTGTCGGTCTTGTTTCTGGCTACTTTGGAGGTTGGATCGACAACGTGCTGATGCGGCTCGTCGATGTATTGTCATCGATTCCTTGGTTGGTGTTAGTGATCGTTTTGAGCGTCTTTTTACGTCCCGGACTAACCACGATTATTATTGTGATCGGCGGCTTCTCCTGGATGAACATCGCTCGTTTGATTCGTGGTGAAACGTTAGCGGCGAAAGAACGGGAATATGTCGCTTACGGGAAATTTATCGGCCGTTCTTCATTTAGTATTATCATTAAGCATGTTTTCCCAGCAGTACTGCCAACCTTGATCGTTGCGGCATCTGCAAGTATTTCAGGAGCGATCATGACCGAATCGGCTTTGAGTTTTCTAGGCTTAGGGATTCAGCAACCGATGGCTTCGTGGGGCAGTCTGTTGCAAAACGCGCAAAACAGCTTGCAGCGGGCACCATACATGGCGATCCTTCCCGGGCTTTTTGTTATTTTCACCATCTATTCCTTTAACAATATCGGCGACATGATCAAACATGTCTTGCAAAGAGAGGTGTGACCGATGATGACAGAGTTATTAGCGATCGAAGCGTTGAATGTGACATTTCATAGCAAAACTGGGCCGAGACCGTTAGTCAAAAATCTTGATCTGGTGATTCCTAAGGGCAAAGTGGTTGGGATCGTGGGCGAATCAGGCAGCGGCAAAAGCATGACCATGAAAAGTGTCATGGATCTTTTGCCCGATAAAGTGACCGATCACTATGCCAGTTATACATTTGAAGGAGCAGCAGTTAGCAATCGTCGAACATTACCAATTGCTATGATTTTTCAAGACCCGATGACTTCATTAAATCCTTTGCGTACGATCGGCTATCATTTGATCGAAGTGATTCGCCGTTCACAAAAAGTATCGAAGAAAGCAGCACAAGAAATCGCCGTCAAAGAATTAGAAAAAGTCGGCATACCTTTTCCAGCACAACGCATGAAACAATATCCTCATGAGCTATCTGGGGGGATGCGTCAGCGGGTGATGATCGCCATGGCTTTGTTGGCGCAACCGAAATTGCTGATCGCCGATGAACCGACGACGGCTTTAGATGTGACGATCCAAGCACAGATTTTGGCATTGATCAAAAACCTGCAAAGAGAGAACCAGCTTTCCGTCGTCCTTGTGACCCATGACTTTGGGGTCGTTGCAGGAATGTGCGACTTTATTAAAGTGATGTATCAAGGCCAAGTCGTGGAAGAAGGCACCACGGAAGAAATCTTTTATCAACCGGCACATCCTTATACGAAACAGTTATTGCAAGCGGCCCATTTAGGCGACAAGCATGCTGAATTAAAAGTCTTTGATTATCACGAGACATTGGCAGATGAGTTGCAAGAAACGCAGCTATCTAAGACCCATCGCGTCTGGCGTAATCAGGAGGTGACAGAATAATGGAAGAACTGATTCGCGTAGAACATGCGACGAAAACCTTTCGCAGTAAAAACTGGCGGGGCACTGTCAGTGAAGTCCGAGCGGTCGAAGATGTCAGCCTAACGATTCATCGAGGCGAGACATTGGGGCTAGTGGGGGAATCCGGGAGTGGGAAAACCACTTTAGGACGCAGTATTTTAAATTTAGAGACCTTAACAAGCGGGGAGATTTTCTTTGAAGGCAAAGAGCTAACAGCATTGACGGCAGAAGATCGCAAAGCAGCGTATCAGCAAATGCAGATCATTTTCCAAGATCCGTATTCCTCATTGAATCCCCGTATGACGGCACTTGAACTGGTGATGGAGCCGTTGTATCATGAAACGAAAGATGCTGCTCGAGCGAAAGCCAAAGAAATCTTAGCGATCGTCGGGATCACCGGTGATGATGTCCATAAATTGCCGCGCAGTTTCAGCGGCGGACAACGGCAACGGATCGGCATCGCTCGTGCGGTGGTCAATCGCCCGGCGTTCGTCTTGTGTGATGAACCGACTTCGGCATTAGATGTCTCCATTCAGGCTCAGATCATCCAATTGCTGCTGCGTCTACAAAAAGAGTTTTCATTGTCTTATTTATTCATTTCCCATGACTTGTCCGTGATTCGTCATATCAGTGATCGAACAGCCGTCATGTATCAAGGGAAATTAGTTGAATTGGCACCTACCGACCGTTTGTTTGAAAATCCGCTGCATCCTTACACGAAGAAATTATTAGCAGCAGCGCCGATCGCTGATCCTGTGTTAGCAAGAGGTGCGATGGAACAAACGGAAATTCAAAGCACGATTACTTTGACACCATTGTATGAATGGGTCGAAGTTGAACCAGATCATTTTGTGAGGAGAGAAAAACGATGACAGTAGAAACATTGACGATCCATCAAGGAAGCGACAAATTTGAAATGACGACCCCAACGGGCAATTGGGTGTTAGCACGGGAAAAAGGCTATTCGCCAGTCCAAATGCTGGTGAGTGCGGTCGCTGCTTGCGGCGGCTATGTATACGCATCCGTCTTAGAGAATTCAAAGGTTGCAGCAGAAATCGAAAAGATCGAAATCAGCTATGACCGAGACGACAATAAAAAAGCCCAACCAGTCAGTGCTATCCAAATTCAGTTTTATGCGAAAATCGCCGAAGCTGATCATGACAAAGCGACCCGTTGCCTAAAACTCGTTTCACCAAATTGCCCCGTGATCCAATCATTAGATCCAACGATCGAAGTGACGGAAACGGTGACGTTTATTTAATCGAAAAAAGACTTTGTGTGCCTGAAACCAAAAGGCATACAAAGTCTTTTTTTGATCAATAAATAATATTCTCCCGAATAAAGTCGATATCTGTCACTAATAGTTTGCGATCGACGCTCTTTAGGGCGCCAGATTCTCGTAATTTTTGCATCATTCGATTGACACTGCTGGCAGAGGTAATGCCGCAAAAGCGAGCGATCTCTTCATTGGTGACTTCAAAATCGATCAAGACACCGTCAGTTGTTTGAACCCCAAAAGTTTCATACAACTCATTGATTTGGGTACAGACAGCACCGAATTTGCCGTTCATCAGCATTTGCTGCATCTTTTTCATCGTATCCATCAAATTTCGTCGATAATACTCTTTGACATAATCCTGCAGCAGACGGTCACGATTGACATCTGCCCAAAATTGATCCCGCACGATTTTGTATAATTCGGCTTCTTCTGATTCAACCCGCACATTAAAAGGGGCTTCGACTTCTTGAGAGGATTCGTCTTTAAACAAAGAGACGATTTCGAAATCCGTCAAATAGCGCAAGTTGAATTCGCGCCCTTCATGGGTCACTACGCTAGTTTTGATGATGCCTTTTTTTAAAATGTAGACGTACCGATCCGGGATTCCTTCATACGTCAAGTAACTCTTTTTCTTACGGATAACGACCGGTATTGCTTGTTTTTCTAAATAATCACGTAATATCTGTTTCTCCACCCACGTTACTCCTTCACTTGATGCCAACCCAACATTTTCTGAAAAAAATCTGAAATTTCCTCTATTCATGCTTCATTAAAAGACATTTCTGGTGAAAAAGCAATAACAAATGTTAATGTTTCTTGTTAATGCTCTTTTTTAACAGCAAAAGCGCATTTCAAGCAGAGGAAGTTTCGGTATAGTAGAACGCATCACAGCACAAACAGGAGGAATGGAAGAAACATGTCAGATAGGGAAACCAATCAAGAAGGAGTCGTCAGCTCGTTGCCATCAACCAAAAATGAAAAACTATGGAACAAAGGGTTTATCACGATTACCTTGATCAATTTTATCGTCTTTCTCGTGTATTATTGTTTTGTCGTCATCACCGCGAAATTTGCCACGCAGGAGTTAGGGGCATCCACCGCACAAGCTGGCTTGGCAGCGGGGATCTACATCATAGGGACCTTGATCGCTCGCTTGTATGTCGGAAAAATTTTAGAATTAGTCGGTCGCAAAGCCGTTTTGCGCTGGGGGATTTTGTTTTATGTCATTACCACCGCCGCCTATTTAATCTCGGTCAACATCTACATTTTAGATACCGTGCGCTTTTTCAATGGGTTTGCTTATGGTGCTGTCTCAACTGCGGCTAATGCGATCGTCACCGCATATATCCCAACTTCCAAACATGGGGAAGGGATCAATTACTATGGATTAAGTACCAGTTTAGCAGCGGCAGTCGGACCTTTTATTGGCATGCTTTTACTGCCGACCGTCGGCTTTGATTTCATTATTTGGTTAGCAACCATCTTATCGATCGCAACAGCCATCGCTTGTTTCTGGTTCCCAGTCAAAAACATCCCATTAACAGAAGAACACAGAGCACAACTAAAAAAATGGTCCATCAAAAGTTTTGTCGAACCAAAAGTCTTTTTCATTTCCGGGATTGCCTTTTTGATCGGATTGGCTTATTCCAGTGTTCTCGGCTTCTTGTCGATCTACGCCAGTGACCTTGGGTTAGAAACGGCCGGTGCCTTTTTCTTCATCGTCTATGCACTTTCCGTGACCTTCACTCGACCAATGACTGGGAAACTATTTGACCGTCATGGCGCCGATGCAGTCATGTATCCTAGCTTTCTTTTCTTGACCCTTGGTCTTTTCTTATTAAGTATTACCGGCAACAGCTGGATGTTGTTGCTTGCGGGTTGCTTTGTCGGCTTAGGCTATGGCACCTTCATGTCAAATGGCCAAGCTGTCTGTCTGAAAGAGGTCGATCCTCACCGTGTCGGCGTAGCGCTCTCCACTTATTTCATCGGGCTGGATCTCGGCTTAGGCGTAGGTCCCTATGCATTAGGAAGCTTGCACGGTCTGTTTGATTATTCGCAAATCTACATTTTATGCGGACTGATCCCAGTCGTCGTTCTTGTTTTATACAAATTGTTTTATAAAACGAAACGCGCAGTTGCCGCCGTTGGTACGATGAAGCAGCCAATCAACGAAGAAGACTAACCTCAACATTACAAAAAGGAGTGTTTCACCATGGATAACAACCAATTGATTATTGAAGCATTGAACAAATTAGTGACTAACCTCAACGAATTGAATGAAGAAATGCACGCTATGAAAGAGGTCACCGCAACGATGACCCATGAACAACTTGCTATCGATCATCAATTACGCGACATCAAATCGGTATTGATCAATGACAATTTGATTGGGTAGTAAGGCACGAAATGAAACAAGAAACAGGAATGAACGCTTTTTTTGAGAATGTTTGCTGCTCACTTACTAGTGGCAGAAAGATTCACATGAGAAAAGCGTTTTTTTGATATGCAAAAACGAAAAGCGAACATTGGCAGAGTTTGTACAAAAAAATAAGCAAGAAAAATTGTAGCAGTCCCCGCTTGTATGCTATAGTGTGTCTGGGTAGCAATACCTAATAAAAATCAGAGTAGGAAATAAAGCGTTAAGTGCTGAAAGGATGGGATGTTGCCTTTCGGACGAAGAACGATCATTCGTTCGCGGTTTTATTTTCGCATTCGCTGCATGAATTTGTAGCAACTCTAAAAGGAGATGCTCGCTATGAAAAGAAAAGTCGATGCACACATGATTGCGGTCATGGGACTTTTGATTGCCTTAATGGTGGTCTTGTCGCAAATCTTGGGGTTTGAAACCTCCTATATCAAAATCACATTTTCTTTTGTACCCCAGCTGATCATGGGTATGCTGTTTGGTCCGTTTTGGACCGCAGTTGGCTCCTCATTAGCTGATATCGCAGGAATGGTGATTTTTCCAAAATCAGCCTACTTTTTCGGCTTTACCATCAATGCCTTCGTTGGTGGACTGATTTATGGCTACTTCTTTTATCGGAAAGAAGTCACACTAAAACGAGCGGCGATGGTCGTCTTGTTAAATACACTTTTAATAACCTTGATCTTAACGCCGATCTGGTTAGCTATGATGCTGAATATTCCATTGACAAGCTGGGCCATTTGGTCGGTCCGCTTGCTAAAAGCAGTCATCATGTTCCCGATACAAACTGCGTTGATTTATATCGTAGGGCGTGCGGTGCCATACAAACGGCTGATCCGACGGTTCGTTTAACGAGTAAAAAAGAACGATAACATCCATTGAAGTGAATCATCTGCGAATATTTCGTCAGTGGTTCACTTTTTTCTTTCTAAGGATTGGCTTAGTCATTCTCGATAAATTGTTTAGAGGGGAAGGTGAATCTATGAATAAAAAAGGACTCGCTATGGGACTGTTTCTTTTCTTGGTCTTAGTAGCAATGGGAGGGATGAAGTGGGTGATAGAACAGCAAAAACAGCAAACGGAGGAGTCAGCCGTGATCCAGCAAAGCAGCTCGAGAGACGAAACAAAGGAAGAAAGCAGTGCAAGCCAAGAAACCACCTCAGTTTCCACGTCAACTTCTGTTTCAACTTCCGCGCAAGAACAGCCAGAAGAGGCAATAGCAGAAAAAATCGCCACGATGAGTTTGGAGGAAAAGGTCGGGCAATTGTTTTTTGTCCGTGTACCAGAAAGCAATCAAATCGAAGAACTTCAAAACTATCACTTTGGCGGCTATCTTTTATTCGGCCGTGATACCGAAAATGAGACGGCGGAGAGCTTGAAACAGAAAATTTCAGATTACCAAGCAGCCAGCGCCATTCCGCTGTTGATCGGTATGGATGAAGAAGGGGGCACAGTGACTCGCATCAGCCGCAATCCGAACCTTACGGATCAGCGTTTTCTCTCACCACAACAGCTGTATGCCCAAGGTGGATGGTCGGCGATCGAAGAAGATACAGCAAAGAAAGCGGAAATTTTAAAAGCGTATGGCATCAATGCCGGGCTGTTTCCCGTTGCCGATGTTTCCACTGATCCGCAGTCCTTTATCTACGACCGAACCATTGGCATGGATGCCCAAGGCACGAGTGCGTTTGTAGAACGTGTGGTTCATGTTTTGCAGAAACACCACGTGGGGTCAACCTTGAAGCATTTTCCTGGCTATGGCAACAATCGTGACTCGCATGTCGAAATCGTCACCGATGACCGTCCGCTATCTACACTGCGGGAAACGGATTTTCTACCTTTTGCCGCAGGGATCAAAGCTGGTGCTGATAGTATTTTGGTGGCCCATACGATCGTCAATAGTATCGATAGCACTGTACCCGCCTCTATTTCAAAACCCGTACATGAGCTGCTGCGAAATGAATTGCATTTTAAAGGGGTCATCGTGACGGATGACTTGGATATGGCAGGACTTTCTGAGTTCATTCCGCAAAAAGAAGCCGCATTACAGGCGTTGCAGGCGGGAAATGATCTAGTGATCTCCTCTACCTATCAAGAACAGATTCCTTTTGTCATACAAGCGGTTGAAGATGGCCGCTATTTGGAAGCTGATTTGAATGCTTCCGTCAAACGGGTCTTGCTCTGGAAAGAAGCATTGCATTTACTTTAAGAAAAAAATAAACCTGCTGTTTCCTCCGTGTAAGAGAGTTGTTCTCTTACTGAGAGGAAGCAGCAGGTTTTTTTAGATACTCTGAGCCAGTATCTCTAATTCTTTGGCAAATGCTTCTTGACCAATAAATCGCAAATAGTCCAATGCTTTTTCAATCGTGGCCATTCCCAACGTACGATCGCCTTGGAACAAGGCGTAAATGCCTTCGAAATAACGAATCATCAAGCGAATACGATCATTGTCCGGCGGCAGGTGATCGGCTAGATACGTCAGCACATGCGCCAACTCGGCAGGTTTTTTGCGATCGATAAACAAGAAAGCCGCATTCGTTAGCAATTTTGTGTAGATTTGATAATTGATACTTAACGTATTGCTGTAAAAAATTTTTTTATTCAGGTGTTTCATTTGATACAAGATGTACTCGTCAGAAAAGAGGAAGAGCAGATTGGTAAATAAGGAAATTTCAAATTTTCCCCACGTGTCGATGCGTTCCAAGTATTTCTTGATGGTCGCTTCGATGATGCGCCGTTCTTCCTCGTCGGTAACCACGCCTTTTTTCTCTAAAATCAAAAAGAATTGACTATACAATACATAATAGAAGAAATCCTTCGTGGTTTTATACAGCGCTTGGGCTTTGTTGATCAAAGAGAGGACTTCAGAATACTTGCTTTCATAGTAAGCGGTGGTCAACTGTTTGGATAGCTGCTTTTTCTCGCTGACTTGATTGTCATCCAAGCGATACTCAAATTCCTCCAAAGTGACATTTAAGCGGTCCAAATATTGGTGCAAAATATCAAAGGCGATGCGGTGCCCTTTTTGTTCAAAGGTTGCCAGTGTACTGCGTTCTGAAATGTTCTCAACCAATTTTCGCTGTGAAATATTTCGTTCCGTTCGTAACTCTTTTAACAAGTCATTGGCCTTCAAAAAATCCCTCCTAAAAAAAGTGGACGGAAAAATAGTCCAAATATGTTACAGCTTTATTTTGCGGGTAAACTTGAAGAAAGTCAATTAAAGGAGGAGAAATGGATGTTTGATTTTTTTAGTTTTCCCTGGGAAGTTGTAGAACTAATGGCTAACGTTTTTTCTTTCTTCAAATAATCGATCCTTTGTGATTGGTTAGCAATTGATTTTTTAACAGGAAAAAAGTATAAGTGGTTTCACGTAATAAGTTACTGTTCATTCGCGCATTCAAACGCCCTCTCCCCAAACAGCTTACCCTGTCAAGGTGCGTAGGTCTGCCGAATCCCTTTTAAAAAAGGAGCAAACACAACAGCGAGTGATTGCTCTTTTTTTGTTGGTCAAAAAACCTACATACGGCATCGCAACAGTCAGTTTTGCTTTTTCTTAAACATTGGTTCATTCGGATCAGAATAGTAATCAGGATTGAACTCATCATCGATCGAGACCCCGAAAAGAGAAACGAGACTGGGAAGAAACCCAATCACGCCGAGGGCGACGGCAACTGGAAGGTAGAATTTTTTGCGCTTGTACCACGGAAGCTGCGATTTCTTTTCCATAGGAAATCCTCCTTTTTAAATAGTGTAGCATGTTCTGAGTTGATTGTGTTAATAATTATTTTCAATATTTAAAAATATACTAAAACGGTATATTGGTATATCTGATGGGGAAAAGGCTTCCTAGTAAAATTTAGGGAGCGTTCGTTTTTGTCATTGTTGCCAGAATCAAGTTTTTATAAAAAAGGAACCGAGTAAGAAAGCATCCTTCTTACTCGGTTCCTTTTATTGAAAATAATCCTTGGTTTGGTCCATCAAGGTTTGAAAGTCTGATTCGTTTTTTCTTATCGCCTCTGTTAGGGTAAACAAATAACCGTTGGGGTCTTTGATGGTCATTTCAAGGGCATTCCACGGCTTTTCCATCAAAGGTTCCACGATCCACTTTGTGGGAATTTTCTGAGCGATATTCCGAAGATCATTCATCGCTACATTCAAAATTGCCCCATCACCTACAGTGAACGAGTCTGCGGCAATCAGCATCAAATCCTGGTAGTCAGCAAGACGCAGATGGTCCATCGTCACTTGATTTTCTTGATTGCGAAACTGATACAATGACTGGAAACCCAAGATTTCTGCAAACCATTTCGATGATTGTGCAATATCTTTGGTCTTCAATTGGTAAAACATTGGCATAACATAAACCTTCATTTTGACACCTCCTCTTGATTAGAGAATACCGCTTGACGCAGCGTCAAAGTCAATAGACAATTTTGTATTGCAGCAAAGCTTGAGAGTGGTGTTTCTTTGGCACTTAAGTCAAGGAAAAATGGGCAATAATTGTTTGACTAACTTCATCAGGTGACAAGTGGGTATTGTTGATTTTCAGCGAAGGAATCGTTGGAAAAAGGGTAGTTAATTCCTGGGGCAGGCTTTCTAAGCGATAGTTTTCAAATGAAGACAAAAGCTCGTTTCTAGAAAAAGCCAGCGCTCTTTTTGACGGCTTTGCGACTAAACGGTCCTCATGGCAATTACGCTGTAAGCGTTCCTCAATATCAGCCACTAATTCAATAAAATAGACCTCTTGTCGGGCATCGGTAAATAGTTGGGCGATCTCTTGTAAAAAAGCTAAATCTGACGATTGATCGAAATCAATCAAGACCGTAAAGATGATTGATTTTGTCGTATTATTAGCTTCATTATGAACAAAGGCTTTGAAGAGTTCGATCCGCGTTTGATTAGACAAAGCAAATGCTGCTGGGCTATAGCCAAGAAAGTTCGCAAATAGATCAATCGTCTGGTGATTGAATAATAGTTTTGCATCCAATCGTTTTTCCAGTTCTTTCCCCACCGTCATTTTCCCTACCGCTTGCGCGCCAATCAAGACGATCAATGACATCACAACACATCCTTTTTAACAATCGTAACAAAGGAGAGCGAACGTGTAAATCGCATCTTAGAAAGAAACGATTGAGAAGCTGGTTTTTATGTGGAAACCAGAGATGATTTTTTTAGGTAAAAAGGAATGAGCGAAATTTCTCCGATAGAGGGAAAAAGATCATGCAACATAGTAGCACGGTCTGGAACAACAAAATGACTAGTAGATTGATCGTTTCAAATCGTGAATAAAGATAGAAGTGGATCAGCCATTCGAAGACATTGACAAAGACTAAATAAAGGTAGTGAGCTTTTTTTACTTTGCAGTTTTTCAACCAATAATAGCTTAAGTAATAATCCAGCAAGACCATCAAAAATAGAAAAAGTTTGCTAAAAGCCGTCAGATTGTCATGCTGGGAGGCAAGTTTTTGAAAAAATAGCAAAAGTGTTGGCGTGGGAATATAAATGATCAATAAGGATAGAAAAAAATAGACAATAAAGGGCATAGTCATTCCTCCAAAATATTGATAGAAAAAGCATAGATAAATTAGCAAATTTGACCGTGCACGTCAATTGATTTCATTATCGAATATTTCGATAATGGATGTTTGGCATTGATTGAAGGAAAGTGGGGCATGAAAAGTCGGCGACCATTGATTCAACAAAGCGCTGATAGTGAAGGAATATTTAGGGGTCAGGAAAAAGGAATACTCCCTTTCTTTAATCAAGAAGGGAGCAGAAGGATTGATCCAACGGAAACATCTAATTCCATGTTTCGTTGAGATTATCGGCATAAAACAAAAGGGCCTGTCGGTAAGACTGGATGTCTGGATCGCTAGAGGTTTCGGCAAGCAGGGTCAATAGTCGTTTAGTGGCTTGCTCATACTCGGCTAGATTAAACAGTGTCATGGCATAGAAGGTTTCTAAAGCATGATTTTTTGGAAACTGCTTCATCGCGTGTAAAAACACTTCTTCGGCTTTTTGATAATTGCCGAGGGCACGATAGGTGCTGCCTAGACCTAGGTAGGCATCTGGTAAGTCGTTTTCTGATAAACCTAACGCGATTGCTTGTTCATAGTAAGGAATTGCCTGTTGTTCTTCCCCTAAAAGATCATAACTCCAAGCCGTTTGGTATTGGACAAAGGCATCTTGGGGATTTTCGGTAGCTAATTGAATCAATTGTTCATTTGATTGTTGCAGCTTTTTTCAGCTCGCAGTTGTATCGCCGTAGCTAGACGTTCATTCATCGGTTC
The DNA here is from genome assembly GCA_018982785.1 of Enterococcus innesii. Lineage (GTDB taxonomy): Bacteria > Bacillota > Bacilli > Lactobacillales > Enterococcaceae > Enterococcus_D > Enterococcus_D innesii. Next base: position 90,545 of record JAHHEN010000005.1, on the reverse strand, counting down.
ATCCCTCGCTTTCAATGGGTAAAAATTTTCAGTTAGATAGTAAGTAGAGCTAAGAGGAAAGATCAGTCCAGCTTTCACCGCAAAAGAAAAACCGCATGCTTCATACAGCTTGAAGGCTGGTTGATTTTCAACCGTCACTACCAGGTAAAGATGTGTGAGTCCCATGGCTTTAGCTCGTCGGATCACTTCACTCATTAACAGCTTGGATAAGCCGTTTCCTTTAAATGCTGCATCAATAACGACAAATAATAGCAGTGGAATTTCTTTAAAAGTGCTTGTCACTATGGCGCCAATCGGATAGTCTTCCTTCAGTAATTGAAAAGAGAGTTCTGGAATCAAGGGGCCGTATTTGCCTTCAGCAGTTTCTCTAAGTTCCTTTTGCCAATCAGCGATCGATTCTCCTTCATCATCGATGGTTTCATGGTAAGCGGAATAGAAAAGTTCTGCAACTCTTGGTGAATCTGTGGGAAAGGCGTCAAAAGAAAAGCTGGCTTCAGCCTGACGACTGGAGGCATGCTGTAAGTCACATGACATAATGATTCGTTTCATTAGAGGACTCCTCTCTCGTTGTTTTGGCTTAATTTAGCAAAAGGTCACTTTGTCAGTGTTGCTTGTTTCTCATAACTTCCCAAATGACGCGAATTCCTTCGTAAATTGCAGTGAGAACAGCCACAACAAACATAAAAGACATGTAGTGAATCAAAAAAGCCAGTTGAAACCATAAGCCATAAACCATCGGCAGGACGACAAGTAAACAGAGGCCCAATTCGATGTTTCGCTTTCTTCTCCTTTGAAACCAACGCTCATCTGACATCAGTTGTTTCCTCCCAATTTGGTTTTTATCGATCATTTTTTAAAAGAAAAAGTGGAAATTTTAAGATATTTTGCGCAAAATTACTAGAAGTTATCTGAATATTTTGGTAATATTTGATAGGAAGCAAGATATAAAAAACGTTATTGTATATTTTGACTTATTTTTCCCAGAAAGGCAAGGGGTAACAATGGAAAGAAAACCGATGTATGTAAAAAATGGGCTTCCTCTAACCATGGAACCCGGTAAGATTTATACATGACTTTATCGAGGCGCTTATTTCATTTGTGAAGAAAAGGGCCAACCGCTGCCAGCGATAAAAAAAGAAGCGAAGTAAGCAAAATTCTCACTTAATATTTGTCAGGGATCGAATAGGTTGTTGGAATTGTTATCTCCTTTTTGGTACCAATCAAATGATGTTTAGCATTTTCAAAAAATCTCAAGGTTCTTCATTCAATCCATTCTAAGTCTTCTATTGATGTTTACCGATTTCAATTTGGTAAGAACAACGCGATCCCTGGCAAATGTTAGGTGAAAAGTTTTTAAGAGACTGAGCGAGTACTAATAGTCATTCCGATAACCAATAGCAGTGGATATTCGAGGGAACATACAATAGTAGAAACCGGGTTTTTCTCATAAAAGACGATTCTACTTGAATAGAACACGTTTTTTTGCTATAATAGTTCAGGAATTGAAAAATAGAATAGCCAAAGGTTGAGCATTTTTATGCTTCAAGGATCAGGTTTGCCAAGGGGTGAGGCAAACATTCTTGGAGGAATGCTAACCTTTTTTTGTTATCAGCATACTTCTTTGTGAGGTATGCTTTTTTTGTTTATTTTTCAGTTGAGTATCCAAATAGTATAGGAGGGGAATCGATGAGAGAAGCGTTGACTCGTTTACGAACAGCAGAAGAAGCCAATGAACAGCAATTGCGCGCTTTAAAAAAAGAGCTACAGTTGGAAGAAGCCCAGCAGCAACAAGTATTAGAAGAACGGGCTACCGCTTTGGAAGAAGAACTTGCGCAAGAACAAGCAGCAGCTCAAGAGCAAATGCGCCAGTCACTTGAAGCACAAAAGCAGCAGCTGGCAAAAGAGAACCAGCAAGTGTTAGATCGTTACCAAAAAAACATGCAAAGCTTCCAAGAGCAAGCGGTTCAACAGATCGTTGAAGGAGTGATCGGGACTTATGGCAGTAACCAAACTAAATAAACTAACGTTGATCACCCCGAAGCACTATCAAGAAAGGCTATTGACGAAGCTGCAAACGATGCAGTTTGTTGAAATCGAGAACGTATTTGAGCAGGAAGCGAACGAAACTTGGCTGCGGGAATTTTTTGCAGGAGCCACCCCAGAAGGTGCTTCTCATCAACCAATGATTCGTCGACTGCAAGAAGCGATCCGCTTTATTCGCCAAAATGGTGATGCGAAAAAAGGGACAGAATGGCAACGAGATGCCTTGCGGCTGTCGGATTTTGAAACAAGCTTCGATGAAGCCACAGCATTGACGGAGCTGGTTGCGGTCGAGAATTTGCAGGAGCGCTGGGTAGAGACGATCGAAGCGATCGAAGCAGCGACGCAGTCGGAAGAATGGGCGACACAGTGGCAAAATCTTGACGTGCCGCTGGAGATCGAAGCACCTGCTCATACAAGTTTTTTTGCTGGGAGTGTCGAAGGCCCACGCTGGGAAGATCTAGCTGAAGCCTTGCGTCAATTGGAAGAGGTTCATATCGAAGTGATCTATTCTGAGCCAAAAAAAGTCAATTTCAGCTGCCTGTTTTTAGCAGCGATCGAAGAGCAAGTGTTCCAATTGTTTCACCGATATGGGGTGAAGAAAGAAACCGGTCTAACATCCGAGTCACCAAAAGTGGTTTTGCAAAATGCGAAACAAGCCTTGACCTCCTTGACGCAGCAGCGCAAAGAACTGATTACAGAAATCAGTCAGCACAAACAACGGCTGATCCTGCTGCAGCAAGCGGAAGAACTGTTTTTGACTCGTGAGAATCGGGCAATGATGCAACAGCGCTTAGCAGCTGGTCAGACCTTTGCCCTCTTGCGCGGCTGGATCGCAGAAAAGGATCAGCCGTTAGTGGCGGAAATGGTCCAAGAATCCTTTGCCAACGAGATTTACTATTCATTTGAAGAACCCACTGCAGAGGAGATCGCTGCCAATCAAGTGCCAACGAAGCTAAAAAACGCCTCGTTTATTCAACCCTTTGAAATGTTGACGGAAATGTACAGCTTGCCAAAATACGATGAGATCGATCCAACCCCATGGATGACGCCTTTTTACTATGTTTTCTTTGGTATGATGGTGGCTGACTTAGGTTATGGTGCATTAATGGCTGTCGCGACCACGATTGGGCTACACGCCTTGCGTTTGCCCAAAGGGACCAAACGGTTTCTGAAATTGTTCCAGATTTTGTCTGTGCCAACTATGATTTGGGGCGCAATCTACGGCTCCTTCTTTGGTGCTACATTGCCCTTCCAACTTTTATCGCCCTCCGAAGATTTTATGGCGATCTTTGGTCTATCCATGATTTTTGGTGGCATCCAACTGTTTACAGGCCTTTATTTAGCAGCCAAAGAAAATATCCGCAAAAAGGATCTTTTAGGTGCAGTCAACGAAGGCTTTGCGTGGCTAGGACTTTTGAGTGGTCTTTTAGTGGCAGCCGCAGGCAATCTTTTGATCGATGTCCCAGCACTAACAACCGTCGGCTTGATTTTAGCAGGCTTTAGTGCCTTATTGATCATCGTGGTACCGATTCTGAAAGGGAAAACCAAAGTGGGCGGCTTCTTTTTAGGCTTGTATGACTTGTACGGCGTGACCAGTTACATCGGCGACTTTGTCAGCTATAGCCGCTTGATGGCATTAGGGATCTCTGGTGGGAGTATCGCAGCAGCCTTCAACTTATTGGTGGGCTATTTGCCGCCAGCCGCTCGTTTTTCTGTCGGCATTCTCTTATTGGTTGTCCTACAAGCTTTAAACATCTTTTTATCGTTACTGAGTGCGTATGTGCATGCCGCTCGTTTACAATATGTCGAGTTTTTCGGAAAATTTTTCACTGGTGGGGGGCGCCAATTTGAAACCTTTAAGCCAAGTGAGAAATACGTTGATTTTGATAAAGAAAATGGAGGAGACAATAAATGATTGATTACTTAATTAATAATAATGGTGGTATGGTGTTTGCAATTATCGGAATGGGGATCGCTACGATCTTTTCTGGGATCGGTTCAGCCAAAGGGGTGGGCCAAACTGGTGAAGCAGCGGCAGCCTTAACGACGAATCAGCCGGAGAAGTTTGGACAAGCCTTGATTTTACAATTGCTTCCCGGAACGCAAGGACTATACGGATTCGTTATTGCGTTTATGATCTATGGTAGCTTAAGTGGTGAAATGTCGACAGTGACTGGTATGGCGTACTTGATGGCCTCACTGCCAGTTGCCTTTACTGGCTTGTTCTCAGGAATGGCCCAAGGGAAGGTCGCTGCAGCTGGGATTCAAATTTTAGCGAAGAAACCAGAGCATTTCTTTAAAGGGGTCATGTTCTCAGTAATGGTTGAGATGTATGCCATCTTAGGCTTTGTTATTTCTTTCTTACTTTTAGGAACGATTTAAAGGGGGCGAAGGTATGGATGCAATCGACAAAATGATTGCTGAACTAGACCAAGAAGCGCAGACAAAACGGGAACGTTTGGCTGCCGCTGAACGTGCTAGGATCAGTGAAACGATGGCACGTGACTGGGCGAAAAAAGAGTCGGACTTGCAGCTTCGTGCCCAGCAAGCAAAAAAGCAAGCCGAAAAAATTATCAGCAAGCGCAAAATCGCCAAGCAAGTGCCGCTAAGCAGCAGCAAATGGTGAAACAAAACGAATACCTGACACAACTTTTTGAGCAAGCGTATCAACAAATGGTTGCCTGGACGCCAGAAGAGCTGCAGTCATTTGCTGAAAATGTGCTGCAACAGCTGCCGATCAGCGGGACGGTGACCTTCCACGCTGGTCCTGAGCAAGCAGCCCATCTAGATGCCGCTTGGCTTACGTCTTGTCAATCAAAACTATCGTATCAAATCAAAGCAGGCGCACCATTGTCAGAAGCAGGCTTTTTGGTGGATGACAACGGCATTCAATACAATTTTACCTATCAGGTTTTGCTTGATGAATACAAGAAAGAAACCCGGGAACGGTGGTTGCAGATCATACAACAAGGAGGTTGATCCATGAGGAACTATCATCAATTGAATCCAATCATTCGGCTGAAAGAGATGACGTTGCTAAAGCCGCAAGAAGTCGAACAAATGATTGCGGCAAAAGGGTTTGCTGAAGTCGAAGCTGTTTTGCAGCAGACCCATTATCAACGCTATTTGAAGCCAGATTTTCATGAACGATTCGAAACTTATCTCGATGAAGAATTGTTAAAGACGATCAAAGAATTGGCCGAGCTGGTTCCTGATCAAGAGATCCTCCGACTGTATATGATGCCTTTTACTTTCCATAATCTAAAAGTCTTGACCAAAGAGTCAGTGACTGGAAAAGATTATGATCATCTACTGATCGAAGATGGTTTTTACACGATCGATGAGTGTCGGACCGCCATCAAAACGGGAACCTCAGAGGTATTGCCTGAGAAAATCGTGACTACGATCCAAGAGGTGCGGGAGTACTTAGAAGGTGGCGCCGTGCTGCAAGGCATCGATATCATTTACGATCGCCGGTATTTACATGAACAACGGCGACTGGCAGATGAAATCAAGATCCCTGAACTACAAGAAGCTGTCATCAAGATGATCGATCTGACTAATATAACGATTGCCGCTCGTTGTGTACTGCAAAAACGATCGCGCAGTTTTATGGAGGCAGTCTTAGTGAGTGTCGGCAGTATCCCGAAAGAAGAATTTTTAGCGTTTGCGGATGCATCCTATAGTGACTTTTTAACCTTCTTATTAGAAAGTGATTATCAGGAAGTATTGCGGCCTTTGATTCATGAGCAGGTGATCGATTTTGCTGGCTTGGCACTTTTACAAGACAATTTGATCACAGAAAGCTATGGCCAAGCCCAAACGGATGCTTTAGGACCACTGCCTTTACTCGCATTTTTGAATGCTAAGGTTTTGGAACTGCAAAATCTGCGTATCTTGCTGGTAGGCAAACGCAGTGGCTTTACGGAAGAACAACTCAGAGAAAGGATGCGGCACTATGACTCATAAAATCGGCGTAATCGGCGAGAAAGAATCTGTCATTCCTTTTCAACTATTTGGCTTTCAGGTCTGTTATGCCTCGGAAGAAAAAGAAGTGAAGCAGGCGCTGGCAAAATTAATGAAGAACAGTACGATCATCTACCTGACTGAAAAATGTGCCGAGCTGATTCCCGATGAATTAGCAAAAGTCCAACAAAAAATGACACCTGCAGTCATCTTGATTCCTGATTATGATGGTTCCCGAGGAATCGGCAAGCGAGTGATTCAAGAAAATGTCGAAAAAGCAGTTGGACAAAACATACTATAGAGAGGAGCCGATGTTGTGGAAAAAGGAACAATTATTAAAGTATCTGGTCCATTGGTGTTAGCCAAAAATATGGGCCATGCAAGTTTAGAAGATATCTGTTATGTAGGAGATTTAGGCGTGGTCGGTGAGATCATCGAAATGCGCGGCGACGTCGCTTCGATCCAAGTCTATGAAGAAACGTCTGGGATCGGACCTGGTGAACCAGTCGAAACCACCGGTGAACCGCTATCCGTCGAATTGGCGCCTGGGATCATGTCACAAATGTTTGATGGCATCCAACGTCCCTTAGAAACCTTCATGTCTGTCACCCAAAGTAACTTCTTGACGCGTGGGGTGCAATTGCCTGCGTTGGATCATGAGAAAAAGTGGCCCTTTGTACCGACAGTCGGAGTCGGCGCAGTAGTCAGTACCGGGATGGTCATCGGCACCGTGCAAGAAACACCGTTGATCAATCACAAGATCATGGTTCCTCATGGCGTTTCAGGAACAGTCAAGGCTGTTTATGCTGGGGAATTTACGATTGATGAAACGATTTATATTTTAGATACACCCAAGGGAGAACGGTCTTTCACGATGCTGCAAAAATGGCCCGTTCGTCATAGCCGTCCAGTAAAGCAAAAACTGAATCCAGTTGAACCGATGATCACTGGCCAGCGAGTGATCGACACCTTCTTTCCAATTGCTAAAGGCGGGGCGTCAGCCGTTCCAGGACCTTTTGGTGCAGGGAAGACTGTCGTTCAGCACCAAATCGCCAAATGGGCGGATGTCGACCTGGTCGTCTATGTCGGCTGCGGCGAACGCGGCAATGAAATGACCGATGTAATGAACGAGTTTCCAGAGTTGATCGACCCTCGTAGTGGTGAATCTTTAATGGCGAGAACCGTGTTGATCGCTAACACCTCCAATATGCCAGTAGCCGCTCGGGAAGCGTCGATTTATACTGGGATCACGATTGCGGAATACTTCCGAGACATGGGCTATTCCGTGGCGATCATGGCGGATTCTACCTCACGTTGGGCAGAAGCACTTCGAGAAATGTCTGGGCGTCTGGAAGAAATGCCTGGGGATGAAGGGTATCCAGCTTACTTAGGCAGCCGCTTGGCAGAGTATTATGAGCGTTCTGGAAAAGCGATTTGCTTAGGTTCTGATCAAGAAGGCAGCATCACTGCCATCAGCGCCGTTTCACCATCAGGCGGCGATATTTCAGAACCAGTTACCCAAAATACGTTGCGGGTCGTAAAAGTCTTTTGGGGCTTAGATGCCACCTTAGCGCAAAAGCGTCATTTTCCATCGATCGATTGGTTGAAGAGCTATTCTTTATACGAAAACGAATTGGGTGCCTTTTTGGACCAACAAATGCAAGTAGATTGGTCCAAACAAGTAACAGAAGCCATGCGGATGCTGCAAAAAGAATCTGAGTTGTCAGAGATCGTTCGACTTGTCGGCATCGACGCTTTGTCCGAAAAAGATCAGTTATTGCTGGAAACCACCAAATCATTGCGAGAAGATTTCTTGCAGCAAAACGCTTTTGACGACGTTGATACGTTTACCTCTCGTGAAAAGCAGTTCAAAATGCTGGAGACGATCTTGCTGCTCTACAAAGAAGCAGAAGATGCGTTGACACTAGGTGCGTATCTTTCAGAAATCTATGCAGGAACCGAAGAATTGCGAGACAAAGTGGCACGCATGAAGTACTTGCCTGAAACGGAATTAGCAAAAATTCCTGCTTTGCATCAAGAGATCAAAGCAACGATGAAAGAAATTTTACAGAAAGGAGACCGCACCGATGATCAAGGAATATAAAACGATTGGAGAAGTCGTCGGACCATTGATGGCCGTCGACCGCGTCTCCGGTGTCAAATATGAAGAGTTGATCGAAGTCCGCATGCAAAACGGCGAAACGCGGCAAGGACAAGTACTGGAGATCCAAGAAGACAAAGCGTTGGTCCAAATTTTTGAAGGAACCGGCGGGATCAATTTGCGAGAATCTGCGGTCCGCTTTTTAGGACATCCTTTGGAATTAGGCGTTTCCGAGCAAATGATCGGACGAGTCTTTGACGGCTTAGGTCGGGTCAAAGATGGCGGAGTAGAGATCGTCCCAGAAAAATTTATGGACATCAACGGCGAAGTGATCAATCCAGCAGCGAGGGATTATCCTGATGAGTTTATTCAAACGGGGATCTCATCGATCGACCACTTGAATACGCTCGTTCGGGGACAAAAGCTACCGATTTTTTCTGGATCTGGTCTGCCTCATAAAGAATTGGCTTCGCAAATTGCGCGTCAAGCACAAGTGTTGAATTCAGAAGATGATTTCGCTGTTGTGTTTGCTGGCATCGGGATCACCTTTGAAGAAGCTGAATATTTCATGGAAGATTTTCGTCAAACGGGTGCCATCGACCATTCTGTCGTCTTTATGAATCTAGCCAATGACCCAGCGATCGAGCGGATCGCTACGCCCCGAATGGCACTGACGGCAGCCGAATACTTGGCTTACGAAAAGGGCATGCATGTCTTGGTGATCATGACGGATATGACCAACTACTGTGAAGCTTTGCGGGAGATTTCCTCTGCTCGTCGTGAAGTACCAGGACGTCGCGGCTATCCTGGGTATCTTTATACCAATCTCTCAACGTTATATGAACGTGCGGGACGGATTCGCGGCTTGAAAGGCTCAGTGACCCAGCTGCCGATTTTGACCATGCCAGAAGATGACAAAACCCATCCGATTCCCGATTTGACCGGCTATATCACCGAAGGACAAATCATCTTGTCTCGTGATTTGTATAAAAACGGCATTCAGCCGCCCATCGATGTCTTGCCGTCATTGTCACGGTTAAAAGATAAAGGGACCGGTGAAGGCAAAACCCGTAAAGACCATGCCGCAACGATGAACCAGTTGTTTTCTGCGTATGCTCAAGGAAAGCAAGCCAAGGAATTGGCAGTCGTTTTAGGAGAATCGGCATTGTCGGAAGTAGATAAAACCTATGCCAAATTTGCGGAACGCTTCGAAAATGAATACTTGAACCAAGGGTATCGCACCAACCGCTCGATTATCGAAACCTTGGAATTAGGGTGGGAATTATTGGCGATGCTGCCAAAAGTCGAGCTGAAGCGGATCAGCGATGCTTTACTGGCGGAATACTTACCGGGAGAGGAGAACAATGGCGCAAAAAACCGTTAATCCAACCCGCATGGAGCTGTCGCGCCTCAGCAAACAATTGGCGACAGCCAAACGCGGACACAAATTATTAAAAGACAAACAAGACGAACTCATGCGTCAATTTATTGAATTGATCAAAAAGAATGACCACTTGCGTAAAGAAGTGGAAGAACAATTGCAGCGTGCCATGAAGGCATTTCGCTTAGCCAATGCCACGATCAATGAAAAATACATTGAAGAAATGTTTATTTTACCAGCAACTGAGGTCTCCCTTGAGTTATCCACGAAAAATATCATGAGTGTGGAAGTGCCAGTGATGCATTTTGATTATGACGATACGATGATGCAAGCGCCGATCGAGTATGGCTTTTTGAATTCGAATGTTCCGTTAGATCATGCGGTCGCCCGTTTTACCGACGTCATGCCGAAGCTGTTGGAGCTAACGGAAATCGAAAAGACCTGTCAACTGATGGCAGGGGAAATCGAACGTACGCGCCGACGCGTCAATGCCCTAGAATATTTGACGATTCCCGAGCTGGAAGAAGCCATTTATGGAATCAAAATGCGGCTGGAAGAAAACGAACGAGCAAACGTAACAAGAATGATCAAAGTGAAGAATAAATCAAAATAAAATGGTATGATAAATGAAAAACAACTGCAATAAACTAGGATTATCAAGCCATTCGTTTTTGCAAAAGGTCAGAGGAAATGAAAATGAAAAAAAGAAATCGTTTGAAAAAAAGCTGGCATCGCAACGCTTTTTGATTCCGCAGATCGTCACACTGGTCTTCGTTTTGCTGATATTGGCAGGAACCGGCTTGCTGATGCTGCCGGCTGTCACCCAAAGTGGTGAAGGTACCAACTTTTTAGATGCGCTGTTTACTGCCACATCGGCTGTTTGCGTGACGGGTCTTTCGACCTTGACAGTAGCCGACCATTACAATCTCTGGGGCCAAGGGATCTTGCTGATGCTGATTGAGGTCGGTGGGATCGGCTTCATGTCGATTCCTGTCTTCTTTTACATCTTGGCGAGAAAAAGAGTCCATCTTAGTACCCGGATGATTTTGCGGGAATCATTGAATCTAGATCGGATGTCTGGAGAGATCCATTTGGCATGGTACCTGATTCGGATCGCCTTTTTGATCCAAGTCAGCGGGATCATCTTGCTGGCTTTTGCATTCGTGCCCCGTTTTGGTTGGGAGCAAGGCCTTTGGTACAGTGTTTTTCATGCGATCTCGGCCTTTTGTAATGCTGGGTTTGATTTGTTCGGCAACAGCATGGTAGGATTTCAAAACGATCCATTTGTGCTTGGGGTCATCAGTTTCTTGATCATCGCCGGTGGTCTGGGGTTTCTCGTTTGGTTCGATCTCCTGCATACGGTGTCCAAAAAACGGTCCTTGCATAGCCGCTTGGCATGGATCGCTATGATCGTTTTGGTGGTTTTTGGAACGGCAGGGTTCTTTTTGACCGAAGCCAATTCACAGTTGATCACGGGTGATTCGGTCATCGAACGTTTTTTCCAATACCTCTTCTTAGCGGTCACCCCAAGAACTGCTGGATTTTTCAGTATTGATTACGGACAAATGAGTCAAGCAGGCTTGATGTTGACGATGATTTTTATGTATATCGGTGGGACCTCTGGATCAACTGCTGGGGGATTGAAGACAACGACGTTTGCGGTCTTGATCATCAAGATCCGCAGCTTATTGAAAGGGCGCAGTCGAGCGGAGGTGTTCGGTCGCACGATCAAAGAATCTGCCGTTTCGCGTGCCTTTACGTTGTTCTTCCTTACTTTGACGTTATGCTTCGTAGCGATTTTCTTATTGTCGATTACTGAACGCATGCCGCAAACCCCAAACTTTGGATTACCAACCATTGCCTTTGAAGTTTTTTCCGCTTTTGGAACCGTGGGGTTGACCATGGGGTTGACGCCTTACTTGTCGGTTTTTGGCAAACTACTGATCATTTTTTTGATGTTCATTGGTCGAGTCGGCATCATGACCGTTGCTTTTTCATTGATGAAAAACGCCAACAAACAAGAAGCTGGCTACAAATATCCTGATGAAACCGTGATGATCGGGTAACGAAACAGGGAAACGAAGCACGCTTCGTTTCCCTGTTTTTCGTTTATTGAAGTACTTCTAACATCACATCGCGTTGGTCATCGCTGACATTCCCCGCATAATTTGGTGTGATCAAAGACAGACCACCCTCCTTATTTGTAAATAGGTACAAGTTGTGGCTAAAATCAGGATTTCCATTGGAAGTGATCCCTTTCGAAAAGGTCAACTGAGTGTTCACTTTTACGGTGCGAATCTCATTGTTTTTCGCAGAAAATACGCGAATCTCTTTTGTTGCGATCGTATCAACTTGTGCTTCATAGCTTGTGCTGTCGCCGATCGAAATAATCAATGGGCTCGTATTTTTGATCGTGACAGCATCTGGTACATTGACGCCATGGAAATAAAAAGTCAGTGAAGGGCCATATTGGGAAAGATCAACGGCATATGGAAACTCGTTGATGGATGGTGAGCTTGCTGTTGCTTGACTCGAATCAGAGTGGTCCGTCGATTGCTGGCTTGTGGTCGAAGGTTTTGAAGTAGTTGTTGACGCTAAAGAGCTACTTTCAGTCGTTTGCGTCGTCGTGCTTTGTTTGCTTTCAGTAGACACACGACTCTGGCTTAGCTCGCTTGTTGACTGAGCAGTATCTTTTTCGTTGTTACAGCCTGCCAAAAGCCCCAAACTGACCAGCGTCAGTGTCCCAATCAAAGAAATTGTTTTTTTCATCGTTTGCTTCATCCTTTCCTTAGAATACTAGAACATCTAAAACAAGCAAATCATTGTGTCGGAATGCACAATTTTGCTGATATAGTGTTGAAATATTCTTTGGTGTTAAAGTTATTGTAGTATAGAATATTGAGAAAGAACAGGAAGTTTTTGCTGAATAGTTCATCCTTGCTATCATAAAAAACTCATTAACGTCCGCAGCAGCTGGCTAGTTTTGTATAATAAAGTGTCAGCCATACTGGCGAAGCTTTCTGGCGGCTTGCGTAACGCAGGGATCTAGATTAAAATACCTTGGTATAGAAGAATGGGTGGTGAAGAGGATGGAAAAAGAACGGATGGGGCAATGGCTAGCCTTTACGAATCAGCATCAAGCGATTGAAGCTCGCTTGGAGCAAGCTCTCAAAGCAGAAAGCAATCTGTCTTTGAATGAGTATTACGTACTATATTACTTAGAAAAGACCCCCAATCATAGCATGCGCCTCAATGATTTGATCGCTCATTTTGATTTGAGTCAAAGTGCGATGTCACGCATGATCATGCGCATGGAAGACAAGCTGTGCGGTGTGATTGAACGGCATTCTTGTCAAAATGATAAGCGAGGGATCTATATTGATTTGACCCAATTAGGGGAAAAGAAACTGCAGCGATCAAAAGTCGTTTTTGAAAAAGTCTTGGAGGAAATGATGGACTAACGAAGGTTTCACTTGTTTTCTCCTCGATTCTTTTGTAATATAGATGCATGTGCATGTATGTTTTGATAAAGGGAAAAAAGATGCACCGATTTGCTTTAAGGATCTCCTTAGAAAACCAAGCCAATCAGATCCACAAAGCGATATGAATCCAATGGAAAAGGTGGGAAACCCATGCGAAATGTAACAGATAAAGCAACATTTAAGCGCGGATTGCAGTTGAAAAATCGAATCATCATGGCACCAATGACGACCAAGATGTCCTTTTTTGATGGGGTGATTACGAAAGATGAGTTGGCATACTATGGCTTACGCTCCGGAGAAGTCGGAGCAGTCATCACAGCGGCAGCCAATGTCCAAGAAGATGGCAAGGGATGGGAAGGGGAACTAGGCGCTTACGACGATGCCTTTTTACCTGGATTAAGCAAATTGGCCAGCACCATCAAAACCAATGGGACCAAAGCCATTTTACAGATTTTTCATGCCGGTCGGATGACGGATGACTCGGTCCTACGAGGGACACAACCGATTTCTGCCAGCGCAGTTGCTGCCGAACGACCAAATGCCCAAGTTCCCCGGGAAGTTACGGTGGCTGAGATATTAGCGATTATTGAAAACTTTAAAAAAGCTACCGAACGGGCGATCAAGGCGGGGTTTGATGGCGTAGAACTCCACGGAGCCAATACGTATTTGATCCAACAATTCTTTTCTCCTCACTCAAATCGTCGGTCCGATGAATGGGGTGGCTCACTAGAGAACCGTTATCGTTTTATTGAGAAGCTCGTCGATGAAGTGTTGGAAACAGTAGACCAATCAGGTGTGAAGGAGTTTATCGTCGGTTATCGGTTTTCTCCGGAAGAATTCGAAGAACCAGGGATTCGCTTTGAAGATACGTTGTTCTTAGTAGACCAACTGGCAGAAAAAGGATTAGACTATCTGCACATTTCTCTTGCGGATTATACCCGCAAATCGATTTCAAAAGCGTACCAAGAAAAATCGATGTTGGCGTATGTCTATGAAAAAATCGCTCAGCGAGTTCCTTTGATTGGTGTAGGGGATGTTCGAACATCGAAGGATGCCGCAGGCTTGCTAGAACATGCAGATTTTGTTGCAGTGGGGCGGGCATTGTTGATCGATCCTCATTGGGGACAAAAAGTCTTAGACGGTCGAGATGAGTTGATCCGCACCACGGTTTCAACTTACGAACGTGAGGAACTCGTATTACAAAACGGCGTTTGGGGTTTTATGGAAAACATGATGCCAGATCGACTAAATGAAGAATAATAAGCAGACAACCACCTTTGCCTCGGGCGAAGGTGGTTTTTTGTGATCGCTACTCATTTGTGACACATTGAGAAGAGCTTTTTTTCTCTAGTGAAACCCTGCTAGCTTAAAAATGACGAATCAGCAGAAGACTGTGAGAAACAAGCCTGTGATCGAAAGAAAGAGCGTGAAAAGATTTTTTTAGTTAAAATACACGAATGAATTTTCGCTTTATTTTAATAAATAGTCAAATAATTCAGAATCATTCATTTTTCTTACAAAAAGATAGCGCAAGTCGAGTTGATTGATAAAAAAACAATCAGTTGTTAGACTGAATACAGGTTAAAAAAACAAAAAGGGGATGTAATGATGAAAAGAGGATTCAGAAATTATTTAGGTTCAGATGAGCAGGAGGCAGGCTACAATTTGTCTTGGGGGTCTATCTTTGCAGGGGTCGTAACATTTATCGCATTGTTCATGACACTGTCAATGATTGGCTCAGCAATCGGTTTTGGTTTGGTGGAACCAACATCAAATAATCCATTAGATGGTGTTGGTACAGGATTATTGATTTGGACAGTCATTACCTTTGTCTTGGCATTATTCGGTGCTGGTTTTGTTTCAGGTGTGGCGGCTCGACGTGTTGGATTGGTTCATGGTTTCTTAACATGGGCAACCAGTATGATCGTGATGATGGTTATGCTCTCTTACTTAACGATCGGAGCATTTTCTGTAGTCGGTTCACTTTTAGGAAACGTTGCCTCTGCTGTTGGCAGTGGCGTTGAAACAGTTGCCTCAGGTGCTGGCGATGTCGCTTCAAAAGCCTTCGATGAAATAACAGGAAACATGGAAGACGTCAACACAGATGAATTACAAGCGAATGTCAATGATGTTTTACAAGATACCGATGTTCCGGAATTGCAACCAGACTACTTGCAAAACCAATTGTCTGACGCGACAAATGATATCAAAGATGCTGGCAAAGACATTGCAACCAATCCAAATGATGCCGATAAAATCATTGATGATTTAGCAAGCAAATTGCAAGATCGTGCTACAACGATCGGTGATTCAGTCGATAAAGAAGCAATCTCAAATGCAGTGGCTCAAAACACAGAGCTAAGCCAACAAGAAGCAGAAGAAGCAACGAACAATATCGTGAACGGCTTACAAGATGCTTCTGATGAAGCACAAAAACAAATCGAAAATGCACAACAAAATCTTGAACAAGCCAAACAAGACATTGACCAAGCAGTGGAAGACGCTCGTCAAAAAGCGGAAGAAGCAAGTGATGCAACAGCCAAAGCGTCCATTTGGGGCTTTGTGGCAATGGTCTTAGGACTCGTTCTTACGTCAATCGGTGGTATGGTGGGAGCAAACTTAGTCAAAACTGCTGACCACGAAAATCGTATCTAATTCATCTCTCACAAAGAGAGTTAGTGATCCATAAACCAGTGAACAGCGTTCTGCCAAAGACTCAAATGGCAGCAGCGCTGTTTTCTGCTTTTAAACAAGCGGTTAAAAATCCCCATTGACGAGTGATTTTTCTCATGCTACACTGGCTCTGAGGATTGTTACCGCTTTAGGCGGGCTATACCTATTTTTTTGTGTGAAGAAATCTAAAGAAGAATAGGGTCGTTAAAATGAACGTAACAAAAGTGATCAATAACAACATTGTGATTTCTGAGAATGAGGAAAAACAAGAATTGGTCGTCATGGGCAAAGGCTTAGGCTTTAAGAAAAAGCCGGGCGATGCGATCGACGATACCAAGATTGAAAAAGTCTATCTCAGTACACAAGAATGGAATGTCACAAAACTAACCCAATTACTTTCTTCTATCCCTATCGAACATATTCAAGCAGCGAATGAGATCATCAGTTTTGCAAAAGTTTCCCTTGGGAAAAAATTGAGCGAAAAATTGTTTCTGACGCTGACCGATCATATCAATTATGCTATCGAGCGCTATCAAAACGGCATGGAAATCAAAAATGCCTTGCTATGGGAAATTAAGCGGTTTTATAACCATGAATACCTCATTGGCAAAGAAGCGTTATCGATCATCAAAAATCGCTTGGCGATCGAGCTGCCGGAAGATGAAGCCGGCTTCATTGCGCTACACATCGTCAATGCGGAGTTGGATATGGCGCAGGTCAGTCAAGTATCGGAAATGGCGAAGATCATTCAGCATATCCTAAACATCGTCAAATATCATTTTTCAATGGAGCTTGATGAGTATTCATTGAACTACGAACGCTTTGTGACCCATTTGAAATTTTTTGTCCAGCGCTTATTCAGTGGTACAAAGCTCGATGATGCAGGAACCGGCAGTTTTATTTTTATGTTGAAAGACCGCTACATGAAGGAATATGCGTGTGCACTGAAAATCAGCGACTACATCAACAAAGAATTCGGTAGACCGTTAGAAGAAGACGAATTGATCTATTTAACTATACACATCAAACGAATAACAAGTGCTTAGGATTGTTACTGGATTGGCAGGCTATACCTAAATGAACTCCCAAGGGGTTTGTTTAGGTATTTTTTTATGGTTTGACACACAAAAAGCAGACGAAAAACCAAAATAGGAGGAACGACATGAATTACAAAGAGTTAGCAAAAACGATCATCACCAATGTTGGCGGGGAAGAAAATATCCAAAGCTTGACCCATTGTGCGACCCGCTTGCGCTTCAACTTGAAAGATGACAGCAAACCCCAAGAAAGTACTTTAAAACATACACCAGAGATCATGGGTGTGGTCAATAAAGGTGGGCAATACCAAGTAATCATCGGCAGTGATGTTGGCAATGTCTACAACGAAATCACTGCCCAAACCAATTTAAACAGTGACCAAGAAACAGCAGAAGACGATCGCGGACGTGTGGCAAAAGTCATCGATACGATCACCGGGATCTTCACCCCAATCTTGCCAGCCATCACAGCAGCTGGGATGCTAAAAGCAGTTCTTTCATTGCTGGTGGTCTTTAATGTTTTGACGGCAGAAAGTCAAAGCTACCAAATCCTAAACTTTATGGCGGATGCGGCGTTCTACTTCTTGCCTATTTTGCTGGCTGCTTCTTCTGCACAAAAATTCAAAGCCAATATGTATTTAGCTATGATGGTGGGGGGATTTTACTCCATCCGAACTTTATCGCGATGGTGACAGCAGTCAATGAGGCAGGCGGCGGCATCCATTTGTTCGGCTTACCGATTTCACCAGTGAGTTATTCATCATCGGTGATTCCAATCATCTTAAGTGTTTGGTTTATGTCTTATGTTGAACCGATTGCCGATAAAGTCTCACCAAAAGCAATCAAATTCTTTAGCAAACCGTTGCTAACGATCTTCGTCGTAGGAACAGTCGCATTAGTTGCTTTAGGCCCTCTAGGCTACATGATCAGTGAAGCGATCTCTGCAGGGATCCAAGCCCTAGAAACGGTCAGCCCATGGATCGTTCCATTACTGATTGGTGCCTTCACGCCATTGTTCGTGGCAACTGGTACCCATTATGGGTTAGTGCCTATCGGAATCAATAATCGAATGACTGCCGGCTACGACACAGTGATCTATCCTGGCATGCTTGCTTCAAACGTCAGTCAGGGAGCTGCAGCTATCGGCGTTGGTTTCAAATCAAAAGATTCTACGATCAAACAATTGGCATTTTCTGCTGGTCTGACTGGGCTATTCGGTATTACTGAACCGGCGTTGTATGGGGTCAATTTACGGTTTAAAACACCCTTGTATGCAGCAATGATCGGTGGTGGATTTGGTGGTCTCTTTATGGGAATCATGCGTGTCCGCAATTTCTCAGGCGGTTCACCAGGCCTGTTGACTTTGCCAAGCTATATCGGCGATGACACCTTACGTCATTTGACCAATGCTTGTATCGGTGCCGCAATCAGTATTGTGATCACATTTATTGCGACATTATTCTTATACAAAGACCCTGTCACAGAAGAAGCACCTGAAGCAACACCAGCAGACAAAGAACAAGAACCAACCCATCAAATCAGCGGCGCAGAGATCAAAGCACCTTTAAAAGGGGAACTAAAAAGCTTGCAAGCAGTCAATGACGGCATGTTTTCGGAAGAGATTCTGGGACAAGGGGTGGCAATCGAGCCAACCGACGGGGAAGTGCTAGCACCAGTCAACGGGACTGTCACTGCAGTCTTTGATTCAAAACATGCCATTGGCTTGACCAGTGAGGAAGGTATTGAACTATTGATCCACGTGGGGATCGATACAGTGCAATTAAATGGTGAAGGCTATGCCTATCAAGTAGAAAAAGGGCAGAAAGTATCAGTTGGCGACCCATTGATTACGTTTGATATTGAATTTATCAAAGAAAAAGGCTATCCAGTGATCACGCCGATCGTTATCACCAACAGTGCAGAAGTGGGGGACATTTTGACGGCAAACAGTGGTCCGATCACGTTTGGCGATCAAATCATCAAAGTGATCGGCTAAAAAAGGAGAATATGACATGGGATTTCCAGAAAACTTTTTATGGGGCGGCGCAACAGCCGCTAATCAATGTGAAGGCGGGTTTGATCAAGGCGGGCGTGGGCTTGCCAATGTCGATGTGATTCCGACTGGCAAGGACCGCCGAGCAGTCATTACCGGCAAGCGTGAGATGCTTGCCTTTGAAGAAGGGTATTTCTATCCGGCAAAAGAAGCGATCGATATGTACCATCATTTCAAAGAAGATATCGCCTTGTTTGCGGAGATGGGCTTTAAAACCTATCGTTTATCGATTGCTTGGTCAAGAATTTTTCCGAAGGGGGACGAAGAAACCCCTAATGAAGAAGGCTTGCGCTTTTATGAAGAACTATTTTTAGAGTGCCGCAAATACCAAATCGAACCCTTGGTAACGATCACGCATTTTGACTGTCCGATCCATTTGATCAAAGAATATGGCGGTTGGCGCAACCGTAAGATGATCACCTTTTATGAAAACCTTTGTCGAGCGATCTTCACTCGATACAAAGGATTGGTGAAGTACTGGCTGACCTTTAACGAAATCAATATGATTTTGCATGCCCCATTTCTCGGTGCCGGGCTGACCTTTGCTGAAGGCGAAAATGAAGAACAAGTCAAATACCAGGCTGCTCATCATGAGTTAGTCGCAAGTGCGTTGGCAAAAAATCGCCCACGAGATCGATCCAGAAAATAAAGTTGGCTGTATGCTGGCTGCGGCTAGTTATTATCCTTACAGCTGCAATCCGAAAGATGTCTGGGAAAGCAAAAAAAGCGATCGCGGCAACTATTTCTTTATCGATGTGCAATCGCGAGGAGAATATCCAAATTATGGTTTGAAGATGCTAGCGGAAAAAGAAATCACTTTGGAACAAACCGCCGAAGATACGGCTTTATTAAAAGCCCATACCGTCGATTTTATTTCCTTTTCTTACTATGCCTCTCGGGTCGCTGCTTCAGAAGATTCCGGTGTTGAGAAAACGGAAGGCAACTTGTTCCCGACCATTAAAAATCCGTATTTAGAAGCGTCGGAATGGGGCTGGCAGATTGATCCGCTTGGCTTGCGGATCACGATGAATGATCTTTATGATCGTTACCAAAAACCACTTTTCATCGTCGAAAACGGTCTAGGAGCGGTGGATACACCAAACGAAGATGGAAAAATCAATGATGTGTATCGCATCGACTATCTACGTGCGCATATTGCAGCGATGAAAGAAGCGATTGACCAAGACGGTGTGGAACTGCTGGGCTATACTTCATGGGGCTGTATCGATTTGGTTTCAGCAGGAACCGGAGAAATGAAGAAACGCTATGGCTATATCTATGTCGATCGCGACAATGAAGGCAATGGCACATTAGCCCGCAGCAAGAAGCAATCCTTTTATTGGTACAAAAAAGTGATTGCCTCAAATGGAGAAGATTTGGCTTAAGCCAGTTAATTTATAAAAAATAAAACAAGGGTGTTCCGCTTTTTCAACTAGCGGAATACCCTTGTTTTATTGATTTTCAGAATTATAAACTCGTGGTATTGCTAGGTCGTTTGCGATAGTTGGAAGGGGTCAAAGCGGTCTCCCTTTTGAAAAGTGTCGTAAAGTAATTCGGATCATCAAACCCAGTTTCTAATGCGATTTCGATGATTTTTAAATCCGTATGGAGTAAGAGATACTCCGCTTTTTTGATGCGAAACTTATTTAGATAAGTAAAAAAACTCATCTGGAAATTTCTTTTGAAAAAACGGCAGAAATGCTCTTTGCTATAGCCAATATACTGACTGACTTCCTCAAGTGTCACTGGACGTTGATAATTTTCTTCAATAAAAAGTAGGATTTTCTTGCATTTGTACGTATTGAGTTTGCTTTTACTGTCGATTGGTTTCTTATTGCGGTTAATGTATTGGGTGTTTTGACAAAGATATTTTATAAATAAAAAGAGTTCCGCTTTGATCGCCAGCTCATACAATGGTTCCTTTAATGCAAATAAATCTATAATATGAGTCAATGCCTGTTGAATTCTCATATGAGAAACGAAATCACTTGTGATGTGAATCGCTTGCTGATCCGCGGAATGAAGCAACGGGTCTAGATAGGACTGCTGGATCAAATCAGAGACGCGGCTCTCAATAAAGGTCGCGTCAAAGACGATAGCAAAGAAGGTACAAGCTGTTTGCTGATAATTTAATGCCTCATGTAGCTGATTGGCAGGGATAAATACAAGCTCGCCTTCTTTAGCGATATAAGAAACACCTTCGACCTTTATTTCCATCTTTCCTCGAAAAATATACAGAATTTCGAGCTCGCGATGCCAATGGGTATGGATCATATTTGCTTGATCAGCAGGATGATTGGTCAAATAAACACTGACTGGAAACAAGCTGTCACCATGTTCCGTGATCTCTTTTAAAGAAGTATCAATATCATATTCACTAGGGTTTGGCGTAAAAATATAGGGTTGGGTTACCATCTGTCTCCTCCGTTTTCATCAATATTACAAGGTATTTCGGCTAAGATAACGATTACAGAAGGGCCAAAATATCAATATAATCAATTTGTGATCGAATTGATTGAGGAGGGAACAATGATGAAAAAGAGAATTTTGTTGACGGCTGCTACTATGTTAAGTGTGATCGGAATTGCTGGTTGCGGAAATTCTGGAAGCGGTACCTCAGATGATGGTAGTGTAACACTAGAAGTTTTTAACATCAAGACAGAGACTGCAGAACAGATGGATCGATTGGTTGCGGCTTTTGAAGAAAGCCATGAGGACATAAAAATCAATATGACTACTGTAGGTGGAGGAACGGACGCCACAGCGGCTCTACAATCAAAATTTTCATCTGGCGATGAACCGGACATTTTTATGCTGGGAGGACTGGCAGATACGCAAACATGGGAACACAAGCTATATGATCTTGGGGAAACAGAATTAGCCCAAAAAGCCATTGAGGGAACATTGGAAGGGGCAACCCTAAATGAAACAGTCTACGGCTTGCCGATGAATATCGAAGGCTACGGTTGGCTGATCAATAAAGAGCTGTTTCAGCAAGCGGGAATCGATAGTGAAGCGATTGAAACATTTGTCGATTTTAAGGAGGCAGTGGAAACGTTAGATAGTAAAAAAGAAGAGTTAGGATTAGACGGTGTTTTCGGCTTCAGCGGTGGTGAAACATGGGTTTCCAGTCAATTCAGTTCGAACTTTTTTGCACCTGAATTTAATGATAGCTTGAAAGAAACACTGGAAGCCAAAGAGCTTCACTTAACTTATGAGGCACAACTGAAAGACTACGCTGATCTGGCGATCCAATACAATGCTCAACCGTTGGAATCAATGGATTACAGCACGTCAGTCGAAGAATTATTCGCCAGTGAGAAGGTAGCCATCATTCATCAAGGCAATTGGATCGTTCCTACATTAAACAGCTTGGATGATACGTTTGCCAAAGAAAAATTGGCAATCGTCCCAATGGAAGTGGGAGACGGCAGCAAAATCGTGGCCGGACCAGCTTGGTATTGGGGTGTCAACAAAGATAAGGAACAAGAAGTGATCGATGCCTCCATACAATTTTTGACATGGATGTATACCGATGAAGAGGCGATGACAGCGATCATCGATGATTTTGAGTTTATTCCAGCTTATACGAACTTTTCCAGTGACGATATTTCTGATCCGTTGTCCAATGACATTTATACTTATTTAACAAACGGTCAAACGGTTCCTTGGGTCCATAATTCTTATCCAGATGGATACGGACAAAATATTTTTGGGGTTCAGTTTCAGGCTTATGCAGCTGATCAAATCTCATGGGCTGAGTTCACTGATCAGCTGAAAAGCAGCTGGGTGCAAGAACGTCAGTGACCAAAGAGATGTCTATTCTGCAGTGATGCGCGCAGGATAGACAAAATCAAGAAAATCATAGGAGGAGCTGTATGTTAACAAATCGTTCAAAATCATTTTGGCTGCTGCTTGCACCGGCATTCGTCGCATTATTGGTCGTTCTGTTTATTCCTTTATTTACAGGGGGATATTACTCACTGACCAACTGGAACGGCAATACGATCAGCGACTTTATCGGATTGGAAAACTACTTGCGCGCTTTTAAAGATCAGGCGTTCATCAACAGCTTGTTGTTCACGGCGAAATTTTCTGTTTACAGTGTGATTTTGATCAATGTCATCGCACTGTTGTTAGCAACTTTAGTCACGCAAAAACTAGGACGCTGGACCACTCTATTTCGGACCGTCTTTTTCATGCCGAACTTGATTGGTGGGATCATACTAGGATTTATATGGCAATTTGTTTTTAATAAAGCATTTGAGAGTATCGCCGATTTGACTGGGATCAATTTTTTTAATGGCTGGTTGAATACACCAGAAACAGGTTTTTGGGGTTTGGTTATCTTGTTCGTCTGGCAGATGAGTGGGTATATGATGTTGATCTATATTTCGTTTCTAAATAATATTCCAGAAGAAATTTTAGAAGCAGCAGATATGGACGGCGCCAATCCGCTACAAGTCTTTTTCCGAATCAAACTCCCCATGCTGATGCCCGCGTTTACCGTGACATTGTTTTTGACGCTGTCAAATGCCTTTAAAATCTATGATCAAAACTTAGCGTTGACACAGGGCGGACCGTTCAATTCGACTCAGATGGCAGCCATGAATATTTACAATGAAGCTTTTTCAATGAGAAAAATGGGCTTTGCTCAGTCGAAAGCAATGATATTTTTGGTGATCATTGTCATTATTTCCATTATTCAAATCTCAATTACTCGCAGAAAGGAGATCAGCGCATGATAGAGACTCGTCACTCTTCTACTAAAAAGGAAAAAACAAAAAGTAGACGGCAGAAGAAAAAAAGCTGCAGCACAGTCTGCTGATCGTAAGTGGTCTTTTACTTGTGTGTTTATGGTTTTATCCGTTTTTCTTGATCGTTATCAATTCATTTAAAACAAAGGCAGAGATCTTTCAGAGTACATTGTCGCTGCCTGGTGGATTGTCTTTTGAAAATTATCTAGAGGCGTTAGAGAAACTGGATTTCATCAGAAGTTTGATGAATTCATTGTTGATTACTGTCGGTTCTTTGATCTTGGTGGTTTTTGTTTCTTCAATGGCAGCATACGCTTTATCGAGAAATACCAGTCGCTTAAGTTCCGTCCTCTATTTTGTTGTTGCTATCGGCTTGCTGATCCCTTTTCAAGGGATCATGATTCCGCTGATTTCTCTTTTTGGACGGATGAATTTGTTAAATCAGCCGGGTCTAATGATAATGTACTTGGGATTGGCTGTCAGTATGTCGACTTTTTTGTATTATGGTGCATTAAGAGGCATTCCACGTTCGCTGGATGAAGCAGCGATCATTGATGGGGCGAACACCTTTCAGATTTATTGGAAAGTGATATTGCCTTTGTTGAAACCAACGACGGTAACAGTGATTGTTTTGAATACATTGTGGTTTTGGAATGACTATTTATTGCCTTCATTAAGTATTAATAAAGCCGGAATGTATACGATTCCCTTGCGGATGTTTTATTTCTTCGGCGAATTTAACAAGCAATGGCATTTAGCGCTAGCAGCTCTGGTGATCGTTGTTCTGCCAATCATTCTCTTGTTTGTTGCTTTGCAAAAACATGTAGTGAAAGGTATCTCAGATGGTGCAGTAAAGTAGGAGGAAAAGAAGATGAAATTTACAAATGGCTATTGGCTGGCAAAAGAAGGCGTTCAACTTGAGCATCCCCGAATTGCTTATGATCATAAGGTAGAAAAGGAGCAATTGACCCTTTATCTGCCCTATCAAGAGATTCAGCGGCGTGGTGATACCTTAAACCTTGGTTTAACCACACTCACGTTCTCGACTCCGCAAAACGATGTGATCAAAGTCAGCTTGGTGCATCATGACAAGACAATGCACGCCCCGTCGTTTACAGTGGATACCCAACCAGCAGACGTGAAGATCGATACCGATAACGAAGACATGTATATCTTCAAATCTGGATCACTGGAAGCAAAAGTCCCTAAACAAGCGGCTTTTAAAATCGACTTTTTCGGAGAAGACAGCTTGTTGACTTCTTCCATGCCTAAAGCACAGGCAAAAATTTCGGGAAATGACGGCAAACAGTATATGCGAGAACAACTTTCGCTAGATCCTTATGAACTTGTTTACGGATTAGGGGAACGGTTCACCCCTTTTATCAAGAACGGTCAAACCGTTGATATTTGGAATCAAGACGGTGGTACGGGTAGCGAGCAGGCATACAAAAATATTCCGTTTTATCTGACGAATAAAGGCTACGGTATTTTTGTTGATCATCCCGAAGCGGTTTCCTTTGAAGTGGCTTCTGAGAACGTTTCCCGCACGCAATTCAGTGTCGAGGGGCAGCGTCTGGACTATTACATCATCTATGGACCAGATATGAAAGCCATTCTAAAAAAATACACCGACTTGACAGGAAAACCCGCCTTACCGCCAGCATGGTCTTTTGGCTTATGGCTATCCACTTCGTTTACGACTGATTATAGTGAAGAAACAGTGATGCACTTTATCGATGAAATGCAAGCGCGTGATATTCCTTTTGATGTCTTTCATTTTGATTGTTTCTGGATGAAGGAATTTGAATGGTGTGGGTTTGAATGGAATGACGAATTGTTTCCTGATCCAAAAGGATTACTAAAGAAAATCCATGATAAAGGATTAAAAGTCAGTCTATGGATCAATCCTTACATTGGGCAAAAAGCCTCTGTATATCAAGAATGCAAAGAGAAAGGGTACTTTATTAAGAACCAAGCAGGTGAAGTCTGGCAGTGGGATCTTTGGCAAGCTGGACAAGGGATCATTGATTTTACCAACCCAGAGGCTCGTCAATGGTATAAAGATCGCTTAACGGAATTGATTGAATTAGGTGTTGATTCCTTTAAGACGGATTTCGGTGAGCGGATTCCTGAAGATGCTGTCTATTATGACGGATCAGATCCGAAAAAAATGCACAATTATTATGCCTATCTATACAATGAAACCGTTTTTGAACTGCTGGCGGAAATGCGGGAAAATCAAGCCGTTCTTTTTGCCCGTTCTGCTTCTGTCGGTTCCCAAAAATTTCCAGTCCATTGGGGAGGCGACAATTTATCTGAATATTCTTCGATGGCAGAGTCTCTGCGTGGTGGCTTATCCTTTGTCTTATCTGGTTTCGGATTTTGGAGCCATGATATCGGCGGGTTTGAAGAACAAGCGACCCCCGACCTGTATAAACGTTGGACGCAATTTGGATTATTGTCGACCCACAGTCGTTACCATGGCAATGTTGAATATCGGGTACCATGGAATTTTGGCGAAGAAGCAGCAAAAGTCAGTCAAGCTTTTTCAAAATTGAAAAACCGCCTGATGCCTTATATTTATCGTCAAGCAGCAGCCACTGCAAAAACGGGCATTCCCCTGATGCGTCCATTGATGCTAGAGTTTCCAGAGGATCCGACGGTTTATGCCATTGATAAGCAGTATATGCTGGGGGATCGCCTATTGGTTGCACCGATTTTTAATGAGCAAGGAAAGGTTCCGTTCTATTTGCCAGCGGGTACTTGGACAAATTATTTAGACAACAAACGCTATGAAGGTCAAAAATGGTGGGAAGAAAGCTATGACTATTTCCATCTTCCGTTGATGGTACGACCGAATTCACTGATCATTGAAGGAAGCGTTGAACAGACCGCCGCCTATGACTACACCAAAAACCTGACCGTTCATGCCTTTGAAATAACGGAAGCAGTTTTTGCTGAAGTCTGTGATCAGCAGGGCGTGCCAGCTGGAAAAATTTCTATTGAACCAGAGGACCGCGGTTATCGAGTTTGTATGGAGGGGGTGGAAAAGGTTCAGGTACTGTTTCGCAATCGAAGCTTTGCAAATGCCCAACGACATCCTTTTGGCAGCTTGATCACCATGGACGGACAAGAAATGACCGTCTTTGAATAAGGAAACAAAACCTACCGTTCTTGATGGATATCTATCAAGGACGGTAGGTTTTTTGTAGTGAAGGAAGCATTGAAAAGCTAAAGGCAAAATGCAGACGCAGTTCTTTGCTTCAGTTTTTTTCCTCCCGTTGGATCGGCAGCAGCAAGCGAACGGTGGTTCCTTCGTTGATGCGTGATTCTACGGTCAATCCATATTTTTCCCCATAGAGGCAGCTTGATACGCTGATCAATATTGTCTAAGCCAATACCCGAATAGTGTTCAAAGTGGTTGGCGGTGCTGGTTGGGTGCTCTTCATTGAACCCAATGCCCGTATCGATGATCTCAATTTTCAGGCCTTCCTTACTGACGCGAGAAAAAATCTGGATCAATCCTGAATCCTCTTCGGGAAAGGCATGCAAGTAGGCATTTTCGATAATCGGTTGTAATATCATCTTCGGTACGAGAACATCTTCACAGCCATCTTCTGAAAAAATCGTCGATTGGATGCGATTGCCATAACGTACGTTCATTAAAACGAGGTATTCTTCCACGATCGCTAGCTCATCCTTTAAAGGAACGATCTCTTTGCGGTTAAAGGTGTGCCGTAACAATTGCACAAAGCTTTCAATCGCTTGGGTGGCGGCTTCTTGTTCGTTTTGCCAGATCAAAAACTTGATAGCGGTCAATGTGTTGTAGACAAAATGCGGTTGGATCTGCATTTGCAGTGAACGAATCTCGAACTTGCGTTTTTCAGCTTCTGTGACCATTAAATGATCGACATAAGATTCCAAGTCCTCCAGCATCAAGTTATAGGCACGCCCCAATTCTCGAGTTTCATACGTCCCGTTGATGGTGACTTTATCGCTGAAATCGCCTTGAGTGACCGCCGGCAGTTTGGCGATCAGCTGGTAAATCGGTTGGGTGATGTTGCGGATGATCCAAAATGCCAGCAGACTAAAGAGTAAAATACTGACGACAGAAATCAACAGAGCTGGCTTGATCAGATTCATATTGCGTACCAGATGCGATTCATCCAAAACATCATAAAAAGTAAAGTGATACGAATAAAGGGGCAGCTGATTGATGCTAGTATCTCTTTTGACCGTGACGAGACGATCCTCAAACGGCTTGCCTAAAAGGCTCGGATCAGAAGTGGAGAGAATTTGATTTTGCTCATTGACGATATAGATCGAGTGAAGACTGGTATCTAACAGTTGACGATAGATCGAAGAAAAATCAGATTCCTTTAAGAAAATCAGGGCATAGCCGAAAATCGTTTCTTCTTTCATTAATTTGCGCACGTACATCAAGCCCGGGGAGTCGCTGGTGGAGGTACTTAAGCCTTGGTCCAAGAAATAATACTGACTGATGGCGTCATTGTCATTGATCTGCTGAACAAAGGCGCTGGCGAGAAACTCATCCACCGATTGATTGCGAACCGCATCGTTTTGAAAGAAAGTGCCCCCGTTTACCCCAATCAACACTAAATTCGAGGGGATGTCTTGAAACAAAGAGCGAGTGTCTTTTAATTGCTCGTTTAATTCTAAAATCGTACGGCCTTGATTCATGTCGCCTTCTAAGTAAGTTTCAACGGCTTTGCTTTCATCGACGATATCAAAAATCCGATGGATATTCTCGTTCAGACGCTCATAATCTTCTTGGATTTTTTCCAGCAGTAGCTGATTGGAGCTTTGGTACGAGGCAACATAGGCATCTTTCGAACGACCATAGATCACGATGACGGTTAGCAGACAAACACTGATGACCCCGACGACAACAAAGAGGAAGATCCGACTGAATAATTCATTTTTCTGAATCCATTGGTTGATTTTCATAATTGATTCAACCGCCGATACTTCGATGGGGTGACCTGACATTCTTTCTTAAAGATGCGAGAAAAATAGCTGATATCTGAATACCCGACCGCTTCACTGATTTCAGATAGGTTCAGATCAGATTGTGTCAGTAGTTCTTTGGCTTTATCCAAGCGGGTTTTCTTTACGTACTCAGAAAAGCTCATTTTCAGTTTCGCAGAAAGAAAAGCCGAAAGATAGGTGTAACTAAAGTGAAAGGTTTCAGCTAGTTCAGACAAAGACAGGCTTTTGGTGTAGTTGTCTTGAATAAAGCGCTGGATCGCAACGAGTAGATCATCTTCATCCAATGGTGATAAAGTCGTCAGCTGTTGACGAATATCATCAATGGTCGCCAACAACAAATCAGAAAAATCTTCCAAATACTGCACGTGACCGATGGCATGCAAAAATTCAGCTTTTAAGCGGCTAAAGCGTGGAGCAGTGGGGAATTCTTCTTCCAAGCGGGAAAGTAACGTGTAAAAAATACTGCTGGCCTGCTGTTTTAAGAATGTCGGATCGACATTGGATAAGATCATGTCATTGAAATATTCCTCGATTCTGGTGATTCCTAGCAAAAAGTTGTTGTCTAACAAAGCCCGTAAGAACTTCTTGGTATCAAAACGATCACTTTCAATGTACAAAAAGAGTTCTTGTTCTAGCACCAGCCGTTGGCGTTTATAAAAAAACGATTGGCCTTGGCTTTTGGCTTTAAGCGTCACAAAATGATCCCGTAACTGTTCAATCTTTCGAAAGGGCACACTGAGAGTAAAGAAGGCATCTGGCTCGGTAAAACGCAATTGCTCCAATGTTTCTTTCAAGGAGGAATAAACATCCGTTCCTTCTGGATAACTGATCACTAAGCCGGCATCTTTGTTACTGGTTTGAAAAAAGAGCGTCTTTACCTGCGGTTGTGATTGAGTAAATTCTGTCAATGCATGCAGCAGCTGATCATTGGCACGAAAGCCGCTAAAATTGGTGGTCAAAATTTGGGCTTGCTGTTGCGGCTGATCCAATGCAAGGTAGTCCGCCAAAGGAGCCAACGGTTCTTCATACCCTGCTAAATAGCGATTCAACGATTCTTGCAGTTGCGTCTCCTCAGTCACGGAGCCTTTTGTATGTGACAACTTTTGTGAGATGTTGTGTAGCGTTTTCAACAAGAGTGTCGGTGTCAGTGTCGGTTTTAAAAGATAATCTACGGCACCATTTCTAAAAGACTGACTGACGTATTGGAAATCATCGTAGCTGCTCAAGACCAAAAAATGGACTTCTGGATATTGTTGTTGAATGATCGTTGTGAGTTGAAGGCCGTCCATTTGTGGCATTTTCAAATCCGTGATCACGATGTCGGGATTCAGCTCATGGATCAGCGCCAATGCTTCTTGCCCGTTCGCTGCATCGCCTAAGAGACGGAACCCTTCTTGCTCCCAACGTATCATATGTTTTAATCCATCTCGGATCGTTGCCTCATCATCAACGACTAAGACCGTGCGTAAAATCGTCATGGTATCCCCCCTATATCTCTTCTTTATTATAAACGCTTTCAAAAAAGAAAGGTATTGTAACTTTTTTCTATTTTTGGACAAATTTAGTAAGCTCTTTCATATTCATTGAATACGGTTACAAAATCAGTGTATAGTTAGCCATGTAAATAAAAGGAAAGAGGGATAAAAATGAAAAAACTACTTGCATCGATGGTAACGGCGGCTGCAGTGCTGACTTTGGCGGCTTGCGGAAACAGCAACACAAGCTCTGGTGATTCCGGCGAGTCCTCAAACAAAGTCACGGTCTGGGCATGGGATGAGACCTTCAACATCAAGGCAGTCAATGAAGCCAAAAAAGTGTATGAAAATCAAGATGTCGATGTGGAAGTCGTGACGATGTCGCAAGATGATATCGTCCAAAAATTAAATACGAGTCTGGCATCTGGAAATACGGACGGACTACCAAATATCGTTTTGATCGAAGACTACCGCATTCAAGGATACCTTTCTTCTTATCCCGATGCGTTTAGTGATCTAACGGATATCGTGAATGAGGAGGATTTCTCCAGCTATAAATTTGCGGTCAATAAAGTCGACGATGTCATTTATGGGGTGCCCTTTGACAGTGGCGTCGCAGGACTATTTTACCGCACAGATTATTTGACCGATGCAGGCTATGAGCAAGCGGATCTTCAAGATATTACTTGGGATGATTTTATCAGCATTGCCAAAGATGTCAAAGAAAAAACGGGTCACGCTATGATGTCGTTAGACCCAAGCGATCTTGGCTTGGCACGAATCATTATGCAATCGGCAGGCGAATGGTATACCGGTGAAGATGGCTCCACTGTGACCATCAAAGACAATGAATCCTTCAAAGCCGGTCTTACTGTTTTAGCAACATTGTTGAATGAAGGCTTAGTTGAACAAGTTTCTGATTGGGATGGCGGGGTCAATGCCGTTCAATCGGGGAATGTTGCTTCTGCGCCAACCGGTGCGTGGTATTCCAGCACGATTCAAGGCGCTGAAGATCAAAGTGGCAAATGGGCGATCGCTCCAATCCCATCTATCGCTGGCAACAGCAATTCAGTCAATGCCTCCAGCATCGGTGGAGCAGGCTGGTACGTGATCAAAGGGGTTGACGGTGAAGAAAATGCCAAAGACTTTTTAGCCAATACCTTTGCTTCAAATAAAGAATTGATGGGTACATTAGCTACCGAGATCGGTTTGGTTTCAACCATGAATGCTGCAGAAGAAACGGAAGAATATACGTCGGGGCTTGATTTCTATGGCGGTCAAAAAGTCTTCCAAGATTTCTCTCAATGGTCACAAGAAATTCCAGCCGTGAACTACGGCAATCACACCTATGCCATTGAATCCGTCTTGACTGAAAGCTTGCAACGAGTGATCAACGGCGAAGACATCGATAAAGTATTAGAAGAAGCACAATCACAAGTGGAAGCACAAATTGCAAACTAATCGAACAACTTTGCAGAAACTCGTGAGCGATCGCGAGTTTCTGTGTTAAGGGGGAATTACAATGAAAAACAAAACAAAAAATTGGTTTGCAAACGGCAATGCCTTTATTACCTTACCCGTCATTTTGATCACGATGCTGGTCTTTATTCCGATGGTCTCGGCATTGTTCACGTCATTCCAATCAGGACCACCAACAGCGATGACCTTTAACGGTCTTGGCAACTATCAGCGAATGTTGAGCGACTCAACCTTTAAAAAAGCGTTTGGCAATACGTTTTTATACTTATTAGTCCAAGTTCCGATCATGCTCTTTTTGGCGCTGATCGTATCGAACATATTGAATGACAAAAAATTGAAATTTAAAGGGCTATTCCGCACCGCCTTGTTCTTACCATGTATCACATCCTTGGTTTCTTATTCCTTGATCATGAAAAGTCTCTTTTCGGCAAACGGGTTAGTCAATAACTTTTTGACGCAGCTACACCTGATCGATGCACCGATCCAGTGGTTGACGGATCCTTTTTGGGCAAAAGTACTGATCATTTTTGCCATCACCTGGCGTTGGACCGGCTACAATATGATCTTTTTCATCTCAGGCATGCAAAATATCGATCCAAGTATTTATGAAGCGGCAGAGATCGATGGCGCTTCAAAATGGGATCAATTCTTCAAAATCACGATTCCCAACTTGCGTCCAATCATCCTATTTACCACGATCACTTCAACGATCGGTACGCTGCAATTATTCGATGAAGTTCAAAATATCACTGGCGGTGGACCAGCCAATGCTACGACGACCTTGTCACAATACATCTACAATTTGAGTTACAAATTCACGCCAAACTTTGGGTATGCTGCCGCGGTTTCCTTTGTCATTGTGATCGCGATCGTGATCCTATCGATCATCCAAACGAAAATAGGAGGAAAAGAAAATTGAAAACAATCTCACTCACTTTAAAATACGTCTTTCTGGCGATTTTGGCTTTCATCTCTATTTTTCCATTTGTTTGGATGATCCTAGGGATGACCAATCAAACCTTTGATATCGTTGCCGGAAAAATCATGATTGGCGATCAGTTGGTCATCAACTTCCAAAATCTCTTTTCTTCCGATTTGAATTTTACTCGGGCATTAGGCAATTCCGCAGTGATTGCCGTGATTACGACCGTCTTTGCGCTGTTGTTCTCCTCCATGGCAGGGTATGGCTTTGAGATCTATCGAACGAAAACCAAAGACCGTATCTTCAATATTCTATTGCTGTCGATGATGGTGCCTTTTGCCGCGCTAATGATCCCGCTCTATCGGATGTTCAGCAAGCTTAGCGGCACACCAATCGGGATCAATACCTTCGCTGTCGTGATTTTGCCCTCGGTCTGTACCGCCTTTTTGATTTTCTTTTTCCGCCAAAACATCAAGGCATTCCCTAGAGAATTAGTCGAAGCTGCTCGGATCGATGGCTTGAATGAACTGAGTATTTTCTTTAGAGTCTACATGCCGACGGCTAAAAATACTTATGCAGCTGCCGCGATCATTACGTTTATGGGCAGCTGGAACAATTATTTGTGGCCATTAGTTGCCTTGCAATCACCAGACAAACGGACCGTTCCACTGGTTCTTTCGGCTATGGGTGCTTCTTATACACCTGATTATGGCATGATGATGTGCGGCATTGTGATCGCCACACTGCCAACGGCCATCATTTTCTTCGTTTTACAAAAACAATTTGTCCAAGGTATGCTGGGATCCGTGAAATAAACGGAGTATCAGCGAACAATTATAAAGTAGAGGGTACGATATGATTCTTTTTGACAAACAATTAAACGTCTTTCATTTAAGCAACGATCAAATCAGCTATCTCATACAAATAGAAGAAGGGGGCAATGTGGCACACCTTTATTTTGGAAAAAAAATCGCTCATTATTCTGGCGGCTATCGTTATCCACGTCTTGATCGGTCCTTTTCGCCCAATCCCCCAGACAGCAGCGACCGGCTTTTCTCATTAGACACCTTGATGATGGAATTTCCTGGCAACGGCTTCGGAGATTTTCGAGAAGCAGCTTATAGGATTCGCCAGTCTAACGGTAGCCGAGTCAGCCATTTTGTCTTTAGTGATTACCAGATTCAACAAGGCAAACCCGCCCTAGCAGGATTGCCTCAGACACATGGTGCCGACGACGGGATCGAAACACTGATTCTGTCCTTAAAAGATGATGTGGCGGGACTCGAACTGCAGCTGT
The DNA here is from genome assembly GCA_018982785.1 of Enterococcus innesii. GTDB lineage: Bacteria > Bacillota > Bacilli > Lactobacillales > Enterococcaceae > Enterococcus_D > Enterococcus_D innesii. Next base: position 56,869 of record JAHHEN010000005.1, on the reverse strand, counting down.
TTTACACGATTTTTGAGGATGCGGCAGTGATCGTCCGCTCTAGTAAAGTGATCAACCACGGAAACCAGCCTGTTACCATCGAACAGCTAGCGAGTCAAGCGCTGGATTTTCCTAACCGTCCCTTTGATTTGATCCACTTGCCGGGGGCGTGGGCGAAGGAACGCCAAGTCACCCGAGAACCAATCAATCGCGGCATCAAGCGTTTGGACAGCAAGCGGGGGTCCAGCAGCCATCAGCAAAATCCTTTTGCCGTCTTGCTGGAACCTAATGCTACGGAGTTTGCTGGGGAATGTTTTGGTTTTAGCTTGCTGTATAGCGGCAACCATGAAACCATCATCGAAAAAGATCCTTATCAACAAACCCGTGTGATCATGGGGATCAACAGCTATCAATTTGCCTGGCAATTGCCGCCAACTGAAAGCTTTCAAGCCCCAGAAGCCGTGATTGCTTATAGTGAGGCTGGCTTGAACCAGCTGTCAGCCACCTATCATGACTTTTATGATGAGCATTTGATTCGGGGCAAATACAAAAAGCAAGAACGGCCGATCCTAATCAATAACTGGGAAGCAACGTACTTTGATTTCAATGAAGAAAAGCTAGATGCCCTCGTTGATGAAGCCAAGGAGCTGGGAATCGAATTGTTTGTTTTGGATGACGGCTGGTTTGGTCAGCGAGAAGATGACCAAACCTCATTAGGAGATTGGTTTGAAAACGAAGGCAAGCTAGCTTCTGGCTTGGCAGGATTTGCCCAAAAAGTCCATGACAAAGGGCTGCAATTCGGTCTTTGGCTGGAACCAGAAATGGTTTCGGGTGACAGTGAACTGAACCGACAACACCCTGATTGGCTGTTACAAGTACCAAATCGCAAGCCGGCGCTAAGCCGCAGTCAGTATGTGTTGGACTTTTCTCGACAAGATGTCAGAGACCATCTCTATCAGCAGTTAACCCAACTGTTTGATACGGTCGCCATCGACTATATCAAATGGGACATGAACCGCAGTCTGTCGGATGTCTATTCCTTGCTCCTCGATCCTGCCCAGCAAGGGGAGGTCGCGCATCGCTATCTGCTAGGCTTGTATGAGTTCCTCGAGAAACTGACCACTGCCTATCCAACGATCCTGTTTGAAGGCTGTTCTGGTGGCGGTGGGCGCTTTGATGCTGGCTTTTTGTATTATATGCCGCAGATTTGGACCAGCGACAACACCGACGCCATCGCCCGCTTGAAGATCCAATACGGAACCAGTCTGGTCTATCCGCCATCCACCATGGGTGCGCATGTCTCGGCGATCCCGAACCATCAGACCCAACGGGCAACGGATCTAGCGATTCGCGGCAATGCTGCGATGTCCGGCTTGCTTGGCTATGAGCTTGATTTGACACAGCTGACAGCAGAAGAAAAAGCGCAGATCAAAGAACAAATCACTTTTTATAAAAAACATCGGCGCCTGCTGCAGTTGGGCCGCTTTGTTCGTCTACTCAGCCCTTATGAAGGCAATGACGCCGCCTGGCTGTATGTTTCTCCAGATAAAAAAGAGGCGATCGTCTTTTACTTCCGAGTCTTAGCTGAAGCCTCTGCACCACTGGTTACTTTAAAGCTGACTGGTCTTGATCCTGACCTCATCTATCAAAGTGGGGGAGAGAGCTTCGGTGGCGATGAATTGATGCAGCTCGGGTTGTATATCGATCCTCATTTAGCCGGGGATTATGCCACGCAGCGGTTTCATTTTGTTGCAAAAGCGCCTCACGAATAAAAAAGCGTCCTGTCAAAGTAGCAAGTTTTGACGGGGCGCTTTATTGTGTTAACGCAAGCTTTTAATTAATGATCGGCAACTGAGAGGCTATTTTAGAACAAATGATTTATTTTTTTCTCGAGAAGTCGTATGATGAAGGAGGAGGCAGGCAGTTTGCTTCTGACAATCAGTAAGAGGAGGGTGTTCAACATGGACGAACAGCCACTAGCAAATGAAACAGAAGAAGGGTTGATCGCTGCAGGATATCGGAAGTATCGTGGCGAAGCGATCGATATTTATTACAACAAAGAGATCTGCACCCACAGCGGTAATTGTGTGCGGGGCAATCCCGCCATTTTTGAAGTTGGACGGCGTCCCTGGGTGATTCCTGATAATGGGGAAGCAGCCCAAGCGGCCCAAGTGATCCATACCTGTCCAAGCGGTGCATTAAGTATGTGTTAAAGGAGGAACAATCATGGAAATCTTAGAAGAAAATGCTCGATTTGTGTTAAAAGACGGTGACAAAGAAATCGGTGAAATGACCTGGTCGGAAGCGGGCGAAACGCGTATGATCATTGATCATACCTTTGTCGATCCTGCCTATCGGGGGCAAGGATTGGCAGAAAAATTAGTGGCAAAAGGGGTGGAAAAAGCCCGCAAAGAACAAAAGAAAATCATTCCTTTGTGTCCCTTTGCCAAAAAAGAATTTGAACGCAAACCAGAATATGCCGATGTTTGGAACCAATAAATCAACCAAAACAACCCCCGCCAACTCAAGAGTCTTTCTTTGAGCTGGTGGGGGTTTGTGGTATGGCTGATCAATGTTGGAATTGAGCATGGTACAGGCGATAGTAATAGCCTTGTTCTGCCAGTAATTCTTCATGGGTTCCTTGCTCCACGATTTGACCGGCATCCATTACAAGGATCTTGTCTGCTGCTCGAATCGTTGATAACCGATGGGCGATCACAAAGCTGGTTTTGCCTTCCATCATTTTCAAGAAAGCATCTTGAATTTTTTCTCAGTCAGAGTATCAACCGAACTGGTTGCTTCATCCAAAATCAGCATGGGTGGGTTGCTGATCATCGTGCGGGCGATCGTCAAGAGCTGCCGTTGCCCGTCAGAGATCTTGATCCCTTGATGACCGATCGGTGTATCTAGTGTTTCTGGTAAGCGCATCACATACTCATACATATAGGCATGCTTTAAGGCATCGTAGATTTCTTCATCTGTGGCAGTGTCATTGCCGTATTGCAGATTTTCTCGTAAAGAGGCATCAAAGAGCCACGTATCCTGCAAGACCATTCCGAAGCTTTGCCGTAATTCTTCTCGTTTCAACTGACGAATATCGGTACCATCGATCTTGATCGCGCCTTTATCGACATCGTAGAAACGCATCAATAAATTGACTAACGTCGATTTACCGGCACCAGTTTTTCCGACGATCGCGACGGTTTCTCCAGGTTTTGCAGTAAAAGTGAAATCTTCGATCAATTTTTGAACAGGATCATAAGCAAAAGACACCTCCTCAAAGGCAATCTCGCCTTTGATCTCACCCAGTGATTGAGATTCTTGGTCATCGGCTGTTTCTGGCTCTTGATCCAGTAGCTCAAAGGTTCTGGAAAGTCCAGCCAATGCCGTTTGGATCTGGGTGGTAATTCCCGACAATTCAATGAATGGTTTCGAAAACTGACTGGAATAGATCGTAAAGCTGGAGATCACCCCAACCGTGATAGCACCTGAACCAGAAAAGTAAAGCAGACCGCCGACAAAGCCGACTGACAGATACGCCAAGTGATCGACGAATCGTGAAAGGGGATTGGTCAAAGAAGAAGAAAACTGTGCCTTTTGCCCTCGGACATTCAATTCTTGGTTGATCGTTTCAAAACGGTTTTGGTTGATGGTTTCTCGATCAAAGGCTTTGACGATTTTTTGATTGCCGATCATTTCCGTAACAAAGCCTGAAATTTCGCCGACGATTTCTTGTTGGCGAGCAAAATGCGATTGAGACGTTCGTGCCACGATCCAGTTGACCAAAAAGATGATCGGGGTCGAAACCAATACGACCAACGTTAAGGGCACACTCATTTGCAGCATGACGACTAAGGCAATCAAGACGACCGAAATACCAGAGAACAACTGGTTAAAGACTGCAGCGACGGCAATGGAAATATTATCCATGTCGTTGGTAAAGCGACTGACGATGTTGCCGTGGGAGTTTTGGTCATAATAGCGCAACGGCAATGTATTGAGATGAGCAAAGCCTTTTTTACGCAAATCGGCGACGGATAAATACGCCACGCGGTTGCCTAGTCGCTGGATCAACCATTGACTGACCACAGTCACTAAGACCACTCCGGCAAACAAAAGCAAAATACGATAGAGGGCGCTGAACTGCACTTGATCGGCACCTATCAGCTGATCGACGGCTTGACCGATCTGATATGTCATATAAACCGAGGAGACACCAGCAGCGATCCCGAGGACAACTGCCGCCCAAGTTTCCTTCGCGTAGGCAGTCAAATAAGGAGGTAGCGACGAAAGGCCGACCAATCGAATGATTTCTTTTTCATGCTTCTTCCTCCTCTGCCTGTGATGCCACGATTTCTTGGTATTCTTTTGAAGATGCCAACAGCTCTTCATGGGTCCCTTTGCCTACCAAATTCCCTTGGTCTAAGACTAAGATCTGCTGCGCATCTTGGATAGAGCGTACCCGTTGAGAGATAATGATGACCGTACCACGAATGCTTTCTTTTAAAGCCATCCGCAAATCAAGATCGGTTTGATAGTCAAGGGCGCTTAGAGAATCATCCAAAATCAAGATATCTGGTTTAGCGATCAATGCTCGGGCAATTGTTAACCGTTGTTTTTGTCCCCCAGAAAAGTTCTTGCCACCTTCAAAAATCGGGGTATCCAGTTGCTGCGGCAAGGCTTCAACGAAGTCACGGCTTTGAGCGATTTCGAGTGCGCGCCAGCATTCTTCATCGGTAGCATCTTTTTTGCCCCATTGCAAGTTTTCTCGAATCGTTCCCGTAAACAGCACGGCGGTTTGAGGCACCATGGCGATTTTTTGGCGTAATTGCTGTAAAGGCCATTTTCGCACATCGTGCCCGTCAACAATCACTTTGCCATCTGCCACATCGTAGAAGCGGGGGATCAATTGGGTCAAGGCAGATTTCCCACTACCGGTTGGTCCAGTGATACCTAAAATAGACCCCGGTGCGACTTGGAAATCAATGTTTTTCAAAGCTAACCCGTATTCTTTTGAAAAGCGGAAATCCACATGTTCAAAGCGAATCGCTCCGACGTTGTTTTTTGGCTGATCCATAAAGACTTCTGAAAGTTCATCGCCGATCGACGGCTCAGTGGCTAACACTTCGTTGATCCGTGAACCTGATGCTGCTGCACGGGTAAAGATGATCACTAAGTTGGAAACTACGATCAACGCTAAGAGCATTTGATTCATGTAATTGACCAGTGCCAGCACTTGTCCTTGCTGCAAATTGCCAATATTGACTTTGAATCCACCGATATAAAACAACGCGATAATGCCGACATTCATGATCAAGGTGATGGCAGGCGTCAATAAAGCGGACAGATTTGTGACCCGTAAATAGACATCACTTAAATCATCAGTTGCTTTATCAAAGCGTTTTGTTTCCGTTTTTGTGCGGGCAAAGGCTCGAATCACCCGAATCCCGCTTAAATTTTGACTCACTAACTCATTCAACTCATCTAAATGGACTTGAACTTTCTTATATAATGGCACGGTTTTGGCGATGATCCAGAATAAGACGATACAAAAGAGCGGTAAGACGAGTAGGAAAATCAAGCCAGCTTGCCAATCAATGACAAAGGCCATAATCACGGAACCGATACTTAAGAAGGGCGCCCGGACCACCAGCCGAATCAGCATCGCCAAAGCAATCTGCATCTGATTGATGTCGTTGGTCATTCGAGTAATCAACGTATCAGTACCGAATAAGTTCAGTTCGCTATGGGAAAGGGTGTTGATTTTTTTCATCAAGCGATTGCGTAATTCTGTCCCGAATCCTTGAGAAGCGACGGAAGCATAATACTGACAGATGACGGCACAGATCATCCCCACCACGGACATCACGATCATCCAGATCGTCATTTCAACGACCTTCAACCAATTGTTTTGCCGTAGGCCCTCATCGACTAAAGCGGCCATCTGCAAAGGCAGAACCAATTCAAACACCGCTTCTAAAAATTTGAAAAACGGACCAAGAATAATCTGTTTGCGATAATCCTTGGCGTAGCGTAACAAGCTTATCATAAAAAACCTCCTAAATTATTTCGGATGAGCAGGATATTCACTGGCTAAACAGGCAAAAACCAAACTATCGGTCCATTCCCCCTTGTTCCACCAGTCTTGGATAAAATGTGCTTCTTGGCGCAATCCAATGCGTTGGCAAAGCTTGGCTGAGGCCTGATTGCGGGCATCTAGCGTCGCTTGGACCCGATGGATCTTCTGACTGGCAAACAACCAGTCCAACAACTCTTTCAATGCTTCTTGAGCAAACCCTTGCCCGCCAAATGACGGATGGAAGGCATAGCCAATTTCAACGGAAGACGGCTGACCAGTAGACCACACCGACAAATCGCCGATGACCGTTTGATCGTGTAGTACCGCCAAAGAAAGACCTGCTTGGTCCGTCATGGCGTGCTGTTGGCATTTTTTGGCAAAAGCCGCCGCTGCCGTTTCTGTCTGCCAAGGCTCATGAAGTAAGAAACGGCAAACTTCCGCTTGTTGATAAATAGCAAAGGTATCAGCAAAATCACTTTCTTGAAACGGACGGATCGTTAACCGTTCACTTTCCATACATACCATAGACAGCCTCCATTTCTTTAGGGACATCTTACCATAGAACGAAATAGCCGAAAACATTATCAGAAAAATACAACATTATTCTTGTAAAAAAGTGTAAATCTCATGAAAATTCTTTCTTTTACAATTAGAACTTGCCAGTTGCTGCCTATTTACCACGCCTGCCAGCGGGCAAGAAAGGTTTTTTGCCAATCGCCCAAGGGCAAAATCACTCGCTGCATTTGAAAACGGTAGGTTTCCCCTCTATAAGTAAAGCGAATCGGGACGAGCATCCCTACAACAGGATCTTTGTGCTGTTTTTTTAGCTCAGCAAGCGGCACGATTTTGTGCTGCAGGACTTTTGTCGAGAAAAGATTCAATGCCAAAATCGTCAATTGCTGATCATCTAAGACGAGCAGGCTACGGCTGGTGATGGCATTGAAGGACTGCCATTTTGCATAGCCGATCACAGCTCCTTCCGTCAAATAGGGGCTGCCAACGCTTGGAAGGTTTTTTTATTTAAAAGAAACATGGTAGAAAACTCCTTATCAGTTAGAATCAGTTTCGGCGCAGGCAAGCACTCAACAACCAATCTAGGAAAGAGGTCAGTCAGTTGCAAATGGCTGCAGCATCTGCCGAACTTTTTCAGTATACGCCTGTTTGAGCACTAACGGTTCGATTTCTTTGATGGTTGGCCCAAATTGCAAGAGAAAATCAGCCAGAAAACTAAGCTCATTTTCGGCAATGTGCCCCTCTAAGCAAAGCTCGCGGGGACGTTCCACCCCTGCCATGTCCGGATATTTTTCTTGCCACAAGCGTTCCTTTGCCGATAGATCAAAGCGGATGTGATAGCCCAGTGTTTGTGTCAACACTTTTTGCTGCAGCTGTTTTTCAGCTAACTGTTGCAAGGTATAGCCTGTTTTTTCAGCCGGAGTAAGTCTCTGCATTGCATCGCAGCGATAGCGGCGAAAGGCCTGTTTTTGATAGTCGTAGGCCAAACAGTACCAGTAACCAGCACGAAAATCTAGCTGATAAGGCTGAACAGTCTTGCTCGTTTTTTGATACCGCTGATAGCTAAAGTGGATGACTTGTTCTTGTACGATCGCTGAAAAAAGCGCTGAGAGGATCGGTGCACTCGTCAATTGAGGCACCCCTTGAAACGAAACCGCCGTCTCCATTTTTTCTAGCCACTCGGTGTCTCCTTGGTAAAAAGACTGCAACAGTTTTCGCCGTAATCCTTGATAACTTCGATCAAAAGGAGAATCGGATAATTTTTGCAAGAGCTGTAAAGCAAAGAAAAGGGTATACCGTTCATTTTTGTCAAAGTACAAGGGGGTCAGTTGATTTTTCAAAATCTGATAGCCGCCATATCGACCGACTTCTACTACGAGAGGCAAACCCAGCTCTTCCAACGACTGGACATCACGGACGGCTGTACGTTTTGAGATCGCGAAGGTTTCCATTAAATCGGCTAGATGAAAAGTGGCTTTTCCTTGTAAATACAATAGTTCTTGGGTTAAACGTTCTGATTTTTTCATTTCTTTCTCCAATGGTGCCAAGTTTTGGCAAGATTCACAGTTACACTTATGGTAACAAGAAAAGGAGGAACCAACAAATGATCGAACCAAAAATCGCTTTGTTTTTAACGTTAGACGGCAAAGCCCAAGAAGCCATTCAATTTTATCAAGAAACACTAGACGCAACCCTCTTATTTGCCATCACCAACCAGGAGTATCGTGAGAGACTTGATCCATCGCTGGAGATTTTTGCGGGACAAGAACAGTATCTTTCTCACTCCATCCTACAGATCGGAGATTTCCAGTTGCAGCTGGCAGACAATCCATTAGTTGAAGGAGAGGCCATTCAGCTAGGCAATCACTTATCCTTGAGCTTGACGATAGACGACACCAAAATAGCTCAGAAGCTTTATCAACGACTAATGGAAAATGGCAGTCAGATGATCCAAGCACCTAGTGACAACCCATTTGCGTTTTTTTATGCTAGTGTTCGGGATCCTTTTGGTGTAATTATTCAGCTTACTGTCGAGAAAGAAGTTGATCCGTCCAAAAAAGGCGAATGAGAAAAACTCGTTTTTTAATAAAATATCCATAGAAGTTGACTATTTATCCAACTTTCTTTCATTGTCAGAATTATTTTTTAGGAATGTTTAAAGGACTTCACAGAAAAAGAATAAAACTTCTTAAAAAAATAGGCGGATCGTAAAAATTCTGGTACAATCGGGGAGAGTAATTCAGGAGAAATGAAGGAGGCACTATGGATAGAAAGACGAGATATAAACAGCAAAGAGCCCACAAAGCACGCAATAAGCGCGTGATTATTGGAGGAATCTTTCTTTTCGCCATTGCAGGCATCGTTTTATTTGCCGGCTATACGTATTATGCAGCAAAGAATTCAGTGGATAAAATGTTTAAAGAATCCGCTGTAATCAGTTCCAATAAAAGTAAAGAAGACAACTCATTGAAAGCTTCTGACGTGAATTCAAAGTTTGGGATCTTGTTAATGGGTGTTGATAATGACGCGGAACGTGAAAAGACAGAACATTTGGACAGTGCCCGTACCGACAGTTTGATTTACATGGTGTACGATGGCGAAAATAAGAAAATCGATATGGTCAGTCTCCCAAGAGACATTTGGACCAACATTTATGATGGAACAGGAACTGGGACAATTGCTACTACAGCCAAGATCAATAGTGCATTCACAATTGGCGAAGAAGACGCAACGATTGAAACAGTCCAAAACTACCTGCAATTGCCAATTGATTATTACGTAAACATCAACTTTACGAGTTTTGAGAAAATCATTGATGCGATTGGCGGAATCACTGTTGATGTGCCTTACGACATCAACAAGAAATATACTTCAGATAACACCGGGGAAACATTGATTCCAGAAGGTCGTCAATTGTTGAACGGTGAGCAAGCCTTGATTTTTGCCCGCATCCGGAAAATGGATACCGATGTGGACCGAGGGAACCGTCAGCAAGAAGTTATTGAAGCAGCGATCCATCAAGCTTTGAAAATCAATAATGTTACCAAGTACCAAGAAATTCTAGACTCAGTCAGTGAAGACGTCAATACAAACTTCAAGTTTGAAGACTTAGTATCTTTAGCTGGTAATATGTTGTCTGGGTTCGATATTCAAAAACATACCTTTGAATGGTACGATGGGGAATCTTATGATGGACAATCGATCGTATATATTCAAGATTATTCTTACAACGAAATTCGTAACGATATGCTGAAAGCCTTAGGTCAAGCACCAGCAGATTCACAAGTAGATGCCAATACAGAAACACAAACCGGTGTTGGAAACGAAACTGGAACCGAAACAGGTGCAGGAACTGGTGACGGATACGGCTCGGAAGTCGTTGATGACGGAACCGGCTACTAAACAAGAACAAAAAGTCAGGAGCAATCCTGACTTTTTTTAATACCCTCAGTCCGTCTAACAATCGATTGGAAACAGGGGCAGCCTCTCAAGTCACTTTCGTTTTCATCTAAGAAGCGCAGTGCTATGCTTGAGAAAAGAGACAGCTTGTTGCAGCGAGTCCGACATCGGAGGAGGAACCATGATGGAAAAACAACAAGAACAAAAAGCCCGAAGAATCGTCTTGTTGACCCATGTCTTAGGGTTGATCATGAAAGCCATTGGGTATTTCCTTAGCGGCAGTGCAGTCTTGATGAACGAAAGTATCCACAGTATGATCGATTGCATCAATCAAGGGCTTCTTGCCATCGGTGAAAACCGAGCACAGCGAGGGCGCAGTGAGCTGCATCAGTTTGGTGAAGGACGAGCGACCTATTTTTTAGTACCGTGGTTGCCATGACGGTTTTTTTAGGCGGAGGTATCTTAGCCGTTGTCGAAGCTAGCCGTGATTTGCTGGATCCAACCCATGAGGTGGAGCAGATTCAGCTAGTAGTAGCAATCTTATTCGTCAGTTTGTTTATTGAAGTGACTGCGGTTCAAGAAGGCTGGCAAGAAGTCAAAGAACAAAACAAACAAAAACAACCCCTCGTCCGTTTTTTGAAAGAAAGTCGGGATTCTGATTTACTTTTAGGCTTTACGGAAAATCTGTTTGCCTTAGGGAGTGTAACGATCGCCATCGCAGGAATCTTATTGACCGCTTTGACGAACAATCCGATATTTGATTCCCTCGGAGGCATTTTAGGTGGACTGTTGTTGATTGCTGCCGCTGTCTTCTTAGCCAAAGAATTTTATAGCCTCTTGATTGGCGAAGGGGCATCCTCTTCGGATTTAATGGCGATCAAACACATTTTAGCCGATCCTGCAATCATTCAAATCAAAGATTTGCGAACCCTTCATCTAAGTCCAGAAGAACTTTTGATCGTCGCCGACCTTAGCTTGAAACTAGCGCCGGATGAAGAACCAAGTTCGTTTATCGATACTATTGAACAGCAGATCAAACAGGCTTTGCCTGAACTAAGGGTCTATTGTTATATCGAAAGCGAAGAAGTTGCTTCTTAAACTAGCAGACTGAAAAGCATTTCGCCGGTTGCTGATTTCTCACCATTTCGAGGAATGTTTTTTAGTATTGCCGACCTCGTGGATGACTGCCGCAGTTCGATGATCTATTTTTTTCTTCAAGCTTTGAGGATAACCAGAATCTAGATCGTCAAACAAAAGGGAGTCTTGTTTTTTCGTTTTTTATAGCAAAAAGAAAGAATTTTGTTTAAAAATTTGTTGTTTTTTGTTAAAATTAAGTAAGGATAGTGAGCGCTCATTTTTTGAGTTATTTTTTTGGCATAGTTGTAACAATGTAAATCACAACATAGCTAACGCTCAGTTTCTCAAGAAAATGCCGTAACAAGTGCCTTTTTGCATTGCTGAAATGACCAAAAATCTACAGCAATAGTTGTATTACCCATTTGGTCACGTCTGTTTTTTTTCACCACTTGTGAAGCAAAATCCTTTGCGAACATCTTCATCCATGATAGGTTAGAAGTAGGCCGGATGGTTTTTTCACAAAGTACGTACATAGAAAGATCACTTGCGACGATTAAAAGATGCGATTTCATTGCTCGCAAAACGATCGATGCTCATCACACATACCTTTTCCCTCAACCAGTCAACCTGCGCTTGCTTTTCTTATTGGTTATCTTCCCTTCATTCAGCAATTGCCTGGACCGATTCAAATCAAAAAATGACTGTGCAAGGTATCTGTACCGATTTATCCCTTCAGAAACGTGGAAACCCTCGGCAAGAAGTTTACAATTAAAAGGAGGAATTTGATGGAAAAATTTTACCAGCAAAAGACTGAAGAGACCTTGAAACATTTTGAAAGTGACCGCAAGCAAGGCCTAAGCGGGAAAGAAGCCGACAAACGCTTAGAAAAATACGGAGAAAACACGATCCAGCAACAAGAATCCCTTTCTGTATGGGAATTGCTGTGGCATAACTTGAACAACTTGATTGTTTATCTCTTGCTAGCAGCTGCGTTACTCTCTTTTGCGATGGGGGAAACGGTTGAAGGAATTGCAGTATTGATTGCCGTGGTGATTGCTGTAATGACAGGCTTCATTACAGAATTACGAGCACAAAAATCAATTGATTCACTTCAAAGCATGATTTACACTACCGCAAAAGTGATTCGTGATGGAGAAGTAATGGAGATTGAGTCGGCAAAAATCGTACCAGGCGATATTCTCGTTTTGGAAGAAGGGGATGCTATTGCCGCAGATGCCCGCTTACTTGAAACGAGCAACTTTGCCTGCATTGAATCAGCGTTGACCGGTGAGTCAGAAGCTGTGGAAAAAGATGCTCGAGAAACCTACGAAGAAGATGTTCCATTAGGCGATCGTCGCAATGTCGTTTTCGCAGGAACTGCGGCAACTCGGGGAAATGCCTATGCCGTAGTGACAGAAACCGGCATGAAGACCGAGGTCGGAAAAATCAGTGACATGCTGACGGGTGACAAAAAACGTCAAACACCATTAGATATCGAATTGGATAAGCTTGGAAAAGCAATCATTATTGCAGCGCTCTTTGCGGCAGTGGCAGTTCTGATCGCTGGGGTACTGACGAATCAGCCATTTGTCGAAATGATCCATATTTCGATTATTTTAGCGGTCGCAGCCATTCCTGAAGCCATGCCAGCCGTTTCGACGATCACATTGTCTCGTGGGATGCGAACGATGGCCGAGCACAAAGCCCTTGTCAAATCGTTATCAGCCGTCGAGACTCTTGGCGCCACCAGTATCATTGCCAGTGACAAAACGGGGACGCTGACAGAAAACCAAATGACGGTCGCCGAGATCATTTTAGGTTCTGGGGAAATGTTCAAAGTGACAGGAAATGGGTATGAACCCAACGGAAAATTCTACAAGGCAGACTCGGAGGATGAAACCGAGATCGATGCAACCAATCATGATGCGCTGCAAGGGATGATCGAAAACGGTGCTTTATGTACCACCGCCACTTTACGTGAAAACGAAGGGCAATACGAGATCCTCGGTGATCCAACAGATGGGGCGTTCGTCGTTTTAGGTCAAAAAATCGGCATTGATCGCCAAAAAGAGCAGGACAGCGGGCTGAAGAAAATCGCAGAAATGCCTTTTGATTCCGACAACAAATACATGGTGACCGTGTATGAAGGAGAGCAACGGACATTGATTATCAAAGGGGCACCAGATGTCTTGATTGATTTAGCCGATGCTGATGCCAAAGAAAAAGAACAGCTTCATGAATACAATGACACGTTAGCCAGTCATGGGCAGCGGGTGATCGCTGTCGGTTGTATCAAGGATTATCAAGGTGGTACGGACGAAGCAGAGCTGAAAGCAGCACTGCAGCAAATCAAGATCCAAGGCTTTGCGGGCATCGTCGATCCGCCACGAACAGATGTCAAAGAAGCAGTGAAGGTCGCCCAAGAAGCGGGGATCCGAGTGAAAATGATCACGGGAGACCATCCGAAGACAGCCTCCATGATTGCCAAAGAAATTGGCTTAAAAGACCACGAAAAAACTATGACGGGTCGTGAAATCGATGAATTGGCAGGACAGGAAGGCTTTAACGAAAAAATCGAAGAAGTGGCCGTCTTTGCGCGAGTCTCACCGAAAAATAAATTACAGCTTGTGGAAGCCTTGCGTGAAGAAGGCGATATCGTTTCAATGACTGGCGATGGCGTTAACGATGCGCCGGCACTCAACGGCGCTGACATCGGGATCGCCATGGGGATCCGCGGCACAGAAGTAGCCAAAGAATCTTCCGATATGATTTTGACGGATGACCGTTTTGGAACGATCGTCGATGCCATCAAAGAAGGACGCATCATTTTTGACAACATCAAAAAATACGTCTCCTTCCTGTTCTCATGTAATATGGTTGAGATCGTGACGATCTTTTTAAGTGTCATCTTCTTGATGCCAATGCCAATTCAACCGCTGCATATCCTTTTCTTGAATCTAGTTATCGATATTGCTCCAGCCATGGCGTTAGCCTTTGAACCAGCAGAAGACGACATCATGAAACGTCAGCCACGGTCGAAAGCTGATGGCCTCGTCAACAAGCGCTTCCTAGGACGCATCATTTTAAGTGGTGTTGTAATTGGTTTGGTGGCGTTTGGCTTCTTCAACTTCCTGATGCTGACGGATCACGAGTTGCTTTATGCACAAACAGCGACCTTTACCTTTATGGCAGTGGCGCAATTGATGCATATTTTCAACGTTCGTAAGAGCAGCGGCTTTGGTTTAGATAAAACCCTCTTGAAAAACAAACCGTTGATGGGGGCATTGCTCCTTTCCGTCGGCTTGCAGCTTTCAGCGGTCTATGTACCGTTTATGAATGAGCTATTAGACACGATGCCAATTCAAGCCGGCACGTGGGGGATCATCTTCGCTGCTGCAGCGATCTCCACATTGATCGTCATGGGCTTGAAGAAACTCTTCCAATTAAAATAAAATAAATTCTCCAGTATTGACTCAATACTGGAGTAACGAAGACCCGCAGCCTAATGGTGCACCTTCATCAAAGGATTTCTGATTCGATCCTTGATGAAGTTCGCCTAACTGCGGGTCTTTTTTATGCTTACTCTTTACAAGCAAAAGAAAATGACTTATACTTGACTAGTCAACAGTTGACTAGTCAATGATGAAAGGAGCGGTTGATGCAATGAATTTACGTGAGCTAAGCGGATTGCTCTATCGGATGAAAATCGTGAACCAAGAATTAACGGCGATCTTTGAAAAAGAGACCGGCTTTAGTCTGACCCGTTATCAGTTGCTGCAGTTTTTGAATGAGCAAGGACGCTGTACCCAAAATCAAGTACAGAATGAATTGAAGATCGATAGTGCAGCGGTCACGCGGCATTTGAAGATTCTCGAAGAAAAACAATTGGTGACTCGGGAACGAAACAAAGACAATAACCGCGAGATTTTTGTTTCTTTGACACCGAAAGCACAAGCCGATTTGGCTAGTTGTGCTTCAAAGCATGCCAGCTCTGAGGAGTCGTTAGGCATCAATTTGACCGAAGAAGAAGCACAGCTTCTAACATTACTTATGAAATTAGTTCCATGAAAGAAGGCAAACCCATGACAGAATACAGCAACAACAATTTTTCAGAGATTACTTTTGGCCGAAAATCGGTCCGTGTCTATGATGAAACCTACAAAATCCCCCATGAAGAAATGTTGACCATGATCCAAGAGTCAACGACAGCACCTTCCTCAGTCAATATGCAGCCTTGGCGCTTTGTCGTTGTGGAAAGCGATGAGCAAAAAGCAAAATTGAAACCATTGATTCGTTTCAACGTCCGTCAAAATGATACCTCTTCTGCAATGGTCTTGATTTTTGGCGATATGCTTTGTCATGAACTAGGAGAAGAAATTTATAACAAAGCAGTAGCAGAAGGCAAAATGCCAGCGGAGGTTCGTGACCAACAATTAGCAGCGATCATTCCTCATTACGAAAATCTTACAAAAGAACAAATGAATGATGTGGTGAAGATCGACGCTAGTTTAGCAGCGATGCAATTTATGTTAGTTGCGCGGGCACATGGCTATGAAACCAACCCAATCGGTGGCTTTGAAGCGGATCAATTAGCAGAAGCTTTTGGCTTAGACAAAGAGCGTTATGTTCCTGTCATGATCCTTTCAGTCGGAAAAGCCAAAGAATTAGGCTATGAATCCGTTCGGTTGGACGCAGAACAAATTACGACATTCCTATAAGAGGAGGAAAAACGATGGAAATCATCAATGCAACGTTTTACATCAAAGAAGAAAAGCGAGCAGATTTTTTAGCCGCTGTTACCCCATTATTAGCATCGGCGAGAACTGAGGATGGCTGCCACGGCTATCATCTCTATGAATCATTGGAAGAGAACAATCGGTTTGTCATGGTCGAAAAATGGGCGAATCAAGAAGCGATCACCGCCCACAATCAAAACCCGCTGCTGCAACAATTATTCCAACAAATGCCTGACTTTGCAGCCAAACCGAGCGAGATCGTTGTCGCTCATCAAGGAGAATAAAGATGACGATTTTATCGACGGTTTTGATTGTACTGGTTGCCTTAGAGTTTTTCTATATTCTCTATTTAGAAACATTTGCCACTACTTCCAAAGCAACAGCGCGAGTCTTCAACGTGACGAAGACAGAACTTGAGCGACCGATCGTGGTGACCTTGTTCAAAAATCAGGGGGTTTACAATGGGCTGATTGGTTTGGGGTTACTGTATAGCATCACCTTTGCTTCAGCGCCTTTGGAAATCAGTCGTTTGCTGTTGATCTACATTATCTTAGTGGCTGCATATGGCAGTCTGACTAGCGACAAGAAAATTATTTTGACCCAAGGCGGTCTAGCGATCCTTGCCTTGCTGTCCACCTTTTTTTAACCAATAATACAAGAAACCCCGAATATAGAAAGCTATTCTATAGAATAGAAGCTTTCTATATTCGGGGTTCTTTTAATGTTTGGGCAAAGAGTACTCAGAACGTGAAAAAAATGATAGGATAAGAGAAGGGACTAACGATTTTCTGGACGTAAACTGGTTGCCGCAAATAAGGCTTTTACTAGAATTGGGGTTAAGACCGCAGCTGTGATCACCTCAGAGATTCCATTTGTAACAGCGATTCCGCCGAGGGTCACGAACAAAGCCGAAGCATCGACACCATAGGTATTAGCAACTAAGCTAGTATACAAGGTTCCCATTAAGGTTAAAACCAGAACCGTATTGGTGATGGTCCCAAAGATTGCTGCAACAATCGACGCAGCGACGACTTTTTTGGTCTTCTTGTAAATGATCGTAAATAAGAGACCAGCCACTAAGCCAACCAACACACGGGGAATCACCGAGATGATTGGATTGGTGAAAACGGCAATGTCTAAGGGCGTTGTTGGAGAGGTAAAGGCGCGAATCATGGGAAAAATACCCCAGACTAATCCAATGAACATCCCGTCTTTTGTCCCTAAAACGATGGCAGCGACGATCACCGTGATATGGATGATCGTTAAACTAGTGATACCGATCGGAATAAATCCAAGGAAAGGTACCATCGTCTGTAAAATAATAATAGCTGTCAAAATGGCACGAATGACAAGGCGATAGGTTTTGCTTTTTGTATTCATTGTAAAAACTCCTTTTTTTATAATGACACTCGTGTCATTTTTAAGTTAGGTTGATTATACAACAAAATGACACTTGTGTCATTCATAATGTGATGAAAGGAGCCAAAAAATGGCGAAGGAGCAGCAGAGCGAATTGACTACAGCTGAAAAGAAAAAACAACAAAAGCGTGATTTGATTCTTGAAAGTGCCAAAGTCGTCTTTAGTAAGAAAGGCTTGATCGATGCGACCATGAAGGACATTATCGAAGAGTGCGGCATTAGTCGCGGTGGCATTTATTTGTACTTTCGTTCGGTGGATGAGATTTTTTTGGCAGTGTTAGAGCAGCGTTCCAAACGAAAATTTGATGATGTACGAGAGATGATTATGGAGCAAGTGCCCTTTGAAACGATTTTAAACAAATATTTTTCCGACCATCGCAAGCGTCTACTCCACAGCATTTCTGACGGTATGCTGCGAGCCGTCTACGAGTATTACTATACGCATAAAACTGAAGCCTCCAGTTCACTGCAGCAAGCACAACTTTCTGAGACGAAACGGACGATCCATGAGATCTTTCAAGTCGGCGTTCAGCAAGGTGTGTTAAAAGATGAAAACTTGGCTGTGATTGCCGAAAACTATATGTTCGTGATCGAAGGATTGGGAATTTTGGCTCTGACTGGTCATATCACAGAACAGACCATTGATGACCAAATCGCCGTGATGCGGCAATTACTGCCATATCGCAACTAGCACAGACAAAAAAAGCGTGCTCTTTTCTAGAAAACACTAGGAAAGAGCTTTTTCTTATGAATAAGATTTTGTAAATCAAGCATATTTTGCAAAAAATTAATGTAATAAAAGTGAAATCTAAAACATTATTTATTTTTTCTTAAGAAAAAGAAGATTTTCTATGAAGTTTTCTTGAAGAGTTGATAGATAGGGATTGACTCAACTTTAATGACTTTTTTAACTGGGGAACAATCAATAAAAAAACATCTGATATTTGTGTAACTAAAATGTAAATCGCTTACGGATTGGGTTTGTAGATGAACTATGTTAAAATGAAAATGGTCAAATAAATGAAAAAAAAGTTTTTAAATTGAATTTGGAGGATCAGATGAAGAAGAAAATCTTTGCAACAGTATGTATGTGTGGCATTGTCTTGTCATCATTCGGCGGCCCTATGACCGTTTTTGCAACGAATCATGACCAATTGATTGAACAAAAAAATAACGAGATTGATCAGTTGAGACAGCAGCGCCAGAGCGTACAAGGGGAAATTGACGGATTGTCTGAGGAAATTGATTCACTGAATCAAGAAACAGCGACCATTTTAGCGCAGCAAGGTGATTTGCTGCAAGAGATAGAAGGATTAGACCAAGAAATCAGTCAATTAGAAGAGCGAATCGCCAAACGCTCAGAAAACATTGAAAAACAAGCCAGAGAAACACAAATCAATGGCAAAGGCGATCATTTTTTAACAGCGGTATTAGAAGCGGAGTCTGTCAGTGACCTAGTCGGTCGGGTGCATGCCATGACGACGATCATCCGAGCAAACAATGAAGTGATTGAACAGCAAAAAGCTGACCAAAAAGCCGTTGAAGAAAAGCGCGCAGAATCACAAGAAAAAGTCGCAGAATTGCAAGCAGCACAGAGTCATCTAGAAGCGCAAAAAGGTGCCTTGGAAGCCACTCAAGCAGAATTGAATGTGCTAGTCAGTAACCTAGCCTACGAAGAAGCAACAAAAGAAGAAGAGAAAGAACAGCTGCGTGCGGAAAAAGAAGCTTATGAAGCGGAGCAAGCAAGAATTCGTGAAGAAGCAGCTCGCGTTGCTGCTTTACAAGCCCAAGCGGAACAAGCGGCGCAACAGCAAGCAGAACAAACGGCTGCGGAAGAAGCAGCCTTGAATGAAGCAGCTGCTCAGGCGGATTCAACGGAACCTGAAATAGGAGCAGAAAGCCAGGAACCAGTGGAAGAGCCAGAAGCACCACTAGAAACACAACCAGAGGAAACGCAAGGATCTGAATCGGTTGAAACACCAGAGGCTCCAGAGGAAACACCAGTAGATACACCAGAAATTCAAGAACCAGAAACACCAACAACACCTGCAGCACCGGAGACGCCAGCGGATAGTGCACCTGTAACTCCTGCACCGACGCCAGTGACACCAGCGCCTACACCAATCGTGACGCCACCGACAGCGCCTTCCGCACCAGCTTCAACAAATGGTGCCGCGATCGTTGCCGAAGCCTATAAACATATCGGAAAACCATATGTTTGGGGTGCCAAAGGACCTGACAGCTTTGACTGTTCTGGATTTACTCGCTATGTCTTTTTACAAGTAACAGGTAGAGATATTGGCGGTTGGACGGTACCACAAGAAACAGCCGGTACAGTGATTCCAGTCAGCCAAGCGCAACCAGGAGATCTTTTATTCTGGGGTTCATCAGGAAGTACGTATCACGTAGCCATTGCATTAGGCGGTGGTCAATATATTCACGCACCACGACCAGGACAAAACGTTTCTGTTGGTAGCACTGCTTACTTTACACCTAGTTTTGCAGTGAGAATGTAAGGTTTAACTGGATGTGGTTTTAAGGAGAGACAAATGGAAGAAAGAAAATTGATTCGCAGACGAGCGATGAAGCAAAAAAGAGGAGTGTTTTACCGCAAAAGTGCAGCTACAACGGCTGCACTTGTTAGCACGGTGAATATTTTGCCAGTGAGTGTCTTAGCTGATACGCTTGAGTCAACAGAAGCGCAAAATGGCGTTCGGGTCGTTGAAACAGCCGACTCATCGCAAGATAACTCAACACAAGATTCAGTGATCGTTGTAGAAGACAACGCAACGAATGCTGAATCGGGAACACAAGACAATTCCGATTCCTCAAACGTTGACGTTGTGGGAGTGCCAGAAAGCGAAGACGTACCTGAAAGGGCACCGGCAGATGACACGGCTTCCGAACAAGAAGAGACAGAAATAGGGAGCGACATCCCGGTTCTTTCAGAAGAAGAGCGGATTGCCATTGAAACGAAAGTGATGCCGAACTACAACAATCCAATGGCACGTTCTACCAATCAACAAGCCTTTATTCAGCAAGTAGGGCCGATGGCACAAGAAGTGGCGGGAGCAAATGATCTGTATGCTTCGGTCATGATTGCCCAAGCAATCTTAGAGTCCGGTTGGGGCCAGTCCACACTGACCACTCTTGCGAATAATATGTTTGGCATCAAGGGATCTTACAATGGACAATTTGTAGAGATGCAAACGATGGAAGATGACGGGAATGGCAATCTTTATCCGATTATTGCTAAGTTTCGTAAATATCCCTCGCTAAAAGAATCCTTTCAAGACAATGCCCACGTTTTGAAAACGACCTCATTTTCGCCAGGTGTTTTCTTCTACCATGGGGCATGGAAGTCTAATACCAGTTCTTATCGTGATGCGACACAGTGGCTGCAAGGACGTTATGCAACCGACACGTCTTATGCAAGTAAGCTGAATAACTTGATCGAAACCTACAATTTGACCCAATACGATACCTCAAGCGGTGGCGGTTCGAATAATAACAACAATAATAACAATTCTGAACAAGCCATCAATAAGCAATTCAGGACAAATGCAGCGCTAAATATCCGTTCAGACGCTTCCACCAGTGCCTCGATCGTTGGTTCACTGGCTACCAATGCGACGTTCCAAGCAGTTGCCCAAAAAAGCGGAACCAGTGTCAACGGTAATACGACCTGGTATCGGATTCAAGGTCGTGGATGGGTAAGTGCCGCTCATGTGACAGAGATCTCATCAAATACGGGTGGGAATGGTAATAACAATAATGGGAATAACAACAATACCGAACAAAGTATCAATAAAGAATTTCGAACAACGGCGGCTTTAAATATCCGTTCAGATGCATCAACTAGCGCCTCAGTTGTCGGCTCGTTGGCGAATAATACGACCTTTCGAGCTGTCGCTCAAAAGACCGGAACCAGTGTGAATGGCAACAATGTCTGGTATCGGATCCAAGGCCGTGGGTGGGTAAGTGCCGCCTATGTCAGCGAAGTAAGCTCAGGAAGTAACAATACCGAGCAAAGCATCAATAAAGAGTTTCGAACAACGGCGACCTTAAACATCCGTTCAGACGCTTCTACTAGTGCCAACATTGTCGGTTCGTTATCAAGCAACGCTTCTTTTCGAGCCGTTGCCCAAAAGACTGGGACGAGTGTCAACGGCAACAATATCTGGTATCGAATTGAAGGTCGTGGGTGGGTAAGTGCCGCCTATGTTCGAGAGCATAACACCTCTTCAAGTAGCACCACTCATACGGTGCGTTCGGGAGATACCTTGTGGGGAATCTCGCAACGGTACGGTGTAACAGTGAATCAGTTGATGCAGTGGAACAATCTTTCTGGTTCATTGATTGTGGTAGGGCAGCGACTTGTAGTAAGTAGATAAAAAAAAAAACATCTGTAATCATTTTTGCGATTGGACGCAAAAGTGGTTTACAGATGTTTTTTACTTATTCTTCTTTGAAACTATTCATGATCGCTGTCAGTTCCTCTTTTGAGGAGTCATACAAACTTTCCAATGTCCAACCATATAACTGCACATAATTATTTTCTGTTTCAAGGACATAATAAATATAGTGGATATTTAGTCCTTCAACGGTTGCTGGGAAATCAACGAAATAGGCTTTGGTGTCAGGAATTGGTAAAAAGGTGGCAGTTGTATCAAAGCTCGTTGCCAAATTTTCTTGAACCAACCCGAGATAAGTTTCTAAATCGGCGAAATCTTGCTTTGATTCGACAACAGCAGCTAAGTACTTCGTTTCTAATGCATCTGACAACATAAAATCATTGTCAGGATTCAATGAAGTGAAATCTGGTACTTCTTGCCAATTGCTAGGTAACGCAATCTTGTAGTTTGTGCCACTGACCCCTGTGATGGTTTGTTCAGAACTCGGTAAAGCAGATTCGCTAGATGAGGCCGTTGATTCTTGATTCATTTCTGTTGAAGATGTCATGGCCATACTTGAAGTGCTTGCACTTTGCGAACTTTCTCCCGCCAAATTTTCTTTTTTTTGTGTACATCCAGCAAAAAGAAGTGTAAACCCCAACAAACTTAAAACAACACTTTTTTTCATTATTCTCACTTTTCCCTTCGTATGTGCTTTCAAATAACCAACATTATTTAGTTAATCGTATAATAGGAAAGAAAATAACGCAATAAAATATTCTCAGTTATTGCATGAATAAGGTGAAATTTATTTTTCTTGATGATGAAAATAATGAAACAAAGTCAAAAAATAAAAGATTATAAAGGCTTGTTTTCACTTTTTTCCTAGATGGATGCAAAAGTTGATTATAAATATGAGAGTAGTTTTGATATGCTTAGTATAAGAAAGGAAGCATAAAAAAAATGGTGAAGTTGAAAATTGCATGGAATGCATCTAAAAATTGATCGTATTCTTTTTCTTTATTGATGCAAAATATATGCTTTATGTTCTTATCATAAAAACTACTTTATATGGGGAATTTCAAGCGAAAGCAAAATAAGATTTCCCCGAGAAATCAACGAACATCGCAGAACGACAGTCATCTCTATTGGGGAAAATTGGTTCAATAATATACTTAGGGGGAATGAAATTGCTATATCCATCAGTTAATGAATACTTAAAAAAAATGCGTGAAGGTCTATCGCCAGCTGCTATTCGAGAGGATATGCCAGTTGTTTATTCTTATTGGTTAGAACAAGAAGCAGAACTGAAAAAAATTTTAAAGAATCGAGAAACAACTTTTTGGACAGATATCCAAAGAGTACTTTTGATTGATGCAAAATTGGTCTTGTTGCGTAGTTATATTAATGATTACGATTTCCATGGATTTTCAGAGGAGGAAATCATTGCCAACGTAGAACAAGATCACTTTACTTTCAACAAAGAATTATGTGGGTATAGTTTAAAGGAACAAGTCCATCCATCCATTATTTTTGGGAATCAATAAAAGCATAGAAAACAATTAAATGAGCTGTTCACTGAGAGAACGTCACTTTGAACTGAAAATGAGATAGCTTACTTTGTGGTATGATGAATAGGAAAAGTACCGCAATAATACGCCATCATTTTTTGAAAGGAGTAAATACGTATGTTCGAATTTGAACGAATTATTTTATTGTTTTTTTGCTATTCATTTATTGGCTGGTTGTGGGAAACGATTTATTGCTCGATAAAAGCAGGTCATTTTGTTTATCGAGGTTTTCTGGTCGGTCCCATCACACCCATTTATGGCTTTGGTATTTTAGGCGTTGTCTACCTATTACGACCAATTCATCAACATATTGTCTTGCTTTTTTTTGCAGCCGCAATCCTAGTAACTATTTTGGAGTATGCCACGAGTTTTCTATTGGAAAAACTGTTTCACGCTTCATGGTGGGATTATAATAATGTCCCTTTGAATATCAATGGGAGAGTAGCACTGCCAATCTCCGTATTTTGGGGAGCGTGCTGTGTGATCATCGTTCGATTTATTCATCCCCAGATGCTAGTTTTTGTCCAAACATTAGTAGAACGTACAGGATTTTTATTGCCAGTTATCTTGTTGATGATCCTTTCATTTGATATGGGGTATACTTTGGCAAATTTGGTTGCCTTTCAGAAAGCTGTGCAACAAGTCAATCAAGCCTTTGAACAACACAAAAAAGAGCTGGCTGAAAACATTGAGCAATATAAAAATGATTGGCAAGGGCGATTTGCAGCATTTCCAGAAGAATGGCGCATCTTAAAACAGAATCTACCGAAGTTGAATTTCCATCAAAGAAGACTCTTAAAAAACTTTCAAAAGTTAGAAATCAATCAGATAAAAAGCAGCCAAGAATTGTCGCGCTTCATCGAGGCTATTCGTAGAAAAAAATAGCATTGTTACGATAGTGTTACAGAAAATAAACCCTTATCAAAGCTGATTCTTCCCACTTCTGTCTGAAATCCAATGGAAAAGACTGTTAAAACTCCCACTTTTACGATAATTTGTAACAAATTGTAAAGGTCTTGCAATAAAATTCTTCTTAAGAATTTGTATAATAGGATATGTTGGAAACCATAGTGAGAAGTGAGGGAATTTTTTGAAGGCAAAGAAACTACGAACAATCGTTGTCGCTGTCTTTGCGGCAGGAATCGTTTCTCCCATCTTTGCGCAGGCTGAGTCACTTGAATCATTGCAAGAGCAAGAAAGTGCCGTCATGCAGCAAAGTCAGGAAATCAGTACGGAAGTGCAGATTGCATTGACTGATGTGAATGCGAAATACAGCGAAGTAGAAGAGTTAAAAGCTCAAATCGCTGAAAATGAAGAATCATTAGCAACAACCAAAGCAGAAATCAAAACTGCACAAGAAACAATTGAAAAGCGTGAAGCAGTCGTTGCGGAACGTATGAAAGACATCCAAGTCAATGGTGGGGCAACCAGAGATTGGACCGTCCTATTAGAATCATCGAACATCCAAGATTTCATCAATCATGCCTATGCCATGACGATGCTGCAAAACTTGGAAAAAGAAAAGATCGATTCATTGACGGCTGAGAAAGAAAAGCTTGAAACATTAGAAGAAAAAGCGCAATCTACTCAGCAATCGTTGAAAGAAAATCAAACAGCACTAGAATCAGAAGCCAAAGCGCTAGATTCAAAAATCGCCAATCTTCAAGCGCAGTTGAAAGAAAATGAATCAACCTTGGCTCAAATCGCTTCAAGCAAAGAAGCTGAAACTGCTCGTTTAGCCGCTGAAAAAGCAGCGGAAGAACGTGCAGCCAAAGAAGCGGCAGAACAAGCAGCGAAAGAAAAAGAGGAAAAAGAAGCAGCACAAGCGGCTGAACGTTCAAGTTCTTCTGAATCACAATCGTCTGCATCATCTAGCAGCAACACGACTGAAAGCAGCACGTCATCATCGAATAGCTCTTCAAACAGTAACAGTAATAGTAGCTCGAATAGCAGTTCAAGTAATACAAGCAACAACAATACTAGCAATAGCGATACAAGTAGTGGTCGGACATTAATGATGGAATCAACTGCCTACTCGTATAAAGAAGCTGGTGCGAGCTTCTTTACCGCAAGTGGTACAGATTTACGTAAAAATCCAATGGCAGTTGCCGTTGATCCAAGCGTGATTCCGCTAGGCACTTTAGTCAATGTTGAAGGCTATGGCGTAGCACTAGCACTTGATACTGGTGGCGCGATCAAAGGGCACATTATCGATGTTCACTTTGATAATGTAGCACAATGTATCCAATGGGGACGTCGTCAAGTAAAAGTCACGATCTTAGATTAATCAAAAAAAGAAGCAGAGGCCTGCTTCTTTTTTTTTTTGCTTTTCTTCAATAAAACAGAGTGCCGTAAATACCTGATTTTTGGGGTATTTCTAGCACTCTGTTTGATTATATTTAGTCAGTCAGAATATTTATGTTAAATAAATCACAATCCCTTCAATTCCCATAGATGATTGTTTCCGGCAAGAACGATCATTATAGAGTCGCCTCAGACTGCCCAATAATAACAAAGAGAAAAGAAGAAAGACACCAGTAGCAAAATTAATTATTGAAATTCGTGTTTAGTTTCGCTTCTAAAGCTTCCCAGTCATAGTCATCCGGAAAGGTTTTAAGGAGTAGATAATCAATGTTCTGGGCGTACTCAGTGATGTATTCCGTATAGTTCGTTACGATCAAATCGATCTGATTCTTTTCTAAATAGGCTTGCGACAATTCGTTGGAATCCGGGAAATAAAAGGTACGAAAACTGCGCAAATAACGGACAGACTTGCACTTTAGTAATTGGCATAGATAATAAGGACCTTCAAATAAAAAGGCAATATTCTTTTTTCTTGCCAATACAACGATCTGATGGAGGAGATGTACATTGTTAAACTTGTACTCAAGTGATTCAATGTCTCACTATCCCAAGTATCAAGTGCTATAGGTTGCGTGAACAAATAAGTTTTAAACAATTGAAAATCATCCGGGTAACTATCTTCTACAAATTGGATGGCATCAGAAATCATGTGGTTTAGCAAAGGTGATAATAATTGTTTGATTTTTGCTACGGTAAAGAATGATTCGATCAAAAGTTGATCGCGAGCAGGATCTGGTGAATCGGGTAAGCAGTCGTTTACAAATAATGCCGCAAGTTTTTTGAGTTCAGGCCAATGGTTGTATTCTTTGCAAAATGTATGTTCAATGGTCAGGTTGCTGATCGATCGTCGCGTTTTCACTAATAAAAATAAATAGAGCATTTCCTCATAAGGAAGTTCTCTTTGGTATTGCTCCTCAATGGCCTCGTTGATTTCGGAAAATAACTTGAAATCATTGTAGTTTTCGAACATAGCTTTGACTGGCTTTGGTAAGGAGATAGGCTGACCAATGCAATGCCGTTCGAAGGTGATATACAAATAGTAATTAAACTCACCGAAAGAGCAAGTATGTTGATTCAGCTGATAGCACTTTGAAAATGCACTGGCAGTGATGTTTTGAATCGCGATGGGCGGGAAAATCGTATGGCCAGTAATCTCGGATTCATAGTAGAAATCATGAAAAAATTTGCGAATGTTGATTTCTTCCCCAACAAAGCTGACTGGGTTGGTTTGAATTTCCAAACGATAGGAGGAAAAAATGGGTTGGACCTTTCGCAAATACCGCAAAACAGTACTCTCAGATATATGATATTTTTCTGCCCATTCAGAAGAAGTAAGCAAATCGTGATGAAAAATACTTTCAATGATATGGAATAAAATCTCATCGGCAATCAAAGCACGTTTTTTTGTAAGGTAATCAGAAGAATTTTTTATAGAAAAAAATACCCTTTGTGTGAAGAGTCGATCATAAGGCAGTCACCAAAGTGTTCTTTTAAATTCGTAATATCTGTCATGATCGTACGAGTCGTACTTCCTGATGTCTTTGCTAAGCCGACAGTTGAGCAATGGTGATTTTTTTCGAATGCCATTAAAATTTTCAGCCATCGAATCGTAGCCGTATTAGTAATGAAGTTATTTTGAAAATTTCTCAAGATGCAGCTCCTTTCATGAAGAAAAAGCAAAACTCTTTCTTATACATCTTAAAGAAACTAGGGATGGAAAAACAAATCACATATTTCATCGATTGGTGAAATATATAAGTGGGATTAAAATCTATTTTGTATATGATAATAAGGACTGTTGCAATAGACAGTAAAGGTGCGAAGTGAGTCTCTATTATAATAGGTAGAGATACGTTTTTTGCTTGTACAATTACAATTGATTTCGTATTAAGTTTCATTATAGAAGTTTTATAGACGAAAAAAAGAGTTGGAAAACTCAACTTAGATGAATTTGCTGGAAAAATGTAAAGCTCGTTAAACTTTCTTTCATCTAGCCAGTAAGGATTGTTTTGATATGAAGAAGAATTTTTGAGCGAGCACAAGTACAACTTATAATTTTTATTCAGGATTGGATGACAATGAAGCTTCTTTTGTTGCTTCGATCCGGCTACAGCAAGGGTCGAAGACCTGATTGAGAGGAGCGGTTAAAAAACTTTTGAAAAATTTTTCTGATTTTTCTTAATTTCGTTAGCTGCATGACTATAATAAAGAGATCACGAAAAAATATAACTTGCGTTTTGAATCCTTTTTTTTGGGATTTCACTTATTTGTTTTGAAAGCATTGATAACAAAGCTTTTTAACTAATTTATTAGATATTTAAAATGAAGGTTTTTTATAGTTGTCAACGAAGAAACATGTTCTTTATGCTTTATTAAAATAACTAAAAGTATTCCGAATAATGGATATTATATGATGAAAAATAAATATATATAAAAGAAAAAGATAAAGTCCATATAATTGTGTAAAAGATAAAAGGCCATGTAACAGCCCTTTTACGGTACAATGTTTTTAACCACAAAAACATACCCAGGAGGACGTTACATGACCCAAGTACATTTTACACTGAACAACGAAGAGGTTCAAAGTATTATTGAACATTCGGTAAAAGATGATGTTTCTAAAAATATTTTAACCACTGTTTTCAACCAATTGATGGAAAATCAACGAACAGAATATATTCAAGCCGATGACTATGAACGTTCAGAAAGTCGTCAGAGTCAAAGAAATGGCTATTATGAGCGAGACTTTACGACTCGTGTGGGTACACTCGAATTAAAAGTGCCTAGAACACGTGATGGTGAATTTTCACCGACGGTGTTTGAGCGTTATCAGCGAAATGAAAAGGCACTGCTCGCTTCAATGCTTGAGATGTATGTTTCGGGCGTTTCGACACGTAAAGTTTCAAAGATTGTTGAAGAGCTATGTGGAAAATCTGTATCGAAATCTTTTGTTTCTAGCCTGACTGAGCAGTTAGACCCGATGGTCAACGAATGGCAGAACCGTTCACTCTCAGGTACGAATTATCCTTATCTGATGACTGATGTTCTCTACATAAAAGTCCGTGAGGACCATCGAGTGCTTTCTAAAAGCTGCCATATTGCGATCGGGATAACAGAAGGTGGCGACCGTGAAATCATTGGCTTCATGATTCAAAATGAAGAAAGTGATGACACATGGTCCATCTTCTTTGAATACTTAAAAGAACGCGGCCTAAAGGGGACAGAACTCATCATTTCTGATGCCCATAAAGGCCTAGTGTCTGCGATTCGTAAGTCATTTACCAACGCAAGTTGGCAGAGATGCCAGGTCCATTTTTTAAGAAACATCTTCAGTTCCATTCCAAAAAGAATTCAAAACCGTTTAGAGAAGCAGTAAAAGCGATCTTTAAGTTTACGGATATTGAACTCGCTCGAACAGCTAAGAATGCCTTAGTCGGTGAATATATCGACCAGCCTAAATATACAAAAGCCTGCGAAATATTGGATAATGGCTTCGAAGATGCCTTTCAATACACGGTTATCGGAAATAGTCATAATCGGCTAAAAAGCACCAACCTTCTTGAACGACTGAACCAGGAAGTCCGCAGAAGAGAAAAGATTATTCGGATTTTTCCCAACCGAACGTCTGCCAATCGATTAATTGGAGCTGTCCTTATGGACCTTCATGACGAATGGCTCAGTTCTACAAGAAAATATATTAAGTTTGATCAATGAGAGACCGGTAAAACATTGTATAGTATTTTACACAGGATTATGGACTTGACTAAGAAAAAGCGGAAATTTCCTTTATTTAATCTTCCATTTCTCTTATAATAAACTAGAATTGCCTTTATTTTGCGGTACAAAGGCAAATTGTTGAAACAAGCACAATTGAATTAGGGAGTGTGTTCATGGGAAAGCCGTTATTAAAGACTTTGACTGTTTTAGCCGTTGGTATTGGCGCAGTTGCGATTTGTCTAGTGGGGTATCGACAAAATAACCAGCGACAGTACCAGCAGCGTGTCGAATATGCACAGACAGCAATTGCCAGCGAAAAAGATCGCATCAATGAGTTGTCGAATGAAATTGCTGAATTTTACAGCAACGAAGATCAAACGTTTTTGCGAAAAGATCTTAAAGAAGAAGACGTTCTTAAAACAGTCGCAAAACTTTCTGCAGTGAAAGTATCTGCGGACGATTATGGGATCGATGATGATGCATTACCAAGTGAGTCAGTCGAGATCCAACAAGAAAAAACCGCTCTTGATGATCAGTTAAAAGACATCGAGGCAAAATTAAAAGTACAAGCGGATACGGAAGCCTTATTTACTGAAGGCGTTTCAAATTGGCAAAGTGCTGAAAATGATGTCATCATTAGAGCCGATCTAAAAGAAACGGATGTTGGAAATGTCCGTGAAAATCTGAGCTTTTTTGAAGATAGTAAATGGAAAGAGTTAGTTGTTTCCTATTTAGAGTATGCGGATACCCAGTTGGACCGCATTGCAAAATTACAAGAAACTTTTGATGAAATGCTTGATGGGGATGAGGTGACCAGTGAAGTCACTTTAGAAAAATACCTGAGTGCAGTCGACAGTATCAGCAAAGTTCGCAATGAAGAATTGAAAGAGAAATACACCGAATTAGCAGACAAAGTCGCTACCCAAATGGGGTACACAGGATACAGCACGTATACACCCCCCGCTTCAACGGAAAGTTATTCAGAGGATACATCAGCAGGAGACGGCACCTGGACAGATCAAAGTTCAGACGTTGTCTACTAATTGAAAACATGTATCAAAGAAAAAAGAGATAACTGGAGGAAAGCAAATGTCAAAAGGAAAAAAAAATCTTTCTAATTATTTTTTCAATCGTTGCAGTGTTAGTCATCGGATTGATCGGTGTTGCTGCTAAACTATATTTTGATGTGTCAAACTCAATTAACGAAACTTATCAATCAGTTGAGCGTGATCGAGAAGATCGCCTACGTGAAAATGATGTCGATCTATCCCAACAAGAGTCCTTCTCGGTTTTACTGATGGGGATCGATACCGGTGATTTAGGCAGAGTCGAACAAGGCCGTTCCGATACCATGATGGTTGCGACCATCAGCCCACAGGACAATCAGACGACGGTGGTGAGTATTCCGCGCGATACCTATGTTGATATCGTAGGACATGGCACAACAGATAAAATCAATCATGCCTATGCCTTTGGAGGGGCTGCCATGTCTATGGACACGGTTGAGAAATTTTTAGATATCCCCATCGATCATTACGTGTCCCTTAATATGGAAGGCTTGAAAGAGTTAGTTGATGCAGTCGGCGGTATTGAAGTTGATAATGATTTGACTTTTTCAAAAGATGGCTTTGATTTTACAATTGGTCGTACAAAATTAAACGGGGAACAAGCACTCGCTTATTCAAGAATGAGATATGATGATCCCAATGGAGACTACGGGCGACAAGACCGACAACGTAAGATGGTTGAAGCAATCGTAAAGAAAGTTCTCAGTCTAGACGGTGTTAGTCAATATCAGTCAATCTTAAATGCAGTTGAGAACAATATGAAAACTGATATGAGTTTTGATGATATGCGGACATTGGCATTGAATTACCGCAGTGCGTTTCAAACGATCAAACAAGACCAGCTTCAAGGTGAAGGATTCATGCAAGATGGCATCTCTTATCAGCGTGTGAATGATGAAGAATTAAATCGTGTACAAAGTATCCTTAAAGACCAGTTAGATATCAATAACTAGAAGAAAGTGGAGAAATATGGAAGAGACTATTAGTTTAAAAGAAATATTTGATATATTACGGAAACACCTGACATCAATTTTAATCTCGATGTTTGTTGGCTTGGCGTTAGCAGCGATCGTTACCTTTTTTGTTCTTACACCCCAGTATCGTTCGCAAGCGCAATTGATCGTTACTCTGCCACAAACCGAAACAACAAATGCAAATGATGTAAATATGAATCTACAAATGATCAACACATATAAAGAACTAGTTACAGGAGATTTGGTTATCAACCAGGTCAAAGACCGAATAGAATCAGAATATGGAATTGATAAAAGCGTACAAGAATTGAAAGATTCTGTTGAAGTGACACAATCACAAAATTCATTGATGTTTTCTATTAGAGCTACAGATACTAGTTCTGTTTATGCTGCAACATCGCAAATACAACAGCATTAGTCTTCCAAGAAAACGCGAAAGATGTATTGAGCGTGGACAAAATTTCAATCATCTCCAACGCAGAAGCAAGCACTTCACCAGTATCCCCAAATAATAAACTTAATTTAGCAATTGGTTTAGTTTTAGGTGTTTTAGTTGGTATCGGTATTGCTTTCTTATTGGAATTACTAGATCGTACTGTTAAAGATAATAAATTCGTTACGGAAACATTAGGTTTCACGATTCTAGGAACAGTTCCACAAATGTCAGCGAAAGAAATAAACGCGACCATTCAGAAAAAACCAGTAACACCAATGATCAAAAAAAATACAAGCGACAAGGCACCTGAATCACGCCGTAGCCGCACAAGAGTTTAAGGAGGGAAGATGAATGGCGAAGATAAAAGAGCATAAAGGAACACAAACACATGCGGTTAGCTTAATTACATTGGTTGACCCATCGTCACCTATTTCAGAGCAATACAGAACAATACGAACGAATATTCAATTTGCGTCCTCAGCTGATCAACAGATCAAAACATTAGTAATCACATCTTCTGGTCCAGGAGAAGGGAAATCTACGACTTCTGCGAACTTAGCAGTTGTCTTTGCAAAATCTGGTCAACGGGTTTTGTTAGTTGATGCCGATATGCGTAAGCCTACGGTTTATAAAACCTTTAATCTAAACAACGCTTCTGGTTTAAGTACAGTTTTAAGTACAACAACAAGCGTGTTAGAAGCATCACAAAAAACAGTTATCGATAATCTTTCCGTGCTAACTAGTGGGCCTAAACCCCAAATCCATCCGAACTTTTAGGATCTTCTAGAATGAATCAAGTGATTGAAGAAGCGAAAAACCTTTACGATGTGGTTATTTTCGATATGCCTCCTGTGGTTGCAGTAACGGATGCTCAAATTATGGCATCTAAAGCAGATGGTACTTTGCTGGTTGTTCGGGAAAATGTTTCCCGAAAGGAGTCACTTATAAAAGCAAAAGACTTATTAGCTATGGTTCAAGCGAGAATTCTAGGGGTTGTTTATAATGGTGCCGAAAATAGTAAAGATTCAGGCTATTACTATTATTATGGAAACTAAATGATATAAAGGAGACGGGAGAAATGATTGATTTACATTGTCATATTTTGCCAGGTGTTGATGACGGAGCAGAAAATATTGAGGCAAGTATTGCCATGGCTGAACAAGCTGTTAGTCAAGGTATTACACATATTTTGTGTACACCACATCATAATAATGGGAAATATACAAATCCTAAGTCAGAGGTCATTTCTCTTGTCGCATCTTTACAGGCAGAATTAGACAAAAGAAATCTGCCGTTAACTGTACTAGAAGGACAAGAAGTTCGAATTACAGGTGATTTAATTGAGGATATACGAAATGATAAGATTTTATTTACAGACCTCGAGGATACGTATATCTTGATAGAATTTCCTACAATGGAAGTTCCTTCATATACAGAACAAGTTTTTTTTGAACTATTACAAATGGGGAAAGTTCCTGTAATTGTTCATCCAGAACGAAATGCTCATTTTCGAAAGGATCCTAATAACTTGATTCCATTTTTAGAAATGGGTTGTTTGGCACAACTTACTGCTCCAAGCTACGTCGGGGTATTTGGTAAAGATATTCAAAAAACGGCAAAAATAATGGTAGAACATAATTTGGTTCAGATGGTAGCTTCGGATGCTCATGGGGTAAAAAAAGATCCTTTTATCTAAAAGAAGCTTATGATGCGATAGCGGATGAGTATGGGACAGGAAAAGTCTCATTAATGAAGCAAGTGACAAGAGATTTAGTGAATGGAGACAAAGTAGATTATCCAGAATTTTTAGTAGCCAAAAAGAAAAAGTTTGGATTGTTCTAGGAGGAATTAGGGTGGATGAAGTGAATGTATCTAATCTAAACAGGGAAACAAAAAAAGTTAGGGAAGAAATATTAATTAAGAAAGAAGAGATTGATTCAAAATATTTATATTTATTTGTAAAGAGAATATTTGATATTTTTGGAAGTTTGATCGGGTTGGTAGTTCTTTCGCCACTCTTTCTTATTGTTGCTTATAAAATAAAAAAAGAAGACCCATCCGGTCCAATATTCTTTTCTCAAGAACGGGTTGGAAAAACCTTTAAAATGTACAAATTTCGCTCGATGTGTGTAGATGCTGAAGAACAATTAGATAAATTACTACAGCATAATGAAGTACAGGGTGCTATGTTTAAAATGAAAGAAGATCCTAGAGTTACGAAAATCGGAAAATTTATTCGAAGAACTAGTATTGATGAACTTCCTCAATTGTGGAATGTACTGAATGGGGATATGAGTTTGGTTGGTCCAAGACCTCCATTGTCAAGAGAAGTTAGTGAATATAGTGATTATGCGAAACAAAGATTATTGGTGAAACCAGGTTGTACTGGGCTTTGGCAAGTGAGTGGAAGAAATCATGTTGGATTTGATGAAATGGTCGATTTAGATTTAAAGTATATAACAAATCAAAGTATTATCAATGATGTTCTAATTATTGTTAAAACATTTAAAATTATTCTTATGCCGAATGGTGCATATTAAGATGAACATCAAATTTAGAGGAGATTTGTATGAAGAAAAATATTTATATAATAGGCTCAAAGGGGATACCAGCAAAGTATGGTGGGTTCGAAACGTTTGTTGAAAAATTGACAGAATATAAAAAGAATGAAAATATACAGTACCATATTGCGTGTATGGAAGAAAATTCTTTGAAATCAGGTATATCTGATGAGTACTTTGATTACAATGGATCAAATTGTTTTAATATTAAAGTTCCAAATATTGGTCCAGCCAAAGCTATAATCTATGATATTCTTGCTTTAAAGAAAGCTATTGAAATATCAAAAAAAAACATGGATAGAGATCCCATTTTTTATATTTTAGCTTGCCGTATTGGTCCAATTATTTTTCATTTTAAAAAAATTATAAAAGAGATGAATGGTAAGTTATTTGTTAACCCTGATGGACATGAATGGTTGAGGGGAAAGTGGAGCTTTCCTGTTAGAAGATACTGGAAATTTTCTGAAAGACTTATGATTAAACATTCGGATATTATAATATGTGATAGTTGTAATATAGAAAAATATATATTACATGACTACAAGAAGTATAACCCCACAACCCATTTTATCGCTTATGGTACGGATATGAAAAAAACTTTGTATGATGAAAGTAATAAAATCGTAAGAAAATGGTATGAAGATAAAAACGTTCGTGAAGGTAACTATTATCTTGTTGTAGGTAGGTTTGTACCTGAAAATAATTATGCAATTATGATAAAAGAGTATATGAAATCGCAGACGGAAAAAGATTTTGTACTAATAACAAATATTGAAAAAAATAGTTTTTATGAAAAATTGCAGAGAGAAACAGACTTTTTGAGTGATGATAGAATAAAATTTGTTGGAACGGTGTATGATCAAGATTTACTAAAATACATCAGAGAAAATGCATTTGCTTATTTTCATGGTCATGAAGTTGGTGGGACAAACCCATCTCTTTTAGAGGCGTTATTTTCCACTCAATTAAATCTCTTATTGGACGTTCCCTTCAATAAAGAAGTATCAATGGACTCTGCTCTTTATTGGGATAAAAGACCCGATTCTCTTGCTCAGTTAATTGACTACACTGATCATTTAAGCAATCAACAAATTTCAAAATTAAAATTGAAAGCTTCAAATCGGATAGCTTCTAGCTATAATTGGGATCTGATTATAAATTTGTACGAAAAAATTTTTGATGAAGGATGAGATGGATTTTATGGATTTAGTAATTTTTCCCTTCCATGACTACAAAAAGTGGATAAAGGAAGGATTTAGGACAAGAGATGCACATCTTTTCCAATCGTTAAAAGAAAATAGCAAAGTTAATCGAATTATTATTTTTAATAGACCCGTTTCAATAGTGGAAGCTACCCTGAGAAAAGGTTGGATAACGAGCAAAGACAATATTATTTTTAATAAAAAAAATTTAGCAATACAAGAAATTTCGACAAATATTTTTGTGGTAGATATGTTGATATATGATCTAAGTGTAATATGGTTAAAAAAACTTTGGTGGAAAAAAGTTTATGAACATGATGATGTAATAAAAAAAATATCATTTTCAATAAATTATTTGAATTCTTACAAGCCTAACATATTAATCCAAAATCCTATGTGTTCGCCTATAATTGAAAGAGTAGAATTCTCTTCTTCGATTTTTGATGCCATTGATAATTGGTTGGAACATCCACAAATGAACAGTTATTATGATGAAATAAAAAAATCGTATTTAGTACTGGATAAGAATGTGGATGTTATTACTATGGTTTCAAAATCCTTAGAAAAGATTTTTAATAGAAGAAACAATATTTTTTGGATACCAAATGGTGTAGATTTTACTTATTTTCATGTAAACGAAGCATTTAATGATCCTATATCTTTAGGATACGCTGGGAAAATCCAGTCTAGATTAGATTTCAAGCTTATTGAAAAAGTATTAATGTCTTTTCCTGATGTTGTATGTCATTTCTTTGGACCTGTTTTTGAATGCCAAAATGAAATTGAAAAATTAAAGAAAACTTATAAAAATGCTATTTTTTATGGTGATATACATTATGATGAATTACCTATATATTTTGATAAGTTTGATATCGGTATAATTCCTCACAAAGTTAATGAGTTTACTGAAAGTATGAATCCTTTAAAACTATATGAATTTATAAGGGCTGGCAAACCAGTAGTTACTACAAAGGTAGCTGGAGTAGATAAAGTTTCAGATTACGTGTACATTTCTGAAGATGAAGAACAATTTATTGCTAATCTAAATATAGTAATATCTGAAATCAAATTGAAGAATATAAGCACTAGAGAAATTTCAGAAAGTTTATCAGATACTTATTCTTGGGATGAAAAAGCTGACGAAATTTTATCTCTATTTGGAAGGTGAGTTTTTGAACAAAATTGCAATTGTAGTTTTGAATTATGAAAATTATTGGGATACGATTGAATGCTTGATATCACTACTCGAGCAAAAAGAATGTAATATTGAAATAATTGTAATAGACAACGGATCTAAAAATGAATCGATAGATTATTTAAAAGAATTTTCAGATTACCCTAATATTACTATTATTTCATCACCTGAGAACCTTGGGTTTAGTCAAGGAAATAATATAGGAATTCATTACGCTATTGAAACATTAAAAATAAAAAAAGTATTTGTACTGAACAACGATACTATTATTGACGATGAATTTTTTTTTGAAAAGTTGAATCAAATACAATACTCTCGAAATATTGGAGCTATCGGTGTTAAGATTTATGGATCAGACAATTTGAATCAAAATCCAATTTATAAGGAAATGACCTATGGTAAATTGGGCAAAGACTTTATTGCAATGCGTTTTAATAAGTTTTTTATGAAAGTAAAAAGGAAGAAAGAAATGAGAAGTAGCAATTATGATGCATCCATTAAAAGTGAAGAAACCTTAGTAGGTAATTATTTCATGTTACATGGGTCAGCCATTTTTCTTACAGAAAATTATCTGGAAAGAATTCCAGGTCTTTATAACAGAACTTTCTTATATTACGAGGAATCAATTTTGGCTTTGCTCTTAAAAAAAATAAATTATCATTTCTATATCACGATGCTATTTCTTTATATCACAAGGAAGATAAATCATCGGAAATATCATTTCAGAATAAAAGTACAGTTAAGCTAAACTATTTATTATCAAGTATACGTAAATCATTCCCGATTATCTACAAGAGTCCAAGATCTATAAAAAAAGAAGTTTTTTTAACATCAAAAAAAGCTTTATCTAAAGCAGAGGTATGGAAATGATTACAAAAAAAAATTTGATTTTATCACATTAACAATAATCTTTCAGTTCATCTTTATGTTTTTTTTAGGTCCACTTTATAGAAACTCAATTACCGTTATGATTTCGTATACCATAATAAACTTTTTAGTTTTTTTAATAGTTGTATACCTTACAAAAAAGAGATTAGAGTATACGTATTTATTGTTTCTTTTTGCTATTCTTGTAATATCGTTTATTCATATAATTTTCTTTAAGTATTCTATATGGATTGAAATGCTAATTTTGCTAAATTTTTATATTATTTTTTATTATTTCAAAACAATTGTTGAAGAAGGCTATTCATATCAAGTATTATTTGTACTAAAATTGACGATCGTTTTATTCTTAATATTTTCTCTATTCGAAGGTTTTGTTAAAAATAATGTTTTTATAGAAAAATTTGGTGGAGAATCTATAGTAAATGAATTAATTAGAACAAGATACACGGCAAATTATTTAATTAGAGGTACGATGGAGCATCCTTTAATTATATCCTTTTTCTGTATTTTTATAACCCCGTTTATTTTCTTATTCGATAATAAAATTCTACGTAATTTTCTGATAGCATTAGTAATATTTACATCTTTTGTAACATATAAACGTACAAGTATGGTGTTAGTACTCGTATTAGTAGTACTTGGATATACAGGAAGAATAATTTTTATCGATAAAGAAAAATTCCCAGCTTCCAAAATTTTCAAGATTTTTCTAGTAATAATTGTAATGGGGCTTTTGGTAATGTTTGTTCCTATTTCTGGAGAAACTTTATTTGAACGTATATACAATCAATTTATGAAATTGGAAACATATAATAGATACTCAATAATTCATAGGTCATCTAGTATACGATTAGGCTTGGAACATTTTTTTAAAAGCAATGTCTTTGGTATATTCTTTGGAAATGGTTATAGATCGCTGTCAAACTATTTTCTTAGTAATTCTATTACTATATCAGTTGATGGGTTTTACGTTATTGATAATTCTTACCTAACTATGTTAAATGATTTTGGTTTAGTAGGAATATTTACTTTTCTAATTTTAAGTATAAAATCACTATTTTCAATATATCGGAGATTTAAATCGAGCAGGGAGAAAAAAATAAGTTTTTTTACTGTATGATCTCCTTGTCCTTAATTTTTTGCCTTAGTCATATATTTTTCTTTGATTTCATGAATTGGTTCCAGCCCATATTTTGTTTTGCGTTACTACTTGGCTACTCAGAAAGTAAAGTAGGGAGTGTTTTAGAAATTGAATGAATTGACTATTATTATCCCTCATTATAACTCCTCTAATAAACTAATAAGGTTACTAAAATCAATTCCCGATTCTTTCGGAAATATTGGTGAAGTAATTGTAGTAGATGATTATAGTGAAAAAGAACACTTGAAAGTTTTAAATCAGACTGTTCCTAAATTAAATTATCCAATAAAGGTTTTGAAAAATAGAGATGAAAAAGGTGCCGGAAATTGTCGTAATATTGGAATTGATGCGAGTGATAGTCGGTGGTTAATGTTTGCAGATTCAGATGATTACTTTATAGACAATTTTTGTGATATTTTAATGCAATATTTTAATTCAAGTTGGGACATAGTTTACTTTAGACCAACTTCAATGAATGAGAAGACTAAGAATGTAGGTAAGAGACATGTTATATACGAAAAATTAGTATTAAACTATTCTCATGAAAGTTCCAATTTATTTTTAAATAAAATGAGGTTTTATTTTGTTGTTCCTTGGTCTAAACTTTATAGAAGTAGTTATATAAAAGATAATAAGTTTTATTTTGAGAATACTTTAGTTTCAAATGATGTAATATTTTCTACTCTAAGTGCCTTTGAAACAAATAGAATTACTTGTGATAAAAGTATTATATATTGTGTAACTGAATGTGATGAAAGTTTGATGGGTAGGGTTACCAAAGATAGATTAGAAATAAGGATTGAGGTTTTTTTAAGGCAAGTTAATTATGTGAAAAACAAACTAAATCAATCTGACTTAAAAAAACTTGATATTAATGGATTTCGATTTATTAAATCAATTATAAAAAATCGGTTAGGGATAGATATTTCGATTAAATGTATTAAGTTACTCTCTGCTAATAAAATAAATGTTTTTCCTATTTCAATGAAAAGGTGATTTCTTGAATACAAAGTCTTTAAAATTAAATGCTTTCTTTAACATGCTCAGAACAACTCTAAATATTATCTTTCCACTTGTCACTTTTCCTTATATTACTCGGGTCTTATCGCCTGAAGGAATAGGAATGATTGAGTTTTCAAGATCTATTTCGAATTATTTCATTTTAATCGCAGCTCTTGGGATCACACAATATGCAGTTAGAGAGGGGCTGCGATAAAAGGCGATAAAACTAAGCTTGTAGAGTTTTCAAATCAGATGTTTACTTTAAATTTATTTTCAGCTAGCATCGCATTTGTAACACTTATAATAATATTATTAATACCAACAAACTTGAATATGTATAGTCATATTATTATAATTTTTAGTTTTCAAATTCTTTTTGATGCCATTGCAGTAGAATGGCTTTATACTCTCGAGGAAGATTTTATTTATATAACGATAAGAAGTTTTATTTTCCAAGTAATCTCAATGATTTTAATGTTTGTATTGGTTAAAAGTAAAGAAGATTATTTACTTTATGTCATGATTACTACTTTTTCATTAGGCGGATCCTATATCTTTAATTTTATTCATTCAAAAAAGTATGTTAAATTGAGAATAAATACTAATTTTTTCAACACTTAAAGCCAGTATGCATACTATTTTTAAACAATATTGCTAGTACTATCTATCTTAATTCAGACATTACAATATTAGGCTTAATATCCAGCGATTATCATGTTGGAATTTACAGTACAGGAGTAAAAATATATACAATTGTAAAAAAAATGACAAATGCTGTTTTGATGTCTATGATACCAAGACTATCATTTTACTATAGAAATGATAATAAAGATGCTTATAATTATCTAGTAAATGAAATTTTTTGGTCAATGATAATGCTTATTATACCTTCGAGTGTCGGATTGATTTCTTTGAGAAATGAGATTGTATCTATTATTGCTGGACCAAGATTCATGAACAGTACAAATTCTTTGATGATATTATCTATTGGTCTAGTTTTTAGTGTCATTTCAGCTTATTTTGTTTATGGAGTATTACTTGTACAGAAAAAAGAAAATAAAATTTTGAAAGTAACTCTGATCAGCGCAGTAATAAATATACTATTTAATATAAGTTTGATACCATTTTTTAATGAAATTGGTGCTGCTATTTCAACAGTTTTTTGTGAAATGTTTGTTGTTATATATAGCTATAAAATTTGTTCTAAAGCAATTAAAATTAGATTTGATTTAAAAAGAATTCTAAGCATATTGGCAGGATCAATATTAGTTTTTGCAATATGCACAATTTTTTCTAATGTATTTAATAATGATATGCTGAGTCTAATTACTTCTATATTTCTTAGTGTGATTTCCTACATTGGAATAATTATCTTAACAGGGACTCTGCCTGATTATGAATACAAATAAATCTGAAAACAATTTAATACTCTGGAGGAGAAAATGAAAGGAATCATTTTAGCAGGAGGATCAGGCACACGCTTGTATCCACTCACAAAAGCAACATCGAAACAATTGATGCCAATTTATGACAAGCCAATGATCTATTACCCTATGTCTACGCTGATGCTGGCTGGCATTAAAGAGATTCTGATCATCTCTACACCACAGGACACCCCGCGATTCGAAGAGCTCTTTGGCGATGGACGAGAATTAGGACTTCAGATAGAATATGCTGTTCAACCAACACCAGATGGACTTGCCCAAGCTTTCATCATTGGGGAAGAA
Source organism: Enterococcus innesii (assembly GCA_018982785.1). Classification (GTDB taxonomy): domain Bacteria; phylum Bacillota; class Bacilli; order Lactobacillales; family Enterococcaceae; genus Enterococcus_D; species Enterococcus_D innesii. Next base: position 15,428 of record JAHHEN010000005.1, on the reverse strand, counting down.
TTCATTGGAAATGAGAGTGTCTGCCTGATTTTAGGGGACAATATCTACTATGGCGGTGGCTTATCTAAGATGTTACAAAAAGCTGCTCAAAAAGAAGAAGGTGCCACGGTATTTGGTTATCATGTCAACGATCCAGAACGTTTTGGTGTGGTAGAATTTGATGAGTCGATGCAAGCTGTTTCGATTGAAGAAAAACCTGCTGTGCCAAAGTCTAGCTATGCCGTGACAGGTTTATACTTCTATGATAATCAAGTTGTTGAGATTGCTAAAAAAATTGTCCCTTCTGAACGAGGAGAATTGGAAATCACCGATATCAATCAAAAGTATCTTGAAAAAGGAAAACTCTCAGTAGAAGTGATGGGACGGGGATTTGCTTGGTTAGATACAGGTACACATGAGTCCTTACTAGAAGCATCCACGTTCATTGAAACCATTGAAAAGCGACAAAATCTTAAAGTTGCTTGTTTAGAAGAAATTGCTTATCGAATGGGTTATATCAATCAGCAGCAATTGATCGCATTAGCACAACCTTTGAAAAAAAATCAATATGGTCAATATTTATTGAACCTAGCAAGTGAGGCATAAACATGGGAAAACTAACTGTAACAAAAACAAAATTGACAGATGTCTTGATTTTAGAGCCTACTGTCTTTGGTGATCATCGTGGTTTCTTCACCGAAAGCTATTCTCAAGCTGATTTTCAAGAAGCAGGAATCACACAAAACTTTGTACAGGACAATCATTCCTTGTCCGTTGAAGCAGGTGTTTTGCGAGGACTTCATTTTCAAAAAGGAACTGCCGCGCAAACAAAATTGATTCGTGTGGTGACGGGTGCCGTTTTAGATGTAATCGTTGATATCAGAAAAGGAAGTCCAACCTATGGAGAATGGGAAGGGTATATATTATCTGAGAGCAATCAGCGACAATTGTTGGTCCCTAAAGGATTTGCTCATGGTTTCATGACATTGACTTCAAATGTCAACTTTTTGTACAAGTGTGATAATTATTATGATGCTCAGGCTGATGCAGGTATTGCATTTGATGATCCTGATTTGGCGATCGATTGGCCCATTGCAAAAGAAAAAGCGATTCTTTCGGAAAAAGACCAACATCACCCAACTTTAAAAGAGTTCGAAGAACAAAACCCGTTTATTTATGGCGAGATATAAGGAGCGAGTGGACATGAAAAAAATCATTGTAACCGGAGGGGCAGGCTTCATTGGGTCTAATTTCGTCCATTATGTGTTAATCATCACCCAGAGATCCATGTCACTGTTTTAGATAAACTAACTTATGCTGGAAACAAAGAAAATTTAGCGGGTCTTCCAAAGGATCGCGTAGAGTTAGTGGTTGGCGATATTGCTGATAGCACATTAGTCGATCAGTTGGTCCAGCAAACGGATGCGGTGGTTCATTATGCTGCAGAATCACACAATGATAACTCATTGAAAGATCCGTTTCCTTTTGTTCAGACAAATTTGATTGGTACCTATACATTGATTGAAGCTTGTCGAAAATACGATGTGCGTTATCACCACGTATCAACCGATGAAGTATACGGCGATCTACCGTTACGAAAAGATCTTCCAGGACATGGGGAAGGACCAGGGGAAAAGTTTACCGACCAAACACCCTATAATCCATCTAGTCCCTATTCTTCCACAAAGGCTGGCTCTGATTTATTAGTCAAAGCTTGGGTTCGTTCGTTTGGTTTGCGGGCAACCCTTTCTAACTGTTCCAATAATTATGGTCCGTACCAACATATTGAAAAATTTATTCCACGCCAAATTACGAATATTCTGAGTGGCATTAGACCAAAATTATATGGTGAAGGAAAAAATGTTCGCGATTGGATCCATACAAATGATCATTCTTCAGCGGTATGGACAATCTTAACAAAAGGTCGAATTGGCGAGACTTACTTGATTGGTGCTGATGGAGAAGCAGACAACAAATCAGTCATTGAAACGATTTTAACATTGATGGGAGAGCCAAAAGATGCTTATGATCATGTGACTGATCGCCCCGGTCATGACTTGCGGTATGCCATCGATGCCTCAAAATTAAAAGAAGAATTGGGTTGGCAGCCGATGTTCACGGATTTTGAAGAAGGCCTAGCTGATACGATCGACTGGTATCGAAACAATTCTTCTTGGTGGCAAGATGAAAAAGCACAGGTAGAGAAAAGTTACGCAGAACAAGGACAATAAGGAATCAAAAGCAGGAGAGATCCTGCTTTTTTGAAAGGAAGCGATTATTTATGTACTTAATCACAGGAGGAAATGGCCAATTAGGCAGTGAATTACGTCATCTATTTGATGAAAAAGGAATTGACTACGTGTCTACCGATGCGAAAGAGATGGATATCACAGATGAAACGGTCACGATGGAGAAAGTAAAAGAAATCCGCCCATCAGTTATCTTTCATTGCGCTGCGTATACCGCAGTTGATAAGGCAGAAGAAGAAGGCAAAGAATTAGATGAGTTAATCAATGTCACTGGCACAAGAAATGTGGCCCTGGCTGCAAAATCTGTAGGTGCAAAACTTGTTTATATCAGTACTGACTATGTTTTTGATGGAGAAAAGCAAGTTGGCGAATACCAAGTCGATGATCAAGTAAATCCCCAAAATGAGTACGGAAGAACCAAATTATTAGGGGAACAAGCAGTCCAAGAAATATTGGATGATTACTATATTATTCGTACTTCTTGGGTTTTTGGACGGTATGGACACAATTTTGTCTATACCATGCAGCGACTAGCTAAGGAACATAAGACTTTAACAGTAGTAAATGATCAATATGGGCGCCCAACTTGGACACGAACATTAGCAGAATTTATGCTTTATGTTATCGAAAAGCAAGCACCGACTGGAATTTATCATCTTTCGAATGATAACAGCTGCTCATGGCATGAATTTGCGTGCGAAATACTAAAGGATTCAGATGTAGTGGTCAAGCCGATTCCTTCTTCCGAGTTCCCACAAAAGGCGAAGCGACCACAATATTCGGTGATGAATCTTTCAAAAGCAAAAGAGTTGGGATTTGAAATCCCAACATGGCAAGAGGCTTTAAAAGAAATGCTAAAGTAAACTAATAGCTTTGAATCTATTAGTCCAAATTTTATGTATTGGTGGAATGAAAATGAATATTTCTGTTTTTGGTCTAGGCTATGTTGGTCTAGCAAATGCTTTATTATTGTCCCAAAATGAACAGGTTAAAGCATATGATATTGTAAAAGAAAAAATTGATCTTTTAAGTCAATCCAAATCACCATTAGAAGATAAAGAGATACACGAATTTTTAAAACGTGATGACTTAAATCTCGAATTTACGAATGATTTTGAAGATGCTGTAAACTTTGCAGACTATCTAATTATTGCAACACCAACTGATTATGACGAAGTTAAGAATTATTTTAATACATCTACAGTTGAAGATGTTATAGAAAAAGCTTTGGAGATTCGTCCTGATGCAACGTTTATCATAAAATCCACTGTTCCTGTTGGATATACCCTTGATATCAAAGAAAAATTTAAAACTGAAAATATTATTTTCTCTCCAGAATTCCTTCGAGAAGGCAAAGCTCTTTATGATAACTTGCATCCTTCTCGTATCGTTGTAGGAGAAGTTTCTGATCGGGGAGCAGAAGTAGCCAGTTTGTTCAAAGAGAATGCGTGGGATGAGGATGTAACTGTTTTGCTAACAAACTCTACTGAGGCGGAGGCAATTAAGCTCTTTTCAAATACGTACCTAGCTTTGCGAGTTGCTTATTTCAATGAATTAGATACGTACGCTGAATCTCGTGGTTTAGATAGTCGACAAATTATCGAAGGGGTAGGTTTAGATCCAAGGATAGGTACTCATTACAACAATCCTTCGTTTGGTTACGGTGGTTATTGCTTGCCTAAAGATACGAAGCAGTTGCGTGCAAATTATGAAGATGTGCCAAGTAATATTATTGGCGCAATTGTCGATGCCAATACAACTAGAAAAGATTTTATAGCTAATCAGATTCTGGCTAAAAACCCTAAAACTGTAGGGATTTATCGCTTAACAATGAAAGCTAATTCTGATAATTTTAGATATTCATCGATTCAAGGTATTATGAAGCGTATTAAAGCAAAAGGAATCGAGGTGGTGGTGTATGAACCATCCCTTAACGAGGAAACGTTCTTTAATTCTAAAGTGATTAAGGATTTTGAAGAATTTAAAGACATTTCGGATATCATTGTAAGTAATCGTTTTGAAAGTATTCTCGAAGATGTAAAAGAAAAGGTATATACGAGAGATATTTTTGGAGATAACTAATATTCTTTTGGAGGGGCAAAAATGAAAAAAGTTCGTAAAGCTGTTATTCCTGCAGCAGGGTTAGGGACCAGATTTTTACCAGCAACAAAAGCAATCGCGAAAGAAATGTTACCAATCGTTGATAAACCAACGATTCAATTCATTGTTGAAGAAGCAATTGCTTCAGGAATTGAAGATATTTTAGTTGTGACAGGAAAAGCGAAACGTCCAATTGAAGATCATTTCGATTCAAACTTTGAATTGGAATCAAACCTATCATCAAAAGGGAAAAAAGAGCTTTTGGCACTTGTTGAAGAAACGACAGGAATCAACTTGCATTTTATTCGTCAAAAACGTCCTTTAGGTTTAGGACATGCGGTTCTCCAAGCAAAAGCTTTTGTAGGTGATGAGCCATTTATCGTCATGCTTGGCGATGATATTATTGAGGATGATGTACCTTTAACGAAACAGTTGATCAACAATTACGAAAAAACAAACGCCTCAACTCTTGCGGTTATGAAAGTTCCTCATGAAGACACGTCGAAATATGGTATCATTAATCCTAGTGAACAAGTGGCTAAAGATTTGTATAGCGTAAGTGAATTCATCGAAAAACCAGCTCCTGTAGATGCTCCGAGTGATTTAGCGATTATCGGTCGCTACCTTTTGCGGTCAGAAATCTTTGGAATACTAGAAGAGCAAGAACCAGGAGCAGGAAATGAAATTCAACTTACTGATGCGATCGATTCACTAAACAAGATTCAACGGGTATTTGCTCATGAGTTTAAAGGTAAACGATATGATGTTGGGGACAAACTAGGTATGGTCGAAGCGAATATTGAATATGGTTTAAAACATCCTGAAATTAAAGATGAGCTTCGAACTTATATCAAAGAGTTGGCGGGAAGAATCTAATTGAAAAATGACTTCCATTCATAGGGACTGAAGAATGGTATGGTAAATATAGGATTGAAGAAACAAATCTGAATCATCAATCCAATAATTGGTAGAGTCTCAATTAATTCTTACATCTCAAACTTCCGCCAATCAAACAAATAAATCACCCCAATTGCTTTAAACATCAAATAGACAAAATGCCCATAATTATGGCCAATCAGATGTAACGCATCTGCGGAAGCTCCTTTATTCGACCAAAGAGTAAAACCTAATATAATGGCTAAGATCAACAGACCTTTTCCTAATGCAAAGACAACTGTTTTTGCAGGGAGGGGTCTTTTTTTTGTGAGAAAAAAGCCGAATAAAAGGACAAAGTTAACTAGTAACAAAAAATGTGTAGCAGTTGTCCATAGGGTCATTGTTCCTGTAGGTGTTAAGAAGTCGGTGAAAACGCAAGCGACGATTGCAGTCAAATTGAGCAAGTATAGAGGAAGGCGGAAAGTTGGTTTCTTCTCCTCACTCATTCTTTCTGGTTCGTCTGCTAATTGCTCTGGTTTTAGTAGTGACTCTAAATCGATTTGATAGAGATCACTTAATTTGATCAATGTGTCGATGTCTGGGGTACTTCGATTGTTTTCCCAATTGGAGATCGTCTGTCTAGTAACAAATAATTTCTCGGAAACTTCTTGTTGGGTGAGTCCTAACTTCAAGCGACTCTCTTTTATTTTTTCAGCAATAGTCATTTCAATGCTCCTTCTGACATATCCTATCATAAAGAGGTTCAAAGAAACAATTGTAAAGCTCGATTTAACGAAAAAATGCACAAGTCATTTTCTTTGTTCTTATAAGATTAAATTAAAATGAGCTTCATTTAGATATTCCAAAAAATTTCCTGAAATTCCTCGATTTTTTTCAGTGAATCCTTCACCTGTAATAAGTATCAATTGTCATATATGAAGTAATAAATGTTCAAAGATAGCACATATTGAGAGTAGAAGATAGGCTTGATCGAATCATTCAAAAATAGAATGCCACGATCAAGTAAAAACTAGTTTCCTTTTTTGAAAATGAAATCATTGATAAAACAAGGATGCAAAGAAGCTTTGCGCTGATTTGCACTGGATTTGCTTGAAGGTAAGGGTGCTTGAATTATAAAATTCTGAAGAGGTGATGCAATGCGATGACAAGTGAATCAGGTATACATACGCTCAATGGTATTTCATGTGTCCGCATAAAAAACTTTTGATAGGGGTGGATGATACGGGAAATAAAAAAAGGTTTGTAAATTAAAAATCAATAAATTATAATGATTTTCAGGCGTAAAAATAAGTTGGGTAAAAAGGTTTTAATTTTGAAAAAGAAGGTTAAGGTGAAAGTTTGTGAAAAAGAAGTTTAAATATATTCTATCTTTAATAATCTTACTAAGTGCTGCGGTGGTAACGCCAGCATTTCAGGTAATGGCGGAAAGCCAAATGTTTTCAGAATCTCAGCAGGGGGATCAGGAGGAAGTGAATGCTGTGCAATCTGATGATACGAATGCTTCTGCGGATGCTGGACAATCTACCTCTCAAGTAGAAAATGCTACGCTGACAACAACGACCTCATCGAGTGTGGATGTTAAGAACGAGCAAACACAAGCAAGTAGTGACAGTGAAGAAGCCATTAATGGATCAGAAAATAAAGAAGAATCTGCTGCAAGCACTGTAGATAAGGTCCCCTCATCTGTTAATGCTTCAGCTGCAAGAGCTGTCAATGGGCAACTGACGGTTCAAGTATTAGATGGTAATTCAAACCAACCGATCCAAGGAGCTTATTTCACATTGACCTCCTCGACATCTGGTGAAGTGACATTGTTAGTCACGGACAGTTCAGGAAAGGTTACAATTCAACTTCCTTCAGGTGGCTATTTTATTAAGCAAGTTGGTACCACGAATCAAAGACTAAACTATGCATTCACATCGGTTGGAAATTCCATCACCTTGCAGCCAGGGGAAACGAAAACACTTGAACTTTACGAGCGTTTAATTGCGGGTGAGTATGCTTTTGGAGATAGTCCTGATACGATTCATATTCCTGTAAACAGCACATTTGATTTCTCTACCAAAGCATTAGGGATTGAGGCGTTTAAACTAAATTTTAGCGGCAATATAGAAAAAAGCATTTCTGACTCACAAATCTATCCTTACTACACCAATGTTGACCCAAGCAATCCAGGTTCCTATGTAGCAATTTTTATGGCTCGACAAGCCTCCTATAGCGTGAATACCACACATGTGGTCAATGTCATTGTCGATCCGGAGCAGATTGGAGAGGTAAATGTCCGATACCTTGATGGTCAAGGGCAAGAAATCCATGAGATGCAGACCTTGACCGGTACGATTGGTGAACCATATGATGCCAGCACTGAAGATTATAAGCTAACATTTGATGGCTACACGTTAGATGAAACCAAGTTACCAGAAAACAGTAAAGGTGTCTTTGGAGAAACAGCACAGACGGTCACCTATGTGTATACAAAAAATCCGATACCCGCAGCGGATGTCACAGTCGAGTACGTGGATACAGAAGGCAAAGAAATTCACGCTTCTCAAACGATCAGTGGCAACGTGGGCGAGTCTTATGATGCCAACGCAAAGAACTATCAATTAGTGATTGATGGCTACACCTTAGACGAAAGCCAATTACCAGAAAATAGTAAAGGTGTATTTAGCGAAACTGCACAAACAGTCACTTATATCTACACAAAAAATCCGATACCCGCAGCGGATGTCACGGTTGAGTATGTGGATACAGAAGGCAACGAAATTCACGCTAGCCAAACGATCAGTGGAAACGTAGGCGACTCTTACGATACTAGTACAGAAAAATATCAACTAAAAATCGAAGACTACACATTGGATGAAAGCCAATTGCCAGAAAATAGTAAAGGTGTCTTTAGTGAAACCGCGCAAACAGTCACCTATGTGTATACAAAGAATCCGATACCAGCAGCGGATGTAACAGTGGAGTATGTGGATACAGAAGGCAACGAAATTCACGCTAGCCAAACGATCAGTGGAAACGTAGGCGACCCATACGATACTAGTACAGAACAATATCAATTAAAAATCGAAGGCTATACTTTGGATGAAAGCCAATTACCAGAAAACAGTATGGGCGTATTTAACGAAACAGCGCAAACTGTTACCTACATTTACACAAAAAATTCTGTACCAGCAGCGGATGTAACAGTGGAGTATGTGGATACAGAAGGCAACGAAATTCACGCTTCTCAAACGATCAGTGGAAACATAGGTGATTCATATGATGCCAGCACAGATCAATATCAATTATCGATCGACGGCTATACACTGGATGAAAGCCAACTGCCAGAAAATACCACAGGAGTATTTAGTGAAACAGTACAAACAGTCACTTATGTGTATACAAAAAATCCCGTTCCAGCAGCGGATGTAACAGTGAAATACGTTGACACAGAGGGCAATGAAATTCATGACTCCCAAACCATTAGTGGAAACATAGGTGATTTATACGATGCCACTACAGATCAATATAAACTATCGATCGATGGCTATACACTAGATGAAAGCCAATTACCAGAAAACAGTAAAGGTGTATTTGACGATATAGCACAAACAGTCATATACATCTATACGAAAAATCCGATACCAGCAGCGGATATAACAGTGAAATACGTTGACACAGAGGGCAATGAAATTCATGACTCCCAAACCATTAGTGGAAACATAGGTGATTTATACGATGCCAGCACAGATGAATATAAACTATCGATCGATGGCTATACACTAGATGAAAGCCAATTACCAGAAAATCTAAAAGGGGTATTTAGCGAAACAGCACAAACAATCACATACATCTACACAAAAAATCCCGTATCAGCTGCGGATATCAGGGTCGAATATATAGATACCGAAGGCAACGAAATCCACGCTTCTCAGACGATTAGCGGTAATGTGGGCGACCCATACGATGCCAGCACAAAGAACTATCAATTAATGATTGAAGGCTACACTTTAGACGAAAGCCAATTGCCAGAAAATCTTAAAGGTGTATTTAGCGAAACAGCACAAACAGTCACCTACATCTACGCAAAGAATCCGATACCCGCAGCTGATGTCACAGTCGAGTACGTGGATACAGAAGGCAAAGAAATTCATCCTTCACAAACGATTAGTGGAAACGTAGGCGACCCATACGATGCTAGCACAGAACAATATCAATTATCGATCGAAGGCTATACACTAGATGAAAGCCAATTAACAGAAAATCTAAAAGGGGTATTTGGCGAAACAGCGCAAACAGTCACCTACATCTACACAAAAAATCCGATACCAGCAGCTGATGTCACAGTGGAGTACGTGGATACAGAAGGCAAAGAAATCCACTCTTCACAAACGATTAGTGGAAATGTAGGCGACCCATACGATGCTAGCACAGAAAAATACCAAGTAACAATCGAAGGCTACACCATAGATCAAAGTCAATTACCAAAAAACAGGAAAGGTCTGTTTAGCGAAACAGCACAAACAGTCACCTACATTTACACGAAAAATCCGATACCAGCAGCGGATGTCAAAGTCGAGTACGTAGATACAGAAGGCAACGAAATACATTCTTCTCAAACGATCAGTGGGAACGTAGGCGAATCTTACGATGCTAGCACAGAAAAATACCAAATATCAATCAACGACTACGTCTTAGATCGAAGTCGTTTGCCACAAAATGCGAAAGGAACATTCGGCAAGCTGGGGGCAACTGTGACGTACGTTTATACAAAAGAACAAGCTGCAACAGTTGATAGTTCTGATAATAGAGAAAAAGCTCCTGTGCAAACTGTTGTTTCGAAAAAAGCGCTTCTGCACAAAGATTGCCGCAAACCGATGAGCAGGGGACGTTGTTCCCATTTGTAGTTGGTTTGTGCTTTATCGCCACGGCAAGCTGGCTTTATTTCAGAAAGCGAAAGTAACAATTGATTAAATCATCGGGGAAAGGCGTTACTGACTAAAAAAAAAGGACAGCTGCGATTCAGTTGTCCTTTTTGTTGCTTATTTACCTAAAAATGAAATGAACCCAAGGGAATCATAAAAAAAATGGCAGATCCAGCTGACCCATACGCTATTGGATTTTTTCCAAACGTAGTTGAGTGCCAATCTGGCAGGCATCAAGGTGATCAATAATTGTGCTGGATGAAAACCGTACGCTGGGATGTGCCACAAAGCGAATAGCACACTGCAAATGACGGAAGACCAGAAGAAAGAGAGTCCTTTTTTCTGTAAAGCCAACAAGAGATTGGTGCTAAGCAATTCTTCCCCCATGAGCATGAAGGGAACTTGTAGAAAGACCATTTGGACGGTGATAGTCTCGCTGATCGAATTAGTTGTCGGTTGTCCAAAAATAGCGGCATAAATAAAGGAAAAGAACACGCCAGTCAAAATGACGAAAGGCACACCCCATAATAAAACAATGAAACGAAAATGCTTGAATTGTTCCAAAAAGGTCCTTCGTAAGAGGAAGTACCCTGCACCAAATGCCAAAATCACATTCCATACAGTACCAACAATGGATAAAACGGAATCGCTTAGGGGTGTATAGGGAAGCATTTGATAGGTTAAACCGATGACTAATGTGAGTATAAATAAATACATTGCTGACTTGTGTTTCATTTTGAACACATCCTTTAAAGTAATTGCCACACGCTGAATTATAAACAGAAAAAACATCAAAGTACAAAAAGATATCTCTCATTATTTTTAAACGAAAATAAAAAGGAGTGAATACGATATCATGACTGACAGGCTTGATTTTATTAGTATCATAATAAAAGATTTCTAAGAACAATTCTCAAAAATGGTGAACAAAAAGAGAAGTTTATAAGAATCTCTGTAACACTGTTGAAATATTATTACGCTTATGTTACATTTTGTTTACGTTATTATGTTTAGGGAGAATGTTTATGAAGAAATCAAGCAATTATTCAAATAATTCACAACATAAAGAAGCGACGTCTGAAAAACAAGCACCTTTTTCAAGGGTCGAATCACATCAAAAGCAAACAACGGGAACGGCAAGACGCACGCAAACCACCAATCGTCAAGTTTCTAAAAAGAAGCCAACCCATCGCAAGTATCTCTTTTCTTTGATGACGCTGCTGACAGTTGTCATTATCGCCACTGGCGGTTATATCGCCTTTACGTTGAAGCAGCAAGAAGTATTGGCACGGGAAAAATATGAGGCTGCTGCTGAAAAGTTATTGGCATCGATTCAAGAAGAACAAGCCAAAGAGGGAATCCCAGCAAAACTCGAAACGCTATCGGATGGGGACAAAAAAGAATTGATTTTCCGTCCAAAAGAGGAGAATGTGATTCCTGTCAAGGATGCAAGCAAGAAATTGTCGACCATGGCGAACAAATTATGCAAAAAACACACCGACAAAGAGACAGTCACCATTGCTAGGATTGAAGCACAAGCAGTCGCATCGAAAGTGTCAACCTATTCTTTAAAAGCGGACAGCTATGTTTGGAATCGGGAAACTGGTCGCTTTGAAGATGCGGATAGCGTGGTTGCCGATCCAATTTTTATTTCCGAGAAAACCGGCAATGAATTATCCTTGAAAGACTTGGTTCCAGACGAGGGAAGTTTGCTAGGGATCCAGCAAGTCATTCAGCAAAAGATTTTAGACCAAGCCAAGGAACCAGATAAAGTCATTGATGCGGTCTTGGCGATGGATCGAATCACCTATGAGTCGAAATTTACGTATGATCCTGAAAAAGTAACGATCCAGTTGCCGCAAAATCAAACTGGCGTATCTGAGATCACGTTGGCGTACAAAGAGATTGCACCGTTTATTGATCCGGAACTTGTTAATGCGGACCAATTGAAAGAGCAACAACCGACATTGGACGAAAACAAAAAATATGTTGCATTGACTTTCGATGATGGACCAAATGATACCTCGACATTGGATCTCTTAAAAATCTTGAAAGACAATAATGTGAAGGCAACGTTTTTTGAATTAGGGCAAATGGTGGATCAGTATCCTGAAGTATCGAAAAAAGTCCATGAAGAAGGGCATGAAATTGCCAGTCACTCGTATTCACACCCGCAATTAAATACGTTGTCGCCGGAGGATGTCAAAGCGGAAATAACTAAGACCGACAAAGCGATCTATCAGGCAACAGGGGTGTTGCCTAAGAATTTGCGTCCACCGTATGGGGCGATCGACCAACAAAGCGCCCAAGCAGCAGGAAAAGCGATCATTCAATGGAGTGTCGATACCGAGGATTGGAAGCTAAAAGATCCGAATAAGATTCTAAAGGTCGTACAAAACAATGTCTACGATGGATCGATTATTTTGCTTCATGATATTCATCCGAAATCCGTTCAAGCTGTACCAGGTATTATCCAAACGCTGAAAGCGCAAGGCTATGAATTTGTGACGGTGGATCAGTTGTTAAATAGTAAACAAAAACCAATGTATCAATATTTTGGTGAAACAGATGAACGTAGCGTTAGCTAATAGCTGAAAAAGGAAGTGATGATCGCTATCACTTCCTTTTTTATTAACGAACGCTGCAGTTGCCGTTTTATCACTCAGAGGAGGCAAATGCTCGGAGATAACCTTCATCCAATAGTAAAGCAAAGTCATCAGCAAGGGCTTCTTGATCCAGTTCTCGCATGAGAGCTAGCATCTTTGTGGTTATCGTTTGCCCCGCTTTTTGATCGCCGGTTTTTAAGAGCAACACGCCTTGGAAAAATTTGCAGACGGTTTGGTGAAAAAACTCTTTGTAGTCTGTCGCCAAAAGTTTCAATTGGACAACGAGAACTTCCGTTGCATCGTATTCCTGGTGCTTTAGTGTGTATTCAATCAAATTGATCAGCAAGGCGCAGTAAATTTCACGACCTTTTTCCATATCGATATAGTACTCGAGCATCTTGGATACTTTTTTGAAAAAGAGGAAATTATACTCGTTGTCCAAAAGGTCGATGGTGTTGGCGAATAACTGGATTTCTTGCAACGTCCAGCTTTCAACATCAATGAGGTAGGAAATAATCGTTTGACGATCACATTCCAAAACAGCTCTTTTCCGATAGACGCCATGCTCTGCCAAGCATTGCAGCATGCGAATTCGCGAGCGAACCTCTGCAATACGGACATTGTTTAGTCTGCTAGTGGTTTGCTGCAGTTCCTGTAATAGCTTTTGTAAATTTGGCAGATCGTGTTTGTTTGAATACTGATTGTACCGATGATTATAGCTATTTTGCTCATCCAGACGATAGCCATTCGCGATATAGAGAAATTCATCGATATCCATTGAGAGATTTTCTAAGATTTGCAAGAGTAAGTTGGTAGCAATCTGATGCTTGCCTTTTTCAAATTCAATTGCATAGGATTTTGAAATAATCGTGCCATAGACTTCTTTTTGGGTGAAGCCTTTTTTCAATCGGATTTGTCTGATCGTTTCGCCATACATAAGAACCCCTCCGCTCTCATTGCTTTAATGAAATTGTGTCTCCTCATTATAGTAAAACAAGCCCAGTGTAGGAATCAAAAAGGTCTTATATTTCAGACTTTCTTGATTTAATGAAAGAAATTGATTGGTAAACTTAGTGATAGAGGATCCTCAGAGAGGATAATAGAAAAGCGTGAGAACATTCGATTCTCACGCTTTTTTTAGACGAAACTAAGGCAGATCAATACAAGAATCATTACTAGCCAATGCATCGTTTTTTTGCTCCTTAAATGGTATTAGAAGAAGACGATTGGGCAGCTGCGCTTCCTTCTGATTAACAAGTATAAGCAAAAAGAATCCAATAAATGGTTAAGTCCAAAATGTAAGACCAAAAAGATACTGAGGAATTCTCTGGGAAGAAAAAAGTGGGATATGGCGACTGAAGAAACTCTATTTCATAATGGTGTAGACTCGATTTTAATGGGGAGTTTTCATTCTTTTTTCATAGAACTTTCTGTGAACGTTTCGATTCTTTTTTTCGCTACTAAGAGTTATTTTGAAGGATATCGTGAAAAATCGGGTGATATTTTTTGTTTTTTTATTTGTAGAGGTAAAAAACGAAGGTGAAATCAAGAAAAAAACACAATCGTCGTTTTTCTCTAAAGAAATGCATAAGTATACAAATGTAATCGTATTCATTATATTGGTTAAATATAAAAAAAGGAATGGTTAAATGACAAAAAAATAGATTTTTTTATCGTAACAGCCTGATTTATAAGATAAATATAAATAATTTGTGCTTGTTTATTAAATAAACCGATAAAGTCCATATAATTGTGTAAAGATAAAAGGCCATGTAACAGCCCTTTTACGGTACAATGTTTTTAACCACAAAAACATACCCAGGAGGACGTTACATGACCCAAGTACATTTTACACTGAACAACGAAGAGGTTCAAAGTATTATTGAACATTCGGTAAAAGATGATGTTTCTAAAAATATTTTAACCACTGTTTTCAACCAATTGATGGAAAATCAACGAACAGAATATATTCAAGCCGATGACTATGAACGTTCAGAAAGTCGTCAGAGTCAAAGAAATGGCTATTATGAGCGAGACTTTACGACTCGTGTGGGTACACTCGAATTAAAAGTGCCTAGAACACGTGATGGTGAATTTTCACCGACGGTGTTTGAGCGTTATCAGCGAAATGAAAAGGCACTGCTCGCTTCAATGCTTGAGATGTATGTTTCGGGCGTTTCGACACGTAAAGTTTCAAAGATTGTTGAAGAGCTATGTGGAAAATCTGTATCGAAATCTTTTGTTTCTAGCCTGACTGAGCAGTTAGACCCGATGGTCAACGAATGGCAGAACCGTTCACTCTCAGGTACGAATTATCCTTATCTGATGACTGATGTTCTCTACATAAAAGTCCGTGAGGACCATCGAGTGCTTTCTAAAAGCTGCCATATTGCGATCGGGATAACAGAAGGTGGCGACCGTGAAATCATTGGCTTCATGATTCAAAATGAAGAAAGTGATGACACATGGTCCATCTTCTTTGAATACTTAAAGAACGCGGCCTAAAGGGGACAGAACCTTTATCATTTCTGATGCCCATAAAGGCCTAGTGTCTGCGATTCGTAAGTCATTTACTAACGCAAGTTGGCAAGAGATGCCAGGTCCATTTTTTTAAGAAACATCTTCAGTTCCATTCCAAAAAAGAATTCAAAACCGTTTGAAGCAGTAAAAGCGATCTTTAAGTTTAC
>JAHHEN010000004.1:5000-527195 GCA_018982785.1 Enterococcus innesii | reverse complement strand
CCACCTCATCCCCGCACTTTTCAACGTACGGGTTCGGTCCTCCAGTGCGTTTTACCGCACCTTCAACCTGGACATGGGTAGATCACATGGTTTCGGGTCTACGACAACATACTCATTCGCCCTATTCAGACTCGCTTTCGCTGCGGCTCCGTCTCTTCAACTTAACCTCGCACGCTATCGTAACTCGCCGGTTCATTCTACAAAAGGCACGCTATCACCCATTAACGGGCTCTAACTTGTTGTAGGCACACGGTTTCAGGATCTATTTCACTCCCCTTCCGGGGTGCTTTTCACCTTTCCCTCACGGTACTGGTTCACTATCGGTCACTAGGGAGTATTTAGCCTTGGGAGATGGTCCTCCCGGATTCCGACGGAATTCCTCGTGTTCCGCCGTACTCAGGATCCTCCTAGGTGTTATCCAAATTTCGCCTACGGGGTTTTACCCTCTTTGACATACT
The DNA here is from genome assembly GCA_018982785.1 of Enterococcus innesii. Classification (GTDB taxonomy): domain Bacteria; phylum Bacillota; class Bacilli; order Lactobacillales; family Enterococcaceae; genus Enterococcus_D; species Enterococcus_D innesii. The sequence goes on along the minus strand of JAHHEN010000004.1, from coordinate 526,737 downwards.
TTTCCAAGTATTTCGACTATCTGAATAGACTACCATATCGGAGTCCTACAACCCCAACAAGCAAGCTTGTTGGTTTGGGCTTTTCCCGTTTCGCTCGCCGCTACTCAGGGAATCGAATTTTCTTTCTCTTCCTGCAGGTACTTAGATGTTTCAGTTCTCTGCGTCTACCTCGACTGCGCTATGTATTCACGCAGACGTAACATCCTATAAAAGATGCTGGGTTCCCCCATTCGGAAATCTCTGGATCATAGCTTACTTACAGCTCCCCAAAGCATATCGGTGTTAGTCCCGTCCTTCATCGGCTCCTAGTGCCAAGGCATCCACCGTGCGCCCTTATTCACTTAACCTTTGACCTTACGGTCGGTTTTGAGTACTTCTTCTAGCGATAGAAGGTTGCTCAAGAAAATAAGCGTTGAACTTATTAAAAAACTCTTTTAACATTTCAACTCGGTGTGTGTTACTTGTTTTGATTTTTTCTTCGATATCCAGTTTTCAATGAACAAATTTTGTTTGAGAGTAAACCTCTCAAAACTGAACAAAGGCAAACGATGTGTAGTCTTCCGAAATATTCCTTAGAAAGGAGGTGATCCAGCCGCACCTTCCGATACGGCTACCTTGTTACGACTTCACCCCAATCATCTATCCCACCTTAGGCGGCTGGCTCCACCTCACCGACTTCGGGTGTTACAAACTCTCGTGGTGTGACGGGCGGTGTGTACAAGGCCCGGGAACGTATTCACCGCGGCGTGCTGATCCGCGATTACTAGCGATTCCGGCTTCATGTAGGCGAGTTGCAGCCTACAATCCGAACTGAGAGAAGCTTTAAGAGATTAGCTTAGCCTCGCGACTTCGCAACTCGTTGTACTTCCCATTGTAGCACGTGTGTAGCCCAGGTCATAAGGGGCATGATGATTTGACGTCATCCCCACCTTCCTCCGGTTTGTCACCGGCAGTCTCGCTAGAGTGCCCAACTAAATGATGGCAACTAACAATAAGGGTTGCGCTCGTTGCGGGACTTAACCCAACATCTCACGACACGAGCTGACGACAACCATGCACCACCTGTCACTTTGCCCCCGAAGGGGAAGCTCTATCTCTAGAGTGGTCAAAGGATGTCAAGACCTGGTAAGGTTCTTCGCGTTGCTTCGAATTAAACCACATGCTCCACCGCTTGTGCGGGCCCCCGTCAATTCCTTTGAGTTTCAACCTTGCGGTCGTACTCCCCAGGCGGAGTGCTTAATGCGTTTGCTGCAGCACTGAAGGGCGGAAACCCTCCAACACTTAGCACTCATCGTTTACGGCGTGGACTACCAGGGTATCTAATCCTGTTCGCTCCCCACGCTTTCGAGCCTCAGCGTCAGTTACAGACCAGAGAGCCGCCTTCGCCACTGGTGTTCCTCCATATATCTACGCATTTCACCGCTACACATGGAATTCCACTCTCCTCTTCTGCACTCAAGTCTCCCAGTTTCCAATGACCCTCCCCGGTTGAGCCGGGGGCTTTCACATCAGACTTAAGAAACCGCCTGCGCTCGCTTTACGCCCAATAAATCCGGACAACGCTTGCCACCTACGTATTACCGCGGCTGCTGGCACGTAGTTAGCCGTGGCTTTCTGGTTAGATACCGTCAAGGGATGAACATTTTACTCTCATCCTTGTTCTTCTCTAACAACAGAGTTTTACGATCCGAAAACCTTCTTCACTCACGCGGCGTTGCTCGGTCAGACTTTCGTCCATTGCCGAAGATTCCCTACTGCTGCCTCCCGTAGGAGTCTGGGCCGTGTCTCAGTCCCAGTGTGGCCGATCACCCTCTCAGGTCGGCTATGCATCGTTGCCTTGGTGAGCCGTTACCTCACCAACTAGCTAATGCACCGCGGGTCCATCCATCAGTGACGCAAAAGCGCCTTTCAACTTTCTTCCATGCGGAAAATAGTGTTATACGGTATTAGCACCTGTTTCCAAGTGTTATCCCCTTCTGATGGGCAGGTTACCCACGTGTTACTCACCCGTTCGCCACTCTTTTCCTTTCGGTGGAGCAAGCTCCGGTGAAAGAAAAAGCGTTCGACTTGCATGTATTAGGCACGCCGCCAGCGTTCGTCCTGAGCCAGGATCAAACTCTCATAATGATTTGTTTGAATGACCATACGGTCATTAAGCTCATAAAAATTAACTTTGCTAGCTATTGCTTGCATGTATTTGTTTCAATAAATTGAAACGTCCTACACATTGGTTCGTTTGCTTGCTTTGTTCAGTTTTCAAAGGTCTACCGTGCTGTGTTAGCAACTTTTATATCGTATCAGAGCGACGTTTGATTGTCAACTCTTTTTTTAAAAGTTTTTTTCACTCGTTGTTTTTCAACTTCGTAGCGGCTGTCTCAGCGACTTTATTAGAATAACAAATGATTTGTTATTTGTCAATAACTTTTTCCAATTAATTTTGTTGATGTATCAACATCGATTAACTGTTTTAAAATTGCGACTTCGTTATAATATCATCTGTTTCATTTTTGGTCAAGTCTTTTTTCGAAGTTTTTTCAAAAGCATTTTTGACCCGCTGGCTCAATTGCCAACGTTGAATACTTTATCATTCTAAGAATGAAAGAGCAAGCTTTTTTCTGAAAAATTTTCAACTAAGTCGAGATAAACAAAAAAACTACCCAAAATAGGTAGTTTAATCAATATCGATCGTACGAAAACGGATCTGATTTTGATCGTCTCGTTTTAAGGTTGTTTCTTCTTTCAGATAAGAAAACTTCTTCTCATTGATCGCTGGATTCTCAAGCATTTCTTCATAACCCGCAAAAATATCATGGATATATTTTTTATAAGCTTTTTTTTTTTGATTCTTTTCTTCATTTGGCACCGTCCTTTACGTGCTTATCTTAGCAAGCCGAAAGGATTCTGACAACCATTATCCGCATTTTCATACCAAAAATTCACTTTGACACAACTATTCCATTAATTCAGCCAAGTAACACTCATGGAATAGAATGTTTAGCTTGCGGTCAAACGTTTTTGAAAAGCCAATCGCTCTCCGTTCGGAAAAGGGAATGTTACCTCTCCTTTGTATTGATAGCCAGCTGCTTGGATATTCTTTTGTATACCAATATTGGCTTTATACGTATCGATACGTAAATCAACGATTCCTTGCTCTAATGCAACCACTTCAAGAGCTTGCAGCAATTTGGCGCTTAACTTTTGCCCTTTAAAATGAGAACTGACAACGACGCGATGGATGGATAGATATGGACCGTTTCCTTCCCACCCTGCGCCGGTAATTGCATTGTAGACAGGATCATCACCAGAAACCAACGCGGCAGACGCTGCGATTTTTCCATCTTTCACCAACACATAGCTTTCACCATTGGCAATATCTGCTTTGATTTGATTTTCTTTAGGACCGTACCCATCTTGCCATTGCGGAGATCCTTGTGCTTTTAAGAAAGCAATGCCTTCTTCAAAAAGCGCCATCAACTCAACCAGATCTTCCTCCGTTGTTTTACGAAACTTCTCCATTAAAAACCTCCTTTCTTCTATAAAAAGAAGCGGATAGTAAAGCATTCAAAATCGTTCTTAATCAATCGTTTTTAATTTCCCATGAAATTCACTGATTGATTGATAGCCTTTTTCTTTCATGATCGCTGCTAATTCTTTCGTCAATCGTTCAAAGATCGCTGGTCCTTCTTTTTGCAGTTCTGTGCCGATCTGCAACATAGAAGCGCCACATAACAAATGTTCATACGCATCTTGACCATTACGAATCCCACCAGTACCGATAATTTTGATTTCTGGCTTGAGACGTGTATAGAAAGCCCGCACATTGGCTAATGCCGTTGGTTTCACATATTCGCCTCCTAGACCACCAAACCCATCTTTTGGTTTGATGACTACCGAGTCAGTAGCAGGATCGATGAATAAAGCATTCCCAATACTGTTGATTGAATTGATGTAGGTTAACGGATACTTGTTTAATATCTTAGCCATCTCATCAAAGTGAGCCAAATCAAAGTATGGCGGCAATTTGACACCTAAAGGTTTTGTGAAAAAACCAAAGACTGTTTCCAGAATTTGATCGGTCAAAGGAAAATCATAGGCAACTTGGGGTTTTCCTGGCACGTTTGGACAAGAAAGATTTAACTCAGTGATTCCTTCAAAATCACTTTCTTGGATTTTCTTCAATAACTCAATGTTTTCAGCCACGCTCATACCAGCGACAGAGAAAAAGAAGGGCGCTTGCTGGGTCATTTCCTGCTGTTTTTTGATGGCATAGTCTAAGTAGTAGTCCACCCCTAGATTTGGTAATCCCATCGAATTGATGCTTCCTAACGGTAAATCGGTATAACGTGGTTCTGGATTTCCGGCACGCGCTTCTAGTGTTGCACTCTTCGTGACAAATGATCCAGCTGTTGATGATGCTAATTCATCTAATTCCTCGATCGTCATACAATGGACTCCTGAGGCATTCATAAACGGATTTTTATATGTAAATTTCCCAAAATTCGTAGCTAACATTGATTCATTCCTCCAATCTTTTCAACTAGTTTACCGTTTCATTTCTGAAAATGCAACGATGTCTTTGAGTGGGACAGGTTTTAGAAGGAGCAACCTCTGTAATCAGAGTAGCAAATCAAAAAAACCATATCCATACAGCTTGTTAAAACTTACTGAATAAATATGGTTTTGAAAACAATCTGTTTATATTGTACTCAAATGTTTTTTTAGAGCATGATCATGATTTTATTAAAGCTTTCACTTCTATTTACCGCTAAATCAAATGCTCTTTGAAGATCCTCTAATGGAAAGCGATGGGAAATCATATGACTGACACTCAAGCGTCCGCTTTCTAAAAAGGTGATTGAATCAAACCATTCTTTACCTGCGAAAGGTGCAGAATAACTATTCCAAAAACCCTTAATGGTTAATTCACTGCGGAAGATTTTTTCAAATGCTCGTTGTCTAATCAAAACATCAGAATAAGCGATCCCTTGAAATCCAATTTTCCCGCCTTTTTTTGTCACTAAGAGACATTGTTCTTCGGTTATTTTAGTACCTGCACATTCCATTGCAATATCCACGCCTAAACCATCCGTCATTCGGGAGATCTCAGTTTCAAGATCTTGAAGACTAGGATTAATCGTATCGGTGACACCTAAATCTATTGCTTGTTCCAGTTTCTCTGATTGAATATCAATGCCAATGATCGTTTTCACACCCGCAATTTTTAACCATTGGATCGTCAGCAATCCAATCGTTCCTAACCCAAAAACTGCAACGACATCGCCCACTTTAGGTTCGATTCCATAAACACCATGCGCTGAGACAGCAAGAGGCTCAATCATGGCCGCTTCTTCAAACGACAACTTAGTCCCTATTTTCACGATATTGCTCGCTGGCACGGATACGTACTCTGCAAATCCCCCAAACCGTTGTGATCCCATCATGATATAGTCCGTACATAATTGATACTTCCCGATAGCACAGTATGCACAGTTACGACAAGGAATAAACGGGACAACAGCGACCCGATCGTCTTTTTTTAAATGATGAACAGAACGACCAACTTTTACAATAGTCCCAGCCATCTCGTGCCCCATGATCATAGGTAACTGATATTTCCAGCCTTTACTCATTTTGTGGATATCTGATCCACAGATTCCTGAAGCTTCAACTTTTACAATCACTTCATTCTGATGGCATTGTGGGACATCCATTTCTCGAATCTCAAATTCATTCAGTCCAATTAAGAAACCAGCCCTCATCTACTCTCCTCCAATCTTCATTCATGGGATTCATAGGTAACGTTTGTTTTGTCAGTATAATATTCATAGCCCTGCTGGAGAAGCGCTTGCGAATGTAAATGCACATAAGCATTTGTTTCTAGTCTTTCCAGATAATCATTTGCAAAAGCCAAATTAGTGGCTCCAACAATTACCCCATGTTCTCGCAATAACATTCCATAAGGTAGTTTTGCTTCATTTGTCACCATGTTTTGAGAGTAGTCACCAACCAAGTGTGCTAACTTTTCAGTTGTTGCAGGTGCATAATCCAAACAACGGATCGTAGCCGGTCCGAAACGAAGGTTTTCACAGACGATGGGCATGTCAGTCCCTATACAACTGTAAACCATCAAATTTAATGGATGAGCATGAATCACTGCTTTGATCCGTGGATCTGAGTGATAAAAACTCATATGCATATTGATTTCCCTGGTCAAGTGACCAGTACCTTCGATGAGGGATAGTTTCTTATCTACCAAAAGAATTTGCGCTGCCTCTAATTCCCACAGATACTGAACAGATGCCAAAGTAGGTGTCATCAAGAAATGATCTTCTGAAACTTTTATAGAGATATTGCCACCAGCAGCATCCGTTAGCTTCCTGTCAAATAAAGATTTGGCAATCTTACATATGAATTTCCTTTCTTCTAAATAATCCATCGGGTTCCTCCTGTCTAAAACGTAAATATTTTTCAATCAATCCATATTTCCCAAGAAACATAATATCTTCAACAATTTCTAAATATTCTTCACTTCTTACAAGAGCGACGAAGAAAACATAAGTCACTTGAAAATAATCCTCAGATCCGTAAGAGATCTTTTGTTTATTCGTCAAGAGGCTAATCGTGCTACGGTGGACATTTCCCCGATTGTTCGCATGAGCTAAAGCAACACCTTCACTTATTACGATATAAGGTCCATTTTGTTTCACATTTTCAACGACTTCTTCTACATAGCTCTGCTCAATACACTCGTTATGTGTCAACACTTTCCCTGCTAAGCGTAAAGAATGCTCCCAAGAACATTTTTGGTCGATTCTGATAACATGCGAATTTAACAAGTAATCATGCAATTTTCTTTGTGGTTGTTGGACAAATTGATCAAATTTTTCTTCAGTCTCTTCTTCATTAATCGTAAACAAACGGTCAACCGTCTTTACTATTTTTTGGATATCTTCTTGAGTCACAAAAGGTGTTATCCTTAAAACATCCTCTTCCAAAAAAGGCAAAGGATCAGCAGTTAAGATTAAACGATTGGCTTTTTGACGGAAGCACATCTTACGATAAGTAGCAAGTGTTAGCACATTCATAATTTTGAACTGCTTGTATCGACTAATTTTCATAGCAATCATTTTCGCTATCGATAAATTTTCACACACGATCCAGATATCGATTTTGCTCATCTTATATTCTTGTCGGGTTAAGGCAGTTGCGATATGAATAGCGATCGTAGTAATAAATGATTCATTGAAGGATCGGGACAGGTAGTTTTCAATGACACCACTATTAGCCCTTACAGCTACGATAATATCCATAAACTGATGCCGCAAAAGACCGATATTTTCAATATCCAAAATAATGTTCTCTTCTTCAATAATTTGTAAGTGATTGTATAGATCAGAAATTAAGTCAAATTCGTACTTTAGAGTCGTCCCTAAATCTTCATCAATTTTATTCAGAAAATAGATGACCAAATTATACAATTCAGCATCCTTCACATTTTTTCGCTTTTTCAAATGACAAAATTCTGCTATTGCCTGTTTGTCTTCGAAAGAGATCGTTCGATCAAATCTTTTTTCAATTTGATCGATGAGTATGCTCAGGTTTTCCGACATAGCGACAAATTTGGGAGATTCACCTTGTTCTTTGCGGGGCATATTGATAACGATAAAAATATAGACGAAAAGATCAAACTGCTGATACTTTTCTGCATACTTTAACTCGTTAAAAATGAATCCCAGAAAGTCTAAATACTCCATTGACCCGTCAAATGACCGAAGGATTTGCATCCCGACATAATTGATGTATCCTTTTGCGTCTATATTTTCTAAAAACAATGTAAACAAATACTCTCTTTTCTCCGATTGATTCATCTTAAGGATAACCCCTTCTCCCCTAAGCGTTTCGATATATTTACTCATGATCACTTCTTGTTTTTTCAACGTATTGATATCGCGGATGATTGTTAATCGACTGACGTAAAACAAATCAGCAAAATGATCCATCGTAAGAACATCTTCTGTTATCAATAAATTGATCAGAAGTAATGTGCGTCTTTCATCAGGATTCAAGGAATAGTCGTAAGGGGACAATTCTAAAACAAGCTGATAAGCTTCTGACAAATCAAGTTCATCAGGAACCTGTAAGTATCCGCTTTCAATTTTCACTTGCGGCATATCGTGAGTATTTAGAAACGAGTTCAAGACTTTGATTTCACTCGAGAATTTCTTTGGCGAGAGATTCAAGTTTTTATAAAGTTGCTCCAATCTAATTTTCGTTATTTTGTTATATAGTAGGAGATAGATGATTTCAGCAGTAATTTTCCTCACAGCACTCCTCCTTAATGAATAGACAAATTCTCTCTTAGAAAATCAACAAGTTTTTCAGGTTCACACTTGCTTAATTGAACAATAAAATTTCGAGATTGGATGCTTAAAATCAATTTTTGAAGAAATTCAATATAGGTATGCTCATCTTTTAGTGCCATGCAAAATACATGTTCGACTGCTAAGTCATCTACTTGCGTATCCATCTGTTTAAAAGTCACAGGCTTTTTTAGTCTTGCGTAACAGACAGAAGATTCTTTCACAGAGAGATCAAAGGTATGCGGAATCGCAACTGGCGGGTCAACTGGCAGACCAGTAGGAAAATGATGTTCGCGTTCGATACAAGACTCGATAAAACTATTCCCGACGAGCCCTTCGTTAAGCAGTTCAAGTCCGCATTGTTTAATCACTTCTATATTGGAGCGCTCATTCAATTCGATTGCTTTAAATTTCATACACTATTTCTCTCCCACTAAGCCATTTATTTTGTCAACAATTCGTTTATTCATTTGGTCAATTACCCAACGATTCGATGAAATAAGCTGATTATAATATTTGCTAAATTGTAGCCCCAGAAACTATCTGTCACAACCCCTTCCACAGGTACACCGGTCGCATTCATCATTTCGGTTGCTTCAGGTGCAAAGGTGTTTGTTCCAATTAGAACGATAACTAAGAAGAAAAAGCCAGTGACAAGCGTTCGAAAAAGATTGCCATTTGATGCTAATGCTAGTAGTGGAATCATATATACGATTACTGTTAAAACACCAACTGGAAAATAATGCATACCAGGGATAATAAATGCTAAGAATATTGCTATCGGAATCAGAATCACTGTCGTTGTGATCGCTGTCGGATCTCCAAGACCAAGAGCAATGTCCATGCCGATATATAATTTTTTCCCTTCGCCAATATGTTTCTTCATAAATTCTTTGGCTGCTTCCCCGATCGCTGTCAAGCCTTCCATCATAACAGAAACCATTTTGGGTATCAGTACTAGTACTGCTGAAACTCCAACCCCCATAGAAATCGCTACCGTAAATTCTTGGCGTGTCAATACGCCTAGAAAAGTTCCGACCAACAAACCGATAACTGCTGGATCTCCAAAAAAACCAATTTTACTTTCGACTTTTTCCAAACTGATATCGATTTTGTTAAGACCAGGAATCAGATCAATCAATTTATTTACTAATAGTCCAAAAGGATAAGCGAAAGTAATAAATGAAAATGTCGTACAAGTCGTGCCTTCCAGTCCGTAATACGCCTCCCATCTTGGAGCAAACCACTGAGCCACGAATAAAGTGACAATTGATAAGCCAACCGTAACAGTCAAACCTAGCCAAAAACTATCAAACAAGGCATACGCTAATGCTCCAGGAATCAAAAAATGAATATAGTTCCAAATGTCGACATTCATGACCGTTGTCCATTTCAAAAGAATAAACAATACATTTAATCCCACGATCATCAAAATAGCAATCGCTGCAAAAGGTACTGACCACGAAGCCGCTCCCACAGCAGCCCAGCCAACATCCATCGTGGTATATCCTGATCCCATTTCCTGATAATAATCGATGGCTGGTTGCAAGGAAGTACCCAAGAGTCCTACAACAAGCCCCAACCCTTGAAAGCCGATGCCGACTAAAAGCCCAGTTTTAAGTGCTTTGCCAATTTTCATCCTAAAGACACAGCTTAAAATAAAAATGACAACGGGTAGCATAACCGATGCCCCCATATCCATGATGTTTTGAATAACTGATAATACAGCTTCCATTTTTATCCCCTTTTATAATTCGATGGCACTCTTCAACGATTTTCTGCGCGGTCTGCTCTTCGTTGATTCCCGATATCAAACTGAAAACAGGAAGAATCGGTACTTTTACTGGCTTGACATATCGAGTAGTCACCAAGATTAAATCCACTGTTTCTGCTTTTGAGGGAATTTGATTAATATTCCCTTTGGTGATGGAAGCCTGAATGTTGCTCTGAGCTAAGATTTGTTTGACTTTCTCTTGAACAACCGTTGACGTGGCGATCCCACTACCACAAGCAATATAGATCTCAATTTTTTTATTCATTTTCTTTCTCCTCCTTTCCTTACTCTATTTTTGAGATTTCAATAAAGAATGAATTTTATACTCTTCTTCTGGTAGTAAAACGACTTTTAACGCCTTCCCTTCTCTCGTCAATTCGATGGCCTGATTGATGTCAGCTAAAGGCAAAACATGAGAAATAATTTTTTCAGCAGGAAACTGATCAGATAAGGATAAATGGAAAGATTTTTCGACTTGAATACTATTTGCACCATAATGACCATAAATCCAGAGATTGTTATAATGAACTGCATTCGTATCTATAGGCGTTAATTGATTCTTTGCTACACCACCAAAAAAGACGACAATTCCACATTTTCTAGCCATAAAAATACTTTGTTGCTGTGCTTCTATTGATGGATTAGCTGAAATCACTTTATGTGCGCCATGTCCATTCGTATACTCTTTCACCTTTTCTACAGGATCTTCTTCGGAAGAATCGATCCTATGATCTACATTAAACGCTTCCATAAGAGCTAGTCTGTCAGCATTTTTATCAATCACGATTACCTTGCTTGCTCCGCGAATCCTTGCTAGAATCGCTAAAAAGACCCCAATTGGACCTGCACCAATAATGACGACCGAATCGCCTAACGAAACCTGAATATTCTCCATGCATGCATAAGTGGAGGATAAGGGTTCAGCTAATGTTGCCGCGATAGGCTCTCGTCCTTCTGGCACTTCAAAAATCGCTCCTCGTTCTACTCTTGTTGCACTATATGCTATATACTCTGCAAACCACCTTGAAGATCGGTATAACTTTCAGCTTCCGTACAACATTCGTGCTTCCCATTACGACAATTTTCGCAACGTAGGCAATGAGCCATAGGGTATACATAAACCATCTGCCCTCTTTGATACTTCGTCACATTTTCATCAATTTCGACGATCTCACCAACGATTTCGTGTCCATAAATATGAGGGTAGCGCCCTGCTTTTGAATCGGTCAGCAAATTGCGAATATCAGAGCCGCACAGACCAACTGCCTTAACCTTCAATAGAAAACCTCCCTCTGGACAGCAGGGTCGCTCTACTTGTTCATAGCGAATATCTCCTGGTCCATACATCAACGCAGCCTTCATTTTTTTCACAAACGTTCAACTCCATTCATTCTTTCTTATTTTACATGTTCATTGTAAGGTGCGTCGGATGTACCTCACAAGTAACACTTTTTGCATTTCAAGTTCTATATTTGTTACTTGAATGAGAAAATGTTTGTGAAAAACCAAGAACAATTTTTTCCTTCTTGGAACTATTTTGAAGCCAGGTAAAAACAAAAAAGCCTCTTAGCAATGAGCCAAGAGGTTTTGGTGAAGCAAACTATTCTATTTATGAGTATTTAAAACTATAGGTAGCTCATCACTTCTTCCATTCGAACGGATGAATGAACTAAATTGAGCCGTTCCTCGTAGGAAACTTTCCTCGGTCTTGGTTTCAATATGCGACCTCAGTAAGGAGAAATTCTCAAGTGTTACTCGATGATACTTGCGTTTTCCATCGAAAGCGTACAATTCAAATCATTTCAAATGATAAGACACTTGAATAGGAGTTTTTTAATTGACTTTTCAACTTTTTTTTAAATTGAAAACGAATAAACACATACTATATACATACAAATTTTTTACCTATCAAGTGAATTAAACCTTTTTCTTTGATACCTTAACATCCCAGTATCTCCAATGACGTATAATTTGTATTTTCCATGCCCTACTTTAAATTCTAATCTTTCGCCACTTGCGATTTCAAATAAAAGATAATAGGTAATGGATTGATTCGTAAAGCCGTTTGCAGCAATATTCGTGCTACTAGTCATTCGTTTGTCTACTAGCGTGGCAAGTACTGCCACTTCTGGCGTAGATTGATCCTTTAAGAATTCGACAATATGATATAAGATAACTGCGACGAAAATAAAAGCAAATAAAGTAAATAGAAAATCCACAAAACACACTCCTTTTTGTTTTTATGATCAAGGGAATCAACCAAATCATTTTTACAACTTAACTATAATTATACGTTAATACAATTAATTAATCTCGAATCTCCAATAAAAATATGTAACTCGCTAAATGATTGACCGAAACTGTAGTTTGGCTATCGTTTTCCTATATGTATGGTTGCATAGAACACATTTGTATATTTGTTAACCAAGAGTCAGTTGATAGGATGAAATCACATGACCTTTGAGAAAGCATTCCTAGAATCATCCTTCTTCATTCTACATTGACTCCTTAAGGAAAATTCATCGTATCCCAAAGTCTCTGACTAAATTCAGTAACGTTTATTTAGACATCTTTTCTAGGATGCACCTTAAGGTTATCAATGTGGATGAATAAGAATTTAATCTGTGCTCTCTTTTTGTCAAAATGATCGAAGGTTTATAGAAAGTATTACTATTTCGGCAAAGTTAAATACTAACTCACTTTGAGTTGTCATATGAATGGAAAATACTTTGAACTTTCAGGTTTAAAAATATATGATTTTCTTTAATGCTTTTAGTAAAAAAGCATAACTTTTTCACCAAGTAACTGTTTATTTAAGAAAGTATTCTATAAAAAAACTCTTCTACCAACTTTTTCAAAGTTAATAAAAGAGTTCTGTGTTTATATCCTCATTTTGCCAACTGTCCACCACCTAAGAAAACAGCTTGTTCCATCTAGTTAACAAATATGAAACAACTTTCTATGATTGAAAATCCTTAACGAATCCCCAAAGCAATCCGTGCGTAACGACTCATTTTATCAGTCGTCCAAGCGGGATACCAAACTAATTTTACTTCTGGATTTTTGACTTCTGGAATATCGCTTAATGCTTCGTGTATCGATTCAGTCAATACGTCGGCTAAGGGACAGCCCATTGTTGTTAAGGTCATTTTGATTACGGTATTGCCTGTTTCTGCATCAAATTCGACTTCATAAACTAAGCCTAGATTCACTATATCAATCCCCAACTCAGGGTCAATCACGGTTTCCAAGGCAGCCAAGACACGCTCTTTGATTGCTTCTGCTTCTACTTCAGTATATGCCACGGTTGAAGACCTCCTTTAATTCTTGTTTCAAATAATACCTTCTTTTGCAAGATTTGTAAATGGACGATCCTGGATTACGGACGGCTTTTCTTGTGTATTTTCAGTTCTGGGAAGACCCCTGTCGTTTTGAAGGTCCGTTGTTCATCATCTGTCGCAAAACGACCTGTGATCGATTGGGTCGGCACAAAGTTAATAAACGCATTGCCGTCTGCTTCTAAAACGGCTTGTTCTAAATCGTAGATCTCGTAGCGGGTCACGACCATCATGATCATATTGCCCGGTATGCCTGAATAGCCTCCGACTGAGGGGAACAAAGTCATGCCGCGAAACACATGCTTAGAAATATTTTTCCCAACAGCTTCCGCATTGGTCGTAATAATCATCGCCGTTACCTTTTGATGACTTGTGTGCAGCATGTCCACCACGTAGCTCATTGCGAAAATCGAAATGATCGTGTACAAGGCACTTTCCCAAGAAAAGACGAAACCTGAGACCATGACAATGATGCCGTTTAAAATAAACATATATTTACCGACCGTTTTTCCAGTCGTTTTTGATAATATCAACGAAAGGATATCCATTCCGCCGGTGGTAAAACCCATTTTCAGTGAAAACGCAACGCCGACGCCTAACAGTACGCCACCGAGCAAAGCGTTAACCAAAATATTGTCAGTGATTGCTCCTTGTGGAAGGATCATCGTTAAGACAGAAACGACAACGACATTGATAAAGCTCAATAGTGTCGATGATTTCCCGAGTTTGATGAACCCGAGAACAAAGATAGGCAAGTTTAAGAGGAAAATAAACAGCCCTGTACTAAGGTGAACGCCAAAATGTTCCAAGGCAAGTGCCACGATCAATTGGGCGACCCCGTTCATCCCAGCAGAAAGAACGTTTGCGGGAATCAAAAAGAAATTTAAAGCAATGGCTGCGGTGATACCTGACAGCAAAATAACCCCTATTTTTTTCAATCGTTCTGATTGTTCGTGCTTCGTTAATAACTTACTCACAATGATCTAGCTCCTTCACTAAAAATCTCCTTCCAAAGAATAGCAGTTTGTGTGAAAAAATGAAACAATTATTTGCAAAAATTTACTTTTCATTCCCGCATCGTTCGCCTCCATGTTAAAATCATAGGTAAGAGATGAGAGGAGTGATTGATTTTGGCAAAAGAAGCAAGTTTTGATGTCGTATCTGAGATCAACACAGAAGAAGTGAAAAACGCCATTCAACAGGCGGAAAAAGAATTGAAAAACCGATTTGATTTTAAAGGCTCCACGGTAGAAATCAAGATGACTGAGGGCAAATTGACGATTGTTGGGGATGACGAATTTAAGCTGGAGCAAATCAAAGATGTGCTCTTTGCGAAGCTGATCAAACGGAATGTACCAACGAAAAATATTCAATTTGGCGAAACGGAGCATGCCTTGGGAGCAAAAGCTCGTCAAACAGCAGAATTGATCAATGGGATCGATAAAGAAAACGCCAAAAAAATAACGACAGCGATCAAAAACGCCAAGCTAAAAGTTAAAACCCAAATTCAAGACAATCAAATTCGGGTAACAGGCAAAAGTCGTGACGATCTGCAAGAGGTGATCCAATTGTTGCGTAAACTGCCTTTGACGATCGACTTACAGTTTACAAATTATCGCTAATCAAAAAAACTAGAACAGAGTCTAACGTGTTGGTTAGGCAAAATCAGCTTTATCTGCTGATTTTGCACAACCTCTCCTGAAAGCTCTGCTTCTAGTTTTTTTCTTGCCAAAAATGAGTCAATGCCTTTGATAACTCTTGCGGCCGACGAATCTGCAAGGCATGCTGCCAATGCAGTGGGAAAAGTTCTTGGTAACGCGGTGTCCGAAAGCGCTGATCCAGCAATAACACCACGCCACGATCGCTGACATCCCGGATCACTCGACCGGCTGCTTGCAGGACTTTATTCATCCCTGGCAGCTGATAGGCATACGCAAAGCCAGCTGCCTTTTTTCATCGTAATATTCCCGAATCAATTCTTGTTCGTGATTGATTTGCGGCAGTCCGACACCTACTACTGCGGCACCGATCAAGCGATCGCCTTTTAGGTCGATCCCTTCAGAAAAATTCCTCCAAGGACACAAAATGCCACCAATGTTTTTGGTTGACTCTTTGGTTCATCTTGACTTCTTTCCAGCAAGGATGATTGTTGCTGGTCAAAAGATTGAAACTGCGCAAGAAACGCCTCGCGCTCTGCTTCGTTCATAGCAGTCCCCTGAATCAAGACCTCCACCTCTGGCGCCTGTTGAGAAAATGCTGCCGCCACATCATCCAAGTAACGATAAGAGGGGAAAAAGACCATATAGTTTCCCACTTTCGCCGCGGTCATTTGCTGGATCGCATCAACGATTGCAGGAATGCTGGCTTCACGTTGGCGATACGTCGTTTGGATATAGTCCGCAATAAAAATTCCTTGGTTTTTCGGATCAAAAGGACTTGGCAAGCGATAGCGCAATGCTTCATCACCACCACCTAGGACCTCCTGATAATAAGACAAGGGGGTAAAACTTGCAGAAAACAAAAGACTGGCCTTGCCCTTATCTAACACAGATTCGAGAAACGGCGCTGGTTCGATGCAAAATTGCCTTAGTTTGATATCATAGCGTTCGATCTCCACCGTCGTTTCGTAGTGATCATCATAAAATTCACTGATTTTCAAATAATGGTTAGCTTCAAAATACACTTGCAACACTTCTTCTTGCAATTCATGCTCAGGATTTGCCGGCAACCATTCCTTCATCAATTCAGCTAATTTGTAAAGCTGGTTGACCATTGTTTCATGAGGAGCCGCTTGATGATGGTACTCCCATCCTTCCTCTTTTGCTAATTGCGCTATAGCCACAAATTCTTTATCAACTTTGTTTAGTGCGCGTTTTAACTTCTGTTGATCTTTCGGCAGCTTCTTCTTTAATTCCTTAAATGGCTGTCGCGAGATTGTTGCGGAATACATTTCTTTTGAACGGTTAACTAAGTTATGGGCTTCATCTACTAAAAAGAGATACTCTTCTTCTGGTTCTTCAAAAAATCTCCGTAAATAAACGGTTGGATCAAACAAATAATTATAATCACCTATAATGACATCGCAAAAGACACTGACATCCAGTGAAAGCTCGAAGGGACAAACCGTATGTTTCATTCCATAAGTCTCGATCACTTCTCGGGTTATTTGGTTTTCGTGATGCAACAGATCCCACAAAGCTTCGTTGATTCGATTGTAATAGCCTTGTGCATAAGGACAATGCTCAGGCGTACAATTTTGTTCATCCAAAAAGCAAATTTTGTCTTTGGCAGTGATCGTGACACTCTTAGTTTCACTACCGTTGTCTGCTAACTTGCTCAATGCATCTTCAGCCACTTGTCTGGTGATCGTCTTCGCCGTCAGATAGAAGACCCGATCAGCCCCTTCTTCCCCGAGAACTTTTAATGCGGGAAACAATGTTGACATGGTTTTTCCAGTTCCAGTGGGCGCTTCCGCAAAAAGTCGTTTGCCATTTTTTAGTGTTTTATACGCCGCCGCTGCTAGCTCTCGCTGCCCTTTACGAAAGGTTTCAAAAGGAAAAGATAGCAGCTGCAAAGATGTATTTCGGACACGACGCCAATTCTCTTGAAAGACTAGCCACTTATGATACTCCTGAAGTAAGTCTTTATAAAAAACTGCCAGTTCTGAAAACTGAAACGTTCTTCTCGTACGAGTAATCTGCTTTTCAGTCGTTTGATAATAAGTCAATTGTACGGCGATCCGATCGATGGGCTTCTTCGCTTTTTCTTGATCAGCAGAATCGGCTTCTTTTATCTCCTGATCTTCACTCTCACTAAGCGCTGCTTGTTCATTTTCTTGTAGTAAAAATAAATAGGCATAAACCATTCCCTGGGCAAAAAACAAGTCGATTTGATCATCAGGAATATCTTCGAAAGCTGGTTCTGAAGTTTTGATCTCATCAATCACCCAAGAATCAACGGAAGCATCAAAAAAGAGACCATCGGCACGTCCTTCGACAGTGATGGCATCTTTCTCAATTTGGCTTTCTCGTTTGAAGAAGACTTCTTTTTGATACCCATCCCCGGCCTCTTTTTGTAGTTGGCGATGGATCCGGGCGCCTTCTTGCGCGGTATGATTACTGACTTTGCGGCTATCAATATCGCCTCGGCGCAAAATAAATTCTACGATTTTTCTAACCGCAACTTTTCCTTTATACACGTGTTCACCTTCTTGTTTGCCATTATAGCGGATAGTTTGCTTTTGGAAAAGCGAACAGAAACAGCTTTTCGTCCTCTGCGAATGGTATTTTCTCCAAACAGGTTTTATCCCTAAAAAAAACACTTGTGGCAAAATGCCTACTCATCAAATAATCAACACCATTTCCACTTCCAGAAAATGGGTTTGTCGAAAGTTTATAAAAAAACCTACTCTACTCACCTAAGCAAGTAAAGCAGGAATATTTTTTAAGGAAAATTATTGATCCACCTGAATATCATAACTGACACCATTTTGGTCATAAGCTTGTTGATTGTCTAAATCTAAGGTGAACTCAAAGGTCCGTCCATCTGCTTTGATCGTCAAATGCTTCCCTTCAACCGTGTAGGATGCATCTTGGTAGGTGATCTCATAGATTTGATAGGGATCATTCGACAGCTGAACCTCTGAATGGGAAAAATGTCGCTGAAAATCACTTTCGATTTGGCCTTCATACAGGGTAACATCACTGGCACTGGCAGAACTATCCTCTAAATCCGCCATCGGCAAATACTGCTTAACGATTGTCAATTCATTTTCATGAAAATCATAAACCCCTTGGCTTTGCGGAAAGATGACACTCTCATCTTGGATCAGCATTAAATCAAGGCCGCCATTTTCAACCGCTTTCGAGGCGGAAGTAACGGTTTCAGAAACTTCTTTTGAATCGTCGATGGCTAACTCCTCCTGACCACAGCTCGCTAAAACGAATGCGGCGAAGCATAGAGTCAACAAAAATTGCAGCGATTTTTTCATAAAAACACCTTCTTACAAAAAAGTTGATGTATACCAATCAAAACTAACGCAAGATAGAGATGACACATTTTCCTCGTAGTTGGTCACGAAGAATGTTCATAGTTCCGTCAAAAACTAAACCAGTTTCAAACGAATCACACGCTTTCTTATTTTAATTAGTATAACAGCAGTTTTTTGCTAGTGCGGTTTCTTAGAAAAATTTTCGAATTCCCACAATAATTCTAAGCTTTTCTCTCATCAAACTATTTTTTATCTGACCACTTGCCTCAGAAGGATCTGTCACAGCATCTTCACAAAATAAAGTTTATCTGTGCCAAGCACTGGTGTATCAGAAAGCACACCAAATGTTTCGAAGCCTGCTGCTTGATAGAAATGCGGCGCTTGGTAGTCTTGGGTGGTGACTGTCACAGAGCGACATCCTACTTTTTTCCCATAATCAAAGAGGGCTTGAATCAATTGTTTCCCTATTCCTTGATTTTGATGGTCTGGATTGACTGCCAATAATTGAATATGGATCGTATTGCCTGTTCGTTTCCCAATCAATCCACCGAGTTGATCCTGATTGTCAAAAAAAGCCAAAGAGAGCTGTTCTTGATCGGAAAAGGCACTCACTGCCTCCGTTTTTTTAGATGAATGATTGAGCCATTGACAGACTGCCTGACGATTGTCTTCTACGTTTATCGTTTTTATCATTAATTTTTCACTCCTAAAAACCTTTCTTTGTTTCCTCTAATACTTTAAGCTATACTTATAGTCAGACACAAGCATTTGTGATCCTAGGAGGTTTTAGCATGAAAATCATTGGTTTAGTGACAGGGCCCGTTCAAGAAAATTGTTACCTTATTTGGAAAGAAGATTTTTTGTTGATTGTTGATCCTGGAGCAGAAGCAGCGAGATTGATCGCTGAGATCGAAAAAACCGGAGCAAAACCAGCAGCGATTTTATTGACCCACACTCATTATGACCATATTGGCGCAGTTGACCATTTGCGGGATTATTATCAGATCCCCGTTTACGTGAGTCCGCTCGAGCAAGAGTGGCTGAGTGATCCTATGAAAAATCTTTCTGGACGCCATCCTGAATTAGGTCCCATCACCGCACGTCCAGCAGAAATTGAGCTTGAACTGAAAGAGTATGAGATAGCTGGTATGTCCTTTAAGGTGGTTGCAACGCCGGGTCATTCTATCGGCAGCGTCAGTTTTATTTTTGACAAGTTTGTCGTTTCCGGAGACGCCTTATTCAAAGGCAGCATTGGGCGGACAGACCTGCCAACCGGAAATTTGGAACAATTGCTGACCAGCATCCAAACGCAACTCTTTGTTTTACCGAATCAAATGGCGGTCTATCCTGGCCACGGGGAACCAACAACGATCGAGATTGAGAAACGGACCAATCCGTTTTTTAACGCATAAACATATGACGAATCAAAGGAGGAATAACTAGTTATGGCAAAAACGGAATTGTATGTCGTGCGTCACGGGAAAACAATGTTCAACACATTGCAGCGGGTGCAAGGCTGGTGTGACACACCATTAACTCGAACCGGTGAACAAGGCATCCACTATTTAGGACTTGGATTACGGGATGTGGATTTTGTGGAAGCAGTATCCAGTGACAGCGGCCGAGCGATTGAGACTATGCGTTTGATCTTAGGTGAACATGTCCGCGGACCGGAAATCCCTTACCATATCGACAAACGGATTCGTGAATGGTGCTTTGGCTCCCTTGAAGGGGCCTACGATGCAGAGATGTGGGGCGTTCTACCAAGAATCCTTGATTTTCCTGATTACGATGAGATGATTGCCAATCATGTCTCGTTTGAGGCGATCGCCAATGCGATTTACCACGCCGATACAGCCAACTGGGCAGAAACCTTCGACGTTTTGACCGAACGTGTGAAAACCGGTTTTGAAGATATCGCCTATCGCGTTGAGAAAAAAGGCGGCGGGAATGCGTTAGTTGTTTCTCATGGCTTAACGATCGCTTTTCTTTTGCATTTGATCAATGATGAGAACAATGTTCGTATGGATATTGAAAATGGTTCGGTCACTCGACTGATCTACGAAGATGGCAGCTTTACGATCGCCGAAGTTGGTAACACAGAATACATCAAAAAAGGCTTAGCGCTCTCTCAAGAGCTTTTATCCTAAAGAAGAACGTTGAACAACAAATCAATTTCTTTAATAAAGGAGCAGTTTTTGTTTTAAAAACTGCCCTCTTTTTTAGGAAAAAGATTGGTATTCGAATCAGGAAACGGTATACTAAGAGTTGTATTTTGTCATAGAAAGGACTGGACCAATGTTTTTTACAAATTTTATAAAAGCGATTTTATTTGGGATCATCGAAGGGATCACTGAATGGCTGCCAATTAGCAGCACCGGTCACTTGATTCTTGCCGACGAATTTATCGGTTTGAATGTTACCCCCGAATTTATGACGATGTTCAATGTTGTCATTCAATTGGGCGCGATTTTAGCAGTCGTCTACTTATATTTCCATAAACTAAACCCTTTTTCACCGCAAAAAAATGAGATAGAGAAAAAAGATACGTGGACGTTATGGTTTAAAGTTATTGTTGCGGTCTTACCATCGGTTATTATCGGATTGCCGTTAGATGATTGGTTAGATGCGCATTTCTACAATTTCTTTTCGGTTTCGATCGTTTTGATCGTTTATGGGATCGGCTTTATTGTAGTTGAAAAACGAAACAAAAATAAAGCACCAAAATGCACCGATTTGAACAAATTCACCTACAAAGCGGCTTTGATCGTCGGCATGTTCCAAGTATTGGCATTGATCCCAGGAACATCTCGTTCTGGTGCCACCATTTTAGGTGCTATCATGATCGGCGCTTCTCGCTATGTGGCTGCTGAATTTTCATTTTTCTTAGGTATTCCAACCATGTTTGGTGCCA
The DNA here is from genome assembly GCA_018982785.1 of Enterococcus innesii. GTDB lineage: Bacteria > Bacillota > Bacilli > Lactobacillales > Enterococcaceae > Enterococcus_D > Enterococcus_D innesii. Next base: position 505,361 of record JAHHEN010000004.1, on the reverse strand, counting down.
GCGCATTAAAAATTTTCAAATTTTTGAAAGATGGTAATGCCTTTGACTTTCAAGGAACTGTCATCTTACTGACAGGAACCATCGTATCATTCATCGTTTCGATCATTGCGATCCGCTTCTTGATGAATTACATCAAACGGAATGACTTTACCGTTTTCGGATGGTACCGTATCGTTTTAGGAATTATTTTGATCGGCTATTGGCTGATCCAATTATAAGCAAAAAGAGCAACTATTGGGCATTTCAATGCTGCAATAGTTGCTCTTTTTTCGTTAAGTAGAATTCTTATTCCATCACGTGTTTTTGATTACCATACCGTCAATAATATCAACTGCACTTTCGGTGTCGTTGATGATGGATTCAAAACGATCATAAATATCTTTCCATTTAATGATTTCCAGCACATCCGTTTCGTCTGTAAACAACGCTTTCTTCATTTTTGAATACAAAAGATCTGCTTCTGATTCAATCGTATTCACATCATTGATCATTTGACGCAACGTTTTTGAATTTTTGAACTTAGGAAATTCTTTTAAGGCCGTTTCAACGCCTTGTGTCGCTTGAACGATCATTTCAGCAAATAAGTTCGTCTCGGGGCGGATCTTCGTAATGACCAAATTCTCAAATAAATAAGTCAGTCCCATAATACCATCCAAAATATCATCTAAGCGCTCAGAGATGACCAAGATGTCTTCGCGATCGATCGGTGTGATAAATGAGTCGTACAACTCATTCGTTAGCTCAGCGATCACTTTATCCCCTTCTTTTTCTAATCCATGAATCTCGGCTGCCGCTTCACTTAACGCTGTTTCAGAGTAATCTTTGATTAACAGCGAAAAACGTTTCGCAGCTAGATGACCGTTTGTTGCCAACTGCTCCATTGCTGCAAAATAATCGAATCCTTTTTTTCGTGCCATTTCTTTCTCTCCTTACAAAATTAGCAATAAAAATTTGACCATTAGAAACGCAATCAATCCACAGCCAGGAAAGGTTAAAATCCAAGCATAGATCATTTCTTTTACAATGCGCCAATCAACGCTAGAAAAACGCCGAGACGCTCCAACGCCCATGATAGCGGTCGTTTTCGTGTGCGTTGTTGAAACTGGGATACCAAATACAGAAGACAAGAACAAACAGATTGCTGCAGTAACATCTGCAGAAAAGCCTTGGTATTTTTCCAGCTTTACCATATCCATTCCCACTGATTTGATGATTTTCATCCCACCGACCGATGTACCGATCCCCATGGTCAATGAGCAAAGAACCATCACCCACAGTGGAATCGCAAAGCCATTACCAGTCTTTTCAGCAAGATTGTTGTAAAAAAGGCCTAACATGAACACACCCATGAATTTTTGGCCATCTTGGGCACCATGCAAGAAGGCATTGGCACCAGCCGCAATGGCTTGCCCAACCGTAAAAATTTTGTTGGCTTTTCGCCGTTGCGTATCACGAAAGAGCCAAACGATCAGTTTTGTGATCAAAAATCCACCAATAAACCCCATTAACGTAGACACAACGAGTCCGATCAAGACTTTCAGCCATTCTTCACCGTTGACTGCATGTAAACCACCCAGAGCCATGGCAGCTCCTGTCAATCCCGCGATCAATGCGTGAGATTCACTGGTTGGGATCCCAAAGTACCAAGCAGCGACCGTCCAGACGACAATCGAGAATAAGGCAGCGGCTAATGCAATCTGCGAGACTCGAAAACTTCCACCTGAGTCAAATGTCACAATGTTACTGATCGTTTCTGCTACTTGCGCATTAAAATACGTCATCACCAGTACACCTAAGAAATTCATGACGACGGCCATGCCAATGGCGATATTTGGACGCAAGACTCTTGTTGAGACCGCGGTTGCAATAGCATTAGGCGCATCCGTCCAGCCGTTGACGAAAATCACCCCTAATGACAAGACAATCGTTAGAAACAAAGCGATATTCACATAGATTCCCCCATTTAAAAATTCCGAAGTAATCATAGCATAGAAAGCTCTTTCTGTGTAAACTTTTTATAACTATTCTGTAAAAAATGTGTAAAGAAGTATTTTTAAATTCCATAAAGTAAAAAATAGCGTGGCCGAAAAATCATTTTTTTGTGTTAAGTAAAATTTCTTTACAACTTTTATTGCAATCACTCTTGGCATTAGGTATAATGACTAGTGTTGATTTATACGTTTTCTAAACGTAATTGAACTTTTTTTCGGAGGTGAAATACATGCCAAACATTGAATCTGCAATCAAACGTGTTCGCACAAGCGAAGCGGCTAATGCTAAGAATTCATCTCAAGTAAGCACAATGCGTACAGCAATCAAAAAATTTGATCAAGCTGTTGAAGCTGGTGCTGATAACGTAGATGCGTTATATAAAGATGCTGTTAAAGCAATCGATATGGCTGAGACTAAAGGATTGATCCACAAGAACAAAGCTAGTCGCGACAAATCTCGTTTAAGTAAAAAAATTGCAAAATAAGCAAATTAAGAAAGGCGCAGCAATCGATATTGCTGCGCCTTTCTTTTTGACTTACTGTTTGCCATGTTTTAAAACAAATAGCTGGAACAAATACTCTTTGTCCATCTGTCCACTTTTTACTAAGTAGTCATTTTCGATCAATTCACTATACAGTGCCGCTAATTGCTTTTCTCCAAACCCACGAGCTTGCTGCATCGCTAACTTCACTCGGTACGGATGAATCCCCAACGTTTCTGCGATATTGGCTTGCTGGTAGCCAATTTTCATCAAAATCGCCGCCTGTAACAGCAGACGGACTTGGCTGATCAAGATAGCATTGATCTTGATCGTCTCTTCCCCTTGCAATAATAGATCGTCATACAAGCGCAACGCATCCGATACGTTCCCCTTTAAGACATCACTGGTTAATTCAAAGACGTTGTGTTCCAGCGTCTTAGGAATCAACTGCAAGACGATCTCCTTCGTGATTTTATTGCCATTTCCAGCATACAACCGTAGTTTCTGTAATTCCTGCATCGCTTTTGAAAGTTGCAGATCCGTTAACCGTAAAAACAAATCAAACGCCTCTCGGCTCATCTCGATGCCGTCATTGGCCAACGACTGTTGGAGATACTGACGCACGTCGGCTTCTTTCATAGGTGCGACATCAATCACAACTGCGGCTTTCTTCAGCTGCTTAGTAATTTTTTTCCGTTCATCTAATTTATCGACATCTGCAAAAATCACCATTACCGATGATTCCAATGGGTCTTTGATATAATTCAAGAAATCATCTAGGTCATGCTCAGGTGCATTGCTCTTTTTTCAGCCGTTAAGAAAAATGGCCGCTCGACGAAAAGTAAGCGCTGATCGCCAAAAAAAGGCAACGATTGGGCTTCTTGGATCACCATATCAAGGGGATCTTTCTCCATGTCAAAGGTAGCAAAATTCAGATCATCTTTCCCAACGGAAAAACGCTCCAAAAAGGCCGTGCGAACTTGCTCTTGTAAAAACATTTCACTGCCGATGACTAGATAAATCGATTGCAATTCCTTGGTCCGAATTGCTTGCAATGCTTTTTGTAATTCCATCGTTCCCCCCGCTTTCATTCTTATCCTACCATTAGTCAATCGGATAGTCTAGCAGCGTTTTTATCAAAAATGTTTGTTGTTTTTCAGACCAAATAAATTGGATCATGCCCTGCTGATCCGTTCGCAAAACGGTCTGATTAACCAAGTTTTCAAGCACCTCTTCATGAGGATGCCCGTACCGATTGTTCCGTCCACTTGAAACGATCCCGAATTGGGGATCGATTGCCGCAACAAACTCAGGTGCCGTCGAGGTTCGACTGCCATGATGCCCTAGTTTCAATACATCAACTTTTAAATTCGGATAATCATGAATCAACTTTTTTCCCCAGCTTGTTCGAGATCGCCAGTAAACAAAAATGTTTTATCCCCTACCTTGGTTTTAATCACCATCGAATCTTCGTTTTGTCCTGCACCTGATTCTGGTGCCAATATTTGCAACTGAAGGAAATCACCCACTACTTGGCCAACCGTCGTCCAAACAACGCTTGTCTGCTTAGGCAGTTCGTTTAAAAGCTTGGCGATGCGGTGATCTTGTTCACTTCCTGATACAAGATATAACGTTTCAACGGGGATCGCCTTCATCAATGCTAGTGCGTCCCCCATATGGTCCGTGTCCCCATGAGTTAAAAACAAACCGGTGATCTTTCTGACCCCTTCCCCTTTCAGGTATGGAAGCAATGTAGAATTAGCAGCAGCTTGACGTTTGCGCTCTTGCCAGGTTTCTCTAGGAAAGTACAATGAACCGCCGGTATCGATCACATAAACTTCTCGATTGTTTTCTGCCTGCAAAACGATGCTGTCTCCTTGCCCAACATCGACATAGCTAATCGTCGGTACAACGCTGTTTTTTTGGTAGACCGTTGGTATAACGAGTGAGAAACAGATCACCAGCAACCACCGTTTCTTTTGATAAAAAAACAGGCCAAGCAGACAACAGATGCCAGCCAATCCCACAGGTATAGCACCGATTGTCAGGGAAATGCCCCCAACAGCGCCTATAATTATTTCCAAAAGCAGCAAAAGTCCTTCAAAAAGGACAATCAGCCCCCTGATGGGTGGGAAAAGAGTACTGACCATAAACAATAAAAGACATGCTGGCAGCAAAATTACTTGAAAAAACGGCAGAAAGAAAAACGTCAATAAGCCGCCAAAGAGCGGAAATTCATAAAAAACTGCGACGATGATGGGTGCTGCAAGTACAGGTAAGAATTGGCAACACCAAAACCATGACCATCCAACTGGTCGTTGCATCAGTAGCAAAAATGTCATCAAAAGGCTTAGTTGCCCCGATGTTTGAAGCAATACTTTGGGGTCAACGAATAAAAGTGCTGTCAGGACAATCCCATAGCGATCACTCCCCGATAGGCGTTGAGGAAAAAGGGCGTTCACTTGATTAACAGCCAATGCCAAGACGGCGCGCCATACACTAATGCCACCCCCACACAGACCGATCGCCCCTAAGAAAAAGACCACCAAAGGTAACAACATTTCTTTTTGCGTGAAACCCAATCGGCATAAGATCTCGCGAAACCATTTGAAAAATAAGACGATATGCATTCCTGAAATCGTAAAAAAATGCAACAAGCCACTTGCACTGTAAATTTGTCGCACCTCTTGAAACGCGTGATCTTTAAAACCAAAGAGCAATGCATTGATATAGGTAGCGGATCGTTCAGGAAAAATTCGTTGAACAGAAGAAATAACATCCGCTCGAACTTTTGCAAGCGAAAAGCCTGAGTCTGCTGCTTCCATTCCTACAATTTGCTCGATATGGACTGAGCCGATAATTGATCGACTGGACAGATAGGCAGAATAGTCAAACCCGTGGCGGTTTCGTGGTTTTTCAGGAAGAGAAAAAATCCTTTCACCAGCAGCTTTCTTCCCCAATCGGATCGATCCTGCCATTGCTGTTTTTCAGTCTCTGAAGAAATCGTGTAACGACCAATCACTGTACCTGCGGAAGATTTTGCTTCAAACGTAAGCAGATCGCCATTGATTTTGATCGTGTGTGGCAACACATTGACTACACCTTTATACTCACCTTCTTGTATGTTTCCTGTCCGAGAAAGACAGACGCGGACACTTAACAGCAACAGTCCGACAAAACAAATCATGCACAAAAATGCTTGTCGTTTTAAGACAAGCATCCCGAAATAATAAAGTGCAATGAGTCCCAGTAAGATGGACTGCACATAGTAAGCAGTCACCGAACAAGCAAAAATAATACTAAGAAATAAAAATGAATCAGTTCTCTTTTGTTGGTTGTGCATCATTTAGCACACCAAAGGATAGTTTTTCGAAGTACACAGGATCGAGTTCAACTTGGTGGACGGAAGCACCTACTTGTTGAATCAGTTCCATTGCATACTGATTGTTGCGATAGTCATTCAAATAATGGATCGTTTTGACCCCTGCTTGCAAAATGGCTTTCGTACAAGGAAGACAAGGAAAATGTGTTACATAGATTTCAGCATTCTCTGTCGATACCCCTAATTTTGCACATTGCAGTAAAGCATTCATTTCAGCATGAATCGTCCGAATACAATGGTCATCCACAACATAACAGCCATCGTCGATGCAGTGTACATCGCCACTGACGGATCCGTTGTAGCCTCCAGCAATAATTCGGCGATCTTTGACTAATGTAGCTCCGACCTCAAGTCGGGAACATGTACTGCGTAAAGACAGTAAAACAGCTTGAGCCATAAAATACTGGTCCCAAGGGATTCTCGTATTGCTCATTCGTTTGCTCCTTTGTCATTGATTAGTTCTATTCTAATCGAATTTCTTGAATTTTCAACCGTCATTTCTTAGTATTGCTTACTTTTATTTGGTTCAGTCCGTCACTGTAATCATCTCTTTCAAGGACTCAAAGGTCTTCTCTCCGATGCCTGTGATCTTTTTTAGGTCATCAATCTGTTTAAAAAAACCATATTCTTCGCGGTAAGCGATGATTGCTTCTGCTTTTTTGGCACCCACACCCGGCAGTTCTTGCAGTTGCTGCGCATTGGCTTGATTCAGATTGATTTGTGTCACTACTGTCTGGCTGCTACTTACTCCTGAAGCATTTATCTCCATAAACCCTTCATCCTCTTGATGGAGAACGATCACCATCTGTTGATCTTGCAGCACTTGTGCTAAGTTTATCGCTGTTTCTAACGCCTCTTCTGTCAGACCACCTGCTTGTTCGATCAGTTCATACATCCGCGCACCTGATTTTAAGCGATAAATGCCCGGTTGGTGCACTTCCCCTTTGATATCTATGACGATCTCAGATTCTTCATCATGAGGACTATCTTCTTGAAGGGTTCCACCTTCTCCCATTTCAGACGTTTGCCCTGCTGCATCTGCCATTGAATGCCAGTTTGTTTCTTTGTTCTTCGAAAACGGCACAAACCAGATAATCAACAAAACCACCAGCACCGCACCTACAAGTGCAATCCGCCAGTAATCTTTAAGCGTTTTCCATCGATCCATTTTCACCACCTCATAGATGAAATACGCAAAAAGTAATCAAGGACAGAAAAAAAGTCAACACTTTCCACGTGTCGACTTTTTCACTAATTAAGAGTTTCAGTTTCACGCAATTCAGGAGTTCACGACGCCGAGCCACGATGATACAACGTTGTATAATAAGGCTGTTCGCTGGTATCGATCGCAATACCGATCCCCAGGTAGTCATACCCTTCAGTTAAGATCGTTGCCCGATGTCCTTCTGAATTCATTAAGCCTTGGTGAGCGTAAATGCTGCTGGCTTGGCCAAATGCTAAGTTTTCTCCTGCGGCGGTGAAGCTGATCCCGTCTTCTTGCATCCGATCAAAGGGGCTTGACCCATCCAAAGCAATATGATCAAAATACCGATTTTCAGCCATATCTTGGCTATGCTTACGGGCAGTCTCACTTGTTGCAGCACTAAATTCTAATGGCTCCAATCCAAATTTTACTCGAGTCGCATTCGTAAGTTCAAACAGCTGCGTACGCAGACCGCTTAATACCGCTGTCTGATTTTGCCTAAAATCATCTGCATGCAAGACCTCTAGCTCTTGATTGATGATTTGGATCGCGGTCACTGTGTCTTCGGCATGAACATCATAGAAAAAAGTAATCAATTGATCATCATGTAAGAAGAGATCATAGTTCGCATCTGGCTGGATTCGATACCGTCGTGATCCTCGTTGAAAACTTTCTTGATGCGTGCCCATCTGATTACGAACGCTGGCTTTTGAAGACCCGATTCCTAGCGTGTCATCGATATGCAGGGTATCTTGGTTCGTATAGATTCCTTGCGCGATATCATTCTCATCATACATCACCATCATGAAGTTACGAAAATCATCGTGGTAGGATGTCCAGTTCAGTCCATACCGATTCGCTGATTCATTGATCGCTTCCCCAAAGGTTTCTTCGATCACTTGTCGTGATTCATTATATAAATATGTCTGGGCAGGTGTTTCTTCCGCTGGCCTTGCTGAAGTGTCTTGTGAAAGAGAAAATTGGGACGAGAGAGATTGAGTGATCTCGTTGAGTCGGGCATCACGAAATGCCAAGCGCCCGTCTTGCCATGTGATCATCTGGCTTGCAAAATAAAGAAGCCCGATGAGAAAAATGCTTTTGATCAAGAATTTTATTTTTTTCATATGACACCTCCGTCAATGAATCTTTATGTGTTAGCTTTAGCGCGATCGTTTATCCATTCATTCATCCCTAGATTGGATCGCTGATGTACCCTTCCTGTCTTTTCTAAAGACTATCATTCCTGTGGGAAGTTGACCAGCTGCAGCATGGAATTTCTTAGATGATCTAGGTCTTTTTAAGCTCCTGTTAAGGAACTTTTTTACTCACGAAAACTTTGCAATACTATTGAACGCTCCATTAAAATAAATGCTCCTCATCGACAGGAAGAACTAATTAATCTTCTATGCAAAAAAGCCTTGATTTCTCAAGACTTAATGATTTCTTGTATTTCAGCCATTGATTGGACGGTATGGTCGGCAGATACATCTTTTAAGATACCTTCTATATCATAAAAAATTGTCTTAACACCTGCTCCTTGTCCTGCAAAAACATCCATCGTACGATCGCCGATCATGACAGTTTGATCTTTGTCCAGCTGATATTTCTCGACAAGATAAATTAATGAAGTCGGATCAGGTTTACGGGGAAAGTTGTTTTCCGGTCCTACGATCTCAACGATCAGGTCTGCCATCTGTTCTTTTTCTAACAGTTCTTTCGTTGAGACGACATCGCGGTGGGTCAAAATGTAGTTCTTTCCGCCAGCAGCAACCACGGCTTCTAATGTTTCTTTGGTTCCTGCAAAGGAAAGCGGCAAACGATCATCCAGCGCTTCATTTGCTTTGAATGCTTTAGTGAACTCTTGAAAATCTAAGTTGTATTTTTCAGCAACTTTTTTGGAAGATGAATCTTTCAATATATAATAAATCTCCGCTGGATCTGGATCGAAGCCATACTCCTTCAATGTCTTGATAAAAGCTTTTAACATGATTGGGTAGCTGTCGTAAAGTGTTCCGTCAAAATCCCATATGTAAGATTGGTACATGATATCCCTCGTTTTCTCCCTTTTTCAAATGAATGAAAGTTCCATTCATTTTCAGTAACTCTAAAAAGTTTACCACACTTTGTTTGGTTTGTCTTATTTATCAAGGGATTTCCTCCACAAGAAAAAACGCCATTGACCATACAATCCTTCCGCTTGCACAAACCTACATGCAAGCGAATGTATTGCAGAACAATGAACGTTCCTCACTACGAAAAATTACCAGCTACCAGAAACACCGCCACCGCTGCTACTTCCTCCGCTAAAACCGCCAAAATCATTCGAAGAACTTTGCGTATCGGCAATGACTTGTTCTTGATGGGTCACATGATTATTCATCATCACAAAGAACAACGCCATATTCATCCCATGCGGGTCATACTCTTGGCGAGCATTATTTAAAACTGCTGCTCGATCAGAAGCATCAAATGAGGATAATTTGTTTGCTAAATCTGGGTGATTTTGATAAACCTGTTTCAAGTCAACTTGGAACAAGGCATCTGTTTTCACTTCCGCTAGAACATTAGAAACTTCTTTCGAAATGGCTTGTACCATCTCAGGATAGGTCGCTTTTTCCGTCACAAGTTGAGCTAAATAACGCCCCTGCTCATTGCGTCTTCTGATCTCTTCTTTAGCTTGCTTAGCTATTTCTGCTCGATACGCATCTGCTAAAGGCAAATTCTCAGGTAACACCGCATCAGTTAAATCGTAGTCTGCCATCTGTTCAGACACTTCCCTGCCTAATTGGGCTTCATAGGTTTTTAAGGTGTCATGTTGTGTAAGGATCACCTGACCGAAATGTTTGACCGTGGTTTTTTTCTTCATCAGCAAGTTTGAAAAATAAGATCCAATTGCTGGATTCGTCAAGGCATGTTGGATAACTCGTTTATCCGCAGTCGACAATCCAGTGATCGAGCTCAATTTCGCTGGCACGTAAGTACTCGTCACATACTGCGTAAATGCTTGTTGACAATCTTTGGCTGTCTGATACTGATGGTAACGCTGATAGTTCTTTCTATTGCTAGCCCATTTCAAGAAATCTTTCTGTTGGAAGTGACTATCTTCTAACAGATGTTTCGGCAACGGCAGGTACTCCGCAAAACGCTGTTTGGTTTTAAGATGACGAAAACTAATGAACCCTACAAGGCCTGCAGCTGCTGCCGCTACAACACCACTAACGATTTTTCCAATAGTGAACCACATCTGCTTGTTGGCTTCTGCTTCTTGTGCCTGTTTTTCTGCTAACATTTGCTTGCCATCTTGATAGATCGTCCCTAAACCAATCGTTTCATCCGCTTCTTTCATGCGCTGATAGACTTCATTAGAAGCTGCCAATATCGCTGTATCATAATCTTCATCTCGTAATGCGTCTTTGGCATCTTCATCCACTAAATCATCTTCCGATAGCTCACTGAAGACATAGGATAGTCCATCGCCATAACCCAGACGAAATTCACGATCATCAATAGCAAAGAGAAACAATAGTCCATTATTGTCCTCTGGATTTCCTAAACCATACTCATTGAACAGTTCCAAATTACGCTCTTCAATCGATTGCCCGTCTAAGGAAGGGATCGTGATCACAGCATATTCTGGCGCTCCGGTCAATGATTGGAACCCCTCTTTATTCAAGGCATCGATCTGTTCGATCGTCTCTTGTGAAAGGACCCCGGCATCATCACGAACAAATGTCTGTCCAAAGGCAATTGATGGTTGAAGGACAAAAAATCCCATCAAACCAACAAAAACCAACATCCCAAGTTGGAAGATTTTCTTCATTTTTACCACCCCTTTTTATCGTGTTATCTTTCATTGTATTCGATTCCAAACAATAAAACATCCGTCTTAGGAATGAAAAAAATAGTAACAGGACCAAAAAACCTTTAAAAGACAGCATTCTGATTAGTCTTTTAAAGGTCATTTCATCATATTTTCTTACAAAATGAACACGAGCTAGTTTTTAAATGAATGGATCGGTGCGGGAATACGACCGCCACGCAAAATGAAATCGGTAGACTGCGCAAGATTGGTTTTCATCACTGGCGCCGTCCCTAATAAACCACCAAACTCGATGCGATCGCCGATTTCTTTGTCTTTCGCTGGAATGATTCGGACAGCTGTCGTCTTGTGGTTGATGACACCGATCGCTGCTTCATCCGCGATCATTGCGGCGATCGTCTCAGCCGAAGTATCTCCCGGAATCGCAATCATATCTAAACCGACAGAGCAGATCGCCGTCATGGCTTCAAGTTTTTCTAAATTCAATAAACCAGCTTCTACTGCTTTGATCATCCCTGCGTCTTCAGAAACGGGGATAAAGGCACCCGACAGACCACCAACATGGTTGCAGGCCATTACGCCGCCTTTTTTGACTGCATCATTTAACAATGCTAGTGCAGCTGTCGTTCCGTGGGTACCGACAGATTCTAAGCCCATTTCTTCTAAAATCAATGCCACGCTATCGCCGACTGCAGGAGTCGGTGCCAGCGAAAGATCGACGATCCCAAATGGAACGCCCAAGCGCTCTGAAGCCACGCGCCCGACTAATTGCCCCATCCGCGTGATCTTGAAAGCTGTTTTTTTAACGGTTTCCGCCACGACATCAAAGGACTCGCCTTTGACTTTTTCCAAGGCACGTTTGACGACACCAGGTCCGCTTACACCGACGTTGATTTCCACATCAGCTTCACCGACCCCATGAAAAGCCCCCGCCATAAAGGGATTGTCTTCCACTGCATTGGCAAAAACAACCAGCTTTGCACAGCCCATATCTGATGCTTCAGCAGTCTTCTTGACTGTTTCTCCCATCAAACGCACTGCATCCATGTTGATTCCGGCTTTCGTTGATCCAATATTGACCGACGAACAGACAAAATTGGTTTGTGCCAAGGCTTCTGGAATCGATTCGATCAATGCAAGGTCGCCGCCTTGATAGCCTTTTTCTACTAGCGCACTATAGCCGCCGATGAAATTGACCCCAACTTCTTGCGCCGCTCGATCCAAGGTCTGCGCAACTTTGATACAGTCGGCTGGCGTCGGCTGGCAAGCGGCCACTACGATCGCTACAGGGGTAACCGAAATCCGCTTGTTAATGATCGGAATACCATATTCACTTTCGATCTCTTCGCCGACTTTGACAAGGTCTTTCGCTTTTGTTGTAATTTTTTGAAAAATTTTCTCACAGGTACGATCAATATCGGCGTCAATACAATCCAATAATGAGATCCCCATCGTGATCGTACGAATATCTAAATTTTCTTCTTCCACCATGCGAATGGTTTCAAGTATTTGATTTGTCTCCATAGTGCCTCCTATAATTTGTGCATGGTATCAAAAATTTCTTGATTTTGAATGCTGATTTTCACACCTAATGTCTGACCTACTTGGTGAAGCTCCTCACGAATACCGTCAAAATCCTGATTGGCATCCATGTTTAAAAGCATCATCATCGTGAAGTAATCTTCCATGATCGTTTGGGACACATCTAAAATATTGATTTCTAATTCTGCTAATTTCTGGCTGACACCAGCAATGATCCCAACCTTGTCTTTTCCAATAACGGTTAATACGGCTTTCATATCCTCCCGCCTTTCATTAAATTTTTCTTATTATAGCACAACAAAACCACATTTTCGATGTAACATCAAACGAAAATGCGGTTTATTCTATAAATGTTCGTTATTACGCCCGTTTAATCAAGTTTGCCTGGCTATCAAACTCATAAATGATCGGCTGTGCGTTAGGAATATCGATCGTATCCATGGCATCTTTGGGCACGTTCTCCAAGTACTTGACTAACGCCCGCAAGCTGTTCCCATGACCAGTGATGAGGATATTCTTATGATCTTTAAGTAACGGAACCACCTGGTCTTGCCAAAATGGGACTACTCGCGCCACCACCATCCCCAGATTTTCGCCCTTAGGTATCAAGCGGGGTCTAAAGAATCATAGCGGCGGTCTAAATCATTTTCCTCCACATATAAAGGCGGTTCATCATATCCACGTCGCCATTTTTGCACCTGTTCTTTTCCATATTGTGCGACCATCTCATCTTTATTGACCCCTACTAATTGGCCATAATGACGTTCATTTAGGCGCCATGTTTTTTTCACAGGAACCCAAAGCTGATCGCTGGCTTCCAGAACGGCATCGCAGGTGATGATCGTTCGCTGCAGCACAGATGCAAAGGCAAAATCAAAGGAAATCCCTAATTCTTTGATCTGTTCCCCCGCAGCCCAAGCTTGTTGTCGGCCTTTTTCGGTCAGAGAAACATCCAGCCACCCTGTCCAATAATTTTCGAAATTTGCTTCACTTTCGCCATGTCGAATCAATACGACCTTCATTCTATCGCCTCCTCTTCTCTTTTATTATCGCAAGAAATCTAGAAAATGTCTTATGTTTCGTTTTTGTCGCTTTGTTTCAACCCACTTCTCATTTTGTCATTGCAGATCCTGGTTCTCGTTTAAGCGAAGCTGTTTCCTTTCTTCATTATCCGTTATTTTCTAAGCATCCTTTCAAATAGACGTATTTAGAAAATGGCTGCTGCTCCTTCACCACTTTCTTCTTGCTTGGATTGCAAATAATTTGAATAAATGGTGTGACCCTCTACAACAATTTTTGACTTTTTTTCTCTGACTTATTGACTTCAACTGATGTTATGCTATGATAGTTTCTATCACTTATATGTATTTTTATACATTTATTAGTTATTATTTGCATTTTTAATAGATGCGTAGAAAAAATTAAAGGGGCGTTTACATGAAAAGGTTTAGTAAGGGAACTGTTTTATTAGGGATCATCACAGCGTTGCTGCCGTTTTTCTTTGTCGGACAAGCACATGCAGAAGAAACCGATCCAATCTATGAAAAAGTCAAAGAAAATGGTGTATTGGTCGTGGGTTTATCTGCCGATTATGCACCTTATGAATTCCGCGCCAATGTTGACGGAAAAAATGAAATCGTGGGAATCGATATTTCCATTGCCAAAAAAATTGCAGATGACTTAGGGGTCGACCTGAAAATCGAGGAACTTGGGTTTGATGCGTTGTTAGGAGCGTTAAAAACGGGCAAAATCGATGTCGTCATCTCTGGAATGGCTGCTACGGATGAGCGCCGCAAAGAAGTCAATTTCACTGACACTTATATGGAAGTCCAACAGACCGTTTTAGTTCGAGCAGAAGACGCGGATCGTTTTCAATCGACGGCTGATTTTGATGGTGTGGCTGTCGGTGCACAACGTCAAACCACCCAAGAAGAGCTGGCAAATACAGAATTGACTGGCTCCACCGTCACCTCTTTGCAAAGGGTGCCTGATTTGATCACCAATCTAAAATCACGCAAAATTGATGCGATCGTGATGGAAGGTCCCGTTGCCGAAGCATATGTGACGGCGAATGATACCTTGGCATTAGCTGAAAATGTCACGTTTGAAAACGGTGTGAAGGAGACCGCCATCGCCATCTCGAAAGAAGCGCCGGTTTTATTGGAAAAACTCAATTCCTCTATCGAAACTATCATTAGTAATGATCTTCTAAGCCAATACAAAGAAGATGCCTATCGTTTGATGTTTACTGAAGATGGCACGATCGATGAAGAGCAAAGCTTTTGGGAAAAATATCTACCCTTTTACATCACTGGAACTGGCTATACGATCTTCCTAGCCTTGGTTGGGGTATTATTCGGCTCTATCGGTGGCAGCTTGTTAGCCTTTATGAAGCTTTCTAAGTCAAAAGCATTGAAAGTCATTGCCGCTGTCTATATTGAATATGTTCGGGGAACACCTTTGTTAGTACAAATATTTATTGTATACTTTGGAACAGGCGTTTTAGGCTTAGAGCTTTCGAAATTAGCTGCCGGCTGTATTGCCTTAGCACTAAACAGTGCCGCCTATGTGGCAGAAATCATTCGTGCCGGGATCAATGCCGTCAATAAAGGACAGCTGGAAGCCGCTCGTTCATTAGGAATGAATCAGATCCAAGCGATGCGCTTCATCATTTTCCCGCAAGCCATCAAAAACATCTTGCCTGCTCTAGGAAATGAATTTGTCACAGTCATCAAAGAGTCTTCGGTCGTATCGGTGATCGGTGTGTCTGAACTGATTTTCCAAACAGGCGTCGTTCAAGGGGCCAGCTTCAAACCGTTTTTACCATACGTTATCGTATCATTGATCTACTTCGTATTGACCTTCGCCCTCTCACGTCTATTGGGTGTTGCTGAAAGGAGAATGAAAACTAGTGATTAAAGTTGAAAAATTAGTGAAAACATTTGGCGAAAATACCGTCTTAAAAGAAATCGATCTTGAAGTGACACCTGGTGAAGTCGTTGTGATCATCGGACCCTCAGGAAGTGGAAAAAGTACTTTCTTACGCTGCTTGAATCTGCTTGAACAGCCGACTGGTGGGAAAATCACCTTCGAAGGCAATGATTTATTGGTAAAAGAGGTGAAAATCGATCAGATTCGTCAAAAAATGGGAATGGTCTTTCAAAGCTTTAATCTATTCCCTCATAAAACGGTCTTAGAAAATCTGACTATCAGCCCGATCAAAGTCAAACAGCAAGAGCAAGCCGCTGCCGAAGAGACAGCGAAAGGATTGCTGGAACAAGTTGGCTTAGCTGAAAAAGCAGATAGTTACCCCTCTAGCCTTTCTGGCGGGCAGCAGCAACGGGTCGCTATTGCTAGAGCGTTGGCAATGGATCCTGATGTAATGCTCTTTGACGAACCAACCTCAGCATTAGACCCAGAAATGGTCGGAGAAGTGTTGACGGTTATGCAAGCTTTAGCAGAAAAAGGCATGACGATGGTGGTCGTTACCCACGAAATGGGCTTCGCCAAAGAAGTTGCCGATCGTGTCATCTTTATGGCTGACGGTATCATTCAAGAACAAGGAACACCAGAACAGATCTTTGAGCATCCGCAAAATGCGCGGACACAGGATTTTTTAAGCAAAGTTTTATAGAAATTGGAGATGACAAAATGAACCGTCCGTTGATTGCAGAACGTTTTTTACAACCAGAAGAAAATCTTTTAATGGAGATCGCCACTCTTGCGAAGAAAACCCAAAATTTGATTGATTTGTCGATTGGTGATCCTGATTTGATTACAGATGCGACAATCATTGAAGCAGCTTTTGCTGACGTCAAAGCGGGTCATACAAAATACACCGCTTCAGACGGCAGTGCTGATTTTATCCAAACTGTCGTTGATTTTTATCAAAAGCAATACCAGCTTACTTTTTCTCCTAGTCAAGTACGAGGAACTGTCGGTGCATTGCATGGCATGTACTTAGCTTTGGCTGCCATCATTGATCCTGGTGATGAAGTGATTATTCATGAACCGTACTTTTCGCCTTACAAACAACAAGTGGAACTAGTCGGTGGTGTGCCAGTCTTTATTCCGACCTTTGAAAAAGATGGCTTTCAAATCGATGTCGAAGTCTTAAAATCCGCCATCACTGAGAAAACTCGGGCGATCATTATCAATTCACCAAACAATCCTACTGGTGCTGTTTTTTCTCCAGAAACTTTTGAAAAAATCGCAGCAGTTGCCATTGAACATGACTTGCTGATCCTCTCAGATGAAGTCTATGAAGCCTTTTGCTTTGATGATACCTTTGTACCGATGGCAGCCTTCGCACCTGAGAACACCATCACTTTCAGCAGTTTCTCAAAAGCCTTTGCCATGACTGGCTGGCGGATCGGCTACATGATTGCACCTGAATCGATCAATCTTACGGCAAAACTGATCAATGAGGCGATCGCCTATTCGGCACCAACCCCTTCACAACGGGCAGGTATCTACGCATTGAATCACTATGATACCCTCGTGCCGCAAGTGGTTGCTGTCTTTAAGGAACGACTGACTTACATTGAACAACGGGTTGCTGAGATCCCCTTCCTTTCCTTATCTCCAGTCAAAGGAAGCATGTATGCCTTCATCAACATTGAACAAACGGGGTTGGACTCTGTCAGCTTTGTCGAGAAATTATTAAAGGAAACCAGTGTGCTGATGATTCCTGGGAAAGCCTTTGGAGAAACGACCGGCGATGGCTATGTTCGCTTAGCTGCCACCCAATCGTTGGACTTGTTAAAAGAAGCTTTCGACCGGATTGCCGCGTGCTCATTTGACTAAAGAAAATCCCACTCACTTCTAGTGTGTGGGATTTTTTTGGTGGCAGCCGTTTTTCAAAAGTATCATGTTCCATATAAAAAAGGGACAGAAGAATCCGATTTGATTCTTCCATCCCATGACTATCTACTCGCTTTTACTTTTTTGCTTCTTCAAGCAATTTTGCCATCGCTTCTTTTTGATAAGCTTCTGTCAATTCAGCGATTTTTGCTTTTTGGGCTGCCTCATCCATAGTTGGATCAGCCATTAATGCAGCTTGCATGTTTTCTTGAACATACGCTTGTCCTTGTGTTTTCATGGTGTCCGCTTGTTCTTTCGCTAAAGAAGCCAGTTTTTTTGCTTGATCCACACTCAAGACTTCCCATGAATCTGGTAATGAGAACGTATTGGTACGGCTGACATATTGGCCATCGTTATCAGCGATTCCGAACAAGAAGCGTGATAGGTCACTTTTATAAACCCAGCGCGTCGTTTTTGTTTCTAATTGAGCTGAATCAGCCCCTGTTTCCACGACATTAGTCACTTTATCAGTACCGGTTTGTTTTGGTTCCTCTTGATCAGCATCCGTTTTATACAGGTAGATTTTTTCCGTACCATCTCCTAATGGCTGATACAATAGCAAATCAAAATTCTCGTTATCGGCACTAGAAACCAGTGGGGTTGTTTTAGCAGTCGTTTCTTTTTC
Organism: Enterococcus innesii; assembly: GCA_018982785.1. Classification (GTDB taxonomy): domain Bacteria; phylum Bacillota; class Bacilli; order Lactobacillales; family Enterococcaceae; genus Enterococcus_D; species Enterococcus_D innesii. Next base: position 487,452 of record JAHHEN010000004.1, on the reverse strand, counting down.
CATTCCAAAATGATAGGTCAAATTGGCCATCAATGCGACGACACTTGCCACGAAGACTAGACCTAAGACCAATGATAAACCTGTTTGCAGCTTGTTTTTGGCAAAGACATTCAGTACCGCAAACCCTAACACGCTAAGAACGATCAAAAGCAAGATCATTTGTCCGCACCTCCTTCAAGAACCGTCAATCGTGGTTCTTTTTTCTTTAAGGAGAAGGCGATCAAGAATCCTAAGAAGCTAAAGACCGCTGCCACATAAAAGGCGGCATGGTAGCCAGATAAAGTCGCTTCGATTGCTTTTTCTTTGTATGCCAAAGGCGTTGCATCCAGCAAAGAATCACTTGGCAAGTTGCCCTTGGTGACGTTTGTCAAGACACTGATCAAGATAGCCGTACCAATTGAGCTGGCTACTTGACGGAAGGTATTGTTTACTGCGGTACCGTGACTGATCAAGTTTCCAGGCAAGGCATTCATTCCTGAAGTCGTTACTGGCATCATCACCATTGAGATCCCGAACATCCGAATCCCATAAAGAATAATGATATGCAAAATCGGTGTATCTTTTGTTAGGAAAGCAAATGGTAAGGTTGCGGCGGTCAAGATAAACATCCCGGTGATGGCTAAACGTTTTGCACCATACTTATCAAAGATCGCACCAGTGATCGGCATCATGATCCCCATGATCAACGCACCTGGTAATAACATCAATCCTGAATGGAACGCTGATTCACCACGAATGTTTTGGATATACAATGGGAGAACCATTTCAGCACCGATCATCGCCATATTCGTGACCCCTGAAAGGATCGACGCCAAGGTAAAGGTCGTTGATTTGAACACGCGCAACTCTAAGAACGGATGCTCAATGTGCAATTGACGCCATGCAAAGAAAGCAATGAAAAAGACACCGGCTGCAAGAAAACCGATTACTTCAATACTGCCCCACCCTTTGTCACCGACGCTTGAAAAGCCATAGAGCAATGTACCAAAACCAAGCGTTGATAAAATCGCTGAGAACAGATCGATTTTCGGATGCGACAATTCAATCACACTCTTCATTAGAAAGAGCGCTAAGACTAAGACTAAAACGACGATCGGAATGACCATTCCGAACAAATAACGCCAGTCATAATGATCAATGATCCAACCAGATAACGTTGGGCCTAAGGCTGGTGCCAACCCGATAACGATTCCGGACATACCCATGGCTGAACCGCGTTTTTCTGGTGGGAAGATCGACAACATGATATTTTGCAAAAGCGGCATGGAGATCCCTACACCAGCAGCTTGCACTAAGCGGCCAATCAATAATGTAGAAAAGTTCGGTGCAGCAAAGCAAGCGATCGTTCCAGCCAGGAAGATGCTCATGGCGGTTAAGTAAAGATTTCTTGAGCTGAACTTATTGATCAGCCATGCGGTGATCGGGATCATGATCCCATTGACCAGCAAGAAACCAGTTGTCAGCCATTGAACATCAGATGCTGAGATGTCAAAGGCATCCATCAAGGTTGGAAAAGCCGTTGTTAACAATGTTTGGTTCAAAACAGTACAAAACGTACCGATCAGCAAAACCATAACCAGTAAGGAACGGTTGTAAGGTTTGCCATAGATATCTAAAGGACGACTCGTTGACATATTTCACACTCTTTTCAGTATATTTTTCATAAAACCTTCTTTACTTTAAATCTTTCCCTAACGTTTGTCAACCTACTTGACATAAAAGTAAAACAAGTTACAATGTTAACAAATACCTTTACAAGAATGGAGTCCGTATGTCTCATCTTTTTCGAAAACTCGTTGATAATGAAAACTTGTTGGTCGGCATCAGCGAACTTAGTCAAATGTGTGCTATCTCCCTCGCCAATTGCGTTATTGGGAACAAAAAGGATTTATTCAATCGGTCCCACAAGAAGAAAATGCCCCACGAAAATACCGACTGCCCACGGTCGTCAAAGTGGAAATGATCAAAACGTTTTTAGATGAAGGCTTTACGTTAGCCAAGGCTGTAGAAAAAGCCGACAAAAAAATCAAGACCGCCCATCATATTCGCAAAGTGTTTTCTGGGGTTTTACAGAATTTAGAAGTCATCAATGAACGGTTTACGATCATCAGTCTGGGACCAGTAGACGAAGACGGAAAAATCCTCCATATCATTCACGATGAAGAAACAGAACGATTGCAATACGAAGTGTTGCCTGCTAATCAAACGATCGATTTTGAAAAGTTCAAACAATGCACATCAAAACAAGCGGAATAAAGGATTCCCTATCCTCACCTCCTAATGAAGCAAGCACCCTTGATGACGGTGCTTGCTTCTTTTTGGTGTTCGCTTTCCTTTTAAAGAAGATGTCCTTTCATTTACAAGGAAAAAGCCTCATGATATAGTCGAAGGGAGAAACGAACCTTTACAAGAATGGGAAGTGTCATATATATGGAAAAAGAAGCTTTTATCCAACAAATCAAGGACGGAGTAATTGTTTCGTGTCAAGCCTTACCTGGAGAACCCTTATATACTGAAAACGGCGGTGTCATGCCCCTATTGGCAAAAGCAGCTCAAGAAGCTGGAGCTGTTGGCATCCGTGCCAATTCCGTTCGCGATATTCGCGAAATCCAAGCAGCTGTTGATCTGCCGATCATCGGAATCATCAAAAAAGACTATCCACCTGAAGAACCATTTATCACAGCGACCATCAAAGAGGTGCATGAATTAGCCGCTTTACATATTGCGGTGATCGCTTTGGACTGTACCTTGCGCAAACGTCATGATGGCTTGACGATCAATGCCTTTATCAAGCAAATCAAAGCTCTTTACCCCCATCAACTACTCATGGCAGATATCGCCACCTATGAGGAAGGCATCAATGCCTTTGAAGCGGGTGTCGATTTTGTTGGTACAACTTTGTCCGGCTATACGGCGAATAGTCCTACCAATGATGAACCGGATTATCAGTTGATCCAGCAATTGGTTGCGTCGAAGGTTCCGGTGATAGCCGAAGGCAAGATCCACACCCCGGAACAAGCAAAGAAAATCCACGAAATGGGTGTGACGGGTATCGTGGTTGGTGGTGCCATCACCCGACCAAAAGAGATCGCCAGCCGATTCGTGCAAGAGCTGCGCAACTGAGTCGTTCATTTCCTAAAATAAGTTTTTCTATGCGCCTTGTGATAGAAGGCGCATTCTTTGTTGTCTTTTTGAGAAACGTTTATACTTAAAGAGAACGAATGACAACAGAGAAAGCGAGTGAAGAAAATGACAAAAATCAATGCTGGTTCAGCAATGATCAAGGTTTTTGAAGCGTGGGGCATCGACCATATCTATGGAATCCCCGGTGGATCTTTCAACTCAACGATGGATGCTTTGTACCATGAACGGCAATCGGTCAAGTATATTCAAGTACGTCATGAAGAAGCGGGTGCGCTGGCAGCAGCGGCTGATGCCAAGCTAACGGGAAAAGTCGGTGCGGTTTTTGGTTCTGCTGGTCCAGGTGCCACCCATTTGATCAATGGCTTATATGATGCTCAAATGGATAACGTGCCCGTCGTTGCCTTGTTAGGACAAGTAGCTTCGAGTTCGATGAACTACAATGATTTTCAAGAAATGAATGAAAATCCGATGTTCGCAGATGTCAGTATCTACAATCGCACAGTCATGTCCCCTGAAAGTTTGCCCCACGTGGTGGACGAAGCCATTAAAGCAGCCTACAAATTTAAAGGTGTCGCTGTGGTAACGATCCCGGTCGATTACGGGTTTGCAGAAATCGACGAACAGGAGATTGCAACCGCAAAAAATCATAAGACAGGTGTTCTCCAGCCGGATGACGAGGATTTGCAGGCTGCCCTTCCTTATTTTGAACAAGCAAAAAAACCTGTCCTATATATCGGACAAGGTCTCTTTGGTCATTTTGATGCCATCGATGCTTTTTCTAAGCATTTCTCAATGCCTATCGCAGCCTCTGTCTTAGCCAAAGGCATCGTGCCTGATCTTTATGAAAACTTTCTTGGATTTGCCGGCCGGGTTGCGACAAAACCAGCCAATGAAGCTTTAGCAGAAGCTGATCTCATCGTGTTTGTCGGCAGTGACTTCCCTTTCGGACGCCGCTTTTTCAATCCTGATGCCAACTTTGTCCAAGTTGATATCGACGCCTCGAAATTTGGTCGCCGTCATCAGACAGATGTCTCTGTTTTAGGAGATGGTGCGACCGCTCTTAGAAAATGGACAGAGATGGCTGCCCCTCGTCCTGCAGATGCTTGGATAAAAGCCAATCAAGAAAACGCTCGGAATTGGCATGCATGGCGTCATAGTTTTGACCATGATTCGCAAGAACCGTTGCGTCCCGAACCTGTCTATCGAGAAATCAACCGTATCGCAGCTCCTGATGCCCTGTTTGTCACAGATGTCGGTAATGTGACGATCCACAGTATCCGTCATTTAGAAATGACAGGTGAACAGCGTTTCACAACGTCTGGCTGGTTTGCGACGATGGGCAATGGCGTACCTGGCGGGATCGCCGCTCAATTGAGCTATCCGGATCGTCAAGTATTCACCTTTAGTGGGGATGGCGGTTTCGCGATGCAAATGCAAGACATCATTACTCAAGTAAAATACAATTTGCCGATCATCAATGTGGTCTTTTCCAATGACTCATTTGGCTTCATTGAAGCGGAACAAGAAGATACCGAGCAAACCAAGTTCGGTGTGCAACTAGCCGGTGCTGATTTTGGTAAAGTTGGGGAAGCATTAGGTGCGAAAGGCTTTACGGTAACTAAGGAAGAAGAATTAGCGTCCGTCTTTACACAAGCAAAAGAAAGCCACGGACCCGTCGTGATCGATGTCAAGATCGCCAACGAACGACCTCTTCCCGTCGAAGAACTGAAACTGGATCCTAAGCGCTTCAGTGCTGAAGAAATCGCAGCGTTTAAAGCAAAATACCAAGTCCATGATTTGCCAGCTTTGAGTGAGTTGTACGTGGATTCTGAAGAGTAAAAAAAAGAGAGAAAGACAGCAACCCTGTCCTTCTCTCTTTTTTAATCGATCATTTCGTATTAATAATCTATCGCCCTACTTATTATAAATTTTCGGGCCTTTACGCATGTTTTTCCGATCGTTTTTTGGGGATTCCATCTTTTTTGAACGGCCGCCGCCTTGTTTTTTCTTGATTAGTTCTAACATTTTTTCTTTTTGATCCATCGATTCCACCTCTATTTCTTAGCAATACGATCTGTCGGTTGAAAAGAAGTGTCCCTGACTTCTTTTATGTTTGCGAACAACTACTTTTTTTCAATTGGGTTAGAGAACAAAATCTGCCTCTTGATGTGTCTACAATCAGCAGTTGCTTTTGACCTTTTTACTACCCTGATTTAATCTACTTTGATTTTCATTGTTTGTCAATGGTTGTTGAAAAAATCATGTGTATTTAAGGCTTCTCCTATCTAACAAACCCACCATTATTATATTATTTAATCAAATTATCTAATTATATGAAATATTTTTCTTATTTATTGGTATAATTATAATAGAATACCTATTCTATTCTTTTGCTTCCCTCGATCTTCTTCCAACTTTCTCCTAGCTTTCGTCGTACTCACAATCACACTATATGAAAGGAGGTGGATATGTGCTGCACACTTATGCACCTGAGCAAATTTATTTATATGTTTTGATTGGCTGTGCCATTTTAGCTTTTTTGCTGCTTCTGTTTGGCGATATCTTCGATTTCGATGGTCCAGTAGATCCAATGTTGATTATCCCATGGTTTGCCTTTACAAGCCTCTTCGGTTACTTAGGAGAAACTTTTCTGCCTGGCTATTCGCTCCTGCTTTTCATCATTAGTGGCTGTCTTTCGACAGGGCTCGTTTTTCTCTTAAATTTTTACGTGTTGATTCCCATGCGTAATGCCGAAGCAACACTTTCGAGTTCTGAGAAAGACTTTGAAGGTCGCATCGCAACGGTGCTGACGCCTATCCCTTGTAAAGGAATGGGCGAAATTCAACTTACAAGTGTCACTGGTTCAAGTAATCGACCAGCTACGGCTTTCCAGCCGATCGATAAGCCATTAGCAGCAGGATCGAAGGTTTTGATTATTGAAGTCAAAGAACGCATTTGCTACGTCGTTCCTTACACAGAAAAATTTTTGAATCACTAAAAAAAATCACAAAAGAGGTGTATCTATGGATATTATATTATCACCAATTGTCTTCCCAATCGCGATCGTGGCATTTATTTTGCTAATGCTTTTGATCGTCTTTGTCACGAAATATCAAACAGCCAAGCCCGACGAAGCGTTGATCATCAGCGGAAGCTATCTAGGTAGTAAAAATGTACACGCCGATGAAAGCAACAACAAAATCAAAATCGTTCGTGGTGGAGGAGCCTTTGTTTTGCCAGTGTTTCAACGATCGAATCGAATCAGTTTGCTCTCCAGCAAGCTGGATGTCTCAACACCAGAAGTCTACACAGAACAAGGGGTTCCCGTGATGTGTGACGGAACTTCCATTATTAAGATTGGCTCATCCGTGGAAGAAATCGCAACAGCAGCAGAACAGTTTCTCGGAAAAACCCGGGAAGAACTGGAAAATGAAGCGCGAGAAGTCCTAGAAGGTCATCTGCGTTCGATCCTTGGTTCCATGACTGTAGAAGAAATCTATCAAAATCGTGACAAGTTCAGTCAAAGTGTGCAAGAAGTTGCCTCTGTCGATTTAGCAAAAATGGGCTTGATCATTGTCTCCTTTACGATCAAAGAAGTCCGCGATAAAAACGGCTATTTGGATTCTCTTGGAAAACCTAGAATCGCCCAAGTCAAACGGGATGCTGAAATTGCGGAAGCTGAAGCACTGAAAGAAACCCGCATCAAAAAAGCCCAATCGGAACAAGAATCGCAAACAGCGGAATCAAAACGCATGACGGAAATTGCTGAAGCGTTGAAGGAAAAAGAATTGAAGCTGGCGCTTTATAAGAAAGAACAAGACATCGCCAAAGCCGATGCCGATCAAGCCTATCATCTACAAAGTGCCATCATGAAACAAAAAGTCCGAGAACAAGAGATTGAAGTCGAAGTCGTTGAACGACAAAAACAAATCGAATTGGAAGAAAAAGAAATCTTACGTCGTGAGAAGCAATTTGATTCTGAGATCAAGAAAAAGCTGATGCGGATCGTTATGCGCTTGAGCAAGAAGCATTAGCGAAAAAAGCGTCTGCGTTAGCAACCACTGAAGCCGAGCAATTCCGAACAGAGTCCCTGGCAAAAGCCGAAGCCGATAAAATTCGTTTGATTGGTTTGGCAGAAGCCGAGACCACTTTGGCGAAAGGAACGGCAGAAGCCGAAACGAAAGAAAAAATCGCCGAAGCCTTCAAGAAATATGATGAAGCAGCGATCCTTAGCATGATCGTTGAGATCATGCCGCAATTAGTCAAAGAAGCTGCCGCACCATTAGGCAATATCGATAAAATTTCAGTCGTTGATACAGGATCAGGTGAAGGCGGCGGTGCCAATCGTGTCACCAATTACGCCACCAATCTCTTGTCGACCACACAAGAAACATTGAAAGAAACCCTCGGTCTTGATATGAAATCGTTGATCGAAAACTTCGCCGGTTCCAATACGAGCGAGCCACCTCAAGAATAAGAAAACTGCTGTTAGTCTTCATCGCTTCAAAAGCGACAAGGCGAACAGCAGTTTTTTTCTTACTCATTGCTATTATGCTTACTCAGTAACCTCTTTGACATATTTTGCAGGTACACCAGCCACGATCGTGCGCTCAGCGACGTCTTTGGTCACCACTGCTCCAGCAGCAATAACCGCATGGTCACCGATCGTCACACCGGCAACGATCGTTGTATTTGAACCAATCCAGACATTCTTCCCAATCGTAATGGGTGCTGGATAAAGCGTGCTACGATCTTCAGGGTGAAGTCCATGATTCAAGGTAGCTAGAACAACGTTATGCCCAATTAGGGTACCATCACCGATCGTGATCCCTCCTTGGTCTTGAAAATGACACCCCGCATTGATAAAGACATCTTTGCCAATGCTGATATTCTTGCCATAATCTGTATAAAAGGGTGGAAACAGCGAAAATGTCGGCTCAACTGGTTTTCCTGTCAATTGGGCAAAAAGTTCTTGTAACTCATCAGACTCATGGTAGACTGTATTGATTTTCATCGTGAGTTTTCTCGCCTCTGCACTCAAAGTCACCATTTGTTTTGAAGCTTGCGAACCGCCAAGTAAGGGTTCGCCACTTGCCATGAGTTTGTTTAATTGATCGATCGTCATGTGTTTTACTCCTATTCATTCGTTATTCACGAGGATTTCTTAACGAAAAAATAACCTCTACGTCTTCCGCTCCCAGTGCTTCATTTAGCCCCACCGGATCTTCAATGACAGCGATACGATTATAGCCACCATAAGAATTGGTGAAGGTCTGATAAAACAGCACCAACGTATGACTATTCCAGCTCATGATTTCTCCTTCGTGAATGATTTCCGGCCGTTCTGTAGTCATTTCTGGCAAATTCTCAGAAAAACGATAATATTTCTCGTTGTTGTTCAAGTCACTCATTGTCAACGTGAAGGGCATTTGATTCATTAGGTGTTCAGACGCCTCATTTTCATAAAACTTCGCTATAAAATCCTGTTGTCCAACCGTAATGACGACAGCTGTTGCTGATTCAATAATCGGTTGTTCCTGATCCTGACTTGCCTCAGAGGAAGTTTCGCTGGCAGACAGCGCATGCCTTTTCTCTATTCCACTTGACCCACAGGCACTTAGTAGGAGCAGCAAGACAGCAGGGATGAGTTTTATCAGCATGGCTTCGCTCCTTTCTGCTGATGATTCGATGTAGAAACGAGCAACTGAATGCGTAGTTTCAAAAAAACACGACTGCTCAGCAGAAGAAAGATGAGCGAACAGTCGTGAAGACCGTTGTGACTATTTAATTCAAATGTTCTTGGAAGAATTCGGTCATTTGGTCAAAAGGAATCACCTCTGTTTGGTCATACAGATCAACATGCGAAGCATTAGGAATGACCGTCAGCTCTTTGTTATCGCCTTGTAATTGCTCAAAGGCGTCTTGACTGAAGTAAAGTGAGTGGGCTTCTTCTCCATGAAGCAATAAAACGGCGCTTTGGATCTCATCGATATACGACAAGAGCGGCATATTTAAGAACGACAGCGATGATGTCACGTTCCAACCGTCATTGGAATTTAACGAACGTTCATGATAGCCTCGTTCTGTTTTGTAATAATCAAAGTAATCCTGCATAAAGACAGGCGCATCTTCTGGCAGTATATCTGGTACCCCACCTGCTCGTTCGTAGCTGTCATTGGCAAAATCGACTGTCCGCTGGGCGTTCAGCTGCTGGCGCAATTCATGGCGTCCTTCAGCTCCCATTTCATCAAAATACCCTTGAGCATTGACTCTCGACATATCATACATAGTGGCCGAAACCGTCGCTTTCACACGGGTATCGATGGCTGCGGCATTCAATGCTAGACCTCCCCAACCACAAATTCCGATCAAACCAATTCTTTCTTCATCTACATTTTCTTGGACTGATAGAAAATCGACTGCTGCTTGGAAGTCTTCTGTATTAATGTCTGGGGAAGCCACATAGCGTGGTTCGCCACTGCTTTCACCTGTATAGGACGGATCAAAAGCGATCGTAACAAAACCACGCTCTGCCATCATTTGAGCATATAGACCAGATGCCTGCTCTTTGACTGCTCCAAAAGGTCCGCTAACGGCGATTGCTGGAAGTGGTCCTTGTGCATCAATTGGTTCATAAAGATCAGCAACTAAAGTGATGCCGTAGCGATTCTGGAAAGTTACTTTTCGGTGATTCACCGTATCACTTTCCGGGAAGACTTTATCCCATTCATCTGTAAATGATACATTTTCTGTCATCGTTTCTCCTCCTGAACTGCCTTGTGTTGCTTCGTTTGCCTCCTCGTTATTGCTGCTGCAAGCACCTAAAACCAGCGGTACCAGCAAAACTAAAGACACAAGGGCCTTCTTTTGCCATTTTTTCATTCCATTCGCCTTCTTTCTCGGTCAACTATCCTGTACCTTAGGGCGATCCTCCAATTTTCCTCAACTGATCAAGGTGTGGATTATCACTTTTTCTTGATTGATTGAGCTATTTTTGGATAAACCTATTGTACTTGCCGCATCTTTCTATGTAAAATACTAATATCAAATACCTAACTATTCATATATAGCATAGAAAAAGGAGTATAGACTTATGGAATTAAAAAATTTAACCACCTTTCTAGCAGTTGCAGAAAAAGAAACGATTTCAGCTGCCGCAAAACAACTACATCTCTCTCAACCATCCCTGTCACGACAGTTAATGGACTTAGAAAAAGAATTGGGCGTGACGTTGTTCACCCGAGGCAATCGCAAAATCACGCTAACAGAAGACGGACTGTTGTTTCGTAAACGGGCGGAAGAAATCGTAGAATTATTAGAAAAGACCCGCTCAGAATTCTTGTCGCCTCGAGATACGATCGCCGGCAATGTATCGATCGGAGCTGGAGAAACCTATGTGATTCAGTTGCTAGGAGCAATCATCAAAGAAATCCAAGCTGAATACCCCAACATCAAATTTCACTTTTATAGCGGCAACGCCGATGAAGTCAAAGAACGTTTGGATAAAGGATTGTTGGATTTCGGTGTCGTAATCAGTCCAGCAGACGTCAAAAAGTACCATTCCTTACGCTTACCTGCCAAAGATACCTGGGGCGTGTTGATGCGAAAAGACAGTCCGCTAGCTGTCAAAGAAGTCATTACTCCAAAAGATCTCTGGGACGTTCCCTTGATTACTTCGCGACAAAGTTTGGTCAGCAGTGAACTTTCTAAATGGTTGAAAAAAGACCTGAAAAAATTGACGGTCGTCGCCACATATAACCTTGTTTACAATGCATCCAAGCTGGTAGAAGAAGGTGTCGGCTACGGCTTGACCCTAGATAAATTAGTCAACTTCGCCCCTGACAGTCCTTTATGTTTTAGAAAATTGAGTCCTGCATTGGAATCAAACCTTGATGTCATCTGGAAAAACACCCAAGTTTTTTCAAAGGCTTCTGGACTTTTCTTGGAGCGGATGAAGGAACAGTTTTCCGAGGACAGTTATTGAAAAATAAAAAACTAGGTGCTTCATCTTTTGACATGAAACACCTAGTTTTTCTTTATTAAATAAGATGATTTATTAGTTAAAATCAGTTAAGGCATTTTCTCTCTTGAACTTGGACGTCTTTTTCCATCTGCAGAAATAGATAAAAAATAGTCTACGCCCTTTAAATCACAGTTGCTTATCACGGATTCCCCAAAAGTTATTGCACTTTCCGATAGCTATGGGAAAAAAATATACAAAATTCCTTAGTTTTTAAGAACGACAAATATAAGAATTTTATTTTCTCGAATGAAAATTGCCTAAATAGAATGCTTTCGAAACTCAGCGATTTGGTAAATATCATTCAAAGGACTATCACTAGCTACATCAAAAATCACAGAAAAAAACTTCATTTTCGTGCCATTGGTCGGCGCCTTATAAATGGCTTCTTTTGTCTCTTCACTGATTGGTAAAGACAATAACTGTGTTCGGACTTTCTCGCTAAAGTGAAAGGAAACTTTGAAGAAACCCTCCCACATCGAGAGCCAAAAAATCGGTTTCACTTTATTCGTTCCACGAGTCGTTGTCCATTTGTATTCGCCTTTGGACAACCACGCTTTTCCATCTTGGTAATAGCGCCAATCCATAAGAGAGATGCCCTCATTTTCAAGGGTTTCGATAAAACGTTGATAAATGACATATCCTTCACCCAGAGATTCTGCAATCAGCTGCTCTGTTGGTTTCACGTTTCTGTCTCGAAACAATTGCTTTTTGCCTTCCATCCTTCCACTCAACTCCTTTGCGCTTCGTTTTTTAAGGTTTTCGCTACGTTACAATTTGATTTTGTTGATATCATCTGTGATGACCCAATCATCCATATTTTTTTCACGATTGTACTGAAACGGTGTTATTTCTTCTAATTCAGCGATTTCATAGACCGCTAGATACTTTTTCCCTGCCCATCGATCGACTTGCTTTTTCGATAAATTCAACTCTTTTTCATAGCGTTTTACAAAATCTATGGATTCTTCTTTCGTCATCTTTTCAGATTCAATCACGTTGGCAATGATGCCCCGATGAGTGATGGTCAAATCGCCGCCGGTCTCCACAAAATAAACAAGATCGTTGATTTTGGCTCTTCCTCCTAAAGGTGATTTTCTGCCGGCTGCCCCCGAATAATCATTGTTTTGTCACCTTGAATCAGTTTCTCAAGCTCTTTGGCTTCCTTATTTAAATAGACCAAATGTTCTGCCCGACCGGCTTTTCCTTGATACCATTCTGCTGTCTTTGTCATAAGAAGTTCCTCTTTTCATATGAATTGTTTTTTGCGCTGTTTTTTACATGGTGGCTAGTTATTGGAATGTTTTTTCAATCGTGTATAGGTGAGAGTGGCAACTGTTTAAATTGATGAATGAATAAAACTTTTGTGCAAAGGCATTAGGCGTGCCGCATCGGGCAAATGCTTCCGCATCTTCTTTCGTTTCGAACTTGCTGATGTCCGCCCAAATTTGTCCATCTACGAATAATTCAAAAGAAAGGTACCCTCTTTGTTTGGAAATATATTCACGGTTTAATTGTTCAACGACTCGAACAAATTCTACTGTTGAAACACCCTTTTTTAATTTGTATGAGTTATGAAAAGCAACCTGTGCCATCGGGGCTTCCTCCTTTTAGATTCCATCAAGTAATAGAGCGTTTAAAAAACGAATAGTTGTCGATTCAACCTTCAAATGACTTTTTAACGTCCTGTTGTATTTCCACTTGTAATCTCTAGACAGTTGCAACGAAAAGTCCGTTAATCTGGAGAGCCTTCGATACGGACACGATCACCCAACAACTTCCCCAATAGCTTGTCGTGGGGAACGATCAAACATTTCTCCATTGCTTTCCAATAACTTTCATACAACCTTTTTTGAGCTTTGCCATAGTTTTCTTCGGTATCAAACTCCCAATAGTGGGCATATTTCACACATTTTATGACTCTTGTCAATGGATCAGGCAGGCGCCCTTCCTTGATGGTGCTCATTTCTTTAATGTAATGGGTTCGTTTCATTAATCGAAAGAACATAACTCCCTCCATGGCATTCATTGCCTCTGTTGCTTCTTGCATGATTGCTTCAAAGGTATCGACTTCACTTGGTTTCACTTGATAGATACTGATTTCTGAAAACACTCCTACCGCTCCTTTCGCTTGTGATTTTCTTCTCAATTATAGTATACCAAGTTTACGTCGTTGATAGTTTGGTCATTTTATTCATTTCTCATTTATCTTCCGTTTATTATTGATTTAGCCACCTATATGTGGTACCAAATTGCTAGATTATAAATTCATAAAACGAGTAGCCAAGTTTTCTCAATAGGTCTCTGCTTGTCGCGATCAAGAAAGGATTCTTAAAGCTGTTACCTACAAAAAAGCAGTCGGCTTATGACAGCGGACTGCTCTTACTTATTGCTCGTTATTGAAATAGAAATGGTTTAAGATCTGTCTCGATAAAGTCGATTCGATCAAAGACAGTTGGCTTAAAATAAGCCGTAATGGCGATAACAATCTCTGATTTGGGATCGATGTAAAGGACATTTCCACTATTGCCGATGGCGGCATAGGTGCTTTTCTCAGTATCCAAAATCCACCACAAATATCCATAACTCATGTTTTGAAATTTCTCTATGTTTGTCTCTAGCGGATTGACCATTTCAGTGAGCCATTGTGAGGAAATCACTTGTTTTCCTTGATGGATGCCATGGTTCAAGCATAGCTCACCGATTTTGGCTAAATCTTTTGCTGAAAGACAAAGCCCGTAACCTGCAGTGCCAATATTTAAAGGATCGCAAAACCAAACTGGTTTTTTTGGTGCCTTGTCCATCGTAAAGTGCTTATGCTCTTCTGCCGTTTCCGCATAATAACTGGTCATTTCGGCTACACCAAGAGGTCGAAATAAATAATGGTTCGCATAATCAACAGTCGTCATTCCAGAAGCTTTCGCTAACAAACCAGTGAGGATCTGCAGACAAACGGTTTGATAATTGAATTCATTTGTCACTCCTTTTCTTCCTCCCAATAAATCAAGGGAGGCGCTGGTCCAGTCGTCACTCGAGCAAACCTTTGTCCATGGATCACCTTTGCATTTATACGGGGCTCGCATCGTTAATAGGTGTTTGATGGTAATATCGTAAATCGTTTTTTCGCCCCGTTTTACTTGATAGTCTAGAAAATAATCGAGGACTTTGTCATTGACACTCCTGATGAGGCCTTGATCTATCGCTATCCCGACTAGTAGAGAAACGATACTTTTCGTAGCGGACATAAGGTGGCAAGTGTCCTCTGGCTTATACTCATGCCATTCATCCGAGTAAACTTCCTTTCCATTTTGGTAGGCAGAAATTTGGCAAATATTGGGCTGGTTTTTACTGATACATTCATGCAGTTCTTGTCTATTCATTTGTAAGCCTCCTTCAAAGATAAGCATAAGGCCATTAAAAATGGTTTTCAACGTTATTTTTAAAATTGTTTTTAACGAATCTTTTAAAAGACTGTTAGCTTTGAATAAGCAAAAAAAGGCCCTCAATGATAGAGGTACCTTACTTAAAACTTTCGATTATCGATTTTTGATTTCTATTCAGTTTTTTTGAGAGGATCGTTATCAGCAATTCTTCTAATGCAGAAATAGTGGCGATGATCCCCAAAATCAAGACAACAATTTTTTCATGGAACATGATGAGCAACAACGGGAAAATACATAAAAGAAATCCGACTGCTTTGTTGAGCCATGTATGCAGACTGCTAAAAGACCGATATTTTACATAGCCAATCAGATAACTGACGAAACGGATGATAGCGATCACCAAGATCCAAACCATGATTGCTTGGGTTTCCAGAAGCCGTGGTAGTAAAGAAAGAAAAACGGCGAGAAAAAAGCTGACATCTGCGAAACTGTCTAGTAAGGCACCGACCTCACTGGTGAGCTTCATCCTTCTTGCAAGTAGCCCATCGACGAGGTCACTTAAAAAACAATAAGAATAAAGCAGCCAAAACCAGCCAGACATTGGCTGAAGGAATAGTAAAAATGGTGCTAGAATCAGTCGAGAAGTGGTAAGAATATTGGGTAATTGCTTCATTTGTTTCCCCCAGAGATACATTTTCTGAATACCTAAGATTGTTGCAAATTTTTTAAAGAAGCTCAGAAACGTTTAAATGTTCTTTCTTCTAATCATTTCGGCGATGCCCCCTATGAATGTTTCACAGCTTGTCCCTGATGCTCCTGCAAAAATCTTATCCGTTCTGTACTATCTGGCATCTGATTCCAAACCTTTATCCATCGTCCTTCTCGGTAAACCTCGTATTCTTCAAAGCGGCAAGGAAGACCTTTCGCATGAGCGATATCACTGGTGTCCATCACTTGAAAATGCAGATGAGGCGAAGTCGAATTTCCTGAATGGCCGACGTTTCCAATCACCATCCCTTTGGTGATGTTTTGTCCTACGGAAACAGTGACAGATCCTTTTTGCAGATGGACAAATGCCATATAAACGCCCTCAGAAGCTTTTATCACAATGTAGTTGCCAGCTGTTTGTTGATAATCATCTTTGTGTTCATTATAAAACAAACCTTTTTTTACAGCGATCGAAGAGTCTCTGATCCAGTGAACGATTTTCCGTTCCCGATAGCCATCTCTTGCAACAATTACTTCGCCATCACAAGGTGCATAAATTTTTTCGCCCCAACAATAACAGCTCTCCAGCGGAACCCCTAAGAAGAAATAGCGCAGAAAGCTTGATCATGAAAAGCCTTGGTTTTCCCCTCAAAATTAACTTGTAAAAATCAAAGGCATAACGCAACCCCATTCGATCGGTACCATGGCTAGGAATCTTATCGGCTGGTGTAGTCGGCGCAAGCCACTCACCTCTTAAGGGGAATCCAATGGTTATCGGCTGCTCTTTCATAGGGCTTTCTCCTTTTTAGATCACATGATCCCTTTTATTTAGAAATGACTATCATCCGCACGGCACTCTACACCTGCGCTTTACTCCTTTTCACTATAGGTCACCTAAGGCTTTTTTTCAACTCTAAAAAAGTGGGCTAACGGGCGTGTTATCAAAAAAACACCTCAATCATGTAGCAATTCCAAAATGTTAGACCAAAAATTCTAACTTTTGAGCGTCGCTTCATGAATGAGGTGTTCTTACATTTTATATTTGTAGCTCCTGTCGGTGACGGCTAATCCATCCAGCTATCATCTGACAAAATAGCGTTTGTCCATCTTCTACTGTTTGCGCTCCACCAATCGATAGTAGACCCTTGCGGTGATGAAATACACCAGCAGATAAATCATTGTAAACAATAGGACAGAAATAATCGATACCGTAATCAATAAGTTGCGATCTGTCAGACCAAAAAGAAGCAACAACTTCTGAATCATCGGAAAAGCAAACGCTAAATGGATGATCGCAGCAGCCAAAGGAAACGAGAAGATCATCAAGACTTGCTGCTGGATCACTTGTTTGACTTCCTTATGGCTTAACCCAACTTTTTGTAAGATCTCGAAACGTTCTTTGTCCTCCATTCCTTCGGAGACTTGTTTATAATAAATGATCAACGCGGCAGCTAAAATAAAGATCACACCAAAAATCAAGCCTAAGAAGAAAAAACCACCAGTAAAGGTTTTTGTCTCATCTTCAAAAAGATCTTTTGACTGAACGCTCGCATGAGCATCTGCTGCCAGAAGTTCGCTGCGAATCTCTTTTGCGATGATTTCACGATCGCTTGCTTCTGCTGTTTGAAAATTGAAGACTGTTGTTGTTACTGGTTGCTGGTAAAGCTGGAAATCTTCGTTTTGATACCAAGAGCTTAGCTTTTCGGCAAGCCACTGATCATCCGCCACGAGAACAAGATGCTGAACGGGGTTTTCTGTTTTCGTGAATGTTGGCAGTTCTTTCAATTCCCGCAAGCGAAATTGACGATCATCGATCGTCGTCTTTTCTGGTAATGCTTTTTGCGTCCAGGTTGCCGGAAAAACGAATAATTCATCTTCAGCAGGTCCTGTTTTCCCGGTGATTTCATGGTATTCAGAACTGGTAAGAAAAATAAGATACACGGCTTTATCTAAGCTACCGCTATTTTCTTCAAAAGTGGTTGAGGGAACAAAATTTGGTTCCTCAAAGGTAAAAAGCAACGGTCTTGTTGTAGTGACTTGTTGGCGCTCTTTGATCGTTAGCTTCTCTTCAAGTCCATCAATCGCTGTGTTGATTTGCTGGGAATCAGCTGCTGATTCAATTTGAACATCGTACGGATAACGGGTTTCGATCACATTCTTTTGTCCAAAATAAAGACTAGCGGTCGTAGCAACGGTCACTAACACCATCGTTGATAAGATACAGATACTCGCTAAACCAGCCGCATTTTGTTTCATCCGATACAACATGGTAGAGACATTGATAAAATGGTTCGTTTGATAATAATAGGTCGTTCGTTTTCTTAAAAACTGCAATGCTTTGATACTGCCAGCAATAAACAACAGATAGGTGGCTAAAATCACGAGGATAACTGCGACAAAGAAGAGGCCTAAGGCACTGATGGGAGACTTGATTGTCACAGAAATCGTATATCCTGCTACTAAACAAAGGACACCCAAAAGTGCTAAAATGCCTTTCGCACGAGGCTCTTTTTCATTACGTTTGCTTCCCTGTAGCAGTTGAAGTGGGTTGGTTTTGCGTACTTGCAGTATGTCAAATAAAAATAAACACCCAAAGATGAATATAAAATACAGGATCACCAAGCCAATACTCTCAAATGACAGTTTAAAAACAAAGAACTCGCCTACAGCTAATATTTTCTTCAAAATCAAAAATCCTAATCGTGCAAACAATAAGCCACTGATCAATCCGGCAGCAAGACTAATGAGAAAACTGTAAAAGAGTTCCCAAAAGACCACGAAGGCTATCTCGCGTTTTCCTAGTCCTAAAACATTGTAGAGACCAAATTCTTTTTTTCGCTGCTTGATCAAAAAGTTATTGGTGTAAAAGGAAAAGATCGCCGCAAAAATCATGAGGATGATATTTCCTAAACGAAACATGAAGATGGCGCTTTGACTACTAGGAAGTTCTCTCATTCCCGGATTGTTTACGATGATTTGCGTCATCATCAAAACAGCCACCAAGAAGCTCATGGATAATAAAAAGGGTGTGTAAGCTTTGGCATTTTTACGCAAATTGGAGAAGGCGATTTTTTGAAAGAACATCGTTACTCCTCCTTTGCAAAGACAGCAGTCATTGTTTCGGCGATTGCTTCTAGATAAGCGGTATTGCTGCGATCCCCTCGATACAGCTGGTGAAACACATACCCGTCTTTGATAAACAAGACGCGTTGTGCACGACTGGCTGCGATCGAACTGTGAGTGACCATCACGATCGTCTGTCCATTTTGATTGATCTGTTGAAATAATGTCAGCAGTTGATCAGAGGTTTTCGAATCCAGCGCTCCGGTTGGCTCATCTGCTAATAGCAGTTCTGGTTTTGTGATGATCGCTCGTGCGACAGCAACTCGTTGCTTTTGTCCGCCAGACAATTCATACGGATAGTGCTGCAATAAATCGGCAATCCCTAAAGTTTGTACGATGGGCTGAAGCTGCTTTTCCATTTGTTTGACGGAAACTTTCGATAAAACTAATGGCAACAAAATATTGTCTTTTACCGAAAAGGTGTCCAACAAATTAAAGTCTTGAAAAACAAAGCCTAAGTGATCCCGTCGAAAACTCGCTGCGTCTTTTTCTTTGATCGTGGTCAAATCGATGCCATTCAGCTGCATTTCACCCGCTGTCGGTTGGTCTAACGTTGCCATCAAGTTCAGCAGCGTACTCTTTCCCGAACCTGATTCCCCCATGATAGCGACATATTCCCCTTCTTCTACCATAAAGGTAATATTTTTCAACGCTTCAACGGGTTGTCCGTTCAACTGGCTTTGATAGATTTTTTTTACTTGTTGAATGTTTAAAAGTGTCATCTTGTTCCCTCCTTCCTTTTTAGAATAAGCTGACTGGCAGAAAAAAGCGACTTACAATAAAAACCGCAAACTTACAGTGTTGAAAGTTTGCGGCTATCCGTTATTTGTGGTGGGAAAATGAAGCGTGACGATGGTTCCCTGTCCTACTTCAGAATCAATCGATAAACGGCAGCCGATTTTTTCAGCCGCTTGTTGACTCATATATAAGCCGAGCCCGCTCGCTCGTTGCTGAAAGCGACCATTTTGTCCCGTATATCCTTTCTCAAAAACCCTTGGCAAGTCTTCCTTACGAATACCAATGCCGCTATCTTGAATCACCAAGGCATTGTCTTTAGTGAAAACAGTGATGCCACCGGTTTCGGTATACTTCAAGCTGTTGAAAAGAACCTGTTCAAAAATAAAAACGAGCCACTTTCGATCGGATGTCACCGTTAAATCCACCGCCATGTCCAGTTGCAGATTCTTTTTCGAGAAAAACAAGGCATACTTTTTGATCGTTTGACGAACAAGGGGCGCTAAAGCAATCGACTCAAAGACAAAATCTTCATTGGCTAAATTTTGTCGTAAATAATTCAACATCATTTGCAAGTAATCATTCACCTTAAATAATTCCGCTTTGACCTCCGTCGGTGACAACGAATCGCTTTGTACCAAAAGATCTAGCGCCGCTAGAGGCGTTTTGATTTGATGAAGCCACAAACCGAAATCTTCATAAATTTCTTCATTTTTCATGGTTGCTTTGTAATCGGACAGCGTTTTTTCTTTTGCCAGCTGCCTTAGAAGGGCTTGGTATTCGTCTTCTAAACGATTTCGAGTGGCAGGCAAGAACGCCAACGCCGCTTCCGTCATACGTTCTTTTCTTAATAAATGCTGCAGCTGCTTTCTTTTTTGTGCGTAACGAAAATAATGAAAAAGGGAAAGTCCCCCTAAGATCACCCCTGAAAAGACCACATAGTCAATGAAGGGCTCCAATGAAAGGCTATGGAGAAAGAATAGCCCAAATAAGCCCGCACTAAATAGCAGGTAAACGAGATAAAACTTTCCATAAAGCACGAAATATTCTTTCACGTTAGTCATAGGCGTGTTCCTTTTCGATCAAATACCCTTTATTCTTTACCGTCTGGATCAAATCGGATAGTTCGATCTGGCTCAATTTTTTTCGCAAGCGAGTCATATTGACTGCTAATGTATTGTTATCGATGAACTCTTCACTATTCCAGAGCATTTCAATGATGGTCTCTTTAGCTACGATCTTCCCTCGATGCTGCAAAAGCAAGGAAAGAATCCGAGCTTCATTTGGAGACAGTGGTAACTGTTCCCCCTGTTTTTTTAATACATTATCTGTGGGATAAAAGGTTACTTGCCCTATCTCAAAGGTCAGCGCTTGTTGGTGGCTATACTGATAGCTACGCCGCAGTAACGCTTGGATTTTTGCCAAAACAAAGGCTAAATCAAAGGGTTTTGTTAAATAATCATCCGCCCCCATGTTCATCGCCATGATCTGATTCATCTGTTGATCCATCGACGAAAGGAAAATGATCGGAACTTCTGACGTCTTGCGAATTTCTTGGCACCAATGATACCCGTTGTAATAAGGCAGCGAAATATCTAAAAGAACGAGATCCGGTTTGATCTCATGAAACTCTTGCAAGATACTAGCAAAATTCTTCGCCGAAACACATTCGTACCCCCATTGCTGCAAATATTCTGCTAAAACAGAGACGATCGTTGCATCATCTTCAACAAGATATATTTTTTGCATGTCTTTCTCCCCTCTGTTGTTTAATCAACTGCTTCTTTACAGACAGTGTACCAGAAAAGAAAAAGAATCGTCTAGATGGGGGGAACATTCTAAAGGGCTGTTTTTTTCATCATTCCTCTGCCAATCGAGCAAGGATTTCTTGGTAACGCTGTGTAGCAAAGGGACTGATTTGTCCTTTTTTACAAAAATTCAGTTTCCCCAGTTTTGGTACGACCCGTTCTACGATGACATTGCCATTTTGAACTTTCGATTCAAACTGCTGCAAAGCCTCCAAAAACCGTGCGTCTTTTCTGGCAGCAGGATAAAAAGACAAGACATACAGATAATAAAAAAGATTGTACCCTCTAAAGGGATATTCTGTCTGCATAAATAATGTGCCCATCCCATAATGACAAGGACTGATTGGTTGCCGGATCTCCCAATGGGCAAGCAAAAATTCGATTGCTTGATGAAGCGTTTCCATCTTCTCACGATCATGAGTATATCGAAAGGCATCAAGGACCGTTAACGTCGTCATTGGAGTAGAAAAGTGGGTCTCCGGTCCGCGACCAAAACTATACTTATTACACTTCCAGCCGCCATCTGCTTCCTGAGTAGCAAGAAAATAGTGAAAGGTCTGTTGCAGCCGTTGGTCCCTTGCGTAACCAAGAGCACACAGCGTTCGCAAAGCCTGTGCTGTATGACAAGGATAGATCCCCCTGACGGCGAAATTTTAAATCTGCCGTCTTCTCTCCATCCTTGAAAGATCAATGCAGCTGTCTCTTTTAATAAGTTCTCCTCACGAGACATACCAAGTTCAAGTAAATAATGAGGACTTTCTAAGGTCGTAAAGGGTGCTCCTTTTAGTAATTTATGGTCTGGCGTCGACCATAAATCGGCACCATGATCATATTGATGGGAAATGATTGCTTCGATATCTTGCTGGACCCTCTGATCCATATTGTTCCTCCTCCATCTCTTAAGTGCCCTGCAATCAACGCAACAATCCTTATTGACCCACAGTGCACTCGCTTCTAGAATGATAAAAATTCGAACGTTTTTTCAACACATGAGTTAGATTTTCATCTTCGAATTGTCCAAATGAATTTTAGAAATCAAATAGTTTTTTCCAAACGGACGTACTTTAAAAAAAGAGTGTTCTAGTTTTCCTGATAACCGGTTCGAAAAAAGTTTCTCTGAAATCGCAAGGTCATCCGAACCTATAATGAAAGATCACCTGAATAAGAACACGCTCATGCAACACGTTCATTCCCCACTCTTTTAGTGAAAGGAATCAGGCATAATGAAATAATTCAAAACGAATGCCTTCTGGGCTTTCAAAGAATAAGGCATAGTAGTTAGGAGCGATGCGCTCTTTGTACTCCATTGGTCGATCGTGAAGGATCTTTACCCCTAAGGCTTTTATTTTGGGAAAGATCGCATCTACTATTTCACGGCTTTCCGCCTTAAACGCCATGTGCTGAATAGAGCCCGGTTTTCTTGAATCGATTTTCTCGTTCTTCCATTCTTTTCGTGGGGAACAAATACCGAAATCAAATGAATCCCCTATATATTCTACTACTTCCATCTCGGCATGTTCTAAATACCCAGAATATTTCTTCTGAAGGTCGAAACCTAATAGTGCAAATAATTGGTCATAAAAGCCTTCTGCTTTTTTTACATCATTGACTGTGATTTGGATATGGTGAAACTGAATGCTCATAATCGCTCCTTTCTGGCTAACCAAATAAGTGTTTCAGGAAGAAAAGCCGCTTGCGAAAGTTTGATTCAATTGAATTAACTAGGAAGCTCACTTAATTTAGAAATCACCTTTTCCATTGCCTTTGCTACTTCTTTAGGCAGCTTATTATAGCCGTCATTTTCTGTTTCTTGAGCCAAAATAAAGTCCAACCGTCCTTGCATCCGCTCTCTTAAATAAGCAACATAAGAGACATCTTGAAAATCAACTTCAAAGCCTGTTACTGGCAGGAAACTCATCTCTGTGATCCCGCCAAAATTTTTAAATTCAGCCTTATCTTCTACGATTTTTTCAATCGATGTCAGCGTGACTTCAGGCGTGACTTTCTTGTCTTTGAAAAAGCCTGTATTTAGAATATAACAAGCCGTTTGGTTTTCTTTGAATAAGTGCATGAAATGAGCAAAATCTTCTCCTAAAGGATAAACTCTAAATGGATTGGCATAAGGTTCGATGACCAGTTTATCTATATCCGTGGTCTCGACAACATGTTCAGCTGTCGTACGCTTCGTAGCTAAGGTCAAACCAAAAACAGCGGCTAAAATCGGATCGTCAATTTTTACTACAGGAGGCAGCGTGTCATCTTTCATGATCCAAAATACTGCATCGATCGGCGAATCTAAATGATCCACCCGATTGGGTGTGACATACCGTGATTTGACGGTTCGGCCATTCCCGTTACGAATATCTTGGGTCACGAGGACCTTTTTTCCTTCCTCGTCCAAAGTAACCCCAACATTTTGACAGGTGATAAAGTAGCGGACATTTGGGTTGGTTAATGGATAGTCTTGCGTTTTATCAAAATAAGAAGGCTCCAGAGCAGTGGATGCACCATTTGTTTGATTAATCACAAACGCATCGTCATGCAGAACCTTGATCTCATATTTGCCATCATGTTCCGCCAATGTGATAGTCGATTTTCCTGATCCTGAAAGACCAAAAGCAGCCATCGTAAATGTTCGATTCGGTAACTGATATTGCTTCATTCCCCCATGACACGCCACAAAGCCATTGCGATGCGCGGTAGCCCAAGCCAAAGTTAATGTCGCTTTTTTCAATTCACCAAAATAGTTTAAGCCTAAGACTGCCGCAACATTGTGTTCAGGATCAAAGAGAGACAGCCCATAAGGAAAATCAGGATGAGACCAATCTGGATCAGCGTACAAAAAAATGTCCGTCTCTGGATATTCTTTGGAACGTTGATACCTTTCCTCCCATGATTTCGTCATCAATTGAAAATTCAACAAATAAGAGTAAAAATTGGTTTCATAGTGCTCTGGTAACAACAGGTGAGCTTTGACCATAAACGCTTCGTCTAATCCTACAACAACTTCACTGCCATAAAATTTTTTACGTGTCCCTTGAAACAAAGCATCTCTTAAAATCCCTTCATACAATTTTCGATCAATCCCGGGATGTCCGATGATGCGTCGAGCTGCTGCTGTCCGCCCGACTACTTTCCCGTCATTAAACACGATGACTTTTGCATCCTCTGGTAAACCTAGCTCTTCGGTGTGGGTGACCGGCATATCCGTAAGAATAGCACCAGAAGATTCTTTTGCTAAGTGATAGGCAGTGGCTAGATCATGAATCCAAGTGACATTGTTCCCATAAAAAGCTGACTCTATCAACACTTTAAAACTCGACAAATGCGTATTCTGCGGTGTAATCTCTTTGTGTGAAAATGCACGAATCGTTGCCATGTGCAATCCCTCCTAACAAAAATTTTCTGTTTACTACGTTTATTATAATACTTTCTAATCACCACATGCCATATTTTTATACACATTAACTATAAATTGCCGACAAACCATTTTGTTAAAGGATTTGGCTGTCTGCATATTTGAAGCTTCACTGCTTTTTACATTGATTTTTTCCCTGCTCATCAATAGTGAGAAAGAACAAAAAAACTGGAACAGAAAGAGTGTCTTTCAGTTCCAGTTTTTGGTTTTATCTTTCATCCATTCTAAACGTCAAAATCGACGTAATTAGAGAGACAAATGGGTTATAGTTGCTTATTTCTCAATTGACTCGCTTTCTCTAGTAACTTTGCTATCGTAAGATTTTATGACAATTACCATAAAAAGAACTCACGGTCAAAATTGCTGAAAAAACTTGTTATTTCTTAATGACGTTCTAACAACACGACACACTCCACATGGGTCGTTTGCGGGAACAAATCAACAGGTTGGACTTCTTTTGTCACATACCCTTCTTCCGCAAACAATGCGAGGTCACGAGCCAAGGTTGCTGGATTGCAGGAAATGTAGACGATGCGCTCTGGTTTAACCGCAGCGGTCGTTTCGATAAAGCTAGCATCTAAACCTTTGCGAGGTGGATCAACGAAGACGACTGTCGGTTGAATGCCTTCACGTAGCCATTGCGGCATGATTTTTTCGGCTTTTCCGATAAAGTAATGCACATTTTCGACACCATTTCTTTTGGCATTGGCTTTGGCATCGTTCACCGCCTCAGGAATCACTTCCATCCCTAACACTTCTTTCACGCGATCAGCCAAACTGATCCCGATCGTTCCGATTCCTGCATAGGCATCCACAACGACATCATTTTCAGACAGTTGTGCCATCTCGAAGGCGGTTTGGTACAAGACTTCTGTTTGCGCTGTGTTGACTTGGTAGAAAGATTTCGCTGAGATTTGGAAGGTTTTGCCTAATAATTGATCATCGATCGATGCCTTGCCATACAAGACACGCTCGAATTCCCCCATGATCACATTGGTTTTTTCTTCATTGATGTTTTGAATGACAGAAACAACCTCTGGAATCTCTTCGTGGATCACTTCCGCGATCTCTTCTCCTTTGAAGAATTTCGGTTTACGTGTCACTAATACGACCATCATTTCACCTGAGTGATGCCCACGACGAACGACAATGTGGCGTAAGAACCCTTCATGGGCTTCTTCATTGTAGGCTTTGACATTGAAGCGCTGCAAAATATCTCTGACTTTGATGATTGCTTGATCAATGTTTGGATCTTGAATATAAAAGTCTTCAATCGGTACCAGAGTATGGCTGTTTTTGCGGTAAAATCCAGTCGTTAATTTTCCATGAATCTTTTGCACAGGGATTTGCGCTTTGTTGCGGTAACCAAATGGTTTTTCCATTCCGATTGGTGCATTGACCTTGATTTCAGGCAGTTTGGCGATTTTAGCCAAAACATTCTCTACTTGCTGCTGTTTGAAGGCTAATTGTTTGTCATAGCTCAAATGACTCAATGGGGCGATCCCGGTACGCAACAATGCTTCATTCGGCAATTCTTGCCGATCAGGACTTGCTTGCAACAATTTCATCACTTTGGCAAAACCAAATTTGTTGCCGACTTTCAACACTTTGACTAAGGCACGCTCATTTGGCAGGGTGTTTTCAATAAATAATAGGTAACCATCGACTTTGGCGATCCCATTTCCTTCATGGGAAAGATCCAAAATATCGACTTCAAGTTCCTGATTCTTTTTAACAGGATAATTTTTCATAGATTTCTCCTTTGTGCTTACTTTCTCCATTTTAAAAAGGAATGGTCGAAATTGCAAGCGGTGCTTATTTTAACGTTTCAACAGATCGGGTAGACGTGCAAAAAAGAACCGAAGGAGGGAAATCGGCTGATTGCTTTTCTAGGGGTTGCGGCGAAGAGCCGCTGCACCACAGGAGCAATCCCTTTTCCATCCTTCGGAAAATCGAATAGATCAGAAGTTGGTAAAAACCTTGATCATTGTTTATTTGTCAGCTGTTTTTTTCTTTTTCTGTGATTTTTCCCGTTCGCTCTTGTTTAAGATTTGTTTTCTCAAACGAATGCTTTCTGGTGTTACTTCACAGTATTCGTCATCGTTCAAGAACTCCAATGATTCTTCTAGTGAAAGGATTCTTGGTTTCTTGATGACAGATGTTTGGTCTTTCGTTGCTGAACGGACGTTGGTCATTTGTTTTGCCTTCGTAATATTGACCGTTAAGTCATTGTCACGAGAGTTTTCGCCGACGATCATTCCTTCATATACTTCAGTACCTGGTTCAACGAAGACCGTTCCACGTTCTTCAATACTCATGATTGAGTAAGTCGTTGCTTTTCCTGTATCGATCGATACAAGTGCGCCGTGGTGGCGTCCGCCGATTTGCCCTTGAATCATTGGCAAGTATTGGTCGAAGGTGTGGTGCATGATACCGTACCCGCGAGTCATTGATAGGAATTCTGTCGTATAGCCGATCAAGCCACGAGCTGGTGCTAAGAAAATGATCCGTACTTGTCCATTTCCTGTATTGATCATGTCTTGCATTTCTGCTTTACGAATCCCTAGTGATTCAATCACTGAACCCATGTATTCTTCTGGTGTGTCGATTTGCACTCGTTCAAATGGTTCGCATTTCACGCCATCGATTTCGCGTTCGATAACTTCTGGACGAGAAACTTGCAATTCAAAGCCTTCACGACGCATGTTTTCGATCAAGATCGATAAATGAAGTTCGCCACGTCCTGAAACAGTCCAAGAATCTGGTCCGATTGGTTCAACACGTAGAGACACGTCTGTTTGTAGTTGCGCCATCAAGCGTTCTTCAATTTTACGAGCGGTTACGAATTTCCCTTCACGACCTGCAAATGGTGAGTTGTTCACGACAAAGGTCATTTGTAACGTTGGCTCATCAATGTGTAAAACAGGCAATGAATCTTGGTGATCGATCGGTGTGACTGTTTCACCAACGAAGATGTCTTCCATCCCAGAAACAGCGATCAAATCGCCAGCTTTCGCTTCTTGGATCTCTAAACGTTTCAAACCGAAGAAACCGAATAATTTTGTGACACGGAATTTCTTCACTTGGCCATCAAGTTTCATCAAAGCAACTTGGTCACCAACTTTGATCGTTCCACGGAAGACACGGCCGATTCCGATACGTCCAACGTAATCATTGTAATCAAGTAAAGATACTTGGAATTGCAATGGTTCGTCGCTGTTGTCGATTGGCGCTGGAATATGTTCGATGATCGTATCGAACAATGGTGCCATCGTTTTTTGTTGATCAGCAGGATCATCTGATTCACTTGAAGTTCCGTTGATCGCTGAAGCGTAGATCACTGGGAAGTCCAATTGGTCATCGTCTGCACCTAATTCGATAAATAGTTCCAAGACTTCATCGACAACATGCTCAGGACGAGCAGATGGTTTGTCGATTTTGTTGACAACAACGATTGGTACTAAATGTTGTTCCAACGCTTTTTTCAATACGAAACGTGTTTGAGGCATTGTTCCTTCATAAGCATCAACAACTAAAACAACACCATCGACCATTTTCATGATCCGCTCTACTTCACCACCGAAGTCCGCGTGTCCTGGGGTATCCATGATATTGATTTTTGTACCGTTGTATTCAACCGCTGTATTTTTCGCTAAGATCGTGATACCACGTTCTTTTTCGATCGCATTTGAATCCATCGCCCGTTCTTGTAATTGGGTATGGCTATCTAACGTTTGGGATTGTTTCAATAATTCATCAACTAATGTAGTTTTTCCGTGGTCAACGTGGGCAATAATAGCGACGTTGCGGATATCATTTCTAATATTCAATTTATAAACTCCTTTTTTGGTGACATTGCACTCGACAAGCCATTATACCAGAATTTCTTTCTGAAATATAGTGCAAAGTTTTCATTTTTACAGAAAAAGCAGATATCTTAGCGATATCTGCCCCGATTCATCCTCGTTTTGGCATAGAATGCTTTACGGGAAACAGCAATTTCAGTTCAAACCAGCCATCTTCTGTTTGGATGACCATCGTTCCTTTGTATTTATTCACCGTTTCGCGGACACTTTTTAATCCATACCCATGAAAACGTTTGTCTTTCTTGGTAGTGATCGGCAAACCGTTTTCAAACGTCAAGGGTTCTTCGTAGCGATTTTCTAGACAGATCAAAAGCATCTCCCCTTTACGGCTGATTTTCAATTGAATCAAGCGATTATCTTCTTTGGTGATTTTGCGGACACTTTCAATGGCGTTGTCGATAATATTACCGAAAAGCGTACTGATATCCACTGAATTCATAAAAGATAGACTGGCACCATCTGCAATCACGGTGAAGGTGATTTTTTCTTTCTGACAAAAGATTTGTTTTCCTGTCAAAACAATATCTAACACACTATTGCCGGTGTCCATCCTTAAATCATAGGAGTTGATTTCTTTTTCCATGACAGCCAAATAATCCTGTGTCTCCTGTGAAAGGGGATCATTTTTCAAAATATTGATCAAGTGTTTCAGATCGTGATACTTTTGATTGATGATCTCAATGCTTCTTTCCGAGGTTTGATAATTGATCATTTGGTTTTTTAGCAAGCTTTCTAACTTCTGAACCTCAAATTTTTGTTTCATTTCATTCAATTGAACGTGGTAGGCAAACAGCAGCGCCACTCCACCAAAATCCACCATCGTTCGAATATTAAAAATATCTCTAGCCATACTGCCACTAAAAGGGGTATTTTGATACACATAGCTGATATTGCTCATGGTAAAAACAACGATCACGATGATCATCACCGAAGCGATTTCCCGATAGGTGATGACTTGTTAGGGCTTTCAATCACAAACCGTTTTTCTAATTTGTACAACAGTCCTAGCAAGACACTGCATCCAAAAAAAATAAACGCATAGGTCCCGATATAATCGAAGGAAACTTTGAAATCCAGTACAAGGAAATAGTAGATTTGATACGTGAGTGATGCAGCAAATTCACCTACGATAAATGCCCGTGCAGTGAAATACAAGGCATTTTTCCACGGAATCTCAGCAGTGGTAAAAAGAAATAGAAACATTATAAGTGCTGAAATGATAATGATCGGAATAAAATAGACTTGTGAGACATCGGAATTAATGATTTCCATATGCAGATACAAGATCAAAAGGAATACAAAAACCCGTCCAATTTTTTTCTTGGTTAGCTTCTCTGTTTTCGTCAGTAATACGAAAAGTAAGGTACTCATCCAATAAGCGATCGCATAAAAAATACCTGGAGTTTCTGATAGTTGATACGGGGACAAAATTGCTTCACCTCATCTAATAGTCATTTAGACATGCCATTGTTTCGCCAGTGTATCCATGATCAATTTGCGTTTTCCTCGGCTGATAGGCAACTCTGCTTCTCCAACAATCACAGTCGAATGATTAATACCCGTGATATGCCTCAGATTGACAATAAACCCACGATGGATTCTCAAAAAACGATCTGGTTGTAACTGCTGCTCCAATTCCCGCATGACACCGATCGATTCCAATTCTTGATCAGTTAATTTAAAAATCAATTTATGTCCTTGGCTTTCCACGTACTGAATCGCGTCTTGATTGACGCGATAATAATTCTGTCCGGCTTTGATACGCAGAAAACTGTCTTCTTTCATCTTCAGTCGCTTGATTGTTTTTTTTAAATACTCCGACAACGAATAATAATTAAAGGGTTTAAGGATATAGCCAATAGCATTGACATCATAGCCTTTAACTGCATATTGCGCCGTACTGGTAATAAAAATGACGAAGACATCGGAATCCCGCTTGCGAATTTCCTCGATCGCTGACATTCCATCGATCAATGGTAGATGGATATCCATCAGCAGTAAATCAAATTCCGAGTCATAACGTTCTACGAAATCATACCCATCATGAAAGGTTTCTACTTGAAAAACGACTCCTTCTTTTTCTTGAAATGTCTGTAAATAAGACAAGAGCTGTTGCCGATATTCTTCTTGATCTTCCACGATTCCAACCCGGATCATGCACTCACCAGCCCACTGCGTTTTTTTATAGTCATAATGTTCAATCTCCCCTCTTAAAAAGTAAAGCGTTTTTTCCGTCGTTTTTCTTCTTTTATTTTAACATAATTTGTTATTTATGAAGCGATTATTTTTACGCAGGAAAAGCATAGAGAACGAACGCTTTCACGTCATCTCTATGCTTTATTTTTATCGCTTTACTCGGTAACTGTTTTCTTCTGTCCAACATCGAAAAAGGCTGCGATGACAGAGATCAACCAAGTGGCTACGAAGATAACAATGATCATGATGGCTTGTGAGCCAGCGTCGAACGCCGCTTCATTGTTCATTTCAAGGTTAGAACCGAAAATATAGCCAAAGGATTCAAGTCGCATGCTGATGAAGCGCACACCACCTAAGATAATCAATAAACTAGCTACGATACGGCTGATATCAGCTGCCATTAACAGTGATTTGGTTTTTGCATAAAAGGATAGCCCAATCGTCAAAAGCAGGAATACTAGCGCTGCTGCTAACAAATACAAAACATTGACTTGCATATCTTGATAATACGCTTTATTAACGTTGGAGATATACAAGAAGACCAAACTCGTCGTGAGGACGAAAACCAGCAGATAGATATACAAACTGATTTTTTGTTTCTTTAGCATTGTCATCATTGTTTCGCTCCCTTCTTCTTCATTGAAATAAAGATATAGCCACCGAAGCTAATAACTGCTACTGCAAGACCGCCATAGATTCCGACGGTCATGGCTGTCTCCCACCATGGCGTGATTCGGATCGTCTGAACATTTTGGGCGGCGCTTTGGGCATAGGCATATAATTGATACTTCATGTTTTCTCTCGCTTGTTCAACAAATTGCGCATCTTGGGCTGCCAAATCAACGGTCAGATACGGCCAAGCCTCTAAGACATTCGCCATGGTCTCATTTGAAGCAAAATCTGCCATCATCGTAACGCCTGCCATAATAATGGATTCTGGACGGAAGTAGCCGTTGTTGTTGACCATATCTGTCGTCAGTAAGCCATTAAAGCCCCACTCTTCTCGTAAAATATTGATCAACATTGGGACAGAATTATTCCCGTTCGTTGCACCGATCCGGCTGAAGGTCACCATTGCGCCTAACGCGCCGGCATCTTCAAATGATCCTTGGAAGGCACGTAAATCGCCTTCACGGGCTTTTTGCTCCGTCATATAAGGCGCGATGCCACTTCGTTGTGTTTCTTGATCATTAAATGCCAGATGTTTTGGACCAATAATGATTCCGTAGTCCAAGGCACCTTTGACTGTATTTGCCGACATATAATTAGACAACATTGGGTCTTCGGAATAGTATTCATGGTTTCTTCCGTTGTATGGTGTCCGATGAATATTAGCTGCTGTGCCCCAAATCAAGTAATTTCCACTCCATAGACCGTCATTACCAAGTAAGTTGCCCCATTCTTCTGCCAACTCATGACTAAAAGTGCTGCCGATGATCGTAGCATTTGCCATCGTTCCTAGATGGTAATCAGCATTTTCATCCTCTTCATTTAACCCTCGACCACTTAGCGTTGTGCCGAAACCATTGGGTCCATCATTTTGATAAACGAGTGGCGAATTGATTTCTTCAATGACATCACTAGTACTTCCACCTTTAGCGATTCGCGGTATCAAGATGTCTAAAGGAATCTGATTGACTAGCTGATCCCAACGAATATCATCAATGTCAGTAACCCCTGCCATATCAGAAAACATCAATGGGTCTTCGATTCCATCTACATTGGCTTCCCCATTTTCCGTAAATTGATAGTTTTCATTCGCAAGGTTTTGGACCCATTCTTCCACTTTGTCACCGTCGATCGTCAAATCGTCATAGGTTCGAGGGAAAGTGCCTGCCCAATCTTGTCGAGTAAGATAGGTGGCATAGTCTGGTTTGTAGTAGTTGATGTCAGCATCTTCCAGCTGATTCACGATCGCTGTGACATTTTCAGAATAAGCAAATGTTTCTTCGTCAACGGTTCCTTCTTCGCCGATCGCAACACTCACAACCTGAGCTTCATTTCCATCGGTATCATGCCCTTTAGCTGCCAATACTGCATTGACGGCTTCGTGTGCTCCGTCACCAACAGCAAAATAATAATCGCCGCCATCTAAAATATACCCGCCTAATCCGTCTTTCGCTGTCGAATCCCAGCTGGCCATATATTTCATGTCAACTTCGATCGTAACTGTTTGCGATTCAGAAGGCTCTAATAGCTCTGTTTTCTCAAATCCGATGAGATTGACAGCTGCCTTTTCGATGTTTCGCTCACGATTGTAGTCCGTGTATGGCGCATTAAAGTATAGCTGGCTAGCAAATTTACCGCTTACATTTCCTGTATTGGTAACAGTCACTGTCGCAGTTACTTTATTGTTTTCTTCGTCGATATCAATCGCATCTAAACGCTGGTCAAAGGTCGTATAAGAAAGACCAAACCCAAAATCATAGGTCACTTCATTGGCATAATCCCAAACGTCTGCCCCATCGATCGCACCGACGTTGCTATCGGCTTGTCCAGCACCGACCACTGTATCATAATAGCGGGTTTCATAATATTTATAACCAGTATAAATTCCTTCGGCTTGGATCAAGTAATGGTCGGCAGCTAATGACGCATCCCCACCAAAGCTTCCTAACGGAGAAGTTGCTGGCAGTTCCCCCATCAAGGATTCCTCAAAACGAATTTGAGATAGATCATCCAACTCAATTTTACCAAAATTCTGCATAGCAGGGGAATTCGCTGTTGCGACAGCATACGTATCCGTCAAGCGTCCTGAAGGATTGACTGCCCCCGTCAAAATATCGGCAATACCTAAGAAGCCATAAGCACCAGGGAATCCAACGTACAAAATAGCATCGATGGCATCGTCTTTTTCCAGCTCGTCGATTTCCATCGTCGAACTGCTGTTGATCATAACGATCACTCGATCGAAATTTTCTTTGGCAAGCTCAATCAAGGCTTTCTCGTTTTCAACTAGACCTAGCGGCGTATCCGTCCCATAAACTTCTTGATCGATGCCTTTTTCTCCAGGATAGTAATCACTGCCCTCAGAGCCTGGTCGTGAAATCACCACAATGGCGGCATCATTGTACTCAGCAAAGCTTTCTGTAACGTCGGCATCATCATTTTGCGCCGGCTCATAAAGATCTGTTGCTGGTTCAGATGGTTCATAAGGGGTTGAAAAATTAGCTGGACGATGCCCGTAGATCGGAACGGTATTCCCAAAACGCTCAAAAGAGCCGGTTTGGATCTCCCCCAGACCATTGTAGATCTCCGTCATCGTAGGATTTAATTCAAATCCTCGTTCTTCTAAAGCTTCTTGCAGATTGATTTGGGAATCGCCAACAACGGTACTCCCCATTGTCCCACCCAAAAATGGATAAGCACTCCCCATCCCCAACAAGGTGACACGATTCTCTGTTTCCGCTAGAGGCAATGCTTGATTTTGATTTTTTAATAAAACGGTTCCTTCTGCTGACATTCGCTCACCCAGGTCACGATGGGCTTGGATCAGCTCCGCACTAGTTTCGTAATCAGAAGTGAATTTGTCATCATTGATGATTTTGGTACTTGAAGTCCCAAGGGCACCATCAATGATTGGGCGCCACTGATCCGCAACGCCGGTCAAGCCCATCAAAGCACCTGACATCGATAATGACAGTGCAGTCATCCCTCTGCATAGTCGTGATAGATTTTGATTCATGTAGATTTCCTCCTTTTTTTCAACTCATGTTTTCCCATTGGTTACGTTTCTTGAATGGTATTCCTATCTACTCCCTCCTTTAGGTTTTCATCGCTTCTTGCGATTGTTTTGCCCGTTGTTCTTCTAAAATCAATCGTTCTTGGGGATCGATCCATTCTCCGCCAGATTGGAGAACCTTTTCCTTCTGACTAGCTAAAATCAGCGCCTGATCTTCTTTCGTGTGCTTTTCTACGGTTAGAAAAAGGAGCAAGATCGCGATACCCGCATAACAAATCAACTCAAACCCTAAAAATGCCCAAACAAGAACGGACGAAACTTGTGCGTTTTGGGTGACAGCAGTCGGGTCATAGCCACTGAGCGTCAGTAAACTGTTGACTAAGGCATTCCCAACCCCTGTCAGACCTACCATGATCGAACCGTAAACAGACATCGTAAATCCATCGCTACGAAAACCATTTTTGGCTTCTAAGTGATCCAGTACATCTGAAAGTAGTGCTAGTGTCACAAACATCGCAGGCACAGCACCGATCCCTTTTAAAACCAAACCGATGGCAACCGTTGTGAAATCATGGACATCGATAAAACTGATCAGACCACCTAACACAGCAAAAATGATCCCTAGCAAAACGGAATTGCGTTTACCCAGTTTGTTTGCCAGCGGCCATGCCACCAACATACCAACTGCGGTCGGTAAGCCAGCGATCAAACCTAGTGAGCCCATTGCGACACCGGCAGAGGCTTCGTCGACCACGGAACTAAACATCCAGCGAGCGTAATACCCCATCGATCCGTTTTTTACGAGCCCACCGAATTGGAACAAGAAGAAATAAGAGATGATCAACCACCAATATTTATCTGAAATACAGGCGGAGAACTGCTTTTTCAAAGAAATCTTCTCTTCTTTGATCGCTAGTTTGGCATTTTCTTCAGTGATTCGTTCTCGGGTAAAGTAATACTCTAAGAAAATGGCTAGAAACGTCGTGACACATAAAAAGATCATCATCACCCGCCAGTTGTTATAACTAGCTGCTCGATCGATCACACCCTCCGTCGAAACGAAAAGATAGCTTTGTAACAAGATCGGAACTAAGATACTTCCACCTAACCCGACAGCGGCTACACCCGAGGCATTAGAAAATGTCGCTAATTTGCCGCGCTGATTACTATCTCGGGTGGATAAGGCGACCATGGAACTATGTGCTGTGTAAAAAAATGGATAGGCTACGGCGTAATAAAAATTATAGGAAAACGCCAGCCAGATCATCTGTAACGTGGGGGATGCGTTCGTTGGTGTAATGAATAGAAAAACGATCGCTATCACCAATAACGGTGCAGAAATCAGCATATACGGGCGAGCTTTGCCTTGGCTGGTTCGCGTATTATCGATCAAACGGCCGACGAACAAGTTCCCCAAAATGACAAAGATCACCGAGATCAATGGCAATAAAGCCGAAAAATGACCAAACTGATTCGTATCTGTCCAACCAATCACATCTGAATAATAACGGTTCAAATAGGCACCAAAGATCGCATTGGAAAGCAATGCCAAAAAAGGCCCAATAAAATATCCTAGAAAAATTTCTTTTCTTTCGACTTTTGCGGTGGTGATTTTGGTCTTGAAGGCGGGCGCTTCAAAGAGTGTTTTGACTTTCATGCGCTGCTTCCTCCTATTGCTTCTGAAAATTGATACTTTCCGTTGCTCAACTGATGGCGCTGACCACTAGGCATTTGTAAATGAGCGGTCGTCCCGATAGGTACCTGCACTTCAATCGAAAAGTAACCATCAGCGATCTGCCAATTGCTGATAATTTCGCCATAACTACACCTTACTTTCGTCTTGGCAAAGGTCAGATCACCACCAATGATCGGTCGCACAGTGAACGCTTGATAGCCGCCTTTGATCGGTTCGATCCCGGCGATCCGCCGGTAGAAAAAGTCACCGACTGCCCCGCTGGCATAATGATTGAAGGAAACCATTCCATTGGTTCCATCATCGGCACCAGTATTACTAGTACCGTCTTCTCTCAAGGCATCCCAGCGTTCCCAAATCGTCGTGCCGCCAGCTTTTACTTGAAAAAGCCAAGATGGGCAGGTATCTGTTAAAAGCATTCGATAGGCTTCTTCTACATACCCATTATCTGCCAATGCAAACAAAATATACGGGGTACCAGGAAAACCGGTGCCGATATGATACTCGTTTTCTCGTACCAAACGTGCCAGGTTGGCTGCCGCTTTTTTCGCATCTGTCTCTGAAAGCATTTGGTAATACAGCGGTAAGACGTACGCCGTTTGAAATTCTTTTTTCACACGGGCATCTTTGTCCATCAGTAATTGGCGATAAGCAGTGGATGTTTCATGAAAAATTTTCTGATAGTACGTGCTATCTTCAGAATAGCCCAAGATCGTTGCAATCTGTGCTAAAAGATTGCTGGTGTTGGCAAGGCTAGCCGTGCCCGTCCATTTGCCCCGCAGCATCCATGTCCAAAGTTTGCCTTCAGGGGCGACCCAATCGCCATAATGATGCAGCAAACGCCAAATTCGTCGGTGCTTGCCAAAGGAAAACAGTTGTGCCCAAAACAGACACGCTTTATGGTATTTCTTCATCGCATGGTATGTGGTGCGCAGGATTTCTGGATCACCACTACTTAAGTACTCCGCCCATGGAACCAAAATCACTGCATCTCCCCAGTGATCAACGGCCATTGGGATCATGATCTCCCATTGAAAAGGCACGACCACCAGCGGTACGGTTACTGGAATTCCGCCACTTTTTCTTTGTTCTGAACGGACATCTTGAAGCCACTTCTCATAAAAACGACGCATATCAAAGTTTGTAGAAGCCGTTCGAGCAAACAAAGCAATATCCCCGGTCCAGCCCATTCGTTCATCCCGTTGGGGGCAATCGGTGGGAATATCGACAAAATTAGATTTTGCTCCCCACAAAATGTTGCTTTGCAGCTGATTCAACTGAGGATTAGAACAAGTAAAAGAGCCGGTTTCCCTTACGTCAGAATACAAAGCGATTCCTTCAATGGTGATTGCTTCTGGATCGATTCCTTCAACACTCAGATAGCGAAAGCCCATGTAGGTCAACCGTGGCTGATAGACTTGCTTTCCCTTCTTGCAGGTGTAAATAATTGCTTGCTTCGCAGTCCTGAGCGGTTCGGTAAACAGTTCGCCATCCATCAAAATTTCAGCATGTCTGATCGATAGTTTCTGACCTTCATTCCCTTGAATGGTCAGCTTGACAATACCGGCAAAATTTTGCCCCATGTCATAGAGCCATTTTCCACTCGGTGATCGTGTCATTGACGTTGGCTCAAAAACTTCATGTTCTCGCACAGGTACACCAATCTGGGCAATGATCCGCGGCTTGATTTTGACTGTTTCAAGGGAAGCTGGTTGCCACGAGCGTTGCGCTTCATGGAACCGTGCATCGTAAATTTCGCCGTTGTAGAATTCCGCCTCTTTTAGCGGACCCTCCATTGCTGTTTGCCAGTTTGTATCTGTCACGATCTTCTCAAAAGACCCATCACTGTATTCAATGTGAACCTCCGCTAAAAAGGCTTGTCTTTTGGCATAGACGCGGTTGCGTCGTGCGTAGGTAAAGGCACCAGAAGCCCATCCTCCTGCCACGACAACTTCCATTTCATTGCTCTTTGCCAACTGTTTCGTGATGTCATATGTTTGATACTGCAACTGATGTTTATAAGAGGTGAAACCTGGAGCAAAATAGTCGTGACCAATTTTTTCTCCATTAAGGGTCATCTCATAGATCCCTAACGCTGTGGCATAAATCCGCGCCTTGACAACTGACTTTTCACAGGTAAAGGTATGTTTGAAGTACATCGGTTTTGGTGATGTTTTCTTCTCCGTAAAACGATAACTTCCATTGGTAATCCATGATGCTGCAAATGAACCGTCCATCTTCCCCGTCTCAAAATCGCAACTGGCTGCTGCTTGATTTCCTTGATCGTCTTCTACTGTCAAATGTACGGTATAGTTGGAGAAAGGCTCCAGTGGCGGACCATCGTAATAATGATGGTTCCCACTGGTCGCATCACACGTCCATTCCCCTAGCGTTAAGACTGCTTTTTTGATCGTTGTATTTTGTCTTTGACTGGCAACGGTATAGGAAAAACAAGGATTGGACTTATCAGTGACGCATTCTTTTTCTAAATCTTCAACAGTAAAACGCGTAATCTCTAGCATACATCCTCCTTTATTTCGTGTCATTGCTTTTTTTCACTACTTCGTTTATCTGAATGGCTGTACGCTCAGACCTACTTCCGTCATCTGCCATCAGTTCGATTTCGTTTGCTTCAGGATCAGCTTGCACGATCGCCAGTGCTTCGCCATAATAGGTTTTCGTTTTCGAACCAGTATAGCCTTCTGGGTTGTAAGGACAAGCATGACCTAACCCTAATAGCTTACCGCCTTTGACAGAAACCGCGACTTCATGATTTTCCATCGGCTTTAAAATGCCGTTGCGATCGGTATAACGCAAACGAATAAAGGCCAGCCCTCGGGGGAAACAGTCCTACTTTCAGGTTCAAGCGTTAACTGAGTTTCTTTTTGTGCGGTCACTAAAGAACTACGGCCAATTTCTTGCTCATTTTCGTCATAGGCAACAACGGTCAATGTGCCACTTTGATAAGTGGTCTTGACGACGGATCGACAGTCATTTTTCATTTTTTTCTTAACGACAAGCTGATCATTCAAATAAAGAGCGATTTGAGCCGCTCGAGCATAGACTTCGACTTCGGCTTTCTGACCTTCGCAGCCCGGCCATGTCCAAGAAGGCATCGCATCCGTCAATTTCCATGCGGATGGTGAATGTTTGCCTTTTTGATAAACAGGCTTCACCGCTAAAAGGGGCGTTGTGGTTTTTTCGAATGCCACTTTTGTGTAAAGAGTTTCGCCACCTGCTGCACCAGTGATATCCAAGCGACCGCTTCCAGCGGTCAACCAACCAGCTGGACTGGCATTTTTAGGATAGGCATCTTCATAAACCCACGAACCAATACCGGCTTCACCGATATAGTCCATGCCTGCCCACACGAAATCCCCAATAATTCGAGGGTGTTTTTTTGCCAGTTCCAAGAAATAAAAAGCATCCTTACAGAAAGTTTCTGTCCCTAAAATCAGCCGCTTCGGATATTTTTTCAAGTCTTTTTTATAGCGTAAAATGCCGTAATTGTAGCCGGCTATGTCCATATTGGAAAATGATTCATAGGTCGTACGGTCACTTCCTCTAAGGGTTGCCCCCAACTTCATGGTCTTATCGCCCAACAAACCAGCCAGCTTATTATAAAACTCACTTCCGACAGCCTTTTTCTTTTCTTTTTGGGCTTTTTCATCAGTATAGACCCCAAAGCCTAGTGAGCTTAGATAATTGAAAAAGATGTTGACACCACATGTTACCGGTCGCGTTGGGTCCAACCCATGCAAGTGTTCCGTTAACTCTTTTGTCAGCTCGATCCCCCGTGGTTCGGCTGTTTCCGAGACTTCATTTCCCGTCGAATAGAGGATCACGCTAGGATGATTAAAATCTTTGTCCACCATATCAGCAAGATCCTGACGCCACCAATCACTAAAATCATTGGCATAATCGTAACGGGTTTTATGGGTGTACCACATGTCGACATATTCATCCATGACCAGCATTCCCAACTCGTCACAAGCATCAAGTAGTGCTTTTGAGCAAGGATTATGGGCTGAACGAATCGCATTATAGCCAGCTTCTTGTAAGAGTTTGACTTTTCGTCTTTCGGCATCTGGAAAAGCAGCCGCGCCTAACAAGCCGTTGTCATGATGAATACAGGCACCTTTTAAGATGCGACGAACCCCATTAATCAAAAGCCCCGCTTCCGAATCCCATGTCAGCGTTCGTAAGCCGAATCGAGTTTGATACTGACTGCCTTCATACTCAATTTGACACTGGTATAAGTTCGGCTCTTCTGGTGACCATGCCTTTGCATTGGGCAGCGGTAGGTTGATCTGTGCTGATCCGTCGATCGAGACATTTGACCTTGCAATCACTTCCTCCCCATCGATAATCGAGACCAGCGCTTCGCCTTTACTGTTGGATTTTAAAGCCAATGAAATGACTGGTGGTTTTGTTGATACAGTAGTGATTTTTATGCCATTTAGCAAAAGATGCTTTTTCGGTAAAACGAGTAGATTGACGGGACGGTAAATCCCTGTGCCCGTGTACCAGCGACTATTTGGCTGATCGGAATTTCGAGCAATGACCTCTATAGTATTTTCCGATCCAAAATGCAAAAACGCATCCGCTTCGACATAAAAGTTGGTGTATCCGTATGGACGAAAACCAGCCTTTTTTCCATTGATGATCACTTCGGCGTTGCGATAGACTCCTTCAAATTCAAAAACGACTTTTTTCTCTTGGTAGTCCTCAGGCACGAAAAATGTTTTCTTATAGAGGTAATCAAGTCCTTCATACCAGCCGATGTTGGCAGCGCCTAAACTCGATTCGCTTCGTGGCTCTTCGCGCATTGCATCATGTGGGATGGAAATAGGTTTCTGATTGTTTGTGCCTAAAACACCACAGACCCAACCTTCATTAAAATTTATGATCTCCAAAAGAATCCCTCTTTCTTCCTCAATTCTTTACGAAACCAATTATAGCGTGCACAACAAGCGAAAAAACGCTTTCTCACGAATGGTCGACTTTTTTGCACGAACGGTTATGATTCTAAAAAGAAAAAGGACAAACCTCATTTATCCGTAAGGTTTGTCCATAGTATTGAAACGATCTCATCTAATATAAGTTGCATCAATTAAAGCCATAAAATTTTTGAGCAAGGTGGTAAAAGCCTAAGGAAGCTTTTCGCCCGATGGCTCCTGGAAAATGGACGCCGTGTCCTAAGAGACCGAACCGTAAACGAAAATACAACAGCTGATCTCGAGAGCGAATCAAATTCCACAGTTCCTTTTTCTTTAGTAAACTTTCTTTTGACCCTTCTTTGATCAACAAAATCGTTGAAACAGTTGTGATTGCTTCTAAATATCGTCGCATATAACGGGTGACTTCTTTGCCGGCTTGATCCAATGAAAGATAGTAATCGATCATTGTCCGATTAACTTTCAATTGCTGGTCAATACGACTGATCATCACTTTTTCATTAACGGACTGATCCGATCGACCAATATAGTAGCGATAAAAATCGACATTCAAGTAAACCATTTTTTTGACGTACGGCAATGGTTCATAGACATACAGATTATCTACATAAAAGGTATGTTTGGGCAACTGCAAGTTTGCTTTTTCTAATACGCTTTTGCGATAGATCACTGAGTGCATCAATAGGTACTTACTGAACGGAAAACGCACGTCCGCCCAGCCGAATGGTTCATTTTCTGGCAAGAAGCGCTGATAATGGATGCAACGTTTATTTTTCTTCCACTGGGTTTCATAGACGTAATTGCTGATAACCATATCGATCGAATTTGCCTGTGAATCGCTTGTCAAAAAGATCAAAATTTGTTGATAGGCCTCTTCATCTACCCAATCGTCGCTATCTACGATTTTGATGAAGGTGCCACTAGCAACTTCTAAGCCCGTATTGATCGCTTGACCATGTCCGCCGTTTTCTTGATGGACTGCTTTGATTTGCTTTGGATAAGAACGCTGATAGCGTTCAGCGATCGCTCCGGTTTGATCATGGGACCCGTCATTTACAATAATGATCTCAACGGTCTCTCCCCCTACTAATAATGAATCAATACAGCGTTCCATATAATCTTGCGAATTGTAGCATGGAACAATTATACTTAAAGTTTTCACACTTGATCCCTTCCCCACATTTAACTTTTCTGCTTCTTTCCCCAAAGTGTTACAGCAGATTTATTTTTGTCTTTTGAAAAACATGTAACGATCAGTGAAGCTGCGATAGTTGTTTCTTGTACTTTCTTTGAAGCTTTTTGTTGCGGATAAATGCCCGACAAAGCCCGAAGCTTCCTTTGAAGAAATGCCCATTACACATAACCAACAGTTGGTCGATCATTGCCATGCTGACCATTCCATTGGTCATTTTGGCGATGCCACGAAACGGCATGTTCCAAATGAACAATAAGTTTAGATCCAATTTTCCTTTCTTTTCATTGCGCTTCCTCATGGTATTCAAGACAAGAAAAACCAAACGACCAAGAGGACTTTTTGCCCGCTGCAACTCTGCAATAGTACTGTTTTTGGCTAATGGCTGATCGCTTGATTCTTGCGGTAATGGCTGGTTCAAAAACTGTGCAAAATCATGTAACGTTGCTTGTTCGATCCGCTCAGGATAAATAGCTTGTTCGTTCACCGTTCTTGGTCGTAAAGTGGCGGCTTTCTGATCGATCAAAAGCGTGCCTTGAAGCTGGATCTCTTCACAATTTCCACCGACATACAGGGTATATTCTCCTGCCTCAACTGCCCAGCAATTTTGTTGGCTGTCATAAACACGAAAGGTCTTATCATCAAAAGGCAATGTGATCGTGCGTTTTTCACCACTGGCTAAGGCTACTTTTTTGAATCCTTTTAATTCTTTTTTCGGTCGCATCAGTTGACTTTCTTTCAAACCAACATACAATTGGACCACTTCTTCACCGTCTCGATTCCCAACATTTTCAATTGTAAATTTTACCTGATTTTCTTCAATGATTAAACCACTATAAGCAAATTCCGTATAACTTAGACCGTAGCCAAACGGAAACAAAACTGGTTTATTAAACGTGTCATAATAGCGATAGCCGACAAACAGTCGCTCTTTGTAATAAGCGAAACGACCTTTTGCTGGGAATTCTTCACCAAACAAAACATCGTCATAGGAATATGGATAACTTTCTGCTAGTTTTCCGCTCGGATTATATCGACCGAAGATCACATCCAGCATCGCAGAAGCACCGGCTTGTCCACCTAAGTAGCCATGAAGCACACCAGCAGCTTTATCCAGCCAGGGCATTTCAACAACCCCTCCCGCAGATAAAACAACGATTACTTTTGCAGTCGTCTGACAAAGTTTTTCAATCAACCGATTTTGATTTGCGGGCATCGCCAACGTCTCACGATCGATCCCTTCACTTTCATAGCTCTCATCAAGTCCGGCAAAGACCAGCACAACCTCACAGTCATCTGCTAAAGAAACAGCTTCTTCGATCAATGCTGCTTGTTCTGTTGCTGTTTTACTACTACTTTTTCGGACATAGCCTTGAGCATAACCAGCCATTTCAGGAGTATAATCGCCAATCTTTTCTAAAATCGACTCGACTTGTTTCGCATTTACCATCGAAGACCCCGCACCTTGGTAACGAGGTGTTTGAGCAAAATCGCCAATAATTCCGACTTTTTGCTTAGGATTCAAAGGCAAACAGTTGTCATCATTTTTAAGCAGGACCACGCTGCTTCTGGCTGCTTCTCTTGCGACTGTATGATGCTGTGCCCAATCGATCGCATCTGTTCCAGATTGCTTCTTCGTCTCTAAGAAGACCGCTGCTAGTTCAGCAACCCGTACATCAAGCTCCGACTCTGCCAAACGATTCCTTTCAATTGCTTCAATAATTTCTTGTGCGCCAGCGATCCCTTGCCCTGGCATCGCCAAATGACAGCCATTTCTGACCCCTTTGACATGGTCATTATCCCCGCCCCAGTCGGAGACAACAAAGCCAGCAAATCCCCATTCATCCCGGAGAATCTCTTGTAATAAGCGTTTGTTTTCATTGGCGTAAATGCCATTGATCAAATTATAAGCGCTCATGATACTTTTAGGTTTTCCTTCAGTGACGGCGATTTCAAAATTTGTTAAATACATTTCTCGTAATGTCCGCTCATCAACGATTGAATCCGATGCCATTCGTCTCGTTTCTTGACTATTGACAGCAAAATGCTTCGGGCAGGCAATCGTCCCGTTTTCTTGAATACCTCTGATATTTGCAGCCGCCATTTTTCCTGACAAATAAGGGTCCTCACTGAAATACTCAAAATTGCGCCCGCCTTTAGGATTTCGCTTGATGTTCAGACCTGGACCCAAAACGACATCAACCTCTAACGCTTTTGCTTCTGATCCAATACATTCACCAACCTTCGCAGCAAGTTCACAGTCCCAGCTGTTTGCAATTGTTGCCGCCGGCGGAAAACAAGTTGCTGGAACGCTTTCATTCAGCCCCAGATGATCTGCCTCTCCCATTTGTTTACGAATACCGTGCGGACCATCTGCCATAAAAATCGATGGACAGATCGCTGGTAGCTCATGTGTCTCCCAAGTATTTTTTCCTGAAACAAACAATGCCTTTTGTAAAAGTGTTAATTCTGCGATTTTTTCTTGGCTATTCATCTAAACCCAACTTTCTGCTATGTATAAAATCATACATC
Source organism: Enterococcus innesii (assembly GCA_018982785.1). Lineage (GTDB taxonomy): Bacteria > Bacillota > Bacilli > Lactobacillales > Enterococcaceae > Enterococcus_D > Enterococcus_D innesii. The sequence continues at coordinate 442,994 of JAHHEN010000004.1, read as the reverse complement.
TATAAATCTACTAGCAGTAGTTTATCATGGAAACGCCAAGCAACCAGCACCCTTTCATGAACGGTCGCTTTTTGCTCATGAATAACCAGCCAATTATAAAGATTCTTTGACTCTTTTAGAAAACGCTTGCTTTGGTTAGTGATAGCCTTTATCTTAGAATTTGTATATCGTAAACGAAAGCTGAGAGGAGCAAACACATGAAGACTGGCAACTACCAGTACTTGATCGTTGGTGCGGGCTTATTCGGGTCGATCTTTGCCCATGAAGCAGCCAGAAAAGGGCATCGCTGTCTGGTGATCGATAAGCGTGACCACATCGGAGGCAACTTATATACTTATCAAGAAGACGGCATCACTGTTCATCAATACGGCGCCCATATTTTCCACACGGATAGCAAAGAGATTTGGGCTTACATGCATCGCTTTGCTGACTTCATTCCTTTTACCAATCAAGTCTTGGCGAACTATCAAGATCAATTTTATAATTTGCCTTTTAATATGAACACCTTTTATCAACTCTGGGGGTACGAACACCGACAGAGGCACAAGCGATGATCGCTCAGCAAATTGAAAGTGCCGGAATAACAGGAAAGCCTAAAAACCTTGAAGAACAGGCGATCCAATTAGTGGGAACCGATATTTATCGTAAGCTGATAGCCGGTTATACGCAGAAGCAATGGGGAAAGCCCCCTCGCGAGCTGCCGAGCTTTATCATTCGTCGACTGCCGATTCGTTTCACCTATGATAACAATTATTTCAATCATCGGTTTCAAGGAATTCCCGAAGGCGGCTATACGCCGATTTTCCAAAAATTATTAGATGATGATCGGATCGATGTTTGTTTGAAAACGGACTTTGAAGCTGAAAAAGCAGCCTATTTAGCACGTTTTCCTAAAATAATCTATTCAGGACCGATCGATGCCTTTTTCGACCAAAGATACGGTCCTCTAGAGTATCGTTCGTTACGTTTTGAAACAACCAAACATCCATCACCAAACTTTCAAGGAAATCCCGTAATCAATTACACGGATGAAAAGGTTCCCTTTACCCGCAGCATGGAATGGAAACACTTTGATAAGCAAGGTGAGTCAGATACAACCATTCTTACCAAAGAATATCCAGCCCCATTCACGATTGGTGCTGAACCCTATTATCCTATCAATGACGAAAAAAATAACCAGCTGTATAAAAAATACAAACAGCTGGCTGCGAAACAGCCGCAAGTCCTGTTCGGAGGACGTCTCGGCTCGTATCGGTATTTAGATATGGATCAAATCGTCAGTGAAGCATTAAAGCTAGCACAAAAAGAACTTACTGCGAACTAAAAAGGCTGGGCTGCCGTTTTCGCTATTTAAGGACAGCCTTGACTACCACCAGGTCCAACTAGTGGGAAACGGAGCCAGCCTTTTTTCTACGAGCGTCAGTTCATCGGTTATCAGATAGTAGGCATGCTTTCTTATTGATTAACAATCGCCAATAATTCTTCAAAAGCTTTCGGTGTACCGCCGACAAACAATTCCCGTCCATTCAGGGATAATGGCTCACCTTTGATGTTTGCCATTTTTAATCCAAGGGTTTCTAACAAAACGCCCCCTGGCGCATAATCCCATGGCGCAAGATGAGAAAGATAGCCTGCTCTTTGTCCTTTAGCGAGGGCGATCAGCTCTACCCCAGCACAGCCAGTCATACGAATGCCTAATGCTTTGTCACTGACCTCGGTTTCGTGGTGGCGGTTATGGATCAACATGGGTGAATTCAAGCCAACGAGACCTTCGGATAAGGCAATATCTTTCGGCGGTTCGATCTTCTTGCCATTGTTATAGACACCAATCTCTGGACCCCCCCATAAGAATTCATCTTTCATGACATTATAGACAAAGCCAAAGCGCCCTTTGCCCTCTTCGTAAATCGCGATCATGATACAAAAGTTTTCTTTTTCTAACACGAAATTCATCGTTCCATCGATCGGATCAATGATGAAGACCCGTCCACTCATGTCGGCAAGTGTGTCCAGTCCGTTTTCTTCCCCTAAAATTTTGGCATCCGGATTATAGGATTGGATCTTACCAATCAGAAAATCTTGCGTGGCTTTATCCAATTCTGTCACTAAGTCTTTCCGTCCTGATTTTGTCTCGACCACCAAGTCTTCTTTATTTAAATTGTCTTTGATCCTTTCGCCTGCAGCGATCATCCACTGGCGAACTTCATTAACGATTTCATGCATTCGTTGATCTATCCTTTCATTTTTAGTTTTCCCTCAGTCTTTTTCGCTGCCTGCACGGCATGGTATAACGAATAGCCTGATAGTTCTTCAAATTCTCTACCTAAACGGCGTTCCTCGCCAATGCTGGGAACGACTTTTTTAAAGGCTTGATACGCCTCAAGAAACGTACTACTAGGAAGGCCTTTTTCATAGGCTTGTTCTAACCGTTCCCACATCTTCATGACGACGACCATTTCATCCGTCGACCAATCTAAGTCCAGAGGATATTGATAATCCCGCATATTACCACTCCTATTCATCTTATTCAGTGTACCACAAAATTGAAAATAGGTCAGAGCCTCTACTGCAAAAAAGGTACATTCTGGCAATGAATGTACCTCTGGTTTACAAACTATTGGGATTTCTAGAAGCTGAACTCCATGAATCTCAAATAAGAAGGAAATTCCTTTGTTCTTTCAACGAGATCGCTGATTAAAAAATGACCGATTTCAAAAAGGCTCGTCTAGAAAAGCCCGCAAAAACAAAATATTTTTAATGATAGCAATTGATTTCCACCACTGTTTACTAATGAAAAACTCTGGGTAATCCGTTCCCCATTGCCATGGAATGACAAATGATCCGTCTGCTTGTTGGTGTTCTAAAATTTTTTCGGCTTCTTTTTTACATAATTCTTCACTAAAAATCCCAAGCAGCTGCTCTCTTGTAAAGAAAAAATTTGAAGGTTTACTGACATAAGATGTGAACCACTCTTCTGGCTCGTTTGAGACTGTATGGCGAATTTGCTGAAATAAGATCTCGCGAAAGCGTTCATTTGCTAAAACAGGCTGATACTGGATTTCTTCACAGTCTTGTAATAATTCTAGATAGACGACTAATGTGTGCATTTCACTGGTTGGCTCATTAAGAAAACTTGCAACCGCTGTTTCGGCGATTGCTTGTGCTTTTTGATAGAGGGTCGTTTCCCCTGTCCTTAAGATCGTACCAGCTAGACTGACCGTTGGGTTGTCTGCTGGCACGCCCACAGGACTCTCCCACCAAATCGCATGCGGATAGGATACCGTTGACGGCACTTGGTTGAACCATTTCCCTTCAGAAAATTCTTTTCCACTAGCTAAATACCTTAGAATCCCTTGGACTTGTGGATTTGTCGAATGAAGGCATTCAAGCTCTCTTAAAATTCGACATGCCTCCCACACTGCAATTGGTGTACTGTTGGGATTCCAATGATCAGGTTCCAAACCATGCCCATACCCCCCATCTTCATTTTGGTAGACTTGTAACGCCTGTAAGACAGCCTCGCGAGATCCATTTTCAAAATGGTACTGCCAACGAGCAAGGTCTACAGGGCGCGCGTTTTTGTAAATAAATTTTCGAGCTTTTTCGAATGCTTCCACATCTTCGTCTCCTTTGGCTTTCTTTTATTATCGCTCACTTTCCTAATGATTACAACGCTTACATCAATACCATTGCTCTGAATGACCATTCTCAAAATAGCTCCTTGGCATTTTTTAAGAAGCATACTTTTGGTGTTTCTCTTTGCATGATGTTACAGTAAGAATAACAAGAAAAAGGAGGAATTCTCTTGCGTTTAGAAAACAAAAAAATCATTGCCTTAGTCGACAATGATTTCGAAGATTTAGAACTGTGGTATCCGGTCCATCGGTTACGGGAAGAAGGCGCACAAGTCGATTTAGTCGGTGAAGAAGCGCATAAAACGTATATTGGCAAATACGGCGTACCCGCAGAATCAGCCTTTGCTTTTTCTGATATTCATGCCGATGACTACGATGCCATCTTAGTTCCAGGTGGTTGGGCGCCTGATAAATTGCGACGTTTCCCAGAGGTCATCTCTTTCGTGCAAACGATGGACAAAGACCAAAAAATCATTGGTCAAATCTGTCATGCAGGCTGGGTCTTGATTTCTGCGAATATCCTGCAAGGCAAGACGGTCACCAGTACACCAGGCATCAAAGATGATATGACAAATGCTGGAGCCACATGGGTCGATACACCTGTTGTTACGGATGGACATATCGTTTCCAGCCGCCGTCCCCCAGATCTACCAGACTATATGCGGGAATTTATCGCTGTATTAGAAAAGAAATAGTACCCGTTGATCAGATTCAAAAGAGTTGCGACCGAAGCAAATACGGCCGCAACTCTTTTTTTACCTATCGATCATTCGCTTACGATCGCTAATTTCTTGTCGCTTTTAGGGATTTTTTTCACACCGATAAAGGTCAATGCAGCACCCAAAACGGCAAACCCAGTCCCAATCAAAAGCATTTCCCAGACACCGAAGCTTTGGATCAGCATCCCCCCTAAAAGATTGCCGATCACGCCACCGATCGTGGTAGCAATAATGATGATCGTTTGTCCAAAAACCCGGTCTTCATCTGCCAAACTATGGTTGAACAAATAAGCCGAAGCTGGAATAAACAAAGCAAAACTAACCCCTTGCATCAAATGGCTCATTTCCATCAGGATGATGGAGCTGATCAACAGCATCAGCACCCCACGAATGGCAAAGGCAACACTGGAAAACAACAGCCAAAAACGGCTAGACCGTATCCTCACTAACTGTTCAAAGAAAATCATGCCTGGCAGTTCGCATAACGCCGCAACCATCAGGGCGATGCCAACTTCCTTACTGCCACCGCCAATATCGGCAAAAATTTGTGCCAAAAAACTGTTGATCATCGTGTGGAAGCTGAAGAGAAAGCTAAACCCGACAAAGAGAAAGAGTAAAAAAGGATATTTTTTCAAAAAGGCACCTGAATGCCTTTGTTCTGTAAGCATCACGGGCATTTCTGGCTTCTTGATCGCTGGCAGCAAAAGCAAAATAATGAGAAACAAAACGGCCTGCCCGATAGCAATCATTGGCAAAAGGGCTGCCGAAAACTCCTCCAAGAGCTGCCCCAGTAAAAAGGAGGTCCCCGCAAATCCTAGTGATCCACCCGCACGCGAAAAGCCAAAATTGATTTTGTTGCCGCTATTCGTGTATTCAAATGCCAAGGCGTTGAGAAAGGACTGCATGGAAACGAGCAAAATCCCTCCTAAAACATAAGTCAGTATCGATAATGCAGGGAAAATCACACCTGCTAAGAGCACCGTGACCACGCCGATTGTCATCGTTTTCAATACAACGATCAGCGGTACTTTGCTTTTTTTGATAATGACTTGACTGATGAAGGGCTGCAAAATCGTAGACGCAATATTGACTAAGGCTAAAATACCGCCAATTTTTGCTGGATCGACCTTGAAATAAATCAAAAAAAGGGTCGCAAAGCCATAGATTGAGCAAAACATCATCCAATAAAGAAATTGCAAACTTGTGTAGTAAAACCGAATCCTCTTGTCACTCGCATGATTACGCATACATCCCCCACCTTATCCATATTCCTTAGCAACTAAATATAGCATAGAACCGATGGATTTACTATCCTTCTAACAACAGAAACCGCAGTTTTATTTGAAACACTAACCGACAACAAAAAAGCGCAGCATAGTATCCTGCGCTTTTCCTACTGCTTCAACTATTTAGAGCTGTTGGAAGGCTTGCGTGAGATCTTCCAAGAGATCGTTAATGTTTTCCAATCCAACGGATAGGCGAATCGTCTCTGGACGAATTTTGGCTGCTGCAAGTTCTTCTACGCTAAGCTGGGAATGGGTCGTCGAAGCTGGATGGATGATCAAGGACTTTGCATCCCCGACATTTGCCAGCAAAGAGAAGAGCTTGGTTGCGCCACAAAAGGTTTTGCTTGCTTCTGCCCCACCCTTTAATCCGAAGGAAAAGACCGAACTGGTCCCTTTGGGGAAATACTCCTGCGCCCGCTTAAAATAAGGACTGTCCGGCAGGGTTGGGAAATGAACCCAAGAAACTTCCGAGTGCTTGGCTAAAAATTCAGCAACTTGTTGCGCATTTTCTACATGACGTTCCATCCGCAACGAAAGCGTTTCGATGCCTAAAAGCAACACCCATGAATTGAAGGGAGAAATCGCAGCACCTGTATCCCGTAAAAGAATCGTTCGGGCCCGAGTGATATAGGCAGCGTTACCAGCGGCTTCTACCCATGAGATTCCATGGTAACTATGATCGGGATCGACCAGCTTGGGAAATTTGCCGTTTGTCCAATCAAAGTTGCCACTATCAATAATAGCCCCTCCTAAAGCAGCCCCGTGACCACCGAGGTATTTTGTCGTGGAATAAACGATGATGTCCGCCCCATGCTCAAACCCTCGAAACAGATAGGGAGTCGCAAAGGTGTTGTCAATGATCAGGGGAATCCCGGCTTCATGAGCGATCGCTGCAATCTTTTTAAAGTCGGCAATATCAATATCTGGATTGCCTAAAGACTCTAGAAAAACTGCTTTGGTATTTTCCTGGATGGCTGCTTTTAGTGCTAGTAGATCTTCACTATCGACAAAGCTTGTGGTAATGCCAAAATCTGGCAACGTATGAGCGAATAAATTATAGGTCCCCCCATAAATTGAAGCAGCAGAAACGATATGATCTCCTGCTTGTGCAAGATTTAAAATCGCATAGGTGATTGCTGCTGAGCCAGAAGCCGTTGCTAACGCACCGACACCGCCTTCTAAAAGGGCTAATCGTTCTTCTAGAACCGCGGTCGTCGGATTGGTAATACGGGTATAGATATTGCCGCTCTCACCAAGACTAAATCTCGCTGCCGCTTGGTCAGCATCATCAAACACATAGGATGTGGTTTGATAAATGGGTACGGCGCGACTTCCTGTGGTAGGATCTGGTGTTTGTCCTCCGTGTAATTGAATCGTCTCAAATCGTTCTGTCATACTATTCCTCCTTAATAATGCAAATAAAAAAGCCCTCTGATATCGAAATATCAAAGGACGTGTTTACATGTTACCACCTTTATTCAAGCAGACTTTTCAGCATGCTTCTCAGCAAGTACGCGACAAATAAACGTCGTTATACTTTGACGCGATAGCGGGCGCACCCGGATCTCCTTATCTTTCGTACAAGTTCAGAAGATCACCTCTGAGGCCATTTTCGATTGATTCTACAAGTTCTTCTTGCACCTTACGAAGACTCTCTAGGCTTGCCAAATCAATGTACTTTCCTCATCAACGGTTGAAATATTAAGAGCATCGTATCATTTCCAGAAGATTCTGTCAATAGCTTAGGATCGCTTTATTTTTGGTGATAAAAAAACTCGTTCACCAAATGATGAACGAGTTTCACAAAGCTTAAATGTGGATTGGTAATCCTAGAGCTAACTCAGCAGCATCCATTGTGATCTCACCTAGAGATGGATGTGGATGGATCGTTAACGCGATATCTTCTGCGTTCATGCCAGATTCAATAGCAAGAGCAAGTTCTGAAACCATATCGCTTGCTCCTAGACCAGCAATTTGCGCACCGATGATCACATTGTCTTCAACCGTTGTTACTAAGCGGATGAATCCTTCAGTTTTCCCTAGAGATAACGCACGACCGTTACCTGAGAATGGGAATTTGAATGCTTTTGCTTCAATTCCAGCATCTTTGGCATCTTTGATCGTCATACCGACAGAAGCCAATTCTGGGTCAGTAAAGGCAACTGCTGGCATCGCTTTGTAATCAACGGCAACTTTTTTACCAGAGATTGCTTCAGCAGCGATTTTTGCTTCGTAGCTAGCTTTATGTGCTAATGCAGCACCAGGTACGATATCACCAATTGCGTAGATGTTTGATACGTTGGTACGGCCTTGTTTGTCAACCGTGATCAATCCGCGTTCGCCTACTTCAACACCTGCTTGTTCTAAGCCCATGTCATCAGTATTTGGACGACGACCAACAGTAACCATTACGTAATCAGCAGTAACTGATTCTTCTTTACCATCTACGGCATATTTCACAGTTACGCTATCGCCATTGTCAATTGCTTCTTTCGCCATTGCGTTGGTAACGACTGTTACACCTTTTTTCGCAAAGTCTTCTTCAACCAATTTGACCATGTCTTTTTCATAGGTTGGCAAGATTTGAGGAGAGCCTTCAAGGATCGTTACTTCTGCCCCTAGGTTTGCATAAGCTGCACCTAGTTCAGAACCGATGACACCGCCACCGATAACAACGAATTTTTTAGGAACTTCTTTTAATGCCAATCCGCCAGTTGAATCAAGAACACGTCCGCCGAATTTGAAACCAGGGATTTCAATTGGACGAGAACCTGTTGCGATGATTGCATTGTTGAAAGAGTATGTTTGTACTGAATCTGGGTGGATGACACGCAATGTGTGATCATCAACGAAGAAAGCTTCTCCTTCAATCGTTTCTACTTTGTGTTTTTTCAATAGGAAACCAACACCTGAAGTTAATGTTTTAACGACTTTGTTGTCTTTCCATTCTTGAGTTTTGGTAAAATCAAGGGAAACATTTTCACTTGTTACACCAAACATTGTTGAATCCAAAGATTCTTGGTAATGATGACCTGCAGCGATCAAGGCTTTTGAAGGGATACAACCAACGTTCAAACAAACGCCGCCGATATATTCTCTTTCAATGATTGCTACTTTTTGTCCCATTTCAGCAGCGCGGATGGCAGCTACATAGCCGCCAGGTCCCGCACCGATTACAACTGTATCTAATTCAACAGCAAAATCTCCAACTACCATTTGTTAATCATCCTTCCATCATTAATAGCTCTGGATCAGCTAATAGACGTTTGATATTATTCATTGCTTGTTGCGCTGTTGCGCCATCAACGATACGGTGGTCGAAGCTTAAGGAAAGTTTCATCACACGTCCGACAACGATTTCGCCTTCAGCGTTTACGATTGGTTGTTGCGCGATCGTACCTACACCCAAAATAGCTACTTCAGGGTAGTTGATTACTGGTGTGAACCAGCCGCCACCAACTGAACCGATGTTACTGATTGTGATGGTACCATTACGCATATCATCTGCAGCCAATTTGCCGTCATGAGCAAGTTTTGCTTTTTCGTTGATTTCATCAGCGATAGCAAACATGCCTTTACGATCTGCATCTTTTACGTTTGGTACATACAACCCATGGTCAGTATCTGTTGCGATACCGATGTTGTAATAGTTTTTGTATACGATCTCTTGTTTTGCATCATCGATTGACGCATTCAAGATAGGGAATTTTTTCACTGTTGCAGTCAATGCTTTTACAACATATGGTAAGAAAGTAAGTTTTGTGCCGTTTGCAGCAGCAACTTCTTTGAATTTCTTACGGTTATCCCATAGGTTTGTTACTTCAACTTCATCATGCAAGGTTACATGAGGAGCTGTTTGTTTGCTGTTTACCATCGCTTTAGCGATTGCTTTACGTGTAGGTGTTAAGGCCACACGTTCTTCTAAATCACCTAAGTTTGATTTGAAGGCTTTTGCTGGAGCTGCTGGTTTGCTTTCAGTTGCTGCAGCTTTTGTTTCTTCTTTCGCAGGAGCTTGAGTTTCAGCTTTTGCAGCTTGTCCGCCACCTGATAGGAAGTTTTCGATGTCTTCTTTTGTTACACGGCCGCCTTTACCTGTTGCTGATACTTGAGAAATATCCACATCTTTTTCACGAGCAAATTGACGGACAGAAGGCATAGCCAAGACGCGTTTGTTAGGATCTGCTGCTTCAACAACACTTGCCGAACCAGAAGTTTCCACTTTTTCTTTTGGTGCTTCTCCAGATGTGCTTGATGAAGCAGGCGCACTGTTGTGACCAGGTGCGTCGATTTCAACTAAAACATCCCCAACATTTGCGACTGTTCCTTCAGCAACAACGATGTTTTTCACTGTTCCTGTTACTGGAGATGGAATTTCTTCCACTGATTTGTCGTTTTGAACTTCAAGCAACGTATCATCTTCATTGATGGTATCTCCTGCTTTAACGAACCATTTTACGATTTCGCCTTCTGCAATCCCTTCACCGATATCTGGTAATTTGAATTGGAAAACGCCTGCGCCTTCAGAAGAACCAGCTGATGCTTCAGCCGTTTCCGTTGTAGGTTCTGCCGCTGGTTTTGCTGGGGTTTGAGACTCTGCTGCTACACCTGCATCGCCTTCGTTGTCTTCATGTCCTGGTGCATCGATCTCAACAAGGACATCCCCAACGTTTGCGACTGTACCTTCAGGGACAACGATGTTTTTCACTGTTCCTGTTACTGGAGATGGAATTTCTTCCACTGATTTATCATTTTGAACTTCTAGTAAGGTATCATCTTCATTGATGGTATCCCCTGCTTTGACGAACCATTTTACGATTTCGCCTTCTGCAATTCCTTCACCGATATCCGGTAATTTAAATTGAAATGCCATTTTCTATTCTTCCCTTCTTCAACTATTAAAAGTTCACGATTTCTTTCACTTTGTCTTCGATGTCTTTTGCATTTGGCAACCAAATGTTTTCAGCTTGACCGAATGGGAAGATCGTATCTGGTGCAGACACGCGTCCGATTGGAGCTTCTAGTGATAGAACCGCACGTTCAGAAATTTCAGAAACGACTTGAGCGCCAACACCTGCTTGTTTTTGTGCTTCTTGAACGACAACTACACGACCAGTTTTTTCAACTGATTTGATGATTGTTTCAACATCAAGAGGAGCAACTGTACGCAAGTCGATGATTTCAGCGTTGATGTTTTCTTTTGCTAAGTTGTCAGCAGCTTTGATTGCTTCACGAACCATCGCACCATAAGTGATGATTGAAACATCAGAACCTTCACGAGTGACTGCTGCTTTGTCTAAAGGAACTTCGTATGCTTCTTCTGGCACTTCTTCACGGAATGAACGGTAAAGTTTCATGTGCTCTAAGAAAACAACTGGGTCATTGCTGCGGATAGAAGCAATCAATAATCCTTTTGCATCATATGGGTTTGATGGAATAACGACACGGATACCAGGTGATTGAGCGATCAATCCTTCCAAGTTATCTGAGTGTAATTCTGGTGTGTGCACACCGCCACCAAATGGTGAGCGAATAGTGATTGGTAAATTACGTGTACCACCCATACGGTAACGAGTACGCGCCATTTGACCAACGATTTCGTCAAATGTTTCAAATACGAAACCAAAGAATTGGATTTCTGGAACTGGACGGAAACCTTCTAATGCTAAACCGAAAGCCAAGCCGCCGATACCAGATTCAGCAAGAGGGGTATCGAAGACACGATCTTCGCCGAATTTTTCTTGTAAACCTTCTGTTGCACGGAAAACCCCGCCGTTTTTACCGACATCTTCACCAAAGACTAAAATCTCTTTGTCATTTTCCATTTCAACAGCTAAGGCATCTGTAATTGCTTGAATCATTGTTTTTTGTGCCATGACTATTTCGACTCCTTCGCTTCGTAAGTTGCAATTTGTTCTTTAATGTTTTGTGGTTGAACTTCAAACATGTTTTTCAAGAAATCTGAAACTTTTTGTTTTGGCACGCGGTCAGCTTCAGCGATCGCTGCTTTGATTTCTTCTTTTGTTTGTTCAATGACTTGTTCTTCTTTTTCTTCAGACCAAAGTCCTTTTTCAGTTAAGTAAGTACGGAAACGTACCAATGGATCTTTTTGTTGCCATTCGCTGTCCATGTCTTTTGAACGGTAACGGGTTGGATCATCACCAGACAATGTATGTGGACCGTAACGGTAAGTCAAGGTTTCAATCAATACAGGACCGTTGCCGTTTGCTGCCCATTCACGAGCTGCTTTAGAAACATAGTACACTGCCAATGGATCCATACCGTCAACTTGGATACCAGGGATCCCAGCTGCTGCAGCTTTTTGTGCCAAGGTTGGTGCCGCACTTTGTACTTCACGAGGTGTAGAGATCGCAAAACCATTGTTTTGGATGTAGAATACAGCGTTTGCATGGTAAGCCCCTGCAAAGTTGATTGCTTCATAGAAGTCCCCTTGTGAAGAACCGCCATCACCTGTATAAGTAAATACTACATTTTTCTTGTTACGTTTTTTCAATCCTAAAGCAACACCGGCTGCTTGGACGTATTGTGCACCAATGATGATTTGTGGTGGCAATGCTTTTAAATCTTCTGGGTAAAGGTTCCCAGCAACGTGACCACGTGACCATAAGAAAGCTTCTTTCAATGGCAGGCCGTGTTGGATCAATTGTGGTACATCACGGTAACCAGGTAATAAAACGTCTTCTTTTTCAAAAGCAAATTGACTTGCTAATTGGCTTGCTTCTTGTCCAGCAGTTGGCGCGAAGAAACCTAGACGACCTTGACGGTTTAACGCAGTTGAGCGTTGGTCTAATACACGAGACCATACCATACGAGTCATCAATTCAATTAATTCGTCGTCACTTAAATCTGGTACTAACTCTTGATTTACAATTTTCCCGTCTTTGTCCAAAGCTTGGTAAGTTGGAAAATCCGCATTGACTTGCTCCAAAATCGCTTGGAAATCAAGTGCTTTTTGTTTTTTTGCCATCTTGACACACTTTCCTCTCTGATATAAAAATTCACTTTCGTATGTAACAGGGTTTAAATCTGTACTATCGAAATTTCATTTACTCTTATAAATTATCATTTAACTTCGAAAATGACAAGTGAAAAGGGTATTTTTTTTAATAAAAGAATTCCCACTGTAGCAACTCTTAAGAAAACATTAGTGAAATTAATCACATTAAAGCAATCGCTTTCTTCGATTTTTTCTTTTCAGATTCTTTTTTTTATTTAAGAATAGTACAGCAATCATCATTATACAAAACAGATTAAGCATAATCCTTTTATTATCACTTGTGAAAGATTTGACTTGAATCTAAGAGAAATTTCTTAATATGAGAAAAAAATAATACAGAGAACGGATAAAAAGAAACAGATCGGCGATTCTCCCCCTGTTAGGAAGAACGCCGACCTGTTTTTTTTAAATCCATTCTCTCGTGACATGAATGTAAATGCGTTTCGCAAACTCAACTGTTACTAAATAAGCTAGATTGATACCGACATACCATGGCCAGTAACTTGATGGCAGTGCTGCAAAATCAAAGACGGTATGCAATGGCGTCAAGATGACCAAGAAGCCAACTGCAATCGCTAGAACACTTGAAATCAAAACTGCAGGTGATGCGATACTTTTGATAAATGGTAATTTTCTCGTTCTGATCATGTGAACGACTAAGGTTTGTGTCGTTAAGCCAATCATAAACCATCCTGCTTGGAACAAGGCTTGCTCTTGGATGGTATTTGCACTAAAGACATGCCACATCATAAAGAAGGTCAAAATATCGAAGATGCTGCTAACAGGTCCAATGCCGACGGTAAACTTCAATAGTCCACCCACTTGCCATTTAACTGGTTTTTCTAACTCTTCTTTATCTACGTTGTCCCATGGGATCGTCAATTGGGCCATATCATACACCAAGTTTTGAACCAACAGTTGAATGGACAACATTGGTAAGAAAGGTAAAAAGGCACTAGCAACTAAAATCGAGAACACATTCCCGAAATTCGAACTCAAAGTCATTTTGATGTACTTCATCATATTGGTAAATACTTTGCGGCCTTCGATGACTCCTTTATCAAGGACATTCAAACTTTTTTCTAATAAAATGATCGAGCTGGCATCTTTGGTGATATCTGCTGCGGTATCAACCGAGATACCTACATCTGCCGTGCGCAAAGCAGGCGCATCGTTAATGCCATCTCCCATAAAGCCAACCGTATGGCCTGCCGCTTGAATGGTTTCAATGATTCGGGATTTTTGCATTGGATTTAATTTTGCAAACAGATTGGTTTTTGCAGCTTTCTCTGCTAACTCTTCATCTGACAGATGATCTATATCGGTTCCTAGCAAGTATTCATCAGCATCGATCCCAACATCTCGACAAACTTTTTGCGCAACGATCGCATTATCTCCCGTCAGCACTTTGACATTGATGCCATGGCCATGTAAAGAAGCAATCGCTGTTTTTGCTGTTTCTTTTGCTGGATCTAAGAAGCCCATAAAGCCAATCATGATCATGTCTTGTTCATCTTCTACAGAATAAACGGCATCTGCGTGGGCATCCCGTTTTACAGCAACAGTCAACACGCGCATTCCTTGTTTGTTCAAGCGCAAATTCACTTGACGCAATTGTTCTCTCAATTGAGGAGTCAATTCCATCACTTTGCCATCAACTTCTACATACTTGCAGACTTGTTCCATTTCCTCGGCTGCCCCTTTAGTGACCATCAGTTGATGACCATCTGCATTGACAACAACCGTCAAGCGGCGACGTGAGAAGTCAAACGGAATCTCATCGATTTTTGTCACATCGTTAAATGGCGCTGACAAGCCTTCTTCTTCATAGTAGTTTAAGACAGCAATATCCATCAGGTTTTTCCACCCTGTTTGATAGTAAGAATTTAAATACGTCATATCAAGGACTTGTTTATCTTCTACGCCAAATGGGTTTAAATGCTGTACCAGTACAACACGATCTTCGGTGATCGTACCCGTTTTATCGGTACATAAAACATCCATTGCGCCTAAGTTTTGTATAGAAGGCAATTCTTTGACGATCACTTTTTCTTTTGATAAAGAGATCGCCCCTTTGGCTAAGTTGCTGGTGACGATCATTGGTAGCATTTCTGGCGTCAAACCAACTGCTACTGCTATCGCGAAGAACAACGCTTCGCCCCAATCGCCCTTGGTCAATCCGTTGATCAGTAATACGATCGGGAAAAGAACCATGACCATTCGCAACAATAGTTTGCTGACTTTCGTTAAGCCATCTTCAAAAGTTGTTTTGCCGCGTTTCGTCGTCGCATTTTTGGCAATATCACCGAAGAAAGTACTTTGACCGGTTTTCAAAATAATCGCTTTTCCTTGACCACTTAAGACATCGGTACCCATGAAAACAAGATCTTGCATGTCTAAAGCTGAAATTTGGGCATCACTTTCTTTGATCCCAGCATCCACAAATTTTTCAACTGGCATTGACTCGCCAGTTAATGATGATTGATTGATAAATAAATCTTTGGTCCAAATCAAGATGGCATCAGCAGGGATCATATCGCCGGTTGCTAAGGTGACGATGTCTCCTGGAACGACTTCATCCATTGGAATTTCTCTCGTGATTCCATCTCGAGTGACGGAACAAGTATTTTCAATAAGTTCTTTTAACGCTAAGCTTGCTTTTTGGGAACGGTATTCTTGGACGAAAGTAATCATGACACTTGCCAAAATCATGATTCCCATCACGATCACTGCTTCAATATCGCCTGTTACAAAAGAAATAACCATTAATAATGCCAAAACTAACACAAAAGGATCTTTGAAAGCACCTAGGATCATCAACCAAGCAGGTGTTGGTTTTTGCGCATCCACTTTGTTTGGACCATACTCTGCCAAACGTTCTGCAGCATCTTCTTCCGATAACCCTTGGAAAGATGTCCGCATTTCCATCAGCAATTCTCTTTCGGTCAATTTTGCCAGTAATTTTAATTCTTGATCTTTCGATAGTTTTTTTAACATCTTTTTTCCTCCTAGCACTTAGGAGTTGCTTACGCCACCCCTAGCGATTCGATAACTACTCCGCTGTTTCATCTGGGGACTGGGGTATTCCATGTGAATCTTCCTTTCTTTTTATTAGGTAAGTCACTGTGGAACGCGCGTAAAAGACACAAAAAAACGCACGCTCCCAATAAGCATGCGTAAAAAACTCATGATCATTGTAGAGCTTTAGCACTATAGGGCGTAGATAGCAAATCTGCTATCAGCTACTTTGGGTTTAACCTTCACGATTAGACCTGTCCTACCAACTAAGTATCTCTCGATACTTTTGCGGCAGCAGCTTGTGTCCATATAGGAGCCTCACCTAACAATTATTTGTATAAAATGTCAGTTCGTCGGAAGTCTTCCTTCCAACTACCCACATAATAACTGCTATCCTAGCCAATGTCAACCGCAACAATGGGAAAAAGCACCCTTTTTTCTTAGATTTTCGTTCGTTTTTAAATGAAAGGTCTTACAATAAAATAACAATATTAAAGAACTGTTGTGATTTTATACGTGATAAAACTTTTTTCATGAATAGATAGAAAGTTTCTCCTAACAAAAGCCATAGCACAACAAGCCGTTCGTCTATCCCCTTAAACGAGAAAATGAAAAAGATGATACAGTACATTCCTTAAACTTGCACAAAAAAATAGACAGCCATTTATCAAATAGCTGTCTAATCATCTATTGTTTTTCATACTGAGAGATTGTTCTTTCTAACTCTCACGAAAAATGTTCAACTAAAATCTGCAGGATTCGCTGGCTTGCTTTCCCATCGCCATAGGGATTTTCTGCATGTGCCATGGCATTGTAAGCTTCTGGATCTTCTAGCAGTCGCTTTGTTTCTTGATAAACCGCAACTTCAGACGTACCGATCAGTTTTAACGTACCTGCAGCAATTCCTTCCGGACGCTCTGTTGTATCTCTCAGGACCAAAACAGGAACGCCTAACGACGGTGCTTCTTCTTGGACACCACCAGAATCCGTTAAAATCAAGGTACTTTGATTGGCAACATTGTGAAAATCAATGACATCTAAAGGCTCAATCAGCGTGACATTTTCTAGTTCCCCAAGTATCTCCATAGCAATCCCTCGGACTTGAGGATTCTTGTGCATAGGAAAAACCACTTTGATGGTTGGTTTCTCCTTAGCGATCTTCGCTAAAGCGCGGAAGACTTGCTGCATCGGAACACCTAAGTTCTCGCGACGGTGCATTGTCAGAAGAATCATGGTTTGATCTGCTGCAGAAAGTTCTGGATGCTGATAGTCCTCTGAGATCGTATAACGCATCGCATCAATGGCGGTATTACCTGTTACAAAAATTGCATCTTTATTGCGATTTTCCGCTAATAAATTTTCTTTACTTTGGGCAGTTGGCGCAAAATAAAAATCCGCTAATACATCGATCAGCTGACGATTGGCTTCCTCCGGATAAGGAGATTTTTTGTTCCATGTGCGCAAACCGGCTTCCACATGCCCCACAGGAATCTGCTGATAGAAAGCTGCCGTCGCGGCGGCGTATGCTGTGGTTGTATCCCCATGAACCAGCACGATATCAGGAGTTTCTTTTTGCAAGATTGGTTCCAGATCCAGCAAAACTTTGGTGGTGATCCCTGTCAAGGTTTGCCCTAAAGTCATAATATCCAGATCATAGTCTGGTATGATTTCAAAAACCGTTAAAACTTGATCCAACATTTCTCGATGCTGCGCCGTCACCACAACGATCGATTCAAAACGCGGGTCGTTTTCCATTCCTTTACTAGTGGCGCCATTTTGATGGCTTCCGGTCTGGTACCGAACACAGACATCACTTTGATTGTCATTTGGTCACCCGCTCCTCTACTTCTCATTGCTTCTATTATAACGAAGAAAACAGAAAAACAAAATGGTTGTTTCAACAAAAAAAAGAAACGACCACTAAAAGGCCGTTTCTTCCGTATCCAGCTTAAATAGTATCTCCATTGAAAATCGAATTTTTCACGATTACGTAATCCACTTTACGAATCGATTCTAAATCTTTTCCACCTGCATAAGAGATCGATGACTGCAAGTCTTGCTGCATCTCAACTAACGTATCTTTTAAAGAACCTTTGTATTGAATCCAAATTTTCTTTCCTTCTACGTTTTTCTTTTCACCTTTTTGAAATTCTGATGCAGAACCAAAGTATTCTTTCATCACAACACCATTTTCTACCTTGGTTTCTCCTGGTGATTCTTCATGCCCAGCAAACAATGAACCGATCATGACCATGGTTGCACCAAAGCGGACAGATTTAGCGATATCGCCGTGTGTCCGAATGCCACCATCTGCAATGATTGGTTTGCGAGCAGCTTTGGCACACCAGCGTAATGCTGCCAATTGCCATCCGCCAGTTCCGAAACCAGTTTTGATTTTTGTGATACAAACTTTCCCAGGTCCAATGCCGACTTTCGTTGCATCTGCGCCAGCGTTTTCCAATTCACGAACTGCTTCTGGTGTTCCAACATTTCCAGCGATCACAAACGTTGCTGGCAAATGCTTCTTGATGTGTTGAATCATATTGATCACGGCGTTTGAGTGGCCATGAGCAATATCTATCGTAATAAAATCAGGAACAAGCTCTTTGTCAGCTAGTTCTTCCACAAAGGCATATTCATTTTCTTTGACACCCACACTGATAGAAGCAATCAAGCCGCGGCTTTTCATTTTTTTGATAAATGGAATCCGTGCCTCTTCATCAAAGCGGTGCATAATATAAAAATAGCCATTTTCAGCTAAAAATTCTGCGATTGAATCATCAATAATTGTTTGCATATTTGCAGGAACAACAGGCATTTTAAACGAGTGTCCGCCTAATGTCACCGTTGTATCACATTCTGAACGGCTGTTCACGATACACTTATTAGGAATCAGTTGTATATCTTCGTAATCAAAAACTTTCATGTCAAACATAAAAATATCCTCCAAATCTTACTAAGAGTGAAGCAAGCATCAAATGGCATCAGCCTATTTTTAACGCCCACAACAATTTAAACCACCTGGAAATGAAATACAAGCTTTTTAGAAATACTTTTCCAAAAAAAAGGATGAATGTTCGTGTTTGACGAACATTCATCCTTACAACTACTGAATAAAACGGAGTTTACGGATAAATTAAGGCAAGATGTTCCCTGCTGCTTTATACACTTCATACCATTCATGGCGGGTCAATACGATCGAAGAAGCTTGCGCGATTTCTTCGATTCGATGCGGGGTCATTGTTCCGGCAATCACTTGCATATTTGCTGGATGACGTAAGATCCACGCAGAGGCAATACCTGTCGGTGTCGTTTGATACTTGTCCGCTAGTTCGGTCAATTTTTCGTTTAACTCTGGGAATTTCTCGTTACCGATAAAGACCCCTTCGAAGAAACCATACTGATACGGAGACCAAGCTTGGATCGTCATCTCATGCAAGCGAGAATATTCCAAAATTTCTCCATCATGATCGACACTACCAGCATCCGTCATGTTGACATGAATTCCTTGATCGATCATTCCCGTATGCATGATCCCGAATTGCAGTTGATTCGCTACTAAAGGTTGGGAAACATATTTTTTCAATAGCTCGATTTGACCAGGTTTTTGATTGCTGACACCGAAGTATTTCACTTTGCCGTCTTTTTCTAATTGATCAAAGGCAGCTGCCACTTCTTCTGGTTCAAACAAAGTATCAGGGCGATGCAGCAATAGCGCATCCAAATGATCGGTTTTCAATCGTTGCAAACTACCTTCCACAGAAGAAATGATATGCTCTTTCGAAAAATCAAACATTTCACCTGGAACGATGCCACATTTTGATTGAATGAACAAATCTTCTCTTTTGGCATCCGTTTTTGCTAACGCTTCCGCAAAAATCGTTTCACACTCCCCGCGACCATAAATATCCGCATGGTCAAAGAAGGTAATGTCATTTTCAATCGCAGTCGTCAAGACCTTCACAGGATCTTTGGCATTGTTGATTCGCATCAAGCCTAAAATCACACTAGATACTTCTAAATCAGTAGGACCGAATTTAATATTTTTCACGTAAAGTTCCTCCTTATTTAAACTACACTCCTATTTTAGCACAACAAGATGAAAACGCTATACCAACGTCAAAAAAACCTCCCATAAAACGAAAACCACCAGCACAACCGATCGGTTCTACTGGCAGTCCTCTTTTACTTTCAATTTTCCTTACGCATAGAAACGTTCTTTACTTCATCGCCTTTGATGAGTTGCTATATTGCAAGGCTTTATCGCCGATATCGTTTCGATAATACAAGCCAGATAAAGACAACTTGCTGATTGCTTCATAGACGTTCTTTTGCGCAGTAGCTAAATCCTCAGCTGACGCTTCTACAAGAAAAACGCGCCCACCAGCTGCCGTCAAACCATCTTGGTCGGTAGCTTCCTTAACTCCTGCATAAAAGAATTGAATCCCTTCTCCTTGAGGGCTTGGGACAGGCATTCCTTGCTGATACTTGCCCGGATATCCTTGCGATGCAATCACGACACCGATCGAAGCCGATTGATTCCATCGGATCGCGGGCAC
This sequence comes from Enterococcus innesii, assembly GCA_018982785.1. Lineage (GTDB taxonomy): Bacteria > Bacillota > Bacilli > Lactobacillales > Enterococcaceae > Enterococcus_D > Enterococcus_D innesii. The sequence continues at coordinate 422,762 of JAHHEN010000004.1, read as the reverse complement.
TCGATCCTGCAATAGATCATCAATGATCTGGGCTAAACTGCTATCTAAACGACTTAACACGACTTGTGTTTCTGGATCGCCGAAACGCGCATTGAATTCGATGACTTTCGGTCCATCATTGGTAGCAATCAGACCTGCATAGAGAATCCCCGTAAACGGTGTCTTATTACGAATCATCCCTTTTGCTGCAGGAAGTAAAACTTCTGCTACTGCTTGATCGACCATTTCTTGCGGAATCTGCGGTACCGGTGTGTATGCCCCCATACCTCCTGTATTCGGCCCTAAATCGCCATCAAAGGCACGTTTATGGTCTTGAGCAATGACCATTGGATAGACGGCTTCGTCCTTAACAAACGCCAAGAGCGAAAACTCTTCGCCAGCCAAAAACTCTTCGATCACCACTTTTGCACCACTTTCACCGAAAGCATTTTGCTCTAGCATCGCTTCGACAGCCGCATTCGCCTCATCAACGGTTTCAGCGACGACTACGCCTTTGCCCGCAGCTAAGCCATCCGCTTTGATAACGATTGGTGCACCTTTAAGCTGGATATATGCTTTTGCTTGCGCACTATCTGTAAAACTTTGGTAGTCTGCTGTCGGAATCTGATTGTCCCGCATCAATTCTTTGGCAAACTCTTTTGATCCTTCGATCATCGCTGCTTGTCGATTGGGGCCAAAAATTGCCAAGCCCGCCGCCTGAAAATCATCTACGATGCCATTTAGTAACGGAACTTCCGGACCAACGAAGGTCCAATCAACCTCCTGCTCTTGAGCAAAAGCAATTAGGCTTTCATGATCGGACTCTTCAATTGCGACTGTCTTGATCCCGTCTTTTCGCATACCGGGATTGCCCTTCGCACAAAAGACTGTTTCCACTTGAGGATCCTGCAGAAACTTTTTTGCGACGGCATGCTCTCTACCGCCACTACCAATAACAAGTATTTTCATCGTCTTCTCCTATTTCTTAGTGTTTAAAATGACGAACACCAGTAAAGACCATCGCCACACCGTATTTATCTGCCATGTCGATCGACTCTTGATCTTTGATACTGCCACCAGGTTGAATAATCGCTTTGATTCCTTGTTGCGCTGCATATTCAACACTGTCATCCATTGGGAAAAAGGCGTCGCTTGCCAGCACTGAACCAGCCAATTTATTGTTTTCACGGGCTTGTTCCACAGCGATTTTCACTGAACCCACGCGGTTCATTTGACCAGCGCCGATCCCGACGGTTTGCTGTTGATTGGCTAAAACGATGGCATTAGATTTCACGTGTTTCACCGCTTTCCAAGCAAAAGCCAAAGCTGCGATTTCTTCTGTTGTTGGCTTTCTCTTTGTCACCACGGTCCAATCTTCTGGTGTTTCTATTTGATCATCTGGTTCTTGCACCAATAAGCCCCCAAGGACAGAGACAACTTCTGGCTGTTTGGCTGCTTTTTGGAAATCAACAACCAGCAGGCGCAGATTTTTTTCTTCGTTAAAATTTCTAGTGCTTCTTCTTCAAATGCAGGTGCAATAATGATCTCAAGAAAAATCCGCTGCAGTTGCTCCGCAGTTGCCACATCAACTGGACGATTCAAGACGATGATCCCGCCAAAAATCGACACTGGGTCTGCTTCGTAAGCTTCTTGGAAAGCTTCAGCAATCGTTTCTCCACTTCCGATCCCACATGGATTCATGTGCTTGAGGGCTACCGCAGTTGGCTCTGTAAATTCTTCTGCGATCCGCAAGGCAGCATCAGCATCTTTAATGTTGTTGTAAGACAATTCTTTGCCGTGGATTTGTTTTGCGCTGGCAATCGAATATGGCACGGGTAGTGCGTCTTGATAGAAGGAAGCTTTCTGATGGCTATTTTCACCATAACGCAATGTTTGTTTCAAAACATAGGTTTTCGTCAAGGTCTCCGTTTCTGTTTCAGCCACCGCTTTGGTCAAGTATTCACCAATCAAGGCATCGTAGGCTGCGGTATGGCGGAAGACTTTGGCAGCTAATTTCTTTCTTGATGCCAACGTCGTATTGCCTTCCTTCAGCTCAGCTAAAACCCAGTCGTAATCCTTGGGATCAACGACAACAGTTAATGAGGCATGGTTTTTCGCCGCAGAACGCAGCATGCTTGGTCCGCCGATGTCGATATTTTCGATTGCGTCGGCTTCTGTGACCTCAGGCTTACTGATCGTTTCTTTAAATGGATAAAGATTGACGACAACGAGGTCGATTGGTAAAATACCGTGCTCAGCCATTGCCTCCATATGAGAAGGCAGATCACGTCGCCCTAACAGACCCCCATGCACCCGCGGATGTAGCGTCTTGACCCTACCGTCCATCATTTCAGGAAATTCTGTGATCGCTTCGATGCCGATCGGTTGAAGCCCTGCTTTCTCTAAGACGGTTTTGGTCCCGCCAGTTGAAATGATCTCAAATCCTAAATTGGTCAATTCTTGGACAAATGGTACCAGTCCTTCTTTGTCAGACACACTGATTAATGCACGTTTATTCACGATTTGATAGCCCCTTTTCCACAATTTCAGCTAAAACAGCTGGATAGATTTGGTGTTCCACTTGATGAATTTTCTCTGTCACACTTGTTAATGTATCGTCGGTGTCGATCCGAACGATTTCTTGGGCAATGATTGGCCCTGTGTCAATGCCAGCATCGACATAATGAACCGTCACCCCCGTCACTTTCACGCCATAAGCGAAGGCATCGGCAATCCCAGACTTACCTGGGAAGCTTGGCAACAAGGAGGGATGGATATTGATGACTCGTCCTTCATAAGCGGATAATAAGGTGTTGCCGATGATCCGCATGTACCCTGCTAAAACAATAAAATCGATGGCATGATCCTGCAATTCTTCGATCAATTTACTTTCAAAAGCTGCTTTTGACGCAAATGCCGCTGGCTCCAAGACAAGCGTTTCATAGTCTCTCGCGCGGGCTTTTTCTATTACTGGCGCTGTAGGTTTATCGGAAAAGACCAACCCGATCTGCGCTCCTTTGATTTTATTTGCTTGGATCGCATCGGCGATCGCGGTAAAATTGCTGCCCGTTCCAGAAGCAAAGACGGCGATCCTCATCGGACTGCCTCTTTGAAGCAAACGGCTTCGTTGTTACGTTTGGTCACTTTCCCGATCCGGTATGCTTGTTCTTCATTGGCGGATAGAAGTGCCATCACTGCCGCAACATTTTCTGGCGCAACGGCTAAGACCATACCGATACCCATATTGAAAATCTCGAACATTTCTTGGTGAGGAATCGCGCCATGAGCAGCGATCAGATCAAATATCGGCAACTGCGGCCAAGTGCCTAAGGCGATTTCTGCCGCCAGACCTTCCGGCAGCATCCGCGGGATATTTTCAACAAAGCCGCCACCAGTGATATGAGAAATTCCAGCGAGCAATCCTTCTGTCAATAAAGGTTTCAATGCATCAACGTAAATTCTCGTTGGCGTCAATAAACTTTCTGCAAGTGTTTGGTTGCCAAGTTCCGCAAACGTTTCTGCTCCTGTATAGCCATGCTGTTCAAAAAGACTTTTCTGACTAAAGAGTACCCATTGGAGTGAATGCCTGATGAAGGCAAACCAATCAGCTCATCGCCTTCTTTGATGGTTTCTCCAGTGATCAAGCGACTTTTTTCGACGATCCCTACGGCAAAGCCAGCAAGATCATATTCTTCTGGCTGATATATCCCCGGCATTTCAGCGGTTTCCCCACCAATCAGGGCAGCACCCGCTTGCACACAGCCCTCCGCGACACCAGCAATGATTTGTTCGATCTTTGCCGGATCGTTTTTACCAACTGCAACATAGTCAAGGAAGTAGATAGGTTCTGCCCCTTGAGCGACGATATCATTCACGCACATCGCGACGCAATCAATGCCGATCGTTGCGTGCTGTTCTTGTTGGATCGCCAACAAAAGCTTGGTTCCTACACCATCAGTTCCAGAAACAAGTACGGGTTCTTTTAATTGGTACGATGATAAGTCAAAACAGCCACCAAAGCCCCCGATTGCCCCCATCACGCCTAGCCGTTCTGTTCGTTTCACATGCTTTTTGATCCGTTCGACTACTTCATAACCGGCCTCGACATCGACACCGGCTTTTGCATATGCATTTGCCACGTTCGTTCCTCCTCAATCATTCATCCGCTTTTCTTCATTCAGCTCACTCGTCGTTAACGTAAGCAAACCATCAGTCCTTCACTGCTGCGCTTGAAAAACCATTCTTGCCTACTTTTTATTCAGCTAAAGACGCGAGATAGTTTTCTTCATAATCATACAAAGGGGTTGGATAATCGCCATTGAAATAGGCCATACACAAGCCTGAGTAAGGTGCGTCAAAATCTAAACCGATCGCTTCGATCAACCCGTCTTCACTTAAAAAGGCCAAAGAATCTGCTTCGATTTTTTCACAAATCTCAGCTTCCGTATATTTGGCTGCGATCAATTCTTTTCTCGTTTGAATGTCGATCCCGTAAAAACATGGATAGCGCAAAGGCGGCGAACCGATACGCACATGAACTTCTTTCGCACCTGCCTCTTTTAGCAGTTGCACGATACGGCGGCTGGTGGTTCCTCGGACGATCGAATCGTCGACTAGAATCACTCGTTTGCCTTCGACTACGCCACGAACAGCTGAGAGCTTCATCCGCACGCCTTGTTCCCTTAACTCCTGCGTCGGTTGAATAAACGTTCGTGCAATGTATTGATTTTTTACTAAGCCCAATTCATAAGGAATACCTGAAGCTTCGGCATAGCCGCTGGCAGCAGATAAGGATGAATTCGGTACACCAATGACCATATCCGCTTCGATCGGCGCCTCTTGTGCTAAGCGACGGCCCATATTTTTACGGGCACGATGGACATTGACGCCAGCGATGTTGGAATCAGGACGGGCAAAATAAATAAACTCCATCGAGCAAATCGCCGGCTGTACTTCTTGGGTATACTGCTCGATTTGAATGCCTGCATCATCAATGATCACGACTTCGCCCGGTCGGACATCACGAATAAATTCCGCACCGATGACTTCCAACGCACAGGTTTCTGAAGCTACCACATAGGCACCATTGACCATTTTCCCGATTGACAATGGCCGAAAGCCATTGGGGTCTAGTGCTGCGATCATGGCATTTTCGGTCAGTAAAAGGTACGCAAATCCACCTTTAACTTGATTCAATGCCTCCTTGACCCGATCCATAAAAAGCGGTTCTTCACTGCGGCGGATCAAGTGCATGAGAATCTCTGTATCGGAATTCGAGTGGAAAATCGCACCAGCCTTTTCTAAGGATTTCCGTAGACTTTTCGCATTCGTCAAGTTGCCGTTATGAGCTAAGCCAATCTGCTGATCAAAAAATTTGAATAAAAATGGTTGAATATTATCAACGCTACCATTACCAGCAGTTGCGTAGCGAACATGACCAATGGCAGCATCTCCTGTCAGACGCTGGAGGACACGTTCATCCGAAAACACTTCCGCTAGTAACCCTAAATCACGGTGGCCATTGAGTTTCCCGGCATCATTCGTGACGATCCCTGCACCTTCTTGGCCGCGATGTTGCAAACTGTGTAGTCCGAAGTAGGTGACACGAGCGGCATCTGGATGACCCCAAACACCAAAAACCCCACATTCCTCGTTGAGGCTCTTTACTTCATTAAACATGGAATGGCTTCCTCCCATTTCAATTTCGCCTCAGCAAGGGGCATCTCGATCGCATCATCTTGTGCCTGCATGCGAATCTGGCCATCAGCAGTCACTTCGCCGATCGCTGTTGCCGCAGCGCCTACCAGTGCTTCAAAAGCCGCTTGCTTATCAGGTGCGACTGAAAGCACAAAACGGGATTGGGTTTCTGAAAACAATTGTGCTGCTGGCAATGATACGGTCACATTTAGACCAAAGCCCTTGTCAAAGGCGGATTCGGCTAAAGCGATCGCTAAACCACCTTCGGCACAGTCATGGGCACTTTGAACAAGACCTGCTTGGATCGCTGCGGTAACCAAATGTTGGTTCGTTTTTTCTGTTTCAAGATCAAAGGACATTAAACGCCCAGCGATTTTTCCTGTCTGCAGTTTTTGCAATTCAGACCCATTGAAATCAGCATGGGTTTCCCCTAGGACATAGATTACATCCCCTGCTGCTTGGAAATGCTGCGTCGTGATATGCGCCAGCTCTTCAATCAATCCGACCATCCCAATAACAGGCGTTGGATAGACCGATTGTCCGTCTGTTTCGTTGTATAACGAGACGTTTCCAGAAATGACTGGCGTCTCTAACACACGACAAGCTTCTGAGATCCCGTCAGCAGCCGTAGATAACTCCCAGAATCCTTCTGGTTTATCTGGCGAGCCGAAGTTAAGGCAGTCAGTGATCGCCAATGGACGCCCACCGGAAGCGACGATATTTCGAGCTGCTTCTGCAACTGCGATCTGTCCGCCGACTTCTGGATCTAAGTAGAGGTAACGAGCATTACAGTCAGTCGTCATCGCCAAGGCTTTATTGGTTCCCTTGATTCGTAAAACAGCGGCATCACTGCCGGGGCCTACCACGGTATTGGTACGAACTTGCGAATCGTAGGTTTCAAAAATCGAGCGTTTCGAAGCGATCGTCGGCTGCTGCAGCAGATCCTCAAATACAGACGTTGCTGAATGAATCACTGGAACAAAGTCCGGTGTTTCCTTAAACACTTTGATCCGTGCTGGTTCTGCCATCTCTTTGTAGTAAGTCGGTGCATCTTCAGCTAAAGCATCCACTGGTAAATTAGCGACTTCCTGTCCATGATGGAACAAACGATAGTTGCCATCATCCGTCACTTCACCAATCACGACTGCTTCTAGATCGTATTTCTTAAAGAGGGCTTCCACTTCAGCTTCATGCCCTTTTTTGACACAGATCAGCATCCGCTCTTGGGATTCTGACAACATCATTTCATAAGGCGTCATATTGGTTTCTCGCTGTGGGACATCATCTAACGTTAAGCGCAAACCTGATCCGGCTTTTGATGCCATCTCGGCACTCGAAGAAACCAATCCAGCAGCGCCCATATCTTGAATCCCGACTAAAATGTCCGAATGATCCACGATCAATTCCAAACAAGCTTCCAACAAGAGTTTTTCCATAAAAGGATCACCGACTTGTACGGCGGAACGTTGTTGTTCTTCTCCTTCGACAAATTCTTCCGATGCAAAAGTCGCCCCATGTATCCCGTCGCGTCCTGTTTTTGCGCCGACATACATGATGGTGTTCCCAACACCTTTGGCTTGCCCTTTTTGAATATCCTTGTGGGCAATGATCCCTACACACATGGCATTGACTAATGGATTGCCTTCATAACAAGGATCAAATGCCACTTCACCACCGACGGTCGGAATCCCGATACAGTTGCCATAGCCACTGATCCCAGCAACGACTTCTTCCAAAAGATATTTCGTTCTTGGATTATCTAACTCACCAAATCGTAAGGAGTCTAAAACAGCGATTGGTCTTGCTCCCATACTGAAGATGTCGCGGATGATCCCACCAACACCAGTTGCTGCTCCTTCATAAGGTTCCACCGCAGAAGGATGATTATGGCTTTCCGCTTTGAAAACGACGGCTAGATCATCGCCGATATCCACGATACCCGCACCTTCTCCTGGTCCTTGCAGCACTTGCGGCCCTTCTGTCGGGAATTTCCGCAAAACAGGTTTGGAATTTTTGTAAGAACAATGTTCACTCCACATCACTGAAAACAGTCCAGTTTCGGTATAGTTTGGTAAACGTCCCAAAATACCTTCTGAGATCATCCGATATTCTTCTTGGGTCAATCCCCATTGCTCGTATAATTTCGTGTCTTTGATTTCTTGTGGTGTAGGTTCTTTTACGATCATTTTATCCATTTACCGGCACCTTCCCAAAATTTTTCAATAATGAAGCAAAAAACTTCTTGCCATCTTCTGAGCCTAATAAACTTTCCATCGCTCGTTCTGGATGAGGCATCATGCCTAGAACATTGCCTGCTTTGTTGCAGATACCAGCGATATTGTGTAGACTGCCGTTGACGTTATCTTCATAACGGAAAACGATTTGATTGTTGGCAACCAATTCCTGATAAGTCGTTTCATCACAATAATAATTGCCCTCACCATGAGCGACAGGAAGCGTAATGACTTGATCCGTTTCATATTCAGAAGTAAAAGCTGTTTGATTATTCACTTGCAGACGGACCGGCTTGCAAATAAAATGCAATGATTCATTTCTTTGTAAAACTCCCGGTAACAAGCCCGCTTCCGTTAAAATTTGGAACCCATTGCAGGTACCAAAGACAGGTTTGCCTTCATTTGCTAAACGAATGACTTCTGACATGATCGCTGAAAAACGAGCAATTGCACCGCATCTCAAATAGTCACCATAGGAAAATCCTCCTGGGAGCAAAACACCGTCAAAACCGGCTAAGCTTTCTGCATCATGGCGCACATATTCTGCTTCTGCACCCATAATATCTTTGATTGCCCACATCAAATCAACAGCACAATTTGATCCAGGAAAGACGATCACTGCAAATTTCATAGGGCTGCTTCCTCCATTTGAACCATTTCATAACGGTAGGTTTCCATATTGACGTTTGCTAAAAGTTTGTCACAGATCGCTTCAATCTCCTCTGCTACTGCTGCTTGTGTTTGATTGTTGGAAGGTGTCACTTTGATTTCAAAGTATTTCCCGATGCGAATATCACTGACATCTTGATACCCTAAGCGATGAACAGCTCCTTTAACGGCTTCTCCTTGAGGGTCCAAGACAGATTCCTTATAAGTGACGTAAACTTTGACTAAATACATGTTGAATTCTCCTTTTCTAAACGATTTAAAACTTCTTCATAAACAGGAACGATATCCCCTAAATCACGACGATAGACATCTTTATCAAGATGTTCATTTGTACCCATATCCCATAAGCGGCAAGTATCTGGTGAAATCTCATCAGCCAGGAGCAACTCGCCCTTCTTGGTTTTGCCGATCTCGATTTTAAAATCGATCAATCGAATGTTGATACTTGCAAAGATTTCCAGTAACGCAGCGTTGACTTGTAGCGCCAGTTTTTTGATCTGGTCCAGTTCCTCTTTTGTGGCAAGACCCAGATAGAACACATGATCATCATTGATAAACGGATCATCTAAGCGATCCTCTTTGTAGTAAAACTCCACGATCGGCTTTGGCAGTTTGGTTCCTTCTTCGATGCCCAAGCGCTTTGAAAAACTACCAGCAGCCGTATTGCGAACAACGACTTCTAAAGGAATCATGGTGACAGCTCGAATTAATTGTTCGTGTTTAGACACTAATTGAAGAAAGTGACTTGGCACATTTTTATCCGCTAAGCGCTGAAAAAGATGCGCAGTGATCTGATTGTTCAAGGCACCCTTTCCTACAACGGCATCTTTCTTTAAACCGTTCAGCGCAGTTGCTTGGTCCAGATAAAGGACTCTCAACACATCTTCTTCGTTGGTTTTAAACAATTTCTTGGCTTTTCCTTCATAAAGAAGCACTTCTGATTCCATATTCCACCTCAGTTAAGTATTATTTTTCACATAGCGATGACACACATCTTTATTTGCTTATTATTCTAACAACGCTGAAAAAGCGGGTCAACGATTATCTGTACATTTATACATTAATAAACACGAATGTTCGCCTTTTAACTAGTTGATTGAAAGCAGATTCCTCTTTAGAAGCAGCGAAGAATTTATAAAGCGTTTACAATATTCTTTTTTCATGCTATATTTAGGTCGTATTGTAGCTACATTCAAGGAGGAGTACTATATGTGGTCGCTAAAGAATCGTGCTGAACTTTTTTAGCTCATTTATCAGACAAAGAAAAACAACAGCTCCATAACGAATTATTGGCCGTGCAACAAATCCTTTCCATCAACCAACAAACAAGTTTCTATGTATTCAGTCCCTTCAAAAAAGGGGCACGTCCTCACTATGCGGAAGAACAAAAAAGAGTCTTACAATTTCAAAATGGCCGCAATGACGAATTGATCATTCACCAGATTCATCGTCAAAGCTTATTTAAACATACGTATTCTTTCCGTATTTATTTTAACTTAGAAGAAATGGATTTTTCTTTCTTGGATGATCTTCTGCATCTTTTGAAGGAACAAAGCCTAGCCCCTACCTTTAACTTAAGTCCCGCTGCGAATTAGCTAGTGATCACTAAATAAAAAAAGATAAAAAAAACAAAAGCCCGAAATTTTACGGGCTTTTTTTGTTATACTGTTTTCAGACAAAAGAAAGGACACGATTATGCTATTTACAAAACAGTCATTTGATGCTTTTGCTTTAGAAACATTAGAAGAAAGAATGGAAAAAATCCGTTCAGAGATCCAGCCAATTTTCCAAACCATCGGCGAGGCAGCGATCCCATTATTTGAAGAAAGCTGTCACGAACCTTTTTATTTGCATATTGCTCAGCATCGGCGTAGAACCGTCTACCCTCCTGCCGAAACGTGGGCGGGGATCGGCCCTAACAAGCGTGGTTATAAAATGGATGCCCACTTTCAAATTGGGATCAATCAAGCGTATGTTTTTGTTTGGCTCAGTGTGATCGATCAACCGAAAAATCAAGCAACGATCGCGGAATCTTGGCTGGCTCAAAAAGAATTACTTGATCAATTGCCAGCAGACTTTACGCTATCTCCTGATCATACCAAATACGATCACTTCCTATCGCTATGTGGCCAACCTACTTAGAACGATTACAGAAAGTCAAAAAAAGTGAACTTCAGATTGGTAAGATCTTTCCAAAAGAAATGATCGAAGACGTTGAGGTGGCGGATATTTTAGCAGTTTATCAAACGCTGTTGCCGCTTTATCACGCCCGTTTGTCGGCACTAAAGGAGGAACAATAATATGTCAGAAAACCGGCGCTCTCGCAACGAAAAACCAGCGAAAAAACCTAAGCGTTTCGTCTGGCTGGCACTCCCTGCCGCCTTATTAGTACTTGGTGGCGGTTATTATGGCTATACAGTCTATCAAAATCGACAAGAAGAAGCAGCAGCAAAAAAAGTCCTCAATTCCTTTATCGATGCTATATCTGATCAGAAGTACAGCGATTTATCTGCTTTACTGACCGAAGAAAGTTTGGAATCAAACGGCTTTACCGCAGACGAGGTCTCAGCAAAATACGAAGCGATTTTCACTGGTATCGGTGCCGAATCATTTAAAGCTTCAGGAATTGAGGTAACGCCCGATGATAAGGATTCCGATCAATTCAATTTCCAATACAACGGTTCCTTAACCACCTCGTTAGGTGAATTAACAGAGCTGTCTTATAGTGGCACGATTACTCTGACTGATGACCAAGCCAAGATCGATTGGTCGCCTCAATTGATTTTTCCGGGAATGGAAGGCCAAGACAAAATCAGTATCTCGGTAGATAATGCCACACGTGGAGAAATCCTCGACCGAAATAATGAACCGCTAGCAGAAAATGGCACGCTCTATCAACTAGGCGTCATTCCGGGGCAGCTGGGTACGGGAGACGAAAAAACCGCCAATATCAAAGCAATCGCGGAACGTTTTGACCTAACAGAAGATGCGATCGATCAAGCATTGGCGCAATCGTGGGTCCAAGATGAGTTGTTCGTTCCCTTAAAAATTATCGAACCAACCGATGAAATGCCAACTGGAACAAGTTTAAAAGAAACGACGGGACGGACTTATCCTCTTGGAGAAGCCGCTGCCCAGTTGATTGGTTATCTAGGGAACGTGACTGCAGAAGATATCGAAAAGGATGAAACGCTAGCAAGCAACGGACAAATTGGTCGTAGTGGTCTGGAAGCTGCCTTTGACAAAGAGTTGCGGGGCGAAAATGGCGGAAAAATCGCCATCACAGATGAAGACGGTGCTGAAAAATCGGTTCTTTTAGAAAAAGAACGCGCAGATGGTAAAGATATCCAACTGACCATTGACGCACAAGCCCAAAAGACAGCTTTTGACGCCTTACAAAATCAGGCGGGGTCCACGGTCGTCACAGAACCAAAAACCGGTGATCTGCTGGTATTAGCCAGCTCACCGAGTTATGATCCCAATAAAATGACCCAAGGGATCTCCCAAGAAGACTACGATGCGTATGAACAAAACGAAGACTTGCCTTTCATCAGCCGCTTTGCTACGGCCTATGCGCCAGGTTCGACCTTTAAGACCATCACGGCAGCGATTGGCTTAGAAAACGGTACGATCGACCCTACCCAAAGTATTGCGATCGATGGATTGAAGTGGCAAAAAGACAGCTCATGGGGGGACTATTTTGTCACCAGAGTCAGCGACGTAGCTTCTGTCAATCTAAAAGATGCACTGGTTTACTCTGATAACATCTATATGGCACAACAAACCTTAGCTATGGGTGAAGATGCTTTTCGTAACGGTTTGTCGAAATTGATTTTTGGTGAAACGTTGGATTTACCGATTGCGATGAATCCTGCTCAAATTTCCAATGAAGACTCCTTCAACTCAGAGATTTTACTGGCAGATACCGGCTATGGACAAGGAGAACTGTTACTGAATCCCATTCAGCAAGCTGCTGCTTATTCGGTCTTTGCCAATCAAGGAAAACTGGTTTATCCTCGTTTATTGAAAGAGACAGAACAAAAGGACAAAGAAGTCTTTAAAGCAGAGACGATTGAGCAAATCAATCATGATTTGACGGCGGTTGTCTCAGATGCCAACGGAACGGCACACTCTTTGGCAGCGCTGAACATTCCACTAGCTGCCAAAACAGGAACTGCTGAAATCAAAGAAAAGCAAGATGAAAAAGGCCAAGAAAACAGCTTCTTATTCGCCTTCGATTCGCAAGATCAAGGATTTCTGATGGTTTCCATGTTAGAAGATCGCCAGGATAACCAATCAGCAACTGGTTTAGCCCCTGATCTATTGACCTATTTAGCTGAACATTATTAAAAAAAAAGCCGCAACCTTAAGACGTATGTCTCAAGGTTGCGGCTTTTTTTATTCGGCTAAACCGACACGTTCAAAAATCGTGTCAACTTGTTTTAAATGATGGTTGTAATCAAACGCATCGTCCAAGTCGGCTTTGGTCAAAACATCCGTGATTGCTGGATCAGCTTCTAACAATGGACGGAAATCCATTTGTTCATCCCAAGCTTGCGCTGTTTTTGGCTGAACCAAGTCATAGGCTTGCTCTCTTGTCATTCCGTGATCGATCAATTTCAACATCACTCGTTGGCTGTAGATCAATCCAAAGGTCGCATTCATATTGCGCTTCATATTCTCTGGGAAAACGGTCAGATTTTTGACGATATTGCCAAAGCGATTCAGCATGTAATCGATCAAAATCGTCGTATCCGGAATAATGATCCGTTCTGCCGATGAATGTGAGATATCCCGTTCATGCCAAAGGGAGACATTTTCATAAGCCGTCACCATATGACCGCGAACGACTCTTGCAAGTCCGGCCATATTTTCAGAACCGATTGGATTACGCTTATGGGGCATAGCAGAAGAACCTTTTTGTCCTTTGGCGAAGAATTCTTCGACTTCCCGCGTTTCTGATTTTTGTAGTCCACGGATCTCGGTGGCAAATTTCTCAATGCTGGTTGCGATCAATGCCATTGCTGAAAAATATTCTGCATGTAGGTCACGAGGTAATACTTGCGTGGAAATATCTTGCGCACGAATCCCTAGTTTTTCACAGACATACTCTTCGACAAACGGAGGGATATTTGCAAAGGTTCCAACGGCACCACTGATCTTGCCCGCTTCGACCCCTTTTGCAGCACACTCAAAACGTTCGACATTGCGTTTCATTTCTGAATACCACAAGGCTAATTTCAAGCCGAAGGTCGTTGGTTCCGCATGAACACCATGGGTACGTCCCATCATCACGGTATGCTTGTATTCTTTGGCTTTTTCACCAATGATCGTCACGAAACGGTTCAAATCTTCCCGAATCAAATCGTTGGCTTGTTTCATCAAGTAGCCATACGCCGTATCAACAACATCCGTCGACGTCAAGCCGTAGTGGACCCACTTACTTTCATCACCCAAAGATTCAGAGACTGCTCGGGTAAAAGCAACCACATCATGTCGCGTTTGCGCTTCGATCTCTAAGATACGGTCGATATCAAAGGATGCTTTTTCACGAATCAATGCAACATCCTCTTTCGGTATCTCTCCTAATTCCGCCCAAGCTTCGTCAGCTAAAATCTCGACTTCTAGCCACGCTTGGTAGCGATTTTGATCGGTCCAAATAGCACCCATTTCTGGTCTTGTATAACGCTCTAACATGTTTTTATCTCCTTTAATCCCAAATATTGGTTTGATAGATTTCTTCAGTGGTTTCTGCAATGTCTTCCGTCAAAATAGTGATATGTCCCATTTTGCGACCGGTTTTTGCTTCTTCTTTGCCATAGTAATGAAATTGCCAAGCTGGTTTTGTGGCAATCAACTCATAGGTTTCTGTCAATTCATCGCCTAAGACATTGACCATGACTGCAGGTGAAAGCAAAGAAACTTCCGGCAACGGCCAGCCACAGATACCGCGGATATGAGCGTCAAACTGACTCATGGAACAAGCTTCGATCGAATAGTGACCCGAATTGTGCGGGCGTGGCGCCAATTCATTGACATACAAGCCGCCGCTTTTGGTTAGGAACATTTCGATGGCTAAAACGCCTTGTAGATCCAAAGCTTTTGCAATAATGTGAGCGATCCGTTTGGCTTCTTCCGCGACTTCTGGATCAATGTGCGCAGGAGCGATCGTTTGATGCAAAATATTGTTGCGATGGATGTTTTCTACCACTGGGAAAGTGGTAAAGGTTTCTCCATTGCCGGCAACTAAAATCGATAATTCTTTTTCAAAAGGAATCCATGCTTCTAATTCGCAAGTTCCTTCGCGAAGCAAATTCATGGAAGGCGCCAAATCAGCCGTACTGTAAAGCACGTGCTGTCCTTTTCCGTCATAGCCGCCTCTGGTGGTTTTTAATACACAAGGGTAACCAATGCTGTCGATGGCATCTTGGATGTCGGTCGGGCTGATGATGGTGGCATAAGGTGCAATCACGATATTGTTTGCCTCTAAAAAGGACTTCTCTAATAAACGATCTTGGGTGATTGCTAACAGATCGGTGCCTTGAGGGATATGGGAATAAGGCAAAATAGAGTTCAATGCTTCAACGCTGACATTTTCGAATTCATAGGTGATTACATCAGCACGTCGAGCCATTTCTTCTAAAGCAAACACATCATCATAAGCAGCAACAATATGCCAATCAGCGACTTGGGCTGTTGGACAATTGGCAGTAGGGTCTAAAACGCCAACCCGAAAGCCCATTTCTTTGGCACTCATTGCCATCATACGACCTAGCTGTCCTCCGCCAACGATTCCGATCGTTGCGTTGGGCATTAAAGGTTTAATCAAGTTGATCACTACTTTCCAATACGATTTCTTTTAATGTATTTCTTCGTGCGTCTAATTTCTCCGCTATCTCTAAATCATACATGGAAAGCATCTGGGCTGCAAGTAGTCCTGCGTTAGTTGCGCCAGCTTTTCCGATCGCCGTTGTTGCTACTGGTACACCACCTGGCATTTGCACGATCGATAAAAGGGAATCCAAACCATTTAACGCGCGGGATTGCACGGGTACACCAATGACCGGCAATGTTGTTTTAGCTGCCACCATTCCCGGCAAATGGGCTGCTCCCCCTGCTCCTGCAACAATGACTTTGATTCCTTCTGCACGGGCTGTTTCTGCAAATTCGAACATCAAATCTGGTGTACGATGTGCCGAAACGACTTTTTTCTGATAAGGTATCGCTAACTCATCTAAAATCAAGCAGCACTCCTTCATTGTTTCCCAATCTGATTGACTTCCCATAATCACTGCAACTGCTGGTTTCATTCGATTTTCCCTCCAACGATTTTTTACTATTTTCTTCTGAATAAACCTCAGAAGTATATTTTACGAAAATCCTTTTGTTAGCAACCTTTTGTCGCTGCGTCTGAGATATCCCGAAGCCACACGGCTCTGCTAACAATCACTTTCACCTCTAAATAGTAACGAGTAGCCCGTGCATTGTCAAAATATTTTCGAACTATCAACGAAATTTACTTCCCATTGTTCGTTTTTTTCTCAATGATACGTATTCATCAAGTCAGATAACCGATAATAAGAAAAATAAAGGAACAATGCAAAAAATCCAGACGAATCCTCGTCTGGATCAAATCAACTTACTGTTGCAAGCTCAATTCCGTCACTTCGTCTGTTTCTTTCGGCAATCCATTGAAGAACAGATTCAAAACAATGGCAGTCAAACTACTCATGACGATCCCATTGCCTGTAAACATTTGAACGGTTTCAGGCATTTGACTGAATAAGGTGGGCATCATATTGAACCCTAAGCCAAAACCGATCGATACTGCAATCACTAACAAGTTCTTGTCATTCATAAAATCAACTTTGCTCAGCATTCGCATCCCTTGAACAGCGACCATGCCAAACATCACTAACATGCCGCCCCCCAGTACTGCTTCTGGAATGATTTGCGCAATGGCACCGACTTTTGGAAATAACCCTAATACGATCAAAAAGATAGCTGAAAAGAAAATCGGGCGTCGCGTCTTAATACCTGAAAGTTGAACCAACCCTACGTTTTGTGAAAACCCAGTATAAGGAAACGTATTGAAAATCCCACCAAGAATCACTGCTAAGCCTTCCGCACGATAGCCGCGCTTTAAGTCATTGCCTGTGATCGGTCTCTCAGTGATGTCTCCCAATGCAAAATAAACGCCGGTTGATTCTACCAAGCTAACGATAGAAATAATGATCATCAAGACGATCGACCACAGATCAAAGGTTGGTAAACCGAAATAAAAAGGCTGAGGCAAATGAAAGACAGGCGCATGGGCAATGGCAGAAAGATCCACCAATCCTAAGAGCGCTGCTAGAATAGTCCCACCGATCAAACCGATCAAAACGGCAATCGAGCGAATAAAGCCTTTGCCAAACACCTGCACGCCAATGATCAAGGCAATCGTCACAAAACCTAACAATAAATTCGTGGGATCACCAAAGTTAGCAGCTGCGGCATCCCCCCACCGATTTTAGTGATGGCAACTGGAATCAAGGTCAAGCCAATGACAGTAATCACCGTTCCCGTCACCAATGGGGGAAACAAGACTTTGATTTTCGAAAAAATGCCAGCGATCAGAACAATGAAAATCCCAGCGGCAATGATCGCTCCGTAAATCGCACTGATCCCCGATTTAGTACCGATCAAAATCAATGGGGAGACAGCTTGGATGGCACAGCCTAAAACGACTGGTAGGCCGATCCCGAAAAAGCGGGTAACGACTAGTTGCAAAAGCGTAGCGATTCCGCACATGAAAATATCGATCGAGATCAAATACGTCATTTGTGCTTCATTGAAGCCCAGACCTGTTCCAATCAACAAAGGAACGGCAACAGCTCCTGCATACATCGCTAGCAAATGCTGCAAGCCTAAAACTGCTGAACGGCTATTCGTTTCTTTCATTAGGCATCTCCTTCTAAAAAGCTGACTTGTCCCTCAGACAATGAGGCGATCCGTGCTAGTGAAACAACAGGAATCCCCATTTCTTCAAGTAATTGTCGACCACTTTGGAATGATTTTTCAATCACGATACCGATACCGACGACGTTGGCTCCTGCTTGTTGGCACAGTTCGATCAACCCTTTTGCTGCTTGTCCGTTTGCTAAAAAATCATCAATAATCAAGACCGTATCCTCTGAAGATAAGAATTTCTTTGAAATCGACACTTGGCTGGTCACTAGCTTGGTAAAGGAATAGACAGATGCAGTCAGTAGCTCTTCATCCATCGTCAGACTCTTTGCTTTACGGGCAAAGATCATTGGTACTTGTAACTGTTCTGCAGTATAGAGTGCTGGTGCGATCCCTGAAGCTTCGATGGTCACTACTTTTGTGATGCCACTTCCTTGAAACCGTTGCGCAAAGACTGTACCGATTTCTTTCATCAACTCATAATCCACTTGGTGGGTCAAAAATTGGTCCACTTTAAGAACCCCTTCGCCCAGCACATTTCCGTGTGTTTTGATACGCTCAACTAATTTTTCCATCCTAGCTCTCCTCGTTCCTTTCTATTCCATCCTGAAAAAAAAGACACTCTTTTTGCCAAAGCAAAAAAAGTGTCTAACAGGCACGATTTTTACTTATAGTCCGATATTTACGGTATCGGGTAGAGACTGTCGACCATATTTCGACGATATACAAGTAATTTTTAAATGATAGATTCGATTATGCCTGTCTTTGATTAAAAACACAAGCATGGAATGCCCTTTATAAATAAAAATATTCTCATTTGTGGATCATTTCCTACTCTGGCTTCTCCATATCACGATAGTGCTCCATCTTTTTACTGAAAAGCTCCCCATTGGAAGGTGGCGTGTAGGTGATGGCATTTGCGCCTGCTTCGATCGTTTCTACTATGCTTTCATCGGTTGGTCCACCGGTTGCAATGATCGGCAGCTTCGGATATTTTTTACGGAAGAAAGCCACGGTATCTGCTGTGTCCTTGCCAGCACTGATATTGATGACCTTCACACCAGCTTCAAGCTTGGCATCAATTTCGGTATACTTACTCGTTACGGTACTGATAACGGGAATATCTACAACTTTACAGACTTGCTCCACAGTTTTCAGTGGCGTCGGTCCGTTTAAAACGACTCCGATCGATCCTTGGGCTTCAGCAAACATGCTCATATAAGACGAGCGAAATCCTTGGGTCAAGCCCCCGCCGACACCAGAAAACACTGGAATGTCTGCTGCTTCGATGATTGCTTTCGTAATTGCTGGGTGTGGTGTAAAGGGATAAACCGCAATCACAGCATCCGCATTTGTATTACGGATGATCGCAATATCCGTAGTGAAAATAATGGAGCGGATTTGTTTGCCAAATATTTGAATACCGCTAGCCTCTCGAATAACTTTAGGCACTTTCACGATATCTTTGCGTAAATCAGTGGTGATTTTTGGCATATATTTTTCTTCCATAAGCAGCCAACTCTCTTTTCTTATTGATCAAATCGATTCAATTGGTAGGTTTCAATGACTTGAATGATTTTGCTGGCATAATCTGGATCCGTTGCATACCCTGCATCTTGTAAGGCTTGTGCGGCACTGCGGTAGTCGTTTGCTGTCAAGACATTTACATAAAGTGCAGGATTCCAATCCACACCATTTACAAATAACATCGTATGATCATCCATTGATTCTTCCCAAGTGTCATAGACACGAAAATCTCCCTGAATCGTGACCCATTCTCCATTATAAAACTCTTGGGTATCTAATGTCACCTTTTTTGAATGACCAAACGACTTGATGCCAAATAAATTATTGTATTCACTGGCTAGAGAACTCTGACCCCAATCTGATTCAAGGATCGCCTGCCCGATTATGATACTTGGTAAAATCCCATAGCCCTTTTGCAATTCTTGTGCGTAAGGAGCGATGCGATCAATAAATTCTTCGTGAGACAGTGCTTCCGTGTTTGTTTCCTCCTCTTTTGGAAGAGGGTCTGCCAAACTATTCAAGGAAAAAATAAAGGCAATCCCAATTAAGAATAGCCCTAGAAAAACTAGCGGGAAGCGGGTCTTCTGTTTTTTTCGTCTTGCACTCATTTTTTCACTTCCTTTGTCTGACTAAACGCATTCTTGGCGAATAAATTGCCTCCATTCAGCAACAACTCATCTTGTGGACGATCACTACTTTTCTGGCTTTTAGCAAGAGAATCCTCATAGATCCAGTTTTCTTCCAAAGGATTTTCCAATTCATAGTATGACAGTTCTGCTTCTTTTTTAGCGATGTGTTCTTTTGCTTCTTCGAGAAACTCTTCAAAGGTCATCTCATGTTCCTCAATGTATGTCGCCACTTCGACTCCTACATATCTTAGATGCCATGGCTCATAATCGATTTGGGTTATATCATGTTTTCCTTTCGGATAACGGATGATAAACCCATACTCCCTTGCATGAGCTTGTAACCATTTTCCCCCATCAGTATCACCGAACCCCTCATTGAGCAGTTCACCTGTATGATTTTGATACCAGTCCTGATCGACAACATCAACAGCAAGCCCAGTATGGTGTTCGCTATACCCGGGTTCAGTAAAGGTCAGTTTCGTGATACGAATTGCTTCTTCTTTTGTATGACCTTGACTCATTAGGGTGTTGACATTGGCATTGAATATCTCCTCTTGATACGCTACTGAACGGTAGGCAGAGACCATCGCCAAAGGATGTCCTGCAGCTTTTGCAGCGTCTGCCAGCTTTTCATATGCTGATACGATGCGTTGATCGACGAGATAGCCATTCGACAACTTCCCCAAATCTTTTTGGGCAATTTCCTTTTCGATTTTATTGCTTGGTCCTACCAAAACCAATGACCAATCATCCAATGAAACGGTTGGGAAATTCTCTTCGTTCACTTCATCACTAACAGCTGCCTGCTCTTGGGCATCTTCTGCGTTTTCCCTAGAAGCTTGACTGCTGGATTCTGTTGTTGCGCTCGTCACCGTTTGATCGGTAGAACGAGCGATGTTTCCATTCTTAGTTGGGGTGACTGCGGTCACCCGGTTCACTTGAATGGTTAAAAGAACCAAGAACAAGAAGCCCGCCGCCGCAGCCATTCCATAATACTTTTTCAAAAAACCCCTACCTTTAATTATAAGTTTCTTCCAAATTCTCTTTGACCCACTCTAACAGTTCGATTTTTTCATTGCGAATTTGCTGTTGAACAATAGCTGGCAAACGGAAGTTTAATATATCATCATAACCCCATTCATCATACGTAATACTGACTCTCAAATCAAGGTATTGGGCTGTTTCTTCAGATTCTGTTAACAATTCAACTTTCGCTAAATCACTAGCTAACCACGTTCTGGCGATTTGCGTCTTCATTTTTTTGAACTCGACGACCGCTTGATTGCGTTTTTCTGGATAAATCACAGTCTGTCGAATGATTTTTTGGATCAGCATCCATTCATAATCCGAAAACAACAGCTTTACTTTCTGATTTTCAGCAGGTGACAGACTCATTGTGCCGTTTTTCCATGCTTCCCACTGTTCCTCGGTGATACCTAAATGCGTCTCATAAAACTGTTTTTCTGATGTGTATTGCTCAATGATCGTATTTAAAATAATGGCAATTGATACATTATGCATATGTTATCCCTCCTCTTCTATATTTTACTGAAAGTCTGTCATAATGGAAACTTTTTGCGATTGTTTTTGATTATTTTAAAGAATTGATTTCTTTTGTTATACTAAATACGAAGGAGATGATCAATGATGAAAAAATACCGTTGGGGAATGATTGGCCTTGGAGATATCGCAACGCAATTTGCTGCTGGCTTTTCTAATGAAGCAAGTGAACTGTATGGGGTCAGTGCCCGCAGTCTCGCTAAAGTCCAAGCCTTTGCCGAAAAATATGCTATTCCCCATGCTTATGAAAGCACAGATGCCATGTTGGAAGATCCACAGATCGACATTGTTTACATTGCTGTACCTAATGATCTTCATCATGAATTTATTATGAAAGCTCTAATGGCAGGAAAGCATGTCCTCTGCGAAAAAGCCATCACCACCAGTGCCGATGAGCTGGCGGAAGAACTAGCTTTAGCCAAAGAAAAAATCTAGTCTTAGAAGAAGCAATGACGATTTTCAATATGCCGGTTTACGCCCGGTTGAAAGAAGAGATCGATGCCGGACGCTTAGGAAAATTAAAAATGATCCAAGCGCCATTTGGCAGCTACAAAGATCCAGATCCAAGCAATCGTTTCTTTAATCCAGATTTAGGCGGCGGTGCTTTGTTGGATATTGGTACGTATGCTGTTTCATTTGCCCGCTTTTTCATGACGGATACACCAGAAGTGACGTTTAGCAGCATGAAGCCCTTCTCTACAGGTGTGGATGAACAATCAGTCACGATCCTACAAAATCCAGCCGATGAAATGGCTAGTGTCACGCTGACTTTCCAAGCGAAAATGCCTAAAACCGGTATCGTCGCTTTCGAAGAAGGATACATTACCGTAGATGAATACCCTCGTGCGGACAAAGCCGTGATTCATTTCCGGGATGGAACAAATGAAGTGATTGAAGATGGTGACAGCAGTCAAGCCCTTAATTATGAAATTGCCAATATGATCAAAGCCATCGATGGCGAAATCAAAGGATCGATCCACTTGACCACTGATGTCATTGATGTTTTGGATCAAATGCAAGCTTTTTGGGAACAGCAGTAAAAATGAAAAGACTCCTTTGCGGGAGTCTTTTTTAACGTTCCATAGTTTCAATCTGTTCAGAAAAGTCGGCTTTGATTTCAATAAAACTTTTAAAAGTTTGCAGAAACTGAAACAACTGAGCCCGATTTTCAAACTCTGCTCTTGTTTGGGGCAATGGCTTTTGTCGATAATCTTCATAAAGCGCAGCGATTTTTGCCAAGATTTCTTTGCCATTGTTGTTTTCATGAAAGGACTCAGCGGTAAAGGATAGTAGCTCTTGAAACGCATTTGTATAGGCTTCTTCTACCCAGAATAATTGTAACAGATCAACCATTTCCAAGAGTAAGCGGGCTTGGCTTTGCCGCATAGTAAAGTACTCTTCATAATAGGAGCCTTCTCCTCGCCATTGATTTTCGCTATGAACCATTGCTTGCTGCTTGCCCTGTTTGATCTCTCCTAACAGTGCTTGACAGACATGGGGAAGCGTCGCTTTTTCTTTTTCTGTTAACGCGATCGACATGTCTTTTAAAAGACTTTTAAACGTTTCTTCCACCAACTGCTGTTTTTCTTTCAACGCCCGTTCGCCGTCTGGCATATACAAGTTAAATAAAAGCGCAAAACCAATGCCAATACTCATCAATAAAAAGGCATTCCCTATCAGCGGCCAAGCAAACGAACGTTCCATCATATAATGGGTTACTAAGACCGAATTGACCACGATCCCATCAGTTAATTTGAAAGAGACTGCCGTCGGAATAAATAGGAAGAGAAAAAGAACAAAGCCCAGCGGACCAAAGCCTAAAAGATGGAAGCTGACAAATGCCAAGAGCGTCGCAATCGCCAAGGAGACCAAACGACCGATCCCCGTAAAGAGCGAGGTTTTCTTTGTGTTTCCAACACTCAAAATTGCGATGATCCCTGCTGCTGGTGCATACAATAGACCGATCTGCTGTGCCAGAAACATGGAGAAACCCGCAGCAATTGCCGTCTTGACTGTTCTCAATCCAATTTTCATTTTTGTCACCTCCTTTGAAAAGTATACTAAATTGTGAGGAATAAGACTAGAATTTCTCAACCGCTTTGGGTATGATTAAGTAAAGGGGGCATTCCACCATGAAACTGGGGCGTTTTCGCTTAGGTATGCGAACGATAAAAACAGCCATCGCTGTCATGCTTTGTATCCTGCTCTTTCATTTCCTTGATCGCGGCCAGCCTTTGATTGCTGCCTTATCTGCTGTCTTTTCATTGCGGCAAGACCTGACCACAACGATCTCTTTTGGGAAATCACGGGTGTTAGGAAATACGATCGGTGGCGGTACAGCTATTTTTTATTTTTTAACCAAGCAATATTTTCAAAATGACTTTCTGATTGAATTGTTTGTCCTGCCCGCACTGGTAATTTTTGTTATCGTTTTTTCAGATGGCATCAATAACAATTCTGGCATTATCTCTGCCATTGCGACGATGCTTTTGATCACTTCCAGTGTCCCTCAAGGGGAATCGATCATCTTTGCATTGGACCGTGTACTTGATACTTTTATCGGCACCTTAGTAGCCTTGTCGATCAATTTCGTTATTCGACCGCCTGAGGAAGAGAAAAAGGATGAGATCCAAGAAGATCTGGTCGTTCTAAGGCAAAAAGAACTTGAACTAAAAGCCATGCTAGAAGAAGTCCAAGGGGAAATCTCTGAACAAGAAAAACAAGACAAATAAAAACAGCCTTTTTCCAGAATGCTTCTGAAAAAAGGCTGTTTTTGTTACTCATTGGCTTTCAAGGCATCAATCATATTGACATTTTTCAACTTGAAATACATCGCGATCCCTACCACGCCTGAAAACAAGCAGGTCAATCCAGCGGCATACACATAACTCATTGGTTCGACTGTCGGTGAAAACATTGCGATATCGACTTCAATGGTCTGTAAAACAAATTGATGCTGAAGCACCCCTAACAACAAGCCAAATCCAATACCGAAGATCGTTAAGAAGATATTTTCTCGAAAGACGTACATCGTCACTTCCCGATCATAGAAGCCTAACACTTTGATGGTCGACAACTCTCGAATTCGTTCCGCTATATTGATGTTGTTCAAGTTATACAACACGATAAAGGCTAATGCTCCTGCTGACGAGATCAAGATCCAAATAACGATGTTCAAGGTTGCTGTCGTGTCATCCAAGGCATCTGCTGAAGCTGAAAGGAAGGAAACATTGATGATATTGTCTTGTGCCATCAGGTCAGCTGCGATCGTTTCTTCTTCCGTTTTACTTAAGTGCTGATTGAATTTCAATAATTCACTGTTGTAAGAAGGCGTTTCCTGAAAGACTTTTTCGTACATTTCAGGTGTCAAATACGCAAAATGCCCCGTGTAGTTTTCTGCGATGGCAGCTACCTCTAGTTGAAATTCTTCGCCGCTTTCATTCGTTAACGTCAGGGTGTCCCCCACTGATAAACCAAACAACTTAGCAAGTTTTTCATTGATGATCGCACCATCTTTTCCTAGTTCGTAAGCTTCTCCTGAAACCCGATCATTCAAGTGGACAAATCTCGATAGAGCCGCAGGATCTTCTGGCACGGTTACGGTCACTTCTTGATGCGTCACCCCCGGTTGAGCCAACGTCAGGCTTTCGGTATGCAAGAACAATCCTTCGTCAAAACCGTCGATTTCTTCTGCAGCCGCTTTTGTTTCATTCATTGCCTGGGAGTCCTCGTCATCAAAGGTGATCACTGCCTGATATTGCCATATTTTCTCAAACTGTAAAGGAATGATATTGCTGATGGAATCTCTTAAGCCAAATCCAGTCAAGATCATGGAGGTACATCCGGCGATCCCTAAGATGGTCATGAGCATTCTTGACTTGTAGCGAAACAAGTTTCGCATTGTAACTTTTTGAATAAAACTTAAGTGACGCCATATAACGGTGATTCTTTCTAAGAGAATTCGTTTCCCTGTTTTTGGAGCCTTGGGTCTTAGCAAGGAAGCCGATGACTGTCTTAAATCAAAACGTAAAACCAGTAGCGCGATACCGATGGTACAAAGCAAGCTGACTCCCACAGCAATCAATGAAAGCCGCAAATACCATGGGGTGTCATACTCCGTGAGATTGTATAGCGGTCCATAAGCTTGAATGATGATTGCTGGAAAAAGGAAAAAGCCTACTGCTAGACCCAATACAGCACCTGTGATGCCTGCTGCAGAGGAATATAGTAAGAACTTCTGGCCAATTTCCCAGTTACGATAGCCTAGTGCTTTCAACGTTCCGATCTCACTGCGTTTTTCATCGATCATCCGCGTCATAGTGGTTAGACTCACTAAGGCTGCGATCAAAAAGAAAATGACAGGAAAAATCGTGGCTAAAGACGAAACGCGTTCCGCATTGTCTTGATACTCTGAATAACCAGGATTGGCATCCCGATTTGCTACACGATAAACTGCCGGTTTTAGCTCCAACAATTCTTGCTCTTTTTCCGCAACTTCTTTTTTGGCATTTTCAAGTTTTTCGCGCTCTTTGGGCGCTCTTTCTTTAAATTCAGCAAGCTTTTCTTGAAGGGTTGCTTCGTTTTCTTGGTATTCCAGCCAGCCCTTGTCTAGCAAAGACCGACCATTGGCTTGCTCAGAAGCTAAAGTCTCCCGAGCAACACTCAGCTGCGATTCTCCTTGAGTGATCTGGTTCTGTGCCTGTGCCAATTCTTGGCGTCCGGCACTGATTTGGCCCCAACCAGCGCTGACTTGCTGCTGTGCCTGCTGAAGTTGCGCTTCTTGTTCATTGATTGCAGCCAGTTGTGCGCTTAATTGGGCACGTTGTTGCTCACCTTCGGTAATGAGTGGATTTAATGCATCTTCAGCTGCCGTCAGCATAGTGGCAATCATCGTTTCATCGATTTCCTCCAGGTCAGGAATCGGACCAATGACATCTGTCGGCAGGTTCAACTGTGCCAGAGCGGCCGTTACTTGTGCATAGACGGTAGGCAGCTGGGCCATTTGCTCCTCTGCAGAAAGTTGACCCACACTTTTGATTTGATCCATGCCTTGGTATGCCAGAGCAAGTTGCTCCTCCACTTGTTGGACGCCATTTTGTAGTTCGGTTTTTTGTGCTGAAATAGGCGCTAATTGGTTTTGGGCCGATTTTATTTGGGCTTCTTGCTGAAGCAACGCTTGTTCGCTTTGATCCAGCAGTCGTTGGTTTTCCGCCAATTCTTGCTTGCCCTCAGCTATTTTTTGTGCTTCACTAGTCAACTGCTCTTGGGCAGCTTGAATTTTTGTCTGGAAGGCTGCTTCTTGTTCCGTCAGTTCCCGGTGCGCCTGTGCTAATTTTTCTTGTGCGTCGTTGAGTTCCCTTTGTGCTTCTTGCAGAGCCTTTTCTCCGTCGCGGATCTGTTCTTTGGCTTCGTCAATGGCTGGTTGCGCTTCATCGATCAGCTCTTGCCTGCGTCCTTGCGCCCGAGGAGCCAACTTTTTCTCAACTTCATCACTTATTTGATCTCTTTTCGTCTGATACGCTACTGAATAGCTTTCCATTTGAGATAAGTCATCAAAGCGAACTAAAAATCGGGCGTACGCACTTTCTTTAAAATCCTCCTCAGGAATCACCGCAAAGTAATCCACGGTTCCATTACCAACGGTACTGTTCCCCCGATGAAAGTTCTCAATATATTCAGGACTATTGACAAAGCCCACGATCGTGAAGGTATGGGTTTTTAATTGATTTTCGCCACTTTCTGGTAACTCAAAGGATTCATCTAATTCGAAACTACCACTATTTTGCGCCGCTTGATCTAAGGCGATTTCCCCTGATTTTTGTGGCAATCGACCAGAAGTCACCTCATATTGATTGACAGGTCGTTCAGTTGAAAGAGAGAAGACACGAATCACAGCACGATGATTTTCGGAATTGATATCGGCGATCTGCTCCGCCTCAACCGCCTTAACACCAGGCATTTCCTCAATGATTTGGCGATCCGTATCCGACAACCCCAAAGTTGAAGCAATCGTGAGGTCGGCTAATTGTTGGCGAGAAAAGTAATCTTCAGCAGCTTGTTTCATATTAGGGCCGGTGGCGCTGATCCCGACAAAAAAGCGACTCCTAAAAAGATAATGCCTAAAATGGACAGAAACCGCCCGGGTGCTTGTCTAATTTCACGTAAACTGGAACGTAATAATGTTTTTTTCATAGGCATTTACCAAGAAATAGAGGCAATTGGAATCGGATGAGTATTTTTTTCCATCTTGCGAACCTTTGCGTCATTGATATGGATCACGCGATCCGCCATGGGAGCCAATGCACTGTTATGTGTAATGATCAAAACGGTCGTCCCGGTCTCGCGAGCTGTTTTTTCTAAAATAGCCAAAATCTGTTTTCCTGTTTCATAGTCAAGTGCCCCAGTTGGTTCATCACAAAGCAGCAGTTTGGGCTTCTTGGCTATGGCACGAGCGATCGTGACCCTTTGCTGTTCACCGCCAGACAATTGTGCAGGAAAGTGATCCAAGCGATCACCAAGTCCAACTTGAGTCAAGATCTCAGCTGCATCAAGTGCTTCGGGTACGCTTTGTGCCGATAGTTCCACATTTTCTCTAGCCGTCAAATTCGGCACCAAATTATAAAATTGAAAGACAAATCCGACGTCTTTGCGACGATAGGTCGTTAGTTGTTTAGCATCAAAGCTAGCAATATCGGTTCCATCGACAATCACTTGGCCGCTGTCGCATTGATCCATCCCGCCTAGTATGTTCAATACGGTGGATTTACCGGCACCACTAGGTCCAAGGATCAGCGCGATCTCACCTTTCTCTACGGAAAAAGAAACGCCATCATTGGCAGCAATCACCGTATCGCCCATTGTGTATTTCTTCACTTCTTTCACTACATCAATATAACTCATTTTATTCCTCCAAGAATTCCAGCGCCGCATGCGCTTTCTCGCTTATCAGTGTATCACATTTTTTCCCTTGAAAGAAACCGCAAAAAAGCAGCACAAGGTCGTGCTGCTAAAAACAAGACATTTATTCAAAGTGATCCAGATTGGCAAAGGCAAAACAAATCATTTTGTGTGGTCCGCAATTCTTTGTTGCGTTTCTTGCCAAAGTTTCTGTGCTTGTTGCTGCTCCTTCGGGATCTCGGTTGGGACTGCTTGACGATCAACAAAGTAGTGGCCACTGATCCCCGCAACGTCTGGACTTAGCGCTAAGTAAATCGCTGTATCTGCCCCTTCTTCGGCTGTTTTAAAAAAAGGCGTCAACATTTTATAAATAGATTGACCAAATCCTGTTTGTCGGCTGACCCCTAAGCTCGTCGCCACAGCTCCCGGATGCAAGGCATTGGCAGTAACGGTCGTATTGCGTAGCTGAAACGCAAGCGCATCTGTAAATAAAATCAGGGCTTTTTTTGAGCGGCCATATTCCCGCCAAGGGAAAAAATCCGGTACATCGAAAAAGCGCTGATCCTTTTTCTTTACAAATTTGTAGGCACCGGATGCCACATTGACGATCCTGCCGGCATCGGCACGCTTCAATAGAGGTAGTAACTGGCGGGTCAGTTCAAAGTGACCCACGTAATTCACTCCCAGCATTTGCTCGAATCCATCGGTCGTTTGTTCTTTTTTTAGGTTCACGATGCCTGCATTATTGATCAGTACATCCAATTTCTTAAAGCGGGCGTTGATTTCGGCGGCTGACTTGCGCACACTAGCCAGTGACCCCAGATCACCAATCACTAGATCGATCGCTGAATTTCCTGTCTCTTCCTTCAAACGTTGCTGTGCTGCCTGTCCTCGTTCGGCAGAACGGCAATACAAAATCACATGCATCCCTGCTTTTGCTAACTCTTTGGCTGTTGCAAAGCCCATGCCGGCATTGGCGCCGGTTACTAAAATCGTCTTCAAATCCCAATCACCTCCTTCATAGGATGTCGTTTTCTTTCATCATAACTGAAAACAAAAAAATCTGCTTAAAAAACAGATCAAGAGAAGCTCTCTTCTTGTTTCTTGAAGCAGATTGTTTCATTTTACGCTTGGTAGCGGCAGACACCATCTAAATAGGTGGCTGTTACATTCATTTCTTGATCCAAAACGATAAAGTCAGCTGGGCGACCTTCTTTGATCATGCCGCAAGCATGGTCTATTTTGCAACTAATTGCTGGAATCAAGCTGGCCATCATAACCGCTTCTTGAGGGGTAGCGATTCCCCAGTCTACTACATTTTTCACAGCTTCTTTTAGTTTCAAAATGCTGCCGGCAAGATTGCCAGTTTCCATGCGAGCCGTTCCATCTTTCACCACTACTGGAAATTCACCTAAAATGTAATCACCGTCTGGCATGCCGCCAGCCATCATACAGTCAGTGATCAAGGCAACATGGTCGTGACCAGCTTTTTCCATCAAAATCTCAGCTGCTTGAGGATGCACATGGTGGCCATCACAAATCAACTCTGAAAAAACTTCTTTTAATGAAAGTAGGGCACCAACCATTCCAGGCTCGCGATGGTTTAATCCGCGCATTCCGTTGAAGGCATGAACAAAAACGCTAGCCCCCGCTTCAACTGCTGTTTGCGCTTCTTGTAATGTACCGTTACTATGGCCTAGAGCAACCACTACGCCTTCTTCCGTCACTTGCGAAACAAATTCATTCACACCTTCGCGCTCAGGAGCCAAGGCGATTTTCTTGATAATTCCACCAGAAGCTTCTTGCCATTCATGGAAGGTATCGATATCAGGATCACCAAAATAAATCGGATTTTGTGCACCTTTGTGTTCCTCAGTAAAGAATGGGCCTTCAAAATAGATTCCTTGGATTTTTGCTCCTGTAACTTCGTCTTTGACTTTCCCAACGGTTTCTGCTACATCACGCAACCGTTCTTTGCTTGATGTTAAGGTTGTTGGTAAGAAAGATGTCACACCGCAAGACAAAAGAGCTTCTGACATGGCTTTGATGCCCTCTGCATCGTTGTCCATCACATCATGGTTCATAAACCCGTGGATATGAGTATCCACAAGACCCGGTGCTACCCATTTGCCTGAATAATCTTCTACGTCTGCATCAGCAGGGACTTCATCGACGATCGCGCCGAATTTTCCCTCCTTGACCTCCAAGTAACCAGGGCCATGAACCGCTGATTTCAGAAAGAATTTGTCTGCGTAAATATATTTATTCATCTTGATCGCTCCTCTATTTCTTTTCTTCCTTAAAAGTACTCTTATTTGCAGCAGAAGTCAAGAAAGGTCTACACCACTTTATCAGATTGGCGAATATCCATGACGGCACGATACAGTTGAAAACTTTTTTCAGCTGCTTTTTCTTCTTTTAGTCTTTGAAGCAATTGTCCTTTTAGTTCAAACAATTCTTCTAGAAAATACAAGCTATTTTTCTCTCTCGCTAGGGCAATGCCTTCGTTGGTTACTTTTAGTGCGAGACAGTCTTCCTGTTGTTCCTTCAGAAAGACCGCATAATTGTAATAAATTTTGGTCAACGCCGTAGAAAGACGTTCCGGTGGCAAAGCATGCATGGCATCATAAGCTTTTTCTAGATAAAAGCGTGCTTCACCCAATTGCAGCAAGTCACTGTAGACGCGCCCCATGCAACTAAGAATGCGAATTTCCATCACGGAAACATTGGTTTTATCCTGTTGATAGGAATAGGCCAATCCTTTTTTTAATGCCTCGAGGGCGGTATCATAGTTTTGATCGAGAAAATAATCGCAACTTCCTAAGTAGTAGTAATACATTTGCATATCCGAATCTAAATACAGATACTCTTTGATTGCCTTGTCTTCCATTTTTTCCCGCATTTCTCGAAACTGTTTATGGACAAAATGCGATTCGATTTCCGCAAAAATTTGATTGGTTTTGTTGATCTCTTCCGAATGAAGCATCATCACTTGATCCAAGGTGACACCTAAACGTTGACAGATTTGATACATCACCCAGACATTGGGCAGCTCTTCATTGTTTTCAATACGGCTTAAAACACTTTGCGAACAAATATCTTCCGCTAACATCTTCTGTGTCATCTTTCGTTTTAGACGAATAGTACGGATGATTTGACCAAAAGATTCTTCTTTTTTCTTCATGATCGTCCTCCATGGGAAATTCTTATAAGAACCGAACGTTTCTTGTCAAAAATGCGAATTCGCATTTTTAATTTTCTTTATTTTAGCACATAATGACAAAAAGGAAAGCAATTTCAAGAATGTCTTGTTATTTTTCCACAATTTCAAATGAGGTGTTAAGATGACGATCGACAGTACGATCTTTTTTACATGGGAAGGCAAAAAATACCAAGGGATCATCGAACGGGAATATGAAAATTCGGTCCTCGTTCAAGTCACCGATCCTAGTGCTGAAATGCTGGATAAGTTTACCAATCGAATGATTGTCAGCAAAAAAATTTGTCAACCAGTTGCCGAATAAAAACATAAGCACCGCTCCCTCACGGTTGTTGAAGGAGCGGTGCTTTTTTATATTTTTATTTCTGACGATAGGACGCCAAAAATTCTGTCATTTTCTCAGCAGTCGTTTTTAAGTCTTCCATGTTAGGAAGATAAACGATTCGGAAATGATCTGGCTGTTGCCAGTTGAACCCACCGCCGTGAACCAGCAAGATGTGGTGCTCGTGTAAAAAGTCTAAAACAAATTGTTCATCATTGGTGATATTAAAGCGTTGAATATCAATTTTAGGGAAAATATAAAAGGCGGCTTTCGGTTTCACCGCTGACAATCCCGGAATGTCATTGATTGCCTTGTAGATAAACTCTCTTTGTTCGTAGATACGACCACCTGGTAGTAGCAACTCATCGGAACTTTGATAGCCGCCAAGTGCGGTCTGGACGATTTGTTGCGATAAAACATTGGAACACAGCCGCATTGAAGACAACATATTCAAGCCTTCGATATAGTCTTTCACATTGGACTTGTCGCCACTTAGGACCATCCAGCCCACACGGAAACCTGCCACTCGATGAGACTTAGACAAGCCACCTAACGTCACAACGAATCGATCTGGCGCTAATGTAGCAATCGGCACATGGACATAATCATCCATGACTAAACGGTCGTAGATCTCATCAGAAAAAATGATCAAGTCATGCTCACGGGCAACCTCGACGATTTGTTGCAAAACTTCTTTTGATAAACGGCGCCGGTGGGATTATTTGGATTAATAATAACGATCGCCTTGGTTTTGCTGGTGACCTTAGCTTTGATGTCCTCGATATCAGGATTCCAATCTGCTTGCTCATCACAAATATAATGGACGGGCTTTCCGCCAGCTAACGAGATCGACGCTGTCCATAAGGGATAGTCAGGCATCGGCACTAACACTTCATCCCCATTGTTGCAAAGACCTTGCATGCACATCGTGATCAGCTCAGAAACGCCGTTACCGGTATAAATATCATTGATGGTCACATCAGGAAATTTCTGTAATTGATAATATTGTTCGATCGCTTTACGGGCCGAAAAAATCCCTTTCGAATCAGAATAGCCTTCCGATTCTCGCACGTTCATAATCAGGTCTCTAACGATCTCATTTGGGGCTTCGAACCCAAAAGGCGCTGGATTCCCCGTATTTAATTTCAAGATACTGATGCCTTCTTCTTGCATCCGATCGGCTTCTTCTAAAACTGGGCCGCGTACATCATAACTGACCCCTTCAAGTTTTGACGACTTCGAAAATTTCTTCATATTCCATTTCTCCTTTAACCATAGGTCAACGTCAGGTTATTGGTTCTCGTCGTTGATCTCTTTTCAGATTGAACCTATTATAGCAAAAAAATTTTATCTATGGCGAAATTTTTTTGCTTCTCCTTCATCTGTGCTTGTCCCGCTCTCATCTCGTAAATAGTGCGACAGTCAGTGATTTTCAGGAAAATACGTCAAATACAATTCATTTAGTGCCAAGTGCCCCACAGAAAAATCAGTGATCCCTGCAGCGATAAACCGTTGCGGTAGCTGAGGATCGCTGATTTCTACCAGATAGATCCGTCCTTGCAGATCGATGGTCACCGTCGTTAATTCTGGAAAAGCCACCAAAAAATCTGCCGAGTCCGTTTTTAAGTACAACGGTTCATTGACTAACGACTTGCGACCAAAGTATTCGTGAATGATCTTGCCGTCTTTTAAAAACAAGACCCGATCCGCGTAGGAATCCAAATTCGTCAAAATATGCGAAGCAATCACGATCGCTTTCTTTTGCGCTCGCAAGGCTTTCAACACGTTGGAGATCAATTCGACATTGGTTGGATCCAAGCCATTCATGACTTCATCCATCAGCATATATGGCGTATCCGTCACGATCTGCATCGCAAAACAAAGACGTTGCCGCATTCCAAGTGAATAGGTGCCCACGGGGCGTTTGATATAGTCACTCATCCGCAAGCGCTCAATCGTTTCGTCCACTAAGTGTTCCTCTGAACGCCACATTCGCTGATACAGCTTGAGATGCTCGAAACCACTCAAATCATTGTACAAATCATTTTGGTCAGGAAAAAACGAAATTTGTTGATGCGCTGCCACTTCTGATTTTTTGGTCACATATACTTGACTGCCATTCAAAAATACTGCGCCTTCATTCGGCTGGATGAAATTCATCGCCACATTTAATAGCGTGGATTTCCCAGTACCGTTTGGGGCGACTAATCCGACGATCTCACCGGGAGAAAAGGCGATGGAAAGTTGATCCAATACATTTCTCGTATACGTGACCGTCACATTTTTCAGTTCTAACATATCGTTCCTCCTATGCCAAATGAAATTTTTTGCGTTGGATCGTCACGAAGAAACATATTTCGATCAGAAGCCAAACGCCTCCTAATAAAAGCAACCCTTTTTCCATCGTAAACCCTGCAGAACCAAAATAAAAACGTGTCCAGCCTGAAAGGACTTGTCCCACATTTTGATACAGATAGACATACAGCGTTTTATCAAGGTAAGCACTGAACCAACGTCTTTGGAAAATATAGGGTGAAAGCAAGCAAAAACCAGCCACAAGCAAATTAACCAGTTCTGAGCGAAACAGGGCACTGAACAACAAGATGCCGCGACAATAAATAAACTGCAAGAAAAGCGTCGCAAGAAAACATTGGCCTATAAAAAGACCGATGGCTTGTGTTTCAAAAGCGTTGAAATCGGTGATTGGGTAGCGGGCATCAAAGGTCGATGATAAAATCGTGACCGGCAGTTCTAGGGAACCAAAGCCGAATTGAATACCAGAACCTAACCAGAGAAAGAACATGGTCCCAAGCGTTGCAATTGCAGAACCGACCATCAATACTGCCGTTTTGCTCCAAAGAATCTCTTCTGCCGATAATGGCAGTGAAAGAAACAGGGATTTATGTCTTCGTTCTTTTGGTAAACAATCAATCGCCAAAAATAAAGAAACAGCAAGCAATAGAATCGGTAAATATCCAGTAAAACTTCGCTGCAATGCCTGTATCCCCGTTTTTGCTCCATGACTGCTTGAGAGAGTTTCTTATTCGGCAACTGGCTGAAGGCTTCCATAAGCTTAGCGGTTGAAGCATAACCAAAGCGACCGTCATAGGCAGCGTAGTAATTTTGAAACGTATAATAATCCGGTGTATAAAAAACATTTCGTTCATCGGTAAACTGCAACGCCAATTGGTACCACGTACTTGTTCCTTGTGCATAAGCTTGCCAGTCTTCACCAGCTAGTGCATCTAATCGTTGTTTTTCCGCTTCGTTCCATGGGGTAAACATTTCAACTGCTAAGCTTGCCGACCAATGGTCAGAAGGATTGGCTGCTTGTTGATCAAGAAAATCTTGTCGCACAGTATAGCGTTGTTGCATTTCCGTTTCATCTACTCGTTCAATCGGGCGAAAGTCTCTTTGCCAAAAACTGTAAACGCCGCTGTAGATAAGAAGCAAGCAAAAAAGACCAATGGTTTTCTTGCTCTTTAAGAGTTGACGTAATTCAAAGAAAAAATAGTCTTTCATCCTTTGCCTCCTTTCAACAAGCGATTCTGTTTATCCGCAACGAGCATGATGCTTAAACAAAGGAAGATCCACACCACCGTGAGCAGCCAGCTAGCATAGACTCCCCAAGAAGTACCAGAACCCAAAGCAAAGGCGCCCGAATAAAATTTATCCATAGCAGCTAGATGAACTGGTAACAGTGGGATCTTTTGCAGCAGCGGAATCAAGCCTAACCCATAAAAAAGCACTAGCAAAAAGAAAGAGACATATCGATTGGCTGCGATCATATTCATAACAAAACCTAAGCATTCGATCAAACCAATCAGCAAGGCAAAAGAAACCATACTATATAAAACGCTTTGCCAAAAAGGTACGGCGACCCAATCCCCACTGAGATAGACGGCTACTGGATACTGCCAATCCCCGAACTCCCCCAAAAGGCTCATTGAAAGAAAGACACCTAAGAAGAACACAACCAAAACGCCTAAATTTGTAATCCCTTTGACCACAATTTTACTTAACATCCGAATCGGAAAAATCTGCGGGTACGAGCGAATCAAAGAGAAGTGTTCTCTTTCTTCTATCAAATTGTCACTGGCAAAAAAGCCCAAAAGAAGAACCCAAAATTCAGCAAAAGCGTTATTGCCAAAGCGACAGCGGTCTGGGTATTGGCAGCCGTGAGGACCGGCTCTTTTTCTTGCTCGGCTAAGGCTTGATAGACCGTTTGCTCTTGTTCGATCGTCCACATAGGCGGTAAAAAGGCTTTGTCATCAACTTCAGACGCCCAAATCTGCTTTTTTAGTTCTGCAATTTGAATACTCGTTTGATTAAATCGTTCGTATTCCTCCATAATCAAGTTGGATAACTGCCGTGAGGTCAGTGTATTATTTTCAAGCAAAAGTTGATACACCTCTTGCTCATCAGGCGAGCCCGACTGATTGGCTTGGTAGCGATCAACAAGCCTTGAGGCTTCGGCTTTTTCTGCAGTGATCGTAGCGGGCAAGTTGATGGGTTCCATTAGTTTCAAATAAACGGAAAAACAGCAGCCTAAACTAAAGGCACCCATGAGTAGGAAGATAAATATTCTTTGTTTCGCAGATTTGGCTAATTGGTTTCTAAAGTAATTCATTTGCTCTCCTCTCAAAAAATCATTCATTCTTTTAGCATACCGTTTATGACAAAAATTGCAATCCATTGTCTGAATATTCTTTTAAATAGCTCTTGGAAAAGTTATTGACAAACCTGTCAAAAATCAGGTAAGATATTTTTTAGACGCGGTGTGACAGAACTACTTCAGCCTGCGTTACCTTCTATAGTATCTGCGGAAATGACGGAATGGCAGACGTGCAAGATTGAGGGTCTTGTGAGCAATCGCTCGTGTGGGTTCAAATCCCATTTTCCGCATCCTTACAGCTTCCCCATTGTGGGAAGCTGTTTTTTTTGCACAAAAGATTCCCCCTGGCGATCCTTCAATGAATTCTCTCGATCGCTTGATCTTGAGCACCTACTCCTAAAAAGTTAATAGTACCCTCCTTTCCCCAAACACAAAAAGTCCGATAAAAATTCTTTTATCATTGCATATGAATCTATTTTTCATATAAAATGAATAATATAACAGGTATTGATGAAAGCTAGTTCGATGTTCCGTTTTTTCTTATTAGCGTATCAGAAATAGTTTCTTGAATGAACGAGTGATGGAAAATCTTTTCAGCATTTTTTCCATTCACCTGTCCTCCTCCTTTCCCCCGATGAACAAACCTCTTCCGACCGTTTTCTCAGTTACTTTCGATAGAAAGAAGGAGCCTAATGAAAAAAAGAATACTGATCGCCCTATTGTCATTCGTTATTCTGCTTATTGGCTGCGGCAAGGCAGATGAAGAACTGTCAGAGACCGTTGCGCTTGGCATCGAAGCACGACTGGAATATACAAACCAGTCTGGAACGGGCTGGGCCTATTATCAACCAGCGACCTTAGAATTGCTGATTGCCGGCAGTCAAGCCGAATTGGCTATTTTGGAAGAACTTGATTCTTCCGACGAAGATCTTCAGCAATTGATCAGCCACACGGTTGATTTGATGGCAACCGCTGAACGAGCGCTAGTGGAGCGTCGGATCGATGTCCCTGCTTGGTTTGCTGCCCGCATTGGTTATAGCCAGGCTCTGGTTGCGATTCATGAACGGAGCCCTATCATTCTCAGTAATCAAGACAACCTCAACAGTCTACTGGAGGTAGCAAACGAAACGATTCCTGAAGCCGACCCACGGGAAAAGCTGGGGCTTTTAGCAGACGATATCGAACAGCTTCAAGAGCTCACAGAAGATACGCTTACTCTTCATCGCAGGATCGAACTTGACGATGGACTCACTGCCACTGTTTACCACACAAGGGAAACGAATGTTGACGTCTTGGTTTTTGCGAAGTCCGATGAGGAGTACGCATCTGGGTTTACTGTTCTTAATCGGGAAACTGCCGACGAGCAAAAAGCCGCCTTCTATGAAACGACTTTACGAGCGCTGGTCATAAATATTCCTCGTGAATCCTTGATGTTTATGAATCGATTCGATCAATCTTCTGATGAACATCAGTTGGCGGTGATGACCTATGGCTTTGATTATGACATTGACCAAGAAATGGTCGCTACCGTTTATCAGCAGCTTCAATAAGCTAGCGCCAAACGCAAAGCCAGCAAAACAATGATGAACAAACTCAGACCGAGAGTAAGAAATCTTCAGAACAAAGACGAGGGATAGCCCGTGCCAAAGCCTATACTAGACGGATGACTTTTCCCGTACTCGCATGATACGACAACTAGAATTTGAGGGCGTTTCCCATGATGATGCGCAATGGGCAGTGGACCACCTCACTATCGACTGGAACGAACAAGCGTTGCAAAAAGCGAACAGCTACCGTCTCAGGATGAATCTACCTCATGCCAATATCCGTCGTTTATTGGCTTCAGAAGTCTTTTCAACAGAACAAATCGACTCTGCGATGACAACCATGGATAATTACAAACTAACAAAAAAAGGAGCATCGCGATGCCCTTATGTTGCCCCTTATATTGTTGCTATTTTTTATACCCAAGAAAAGTCTCGATTTGATGCGTTCATTCGAACAAAAAAGTGAAGTTTACCAGAGACTCACGAGGAGGAGAAAAATGAAAAAACAAGTTTTGCTGCCCTTATTGCTGCTATTATGCCTGATTTCAGGATGTGGGGCGAGAAATTCAGCAAGTCCTGAGGAACTTTCTGAGCGCATCGGTGCCGCTTTAGATGCCGGTTGGGAACATACCTATCATGCAGAAACTCTTACTTATGAGTTAAGTATTGAAAATCTCGAACTGATGATTCGAGGCAAAGAAGCAGAATTGGCCTTTCTAGACCAGGTCAATAGCAACTCAAAACACAAGGCAGCATTCATTGAAAACACGGAAACAATGATCGCACTCGCTCAAGAAGCGATCGAAGCTCGCTATCTGGATATGCCGAGTTGGGTTGCCGCTCGCAATGGCCGGATCGAAGCCTTACTTGTTCTCCATGAGGAAAGCCCGATCATCGTCAGTAGACGAGCAAAATTGCAAGAATTATTCAACGAATACGAAGAGGATTTGGCACTAGTGACAGTTGGGGCAAACAATCCACTTGCCGATGAAGAAGCGATCAATGAAGATTCACGAGAAAAGCTTGGTTTGACGCCTGATACACTTGAACACTTATACCAACAAAGCGAAGACCAAGAAATCGAGTGGCAGACCGCTATTGATTTGGCGAACGGTGTGACCATGAATGTCTTTTCAACAAAACATGAGCCAGTGGAGATTCTCACATTTACGAATGCTGGCGAGACCTATCCTTCCGCAATCACTTTGTTTAATGGCCAAACGACGGAAATCGTTCCCGAGATAAGGACTCCATACGAAGCCGTTTCCGCTTATTTTAACGAAATAGCCGCTGCTGTTTATGAAACGATTCCATCTGGCTATCTATTTCTGGTTGAATCACTATGGCTTGAACTGGAAAACGACAATCGTTTTCACTTCAGAACCTACGTGTTTGATAACGAAGTGACCGAGGAAACGATATTAGCAGGGTTTCATCGCGCCCCGACTGTAGCAGCACGCTATGAGCGCGAAAACAATGCGACAGAACGAGAACGTGAAGCCTTTTTCCTCGT
Source organism: Enterococcus innesii (assembly GCA_018982785.1). Taxonomy (GTDB): domain Bacteria; phylum Bacillota; class Bacilli; order Lactobacillales; family Enterococcaceae; genus Enterococcus_D; species Enterococcus_D innesii. The sequence continues at coordinate 383,404 of JAHHEN010000004.1, read as the reverse complement.
TAGAGAGCAAGGAAATCGTCGCTTTTATTCAAAACAAGAGATGGCAGAACTGTTAGAAACAGAAGGTTTTACTGCGGAGGAAACACAACGGGCACTAGAAACCCTAGATGTAGATTGGTATCGCCATGCTTTAGGACGCGCCAATCAATCCCGTCGGGTGTTAGGGATCCGTCAAAGAAATATGGCTGCTCATCTTGAAGGGAACGGCTTCTCACCTGATGAGATCGAATTTGCGATTGAAAACATGGAAAATTAATATGTAGGGGACGAGACCCCATTTCCCATTTTGTCTTAGCTTAAACAAAAAACCGACCAATCTTCCTGTTTAAGATTGGTCGGTTTCTTTATTTTTTGGTTTTGATTGGTACCATGGCTTTGCGCCGATGCTGCTTCATTATTGCTTGAAGACCATAGACACCAACTCCGATAATTCCTGCAAAAGCCGAAAAAGCAATAAAAATCACAGGAGACGCCCCACTTTCTATTAATTGTTTCCCTTGGACAAAGAAAAATAAGCCCATGCTGATCAATAATGCTAGAAATAGTGATTGTCCCGCCCCGTTTTTTTTCATGCTTGCTCTCCTTTTACTCGATTATAGGTTATTCTCTCATTTCATGAATGAAAAAACCTCCATCTTAAGGCTGATTCTTTCTTTCGATGATCAGATTGATCCCATTCGGATCAGTCAAATGCAAGCGGCTGTCTGTTTCTAACTCATACGAAACGCCTCTTGCCTTGAGATGACTTCGAAACGTAGAAAAAGCCAAAGCTGGCAAAACGATCGTAAAGTACGCTAAGCCTAGATCCTGTTCTTCCATAGCTGGAACATTTCTTCCCATCCAAATATTCGATCCGATATGGTGATGATACGAACCAGCAGCAAAAAACTTTGCTTGGCTACCAAAATCTGAGGTCAAACGCATGCCTAAAACTTCTGTGTAGAATTTTTCTGTTTTTGCCAAGTCCGCCACTTTCAAATGGACATGCCCCACCGTGGTGCCAACTGGAAAGGTCGTTTGAGATCGGTCAGCGGCTCCCAGCACGCCTTGCGCGTCCATTTCGATAGTAACGCCTACGATCTCACCATCTACTCGAATATCCCATTCACTCATCGGTTTGTCACGATACACTTCGATCCCGTTTCCTTCTGGGTCGGTCAGGTATAACGCTTCACTATATCCATGATCGCTGGCACCATCGAGGGGAGCTTTGGCTTCCAAATAATGAATCAGCATATTTCCTAGGTCTTTACGGCTAGGCAAAAGAAACGCCGTATGGAAAAGGCCTGTTTTCCGTGTCAAAGGCAACGGATCACTCACCTTCTCTAGAACTAAAAGCTCTTGCGCTCCCACGCCTAATCGCGCGTGATCTACACTTTGCTCCAATAAAGTCAGGCCGATCACGTCCGAATAAAACTGGCTCATTTTTTCTATGTTTGCTACTTTTAAAACGACTTTGCCAATTGCGGCTGCTGCATCGATTTGATAGGTTGATTGAATCATTTTCATCGTTATTTCCTCTTTTCTAAACAGTTAAATTCACTTGTACCTTTAAGTATAACACTAACTTTTAGTAAGTAAATAAATCTGCTTGTTGAGGAAAGGACTCCGTGATCTTCCGTGATTCCTAGAAACAAAGCATTTCCTCATCAGTCACAATCAAAGACAACTCGCTCACTTTTTCAATGCTTCAATCAGTGAAATGGCTGGCTGCATCGCTTCTTCGGTTGTCCCTTCTAACACCACATAACAATATGGCTTGTATTCAGCGGTGATGGCCAATAGTTGTTGATAATCAATCATTCCTTCTCCCAATGGGACTACCTTGATTTTCCCATCGATTACTTGATAGTCTTTCAAGTGCAAGCAAACGATGGCATCGCCAAAGCGGGAAAAAGCTTCCCTTGTCAAAGCGACTTGCTCTTGATAGTTCTTCGCAGTAATCAGATTGGTTGGATCAAAGATGATCCCTAAATAGTCAGAGGGTACCCGTTCCAGCAATTCTTCGATTCGGTCGATCGATGATAGTGGATGATTCAAGCCCGCTTCAATTCCTAGCATCACTTGATGTCTCTTAGCCACTTGGACCAAACGCTTGATCACCTGAACCAAATCATCGAAAACGACGTCACTAAAATTTTCCTCGGTATACCCCATATTTTGCAAAACCGAACCAGTTTCACTTGCGACCATAGCTGCATCAAAATATTTGGCATGTGCGAGATAGGTCTCGAATCTGGATAAAATCGCTTCCCGTTCTTTTAGATCAGGATGGATCAGATTACAATAACAACTTAATAAAGCGACCTGAACATAAGATTGACAAAAAACTCGTTTGAAAAAGCGGCCTAAACCAGGGCTTAATTGCTCTGGCTCTGCCCATTGCGGGAAGGATTTATTTAATGCAAATTGAATGTTATGAATGTTTTGGGCGGCAATTTTTTGCGCTAATTCTTCTGGGGACCCATAATTCTTTACATCATGCCCCCGAACAGTTAGTTGAAACATAGCTTCTCCTTTCTTCACTGCTTTTGAAGCAAAAAGAAGACCAAGCAGCGAATCACTTCAACTGGTCTTGGTCTTCAAATCATTCAGCAGTAGCGGCTCCTCACTTCATCTATTTCTTCTCAATAGATGATCAGAACCTTTTGTGACCTTTATTGTTGTGAACGATAGTCTTCCGTGAACTCGTCAATGATTTGCTGTCCACCATTTCTTAAGAAGGTTTCGATTGCTGTATCAAACCCATCGATCTCGATTTCCCCAGTCATATATTGGTAGTAAGCGTCTGAGATTCCTTCAATCAAGCTTGACCATGAACGATCATAGGTTTCAGAGGTCAGCGATTGTGCAGGATTGATCACCGCAAACTCTTCATTTTCGCGAATCTTTTCATTGGCTAAGTTGACATAGGGGTTGCTTGAAGGGAAAACTGTTACTAATTCTGATGGACGAGACGAAGAAAATGGTTGTACTTCTTGTTGCCACTTCGTATCATCTAAACGGACATAGACACCCTCATCATCAATTTCATAATGGACCCCTTCGATCCCTTGCGTCATCAAGGTAAACGGCTCTTCGTCCATCAAATCATTGATAAATTTCAAAACAACACGTAAGTCTTCTTCGGTTTCAACATTGTTTTTCGGAATGGCTAACCAGCCGCCCATTCCACCATTGGTATCAGAAAGGATACGACGTTCCACATTTTCATGGACGATATCATTGATCAAGACCCATTCCATATGCTCTTCGGCAGTTCCAGCAGCATCATCAATGTAGTTACGTACTTCTTGCAAACCACTCAATACGATCCCACCACGACCTTGAACGATATAGTTCTTCTGGTCATTTTTCGCCATTACCGCAAAATCAGAATTCATCCAGCCGTTATCATAGATATTACGGAACCATTCCATTGCTTCTTTGTATTCTGGTTGCATAAAGGATGGCATCACTTCATCATCATCCGTGATCGTAAACCAATTGTCTGCGCCAAAGTAACCAGAAAGTGAACGGAAACCAACGTTAAAGGACTCATCACGCTCTACGAAACCAACCGTATCATCTACACCGTTGCCATCTGGATCACCTTCCGTAAAGGCCTGAGCGACAGCCGCTAATTCTTCTAATGTCGATGGCACGTCCAAGCCTAAATTATCCAACCAATCTTTTCTGACAAGGACGCCATAACGAGCGATCGGTTTTAAAAACGGAACACCATAGATATGACCATCGATCCGCGAGGACTCTAAGCGATCCTCAGAAATTTCTGCCAAATTTGGAAACTCTTCTAAATACGGTTCCACATCCCAGAACATCCCGGACGCTAGCGAGCTCCGGACGGTCGTGTTATTGATTTCTGTCAGACTAACGATATCTGCTAAAGAATTTGATGCTAATGCTGCATTCAAGCGTTCTGTTTTTGATGCGTCCGGCACCCAAGTGAAATCGATCTCGATCCCTGTATATTCTTCTAATTTTTGCGTCACATCCCCAGACGGAGGCGAAGCGGTATGCAACATCGCCATCCAAGAAATGCTTGATTTTGTTTCACCTTCTGTACCTTCAGATGAACCTCCGCCATCGCCGCAGCCTGCTAAAAACAGTCCGGCACATAATAATAAACTTGCAACTTTCAACTTTTTCATTTGTTAACCTTCTTTCTCTATTTTTAGGGAGCCATCATCGCGCTGATCTTTCCCTTGATACGTAAAATATTCAAAATCGGCATAGCTTCCGGCAAAGTGATCTAAATCATGCGCACTGATTCCTATGAAATTCCCCGTAAAACCACCAGACAAGAACTGAATGTTTTGCTTTTTAAAGGGATGCCACGTTTGTGATTGCCGATAGAACCATTGGGCTTCTAGATAAGAACCGACTACTTTCAATCTGATCGGCTCACTTGCAGCAGCGAGGGGCAATTTATCTGGGAACAAGTGAAATTCTCCTTCACAACAGCGCAGCAACCGAAGGACCTTGCCTGCTTCTTCATCATAGGTCACATAGAAAAACAAATAGTTTTCTTCGTTTAAGAAAAGCGACAATCCAGCCATCTGGTTAAACGATTGGGGTTGATATTCCATCACTGTTTCAGCTTCAAAACAAAAGTCTTGTTGGCGAATCGCTAATAAGTGCTTATGAAAGTTCGATTGCATCGATTCTCCACCGATCAATCGCAAATACCCTGGTCGCTCAGTCAGATTGCACCACTGTTCATTGGGCAGCAATCGTCTACCGTTCCATGCTTTTTGCAACGATCCTTGAAAATCATCAACAAAAACAGCAGGTGATGTCTCTTGCTTCTGAACCTCGCTAGCGAGCCTGATGGTTTGATCTGGGATCGTATCATCATTGCTAAGACGCAGCCATCCTTCGTGATCCCAATAGACGGTTTGGAGTGCCGTCTCTCGTCCAAGAATCGCTGCCCCTGCTACTGGCCGAGTCATCAAATAGCTCATGACCCATTCTCCTGATGGCGCAATCGTCAAACTGCCATGACCTGTACATTGAAAAGGGGAATCTTGGCGCTGATAGGCACGCATTATGGGAAAATGCGGATCTACTTCATAAGGTCCAGTGATGGTCTTACTACGACAAACCGTTACCGCATGACCTGCACCCGTTCCTCCTTCTGCCGTCAGTAAGTAATAAAACTCATTGTGGTAATAAAGATGCGGTGCTTCGGTCTTCGCCAGCTGGGTTCCAGAAAAAATTGGCACTCTGTCACCGATCAAGCGGCCTTGTGCTTCAGAGTATTCTTGAAGCACGATCCCCACCGATTTATTTGGTGTATCCTTACGATAATCCCAAAGCGCATTCAATAACCAGATACGCCCCTCTTGATCATGAAACAAGGACGAATCAAAGCCACTACCATTTAAATAAACGGGCTCACTCCATGGCCCATGAATGGTAGGAGCCGTCATGAGATAGTTTCGACAGTCTTTGAAGGGACGTGTCGTGTTGCGAACATTTGTATAGACACAATAGTATTGTCCGTTTGCGTAACTGATTTGCGGTGCCCAAATGCTGCAATTTGCTGCGTTGCCTAATAAATCCACTTGATTGGTCAGAATATCTGTTTCATGAGACCAATTGACTAGATCTTGAGAACAGTAGACCCGAATTCCTGGCAACCACTCAAAGGAAGAAACCGCTAAATAATAAGTATCCTCGACTTTTAAAATACTCGGATCAGGATGAAACCCTCTTAAAATCGGATTATTGATTATTGCCTTCATGCAACCCCTCCTTGTTTGCTGACTGCGTCCGTTGTTTTTTTCTTTTGTCGGTCATCACGATGGAGAAAACAAAAACCCGCCGCTAAAAAGAAACAAAAGGCAATCGGAAAAGCGATCATTTGACTACCAATCAATGTTACGACACCAGTCAAAAAATAAATAGCACAAGATTGCTTTCGATAATTACGATAGCGAACAAGCATCGTCGCCACTGAAATCAATATCAGGAGTGCCAACAGCGTGAAGCCAAACCAAGCGCCGAGTGTTTGAAATTGCGCCAATGCTGCTTCTGCCGTCATTTGATTCAGTATAGTGGGAAACGCACGTTGAAAGATCTCATCGAACTGCTGGACAGTCATTTGATTGATCGCCAAGGAAAAGCCGCCCATCAACACCAGAGCGAGAACCATCCCGATCCAGCCAGACCATTTTGCCTTGCTCATTTTTCTATCACTCCTTCGATAGTCACCCATTCAGGACGTTGGGGACTTCTTTGGTAACAACACATTCGCTCCGTGAACGCGACCGTTTGGTGGCTTGCTGCTTTTCCCCAATCAGACCAGCCGCAAGGGACGAGCTGTTGATCAAAGCAGCAGGATAAAAAGGTGACTTTGGCGTCATTGCGCCAAGGACGGCCTAAATAATAGACTTTGTCCCCTGTCACCCGACACCGATCGAAGGTTAACCCGCTTGCTTGTTTGCTAGTTGAGGCAGCAGTAATGTAGTTCGTTTGTAGTGTATTTTTACAATGCAAGCGACACTCTTCAAAGATGGCGGAACCACCGCCAAAAATAAAATCGACTGTTCCACTGATCCTGCAATGCAAAAACAAACTCTGTTGTTGGTCAAAGATTGTTTTTCGCCAAGGACTGTTCATTGGTTCGCCCTCTTTGGTATATTTTGGCAATGGTCCCAGGCACAAGGTATCTTGAAAAGCATCGAGATGACAGTGTTCGAAGCGAATGTCATCCCCTTCGATATAGACGGCAACTGCTTGCCCGACTGCTTGCCCATACCCTGCGTCATTGATGATGGTCAGGTTTTTTACAAAGACTTCTCGGCTATTGATAAAGAGCGTCGCTGTTTGAAAGGTTCCTCTTTTTTGCCCATTCTCATCGGTTTGCTCGGCAGCCAAGTGGTAGCATAAGAACGTGTTGGGTTCCGCGATCAACGTAAGCTGGTTTTTATAGATTTTCACCTGTTCTTGGTACACGCCAGAGGCGATCGTGATCTCACAAGGTGCGTTTAAGGCTTCAGCAGCCAGCACAGCTGCTTGGATACTCGTAAAATCACCCTTTTGCGGGTCTTTACTAACCTTTAGCTTGATAGGAGGTGCTGTTTTAGAAATTCGATCCACTGCGCTCTCATCTCCTTGGTTTCTTCATGACCACCTGGCAAGCTGCGCGCCTGCCAATGCTCCTTGTAGCCCATTGCTTCATAATGCTGCCCGACCTGTTGATCCAAACGAGCGACGCCGCTTGAGGGGCATCCACGATCTTTTTTGCCAACCAAACTCAAACGCGGGCGTGGTACAATCTGTTTTTGGATCGCCGCAGTCGTAAAGTCTTTCAACACATTAGGAACATAATAGTAAAACCCATGTTTGCTTAGACGGTCCTCTTCGATCAATGCTTGATAGTCCACTTGTGCTGCCATGTCCACCACCACTGATATCCGTTCATCAAGCGCTGCCAACCACCAACTCATCAAGCCGCCCATGGAAAGTCCCAATGTGGCGATAGCGGAATGTTTCACTTCTTTGCGGGAAGCAAGATAGGTCAAAAACTGTTGATTGTCATAGATTCGCTGCCCCCATAACGTTTTGCCTTGCAAGAGAAATCGCTTGTAGCTATCATTTTCACCATTTTTTCGTTCGCCAAAGCCCCACATGTCGATCACCCCAACAGCGACGCCCAGCTTCATAAATGCAGCGAATAGGCTTTCCTTTTGCATATAAGGCGGACTTTGCCGAAGTTCTTCTTTCCCTATCGTGAAGTCACCGCCATGAGAATGATTGAACAAAACGAGTGGAACAGGTTGCTGAGAGCTAGGATAAGCAAAGTAAGCAGGGACATCTTCTTCTTGATTTAATCGTAGAAGTAAATGTTCCAAGGTATAATTTTGCACCTGCTCTTTTGTTTGCTGAACCACTTGTGGTGCAACTTTCATATCAGGACCTAGCAGCTGAAGTAACTGAGGATCCCTCACAAAAAATCTCCTTGAAATGCCAGAGGCTGACGATTCTCAAATGACTGTGTGACGGTGATTTCCCGACTATTCTCGATATGGAACGCTTCAGTTACGCCTTCCAAATTGATACGATCAAACTGAATATTCCGTCCACAGCCAATATAAAAGCCTTGTTTTGTCATCTCTTCGATACCTGTCATCATTGCAGGCTTTCCTGGAATTGGATGTTCAGCCATAGAGACAGCAATATCTTGGAAAGTGATATCTGAAATAAATTGTTCAGCCAAGCCATAAACAAACCCAGCGGCCGCATGGACATTCCGAGCCGAGATATTTGCAAAATGGATTCTCCGGAAATGAGGGGTTTCCTCGTTGATCGGGTACGGATTTTTATCCCAAACATACTTCTCTTTGCCTTTCGGTCCACAGAAATAGTAAAGATTTAAAGTGAATGGACAGATGACATTATCCATCACAATGTTATTCACTCGAATATCTTCGATCGTTCCGCCACGTCCACGACGGGATTTCAAACGAATCCCACGATCGGTATCTTGAAAAATACAATTACTGATGGTGACATTACGAATATCGCCGCTCATCTCACTCCCTAGAACGACTGCCCCATGCCCATGAAGCATATGGCAATTTACGATCGTGATATTCTCACAGGCGACCCGTTCTTTAGTGTCCTCCGTTCCTGATTTGATGGCGATGCAATCATCGCCAACATCAATATGACAGTTACTGATGCGGACATTTTTACAAGATTCAGGATCGATCCCATCCGTATTTGGCGAATCCGCTGGATTTTTGATGCGAAGATTATCGATCGTTAGATCTTGGCAAAGAATCGGATTGACAGTCCAACTTGGTGAATCGACAAGACGGATATCTTTCAACGTAATTTGTTGGCAAGAGTCAAAACTGATTAATTTTGGTCGTGGATAAGCAAGCTCTTCACGGTTTTCTCGAAAGGTTTTCCACCATCTTTGCCCTTGTCCATCAAGCATTCCTAGTCCTGTGACAGCGATGTTTTCCGCATTCTCGGCATATAAACAAGAGGCATAAACTTCCCGTTTGACCCCTTCCCAGCGAGACACGACGACGGGATAGTCTTTGGGATCATCAGAAAATAATAAGGTCGCCCCCAATAGTAGGTGCAGTTCAATGTTACTTTTTAAAAAGAGCGCACCTGTCGGATAGCGTCCTGCAGAAAAAGTGATTCTGCCTCCTCCTTGTTGATGCAATTCATCAATTTTTTCTTGAATCGCTTCTGTCAACAGACCTTCTTTTCCTTGTAAATCAGCTGTAGTTAATTGGATATTCATTTCTTGCTTCCTTCCTCCGTAAGTGGTTGCAGCAGTAAACTCGCTTGTAAAAAGGCACCGTATCCTTTGAAATCATTCGTGATAACGGGTTCACTGATATAGTAAACAAACGTACCATCCCGATTATCTGGTCCACCAAGACCAGCAACTTCACAGTTTCTGATCAGATTCAACCAGCCTTCTTTTGTTAAAAAGACAAACTCATCCAGCAATCCTTGATAGGTCTCTTGGGCAAACACTTGCCATTTTTGATCGATGATCCTTGCTTTGACTGCTTTCGCTGTTGCGTAACAAATCATTGAAGAAGCGGATGCTTCTAAATAATTCCCACGCTCACTGCCTTTATCTAAGACTTGATACCACACTTTTTTCTGGGGATCTCTTACTTTAGCAAGAGCTTCTAGACAGGAGACAAACATGTTTTCTAACGAATTCTTCTGCTCTGATTCCCCTAATAGCACCATCGTATCTGCGAGTGCCATCATGAACCATCCCATTGACCGTCCCCAGAAATTTTTTGAACAACCAGTCTCAGGATCTGCCCACGGCTGGACTTTTTGTTCATCCCACGCGTGATACAAAAGACCCGTTTTTGGATCTAGGGTATGCTTAAAGCATAAGGTGAATTGCTTGATGACATCTGCCAATGCTTCTGCTTTCTTAAATGTCAGTGCGTATTCTGTCAAAAATGGGGCTCCCATATATAAGCCATCTAACCACATTTGATATGGATAGATTTTTTTATGCCAGAACCCGCCTTCGCTTGTTCTTGGCATCTGCTGTAATTGTTGATAAAGCGTGTCCAAGGCGATCTTGTATTTTGAAACACCTGTTTCTTTGTATAGTAAGAATAAACATTTGCCATTATTGATGTAATCGATATTCATCGCGTCCATCTGATAATTTTTGATACGACCGTCTTCGTCAATATAAAAATCCATCGTGTTTTGGATATAGTCGAAATAACGTTTGTCACCAGTCTGTTCATAGGCTTCTTTCACGCCTTGTAAAACAACCCCGATGTCATAGGACCATTTTCCGTGATAAATTTTTTCTTTGCATAAGTAGTCATAGCGCTCAAATAACGTGTTCAAAGCAATTTCCGAATAGTTCTTCATGTACGATACTTCCTTTTATTGTAGTCTCCTCAATTCATAGAGCTGTTTCAATGAATCTGTTTTACTGGCTGTATTTCATGAGGGTTCAGCTTGTTTTGCTATTTCCAGGTGTTCTCTAGTGACCGTTTTGTTCACGAACCAGTAAAAGTCTTTGAGCCGTTTTCTTTAGATAATGACCTCATCTCCTTTACTGGCAACGGTTTGCTCCGTAGTCGATGCCGTTTTTGAAACCACCTGATCTGTTTCAATTGGGTGGATATCTTGAAGAATTTTTTTACCAGCAAGGGCAAAAACACCACCAACTAAGCTACTACCCATCAAAAAGAGGCCGATCAAGAAATAACTGCCCAGGACTAAATAGCCAACGATCAAAATCGTCCAACTTATGATCGAATAATGCAGATAGCCTAAACCTAATAACGCACTCCCCCGCAGGATCTCAAACACGGTCACAAAGTTGGTGGCTGCCATGACGGTATACACGTGCATGAATAAAAAGAGAAACGCAATCAAAAAGAGGACATTCGCCACTTGGATAAACCATGGAAATGGCGCAAATATATTGGTGATCACGATTGCTGCGATAATCAAAAACAACCAACTGATTAGCACCGATTGCCGGAACCGTTCTTTACTATAGTAGAAAAAACTTTTGATCAAAGGCGGTCGTTCATGAAGACGAAGCCAGCGATCATAATATTTCATCATGGCATACGACGCAGGGCCAATGCCAAAGAGGATGCCTCCCAGGAGAGTCACACTGAGCCAAAGAAAGTGAAGGGCGATCAGCGTCAAAAATGCGAGTAATCCTTCGTTGATTTTCGTGATCTTTTCGATCGTCATGTGATCCCTTCTTTCTTAATAAATCCCGTCTTCACCAATTTTTTCGCCAAACGATTGGCAAAGATGACAAGAATCAAGCCAACAAGTCCTTTAAACAGCCCAACAGCTGTCGAGTAACTCAATTGACCATTTTGAATCCCGGCGGTATAGACAAAGGTATCAAAGATTTGGGCAACCTCACGGTTCATTGAGTTCATCAACAAGAACATATGCTCAAAGCCCATATCTAAGATTGAACCGATCTTTAAAATCAATAAGGTTACGATCGTCGGACGAATACAAGGCAATGTGATATGCCACATTTTTCGTAGCTTGCCAGCCCCATCCATATCCGCCGCTTCATAAAGCTGTTCATCAACATTGGTAATAGCGGCTAGATAAACGATCGTCCCCCAACCGGCACCTTTCCAAAGGTCTTGGAAAATGTACATTGGACGCAACCACGTGCGACTTGTTAGAAACGGGATACGTTCGCCACCAAGACTTTCGATCATGTTATTGATCACACCACCTTCTGTCGTTAATAAAACATAGAAGATGGAAACAACGATGACCCACGACATAAAATGAGGCAAATAAATGATGGTTTGAATCCCTTTTTTCAAACGGCGATTGTTTACTTCATTTAGCATAAGTGCCAATACTATAGGAAAAGGGAAGGAAATCGTGATATTTAAGAAGAACATGATCAATGTATTGCGCATCAACATCACAAAAGTATCTTCAGTAAAGAGCCGAATAAAATGAGTGAAGCCAACAAAGGGGCTTCCTAGGATCCCCAAGAATGGTTGGTAGTCTTGAAAAGCGATGACTAACCCGCCCATCGGTATGTAACGGAAAATAAGAAAATATAAAATCCCCGGCAATACCATAATATAGAGGGCACGATTTTTTCTGATTTGCGCCCATTTTTTCTTTTTCAGCCGCAGCCGCTGTTCTTCTTCATTTAGTGGTGAGAAGTAATTATCAACTTTTGTTTCCATACTTGTTCCTCCGAATTTTTTTGATTTGATAGTCCCATGGTAGCGTGAAAAAAAGATAACGTATATAATCATTTTCTCAGCTTTGAAAAGGCATACATTTTTTAGGATTATCTCGCAGTCGAATTGGATAATCCTTGATTTACCAACGTTTGTCATGATTGTGATTTTTTTAACATGTAAAAGTGATTATATACGTTGTCCCCGCCTCATGATACGTTGGAAGTACCTATTTAAGTAAAAAAAGATGGAGGTTTTTTCTATGCAACAAACCCTGAAAAAAACGAACCGCCCGAAAAGTGAACGGGTCGTTCAAGGATTTATTATTGGCTTTCTACTACTCTTCACCTTAACGTGTCTCTTACCTTTTCTAAACATTCTCGGAAGCTCCTTTGCTTCTTCTTCTGAGATCGCAACACGAACATTTATCATTATCCCTCGTGAATTTAGCTTAAATGCTTACCGGTATATTCTCTCGACACCCACGATTTTTACCAGTATTGGTGTTTCCCTTTTGTGACCATCGTCGGAACAGTTCTTTCAATGATCTTGACCTCTTTTATGGCCTATGCTCTTTCAAGAAAATATTTGCATGGACGCGGCATCTTCAACTTTATTGTCGTATTTACCATGTTGTTTAGCGGTGGGATGATCCCAAGTTTTATTTTGGTACAAAGCCTCGGCTTGATCGATTCTCTCTGGGCACTGATCTTACCGAGTGCGATCAGTGCATATAATATGATCATTATGAGAAACTTTTTCCAAGGAATTCCTGATAGTTTAGAAGAATCCGCAAAAATGGATGGTTGCTCTGATTGGGGCGTCTTTTTCCGTATCATCTTACCCCTTTCCTTACCATCGATTGCGACGATCTCTTTGTTCTACACTGTTAGTTATTGGAATACTTATCAATCAGCGATTTTGTACATCAATGATTCAGCGAAATGGCCGATCCAAGTGCTCCTTCGACAAATCGTGATCGTCTCCAGCGGGATGAACGCCGATGCCGCGAGTGTCGATGTTGTCCCCCAGCACAATCCGTAAAAATGGCCGTGATCGTCGTTGCGACGCTGCCAATGTTGATCGCCTATCCATTTGTTCAGAAGTATTTCGTGAAAGGGGCAATGGTTGGTTCCGTCAAAGGGTAACCAACAGGCAGCCAAGAAAAACGCGCTTTTTGATCGTTAATCAAAAAGCGCGTTTTTCTTTTATTCTTTGGAACGTTTGCGATACTCTCCGGGCGTCATCTGTTCTTTTTTTTTGAAAAAGCGAATGAAGTTTTGAGAGTTGGTATATTGAAGGTTGGCTGCGATTTCCTTGATCGTCATATCCGTTTCCCGCAACCATTTTTTGGCGATTCGCAACCGATAGTTTTGTAAGTAATCGGCAAAATTGATGGATAATTCCTTTTTAAACACATTACTTAAGTAATTGGCATTATAATGCAGCTGTTCAGCAATGCTATCTAAGGAAAGATCCTGATCGTATTGTTGGTGTACGATCAAGACCATCTTTTCAGACAAGGAGCGAATTTCTCGATCTGTTTTGGCTTGTGTCGTTTCAACGATAGGTAAAACTAACTCTTGATAGATGCTTTGCTCAACTTTGACTAAGCTGGTTTGGTTGAGCACGGATTGATAAACTTTACGACTATTTTGCAAGCTGGTATGATCTGCTCCTAAGAGTTGCCCTAGCTGAACGATACTGTTGATCAACTTAAACAAGGCGCTTTCAATCGTCAACGGATTTTTATTTTCATGGATGATTTCTCGTACAACTTCCGTGTAACTCGCTTTGATGGTCGCTAGCTCCCCACTACGCATCGCATCCAAAAAGGTACTTTCTGCTTCTCTAGGGTATTGAACGATCGCGTTATTGTCCAATTGTGCCGCAATGTCGTCAAAAAAGATAATGACTTCTTCCCCTAAATTCATTCGATAGTGCAAGGCTTCTTTGGCGTTATCAACCGCTAGTTTGGTTTCTACGAGGCGGTCGTAGGATTGTGAGACCCCACAACTTATTTTAATTCTTAAATAGTCTTTTGCCGCTTGATGGATCTTTTGACAATAGGTCAATACTTGTTTTTGATCAATCGTTTTCGGAAGTTTTAAAATCGTTCCTTGGGTTTCTTGACTAGAGATGATTGGCTGAAAACGCAAATTCGCCGGAATGATCTCAGAAACGAGATTCTCAATGGCAAGCAAGAAAATATCACTGGTCGCTGTTTCTCGCCCACACAAATCATCGATTTGAATCAGTAATACGGCAAAGTGTTCCGTTTCGGGTACTTCATACCCAAATTGTGACAGTTTTAAGTGAATATCTGCTTCTGAGATACAGCCGCGAAACAAGTTTAATAAAAACAAAGATTCTAACTCGGGCTTTTGGTGTTCAACTTTAACAGCAAGATCATGGTTTTGATGCAAGACTTGGTCGATATCGGAAATCAATTGATTGACTTCTAATTTTTGACCTTGTTTTTTGGGCTTTAAAAGCTCTCCGATCCGATTGATGGGTGAAGTAGCCACGATCGCAATGCGATAAGATACTAATAAAAACAGGAAAATCAATAGACTACCAATCACGATCAAACCGCTTCTTAACTCACGAATTGCTTGCGAAACACTGGCTGGCGCCAGACGGATCACATGATACCACTGATTGTAATCCGATTGTGTGACCACATACTTGTTGTTTTCTTTGTCAGTGAAGATGCCATCGCCGTGGGCAGCTGCGATCATTGTTTCGTGTAAGTCAGAATCGATCACTTCACCATTATCGAAAAGCAGTTGTCCATCCGCATGAAAAATATTCAAAAACGAATCGTCATGATCTGCCACCAACTGCGCAATGGTATGGTCTTGGATTTCAGCAATCCCCAAAGCAGTGGTTTCCTGTCGAAACACAGGCAGCGTCATCACCATTTTTAAATAGCCATCTTCTGGCAACCAATACAAGTAGCGTTGGTTGTCGATCAACGCTTGAAAAGCAGCGAATTCAGTATCATCGATCTGTTTTAAGGAGCCTTCTTCGATTTTCCAATGCTGATTCAAATTCACCAATTGGTAGCTGGCGTTTTCGATCCCCATCACACCAATGTAAGCCAGTTGCGAATTGATCTCGCGCACTTGTCGATAATTCGTCACGGAAAACGGCTGTTCCATCGTATCGGAAAAACTTTGAGTACTGCTATATGTAGAAAAGGCATACTCCACCATCTGAATTTTTTGATCCAGATTTTGTTTGACTTGGTTGACCAAATTATGTTGACTTTGCAAAAAGGTTTCTTGAATGTTTTGATACGTTCGATGATAAATGACTCCACTAAAGCCGACAATTAAAGCGCTACCAATCAAAGAGACCCAAATGAAAATTTTATAGAACAAGTTGGACGTTTGATGATAGCTTAAAAAGAATTTCATAGACTCCCTCCCATTACCTAACTATCTCCTTTTATACTAGCACATCCCAGAAAAAGTTCCTATGTTATTTTGAAAAATGTTTCACGTGTGCATCCTTGGTGTATTGACATTCTCGTGGGAACAAGCTATGCTTGAATCAAGCAAAAAGGAAGAAGGTTTTCTATGGTCACGATCAAAGATATCGCCAAAGTCGCTGGTGTTTCACATACAACTGTTTCTCGTGCGTTAAACGATAGCCCATTAATTAAGCCAGAAACAAAAAAGAAGATCGCAGCCATCGCTGAATCTTTACACTATGTGCCCAATGTCAATGCCAAAAGTCTGGTGAATCAAAAATCCTATATCATTGGTCTTTATTTTTCTCATCTATCCATTGGTACTTCCGATAGCTTTTTAGTCGAAGTGATCAAAGGAATCAGTGATACCCTACCATCCGAATATACTTTAGCGGTTCATGAATTATTGCAATCCGATACATTTGATGAAGAGCCGAATCGTTTAGATGGAGCGATCGTGATGAGTCAAAGTGATCGGGATGACGGCTTTATTGCTGCTCTTTCAAAGAAAAACATTCCCATCGTCGTTTTGAATCGTCAATTGCAGGATGCAACCTTGATGAATGTCACTAGTAATGATGCCCAAGGGGTCTATCAAATGATCACCTATGTGCTTGAACAAGGCTTTCGAAAGATCGCCATGATTGAAGGGATCGCTTCCTTTGGTTCCGCTAGAGAGCGTCGTAAAGGATTTATGAAAGCGATTCAAGAAAAGCAGCTTGTCTGCCCGAAAGAATACTTCGTAGCTGGCGACTACTCTTTGGAAAGTGGTCAGCTGGGTGCCCAGCAACTACTCGCTTTACCTGAACCACCTGAAGTGATTTTTTGCGCCAATGATGATATGGCGATCGGTGCGATCAATGCCTGTCATCAAGCAGGACGAAAGATCCCAGAGGAGATCGGTATCATCGGTTTTGATGATAGTTCTTTTTCTCCCTATACGTATCCCCCATTAACAACGATCCGCAAACCAGTTTATGAAATGAGTCAATTGGCAGCAACTCTGCTGTTGCAAGCATTTGCCAATCAAGTAGTTGAGAAACAACATTTCTTTGATACCTCGTTAATCATTCGTCAATCGCTGTAAGCCTCTTGTTTTCAAGAGTGCTTACGCAAAAATGTTAACGTGTGCATAACTATTTTTTAAGGAGGATTCTATGAAAAAAATTACCGAACAAACCCATCAAACTTATCCAGCCCGAGTAATTCAATTCGGGGAAGGCAATTTTATGCGGGGCTTTTTTAACTGGCAGCTGCAGCAAATGAACAAGCAAGGTCTTTTTAACGGCAGTGCCGTTGTGGTACAGCCGATCGATCACGGCTTGAAAGAGCTGTTGGCACAACAAGAAAATCTCTACACTGTTATCTTAGAAGGACTTGTCGATGGCGCTTTATCTCAAACATTTGAAGTCGTCTCCACTATCGATCAAGTGTTAAATCCTTATCAGCAATGGGAAGACTATCTTGCTTTAGCCGAAGATGAGCAACTCGAGATCATCGTTTCTAATACGACGGAAGCAGGTATTGCGTTTCACCCAGAGGATTCCTTGCACGATACCCCTCCCCACAGTTTTCCTGCAAAACTGACCGCCCTTTTGTATCGTCGTTTTCAACGACAAAAACCGGGATTTTTGATCATTCCTTGCGAATTGGTCGATCGGAATGGGGAAAAATTAAAAGAGATCGTCTTACAATATGCCGCATTATGGTCTTTGGAGTCAGACTTCGTCAACTGGTTAGAAAAAGAAAACACCTTCTGCTGTAGCTTAGTCGATCGGATCGTTCCAGGATATCCTCGCGACAAAGTGGCACAATACCAAGAGATTCTTGGCTATGAGGATGCCGTAATGGTCACTGCAGAACCCTTTATGTTATGGGTGATCGAAGGAAGCGGCGTAGCTGAAAAGCTCCCCTTGCAAGAAGCTGGGTTGAATGTGATCGTGACAGAAGATATGACCCCTTACCGTGAACAAAAAGTACATTTATTAAATGGTCCTCATACGGCGATGGTTCCACTTGGTCTTTTAGCTAGTTTAGAAACGGTTGAAGAAGTAATGAACGACCGTGATTTTGCAGCCTTTTTGGATGGTCTTTTTCAGGAAGAGTTGATTCCAATGCTTGATTTGCCTAAAGCACAGCTTACAGCTTATGCGGAACAAATCAAAGAACGCTTCAGAAATCCTTATGTGAAGCATCAGCTGCAATCGATCGCTTTAAACAGTGTTTCAAAATTCCGTGCGCGTCTTCAACCAGTCTTAACTCGTTATGTCCAACAAAACCAGCAGGTACCAAAACGAATCACTGCCGCATTGGCAGGGTTACTGACTTTCTATCTCACAAGACCCTTTCAAGATGATGAGCTAGTGACAACCATATTTCAGCAAGTGAAACAATTACCAGCAGAAGAACAGATCGCCACTCTATTAAAAAATGAGCAACTTTGGCATGCAGACCTGAGCTTCATGACAGAGACGATCAATGAAATGTGCACATGTCTAAAACAAGACGGACCACGCCAGTTACTTGCGTCGATTGACACCCCTGAGCCAAGTTTGAAATAAAGGAGAATCTTTATGTCCACCACATTAACAGAAACGCCCGCGCAACTATTGAAATTGCACCCTAAAGACAATGTCGCAGTCGCATTAAAACCACTAGCTGCTAAAACGACCCTTGCATTTGAAGGCCAAACGATCACCCTTTTGAGGATATTCCGCAAGGACACAAAATCGCCCTCAAAGATCTAGCACAATCACAAGACGTGATCAAATACGGCTATCCCATTGGACATCTCTTAGCTAACGTTAAAACCGGCCAATGGTTGCATACCCACAATGTCAAAACCAACCTTTCTGGTACCTTAGCATACACCTATGCCCCCGATTTGCATCCCGTCCGTTATCCAAAAGGGCTGCGACGTTCCAAGGGTACCGTCGGGCGAATGGCAAAGTTGGGATTCGGAATGATTTACTGATCGTACCAACAGTTGGTTGCATCAATGGCATCGCAGAGATCATTGTTGAAAACTTCAAGAAGAATCATCCAGATCTTGGCACGTTTGATCATATTACGATCCTTAAACATCCCTACGGCTGCTCCCAGTTAGGCCAAGATCATCAAAACACTCGTCAAATTTTAATTGATGCGGTGCATCATCCAAATGCCGGTGGCGTCTTGGTCTTTGGCTTAGGTTGTGAGAACAACACCGTTCCCGAGTTTAAGAAAAACCTGGGTGACTACGATCCAAAGCGCGTCAAATTTATGGTGGCACAGGAAAGCGACGATGAAATTGCGGTCGGCGAAAGCTTATTAGAAGAATTACTGGAAGCAGCAAAAGAGGATCAACGAGAAGCCGTTCCCTTGAGTGAGCTAAAGATCGGGTTAAAATGTGGGGGTCCGACGGGTTTTCTGGGATCACCGCCAACCCTTTGTTGGGGGCATTTTCTGACTTTTTAGTTTCTCAAGGTGGCAGTACGGTCTTGACGGAAGTACCCGAAATGTTTGGCGCTGAACAAGTCTTGATGGCGCGTGCACAAGATGAAGCAACCTTTGAAAAAATCCTCCATCTAATCAACGACTTTAAAGATTATTTTCTTGCTTACGGTGAACCGGTCTATGAAAATCCTTCTCCTGGCAATAAGGCAGGCGGCATCACAACACTAGAAGATAAGTCATTAGGCTGTACCCAAAAATCTGGGACTTCCGCTGTCGTCGATGTCTTAAAATATGGGGAGAAACTCCGTAAGCCAGGCTTGAGCCTGCTGGAAGGTCCAGGAAACGACCTTGTTGCCGCTTCTGCACTGGCTTCTGCCGATTGCCAACTCGTCTTATTTACCACGGGTCGCGGCACGCCATTTGGTGCCTATGTGCCGACCATGAAAGTTGCCACGAATCAAGAGATTTACCATAAGAAACCCCACTGGATGGATTTCAACGCCGGTCGCTTGTTGGAAGAGCCGATGGAGGTCGTGCTGGAAGACTTTATTCAAGCGATCATCGATACTGCCAGTGGAAAACCGACGCGTAATGAAGCCAACAACGTTCGTGAGATCGCCATCTTTAAAAATGGCGTGACACTATAATCAAAGAAAAGAGGTTCGACATGTTTTTAAATGAAAACTATTTATTGCCAAATGAAATTGCTCAAACCCTTTACCATGAATATGCCAAAGAGCTGCCGATCATTGATTACCACTGCCACCTAGACCCGAAAGAAATCTATGAGGATCGGCCCTTTAAAACTATCACCGAGGCATGGCTAAGTGGCGATCATTACAAATGGCGCTTGATGCGCGCTTGTGGCGTACCAGAAGAAGCGATCACCGGCAATGCCAGTGATTATGAAAAATTTTTGGCATGGTGTCAAACAGTGCCAAAACTGGTGGGAAATCCCCTTTACAGTTGGACCCATTTAGAATTAAAGCGATTTTTTGCGATCGATCTTCCCGTTACTGAAGAAAATGCCGAAACTTTGTGGAGGCTATGCAACGAAAAATTGCAGCAAAAAAACTTTACTCGAAGAGCTTTGATTGCTCGCAGTAAAGTCGAGATCGTTTGCACCACAGATGATCCAGTCGATGATCTTCACTATCATCACCAATTAAGCCAAACAGAACAACGTTTTCGGGTCTTGCCGACCTTTCGACCTGACAAAGCGTTACAAATCGACCATCCGAATTTTCTTGCCTATGTTACCAAACTCGAAAAGAGTGT
The DNA here is from genome assembly GCA_018982785.1 of Enterococcus innesii. Lineage (GTDB taxonomy): Bacteria > Bacillota > Bacilli > Lactobacillales > Enterococcaceae > Enterococcus_D > Enterococcus_D innesii. Next base: position 363,004 of record JAHHEN010000004.1, on the reverse strand, counting down.
CGAAAACGCGATCACTACCTATGATGCTTTCTTGACAGCCTTGCGGGACCGTGTAACCTACTTTCACCAGCATCACTGCCGCTTGTCTGACCATGCGCTGGATACTTTAGTGTATGCTGCAGACGAACAGTTATCCCTTGAAGCAATTTTTGCCAAAGCATTAACTGGGGAATCTTTGGAGGAAAACGAAGTCTCGTTCTTCAAAACCAATGTTCTAGTTGAACTGATGAAGCTGTATCACGAACACGGTTGGACGATGCAACTGCATGTCCATGCGTACCGTAACTGCAATCAACGAATGTTTGAGCGCTTGGGACCAGATACGGGCTACGATGGCATCAATGATCAACCACTGACTCAAAGCTTGCAGAAATTATTGAACGCTGCTGATGCGCAGGACCATTTGCCTCAGACGATTCTCTACTCCTTAAATCCCAATGACTATGATGCACTCGTCGCTTTGATGGGGTGCTTCCAGCAAGAAGGCAATAATAAATTGCAGTTAGGATCTGGCTGGTGGTATAACGACACCCGCGCAGGCATGCGTCACCAATTGACGAAATTCGCAGACGGCAGTGTGATCTTTAACTTTGTCGGCATGCTGACGGATTCAAGAAGCTTTCTGTCTTACACCCGTCATGAATATTTCCGACGCGTCTTTTGTGAATGGCTTGCTGAGATCGTTGTACGTGGTGAAGCACCTGCTGATCTTCGTCAGCTAAAACCATTAGTAGAAAATGTCTGTTATCAAAACGCCAACAACTACTTCAAATTTTAGGAGAAAGACAATGGAAAAAATCGTCATCGTCGGTGATTCCACCGCATCGATCAAAGAGCCTAGCGCTCGTCCAGAAACGGGCTGGGGTGAAAAGATCTCACGCTATCTCCCCCAGCATCAAATCGTCAACTTGGCAAAAAATGGGCGTTCCTCCAAAAGCTTCATTGAAGAAGGACGCTTGTTGCAGGCAAAAAAAGAACTACATGCTGGTGATTATCTCTTGATTCAATTTGGACACAACGATCAAAAAACAGATAGTCGTGGTACGACACCTGTAGAATATCAGCATAATTTAGCAACCTTCGTGCAAACGGCACGCCAGCAGCAAGCGACACCGATCCTATTGACCTCGATCACTCGTTTGCATTACGTGGACCAACAGCAACTTGATCCTTTGGCAGTCGGTCCTTACCCAGAAGCAATGCGTGCTTTGGCTACCTCCTTGGATGTGGTCTGTCTGGATCTTTTTGCCGCAACACAACGGTTCTTTTCAGCACTGGAACCACAACAGGCGAAAACCTATTTTCTTCATTTAGAAAAAAACCAGCACCCCAATTATCCAGCCGGCATTACGGATAACACGCATTTGAATGACCAAGGTGCTACAGCCGTCGCCAAATTAGTTGCCCAATGTTTGACAAATGCTCCATTACCGCTTGCACAACAAGTTCTTTTAGATTGAAACTCATTGTTCGTGTTGAATCTTCCCCTAACATAAATACGCTACCTGATTAAAAAAAGAGCTACTCAAGCAAAACGCTGCGAAGAACATTTTCCTTCACAGCGTTTTGCTTTTGATTCTTTTTAAAAGGTTTGATTGCCATTCCTTTGCTTCACCCATTTTTCGCCAAGCTACCTTTTAAAGACCTGCATTTCTTAGGTGTTGTACCATAAAAATGGGAACGATTGCAATCGTCCCCATCCTTACTATTGATTGTTTTATTCAGGTTGTTTCCCGATATATGCCAAGATACCGCCGTCTACATATAAGACATGGCCATTGACAAAGTTTGATGCCTCAGAAGCTAAGAAAACCGTTGGTCCTGCTAAATCTTCTGGCTCACCCCAACGGGCAGCAGGTGTTTTTGCTACGATAAATTGATCAAATGGGTGACGAGAACCGTCTGGTTGGATCTCTCGTAATGGTGCGGTTTGCGGTGTTGCAATATAACCAGGTCCGATCCCATTACATTGAATGTTAGCTGAACCAAATTCAGCACAAATGTTTTTCGTCAACATTTTCAAGCCGCCTTTAGCCGCTGCATAACCAGCCACTGTTTCTCTTCCCAATTCACTCATCATTGAGCAAATGTTGATGATTTTTCCATGTCCTTTTTTGATCATTGACGGTAAGACTGCTTTTGAAACGATAAATGGAGCGTTCAAGTCCACGTCAACGACTTGACGGAAGTCTTCAGCAGACATCTCCAACATCGGGATTCGTTTGATGATCCCAGCATTATTGACTAAGATATCGATCACGCCAACTTCTTCTTCGATCTGCTTGACCATTTCGTTGACTGCTTTTTCATCCGTTACATCACAGACATAGCCGTGGGCTTCAATCCCTGCTTCACGATAGTTTGCTAATCCTTTATCCACTGATTCTTGATCCAAGTTGTTAAAAACGATCGTTGCTCCTGCTGCTGCTAGTGAACGAGCGATCGTAAAACCGATCCCATAGACAGCGCCTGTCACTAAGGCGATTTTACCATCTAAACGAAATTGATCCATTGAAAAATCCATAATTGATAAACCCTCTTTCTTTTTATTTTAAGTCGTCCATAGCCACCATATCCATATCGGTATAGGTGATGTTTTCGCCACACATTGCCCAGATAAAGGAGTAGTTACTGGTTCCAACACCCGAATGGATCGACCAGCTTGGAGAAATAACGGCTTGTTCTTCACTAACCACTAAATGCTTCGTTTCATCTGGTTTGCCCATCATATGGAATACTTTTGTATCTTCATTAGCAAAATCAAAATACACATATGCTTCCATCCGACGTTCATGAGTATGGCTGGGCATCGTATTCCAAGCACTGCCTGGTTCTAAGATCGTGTACCCCATTTGTAATTGACAGCTTTCGCAAACATTTGGGTGAATGTATTGATAAATTTTCCGTTCATTTAAGGTCAAGCCCTCACCAGTCTCCATTGGTGTGACTTGATCGATACTGATTTTTACATTTGGGTATTTCTTATGTGCTGGCACGCAAGATAGATAGAATTTCGCTGGATTTGCTGGATCATCTGAGTGGAACAAGACTTGTTTGGTTTCCTTGCCGATATAGTAACCGTCTTGTTTCTTCATTGGTTCTTTTTGGCCATCGATCGTGATCGCACCGGGTCCTCCAATATTGATGACGCCTAATTCACGGCGTTCTAAGAAGTACTCCACCCCTAGTTCACTGCTTAATTGCACTTCTAACGCTTTTTCTGTCGGTGTCACTCCGCCAAAGATCATCCGATCATTGTGGGTATAGATCAGCATGATTTGTCCCGGTGTGAAAATTTTCTCTACCAAAAATTCTCTGCGTAATTCTTCGGTACTATAGTGACGAATATCAAGTGGACTATGGGTATAGCGTGTTTCCATGTGTTGCATGTTTAACTTCCTCCTATCGGATAATTTTTCCTGAACCTGTTGCAATAAATTCTTGTATCTCATTGGCGCTAAACTGATTACAGTCGCCATGGATCGTATGCTTCAAGGCAGATGCGGCAGTTGCAAAATCAATGATTTCTTGGTCTTGTTTCTTCGTGACAAGACCATGTAGGATACCAGCTGAAAAGGCATCGCCTCCTCCGACGCGATCAACGATTGGATTGATCTCATGGGTTGCAGAAACGACATAATTGCCGTTGTGCCATAGGCTTCCTGTCAATTGATTGTGACTTGCTGAGAGCACCTGACGACTAGTTGAATAAAAGAGCTGGATATTTGGGTATTTCCGATGCATTTCTTGATAATAGTAGTCATCTTCGACTTCTTCTGTTGCAGCAGGTACATCCATAAAGACTTGGGCATCTAACTGTCCTGCTGAGCAATAATCGACATAGGGGAGCACTTCTTGCAAAAAGACGCGCGCTTCAGCAGTCGTCCACAGTTTTCCACGATAATTGATATCGAAACTGATTTTACAACCAGCTGCTTTCGCTTCTTTGATCAACGTCAGTAAAAGCGTCTGCCAAGTCGATGAAAGAGCTGGCGTGATCCCTGAAAGGTGAACAATGTCAATCCCATCAAAAAGGTCAGACTGCCACTCATTTTCCTTCATTTGAGCAAAGCTAGAGCCTGCGCGATCATAAACCACTCGCGCTGCTCGTTCCCCGATACCGGTTTCAATATAGTAAGTACCTAGTCGGGAACCGCCACGAAGCACGTGGCGACAATCGACGCCATAGCTTCGTAAATGTTGAAAAACGGCATCTCCTAAAGCATTTTCCGGCACTTTACTAGCAAAAGAAACGCGATGACCAAAATTCGCCAAGGAGATCGCAACATTGGCTTCTCCACCACCATAATGGGCAGCAAACATCGAACTATGGGCGATTCGGTCGCCTAACGTTGTCGATAGACGCAACATGATTTCTCCTAGTGTCAGAATGTTTGCCATCTTACTTTCCTCGAATCTCTTTTAATTTTGCCGCATATTGTTTCGCTACTTCTGTTACTTTGTCAAAATCCCCACTTGCTGCTGGCGCTAACAAATTCCCCCTACACCAACGGCTACGACACCCGCCGCAAACCATTCTTGCATGTTGTCTAAGCTGACACCACCGGTCGGCATAATGTTTAATTGTGGCAATGGTGCTTTGAAGGCCGAGATGATATTTGGTCCATACGCACTACCCGGGAATAGTTTAATGATATCTGCGCCTGCTTTTAAGGCGTCCTTCATTTCTGAAATGGTCATGCAACCAGGCAGATACGGGATTTGATATAAATTACATAATTCAGCCGTTTCTTGATCAAAGGTTGGGCTTACCACATATTGTGCTCCTGCCATGATCGCTAAGCGAGCGGTCACTGCATCAAGAACGGTCCCCGCACCAACGACTACCTCTGGATTATCTTTGAAGGTTGCTACTAATTCAGCGATTACATCTGCCGCTTGAGGCACTGTAAAAGTCAACTCAATGCCAGTGATCCCCCTGCAACGATCGCTTTACTTGCTTGTAACGCTTCTTCTTTTGAAGCGCCACGCACAACAGCGATCACGCCGCTTTCTTTTAGTTTCATTAAATTCGCTACTTTTTTCATTGAGACCCTCCATTTATTTCCTATTTGGAAAATGGTATTTATTATAAAGAAACTTACACGTTTATTATACCGTTCTCGTTTTTATTTGCAAGGGCTTTCCACTAAAAAGTTTATAATGCTTGTTCAATTTGTTGTTTTGTCGCAATAATCGCATCGATCAATGTCGTTTTGTATTCTGGGGTCAAGCGGTATTTCGGTAGGCTGATAGAAAACGCCCCAACGATCTCCTGATCTTTTATCAGTGAGGCACCGATGCAATAGATTTCTTGTTCCATTTCTTCATCATCAAACGCTACTTGGTTTTCTTTTGCCTGTTCCAATTCTTTCTTCAACTTCAACTGGTTCGTAATGGTGTTTTCCGTATAAGCGGTTAAAGGCGTTGCTGCCAAATATTCTTCCACTTGAGGGGCATCAAACTCCGCTAAAACGGCTTTCCCCATGGCAGAGCTATACAACGGTCTTGTGATCCCTACTTTTGAAGACATGCGGATCGTTTGATTGCGGGGCTCCAATTTATTGACATAAAGAATCTCATTGGCAGTCAAGACCCCTAAGTGGATCGTTTCATCTGCCGTTTTCTGCAATGCTTCCAAGTAAGGCAAGCTGATTTCCACTAAATCAAGCTCTTGAATGTTTTGATTGGCATACTTGATCAGCTTAGACCCTAAGCGATAATTCTTCTCTTTGTCCCGTTTGACATAGCCGATCATTTGCAGCGTTTCTAATATTTTCAAAGCTGTGGATGGGGTCAGTTTCGTTGCTTCAGAAATTTCTTGCAATGGTTTACTTGGCGCTTCTGCGAGATAATCTAAAATGGTTGCTGCTTTTAGTAGTACGGTTCCATATGGTTTTTGTGTCATCATTTCTCCACCTTTATTTTCTATATAAGAAATTATAATATCTTTTTAGGAAATGCACAATCTTTTTTCCTATATATCAGCAAGACGCGATTCCTATTTTACTTTCTGTCGTTATTCATTGTATGATGAAGACAAGACAAAGGAGTGCCGAACAATGGACTTAAATGTATTGATCAAAGGAAAAAAATTGACTGACAATGAGCTGCAAATTCTTGATTATTTGCTTGCAAATACCGCTGCGATCGATGGACTGCCCTTAAGAGAAATCGCTAAAGCGGTCTACACTTCCCCCGCAACCATCGTGCGGCTTGCGCAAAAATTAGGTTTTTCTGGCTATCTAGAGCTACTTTACTTCTTAAAGAATCGCTTAAAAAATCAGACGATCACTGAAGCCGCCATCGATTACCAGATTGACGCTGCCAGTATTGCAGATACGATCGACGCGATCAAAGAAATCTATGGACAAAATAAGCACAAGTTTATTACGATTTATGCAACAGGTTTTTCGGGGATCGTGGCAGAATACCTCCACAAAAAAATGCTGGTCAACGGCATCAAAACCTTATTAGTCAGTGCTTCTGACTCAGGTGGGATCATTAGTAACAACATCGAGAACATCAGTATGTTGATCACCATCTCTAAATCTGGCGAAACACAAAAAGTGCTGGAAAAGATGGCATTAGCCAATGAACATCACATACCAACTGTTTTATTTTGCGGGAACGGTGATCATCGCGCCAATCAACTAGCGACCTTTTCCTTTGAAGTGACAGATGAACGTCCCTACGACACCCAAAACATCCAGTACACTAGCTTCTTTGGTAAATTGCTCTTATTAATGGAATATATCGTCGACGCTTTTACCCGTGTTGAAACAGAAAACCAGCAACCCTAGTGGATTGCTGGTTTTTGCTTATGCTTGAAAGTACGTTGTTGCCAGTTCTTGATAAAGCGCTTGGTTCTGCGGATCAGGTACAAATTTTTCAGCTGGCTGATCTTGCCGCACAACAGAGCTTTTATATAAATCATACAAGCCGAATATCGGTTCATTTTCATCGGAAAGATAACAGGTCAGTCCCAACACATCCGCGGTCATTTGACCTAAAAGTTTTGTTTGAAAGAAACCACCACTTACAGTGACTGCCCCTTCCAACTGTGCCATTTGCTTTAATAAATCGATGTTCATAAGTATGCCTTCGATGACTGCCCGTAACATATCTGAGCGATTGTGTTTCAGAGTCAAGCCAGAAAAGCCGCCTGTGATCTCATTCGTCCAAAAGGGTGCCCGCTCCCCGTTTAAATAGGGGAAAAAACGTAAGCCGTTGCTGCCGATCGGTGATTCCTCCATGACTTGCGGCAGATAATGATAAAACCCATCAGGATCTTCTGATAAGGTCTCTTTTGCCCAAGCAAGGACACAGCCACCATTATTCGAAGGTGCCCCTACGACATAGAGGTCATCTTGCAGATAGTAGCAAAAATTTTGTTTTTGGTCATCAAAGACGGTGGTCTCACTTACTTTACGAACCGCCGCACTGGTCCCGATCGTCAAGCTGTTGCGGATCCCTGTAGAAATATAGCCAGCATATGCTGCCAAACACCCATCGCTAGCCCCGCACATCACTTCTACCTCAGGCTTCAAGCCACACCGCTGCGCCATCTCCTCGGTAATCAAAAAACGATCAGTCGGTGCACATAAAGGCGCTAACTGGGCTTTTGAAAAGGATAAATAATTGAGAATCTTTTGACTCCATTGCTTTTCTTTCAAAGAAAAAAACCGGTCGCTGATGCGGTACTATAATCGATCCGTGCTTGTCCGGTAAACAACGCCATTGCAAGTTCTTTTAAGCCAAACCATTTCGTCTCTTTGGAATATGAACCACTTGTTTGAAAATAAGCCAGTTTCGCAAAGGGAGACATTGCATGGATCGGTGTCCCTGTCTCTTCATAAAACGTTGCCGCCAGATCCGTTTGACGAAAGGCCGTCATCGTTTGACTCGCTTGATTGTCTGACCAAATGTAAATCTCTTCTGCTGTCTCACCAGCCACTGGCATCAAACTGTGCATGGCGGTACTGAACCCGATCACTGTGATTGCCGCTTTTAATTGAGCGGGAATCGTTGTGACACCACTGATTAATTGGCTACTGATCTGGGTCGCTGATTGGGTCTGTTTTAACCCGTGGCTATGGGTTTTGATTGGTAATGACTGTGAGTAAATGATTTTCCGATCTTCAATGACCCCAAACTTTATAGCTGTTGTGCCGATATCAATCCCTAAAAACATCGCATTGCTCCCTCTCATCTGATTCAATTAGCTTTATTCTACCATAGTTAGTGGCATATTCTAGTATACCTGTCTGATCGTTTTGTTGAGAAGACGTTTAGTGATGATTTTCTTCAGAGAATTATCCTTCCACAGCAAAAATAAAAAAAGAAAGATTCTTGGAGAATCTTCCTCTTTCCAGTTAGCCAATCAGCAAATGTTTCGCAAATGTGAAACAATTCAAGACAATCCTGGCCAGTAATCACCATTTTCCGAGACCAAATCATCGAGTAACTCTTTGGCTACTTTTGCGCTAGGAATCGTTTTGGAAAGGCTTAACGCTTGCCACATTTTTTGATAGCTCTTTTCCACATATGCTTCGACCACTAATTTTTCCACAGTCACCTGTTGGAACATGAGGGCTTGTTGGAAGGCAGGAATTTTCCCTTGAGCGAGGGCTTCTGGTCCATCAGAACCCACGATGCATGGCACTTCCACCATGGCATCATCTGGGAAGTTCGCAATCGCGCCGTTGTTTTCCACAATCATCACCATTCGCTCATGCGTATTAAAAGCGATGGCGCGTGCCAAATCAACGATAAAGGTTGCATGGGCATCAATCTCAAAAGCGATCCCTTCAGCAGATCCTTGTGCCGTGATCTTTTTGGCATGATCGAACACTCGTTTTTCCCTTCCTTCCATCACTTCATTGGAACGCGTATACTCTGGATGTTCTTTCATGTGGTCGTAGACGTAATCTGGGTATAAATAATATTTCAAGTACGTATTTGGCAGATATTCTGGTGTGAGCGCCAAGAGGTCTTTGGCTTTTTTGTGGGTGTCTTGCCAACTTGGGTCTGTATGTTGGGTATCCACTTCGATCTGTGTCAAATAGCCGTGTTCTGCCACGTAGTCCCGAATGGTTTGAATGTACTCCGTGCCTTCTTTGTCTTTGACGCTGGTCCACCAGCCAAAATGATTCAAGCCAAAGTAGCGAACTTCTAACTCTTCTGGCTGCTTGCCAATGATTTGCGACATCCGACGCAACGTGCCCACGGGCATGTCACAGATATTCAGAACTTTTGATTTAGGACGCAAGACTCGACATGCTTCAGCTACGATTGCAGCTGGATTGGAATAATTCAGCATCCAACAATCGGGGGAATACTTTTCCATGTAATCAATGATCTCCAGCATACCAGTGATGCTGCGCATCCCATAAGCGATCCCTCCTGGTCCACAGGTTTCTTGGCCAAAGACGCCATGACGCAAGGGGACTTTTTCATCTTTTTCCCGCATATCATACTTTCCTACTCGGATATGCGCCATACAGAAATCGACATCGCTGAAGGCTTCTTCAGGATCCGTCGTAAATGAAAATTCGATTTGCGGTGCTTGTTCTTTTAATAAGATCGCTAGGGCTTCACCGAGGATCGCTTGGCGTGCTTCATCATTGTCGTATAGTTTCAGCTTTCTTAAAGGAAAGCGTTCTTGATTGTCAAGCAGCATCATAACGATTCCCGGGGTAAAGGTACTGCCGCCCCCTGCGATCACTACTGAAAAATTTTTCATCATTCAATCTCTCCTTCTCTTCCAAGATAGTTTTCTAATTCTTCCCGCACTTTCGGCACGGTCAACCCGTAAACGACATGGACATTTTCACCATTTTTGATCACGCCTTTGGCTTGTGTTTCGTCTTTTAGCAGCGCTTCATCCACGAGTTCAGGATCCTTTAGTTTTAAACGTAAGCGGGTATAGCAGTTGTCAATGGTTTTGATATTGTCATCGCCACCTAGCGCTTTGGTGATGATTGCTGAGATACTTGTTTCACTAGTTGGATTAGTGGCGGCTTGATCACTCGCCATGACCCCGACACCTGCTCCAGCAAGTTGTTTTTCTTTGTACTCTTTCTTCGAATACAGTTTGGTCTCTGTTCCATCTTCTTCACGCCCGACCGTTTTCAAGTTCAGTTTCGTGATCAAAAAGCGGAACAAGAAGTAATAAAGAAAGAAGAAGACGACCCCGACGATCAAGTATACCGGCCAGCGAGTCTTCTCGATCCCTAAGGGCAAGTTGTACAAAAGAAAGTCGATGAAGCCATTCGGTCCGATGGCACGAGAACCAAAGAGATTTAACGCCACCATACTCAAGCCGCTAAGGGCAGAATGAATGACGAACAAAACAGGTGCCACGAACATAAAAGAAAATTCGATTGGTTCAGTCACACCTGCAATAAAGGAAGTAACGACAGCTGGAATCAAAATGGCTTTGACTTTGACTTTATTTTCTGGTTTTGCCGTTTGATACATCGCCAAACAAGCACCGATCAGTCCAAACATTTTTGAGATCCCACGAGCGTCCCAAATGACACTTTGCGATAATACGCGGACTGCTGGGTCAGCAATTTCCGCAAAATAAATATTCCGTGCTCCTTCAAAGACTTGACCGCCAACTTCTGCGACACCGCCTAATGAAGTATACAAAAACGGCGTATAGATCAAGTGATGCAAGCCAGTTGGAATCAATAAGCGTTCCAACATCCCGTACAAGAAGATGCCAAAGTTGCCCGTTTGTTGAATGATGCCGCCTAAACCGTCGATACCAGTTTGTATTACTGGCCATATAAACGTGGAAACGATGGCTAATAACACGACGACCGGAATCAAGACAATAAAGACGAAGCGCGCGCCGCCATAAACTTGAAAGGCATTGTTAAAGGTCGTATCGATAAAACGATTATGGATCAATGCTACGACGATCCCTAAAATGATACCCAGAAAGACCCCCATGTCCAACACTTGGATTCCTAAAACGATCGCTTGTCCTGAACCTTGAAGGGCATCGGCTGGAACCAACATCCCCCGAAGCTCCATGAATTTGTTCATGGCATTTAAGAAGACGAAATAACCTAACAACGCGGTAAATCCCGCTTCAGCCTTTTTCTTATTGGCTAACCCTAAAGCGATCCCGACACAAAAAATAATGCCTAAATTGGTTAAAATCGGTAATAAGGAAGCGGATAAGATACTACCAAAACCGGTGGTTATCGGATTATCCAAAAAGGGAAACTGTTCAAGCAAGCGGACATTCGTAAACACATTCCCAACGGCAATCAATATCCCTGCGATCGGCAAAATCAAAACGGGCACAAACATTGCCTTGGAGAATTTCTGCATCGCATCCATCACTTTTTCTTTCATTGAGGAAACTCCTTTGTAGTTGATTTGTAGGTTCATTATAGGAAACATTTGTTACTAATAGAATAGCAAACGTTTTCAATTCAATGCGTTTCAAAGATTGGAATGTGTTTCATCCTGTTTCCTTCCTTGCTAGTGGCGATTACCAGCAACAAAAAAAGAGTGAATCAAGATTGATCCACTCTTTTTAGATACAACACTTTTTGATAGAAATACAAGGGCCCAGACAGACAAAACAGATAGAAGATACCTGGTGCTGATTGCCATGTGAAGAAATAGCCGATCGCTGCTAGGACTAAGATTCCGATCCCTTTATGGTAGTGCATCATCGTAAAGAAAAAACTACTACGAAAAAGGTCAAACAGGTTTTGCCGATCTTGCATTTTTGATTGCATCACATACAGGTTGATGTTGTAGGACAACAAAAAAGTAAGAAAAATGATGGTCAAAAAAGAGAAAAACAATGAATTCGTCAACGCAGCAGAACGCCACAAGCTGAGTCCGCATAAAAATGAGAAGAGATTGAAGACCCCTAGTGGCAGAGTCTTCAATAACGCGCTTTTGCTATTTTTCAAAAAGGGTTTTAGCAGTTTTGCTTCAGGATGTTCGTAAGCATCGACCACTGCTCGCAAAGCTGCTGGAAACGTGACGATCGGAAACGATACCACCAAAAACAAGAGATTCAATACCAGCATACGAAAAACGATTTCGCAAAGACGATAAAAACGACTCTCTAAAGCAAACATCACACACACACCTTTATTTTAATTTTTCAATATTTTCAGCGATTTTCTCATTTCGATAATCAACGATTGCTGACCAACCATTGTTTTCTCGTTCTTGTAAGTAATCTTCCCAAATCTGACGTCCCGCTTCTTCCGAGTCTGCCTGAATAAAGTTGACCAACGCTTGCACTCTTGCTGTGTTGATGGAAGTGAGATTTCTTGCTTCAGAACCGGTGCGAGGATCAATGTCTTCGATCTCAAAACGTGGCGCCAATTTGTCTTGCGACCATTCCACCATCTGCCGAATCGATGTAGCTGGTTTTTGTCCCATTTGGATGGCATAATTGTCATTGCCAACGAACCAATAAGAGCCCAAACCAACTTCCTTGTCAAAACGAGCTATGTCCGAATTTCTTAAGGCTTCTGTTTCTTCTGAGTATTCAACCACGCCATCTACGAGATTGTATGTTTCCCCTTCGATACCAAAGGTAGTGACCATCGTGCCATACTCACTTGCTAAATAGGTCAAAAGTTCCATGGCTTTTTGGGGTTCTTTTGTCGACGTCGTGATAAAGGTTTGTGTCCATCCACCAATATTTCCGCCAGTAAAAGTGGAATCATCGCCATTCGAATTTTTTGGACCATCGACGGCAATATAAGTTTGTTCAGGGTTACGAGCATTATTATCAGACATAAACTCATTGAGTCCCTTCGTATTCGTATGCAGGTAAGCAAAATATCGCCCTTGTCCTAGTTTTTCTTTCATCGTGTTGTCATTGTCTGAAAACTGGTCGTTGGTGATGTATCCTTCATTGTACGCTTTTCTAAAAGTCTCGATCCACGTGATATACTCCTCATCAGCATCTCGATCATTAAATTGCCCATCAACACTTGGTGCAATGCTTAGAAAATCTTGCAAAGTACCACCATAGGCGCCATCCCCGCCATTGGAAATATCTAGTGCAGTCGAAGCAAATGGGACTAGAGCTGCACCATCATCTGCCGTCGGAAATGCTTCTTTTGCCTGTTTTAACGCATCTAAAAATCCTTCTGGCGTCGACATATCGGGTTCCCCTAATGCTTCATAAATATCTTTGCGGACAATGAAAACTTGGTCTCCTACTACATTGCCGTCCTCATAATCTTGTGCAGTCGTGGAAAAGCTTGGGTATCCATAAATGTTGCCATCTTCTAAAGTAAACCATTGAACAGATTCCGGTTTCGCTGCATGTTCTAAGAAGTAAGGGTCATATTTTTCTGCCAAAAGATTTAATGGCAAGGCAAATTTTGTCGCTTCATTTGCAGCAGACAGGTTTTTATCGAAGGTCATGATATCTGGAAGATCGCCACCAGCTAGCATCGTATTAAGGTTCTCGTCATTTCCTGAAATAAATTCGACATTGATATTCATATCTTCTTTGATTTTTCGCGTCACAGTATCTTTGCCCCAACCCGGCTGAGCATACCAATCAAAATTGACATACCATTTCAAAGTCGCTTCATGGTCGGTGTCCTTTTGCCAGCTAGGCGTGTCTTTATCTGCTTCAAAGCGGGCTTCTGGCAGATCTTCTACGACGGCGGCCCCTTTGGACTCATTATTGGAATTGCCGCAGGCTCCTAATACTATGGTTGACGTAAGTGCGAGACCGATCCCTAAAAATAATTTGCTTGCTTTCATTTTTTTCTCTCCTTTTGTCTATTCTTTTACTGATCCAAGAGTCATCCCTTGAATAAAGTACTTTTGTAAAAATGGATAGATCACGACGACAGGAACCGTCGTGACGACCATGGTTGCTAATTGCAATGACTGTGAAGTCGTATTTCTGACCACATTGGTTCCGGTCGCCACTGCAGGCGATAGATTTTCCGAAACGATCCGAAATAGCAGCATTTGTAAAGGATATAAGCTGCGATCATCAACGTAGATATTAGCCGTCATATAATCGTTCCACTGAAAGACCCCGTGGAATAATGCGATGGTTGCCAAAACTGGAAGGGACAATGGCAAAATGATTTTCACGAAAATAATAAAAGGATTGGCGCCATCCATCATGGCAGATTCTTCCAGCGAAAATGGAATGCTCCGGAAAAAATTCATCAAAATCACCATGTCATAGAAAGAAAATAAGACAGGTATGATGTAGACCCAAAAATTATTTAACAAGCCCAGTTCCTTAAATAAGAGAAATGTGGGTATCATCCCTCCAGAAACGAACATCGTTAAAATCCCCATGTTCATATAAATTTTCCGTCCCATTAGGTTTCTACGACTCATCCCGTAGGCGACCATCGCCGTCAGTGCCGTATGCAACACAACACCAATCACAGTTTTTGCAACTGAGATGACAAAGGCTTTATAGATCGCAGAATCTTCAAAAACGGTGTAGTAACTTTCTAGTGAAAATTTCCGGGGCCAAAAGTAGATCCCCCTCTTGCGGCATCGGTCGCATCATTGAAAGATAAAGCGACGATATTCCACAAAGGCAAAGCAATGATGGCTAAAAAGAACACCATAAAAATCACATTGGCAACATTGAAGATTTTCTCATCTTTTGAAAATGTTTGCTTCATACTTTCCCTCCTCTAAAAAACTGATTCATCACTGATTTTTTTGGTCAAAAGATGACTTCCTACCACGAGGATCAAAGAAACAACCGACACAAACAGGCCAACGGCGGTCGCATAGGAGAAGTCTCCTTGTTGTATCCCCATTTTATAGACGAATGAATTAATGACTTCACTGGACTGATAATTGACAGGATTTTGTAAGACGAGTGTTTGATCAAGGTTTGAACCCAATAACCCACCAACGGATAAAACAAACGTCAAAGCGATAATATGGCGGATTGAAGGGATCGTGATCCGCGTGATCTGCTGAAATTTCGTGGCACCATCCATTCTCGCTGCTTCATAAAGAGCTGGATTGATCCCTGTCATAGCAGCAATGTATAAAATCGTATTCCAGCCAACTTCTTTCCAAATATCGGAAATGACTGCGATGGCCCAATATTTTTCTGGGTCAGTCAAGAAACGGATCGGTTCATCGATCACCCCAACACCTAGCAACAAATTATTGACCAATCCCGTATCAGATAACCACGTAATAAACATGCCACCTAAGATGACCCAAGACAGAAAATGGGGCAAATAAGAGACCGTTTGAACGACCTTCTTTAAACGAACATGAACGATTTCATTGATCAATACCGCTAAGCCAATCGCCGCTGGAAAACCAATCAGCAGTTTAAAAAAGCTGATGCCTAGTGTATTACTCATCACCGTCCAAAACATTGAATCACTAAAAAACTCTTGAAAATACTGGGTACCGACCCACTCCGCATTTGCGATCGAATCAAGAACCGAGTAATCTTTAAACGCGATGACGATCCCATATAGTGGGATAAAATTAAAAATGATCATCAAGAGAATACCTGGCCAAACCATCGCTTGATAAAAGCTTTGGCTTTTTAGTTTTTGCAAAAATGACCTTTTCTGTGGGGTTGCTTTTAGCATGACACCTTTTGATTCCATTTTTCCACCCTTTCTAAAACGCTTACTTTTTCACCCAAAGGAAATACATGCTTTCCTTTATTGGTTCATCAATTGATAGACCGCACCAATCATACCAGCATCATTTTTTAATTTTGCTCGTTGAATCGGTGCAATCGTGCGACCTTCTAAATAACCAATACTTTCATGGCGAGCTTTTAGCTGGCTCATGGTCTCTTCAAGCCTTGTCATGAAACCATCATTTTCACTGACCCCACCACCAACCAAAATCAGCTCGGGATCAAATGTACTGATCAAATTCAGTAAGCCCACTGATAAATCTTGGAAGAACTGTGAAATCACTTGATTCGCTACTACTTCTCCTTGTTCTCCTCGCTGGAAAATCTCGATTGCATCTTTGGGCAGATCACTTCGCCCTAGTTGCTGAAGTGCCAGTTGGTATTGATGGCAAAGCCCTCCCACGATGGCAGCTCGTTGGTTCAAGGAAACTGACTCTAGATTTCCCTGTTCAGGCAATGAGTCGATCAGCATCCACCCAAATTCCCCCGCCATACCATGGCTGCCGCGATAGAGCCGATTGTTGACGATGATCCCGCCCCCAATGCCTGTTCCCACAACGAGACAAAGATAGTTTTCACAGGTCTGTGCGTGCCCCAACCATTTTTCAGCAATCGCCGCCGCATTGGCATCATTTTCAACAATGACCGGCAGCTTAACACGTCCCTCTAATTCTAGCTTCAAGTTGATTCCATACAGGGATTTGATTGATCCTGCCGTGATCATCGTGCCATCTTTTTGGATAATGCCTGGTGCGCTAATACCGACACCTTCGATCACTGCATCTTGCTGCAGCGATTTGATCAATACTTCGATAGACTGCAAAAAATTTTCTTTTTCATGAATCGTTGGCATCTGTCCTTTCTTTACAATTTCACCAGTTCTCAAGATCACACCATATTTGATAGCCGTTCCTCCAACATCAATTCCAATAAACATCGCTTCACCCTCATTATTCATTTACTTGTTTTGTCGATTGATTAATACTCAATTCTCCTGGTAAAACGTAGGAGATACCAAATGCGTTTTCCTCAATCAATTCTACTAAATGTTTTACTGCCGTGATCCCTTGCTGTTGGATCGGATTTTTCACTGTGGTCAAGCGAGGAGTAAAATAGTCTAAAAGATCAATACCATCAAAACCAATCACGCTGAAATCATCAGGCACCCGCCACTTGGTTTCGTGGATCGCCTTGACTGTTCCGATCGCACTAAGATCATTCCCTGCCAAAAATGCTGTGGGCAAGTCTTTTGCTCTAACAAAAACTGCTGCACGCTGGCTCTCGTCCGTTCTTCTTCAAAGAATCCCTGCAATTGATAATCCGAGCGCCAAGAGATGCCGGCTTCTTTTAATGCTTCGCAATACCCTCTTAAGCGTTCATCACTGTCATAAACACCAGCAATCCCACTGATAAAAACGATTTTTTTATGTCCTAGTGACAAGAGATACTTAGTAGCAGCTTTTCCTTTTTCGAAGGAATCAAATACCACACTACCAAAGTTCTTCTCTTGAATGTTTCGATCGATAAAGACGGCTTTGATTTGTTCTCTTTCCATCGCTGCCAAATCCTGCTCTGTTAAAAAATCTTCAAATCCAATAATGCCATCAACCATCCCCCTAAAATACGATTGAGAACCACTCGTTTATCCGTGGATAAGAAGACGTTGACTGCATACCCATGCGTTTCTGCCTCTCTGGCAATCGCTTCAACTAATACGCTAAAGTAAGGTCCTTTAATGCTAGTGGTGTAAAAACCAAGCATCTTGGTTTTTGTGTTTTTCAATTGTTTGCCCATTAAATTGGGGACATAATGCAAACGTTGCGCGGCAGCCAGCACTCGTTCTTTCGTTGCTGGTCGAACAACATTGACACCGTTCAGTGCTTTAGAAACAGTCGCAATTGATACGTTTGCCTCCTTTGCCACTTCCCGAATCGTGATTCGATTTGTCAAATGATTCTCCCCTCCTGAACGATTCTTCTCAAAAATAAAAACGTTTTTATTTTGCTGAAAAAATCAACGACCACTCTAAGATTGGTCATCCGATAAACCAACTATATATAAAAACGTTTTCACCCACAATGGTTCTAGAACTAGTTGGCGCATGTACCAGCACCTTGAAACCTGTGCCACATTGGTACAAGTTGTACCTACAAAAAAAGCCTCGAAAGGCTTTTAAATCGTGAGCGTACCAATCAACTTCGCTGAGGCAGCAGCAAAGCCAAGGTATAAAGAAATCGTACCAGGATCACTTTTTGCCAAGAAATCGGAATGAACATAAGCAAAATCCTCTGGTGTAACATAGAAGGAATGCTGCGTTTCTTCAGCAGCAGCAAGATTGATTTTTTGCCATTGCTTTAATTCTCTCATCGGTCGTGCCACTTCAGTAACATCGTCTCTGCTATAGAGTTGCAAGGTCGTCGTATGCGGCACATCTCCCTCATTTTTCAGCGTGCAGCTGATCTCAAATGGCGCATCCTTTTCCTGAGGATTAATGATTTGAGTGTGGGTGATCGTGCATCGACCATAGCCCATTCCTGAGCCAAAAGAAAAGAGAGGATCGTTTTTTTCATCCATATAGCGCGAAATATATTTTTGATCACTATTCTCTTCTGTCAGTGGACGCCCTGTTGAGAGTTGAGCATAGGTTATCGGCAACTGTCCTTCTGCTCGAGGAAAACTCATAGCTAAACGTCCTTGCGGTTCAGACTCGCCCATCAACAAATCTGCCAATGCATTACCGCCTTCTGATCCAGGGAACCAAGCAATCATAATGGCTTGACAAAGAGGCTCGATGGCGGACAAAACCAGTGGTCTGCCACAGAAAAGAATCGTTGCGATCTTAGGATTGACCTGACTAACTGCTGCAACTAATGCTTCTTGATTTCTTGATAGAGAAAGTTTGGTCAAACTTGCCGCTTCCCCCGCTTCCTCACTGGTTTCCCCAGAGCCAACAAAACGACTTCAGATTGTTCTGCTAATCTACACGCTTCCTCAATATAGGCTGCCGTCAAAACTTTCCCATCAGGATAAGGCAAGATAGTGAGGTCAATCTCTTTTTGAGAAAGACCTTTGGCTAATGAAACTGCCTCTTCCTGTTTCCCGATCCACGACCAAGCCCCTAAAAGATCCTTTGAATCTGCTTTTGGACCGATCAGCGCCACTTTTTGTTTTTTCTGTAAAGGCAATAATGCTTGATTTTTCAAAAGGACTGTTGTTTTCTTTGCTGCTTCTCGTGAAAGAAGACGGGTTTCTTTTAGGAGTCTAGGGGCTAAGTTTTCCGGTGTTAACCCTCTATAAGGGTCTTCAAACAGGCCTAGCTTGTTCTTTAAATGTAACACATGAAAAACCGCCTTATTCAACTGCTCATTCATAGCAGGATCTGCATCAATGATTTGTTCTAGTGCATTTAAATAGCAATCACTCATCATATCCATTTCGACACCTGCAGTAAAGGCTTTTTTCGCTGCTTCCGTTCGATCAGCAGCCACACGATGGGCCATCAATTCAGCCACAGCTGCCCAATCTGAGATGATCAAGCCATCGAACCCAAGCTTTTCTCGCAATACATCCTGCAGCAATGGTTGATTGGCTGTAGCTGGCACACCATGGATCGTGTTAAAAGAAGTCATGACCAATTCTGCACCAGCTTCAATTGCTGCCTGAAAAGCGGGCAGATAATTTTGGTAAAGCTCAAGATCAGACAAATCGACCGTATGATAATCCCGCCCACCTTCTGCAGCGCCATAGCCGACAAAGTGTTTGACACAAGCAGCAATTCGCTGTTTATTTTCTGCAAGGGAAGCAGTTCCTTGATACCCTCGTACATAAGCAGCCGTCAGCACCGCAGATAAGGTCGGATCTTCTCCATTACTCTCTAAAACCCTTCCCCAGCGCGGATCTTTGACATGATCCGCCATTGGTGAAAACGTGACATGGATACCCGCTTCTGCCGCTTCCTTTGCCGAGGCTTTTGCGACTTCTTCCACTAATTGCGCATCAAAGGAAGATGCCAAAGCAAGAGGAATTGGGAAAATCGTTTCATATCCATGGATAACGTCTGCCATAAAAATAAGGGGAATTTTTAACCGACTTTTCTCTAGGTAAGACGTTTGGATCGTGTAGACTTGTTCAGCAGTATGGGTTCCCAACACTGAACCAATCGTCCCTAATTGTTCTTCGCTCATTTGCCATTGCTGCATCGGACCGGTGATTTCTCCCCCTTGTGCAAAAAAATCTGGCGTTAGTTGAACCAATTGGCCCACTTTTTCAGCTACGGTCATTCGGTCAATTAGTTTTTTTAGTTTTATGGTTTCCACTATTCTTCTCTCCAATCATTAGGCTCTCTTCTTTTGCTTGTCGAAATTGCCTGATTTGCGCCTTCTCGACAGAAGCAAGATGGTGTCTATTCCTTTCATTTAGTATAATTAAAAACGTTTTCAAAAATAGATTGTTTTTATACTTTGGTGCAACTCTTCGTAGAAAGGAAAAATCATCATCATGGTACAAGGTGTACCACAAATATATATAGCACCAAATCTGCTGATACATTCGCCATTTTCTCGTCCACGTTTCTAATAAAAAAACAAACAGCCGGATCATCCCAACAAAGGAACTTCCTTTTGATGGAATGAAGCTGTTTGTTGATTTATGATTAAACATACAAAAAATCCGTTCCCTATTCTTCTGCTGTTAAAGAAAACTGACGAACCGTCTCCGATAACGCTTCCACTAAGAAAAGGCAAGGAATTTGTGTCGTCAAATCTTCATATTTGTTGATGCGTTTTACATCAACCGAATAGTCCAAGACGTAATCGGACATCCGTCCCAAGGTGCTGTTGGCATCACTGGTGATCGCTACCGTGGTGAAGTCAGGATTGTTACGAAAGCCATTGACCACTTCAATGATCTCAGTGGTCGTTCCTGTAATTGAAAGGACTACGATCATATTGTCTGAAGTATGTTTCAGCTTCGCAAAGATTGGATAGGTATTATCCACCAAAGCATAACTATTAAATCCGATCGTAGCAAAACGGCGAGCAGCATATTCACACATTGAACCTGACGCACCGATGCCATAAAATATAATATTCTCACATACCAGCATTCTTTCAGCGATTCGCCGGATTTTTCCTTCGATGTCTCGCGGGAAGCGTTCCGGATCCAAAACGGTCATACTGCTAAAAAAACTGACCGCCTCTAACTCAGGTGCTTTGAACTGGGTACGAAATTCTGTAAAGCTCTCATACCCTAATTTACGGATAAAGCGCATAACAGAAGAAGCTGAGGTGTGGGATTCAAGCGCGATCTCACGGACCCGCATATAGGGAATCTTATCACTTTGGCTCGACATATAATGATAAATCGCACGATCGGTCTCTGATAACTCATTGAAATCGATTTTTCCAAAAAAAGACATAGTAAACGCTCCTATTTTCTCATTCTCCTATCAATGTACCACAAGCTAGCAAAAACATCACAACTGTTTCACAAGAAATAATTCCATCGGTTGTTCAAATCCGGGAGAATTCAAAAGCAAACCGCCGGCATCTTGATACCCTAATTTTCGATAGAAATGCTGGGCATTTTCATCGACTTGTGTGGACGTCATACAAAGAGCATGCCCTGCTACTTTTTGCTGTTGTTCCCAGTGATCGACCAAACGCTTCCCAAATCCCCTACCTTGATGGGATTCGGCGATTACTAGCATCGTACAAAAAGGAATCGTATCCCAGAAAAAATTATAGCGTAACAACCCAATTGGCTGTCCATTATCGATCAAGACATAAGCCGTTTGTTCAGCTACCTTTTTGAAGAATCGTTCCTTTGGCAAATGGGTATCCAATGAAAGCCAGAAGTCTTCATCTGTTGCTACCGCCAGTCGAATCGCAATCATGATTTTTACTCCTTTTCTTTGTTATTCTGCATTTTATCTCTGAGGAAGCCGTTTGTTTTAGTCGCTTACCTTCCCTCGGTAGTCCGAAAGCAAGGTAAGAAAGGCATCGCCATATTTATCCAATTTGTTTTGCCCGACACCTTTGATCTGTAAAAATTCGATTGGTGTTTTTGGTTGCACTTCTGCTAATTCTCGCAGGGTCTTATCAGAAAAGACGACATACGGTGGCAAGTTTTGTTCTTGTGCGAGATTCAATCGTAAGGTGCGCAGTTGATCGAATAGTTCATCATCAACCACTAACTGTTTGACTTTGGTTTGTTTTCGATAAACTTTCGCTTTTCCAAGCAATACATCGATACCGGCATTTGTCACACTTAACAAAGGGTATTGCCCTTCGGACGGCAAAAGGTACCCGGAGGCTGTCAAGTAATCGATCAGCTGAGTGACTTCCTTTTGGGACCAATCTTTCATTAATCCATAAGTCGGTAATTTTTCAAAGCCCCACTGTTTGACTTTTTGATCGCCTGAGCCAGTCAGCACTTTCCCCACCAAGGCTTTCCCGAAGCGTTCGCCCATTCGTTTCACACATGACAACACTTTTTGTGTATCCACGGTGATATCCACTTGTTCTCTTTCATCGAGACAATTGCTGCAACGACCGCAATCGGGTCCATCTTCTCCGAAATAACGCAAAATATAGCGTTGCAAACACAGCTGAGTATGTCCGTATTGGCTCATCTCCCGCAACTTCAAGTATTCGTTTTGGCGATAAAGAATATCTGATTCGGATTGATCGATAAAAAATTGCTGAATCTGCATGTCTTGCGGAGCATAAAGTAAGATCGCATCACTGGGTTCGCCGTCTCGTCCGGCACGCCCGGCTTCTTGATAATAAGACTCCAAATTTCCAGGTATCTGGGCATGGATCACAAAGCGGACGTTGCTTTTGTTGATTCCCATCCCGAATGCATTGGTCGCTACCATCACTTGCAGGCGGTCATAAAGAAATTCTTCTTGGAAAAAGGAGCGCTCTTCTTCTGAAAGTCCGCCATGGTAATACCCGACAGAAACATGTTCATGTTTCAACAGCTGATAGATCCGTTCCACTTCTTTGCGGGTGCTGGCATAAATGATACCTGATTGTCCTTGGTTCATTTTCAAATACGTCGTAATGTAGGTATCTTTTTGATCTTTGACAACTTGAAAAGCCAAATTTTCCCGAGCAAACCCGGTCTTGACTTGATTTTCAGCAGGAATTGAAAGTAAGTTTTCAATGTCTTCGGCAACTTTAGGTGTAGCTGTCGCCGTAAGGGCAACAATCGTTGGCTTTTGCTCCCAGTTTTCGATCGTTTCGGCGAGTCGCAGATAGCTCGGGCGAAAATCATGGCCCCATTGGGAAATACAGTGGGCTTCATCAACGGCCAATAAAGCGATCGGCATCTGCCGCAATGAGTAGCGGAAAGATTCTGAGTCTAAGCGTTCTGGCGAAACATACAGCAGTTTGATCCGCCCTTGGCGTGCTTCTTGCAAGCGCTGGTTGATCTGTGCCCCTGTCAAGGAAGAATTGATATAAGCTGCTGGGATCCCCATATCAACGAGGCTATCTACTTGGTCTTTCATTAATGAAATCAAAGGGGAGATGACCAAGGTCACTCCATCCAACAAAAGCGCTGGCAATTGATAACAAATGGATTTCCCTCCACCTGTGGGCATGATCCCCAAAACATTTTGTTGTGTTAAAATAGATTGAATAATCGTCTCTTGACCTTCACGAAACTGTGAATAGCCAAAATGTTCTTTTAAGACTGTTTGAATAGTTTGCATAATACCCTCTTTTCCATTTCCTTATTATACGCAATTAAGTACGCAAAGCAAACGGCATTAAGAGAACTTTCGCTTTTTATTCGCTTTTCAATGAAATCAACCAAAGGAGTCTTCTACTATGAAAAAAGTTATGATTATCGGCGGTGGGATCATCGGTTTGACCCTCGCCAATTATCTTGATAAAACCAAATTTGACGTGACTGTCATTGATTCCCTCATCGGTCAAGCAACATCTGCCAGCGCTGGCATCATTTCCCCTTGGCTATCCAAACGGCGCAATAAAAAATGGTACCAGTTAGCACAAGACGGCGCCGCTTTCTTCCCGAAATTGGTACGGGATTTTGCTTTAGATGAATCCATCTATGCCCCCTGTGGCACTTTGGTAGTGCGACCAGAAAAGGCGCTTCAAGAACTGGCAGAATTAGCTGAAAATCGACGTAAAGCGGCACCAGAAATCGGCGAAATCGACTTACTGACGGGCCCACAAACCAAAGAGGCATTGCCGTTACTAAAAGAAATGCCCTCTTTACGAATCACAGGCGGTGGCCGCTTAGATGGTCAGGCTTATCTTGCCCACTTAAAAGCAAACGCTCAGCAGCAGCAAGTGACTTTTATTGAAGAAAAAGCTGAGGTCGTCAGAAACGACAACCATTGGCAAATCAAAACCAAGGATCACTTTCTTGAAACCGAGATTCTTTGCCTGACAGCTGGACCGGGATTGCTAGACTTATTATCACCTTTAGGTTATCAGGTCGATATCCGTCCACAAAAAGGCCAGTTGCTTTCCTTTGCCACCAACCTGCCGACAAACAGTTGGCCGGTCGCCATGTTAGAGGGTGAAGGTGACTTGATTCCCTTCTCTAATGGTCAAATTTTACTAGGAGCCACCCATGAAAACGATGCGGGTTGGGATTTAACGCCTACGGAAGCTGCCAAACAGCAATTGATGACAGGAATCGGTGCTTTTCTTGAAGACCCCGAAGCACTCTTTGCAACGCCAATGACTATGCGAGTCGGCACACGTGCTTACACCTCTGATTTTGCACCTTTCTTTGGGGAAGTGCCTGATGAAGCAAATTTGTTCGCCGCCAGTGGACTTGGTTCTTCTGGGTTAACGACCGGGCCTTATATTGGTTATCTGCTAGCCAATCGGATTAATGATACGCACACTCAACCAACAGATTTCTCAATTTACACCAAGCCGATGACAGAATATATCAAGAAACGACTTTGATAGGAAACTGCTAAAAAACCACCAGAATCGTTACGGTCTGGTGGTTTTGTTGTTTGATTCTTATAAAATTACGGACAATTTCTAGCTACTAGCTAAACATATTCTCCAGTTTCCCAATAATCGAGTAAGACTTCATTGATGATCTCACGATCCAGTGGTTCTCGCATATCATCATCAAAGGCATCTTCGATCGGGACATCGCCAACAGCTTTGATACAAACCGGAACGACGGGATCTGGATGATCTTCTGCGGTCAACACTTTTTCAATTTTAATTTTATGCGTCCAATCTGCCCCCATATCATAAATGTAGGTCATGGACTTACAGTATTGAAAATCTTGGTCAATACCGGACGCATCGGTTGGAACGGAATTGCCTAAACCGATCGATTTCGAACCGGCAATAAACAAGTACAAATGTTGATTCATCCACTCAAAGGCAATCTGGATCAACATATGCAACTGCTCATAGGTCACTCCTGCAGGAATGATCAAACGACGCCAAATTGGCGGACGGTATCCTTCTAAATCAATACGGACTTGATAGGCGACCGGCGTATCCGCCGTGTCATCAAAAGCCGTATGTTTCGTTGGAAACGGGACGATTTTTGGCGAGATTGTAGCAATACGCGGGTCATCAATGGGCAATAGTTCATGTTCTTCAGGATCGGTGTCTTGAATCATCGCTAACATCGCTTCTTTCTTTTCAGCTGACCAAAACTGGGGTTTGGACATCCGTGCGAAAAAGATAGGTTGTTTTTCAGCCAATACAAAGGCGATTTCTTGGTATTGTGATTTGGTGATATGCTTTTCTTTATACATGCAGTAATAAAAGTCTTCAATGGCTGTTTTGGCAAACGGAAGAAAATTTAAACTGTACGGTACTTCTTGAGGCAGCATTTCGGTATACACCGATTCGACAAAGACTTTGTCTTTTAATTTAGTCATGCCACCATCTGTTTCCGCGCAAAAGATCAAGTAAAAAACAGGATCTAAGTAGTGTTCAAGATCGTCGTCACTAACCACACTTGGTCCGCCATACAAATCAACGTGATCCATCATGCGGTCAATCACTTTCGCTAATTTCTTCAATGTTTTTTCCAAAAAATTCTCGCTCCTTCCTATCAAGTTTACTTTGACGAAAAGAGCGAGGATTGTCAATCTTTTTTTTAATGGGAGAGCATTTCCTGTGCAATTTCTAATCCGCTCATCCCCGTTGGATAATAGGTCGGCCAATGTTCCATTTCCTCTAGTAACGCTTCATGACTCTCGTTACCAAAGTAGATATGGAAATGATGGGATGCGCCAGGAGCGATCATATGGTCACTAAATTGGATATATTTGAATGCCGCATCTTCATCGGTGCTTTCAAATAAGAAGCGTACACCACGATTGCCAGCTGAGTAGTTCAAGATCTCTTTGCCAGAATACACATAATTGGCTTCTTTCTCGGTACCATCATCGAAAATAAATGTCATTGTGTTGTCTGTGATCTTGATCTGAGCAACATCTGTTTGATAACCAGTCGTGTAATATTCTTTGTATTCGTCAGCCGTCATTTTCTTGTCCATTTTTGCTTTATAATCAAACACTTGGTCCAGTGTTCCGTCTTGTAAAAATGGATAAACGGATTGCCAATCTCCTGCCCAGTCAGATAAAGCACGGTCTTGTACGTCGGCATCCTCAAAATAGCCGTTATAAACTGTTTTTTCTTTTTCAGCTTCAGCCATTTCTTTGTCATTTGCAACATCGGTGGTTTTTCTCAAAGCATCACGGTTTTGTTCCATAATCGAAATGTAGTCTTCCCCGTCGTCCATCTGTTCTTGGGTCAGCCCTTCTAATGGATTCAAAACAGCCAATTCGACGCCTGCTTCTGACGCTAACGTTCGGGCAATGCTGTCTTTGGCGTTTTCTTCAAAATAGATCGTTTGAATGCCTGTTTCTTGGACGAACTCTTTTAGTTCTGCGATTCGTGAAGCGGAAGGCTCTTCACTTGGTGAAAGACCTGAGATCGGCACTTGCGTTAGCCCATACTCCAAAGCTAAATAACCAAAAGCAGCGTGTTGGGTCACGAAATGATTTTGCGCTGGATTGCTGAACGCTTCTTCATATGATTCATGGAGGTCTTGTAACTGTGCCAAATAATTCGCCGCATTTTCAGCAAAGGCTGCCGCTTTCGCTGGATAAGCCTCACTCAGCTGGTCACGGATCGCCTCTACTTGTTTCATGGCTAAGCTTGGGGCTAACCAGACATGGGGATCTAATTCATGAGAATGACCATCATCGCCATGATCATGGTCATGATCGTGGTCGTGATCATCGTCACCGGGTAACAGGACCATTCCTTCGGTGGCTTTGACCACTGTCACGTCTCCATCATTTAATGTGGCTTCAATCGAAGGAACCCACATTTCCATATTTTCATTGTTGTAGACAAAGACATCCGCATCTTGGATCTTTGCCATGTCCTTTGCAGAAGGTTCATAATCGTGGGAATCAGTGCCCGCGGGCATCAATAATTCAACCTTCCCTTCATCCCCTACAACTTGACGAGTAAAATCATACATCGGATAAAACGTAGCCATGACCTGAATTTGTTCATTCTCAGATGATGCGTTTCCTGATTGCTCGGTCGCATCAGATCCTCCTTGTCCACAAGCAGCCAAAGTCAGGGCCACAGCAGATAACATAGTTATTTTAAAAAACTTCTTCATTTTTGAAAATACACTCCTTTTTATTTTCCTCTTTTTCTTCCCTTTGGAAAAACGTTGATAAATCAATTACGATTTATAAAAACAAAACGTAACGTTTACGTTTTACCATCGGTTTTATACTTTACACAACTATTTGAATCCTGTCAACTTCTTTTTTAGATGTTTTTTTATATGTAAAAACCTTCATATGTACCACTGCTGATATCACGGAAGGATCGCTAAGTAACTCCTTTGATTCGTCGGAATCGAGCGATTTGCAAAAGTCACTATCTATTGTCCTTTGTCGCCTCCTATGCTACACTCGAGGGGTAATTGAATAGAAGATTATCCACTAGGGGCGCTTTATGCTGAGATAGACGTATGTCTGGTCCCTTAGAACCTGATTTGGTTAGTACCAACGTAGGGAAGTGGCAGCGCATGATTTTTCGCGTTCCCATTTTTTCTGTCTATGTGTGGATAGAAAAAGGAGGAACGCTTTTTTTGTAGACAGAAAAACAATCGAGAGGAGAAGAGAAAAATGGCAAATAAACCAATCGTCTGTGCAAAAGATGGAATCGATATCACGGGGTGCCGGGTGAGCTTGTACCCAATGAAAGACCATTTCGCGCAACAAATTTTAACAAGTATCGAAAAAACGAATACGAGTGCTGTTTGGCAGCAAACCGACCTGTTTAGCACCCTTTTTCGTGGGGAAGCGCCCAGTGTCCTAGACGCAGCAGCAGCGCTATTTATCAACGCCTACGAATCCAAGACACACCTCGTGGGTGAGTTTACCTTTTCCAAGGGCTGCCCCGGGGACACTGCGGGGGACACGTTTTTGAATGGCGAACAGGCGCAACCCAATAAAGGAAAGAACCTTGCGAATGGTGACTTTTTGGTTGATTGCAAATATTCGTTTTATGTATTTGGCGAAAATCATTATATGGAAGAAATCGCCACGATCGTCCAGCTGGCAGAAACTCATGGCTTGAGCCCTCGTTCCGCTCACTATGTAACGATGCTGACAGGATCAGCAAGTCAACTCTTTGCTTATTTTGAAGCCGCATTAGCTTATGCCCATGACCATCTCCCCCACTATGTTCTGGAAGCGACGGTTTCAGTCAATAGCCCTTCAAAAGAGGCGATGCCACATGACTAAGTGGGCGTTGAAAGATGTGATTATGGTAGGGATCGCTTCGTTGATTTTTGGCGTGATCTATCTTGGGGCTGTCCATTTCGGATTGCTATTAGGGACACTTCTAACCCCCTTTGGTTTGTCTGTGTTAGCCAATGAGTTTATCTTTGGTGTTTGGTTCATGGCGGCAGCTTTTGCCGGATATGTGCTACGTAAGCCGGGGGCAGCTACGATCACTGAAATGATTGCGGCTCTTTTAGAAGTGTTTATGGGGAATTTTTATGGACCTATTATTTTTATTAGTGGTTTTGTACAAGGGATTGGAACCGAGGCCGGCTTTGCATTAGGCCGCTACCGCCGCTATGGCTGGTTTCCTTTGATCACAGGAGCTGTGGGCGCCACGATCACGAGTTTTCTTTGGGGAATCATTCGGTCAAATTTCATTAACCTACAATGGCAGTTGCTGTTGGCGATCTTTCTTATTCGCTTGCTTTCTTCTTTTTTCTTTTCAGCCTTTTTGGTGAAGATCGTCTGTGACCATCTGGCACGAATGGGAGTCCTCAACAGTTACCCTATCGCTAACGATCAAACGATCACTGTCCAACGGGAAATCGTATGAGTCTGTTAGTAAAAAACGGCTGTTTTTTGGTGGATCAAAAGCGACTTGAATTGACTCTGTCTTTGGCCCCTGGTGAAACAAAGGGAATTTATGGTGCTTCAGGATCAGGGAAAAGCACCCTTTTCTATCTTTTAGCAGGACTCAACGAGAAAGGTTTTGAGGGAGGAACATATACGATTGACGGCCAAACGATGAGCCAACTCTCCATCGGGGAAAGAAGCACGTCCGTCAGCTTATTGTTTCAAAATCCTGATATGCAGTTTTGTATGGCAACACCTCGAGAAGAGCTGCTTTTCTGTTTAGAGAATCAATGTATTCCCCAAGAAGACATGCCAAACAAAGTGGCTGACGCTTTGGCATTTTGCGAGATCACTCATCTTGCAGATCAACCTTTCACGACCTTGTCTGGGGGTGAAAAACAGTTAGCCGCATTGGCTTGCTGTTTGATCCTAGAAAGCCAATACTTGCTTTTGGATGAGCCCTTTGCGAATTTGGATACGGACACCAGCAAAAAAGTCATCCGAAAACTGCAGCGCATTCAACAAAAGAAAGCCATTGGTATTTTATTGATCGACCATCAAATCAAAGAGACTGCTAACTGGGTCGATGAGTGGCTATTGATTGAAGAAGATTTCAGAACGATCGATCAAGCAGCGATCCGTGACCTTGATCAACACATGCGAAAGACACTGCCGCTTGCAAAAATCAAGTCGTCTTCTAACAAAAAACGGCTATCTTTTCAGCAATTCCGATTACCGATCCGCAACCATGAGATTGTTTTTCCCAATTTTGCATTTGATGGAGGCACGCTGATTGGGATCACTGGACGCAGCGGCAGTGGCAAATCTTCGTTTTTAAAAGCTATTTTGCAGCAGCATGCCTAAAGGGGATATTCTCTTGGCAGGTCAACCAATCAAGAAGCATCCGTCACCTTTTCGCTCCATCAGTTGGATCATGCAAAATCCGCAAGACCAATTTTTGGCTGCCACCGTTGCCCAAGAGCTTAGCCAAGGTAGCACGCCGACCGAGAGCGAAAAGCTACTAGCAAAATTGCGCCTGCAAAATAAGAGCACTCAGTCACCTTTTCGACTGAGTCAAGGACAGCAACGGCGCTTGGCTGTTGCCTCTTTACTGCAACGCCCGGTCGACCTGCTGCTCGTGGACGAACCGACCTATGGTCAAGATATCAAACAAGCTTGGCAGATCATGCAGCTATTAGCCGAAAAAGCAACCACTGGCACGTTAGTTTTGATCGTTAGCCATGATATCTTGTTATTGCAACAGTTCTGCTCCCAAATCATTGATTTTAATCTTTATGAAAAGGAGGATGCTGATGCGCACGCTAAATCCAACAGTCAAATTATTCGCCATTTTAGGGCTCGCCTTACTGGTTTCTTTTCAAAATAATTTCAGATTAAACCTGCTACTCTCGGTCCTGTTCTTTGGTATTACTGTAAACGAACGCTCCTTTAAAAAAAGTCTTTTGCTCTTTTCTGCATTGACACTGGCAGCTACAGGGGTCTTTTTCACTGGACTCCTTTATTACCAAGGCAATCAAGGCGGTCCTTCCTCTGCAGCAGCTATTCGCTATGGTCTTGATATGGCAAGCCGTATCTATTGCTTTGGCATTCTAGGAAGCTCCTTCAGTGTATCCACCACGATCAATGAATTGATTTATTCACTGCAGCAACAGCTGCGTCTGCCTGCCGTTTTTGCCTACGGTCTACTGGCTGCGTTTCAAATTGCTCCCATTATTCCAGCAGAGTATCAGAATATACGTAATAGCATGCGTTCCAGAGGAATCTCGGTCAATCCGTTTTCATTTAAAATGCTGATCCCTTTATTGGTCAAATCGATTCGTTGGTCTGAATTATTGGCGACTGCCATGCTTTCAAGAGGTTTTGACAGCGAAGCCAAGCGAACTTACGCAAACACCTTTCGCGTCACTTTCATGGATGCACTATTTCTATCCTTATGCCTGGTAATGGGACTGGGGGGGACACTCATCCTATAATCAATAAAGAGAAAAAAGACAAAGAAACCCTGACGTTTCTTTGTCTTTGTTTATATATTAAGAAGTGATCGTCTTTTTTACTGAACCAGATTTTATTTGATAAAACGTGACGAACAAGGTCGTTGCTAAAATATACAAGGCGAAAAGCAGATACATGTTTTTAAACAGCTGGATCGTCGTTTGATTCAACCAAGCCCCAACTTTTGGGATATAAAAAATCGGCTGGCCAATCACTTGGCTTTTTTGAATTTCTTTTGGCTCCATCTGGTTTTGATTGTCGCCAATGGTGTACAGTACTGATTGGTTTTCCGCAACCGCAACGATTCGCCGGGTCCGCATTTGTCTACCTTGATCGACATAATACGTTACTTCGTTGCCAACCACTAAATTATCTTCTGAAGCATTTTTTACAAAAAGCAGCGTTCCTTTAGAGTATGTCGGTTCCATTGCATCACTCGTAACAATAGCCATTGTGAAACCAAATGCATGCGGTATTACAACAGTTAAGACAGATAGCAGCATGAACATCAGAACAAAAAGTGAGAGCATGATACTTTGTTTTGGAAAAAGCTTCATTCTTTCCTCTCCTTCTAAACCTCAGTTTATTTTATGATTCTATAACATAATTCTTTTTTTTTCAAATATTTAAAAACGATTCATTGAATTTTTATACGCAACTCTATCTATTATTATTTGACTTTATTTAATCATATATATTATGCTAAAGGCGATTAAAAAACAGAGGAGAAAAAATATGCCTTTTTTAAATAACAAATTGTTTTTAAAACGTTGGATCCCCTTCATCCTTCTGGTTCTATTTTTACTGGGAAGTATCGTCTTTTTTCTCGTTCTTTTTTTATTCCCAACTTCTGATATCCATGCAGTGGAGAAAAAGGAAGATTGGATTTTCTATGCCGAGGACAATCCCGAATCAACTTTTATTAGTCGTTATGTGAAACATTTACCTAGTGTGAAAGCCAATGATCGTTTTGTGATGAAGCGAAAAATGACCAATGATTATAAATACCCTACGATGTTGCTAATTGGCGACCACCAACACATGACCGTCTATCTCGATGATCAAGAAATTTACACCAACGAGGAGCCAAATGATCCATTGACTCTCAACCATCCAGGTAAAACACTGGCCTTTATTACCTTGCCTGAGGATTACGTTGGTAAGACATTAAAAATATACGTAACTAGCCCTTTTGACACCTATTCCGGCTCTCCCGCCGAAGTCTTTTTTGGACCTGCAAATGCACTGATCGGCTATGTCTTCAGTCTGTCAATTTTAAATATCTATATCCTCTTATTTACAGGATTTATTTGTATCATCAACTTGTTTTATGTCATCGTTTCTTTTATCAATCAACGAAAGCTTAAATTGTCTTCTATCCTATTCAGTGGTTTTGCTTTAACTGCAGGTTTGGAAGCAGGCTTTAGCGATATGCTTGGTGGACTACTGTTTCCTCCAATCGTGAATTCTGCGATGTTAAATATTCTTTCTATCATTACGCCAATGTTTCTGATTGGGTTTTACTGTACAAACATGCACTTTGTTCGTAAGTATTACCAGAAATGGTTATATTTTCATTACTCCTTCGGTCTCTTTGCGATCCTTTTCGCTCTTTTTCAAACAAAAAGTTTACCCACTATCATGAATTACATTTTTTTACTGAATATCACCAGCACCTTTGTTACTTCTTTTGCGGCGATTTATGAAGCATTGAAAAAAAATCCATTTTTTGTCATTTGTGCACCTTGGATCGTCGTTGCGGCTATCGGTCATTGTTTCTTGTATATTCAGGATATTTTAGTTTTGCCACAATCTGATGTCAATTGGCGTTCGATCATCTTTTTCTTACTAATTATCATCTTTACTTGTTACGGCTTTCTTGAACTCTTTTTTTCCAGCGAAGGCAAAAACAAGCGGATCGATACGGCAGATATCAAACTCCGTCTTTATGAGAAACAGCAAGCGAATAACCCAGAACAATCATTAAAAATGCAACAAGTTTTGCAAGCCATCAAAAAAAGAACTCATACAGTCAAGGACATGTTGGAAGATCAACAATTGGCAGCGGCGTACGAAGGTCTTTGTGAGATCGAAGAACAGATCAAACAACAGCTAACACGTCCATCCGTTGAAAAAGAATCACTCACAACGATGCTGATTACTAATTATCAACACACAGCTACTCAAAAAAGAATCACCTTTGCCTGTGATGGCATCATAGAACCACTGGAACAATTGGAGGAAAATGATCGTCTATCCTTGATCGCTCATTGCCTAGAGTACGCCATCCGATACACTTGTGCGGTCACTGATCCTCAAAAGCGAAGACTCGTGTTGAGGGTGAATGACACGAACGGCCAGTTGCATATCGACTGCCAAATGCCGCTTCTCTCAAATGAAGAAGCAGAAAAACTACAGAACAATGAAACCAAACGACAGGCGATGCAGGCTGACAGGCAAATGCTCGAACAACTTTGTTTAGCCTACCAAGGAAGTATCCGGATCGAAGAAACTGACGGGCTACACCTCTTGCATTTGACACTTAGGGCGAAAATAGATCCGCTGTCATTCGACTGACTGTCTTGCTACATTAGTCTTAAAGGAGCGATTTTAAGAAAAAGCGAAAAAACTCTTGCTTTTTTCGCTTTTTCGCTTTAGCATGATAAAGAACAGCAACAAGCATTGGAATAGTAGTTTTATAATGGTCTTAGAGAGTCGATGGCAGCTGAAAAATCGACACCCACTGATAAAATGAACCTACCCAATGGCAATGACCGCAAAACGGTCGGTGGAAAGGCCTTATCCTTTACGAGTTGGATTATCCCTATCGATAATCAACAAAGGTGGTACCGCGAAATCCAAGCATTTCGTCCTTTTTTAGGACGAGATGCTTTTTTATTTTTTTAAGGAGGAAAAAGAATGACACAAAAAAATGATTTTACAGAATGGTATATTCAAACGATCCAAAAAGCCGAATTGATGGCTTACTCCCCAGTGAAAGGCTCCATTATTTTCCGTCCTGACGGCTTCGAACTTTGGGAGCACATCCAAGAAGAGTTCAATCGATTCTTGAAAAAAGAGGGCATTCGCAATGCGTACTTCCCAATGCTGATTCCGCAAAATTTCTTTATGAAAGAAGCCGATCATATTGAAGGGTTTGCGCCTGAATTGCCATGGGTCACAGAAGTCGGCAATGAAAAATTGGAAGAACCTTTGGCCTTGCGACCAACCTCAGAAACCATGATTGGCTCTGCCTTTTCTGATTGGATCAACTCCTACCGTGACCTGCCTTATGAAATCAATCAATGGGCAAACGTCTTTCGTTGGGAAAAGAAAACATTGCCTTTCTTGCGTACCTCAGAGTTTTTATGGCAAGAAGGTCATACCGCTCATGAAAATGAAGAAGATGCACGTCAACGCACCATGAAAGTCTTAGATGAATATGCCCGCCTTTGCGAAGAATTCCTAGCGATCCCTGTTTATCGCGGACAAAAAACCCCTTCTGAGCGTTTTGCTGGAGCAGTTGATACTTATTCAATCGAAGCGATGATGAAAGACGGTAAAGCAGTCCAAGCAGGAACCAGCCACTACATGGGGACAAAATTTGCTGAAGCATTTGATATTACGTATTTAACGAAAGAAAACAAGCATACCCATGCCCACACAACCTCTTGGGGTGTCTCTACCCGCTTGTTGGGTGCCTTGATCATGACCCATGGCGATGAAAATGGTTTAGTTTTCCCACCAACCATTGCACCAACCCAAGTTGTGTTGTTACCAGTCGGTCCTTGGAAAAAGAATCCAGCCATCTTAGAAAAATTAGAAGAACTGTATGCCAACTTTAAAGCCAAGGGCATTCGTGTTCGTTTGGATGATTCTGATAACTCACCTGGCTATAAGTTCAACGAATGGGAACTAAAAGGCGCTTGCTTGCGAATCGAATGTGGCCCAAGAGATTTAGAAGCTGGCAAAGTGATGGTCAAAATCCGCGACCTGGCTGACAAGCAAACGGTGGATCTTGAGGACTTAGAAGCCTTCGTTGATCAAGAACTGCACGCAATGACCCCACGCTTATTGCAAGCGGCGAAGGAACGGAACAAAGAAAATGAGTACACCAACATCGATACATTAGATGAACTAAAAGCACATATCGAAACGTGCAAACAAGAAGAAAAAGTCACGGGCTTTGTCTTGATCGGTTGGGACGGCTCGGAAGAAACGGAAGCGAAAATCAAAGAAGAAACCGGCTTTACTACCCGGAACATTCCGTTTGAAGCACCAATTGAAAAAACAGTCGATATCGTCAGCGGCAAACCTGCCAAGCATACCGTTTGGATCGCCCGCGCATACTAATAGAAAAACGAAGCAGCCAGAATTGAAAAGGCTGCTTCGTTTTTTGATTAATAAATCAATGAAAGAAAATCTTCAGGCGTGATGTTGCCAAAATATTTTTTGACATCAATGTTGGCAATGACTTGTGCCAAATCTTCTTTCGCATAGCGAGTACCGATCAGGGCTTCTTCTACATCCGCAATGTCCCCTAAGCCGAAAAAGTCACCAAAGATTTTGGCATCCGTAATTTTTCCTTCTGCCACATTCAAACGAACTTCGATGGATCCGATTGGAAAGCGATGACGGCGTTCAATATCAAAGGCTGGAGATTTACCGTAATTCCAATCCCAGTTGCGATAATACTTATCGGAAATCTCATTGATCTTGACCCAATCTTCTTCTGTTAATTCATAAGTTTTGACTTCTTCAACGGAATCGACACCAAAAATCTTCAATAAGATTTCTTGACGGAACTCTTCAGTCGTCATGTCTTGCTTCTCTTTTGGCAAGAATGGTTTGATGTTGGTTACTCTTGAGCGGATCGATTTGATACCTTTTGATTCGATTTTGTCTTTGCGGACTTTCAATGCGTTGACCACTTCATTGATGTCACTGTCAAACATGATCGTGCCATGAGCAAACATCCGTCCATTCGTTGCGTACATCGCATTCCCAGAAAACTTCATGTCATTGATCACAAGGTCGTTGCGGCCTTTTAGTTGCGCTCCTTCAACCCCCATCTCATGCAAGGCTTGGACGATTGGTTTCGTCAGCTTTTCAAAATCTCTGAAAGAATTGCCATCGTCAGGCATAATAAAACTGAAATTCAAGTTTCCGAAATCATGATAGACTGCACCGCCGCCGCTGAAACGACGAACGACATGGATCCCATGTTCATCCACATATTCCTTATTGATCTCTTCGATCGTATTTTGATTGCGTCCAATGATAATCGATGGTTCATTAATGTAAAAAAGTAAGATTGGTTCATCCACTTTCATTTCTTGAAGAAGAAAAATCTCGATGGCTAAATTGATGCGTGGGTCATTCAGTTCGTTCGGTACAAAAAGCATACTATTCGTTCCTCCTAATTAGATGATTTCAATTATTTTTTGAACAGCCGCCAATTCAACGGGGATCCCATTGGCAGCTAGTGCAGCCTCTTCTCGTAACTGTTCTAAGTCACCATGTTGCGGCAAATGCGTCAACATTAATTTTTTTACCTGCGCTGCCTGGGCGATCTCGCCTGCTTCTTTTGACGTAAAATGAGCCTTGTGCCGCTCATTTCCTGCAAAAAGATAGGTATCTGCCAAAAACAGGTCAGCTCCTTGTGCAAACGGAACAAAAGATTCTAAATAGCCAGAGTCTCCAGTAAAAACAAAGACCTTGCCGGTGCTTTTCTCAACAAATCGCATGGCATAGCAAGTGACTGGATGGATCGTTTTCATAAAGGTAATGGTAAACGGGCCCAATTCCAATGACTCCGTTTGGAGGTAATCAATTCCTTGAGTCACTCCAGGCATCGTCAGGCTTTCAAAATGAACTGTATCCTCACCATGGCCGTAGATCGGTAAAACCTGGCGTTCTTCGCTTCCAGGATATAATTGCCAATAGTATTGCAATACCCCTAAATCCGCAATATGATCGTGATGGTAATGCGTCAAAATCACTGCATCTAAGTCTAAGGGATCAAGGATTTTTTCTAGTTGGACCAAGGTGGTGCTTCCCGCATCAAGCAGCAAATGAAAGCCTTCTGACTCAACTAAATAGCCAGTTGTCCCTTCACCGTTATACGGATAGGCACCTAAACAACCTAAGACAGTTATTTTCACTTGTGTTTCCTCCTCTTTGGCTCAAGCTGATTTTCTACTTCTTTAATGCTATCACATCTCTGCTGATTTGACTAAAATCTGACCATTTTTTTTGCGAAAAGGATCAAGAAAATGAGAAAAAAACGACGTCTATTGATGAATCCCTTGAATGAGTGTTCTACTCTATCCTTAAGGAACCATTCCAATGGTACGTCGTTTTTTTTGCTTACCTAATTAGCGCTCGTTGTTCATTGATCAATTCTTCATAGAATGCTGCGTTCACCGCATACGCATAGGCGTTTGCCCACAACATCCCAATCATAAGCGCCAAGAAACCCAGAATAAACCAGCCAATCAATGATAATTGCAGCCAAATGTATTGGCCCAGATGTGGTCGCAAGAGAGCAAAGGCTACTTTGATAGACTGAAGAACCCCTAATTCCGGCTGATCATAGCGTAGATAGATTGCTAATTGGATCACACCAGTAACGACTTGCGACAAAAAGAAGAACAAGATGATGGAGAGAATCGTCCCAACCACAAAAGCGATCGAACCGTTAAACATCGATACATCAATAGAAATTCCCCGATTAAAATTGAATACCAAGCCCAAATATTGATTAAGGCCTGATAAGACAAATTGCGGCAAGAAAATCGCAAAACTCAAAAGATAGTTTAAGAAGGTACTCACCAAATTTAACAGCAAAAAACGGCACATAGAATCGTTTATCAAATACGAGAAAAATATCCGCCACTTTGATCCCTTTACCACGAACCAGATAGAGTGCCATAATACTCAATGCTACTGAAAAAGCAAAGAAGACAAAATTGTCCAAAATAAAATCAAGCCAATTTCCTGCGTTGTTTGTCCCTACGGAAGAGCCTAAACTACTGAACAGTGAATTGACGACCGCTTGTACGGCAACCGTCGCTAAAATACTTAAGACGAACGTTCCCCAGAATCCGCGCAAGGAGTTTTTAGCCGTCTCTCGAATCATTGTATTTGATCTCATAGACTCACCTTAATAACTACGCAATGCTTTAACGGTCTTATCGTCTAAGCGGCGAACCACTTCCGTTACAAGCTTGACTGTATTGAAGTAGTCATCCTCATGAATGACAGAAGTATGAGAATGCAGGTAACGAACTGGCACAGTAATAGCGATCGACGGAACCCCATCACGAGTCAAATGCATTTGACCAGCATCGGTTCCCCCACCAGTGATCACG
The DNA here is from genome assembly GCA_018982785.1 of Enterococcus innesii. Lineage (GTDB taxonomy): Bacteria > Bacillota > Bacilli > Lactobacillales > Enterococcaceae > Enterococcus_D > Enterococcus_D innesii. The sequence goes on along the minus strand of JAHHEN010000004.1, from coordinate 324,537 downwards.
GTATATTGGAAAGGAATTTCCATCTCTTCAGCGACATCGATCACAAAATTCAATAATTTCTTGTGAGGAATCATGGAAGCATCGAAAATCAAGACTTGTGGGCCTTTGCCTAACACAGAATCCGCTTCTTTTGGTGTCATTCCAGGTGTGTCCCCAGCGGTACCAGTATCTAGGGCGATAGCGATATCGGGATTCACTAAGTGAGTGCTTGTTCGTGCCCCTCTTAGGCCAACTTCTTCCATCACGTCACTGCCGGCAAACAAGCAGTTTGGATGTCCTTCGGCTGCCAAGGTTTCTAATACCCGTAGTGATACCGCCGTACCGATTCGATTGTCCCATGCTTTGGCTAGCAAAAATTTGCTGTCGTTCATCCGTTTGTATTGGATATAGGGGGTGATCATATCTCCAGGACGGATCCCCCAGCCTTTGGCTTCCTCTTCACTTGAAGCGCCGATATCGATGAACATATCTTTGATATCGTAAGGTTTGTTTCGAGTCTCTGGACTCAAGACATGGGGTGGTTTTGAGCCGACGACACCGTGGATCAATTTGCCATCATTGGTTTTGATCTCGACTTGCTGTGCCAGCATCACTTGCCCCCACCAGCCACCAAGGGTTTGAAATTCAATAAAGCCTTTTTCCGTAATTTTCGTTACCATAAAGCCGACTTCATCCATATGTCCCGAAATAAAAATTTTCGGACCGCCGCCATCACCAACATGTTTCGCAATGACACTTCCTAAACCATCAAAAAAGATATCTTCAGCAAAGTCTTTGGCATATTCTTTAAAGACTTCACGCACTTCCTCCTCATTCCCAGGAACCCCACGTGCAGTCGTTAGGTCTATTAAAAGCTGTTCTTCTTTTTTCTCCATCTTGCTTCCTCCTTTGTCTCATTGATTATGATTATACCATTCTCTTAATCTGGTGCCAGAGGGAAATACAAAAAGATTGGTTAAATGAAAAAAACGATCCTAGTTTCCTAGAATCGCTTTATCGTATAAATAGATCAAGTTTCAATAATCCGCAGACACAGCTTGACGGTAATCAAATAGGCAAATAGATAGACAACTGCTGCTACTCCTGCAAACAAATGCGCGACCCAATACCCAGGACTGTCGATGATCTGTGTGAAGGTATTGATAGCAAATACCGCATGCAAAATCGCTAATAAGGTGCCGGGCATAAAAATCCAAATGTTTTGCCAGTACACCAACTTGCGCACTTCGTTACGGGTGTATCCTAATTTTGTCAATAGTCGGTAATTGTGCTTTTCCCGCTCCGTGTTAGAAAATTGTCGAACGATCAAACTACTAGACGTGGTGATCAAAACGATCACCCCAACAAACAGCGATACGAACAAAATGATTCCTGCTTGTCGCCGCACCCCCGCATTGTTGTAAAGCGATTGGCTAACGTTAGCCGATAAGCGGTCGTCTGACCACTATCATTGCTTGAATCCCGTGCGGTCTCTGGATAAAAGCGTACGCTTTTTTGGTCGTCGCTAAATTCATAGGTCAAAGGATGCGCCCACTCGATCGGCAATTCTTCATCCAACAACTGTGTCAGCGCGTCTGTTTGCACCTTTTCGGTTTGCAAATAAGCAATGCTATAGGTGAATCCCTCGATTTGTTGGTACGCATCATCTTGAATGACAAGGACATTTGGCAAAGAATAGCGCAAGGCATAATCCCCAAAGTAGTCCTGCTGTGCTTGGATAAGTTTAAACTCATGTTGACTGCCAACTTTGACTTCATCCCGATACGTGATAAATGAACGAGTCACGTCGTACTGACTATCAAAAAGGACCGCTTGCTTGTCTGTACTCAGTCGAATTTCAGGAGCATTTGGAACTAGTTTTCGTAGACGCTGATAATCAGAAAGTGCCACCAGATTCACCATCATATTTTCTACACTTTCATCTTGCAACTCTCCTAGGTAGCGAGTCTGCACCGTCATATTGGTCATTTTGTAAGGAATCGTTTGCTCCGCTGTAATTGGCATACCCGACTTTTCTAAAAGGGTACGCAAGGTCCCCGCCTGCTCTCCTGACACTTGAAAAGAGGTTGGGTAGATACGGTTCGTTGCTTGGTAATTTAATGAGATGACTCCCATTGTTCCCCCAATCAGTGAGATCGCGATCGCGGTAATGATCGTCAAAAGGGCATAGCTTTTCCACGTCCTTTGCAAGTATGCACGCACGTTATTGTAAGCAATCAATTTTGCCCCTTTAATGAGGTGTTTTTTGGGTTTGCTCAAAAAATACAACAGTGCCGGCAACGTACAATCAAAAAAGAGATAGGTTGCCGTTACACAGCAAAATAGAATCAGTAATGGGATCCATAGAATCGCTGAAAAGTCTTGCGTATACGTGATATAGTTGGTCCATGTTTCCCGCAGGGTTAATGACAGATAGTAGCCTACTCCAAGTAGAATCAGACCTAGAACCCCCATTAAGGAACGAAATGGAGTCATTTTCATTTTTTTGATCGGTAAGCGATATTCGGTCTTGATCAATTCACTCATTGGGGTACGCCAAACAAAAAGGATCACTTGAATACTCAAAATGATCATCGCCGCGATAAAAACAAAGACCGTCGAAAAAATCGATTGTGGGGAATTAAAGAAATGACTGGTTAAATTCAGGCCCATTGCCCGAATCAAAATCATTGAAAAGAATTTCGAAAAAATAATTCCCATAAAAATACCGGTTACTAAAGAGAAAAAATTCAGTAGAAACGTTTCCCGCAGCAGCAACCAAGCAAGACGACCTTGTCGTAACCCCAAAAGCTGATAGACACTGATTTCCTTTTGTCGCTGGCTAAGAAAAAAATGATTGGCACTCAGCATAAAAAACAAGACAACAAATGCTACCACACTGCTGCCGAATCCTAATACCCCTTCGATCCGGATATCTTGCTGAACTCTTTGATTCAAGAGACGATCGTTCATCAAAGCATTAAATGAATAGAAAATCATCACGGCAGTCATCATACAGATAAAATACACCATATAATTGCGAAACTGCCGCAAAAAACTCCGCCAACCGATTTTAAACAACATGGCGCGGACCGCCTCCAATCGTTGCCTGCATATCGATGATTTTTTCGAAAAATTCCTGACGACTGCCTTTTTTGACAACTTCTGCAAAGAAGACGCCATCGCGGATGAATAAAATCCGATTGCAGTAGCTGGCGGTGAAAGGATCATGCGTGACCATCAAGATCGTTGTTTTCTCTTGTTGATTGATTTGTGCCAAATACCGTAACAATTCTGTCGCCGCTTTTGAATCAAGGGCTCCGGTGGGTTCATCAGCAAAAAGGACCGCCGGACGACTGATGATTGCGCGAGCAGCAGCAACCCTTTGTTTTTGCCCTACAGACAATTCTTCTGGGTAACGATCCAATAAGTGTTCGATCCCTAACAAATTGGCGGTCTCCTCGATACGTACTTGGGTTTCCTTCACGGGCAAGCGATCAATGGCTAACGGAAGCAGGATATTGTCCCTGGCTGTCAATGTCTCTAAAAGATTAAAATCTTGAAAGATGAAGCCAATCTGCTGACGCCGAAAATCGCTGAGGGCTTTTTCCGACATTCGGGTAATGTCTTTGCCATCGATATAGATCGAGCCTAAGCTAGGTCGCATGATGGAAGACAACAGATTCATCAAGGTCGTTTTCCCAGCACCGCTTGGTCCCATAACCCCAACAAATTCTCCTTGATCCACTGCAAAAGAAAGGTTATCTAATACTTTGGTTTGATTGAATCGAGTGCCGTAACTTTTGGTCAGATGCTTCACATCAATCATATTTTTCACATAGAACCCTCCTTAAAAAAAAAAATTCTCTCCTTATGGTAGCATACTTTTCATTGAATCGTTCTGCTTAAAAACAGAGAAAAAATAAATTTAAAAAAGTTTTTTATTCATTATGTGAAACATGGAACAACCAAATCCTTAATCTTATCAGTTTTCTCAGAAAACACCCCAATGAATATACACCATATATTGTGTATATCCAATTTACTATCCCTTATTCACCACTATATATAGTTGCTCATTTCTATAATATGTTTTATTATATTGAGGAAGATAAGGAGTGGTAGAAATGATGAACATTAAGAGAAATCCTGAGCAAGGGTTGGAAAGACAGTCCGCTTTGCGTCAGTTAAAAATCGTAAAACGTGATGGACGGCTTGTCGATTTTGATGATCAAAAAATTTACGATGCGTTAGTGAAAGCCCTAAGAAAAGTCAACGGCGAGCTTTCTCCCATCGACCACGAAAAAATCACCGAGATCGTTGACAGTGTCGATCACGAGATCGCGGAACGTTTTCGTACAAATGTAAAAATCTATGAGATTCAAAATATCGTCGAGCATATCTTGTTAGCAAAAAACGAATATGCCTTGGCTGAAGAATATATCAACTATCGGACCCATCGTGATTTCGAGCGCAGCAAAGCAACAGACATCAACTTTACGATCAACAAATTGATGAATAAAGATCAATCGGTCGTCAATGAAAATGCCAATAAAGATAGCAATGTGTTCAACACACAACGTGATTTGACCGCCGGGATCGTAGGAAAATCGATCGGTTTGAAAATGCTGCCTCCTCACGTGGCAAATGCCCATCAAAAAGGCGACATTCATTACCATGACTTGGATTATCATCCTTACACACCAATGACCAACTGCTGCCTGATCGATTTTAAAGGCATGCTAAATAATGGGTTTAAAATTGGGAACGCCGAAGTGGAATCGCCAAAATCGATCCAAACGGCCACCGCTCAAATCTCACAAATCATTGCAAACGTAGCATCGAGTCAATATGGCGGCTGTTCTGCTGATCGAACGGATGAATTATTGGCTCCTTTTGCTGAGTTGAATTATCAAAAGCATCTAAAAGATGCCGAAGAATGGATCGAGACACCCGAACGTCGGGAAGCGTACGCGAAGAGCAAAACCCGCAAAGATATCTATGATGCAATGCAAAGTCTAGAATACGAAATCAATACGTTATTCACCTCGAACGGACAAACGCCGTTTACTTCCCTTGGCTTTGGTTTAGGTACCAATTGGTTCGAACGGGAGATTCAACGAGCGATTCTCCAAATTCGGATCAATGGGTTAGGCAGTGAAAAGCGCACCGCTATTTTCCCAAAATTGATTTTTAGTATTCGCCGTGGGGTCAACTTGGCCCTACCGATCCAAATTACGATATCAAAGAACTGGCATTAGAATGTGCCACTAAACGGATGTACCCGGATATTTTGAATTATGATAAATTGGTTGAATTGACCGGTAGCTTTAAAGTGCCGATGGGCTGTCGTTCTTTCTTGCAAGGCTGGAAAAACGAACGTGGTGAAGAAATCAATGTCGGTCGGATGAATCTAGGTGTCGTGACATTGAATATTCCACGGATCGCCTTAGAAGCAAATGGCGATCAAGAAAAATTCTGGTCGCTGCTGGAGGACCGCCTGCAAATCGTTAAAGATGCCCTTGTCTATCGCGTAGAACGCTGTAAAGAAGCGAGTCCCGCCAATGCGCCGATCCTTTATATGTATGGGGCTTTCGGTGAGCGTTTGGATCGCAAAGACAATGTCAACGAATTATTCAAAAATAAACGGGCCACTGTTTCACTTGGCTACATTGGTTTATACGAAGCTGCTTCTGCTTTTTATGGCGGAACTTGGGAACAAGACCCAGAAGCAAAAGCCTTTACGATGGCGATCGTGAAAGAATTGAAAGCTCATGCGGATGCCTGGGGCGATGAATACGGTTATCATTTCAGCGTGTACTCTACGCCAAGTGAAAGCCTGACTGATCGTTTCTGTCGCTTAGATACCGAAAAATTCGGTGAAGTTGAAAACATTACCGACAAAGAATATTATACGAACAGCTTCCACTATGATGTGCGGAAAAATCCGACACCATTTGAGAAACTTGATTTTGAAAAGGACTATCCAAAATACTGTTCTGGTGGCTTTATTCATTACTGTGAATATCCAGTCTTGCAGCAAAATCCAAAAGCGTTAGAAGCGGTTTGGGATTACGCATACGATCGGGTCGCTTATCTTGGAACAAATACCCCTATCGATCACTGTTACGAGTGCGGATATGAAGGAGACTTTAATCCAACCGAACGAGGCTTTGAATGTCCACAATGTGGCAATCACGATCCAAAAAGTTGTGATGTTGTCAAAAGAACCTGTGGGTATCTTGGAAATCCTCAAGCTCGTCCAATGGTCAACGGTCGTCACAAAGAAATCTCTGCTCGGGTCAAACATTTGCAAGAATAATCATAAAAGGAGTGTTAGATTTCCTCTACACTCCTTTTATCGAAGACCAACCCCTGTAATTCACAATAGAAAGAAGTTTTCTTATGAGAAATCCTAAGCCCCAAGAATGGAAAGCAAACGAGTACAGTCAAAATTATATTGCTGATTACAAAGCCTTCAACTTTGTGGATGGTGAAGGCATTCGAAATAGTTTGTATGTGAGCGGCTGTCTGTTTGCTTGTGAAGGCTGTTTCAACAAAGCCGTCCAAAACTTTCGCTATGGGACACCTTTTACGCAAGAACTAGAGGATCGAATCATTGAAGATCTGCGACATGAGTATGTTCAAGGACTGACGCTCCTAGGCGGCGAACCTTTCTTAAACACGACAGTCTGTCTGAAAGTCGTTGATCGCGTTCGTGCTGAGTTCGGGCACAGCAAAGATATTTGGAGCTGGTCCGGCTACACCTATGAAGAATTGCTTTTGGAAACACCTGATAAACTGGAACTCTTATCCAAAATCGATATTTTGGTGGACGGCCGCTTTGAACTCAGTAAGCGAAACCTAAACTTGCAATTTCGTGGCAGCAGCAATCAACGAATCATTGATCTTGCTGCATCCCAGGAACAAGGAAAAGCGGTTATCTGGGCAAAGTGCAAAGATGCGGAAGCAAGCTACGAACAAATCAAAAAACAAATTTAACGATCAAAACACCGTGCATCTTTCAAAAAAGATACTGCACGGTGTTTTTTATTGCTATACTCAGCCAGTAAAGCTACTTTTTAAAGGTACTTACTCGCTTCACGAACCGTCAAAGGCGCCAGACTTGTTTGATAACGCAGGAGAAAATCTTGAACCCACTGAGGATTTGTCTTGGCATAATCTCGCAAGGTCCAGCCAATGGCTTTGTTGATAAAAAATTCAGAACTACCCAAATTGTTAACAAGGATCTCTTCTAGCAATGGTTCATCCATCTGTTCTTTTTGCAACAGTTGGTGGAGAATCGCCACGCGCCGTAGCCAAAGATTATCGTCAAGACTCCAACGAAGCATCTCAACCTTTAACGCTGACAATCGGCAAACAAGTTTTCTGACGACCTCACTCAGTGCGTCCACGCTGTCCCACCAAGCTTTCGTTATGACCAACTGTTCAATTTTTGCTAGATCAACGGCTATTAAAAAGGGCTCCATCGCAACTAAATAATCAATCCCAAAGTACTGGTGTTCTCGATAGTTACTTTGCCAACAATGATCGATAAAATCCCAATCGACCATTTTCGTTTGTTTTGCTGCTTTAAAGGCTGTTTTTTCTTGCTGGCGGCGCAACGGCGCAGGAATGCCCAGAAAATCAAACTGATGCCGCATGTAGGCGGCCATTTTTTCACTTCGCTCCAAATCAGCCAACCCCACCATCGTGTCATATACTTGATAGAGTGTCATTTTGCTCCTCCTCTTTTACCTACTGCTCGTCAGATAGTTGCCATAAGGGCAGTACGATATTTTCATAGGTCAGTGGATCAAGATTTGTGACGGTGATCCCCAAAAGACGGATGCCTTTTTCCAAACCTAAAATTTCTTCCCAGATCAGACTTGCTTCGGAAAACAGCTGTTCTTTTTTATGAACATAGGTTGGCAAGGTCACTCGCTTGGTGATCGTAGAGTAATCACTGTAACGGACTTTTAACACGACTGTTTTGCCATGTTTTTGTGTGCGCTTCAGTGATCTTTCGACTTCTTCTGCGATAGCCCGTAATTGGCTCAAAACTTGTTCTTCACTAGTTAATGGATTGCCGTATGTATGCTCTTTTCCAACTGATTTTCGTTCTCTGGTCACACTGACTGGTGAATCATGGATTCCTCTAACTTTCCGATACAAGGAATACCCCATTTTGCCAAATTCGCGGATCAACGCCATCTCACTCCAAGCGTATAGATCGGCTCCTGTAAAAATGCCTAACTCATGCATCCTGGGGACAGTTTTCTTCCCGATCCCATGAAATTTATCGATGGGTAGTTGGTGTAAAAAGGCCACTGCCTCATCCGGCATCACCACCGTTAATCCTCGTGGTTTATGATAATCGGAAGATAGTTTTGCCAAGAATTTGTTGTAACTGACACCCGCCGAACAGGTCAAATGAGTCTCTTGCCAAATGTCTCGTTGAATCAAACGAGCGATCTTGATCGCGGAAGGACAATTGATTTTGTTAACTGTCACATCTAGATACGCTTCATCGATAGAAACTGGTTCGATGATGTCGGTGTATCGGTGAAAAATTTCTCTGACTTGCTGGGACACTTCACGATACTTTTGATGATTCCCCGGTTTAAAAATCGCTTGCGGACAAAGCTCGTAGGCTTTTTGCGCACTCATTGCCGAATGGATACCATATTGTCGCGCCAAATAATTCGCTGTCGTGACCACTCCTCGTCCGCCAGTATCGCTTGGGTGACGGGCAATCACGAGGGGATGCTTGGCCAGCTAAGGATCATCCCGTTCTTCCACCGAAGCAAAAAAAGCATCCATATCAATATGAATAATTTTGCGGCTGGTATCATTTTTTAAGGGAAATTGCAGTTCCGACATCGTTGCTCACCTCACTTCTCATTATAAACGAACAGAGGTTCCCTATCAAGCAAGGAATCAAGCGAAGCACGCAAAAAGGACCAATTTTCATTGGTCCTTCCCTCTACGTTCACTGCTTTTGCTGCAAAGTTCATAGTCTAAGAATTTCTGTTATAAGGCGGCTTCCCCTCGTTCATTGGTGCGAATCCGAATCGCTTCTTCCAACGGGTAGACGAATATTTTGCCATCACCGACTTCATCTGTTCGACAGATCGATAAAATCAACTCAATCACATCGTTAACTTTTTCATCTGCTAAAACGAAACGGACATTTACTTTTGGTAAAAGAGTCGTGATCACTTCTTGGCCACGAATAAACTCTTTTAGGCCTTTTTGATTGCCACATCCGAGGACTTGACTGACCGTCATCCCGCTGATCAGATCCGATTGATCCAATGCGGCTTTTAGCTCCTCTAATTTTTCTTGGCGAATAATCGCTTCAACTTTTTCATGACTGCTCCTCCACTCTTAAGAATCTAACCCCATAAAGGTAGGATAGGCCGTTTCATCATGTTCGATCCGATCCATCCCCACCGCTTCTTCTTGCTGAGAGACCCGAATCGGCATCACCCATTTGATCAAGGTGATAATGACAAAGGATAGGATACCAGCGAACAAAATCGTAAATACGATACTTTCGGCCTGTGCGATAAAAAGATCAATACCGCCATAAAGCAATCCTGAATGTCCACCAACAGCTGGATCAGCAAAAATTCCGGTCATCAAACCGCCAAAGATTCCGCCTACCCCATGGCACCCAAAGGCATCCAAAGCATCATCTAAGCCTAATCGATGTTTGATGACAGAAATAAAGAAGTAACAAAATGGACTGACTAAAGCGCCAATGATAAAGGAAGACCAAAGGGAGACAAACCCCGCCCCTGGAGTAATCGCAACTAAGCCCACCACTGCTCCGGTACAAGCACCGACGATCGTCGGTTTGCCCACGACGAGTTTTTCAATCAACATCCAAGACAGCATTGCACTGGCTGCTGCCGTATTCGTGGTCATCAAGGCGTGGATCGCTAGGCCATCAGCTGCTAGAGCAGAGCCGGCATTAAAGCCAAACCAACCGAACCATAGCAATCCCGCTCCTAGAACAACGAAGGGAATATTATGAGGTCGATATTCCGTTTGATGAAATTCTCGTCGTTTGCCGACAACGATCGCTAAGACTAACCCACTGATTCCTGAGCTGATATGAACGACATTGCCTCCTGCAAAGTCGATCGAGCCGATCGCATCTAAGAAGCCGCCGCCCCACACCATATGCGCCATTGGAAAATACACGAAAACCAGCCAGAAGCCAATAAATAGGAAAATAGCAGAGAACCGCATTCTTCCAACAACTGATCCAGTGATGATCGCCGTTGTGATCAAAGCAAACATCATTTGAAAGGCAGCAAATAACCCTTCAGGAATTCCCTCTCCTTCTGACATCGAAACATGATTGAAAAAGACTTTGTCTAAATTGCCAATAAATGATCCTGTCCCGCTAAAGGATAATGTATACCCTAGAGCGACCCAGAGGACGGACGCCAAGCCCATCGTACAAATCACCATCATCATGGTATTGAGGATGTTTTTGCGTCGTTCCAATCCTCCATAAAAAAATGCCAATGCTGGAGTCATTAGAAAAACCATACCGCTACAAATTAAAATAAATGCAATATTCCCTGTATCCATTTTACACGCCTCCCTTTCTATATGTTAGCTATCCTAACACCATATTTTCGAATAATCTAGATTTTTCTGAGAAAAACATGATTTTTCTGAAAATAGCTGACTTTATATGTTAGATAATATCACATAAGCAGGCGTGTGATACAAAAAAAATACCGAGAGAAGTCTCGGTATGATTACTCTTCTATTTGGTGATACGCTTGATAGACAAGCTGTTTCTTTACTTGATTACGCTTAGCCACTTCTTTGATCGCTTCTTTTGAGGACAATTCGGCCTCTTGCATCAAGGCAGCCACTTGTTCTGCGTAACTTCCTTCATAAACAATTTCTTGTATTTCAGAAGACCCTTCCACCAACAGACAACATTCTCCTTTGATTAGCTGCTGCTCTAAATAGTCGATCAATTCAGAAAAGGTTCCTCGCAAGTATTCTTCATGGATTTTCGTCAATTCACGGCAGATGACTGCCTGCCGTTCACCAAATACCTCCCGCATCGTTTCAATCGTCGCAGCGATTCGATAGGGTGATTCATAGAAAATCATCGTTGCTTTCTGGGTCGCTAATTCACTCAAGGCTTGTTTTTGTTCTTTTTTCTTACGAGGTAAAAAGCCATAAAAGAGGTTTGGTTGCGGTGATAAGCCAGAAGCGATCAGAGCGGTCAAACCAGCCGTAGGTCCTGGAAGCGCAATAACCGCAATTCCTTCGACCAAGCACGCCTTGACTAATTCATGCCCCGGATCACTGATGGAGGGCATACCAGCATCGCTGCATTGGGCAATGGTCTTGCCCATCTGCAGCTGTTCTACCAACTGCGGAACTCGCTCTTTATAATTGTGTTCATGTAAGCTTTTTTGCGGTGTTGTGATCTCAAAATGATTCAACAATTTCTGAGTATTACGAGTATCTTCACTTGCGATCAGGTCCGCTTCTTTTAAAATTTTGACACACCGGACCGTCATATCTTCCAAGTTCCCGATCGGTGTCGGAACAAGATACAGTTTTCCAGTATCTTGTTTATAACTTTGTTGCTTTTGCATGTACTGCTCCTTTCGAAAAAAAGACCAGTGGAAACTGATCTTTTTCTAACGAACCTATTAGACTGTCAGTCAGTTATTTGCCGCTTTCACGATAGATCACTTCTAGACAAAATGCACAAGGTTCGTCATGTTCTCTGCGAGAACCGTATAAGTCATAACAAACATGAAATCCTTCTTCGTAAATCTTTTCTAAATTCATCCGTGATTTAGAAAGTTCCTGCTTGACCGATTCAGCAGGTGCATCTGCCACTTGGTTCAACTCACGAATGTGTTCACGTAAGCGTTGATTTTCCAATTCTAATGTCGTATTTTTTTCGACGATTTCTTGCAAAGACTGCTTCATTTCTGCTAGATTATTTAAGGAATTTTGCAACTCCGATTCTAACTGATTCAATCCGTCATATATTGATCGTTTGTCCATGCTCATTATGGTCACCTACTTATTTTGTCACTAGCTCTTCATAATCATATTCGATTGGTGTTTGCCGATCATGCAAACGAACTTTGATCACCCGGCTTAACAGATCCAGCCCAACGACACGTCCTTTGCCATCTGGCGTTTCAACTTCCTTGCCGCGATCCGGCAATTCTTTTTTTGCCCGCTCATATTCTTCACTTTCGTACTTAAGACAACACATCAAGCGACCGCATAATCCTGAGATTTTCGTAGGATTCAAAGAAAGTCCTTGATCTTTAGCCATCTTAATGGATACGGGAATAAAATCTCCTAGAAACGTCGCACAGCACAGTTTTCGCCCGCAAGGACCCACTCCCCCTAGTGCTTTGGCTTCATCTCTGACGCCGATTTGGCGCAGTTCGATCCGAGTATGAAATTCACTTGCCAAGTCTTTGACTAATTCACGAAAATCAACACGGCTTTCTGCGGTAAACGAGAAAATCAGCTTTGTTCGCTCGAAGGTATAAGCTACTCGAATCAGTTTCATCGGCAGCTGGTGCGCCCGGATTTTTTCTTTTCCGATTTTTAAGGCTTCCTCTGCCGCTTGTTGATTGGCTGCCGCTTGTTCCAAATCTTTCTTCGTCGCCCGACGTAGAATCGGTTTGACTATCTGAGGCAGATCGCTTTCGTCCATTTTTCTGCTTTTGGTAACCACCGTAGCAAGACATTTGGCATCTTGTGATTCCACGATGACTTGGTCATTTATGGTATAGGTCTGTTTTTTCGGTGCGTAAAAATAAATCTGGCCTACGTCATGGTAACGCACTCCGACAACTTCGATCATCTCTGGTCTCCTTTTCCGGCTGCTGCATATTATCCATAGATGATTTTCACGGAAAATTGTTCTGCCACACCTTGAAAAGACACATTGGCTTGCAGCTTTTTTTGTGCTTGCAATGCGGCTTCAATGGCACGATTGATCTCTTTTCCCCATAAACCTTGCGCCAACAATCGATCCCGCTCCTCTTGAAAGTAAAATAACAAGAGCAAAAAGATTTCTGATTGCTGATTTTTTTCTTTTGCTAGACCCAATAATTTTTTCTGAACAAAAATAAATGCTTGCGGATCTTTCTTCAAAAGGTAATTCACCCAACGCTTAACAGCATCCTTAGTTTCATTAAACCATTCATCTTGCGAGATTTCAACTGCTTTATGATAACTATTGGTCAAGTGGCTTAGAAGTCGGCTTGTCTCTTTAGAAAGTCCCTCTTCTTGTAACTTTTCTTGCAGTTTTTCTTTTGACAAAGGAGAGAAATGAATGATCTGACAGCGAGACTGGATGGTTGGCAAAATACGACCAAGGCTCTCCGTTTCTAAGATTGCCAAAAAGTTTCCCACCGGTTCTTCCAAAAACTTTAATAAACTGTTGGCAGCGCTGTTGTTCATTTTATCTGCTTGAGACAAAATAAAAATCTTTAAACGGCTCTCAAAACCGCTTTTTGAGAATTCTTCTTGTAGTTGCCGAATCTGATCAACTTTGATCATCTGTCCATCTGGTTCTATTTGGATAACGTCCGGATGCTCTCCTTGAGCAATCCGCACACAGTTACTGCATTTCCCGCAAGGTGCTTCTTCTTGCACGTCGGTACAAAAAAGGCGTTTTGCGAGCCATAGACTTAACTCATGCTTGCCAGTCCCCTTGTCCCCTTCAAAAAGATAAGCATGAGCAATGCGCCCATGCTTGATACTTTTTTTTAGTTGGGCAAAAACAAGAGGCTGATATTCTTGTAGAAATAACTCCTCCATGAAATGCTCCTTTTTTAATATTGATGGAATCCGTCAACTGGCAGTACGAATACGGTGGCGCCACCAACTTCGACTTCGACTGGATAAGGAACTTGACCATCTAAGGATATATCTAGAGACATCGGTGTCGAGACATACTGCTTTCTTGATTGACAGGTTTTTTGATCAATTCTAACGCATCTTGCACACGATCATCTTCAATACCAATGATAAAGGTACTATTACCAGCCTTTAAAAACCCACCTGTTGATGACAATTTTGTTGCACGGATATTGGCATCAATAAACTCATTTGCCAAACGATTACTGTCTTTGTCTTGTACGATTGCCATAATTAATTTCATGGGACCATCTCCTTTGTGTTATCCAGCCTACCTTAGATTGATTTGAAGTAAGCAGGATACGATTCAACGATTGCTGAATAGCTGGATTCAACAACTTCTTGTAACCCCATTCTAGCATCAATCTTATGAATGCGTACAGGATTTTCTTCCGCCAGCTTTAGATACGCATGACGGACGCGTTGATGAAACTCCAATCCTTCCGAATCAAGACGGTCATATTGATGGGCACGGTTTTCCTGAATGCGTCGCAAACCAGTATCTGAGTCGACATCTAGGTACAACGTAAAATCAGGGGTCGTTCCCTCCGTCGCAAACTCGTTGATCCGGGCGATTTCAGGAATCCCGATCCGCCGGCCAGCTCCTTGATAAGCCAACGAACTGTCGACAAAACGGTCACAGATCACGATGTGCCCGGCATTCAATGCCGGCAGGACAACCTCAATCAAGTGTTGGCGACGAGCTGCTGCGTAAAGCAAGGCTTCTGTCCGCTCATCCATTTCCTCATTTCGAGGATCTAATATAATTTTACGTATCTTTTCAGCAATCTTGACTCCGCCAGGTTCTCTTGTCTTGACGATCTTTCTTGTTGCTTCGAGCTGTAATCGAGGATACAACTCTTCGATCACACTGGTCTTACCAGCGCCATCAGGTCCTTCGATGGTTATAAACAATCCATTCACCCTAATTGCCTCCAATATCTATTATAATTCTCGGCGACCTTCTACTGCTTTAAGCAAGGTCACTTCATCCGCGTACTCAATATCGCTGCCCACAGATAACCCATGAGCCAAACGCGTGACTTTAATACCAGCAGGCTTAATCAAACGCGACATATACATCGCCGTTGCTTCGCCTTCCGTGGTCGCATTGGTCGCAATTATCACTTCTTTGACCTGATCATCGTGCAGCCGCTGTATTAGCGATGCAATGTTGATATCTTCTGGTCCGGTTCCCTCCATTGGGGATAGCACACCGTGAAGCACATGATAAAGTCCATGATACTCGCGGACTTTTTCTAACGCCATCACATCTTTAGGCTCTTCCACCACTAAAATCGTTTCTTTGTCTCTTGTGGGATCACTGCAGATCTCACAAGGATCTTCTTCCGTTATATTTCCACAGATACTACAAAAGTGCAAATCTCGTTTGACACTAAGCAGTGATTTGGCAAACTCATTCACGACTTCTTCTTTCATATCAATCGTATAAAACGCCAAACGTGTTGCGGTTTTTTGGCCGATTCCCGGCAGTTTCATGTAACTGTCGATCAATCGGGCGATCGGTTCAGGATATTGCACCGTCATTTCTCCTTTTATAGACCCGGAATGTTTCGTGTATATTTGCCCATTGTTTGTTCCGATTCTTTTTCAATTTTCTTTAAACCATCGTTTACTGCTAGGATGATCATATCTTGCAGCATTTCCACGTCGTCTGCATCAACGATCGCTTCATTGATAGCAATGTCTTGTAACGTCTTATCGCCAGTAAAGGTCGCTTTGACATAGCCATTTGTCGATTCGCCGATAAATTGTTTGCTGTTCAGCGCTTCTTGTTCTTTCATCATTTCTTTTTGCATTTTTTGCATTTGTTTCATCATGCCTTGCATATTTCCCATGCCTCGCATCATTATCCATCACTCCATTTTCATTAATTTTCTTCAATGCTGGTTAATTCACCAAATAACTCTTGCGCTTTGGTTACTAAGTCATCATTTTCTGGTTCGACAGAGACCACTTCGGTATCCTCTTGCTCTACTTCAATTTCCGACTCTTCCGTTGCTTGACCGCCAGCCAAAAACTCTTGTCTTAGCGCCGGCCAACTTTCTTTTGTAATAAAGACAGCCTGCGGCGCGTAGTCTTTGATCATACGGGACAATTGATTATGGATCATCAATTGAAACTCTTGGTCGTTACTTGCTCGTTGGCATAAGATCTCATAGTCAAAAGCGATCACGACGCCCGATTCGCTGGCAGCTTTTGCTTCACTGGAGTGCAGCATCGCTCTTTGCGTCACGGAAAGAGACATCAAAAGATCGTCCCAGACATTACGAACATTTGCCAAGTCTTTCTTCGTGGCACTTTTCAGTACTTGGAACACGCGTTCCTTTGGTAAACGGAACGTAGTGGTCGCCTTGGTTTTCTTCACTGGCGCGTTGGTCTCAGCAACGGCACCCGCTGGTCGATTCTCTTGCAGTCGTTGTACTTCTGCTTGAAGCTTTTGCAGTGCTTGACGCAACTGCGCCACTTCTTGACTATTGTCAGCTGAATTGCTAGCAACAGCAGCACTTTCTGGATCATTGGCTAATTTGACCACAGCCACTTCCAAATAAATCGTAGGATTGTTGGTAAATCGTACTTCATTTTGCGTATCGTTTAAGACCGTGATCCAGTGATAGATCTTTGCTGGCGGGGTATTTTTTGCCAGTGTTTGAAACGCTTCAGTCAACTGCAACGACTTTTCAGATAGCAGCTGCGGCGCTTGTTGATACATCAGCAAGTCTCGACAATAAACCAACAAGTTTTCCAATAAACGGCGGGCTTCTTTACCAGAGGCTAATAACTCCCGCAAGGTCGCTAACGCATCGGCAACTTCTTTTTCCCCACAAGCCTGCATCAGACGGTCCATCATTTCATAGGACAAGCTGCCCGTCACTTCTAAAGCATCTTGGGTCGTTACGGTTCCATCACTAAAAGCGATCGCCTGGTCGGTAATACTCAAGGCATCCCGCATCCCGCCTTCTGCGGCTCGTGCAATGATCTGTAAAGCTTCTGCTTCGTAATTGATCTCACTAGTAGTAAGGACCGTTTCCAAATGACCCACGATGTCTTGCGTATTGATTCGTTTGAAATCAAAGCGTTGGGTACGAGAAATGATCGTTGCTGGAATCTTATGGGGCTCTGTTGTTGCCAAAATAAAGACAACATTTTTCCTTGGTTCTTCCAATGTTTTTAGTAACGCGTTGAAGGCCCCTGTCGACAGCATGTGCACTTCATCGATGATATAAACTTTGTATTCAGCTTGGGTCGGTGCATAGTTCGCACGATCACGAATAAAGCGAATTTCTTCTACACCGTTGTTGCTTGCCGCATCGATTTCGATCACGTCTTCTTGCGTCCCTGCTGTGATTGAGCGACACATGTCGCACTCATTGCAAGGCTCACCGTTGACCTGGTTTGGACAATTGATGGCTTTGGCAAAAATTTTCGCTGCACTTGTTTTCCCGGTTCCTCGAGGACCCGTAAACAAATAGGCATGCGAGATCTGGTTTTGATCGATTGCATTTTTTAAGGTTTGGGTAATTGCTTTTTGTCCGACAACATCATCAAAACGCTGAGAACGCCAAACACGATATAATGCTTGATAGGCCATAGTTTTCCACACTCATTTCAAAATTCGCTACCTTCTATTATACGTAATATCAGCTAAAAAAACCACCGTTTGCGTGGTGGAATCTCAAAAGAAATGGAAATTTAATTCGAAGAGCCATTCCGCGCGCTTTCACTCACTATATCCTTTTGTTCCTCCCTATTTTCAAGAAAAAAGACCATTCCTCTTCTCCAACTTTAGACTGATAACGTATATCTCTCCTCCTATGGTATAATGAATCTATGTTCATCTATTGTGATGAAAACAATTTAAAGGAGGACTGAAAATGGGTATTATCAAAGCGGCAACAAGCACAATTGGCGGCGGATTAGCAGATCAATGGCTAGAGGTGATCGAGCCTGACAATATGAGTGATTCGACAGTAATGACAAAAGGTGTCAAAGTGCGGCGTAATGACAAACGCGGTGCCAACAGAAAAGGCACGGAAGATGTCATCACTGATGGCTCAGTGATCCATGTCTATCCGAATATGATGATGTTATTGGTTGATGGCGGGCGAATCATCGATTATACCGCCGAAGAAGGCTACTATACAGTGAAAAACGAATTAGCGCCTTCGATGTTGAATGGTTCATTGAAAGATGCGATTTCTGAAACCTTCGACCGCTTTAAGTTTGGTGGCGTTACACCGCAAAAACAACAAGTTTTTTATATCAATCTACAAGAAATCAAAGGAATTCGCTTCGGTACTTCATCGCCTTTGAATTATTTTGACAACTTTTATAACGCAGAACTTTTCTTGCGGGCGCACGGAAACTATTCCTTACGAATTACCGATCCAATTTTGTTCTATACGAATGCGATCCCTAAAAACAAAAGTCAAGTCGATATTAACGACATCAATGAGCAGTACTTAGCTGAATTCTTGACCGCCCTACAAACAGCGATCAACAAAATGTCAGCAGATGGCGAACGAATTTCTTACGTTCCATCTAAGAGCATGGAATTAAGCAAATATATGGGAACGGTTCTTGATGACAGCTGGCGAGAACTCCGAGGAATGGAAATCGTTTCGGTTGCTGTCGCAAGCATCTCTTATACGGATGATTCCGTAAAACTGATCAACATGCGGAACCAAGGGGCAATGTTAGGCGACCCTTCGATTCGTGAAGGCTATGTTCAAGGTTCGGTTGCTCGTGGTATGGAATCTGCTGGTAGCAATGCCTCTGGGGCTACGACTGGGTTTGTTGGCATGGGCATGGGGATGAACGCTGGTGGCGGTTATTTGAACCAAGCGTCACAAAACAACCAACAGCAAATGCAGCAACAGGCTTCCGCACAAACCAACGCAGATCATTGGGACTGTCCACAATGCGGCACCTCTAATACTGGTAAATTCTGCAGCAATTGCGGGACGCCAAAACCAACGAGCGATGGACCAAGCCTAAAAATGAAATGCAGCGATTGTGGTGAAGTGATCGATTTAGCCAACGGCATTCCAAAATTCTGTCCGAATTGCGGCAAACCTTTCAAAGGTGTCCCAGTAGACTAATTGAGGAGGATTGCTGATGGATGTTATCACACATAAGTGCCCCAATTGTGGGGGCGCTTTAACCTTTGATCCTGGCGATCAAAAATTTCATTGTCCATTTTGTCTGAGTATTTTTACTGAAGACGAAGTCACTGCCTTTGAAGAAAAGCAAAAAGAAGCGCAGATGGCCGATACTCCAGTCTCAGATCCTTCTGCAGCGACCGAGACCGAACCGTCCCTTCAAGAAGAAGTTAGAGAGCAAGCCGATGCACAAGCGGGACAGATGGACCTTTTCACCTGCCCCAGCTGTGGTGCTGAAATCGTGACGGATGCGACTACAGCCGCAACCTATTGCTACTTTTGCCATAATCCGGTCGTTTTGTCTGGTCGGCTTTCGGGAGAATTTTTGCCAAACAAAGTCCTTCCCTTTGCGATCGAAAAAGAAGAAGCAACGAAAAAGTTTTTAGAATGGGCGCAAAAGAAAAAATTCGTCCCACGGGATTTCTTCGACCAAGCACAAGTAGAGAAATTGACTGGCGTATACTTTCCTTATTGGGTCGTCGATGCCGAGATGAATGGTTCGCTTTCAGGAATGGGTACCTCCTTGCGTATTTGGCGGGTTGGTGACATTGAATATACCGAGCATAAACAATATGACGTCTTGCGACGAGGCAAAATCAAGGTGAACGAATTACTCAAGCATGCGCTGTCAAAAAACGTCCAACAAAAAATGGTAACTGGCGTTCAACCGTTTCCCCTTGAAAAAGCCGTTGCGTTTCGCAGTCAGTATTTAGCCGGCTTCCAAGCAGAAAAAAGAGACATTGAGTACATCGATCTTTCCGACGAAGTCAAAAACGAATTATCGGGTTATGCTGAAAACCTGCTAGCAGGCACCGTCAATGGCTATACTAGTTTTAAACGCAACAATCGATCCATCAATCTAACAAAAGAAGAAAACAACTACGTTTTGCTTCCTGTATGGCTAGTGACCTATCGAGCCGATGATGAAAACAAGAGTGCCTTTTATTATGCGATGAATGGGCAAACAGGAAAAGTCAGCGGTGTTTTACCGATCAGTTACAAACGCTTGGGAATCGTCAGTGGCGCCATTTTCGCGGCAACGACCATCCTCGCATTGATTGGAGCGTATTTCTTATGAAAAAACTATCTTATTTGTTGCTTCTACTGGTTGGCTTTTTCTTAACCACCCTGCCCGCCTTCGCAGCCGAAGAGACAGTCGCAGACCACGCTGGACTCTTTACCGAACAAGAGATCCAGAAGTTGAACGAGGAAGCAGAAGCGCTGAATGCGAAGATCAAAGGCGAAGTTTTTATTCAAACAACGAACAGCAATACGGGAGATATCGAGTTGTACACTGATCGATATCTTTCAAGACGGATCGGCAATGACAACAACGGTTCGGCATTGGTGATCGATATGGCGCAACGGGAATTTCACGTTTCTACTTCCGGAAATATGATCGATTATCTTACCGATTCACGTCTAGATAAGCTACTTGATGCGGTATTTGACCAGATGGCAGAGGGAAATTATTATCAAGCGGCATTGGTCTATCTGCAAAAAGCAGAAAGTTTTGTGGAAGCGGGTGTTCCTGCCGATCACTATCGTATCGATCGTGATACCGGAAAAATTACTTATTACAAAGTGATAACGCCACTAGAAATTGCTATTTGCTTAGCGATCGCGGCAGTGATCAGTATCGCCTTTTTCATCATTGTTAAATCCCGTTATCAATTAAAAATGGGCGGCTACAAATTTAACTATCTAGAAAAATCAAGTATTGATCTAACCCAAAAAGAAGATCGCTTAGTCAATTCCTTTGTCACAACCAGACGCATCCCCCGTCCTTCGAATAATGGTGGAGGCGGCGGTGGTTTTTCTGGCGGCGGTGGCGGCAGTACGACCCACTCTTCCGGTGGCGGTACATTCGGCGGCGGCGGACGCAGCTTTTGATTTTTCAAGAGTTCCTTTAATCAGGAACTCTTTTTTTGTTGACATTTTTCATAAAAACATCTACTATTTAGGAAAATATAGGAAATGAGTTGATTTCATGTTTGAAATTATTAGAAACAATAAACTTTTTATCAGTTTGAGTAGTTTGCTAGTTTTTTTGACTGTCCTGACAAACCTCGCTTTCCCTTTGCTTCTGCAAGAAGATCACGCACTGCGCTTTGATCATCTCGTTGGCTTATTAGCGTTCATATTAAGCATTACTTATTGCGCGCAATTCTTATTGATTGTGATGAAAGAGCGCTATGCAGCTTCGATGAATGTTCGCCATCTCTTAGAATTGTTAAAAAAAATGAAAAGGAAGAGTTATGTTGAGCTCTCTGAAAAGGAGCCCACTTATCTATTAAACCGCATCTTTGGCGTTGTTGATTCCTTATACTTGTTTATTTGCGGTAGTTTTAGCGAAGCTATTCGCTGCTTTTTCTTATTGCTGATCCCACTTTTTTTGTGTTTCCAATTGCATTATTTACTGGGTTTCATTTTACTATTGCTATTTCCCATCAATGTTTTTGGGTTTCGATGGATCAATCAACAGTTGAGTATTAAGATGAAAAATATGCAAGAAGCATTTGCTCTCAGCAATAAGGAAATGTTAACAACATTGTCCCATATTGATACAATGAAGCAATGGAGTGACGCTGTTCTTGAGCAGCTGTTTTCCTCTCAATTGACATCGATGTATCAAACATTAGCAAACACCAATACATTTGCCCAAACGACTAGTTTAGTCCTTAACGCGATCAATCAGATCGCCCAGATCGGCATCTATTTGTTTATGATTCAAGGAATATTACAAGATGAACTGGCAACCTCTGCGTTGATTTTGATTGGCGTGCTATTACCCATTTACTTTTCTGCATTAAGTGGTTTAACGAAAATCAATCTTGATACCGCTACTCTGAGAACCAATCAACGTTTTGTTAACGAAGAATTGGCTGCTCCCGATGACTTCTGGAACCAAACGAGTGAAGCTACTCTGAGTCTTACTGTCGACCACCCTGTCATATCCATTGGCAACCACAGCTTTTCCTTTCTCATTGAAGAAACCTTGAAACCTGGTGAACATATTTACTTGGCTGGCGCTTCAGGAAAAGGAAAATCAACGTTTTTAAAGGCAATTGCTGGCCTTTATCCATCAGAAGGAATTTCGCTTTCAACGAAGAGTAAACGCATCAAGCCAAGAAACCCTGAAACAGATAAAACCATATACCTTGCTCAAGACCCTACGATTCTCTCTCGGACAATTGAAGAAAATCTTGTATGGGGAAGAAAAATGACGGAAGAAGAAAAAACAATTATCGAAACCTCTGGTATTTTAGCTCCTATTTTTCAACAGCGCTCATGGACTAGCAGGCTTACGGAAAATGGTGCCGACTTGTCTGGAGGAGAAAAGCAAAGAATCGCTCTAGCTCGCATCTTATTAAGTGATGCCGAAATCATTCTTTTAGACGAAGCTACCAGCAGCCTTGATGATGAAGCTGCCGAAAAGATTATGAAGTGTTTAAAAAAACATGCAGAAAAACGCATTATCATCTATACTAGTCATAAGAAAGAGGAGCAACGCTTTTGTGATCGTACAATCGCTTTGTAGGAGGAACCGATGAAAGATTATTATACCGTTGAAGAAGTCGCTGAAAAACTGGGCGTAACGACTCGAACCATCCGAAATTATCAAAAGACCAACCAACTTAAAGGGACAAAAATTGGCGGTCAGTGGCGCTTTTCTTACAAAGATGTGGCTTCGTTGATGGGCGAACCATTTGAAGATCCCCTGCTTTCTTTTGCTTCAATACGTTCAGAAAAACAGATACCCGAAAGCTTACTTGCCATTGATTTCTTTATTGAATCAGAGGAATTGCTACAACAGCAAAAAAAAATCGTTATTGATGAATTCAATGCACTTTACTCAGGGGAAAGTCGGCGTTTTTACTTTGAAAAAATCAACCCAACGATGGCACGATTTACATTGGTCGGACCCTTGAAATATGTAACAACCTTTGGACAGTGGATCGAAACAATCCTTTCTCCCCCAAAGTAATCATCTGAGCACCTGCTTTGAATTTAAAAGAAGAGACCCAATTAGGAGAATGTCTAATCAGGTCTCTTCTTTCTTTATTGGAAGGCTTGTTGCACTCAGATGATTTCCTTAAACACAGAGAAATCAATATTTCCGCCGGAGACCAATGCCACAGTTTTCTTTCCTCGAAGCAAATGATCGATCTGTCCACTTAAAATCGCCGCCGTACTTAATGCACCGGCACCTTCTGCAATGACTTTTTCCTTCAAAGCCAAGTAATGGATCGCTTGTTCGATGTCGGATTCTTCAACTAAGACTGTTTCATCGATACGGGTCTTTAAAACATCATAGGTCAGCTCCCCTGCCAAAGCGACATCACAGCCGTCGGCGATCGTTCGGCTACGACGATTGGCAACTAGCTTTTGCTGCCAAAGTGAGGCGATCATGCCATAAACGCCATAGGATTGAACGCCGATGATCTTGACTTCTGGACGAAGTTCTTTTAAGGCTAAAGCGATCCCAGCGATCAACCCACCACCGCCGATGGGAATAATGACATTATCAACATCCGGAAGATCCTCCAACAGTTCGATCGCAATCGTTCCTTGCCCCTCCATTACTGCACGATCATCAAAAGGAGAGACAAATACTTCGCCACTGTCTTGCATGGCCTCTAGTGTCAGTTGTTTGGTTTCATCAAACGTCTCTCCTGCTAAAACGACTTGTGCGCCATAGCTTCTTGTCGCCTCTATTTTTGTTTTGGCAGCCGTCAATGGCATAAAGATTCGGACATTGATCCCCAGTAACGATCCGGCGAGGGCAACACCTTGTGCATGATTTCCTGCAGAACAGGCAATGACACCGCGAAGTTTTTCTGCATCAGTCAATGAAGCGAGTTTGTTATACGCCCCGCGCTTTAAAGGAGCCGGTGCGCTGTAGATTTTCTAATTTCAAAAATATCGTGCCCTCTTTTTCTTTACCTAAAATATTACTTGGTGCAAGTGGTGTATGGATCATGATTGGTTTCAATCGTCGATACGCAGCAGCGATCCCTAGACTGTCCGTCAACACTTCCTCAATCACAAACGTTCCCCCTTTTTGTTTTTTTATACTCTCATTGAAGCACAGAACTTGTAGAAAAACAATCTGGGGAACTCGTACAAGCAAAGATCACTTCCCCTTTCTTTACACGTCAATGTCACCAAATATTCTTACAGAAGAATTTTCAGAAAATAATGACATTTCTTTTCTGAAGTGCTATACTTAGAAAAATTAAAAGAGGGTGTGAACGAATGACAATCGATTGGTCAAATTTAGGGTTTTCTTATATCAAAACGCCATGGCGTTTTTTGGCAACATGGAAAGACGGTTCTTGGAATGAAGGCGAACTTACCGAGGATAATTATCTGCATATCCACGAGGGATCAACCGCTCTTCATTATGGACAGCAATGTTTTGAAGGACTAAAAGCCTACCGAAGAAAAGATGGCGGCATCAATTTGTTCCGTCCAGACGAAAATAGCAAACGGATGAACCGCAGTGCCTATCGTCTGCGCATGCCAGAGGTTCCTGAGGACTTCTTCTTAGATGCGGTAAAACAAGTTGTAAAAGCAAATCAGGAATATGTTCCGCCTTATGGCAGCGGCGCCACCTTGTATATTCGTCCGCTATTGATTGGCGTCGGAGAAAACATCGGTGTTAGTCCAGCACCAGAGTACATTTTTACGGTTTTTTGTATGCCTGTCGGTCCTTACTTTAAGGGCGGATTGACACCGACGAATTTCATTGTTTCTGATTATGATCGCGCGGCACCAAATGGTACTGGTGCAGCCAAAGTTGGCGGAAATTATGCGGCGAGTTTATTGCCTGGATACGAAGCCCATCAACGGAAATTTTCCGACTGCATCTATCTTGATCCAGAAACACATACCAAAATCGAAGAAGTCGGTTCTGCCAACTTTTTCGGGATCACGGCTGACAATGAATTTGTGACACCAAAATCTCCTTCTATTTTGCCAAGTATCACAAAATATTCATTGCTGCATCTAGCGCAACATTCATTAGGATTGACCCCGGTTGAAGGTGATGTTTATCTCAATGAGCTGGATCGTTTTGTCGAAGCGGGTGCCTGCGGAACAGCTGCTGTTATTTCTCCGATCAGCGGGATCCAAAACGGTGAGGATTTCCATGTGTTCTATAGCGAAACGGAAGTTGGTCCACAAACCAAAGCATTGTATGACCAATTGACCGGCATTCAATTCGGAGACATTGCCGCACCAACTGGTTGGATCTTTGACGTCCCATTGGGTTAAGCGAACCGTGTATATCCTCTTCAGCTGAACGATCCGTTGTGATCGTTCGGTTTTTCTCTTTCTATCGATCAATTTATCATCACTACATTAGAATTGATTGCCACAACTCTTTTGACTTGTTACAATCATAGCAAAGGGAGGCGTAATGATGGGCAAACGACTCGGCTATTCTTTGCTAGCAACAGCATTGTATTTGGTGGTTTCCAATATCGGTAATCTCGTTTTTGGTATCAACCGCAGTTTTAGCTGGACCACAACATTATGGGAAGCATTTTTCTTTTTTATTTTTGTGTTCTTATTCCAACAATTTAGAAAAAAATAAGCAGTGATCCTCGCTAGTAAGAAACGGGGATCGCTGCTTATTCCTTTTGCAGGGATTTCATCTATTAAAAAAGCGCCAAACCCCTTCATACAAAAGGATTTGACACTAAGAAAAATTATTTAACTGTTACTGAAGCGCCAACTTCTTCTAAAGCTGCTTTCAATGCTTCAGCTTCGTCTTTAGAGATGCCTTCTTTAACTGCTGAAGGAGCTCCGTCAACGACTGCTTTCGCTTCTTTCAAGCCTAAGCCAGTTGCTTCACGAACTGCTTTGATAACTTTAACTTTTTGATCGCCAGCTGCAGTCAATTCTACAGTGAATTCAGTTTGTTCTTCAGCAGCACCAGCATCGCCAGCTCCACCAGCTACAGCTACAGGAGCTGCAGCAGATACGCCAAATTCTTCTTCGATAGCTTTAATTAAATCGTTTAATTCTAAGATTGTCGCGCCTTTTAGCTCTTCGACAATGTTTTCAATGTTCAATGCCATTTTGTTTTCCTCCATTTAAGTAAGTAGTTTAGTTTTTTAATACTGAAAAATCATGCGGCAATTATGCTGCATCTTCTTCTTTTTCTGCCACTGCTTTGACAGCGTAAGCCACGTTGCGGATAGGTGCTTGTAGCACAGATAGCAACATAGAAAGAAGTCCTTCGCGGTTTGGCAATTTCGCCAATGCAGTAATTTCTTCCAATGAAGAAACTTTGCCTTCGATGATACCGCCTTTGATTTCTAAAGCTTTTGCGTCTTTTGCGAAATCGTTAATGATTTTTGCAGGTGCAACAACGTCTTCGTTACTGAATGCTACGGCAGTAGGACCAGTGAATACTTCACCTAAACCTTCTAGACCAGCTTTTTCAGCAGCACGAGAAAGAATTGAGTTTTTGATAACTTTCATCTCAACGTTTGCATCACGCAATTGTTTACGTAAGCGAGTTACTTCATCAACAGTTAGACCACGGTAGTCAACAACGACTACAGATGCGGCTGCAGAGAATTTTTCACTCACTTCATCAACGATCGCGGATTTTTTAGCGATAGCTGCTTCACTCATTTATATTTCACCTCCTGATTTTGATGGAAGAGTTTCTTCGAAACGAACGGTTCCTTTGTCTTAAAAAAAGACAATAAAAAACTCTATGCCACCGTAGACATAGAGGGACTATTGAAGGTTCTCAATAAACGTCCTCGGTAGGAAATTAAGGCAAATGCCACCTACTGTCTTCGGTACAGTTAAACTTTTAACCTTGACTACCTTACCATAGATAAGGCAGTCAAGTCAATAAAAGTTTTAAATTTTTGTATTAAATTAGAAAGAAGCTTGTTCTACATGGATCCCAGGTCCAAATGTTGTTGTAACTGAGATATTTTTCATGTATTGACCTTTTGCTGCTGAAGGTTTAGCTTTCAACAATGTTTCATGGATCGTTTTGAAGTTTTCGATCAATTTGTCATCTTCAAAAGAAACTTTTCCGATTGGTACGTGGATGTTTCCAGCTTTGTCAACACGGTAAGTAACTTTACCAGCTTTTACTTCGTTAACTGCTTTTGTTACGTCCATTGTTACTGTACCAGTTTTAGGGTTAGGCATCAAACCTTTAGGGCCTAATACACGACCTAATTTACCAACAGTAGCCATCATGTCAGGCGTTGCAACAACAACGTCAAAGTCGAACCAGCCACCTTGGATTTTTTGAACCATATCGTCGTCACCAACGAAATCAGCACCAGCTGCTTCTGCTTCTTTGGCTTTATCGCCTTTAGCAAAAACTAAAACTGTTTGTGTTTTTCCAGTACCGTTTGGTAATACAACCGCGCCACGGATTTGTTGATCCGCTTTTTTAGGGTCTACGTTTAATTTGTAAGCAACTTCAACCGTTGCGTCGAATTTTGCAATATTTGTTTCTTTTGCCAAAGCTACTGCTTCTTCAACTGAATAAGCTTTTGTAGCATCAACTTTTTTCAATGCTTCTTGCATTTTTTTGCTTTTTTAGCCATTTTGTTTCCTCCTTGATGTGGTTATAACGGTAGAACCTCCCACGTGTCCCATATTTTTCAATATGAAGCCGACTGAGAAGCTACTTCCTTAGGGCTGTAATTATTCTACAGTGATCCCCATGCTTCGTGCAGTTCCTTCAACCATGCGCATTGCTGCTTCAACGTCAGCTGCGTTTAGGTCTTCCATTTTCAATTCAGCGATTTCTTTTACTTGATCGCGTGAAACTTTTGCAACTTTTGTTTTGTTTGGTTCGCCTGAACCTTTTTCAACGTTTGCTGCTTTTTTCAACAATACTGCTGCTGGTGGTGTTTTTGTAACGAAAGTAAATGAACGGTCTTCGTATACAGAGATCACTACTGGAATGATCAAACCTGCTTGATCAGCTGTACGAGCATTGAATTCTTTAGTGAATCCCATGATGTTGATACCCGCTTGACCTAGCGCAGGACCTACCGGCGGAGCTGGTGTTGCTTTACCTGCAGGAATTTGCAATTTAACGATTTTTTCTACTTTTTTTGCCACGAGACATACCTCCTTGAGTCCGTGATGTGGTTAATTGGAGATCCAAATTTCTCCTCCCACTTTGGTGATTCATGTGCACACACAAAAAACGTGTGACGAAAGCACACTGGAATATTATAGCATCTTTAAGGAATAATTCAAGGTTTTTCAGCTGATTTTTTTGAAAAAATACTCACCAGCGCTTCTCGTTATTCCTTCGCTAAAAAAATAAATAAAAATCCCTTGCTTTTGGTCTGCTTTTTTCATTCTCTCATTTTTTTATGCTACACTACTACTGGAATTCTTCCCTATTTGTTTACTACTATTCGAGGTGAAAAAAATGGAACAATTAAAATACCGCAGTGTATTTGATATAATCGGACCCATCATGGTGGGTCCCAGCAGTTCTCATACAGCCGGTGCGGCCCGGATTGGAAAAATCGTTCGCAGTATTTTTGGCGAACAACCAGACAGTGTAGATATCCTGTTGTATGAATCGTTTGCCAAAACCTATCGCGGTCATGGAACCGATATTGCGTTAGTTGGCGGTCTCTTAGGCATGGAGCCAGATGATGCTCACCTAGCAGACTCTTTAAAAATCGCTTATGAGAAAGGGATCGAAGTCTTATTCGTTCCTAAAAAAGAAAAAGCGGAACATCCGAATATGGTCAAGATGATTTTGACAAAAGGTAGCCACAAACTATCCGTCACTGGTATCTCGATCGGTGGTGGCAATATTCAAATCTCAGAGCTTAACGGCTTCAAAATTTCTCTGACGCTGGGTACGCCAACTTATGTGATCGTTCATCAAGATGTTCCAGGAATGATTGCAAAAGTAACCAATTTACTATCAGAGGCTCAAATCAATATCGGTACGATGACCGTTACGAGAGAAGCTGTCGGTGATAAAGCCATCATGATCATCGAAGTCGATCAGCGCAATGATCAGCTGGCGCAACAAATCAAAGTTTTGCCGCACGTTTACAGCGCTGCGTATTTTGATTAAAGGAGATAGGAACATGTTCTATACAATAGAAGAACTAGTAACACAAAGTAAAAATTATCCTTCCGTTGCAGAGATGATGATTGCGATCGAAGCAGAAAATACTGGCCGAAGTCGCGAACAGATCCTTGCAATCATGGAAAAGAATTTAGTTGTTATGGAACAATCAGTCGCTGAAGGTGTCTCTGGTGTTAAATCGGTGACGGGATTGACCGGTGGCGATGCGACACGGATGAACGACTACCTTGCTGCCGGTGATTTTTTAAGCGGAGAAACCATTCTACAAGCGGTCCAAAATGCCATTGCAGTCAATGAAGTCAATGCGAAAATGGGCTTGATTTGCGCCACTCCGACTGCCGGTAGTGCGGGTGTTGTTTCTGGTGTATTGATGGCCGTGCGTGAGCGTTTGGCACTGACTCGAGCGCAACAAGTCGACTTTTTGTTTACAGCCGGCGCCTTTGGTCTGGTGATTGCCAACAATGCCTCGATTTCCGGTGCCGAAGGCGGTTGTCAAGCAGAGATCGGTTCTGCTAGTGCAATGGCAGCGGCGGCTTTGGTTTGTGCAAAAGGTGGCACCCCTCACCAAGCGGCTCAAGCGGTGGCGATCACCTTAAAAAATATGATGGGCTTGATTTGTGACCCTGTCGCGGGCTTAGTCGAAGTCCCCTGCGTGAAGCGCAATGCCCTGGGATCTTCCCAAGCCTTTATCTCTGCCGACATGGCACTGGCAGGAATCGAAAGTGTCATCCCACCAGATGAAGTGGTCTTAGCGATGTATCAAGTCGGTCGGCAAATGCCTAGCATTTTCAAGGAAACAGCTGAAGGCGGTCTAGCCATGACCCCAACTGCCCAACGCCTACAGGCAGAAATCTTAGAAGCCAATCGTTGATTTTTTTAGAAATGAACACCAATAAAAACCAACCAAGAACAATCAATCGTTGCTTGTTCTTGGTTGGTTTTCATTTTCTCACTATTTCTCAGGAAGATAAGTCCCTCCTATTTGTTAAACAAGTAACAAATGACATTGGCGGTTTTTCTACTCCCACTCGCCGACCCTATAGTGTTTCTTTTGGGCAATGGGGTTTAATACCTTCACAGGCTCGGAAAATTCAGGTTTTCCTTCTGTTTGATCCTTTGGGACCAATGGCTGCTCGCTTTCTTGTGCTTTCAAGTCCATTTGTGGTTTTTCTTCCTGGGTAGCTTGTGCCTGATCGGCTGATTTTTGCCAGAGCTGTTTGCTGAGATCTAATAATGGAATGATCATCATGGCGACTAACCCGCCAGAAAAACCATTATTATACAAATTCAAGCCACCATGTAAGAAATCAATATTCAGTACCATTGAGGCGTGGACAAAACCGACCACCAAGCCGCCTTTCCAGCCATAGGCATTCGTCACTGCACAGAGCATCATCCCAAAAATCGCTGATGTGACTGTGACCGTCTCGTTGATAGTATACACACTCAATAGGTTGGCGATCGTCACTCCTGCCAATAAAGGGAGTGAGTTAAAGACATGAGATCCACAAGCAGAAAAGCCGATGACACAAAAGATCGCACCGATGACAGGTCCATTTAAAACCGCACCAATACTGACTACATAAGCCACCAACAAGAACGTCATCAAGCCCATGTTGATCATGGTATTGTAGACGCCGGTATCACGTAAAATATCGCGTTCGATTTTGCCACTATGAGACCAAATCGCTCGCATATTCAACCGTTTTTTCTTGTTCGCCATCAGCGAACCATAGCCGACGAATATCCCTCCTAAAACCAGCATCATGAAAATCAAACGCGGTTGCTGTTCTTGTGACACCATTGTTCGCAGCTCGATCGTTAGGCCAAACATCCGACAGATAGCGGCAACTAGTGTACATAGCATTCCTGAAGTGAACCCCGCACTGTAAAGACTGACACTTTGAAATAGCGTTTGAAAGTACAGTGCCATGGGAACCATCAAAAAACCGGTAAAAATTCCAATGCCATACCCCATCACTAAACTAAAATAAGGTGGTAATGAATCATTGAAAGCAAAATAGCTGACAATCGGAGAAACCGACGATCCGTACAAGGCAATCAATAGAAATTTTTTCAATGGTTCGTTCATAAAATACGAATACAGTCGAACGCCTAAAAATATTGGGATAAAATTCAGTAAATTTTTTCCAAAAAAACCATACCCAGTCACCATAAAGATAGCGGACACCGCACCGCCTGTGATCGGCACCCGATAATGATAACAAATCGAGATCGCTACAAACGTCATCAAACTGCTGTTTAATAAAGCCGTCCCTACAGAAGTCATAGCAATATAATCTGTCACAAGATGACTTTCCGAAAATAAAATCAACTTGAGCTCTTCGACTGCCACCCTTGGATCGAAAAACAACATGGCAAAGAAAAACAACAGCAAATTAAAAAGAAACAACAAGCTATACCCATTATGTACAGAGATCATCCCTTTAGTATGGGGATGAAAATCATTGTGAAACTTTACTCTAAAAAAAGTAACTAATTTTGACATAGGACCCCTTCCTCTTATAAAGCGCTTACTCATTTTGAGAAAAAAAGTGGGCCAACGAATTGGTCCACTTTATTCTCATTACTGTTATTTTACCGTAAATGAGCCGTTCATGCTAGTCTATCTAGCAGTTAAATTTTATCTACTTGCTCAAAATCAAGTTCCGTACTGGTTTCACGACCGAACATATCGATGTTCACTTTTAGTTTTTGTTTTTCTTCGTCGATTTCTGCTACTTGTCCTTCTAAACCAGAGAACGCACCTTCGATGATTTTGACGGTTTCGCCGATTTCCACTTCTAACTCAACTGTTCGGGTGCTCATACCAATCGAACGCAAAATCGAATTGATTTCTTCTTGTAATAAAGGCGCCGGCTTGCTTCCTGCACCATGAGAGCCAACGAAACCAGTCACACCTGGTGTATTCCGAACCACGTACCAAGATTCATCCGTCATGACCATCTCAACTAGCACATAACCAGGAAAGGTTTTATGAACGATTTCTTTGGTTTTGCCATTTTTTTCTTCTGTTTCTACTTCTTCGGGAACAACGACACGGAAAATATAATCACCCATCCCCATGCTTTGTGCACGTGACTCTAGGTTTGCTTTTACTTTATTCTCGTAACCTGAATACGTATGTAGAACATACCAATTTTTTTCAAAAGATTCCATTTTTTTCGGACTCCCCATCTTTTTGTAAAATAAAAAAACCTCAGCTGCACCGAAGTTTTTCCTCAAAGTGATTATAGCATGATTTGCGATAAATGACTAGCGCTATCAGTAAGAAGTCTTACTTTAGGATCCAATTGAAGACTGTTTGAATCAGTGTGTCCATCACAAAGAACATCAATGCAAAAATAATGGTTGTTTGAATCACCACAAAGGTATCTTTGCGTAATTGTTTTTTTGATGGCCAAGAAACGTTTTTCATTTCTTCAACAACATTTTTCAAAAATTTCATTCGATTCCCTCCTTACTTCGTTTCACGATGCAAAGTATATTGATTGCAATACTTGCAAAATTTGTTGATTTCAAGGCGTTCGCCTTTTTTACCTTCACTGACTGATTTTGAATAGTTGCGGGATCCGCAGACAGAACAAGCCAAAGCAGCTTTTTTCGTTGCCATCTTAGTGTCCTCCCCCTTTATAAAGTTTTCCAACACTAAAAATACCACTTATTTAAGATTGTGTCAATTTTTGATTTTCTGTCGTATAAATATAGTTTCTGCTGATTTTGTGGTATGATAATGGTGTTAAATGGGTATTTGGGAGGGAAAATTATGTTATTAAAAACAATGGTTTACAAAAAACGCGATTTAACAACGGTAAAGGAAACAGCTACCTTAGAAGAAGCGCTGGCAATTTTAGAAGAGTCTGGTTATCGTTGTGTGCCTATCCTAGATGAATCAGGAAAGATTTTTAGAGGAAATATTTATAAAATGCACATCTATCGCCATAAAGCAAACGGCGGTGACATGACTTTACCCGTCACCTATCTGCTAAAAAATGCGACGAAGTTCATCTATGTCAACTCTTCATTTTTTAAGGTTTTCTTTACGATCAAAGAATTGCCTTATATTGCGGTATTAGATGAAAACAATCAATTTTACGGCATCTTGACCCACAGCTCCTTATTGAATATGTTGTCACAATCATGGAGCGTTGAGCAAGGAAGCTATGTGTTGACGATCGCATCAACAGGTCAACAAGGCGACTTAGCGGTTATCTCAAAAATAATCGCAAAATACAGCAGTATCGCCAGCTGTATCACACTGGATATCGGCAAAGACGAATTTATTCGTCGTACGATGATCACTTTACCAGCAAACACATCAAAAGAATTATGCGACAAGATCGTTACGCAACTAGAAGCAAAGAACTTCAAAGTTGTAGAAATCGAAGACTTAAAAGCAGAATAAAACAAAAGATCATTCCTTCATTTCTTAGGAATGATCTTTTTCTTGTTTTTTGAGAACCATCAAAGCAAAAAACAAGTTTTCTTTAAACGCGTTTATCAAAACGAACAGCACGATTGATAATATACATCACAGGTGCCGTAATCGTCATCACGATAAATTCACTTAATGCTGTTGTTGCAAATGTTGGCCAGAAAGGCAATGCTAAGGTGATATTTAGCATAATCGCAATCAGGAACATGCTTAATGAAAAAACAATGGTGTTAAATGCCAGTCTTAAGAAAACATTTGGAATCTTCTTCTGTACCAGCGCAGTCGCTCCTAAAGCCAAAAAGCTTCCGACCCCACCGAATACGACATCCAAGATCCCCATTCCAAAGAACAAGTTATACACAACAACCCCGCCGACGACACCCCACATCAATTTTCTGTTGAAAACGACTAAGTGATTCAATCCTTCAGATATCCTAAATTGAATCGCTCCTGAGGCAACTGGTGCGACTAGAACCGTTACAGCGATATAAAGTGCCATGATGATCCCATTCGCTGCGACGACACGCAAACGTTGATTGGTTAGATTTGTTGATTTTTCCATATGATCCCTACTTTCTCCGAGTTTTGATTACGCGGGATGGTTGATGAACCGCGGTGCGCTTCGCACAAGTACTTATTATACACATTAATAGCCATATATCAATGTTAAACTGGGCATTAAATCATCAAATCATCTCGAATTCACCTGACAAAAATTTATGCAGATGGAATTGCTCCCTCTATTCCTTCATTCGTTGATTCAAAGAAACACTTCGCAGCTTTCATTTTCTAGCCCTATTCGACGATCAATGAGTCATCCATCGTCAGATTTCCTAATGGCTTGTGATTCAATCTTTACCCTTGAAAGAGATGGCAAAAATATTATTTTTACGCCTACCGAAGAAATAAACGATGAAGATGGTGGCTTTATGTTGGAACCTCGCTAAATGAAGACGGATCTCGTGATGGAAGGTTAATAAGATCCGCCTGATCTACGCACAGTAATCATCTTGAATACGTAAAACATCCCTTTTCATTAATGGGAAGGGATGTTTAGAATGAATCAGACGATTCAGTTACTTTTTGATCAAAAATAGCTTTCTTCTCGTTGCCTCGTAACTTTTTTGGTAAAGCAATTTCTCATAGATGTTTACTCAGCGAATGCCTGCCACACCTCTATTTAGCTGGTCGAAAGCCCGCTTTGTACGCTTCCACTTCCGTCTTGAACATACGAATCGGACTTGTCGTTTTTTTATAGTATTGACTACCCGGTATGTGGTAAATCTTTTGCTTGGACCCTTTGATCAACCCTTTGCCTTGTTTGTCTACGTACTTTTTTAATCCATCTCGAAATGCATCATTCGTCGTTCCAGGTGCTTTCCCACCTTTTTTCACCAGTTTGACCTGGATTGCTTCCAGTTGAAAGCCAAAGCCGGACGTTCCTGAAGACTGCCCGTTTTTCACCCACCCCATCCAGCCAAATTGTTGTGCATTGACTCGATAATAGACATCGTAATACTTAGCGATCTCACCGGTGAGTTTGATTTGGATCGCCTCCAACCGTTGCCCTTTTCCACTTGTACCAGACAGAGTCCCATTTTTTCTATACGATTTTTCCCATCCTTGTTTCTGAATGGAGGTTTTATATTCAATATTCCCTTTGTATTTTTCATTAGTAATTTTTATCTTGATTGCTTCAAGTCGCTTTGCTTTCCCTATGGTCCCTGACGTCTGACTATTTGTTTTCCATGATTGCCACCCTTGAGACTGGACATTTGTTTGATAGCTCACACTTGGTGAAGATGCAGCAAAAACTGTCATCGGAAAAACAACGAAGCCAAGCAATAGCACCAATAGTATAGAAACTTTTTTCATTTTAACCCCTCCTTATTTTTGATTATGCCAATAATATTGTTAAAAAACAATCTATTTATAAGCAATAAATAATTTTTCATCATTTCAACTCACTTAGAAAATGAACTGCTAGGTAAAGCGTAAAATCAACACTTCTAGAGGGCGTTCCAATTATTGTATTACTTCAAACAAGAAGTTGAAAAATGCTTAGCATCAAACTAGCTATTCAACTACTGATAGAAGGTGCATCTTGACTTACGAAGAAAAGTCAGTGTTCGTTTTTCTGAGAATCGAAACGAATGACCGCCTGCAATGTGGTATAATCTAATTCGTTGAAATTTATTTTGGAAGGATGTCATGATTGAACTTATTTGGATTGACCTTTGGCTTAAGAAATGTAAAAACGGGAATCAGTGTATTCCTCTGTATTTTGATCAGTTTTCTTTTGAATCGAGAAACCTACGTCGTATCGACGATCACAGCTGTTTTCATATTAAGAGAAGATCATGAAAACACCGTCAAATACGGAAAACATCGGATTGCCGGTAATAGCTTTGGCGCAATCGCCTCCGTGTTTTGTATAGCAATTTTTAACTTTTTCGGACATTCGTCCTTTATACAAATGATTGCGATCCCTTTAGTGATCATGTTGATGATCGCTTTACTGGTCAAATTTGATTATTCCGAGGGAACAGTTGGTGCTTGTGCCACACTATTGACGATTTTATTTATGATTCCTCAAACTGAATCTTACTTGTATGCTTTTAATCGGATTGTTGATAGTTTTATCGGCATGACGATTGCGATATT
Source organism: Enterococcus innesii (assembly GCA_018982785.1). GTDB lineage: Bacteria > Bacillota > Bacilli > Lactobacillales > Enterococcaceae > Enterococcus_D > Enterococcus_D innesii. The sequence continues at coordinate 288,194 of JAHHEN010000004.1, read as the reverse complement.
GGTGAATCGCTTTTTTCCATTTCCGAATAAAAGTACCGCAGGGACGAAGAAGACAACAAATGAGAGTGACTCATTTTAAAAATGGAAAAGAAAAAAACCATCTCAAAACAGCTTTGAGTTGGTTTTTTTAAGAATGGATCAGTTACTGAAAAGAACTTGTTGGTCTTCAATTAATGGATAAGAAATCGGTGCATTACCTTCCAAATCTTCTTTATTCATATCAACTGCAACGATTTGACTATTTTCATACGTACGATAGTAATAGATTCCTTTATCTGTATTGCAGCAAGAAGTATAAATCGTGTACTCATAGCGCTCATTGCCTATGTCACAAAGTCCTTTTTGTTGCTCAACCGAACCTAAAATATGGAAGAACTGACTAATGCTTTCGGATTCAGATTCTCCACAAACGGAATTCAATCGGGTAAAAGCTACTTTGACAAAGCGAGACATCGAAGAAAGATCTCCTGGCAGCCCTAAGCCTCCCATTCCACGACTATATTCATCAAAATCCAGCTTGTCAGAAAAATGAGTTTCCGGAGTTTTCGATGATAACACACGGTAGTTATTCAAATTGAACAATTGATAGTCAAATGGCGGATTATTTGTCAAAACTCCCACCGGATTTTCATGAATATGAAGGCCATCACTCATACTTTCCACAACGATGGCACTTTTTTTATCAGCAATCATCCAATGCAAAGGCGATAAAGGCAATTCCTCACTAAAATTGATCCGAACGAGATTGGCATTAGCTAATAACCCTTTTACCTCTTCGACAGTAGCGCATTGTCCTAAAAGCCATGGGATGAACTCAAAAGGCGTAACATTCTCTTTTCCTTCTTGAAATTCATTGTAGAAAGCATTTTCTGGAAAATTCAATCCAGCGATACCTAAACCTTTTTCATTGACCGCATCATAATACAGTGGATACTCAGCGACACCAGCAGCAATCCCAATCATTGCGTAATGGTGATCTATTTCACTTACTTTGCGAAATTTGAATGGATAATTTCTCGGAGTAATGGTCACTACTTCTTTATAAGAAACATCATAATCAAAATTTCTGCCAAAATAATGATCTTTCGTTACATAAGTTAACGCAGTACACATAATACTTCCTCCTAAAATAAGTTTTTTACACTACTAATTTACTCCTATCGCTTTTTTTTAACAAGGAAAAAGCAATAAATAATAATAAAAATACAATTAAATGATTTAAAATCATTTTAATATACTGTATATAAGGCAATTTCAGTCTAGTATTCTTTAGTTAGCCTACCTTCTCACAAATTCACTTTGATTACAAATCCTTTAGAAGAGCCGTTCAAAAGCGGCGATGATCATAATCTCCACCCTTTTTCCTTTACCTTTCATTAAACTATTTAAATTTCTCTAAAAGGCAACAACAAAACAATGTAAGCGATTGCCCAATATAAAAAATGTGCTATACTATAAGTGTAAGGAGCAAGGATTCCCAGTAAAGCAGACGAAGCAGGTTCTGCAAGAAAAGAATTGTTGTCAACTTAGAATAAAAGACAAAGGATGTGGGAATTTGAGTCACTCCTTACTAATTGAATAGGATTCGGCGATGGGCATCGTTACCTGAGGATCAAAGTGGACATAAGAACCTTTGAAAACCCAGAAAGCACAATCGTCGAATCTATTTTTTTGCTCTTTTTTTCAGGCATCGTCTCCCCGCCTTCTGTCGAAACATGCTATAATTAAACGCATTGAACGAAAAAACGATATGGAGCTATTCATAAAATGAACTATTATTATCACTTCCTCGTAAACCCTGCCTCAGGTAGTGGACGAGGAAAAAAAGCGGCGGAACGTGTGCAAAGAATCGTAAAAAAACATCGTTTCCCCCATCAAATCTACCTAACCAAATCACCCGGCGACGAACGAAACATCACCCGAAAACTCTTAAAAGAACGACTTTTGCCTTGGGATGATCTCTATTTAGAAAATGGCGAAATGCTATATCCATTGCTGGTCGTTATCGGCGGAGATGGAACGCTGCACCAAGTAGTATCAGAGTTACAACTTGAACAACAACAAATCCCCGTTGCTTACATCCCCGCTAGCTCAGGAAACGATTTTGCGCGAAGTATCGAGGTGCCGCGGGAACCGGAAAAAGCATTTTGGAAAATTGCGGGTACTACTAAGCCCCAAGAATTGGCCATTATCCGCTATGATGAGCAGATCCAGGAGGAAAGCGGCATTGCGCTTAACAATGTCGGTATTGGCCTTGATGCGGCAATCGTCTACACCACCAATCACTCTGCGGCAAAAAGTAGTCTGAATAAGTTTAACCTCGGCTCCTTTTCCTATATCGCTGCAATTATTCGGGTTTTGTTTCGCCAAAAAGGCTTCCCGATCTTAGTTGAGTGTAATGGGCAACAATTCAGTTATAAGAAAGCTTTTCTATGCACTACGACCAACCATCCTTACTTTGGCGGCGGTGTCGCAATCGCCCCAACCGCTTCGGTCAAAGAGAAAAAGTTTGATTTTGTTCTTGTCGAGCGTGTATCGATTGTTAAGATTTTCTGGCTGATCGGTTTACTGATGCGAAAGAAACACATGAATTCACGTTACTTTCACCATCTTTCCACGTCGAAGCTGAGAATTATCTCTACCGTGCCCCAACATGGACAAGAAGACGGTGAGGAAATGGGCCAACGTCCCTTTGATATTACTTTTACAACAGCCAGTCAATTATTTTGGTGCCCATAAAGAAAACGATACAAATCGCTGCTGATTTGTATCGTTTTTCTATACGTTAGATTATTAATTTTTCGCCGAGTTGTATTGCCAACGACGGCTCTTTTCTCTTCCCAAAATAAATTGGATCATTGAAAATACGGCTGCAAATGTTACCAAGACAAAGCCATTGAACCAGAAGGATTCAGTGAACCTTTGATTATACGTGAGGGTCTCACTGATCAAGGTATTGTTTTGAACAAACCAATAGGTTGGCGTGAATGCCGCGATTTTATTGACGATATCCGGCAGAAAGTTCGCAGACACAAAGACCCCACCGATAAAACAGCTTCCGGTTATAAAGATATTGCTGATACCGCCGATTGCTTCTGAATTTTTCACAAGAGAGGTGACACAAGCCGAAAAGCTGATGACAGGTAGCAAAAACAAAAACGTGTTCAAAATGTGGTACCAAGCTGCTGTATCCCACGATGTGCGAATCACTAGTAACACCATCAGTAATAAAAAGCCGAAGGTTAAAAGCAGCGAGTAACTGATTAAGCTTAACAGGATTTTCCGCTGTAACATCCGCTTTGGAAGAGGCGCACTCTGGTTTCGCTTGCTGATTTCTTGGCGGTTAAAGGCCAGATTGATCACACCAAACCCGCAAAATATTGAAAGAAAGAGACCATATGACAATAAGTTAAAGGTCATGCCTGTTAACATTTTATTCATTCGTTGACTATATTCTGTACTGAGCTCAACTTGCCCTGTGACGGCTAGCGCTGTTTGTGTTTCTTCTATCGCCTCACTGACTGTTTTGCCTTCTTCTTGAAAAAGTAAAAGCGTCTGTAAGAACGTGTTCACTTGCTGGGTGACAATGGTTTTAGAAAAAGCATCTGGCCGGCTTTGAATCTCGATCGTTGGCATCTGGCCAGCCTCCACTTGTTTGGAGAAATCAGCTGGCAAATGCAAGACAATGTTTACACGATTAAAATAAAGGGCATCGTCAATTTCTTTTTGTGAGGTCCCCTCTAAAGCAACCAAGGTTTGCTTTTCCTTCAAGTACTCCCGAAGACCATCAACGACTGGCGACTCCTCCTCACTGATCAAAGCAATGTTGGCTTCTTGTAAAGAGGTGTTTTCGACGTCGATGCTTTGCGCATAAAAGAACGTGACACCAACTGTGATCAATACTCCAATTAGTAAGTTCGACTTATTTGCCTTCAGCAAAGTCCAAATCGTTTTATAAAGCGTCATAGCGCACCCCTCTTTCGATCCAAGCATTTCCAATTGACAAAAGGACGATAAAGCCAGTCAACCAGAAAAGATTGGTATAAAAGCTACTCAAATCTGTATAGTAATACAATTGATAAAGACTTTCACTGATCAAATTGACGGGATTTACTTGCCCCAGTATCGGCACATGTAGATCAAGCCAATACTTGATTTGTTCCGAGCCCATCATCCCAGCAAAAAAGCTCATTGCCATTGTAACGGAGACCAAAATGCCATCTTTTTGCACCAAATTCATTTTTGGCGTCAGATTTCCAATCAATGTCCCTAGCAAAATCGCACACAATGATCCTAATGCGGCAACCAGCAGTAACCATTGCCAACGATCACCAAAGTCTACTTGATAGACAAAACGAAACACCGCTAAAATAATGTAGACTTCTACTAACACAATCGTAAAACTCGCCGCCAAATTCGCACTTGAAACCAATGTCCGTTTTCTTGGTATCAAGGAAAGCCGAATACCATTCGCGGATTGATTGGCTTGCTGATCCTGGACATTACGGACACCCCACATCGTCCCATAGAGGATCGCCATCCCGATCAAGGTAAAGAAATAAAAACTTTTGACACTCATGTCACGATCTGCATTCACTTCTTGAAAAGTCGCCTCCTGTTCAAATGCGGCCATAATAGGTGCAAGATCAAGCGTTTCAAGTTCTGCTGCTTTACTAGAAATGATCGCTGTACGTTGTAAAAATTGATCCATTACATTTTTCATCAACGTCTGACTCATGCCCGCTTGGCCCACATGCAGAGAAATGGTTTTGTCGTCAATCAGGAAATATCCAGCTAATTCACCGGCAGTCAGCTTTTCAACTGCCTCTGTTTCTTGTAATTCCTCGAGTGCAAATAATGGTTTTTCATTGATTTCCACTTGTTCAAGGACGGTGGAAAAATTTTCCGTAAGCGCTGTTTGGTCCCCGGTTTTTACGATCCCCGTCGTGATTGTCTCTAAATTTCCCGCTTGATCGATCTCCCCAAAGGCCGCCATAAACATTAGGCCTAAGAGAATGGGAAACGCCAACGTCCAAAACAGCATCGATTTATTTCGCAACAACACCTTTGTGCGGTATTTGTAAAAATGCCAAAACATGGTTTCCCCCTCCTCAGTCTCTCAATTCCTTGCCCGTGATCTCTAAAAGACATCATTTAAGGTCGCTTCTTTGGTTGCAATTTTTCCGTAACTGATTTTCTCTGCTTGTAAGAGTGTCAAAATGGGTAACAAGACCGTATTGAGTTCCGTTGTTGTTACTTGGAGCTGTCCGTCTTTGTAAACGATTCCGTTAGCAGTATTGGTGTTCTGAATCGCTACCAACACGTGGTCAGGCAATAAGGGGATGTCGATGGTCAAACGATCTGCCGTGCGTACCATGTCTTTCAGAGATTCCTTAGTCCCTTTGGCAATCACCTGTCCCTGATCCATAATCACGATCTGGTCACACAGAATTTCCACTTCTTCCATGTAATGGGTCGTGTAAACGATCGTTGCTCCTTGGCGATTTAGCTCTTTGATGCTTTCCAAAATTTTATTACGACTTTGGGGATCGACAGCGACTGTTGGTTCATCCAAAAAAATCAAACGTGGTTTATGTGCGATCCCGCAGGCGATATTCAACCGCCGTTTCAAGCCACCGCTCAGCTCTCCTGGATGAAAGGTCACGAAATTTTCCAAACCCACTAATTGAATCACTTCTTCGATCAATCTTTGCCGTTTCTCTTTGTCAGCAACATATAACCCGCAAAAATAATCGATATTTTCTTGCACACTAAGTTCTTCAAAGACGGCAACATCTTGAGGAACGACCCCGATCATTGCTTTAACGGCATAATTTTCAGGCGTCATGATTGATCCAAAAAGTTTGATGGTGCCTTTGTCATAGTTTAACAAAGAGAGCATACAGTTGATGGCGGTCGATTTCCCGCTGCCGTTTGGTCCCAATAATCCTAAAACCTCTCCTTCTTGTACTTGCAGATCAAAATGATTCAATGCCACAAAATCACCATAGCGTTTAACTAATTTATCAATTTCGATAATCACGATGAAAAACTCCTTCCAAATTTCTTGTTAATCTGACTATAATAAACTTCAAGGAAAGAAACTAGTGACGATTGGCTAAACTAAGCATGACATTTGTCACAATGAAGGAGTTTATCATGTCTAAATCTCGACTACTCAGCGAAGCTGGCTTTCTACTCGCCGTCTCATTACTTTTATTGGTAAATCAAGGTTTTGTTGCTGTGCAGGTCATCTATCTACTGATCGCCGTTATATTTACTGGCGTCAGTTATTTACTGCCTAGAATAGCAAACTGGTTTTTTCAAGTTATTCTGTTGCTTCTATGTACGTTTTGGCCAGAGCTTGCCCTCTTTCTGCCTGCATTGATGCGGGTGATCGCTCCGGAAGATAGTAAAGATGATGTTCTATTTTTATTAGGATTTTTATTGATCGCAACGGTTGTCCATCATTCTCTCACGGAGCTCGCTTTTGTCATCCTTTTGTTGCTCTTTGCTTTTTACTTACGCAAAAAAGATCAGCGAATGTCTGATCTTGAGAAAAAGTACATCGCTTCAAAAGATACCCATTGGGAAAAGCAGCAACAGTTATCGCAGAAAAACAAAGCGCTAGCCCTATCACAAGAAACAAAGTTAGCCTTGCAAATTGCCGAAGAACGAAATCGAATTGCTCGCGATATCCATGACAATGTCGGCCATCTGCTGTCGAGTGCCATTTTACAGATTGGCGCGCTTGAAATGATCAATCAAGAGCCAAAACTAAATGACCCCCTAGCAAATTTAAGTGCTACCGTTCATACAGGGATGGATCGCATTCGACAAAGTGTTCACGATCTCCACGAGACATCGATTTCTTTCCAGCAATCCTTAGAGTTTCTAATTGCTGATTTTCCATCACCTGTCACGATTGAAGGAAACCTATTTGAAGGGTTGAATGAAGCACAGCAAAACTGTTTCCTAATGGTCATCAAAGAAGCCTTAACCAACAGTATCAAACATAGTCACGCGAAAACCCTCGTGTTGCATTTTCGAACGCTGCCTGCATTTTTCCGCTTGCAAATCACGAATGATGGCGTCCGCACATCTCAAAATCCAGACACTGGAATCGGTCTGAAAACGATGCGTCAACGGGTCCAAGAACAACAAGGACAAGTTCATATTTTACAAGAAAACCAACGCTTTCAACTGACGATCATTTTACCAAAGGAGGAACACCAATGATTACTGTAGTTATTATTGACGATGATCCGTTTGTGACCACATCTTTGCAAACCATTCTTGAAAGCACAGAAGAGATTCAGGTGCTGGGCATCGGCCATTGTGCCAAAGACGCACTGGAATTATATGAAACCTATCATCCTGACGTTTTGCTGACGGACATCCGCATGCCGGAACAAACGGGGATCGATGCTGCCAAAGAAATATTGGCTAAATTTCCCCAAGCGATCCTTTTGCTATTGACTACCTTCAAAGATGAAGAATACATTCGCGAAGCCTTTTCCATCGGTGTGAAAGGTTATTTGATCAAGCAGAATTTACAAGCGATCATCCCTTCTGTCAAAGCCGCTTATAATGGCCAAGTTGTCTTCGGGAATGAAATCGTTGAGACCTTCACGCAGCTAATGAAGAACGAACCATCAATTAACAATCAAGCTTCTTTTAGCGAACGTGAGCTTGCGATCATCAAAGAAGTAGCCGCTGGAAAAAACAATAAAGAAATTGCCGATGCTTTGTACTTGAGTGATGGTACTGTCCGTAATTACATCAGTCAATTACTGGAAAAACTGGAATTGCGGGATCGCACGCAATTAGCAATCTATTTTTATCAGCATTTACAGTAAGTCTCATCGATTGCAAAAAAAAGCCTGAAGAATGCGAAGCTGCATTCTTCAGGTTTTTTGTTTTCTACTCGATTATCCGACTGTCGTAGTTTTTAGTGGACAAGCTATGGATTTCCGGGACTGCCGGGATTCGTTGGATTGTTCGGTGTGTTAGGCGGGAAAATCGGCGCCTTTTCTAACGTTTTTTCTAACCCTGATTCATCCCGCTCGCCTCGTTCTGCATCGGGACTTTCATCTAGTTTAAATTCTTTTTCCATCTCATCTAATTTCTTAAAGTCGTTGCCAGATTCTTTTGCTAATTTTGCTAATTTATCTTCGGTTTCTTTCGCCATAACGTAACGCCTCCTTTTGATTTTAGCTTAGCATAAGAAGCTAAAAAACCAAAAGAAAGCGCTCACTAAGGTACCTTTTTTAGTATTTTCTCATCTTTCAATTAGCCATTTTTTGCGGGCATAAAGTCGTATGGAGAACAGTCCTTCATGCCAATCATTGGATCCACTAAATGCTTTTTGACCATCGTTAAGGTCAGCACACCATCGTTTTGTGTTTCTTCGATGAGTGCTTCTTCCCCCGTAGTCCCTTCACTTAGGTCTTTTCCCCCTGACAGAGGCTTTGCAATTTCTGTCTGATTTGATGTCGACGGCTCAGTCTCAGCAAAAGCAAACAAGTCCAACCCACTATCTGGTGACTTTTCTGTCGCTTGCTGGTTAGCAGCAGCTTCAGTGCTGGGATTTTCCTTTGGCTTCGAAGCTACCATTTTTGCCTTCGTGTTCTCAGAGGAATCAGGTAAAACGGATCATCAGCTTCTTCAAATTGGGCCAATTTTGCTCGTTGCAGCGGCGTCATTTTTTCCGTACCATTGATACGTTCTTTTAATGTCGTTAAGCGAGTAGCAGATTCGTGGCTGACACAAGTTTGGTAGGCTTGCGGTTCACCAAGTAAAATCAGCATTTCTTTGCTGCGGGTCACAGCAGTATAAAGCAGATTGCGTTGCAGCATACGTTGGTATTGATGAACCATCGGCAAAATAACCATTTGAAATTCACTACCTTGAGATTTATGGATCGAACAACAGTAAGATAATGTGATCTTATTCCATTCATTCCGCTTATAGGTCACTTCATTGGCATCAAACTGAATGACCAGTTCGTCAACCTTGTCTTCCGACTGTTTGGCTAGAGTGATCCCAACGATTTGGCCCATATCGCCATTAAACACGTTATCTTCTGGTGAGTTTACCAACTGCAAAACCTTATCACCGATACGATACACCGTATCATTGAGTCACCTCTTTTTTTGTCCCATCATTGGGGTTAAAAATCTCTTGCATCATTTTATTCAGAGCATCGATCCCGGCTGCCCCACGATACATCGGTGCCAACACTTGAATATCTTGCGGCGTGTAGCCTTTGTCTTTTGCCCGTTTCACGATCTGAGCGATCAACGGTTCGATTTTGTAAGCATCACACGCAAAGAAGGAGCGATCTTTTTGGTTTTGTGTAAAATCAGCAGGCAGCTGTCCGTTTTTGATGGCATGAGCCAGTGGAATGATGCTTGATCCATCTCCTTGACGATAGATTTCCGTCAATTCTTGTTTCGGGATCGCATCGATCGCTAGCAAGTCATGAAGGACTTGTCCTGGTCCCACAGAAGGAAGCTGATCTTTATCCCCCACAAAAATCACTTGCATGTTTGTAGGGATTGACTTAAAGAGCGTATTCGCCAACCATGTATCGACCATAGACATCTCATCGACGATCAATAAGCCGCCTTCTAATTCTTTCGGGCTAATCGATGGCGCTTTTTCACGTCCGTTCAAGCCTAACAAACGATGGATCGTCCCGCTTGGCAAACCTGTCGTTTCATTCATCCGTTTGGCGGCTCGACCAGTCGGTGCTGCCAAGAGAATCGGAAAGGTTTCTTCACTGTATTTTGATGGCTCTAAGTCCAGATCGTTCAACTCAGCAAACAATTGTACGATCCCATTGATCACCGTCGTTTTCCCGGTACCCGGACCACCTGTCAAAATAAACAATGGCGAACGAATGGCTTCTTTGATTGCTTCTTCTTGCGAAGACCCATAGGTGATACCTAAATGCTTCTCAATTTTTCGCAGCGTTTTGCTGATTGTTTTCTCAGGATAGACGATTTCTTTTTTGCGGGAAAGCAAGCGTTCGATGGAACTAGCGATTCCCCATTCAGAAAAGTACAGACTGTTTTCGTACAAACGAGTTTCTTCTTGCTGGATTTTTCCTTCTTCCACTAATTGAATGATCGTTGATGCCAGGTCGTCTGGCGCAATCTCAATAGGACGACTCGTTTCTAATAAACGCAGTGTCTGCTCTAACAAGTCTTGGGCATGGATAAAGGTATTGCCTGTCTGCAAGGATTGCGCAAAGATCTGATGCAAGACCGCCGCTCGAAACCGTTGCGGCGACGAAGCTTCGATCCCTAGCTGCTCAGCGATGCCATCTGCGCGTTTAAAGCCAATGCCTTCAATGTCTTCCACCAACTGGTAAGGATTTTCTTCGATAATTGATAATGCTTCATTTTTGTAGGCTTGATAGATTGCAAAAGAAAGCTGACTACCAAAACCATAGCGGCTCAAGCCAACGATCACTTGATCCATCCCATGATTTTGCCGTACAGTATCTAAAATCATTTTTTGCTTACTTTCATTCAATCCTGGAATCTGATCCAACAATGTTGGTTCTTCCAGCATCCGGTCGATCGCTTCTTCTCCTAAAAGGTCAACGATTTTTTCAGCGGTCTTCTTGCCGATCCCCGGAAATTTTTCTCCAGAAAGATAGGCGATCAACCCTTGTTCAGAGGTCGGTTGTTCTTGTTGATAGCTTTCGGCCTTCAACTGGACACCGTACTTGGGATGATTGACCAGCTCACCAAAAAACCGATACTTTTCCTCTTCTTGGATTTCGCCGAAACTACCAGTAACGACGATCTCCGAGTCTTTGTAGTCGGTATTATTCTCAGTGACTTTAACTAATAGTACTTTATAAAAATTGCTGGGATTCTGGAAAAAGATGGCGGCAACATGGCCGACAAAAAACGTTCTTTCTGGAATCATGGTGCCGCTCCTTTCATGGTTTACAACAAAGCGTCTAATCCTGCCTGATTGCTTAAAAAGCCTGCTTCATTCCAAAGTTTTAGTTCAAAAGGCAATACTTTTTGTTCATTCGTCTCTAATAAGCTAACGCTGTTATTGACTAATCCACCTTGCTCTCTTAATTCGGCTAATGGTTTGCCTGCAAGCCACTGGATAGCAGCCGTAAAGGATGCCCCATGACCGACGAACAATAATGGGCCTTCATGCTGCATCACCGCATCCAAGACGACGGTCTCGATCCGGCTCAATGTTTCTTGGATTGGCTCACCTTTAAAGGCACTTGGATCGTAGCGATCCAGGTGATTACGCAGATCCGTCAATTGTTGGGGATACTTCTCATGCATTTCATCGATGGAGCGACCTTCCAATTCACCGAGTCCGATTTCTCGCAGATTCTCATTATAAATGATTTCAACTGGATGTTGGAGTCTTGCTTGGATCTCTTGGGCAGTCACTTTTGCTCGCAAAGATGTACTTGAGTAAATCTTCTCAAAAGGAATAGCTGCCAGATAATCACCGAGTAATTTGATTTCGTCATAACTTTCTGGCAATAACGGCGAATCCCCCAGCATTCCTTGAAAGCGGCGTGCTTGGTTCCACTCTGTTTTTCCGTGACGGGTAAAGTATAATTGCATCGAAAAAGCCTCGCTTCTTAGTCTAATTTGTCGTTCTCATAATGATGCGTCAATTCCAACTCTGGGAAGCCTTGCTGCCGCAAAACTTCATAAATGATCAAAGCAGCCGTATTTGATAGGTTAAGGGAACGAACATGCTCATCATTCATTGGGATCCGCAAACATTTTTCGGCATGCTCACGCATAAAGCTTTCTGGAAGCCCCGTCGTTTCTTTCCCGAAAATGAAGAACTGATCATCATCTGCGGTGTAATCGACGTCAGAATACACGCGATTGGCAAATTTCGAGATCAGATACAACGGACGCTCCCCTAAAAAGTCCATAAAAGCAGCTAAATCTTTATGATAGGTAATATTGACATCATGCCAATAATCAAGCCCAGCTCGTTTTAATTGCTTGTCATCCGTTGAAAAGCCTAAAGGCTCGATTAAGTGTAAATGAGTATTTGTTGCTGCGCACGTCCGTGCAATATTTCCCGTATTGGCCGGGATCTGAGGTTCAAAAAGAACGATGTGATTCATAGATAAAAACTCCTTTCGCTCGGATACTACCGATCGGTTCTCGCTTTCCTTTGTGTCTCTGTATCTTGCGTTTTACAATTGATTCTCAATAGCTTCTTCAATAACTTCTATAGTACCATATTTTGGCACGCTTGTTTTTTAGAAACGACATTTTTTGTGTAGAATTTTGGGCATAAAAAAAACGTACCAACTCGGTGTCGATCACTGCGAGTCGTTACGTTAGTGAAGCTCTTTTCACTAACTTTTATCAGAACAGGAACCTGATAAAAACCAATGAAAAATGACTTGAGAACAATATATCACTCCCATGGCATGATTGCAAGAGTAAATAACAAAAAAGTTCAAAATATTTTCAGGAAATTTTCGCAATCAACACCTCAACATCAACAGTGATCTGTCTCAAAGGAGTTTGCCGGAGCTTTTCTTTGCGTTCCTCTGAAGCCCCCACTCTAACGGGGACATGGCAAGTAAATCTTGACGATTTTCTTCAGGGATCGTAAAAACATGTGTCACTCTTTGACGGGAGGCGTCAGGGTAATGTTCAAGAAATTTAGTGACGACCCGTTCATTTGAGTATTGCTGTTTCGCTTCATCATTCGGATAAAAAGCAGCCCGCAATTCTTTTAAATAATCCGCCGCAGGGACGACTTTGATCAACTGTCCACCCTTTTTCAAAATACGATTGAACTCCCCATAATTTGACGGCGAAAATAGATTGAAAATCGTATCAAAGCTCGCTTCAGCAAACGGCAAGTTGGTCAGATCCGCCACACACCAAAAAGCCGGTACGTTTTGATTGGTTGCTAGATAAACTCCGTCTTTGGCGATATCAAAGCCGACAGCCGCCTGGGTCTTTTCATTGACCAGCTGAGCCAGAAAACTGCCTTCGCCGCAGCCGACATCTAAAAGATGCTTAGCATCCCCCAAAACTGCTTTGATGCATTCAATGACTGGTGCATACATGCCGCTAGCGATCATACGTTGACGCGGCAGAAACAGTGCTTGATCATAATCTGCTTTGACTTGATGATCCAAAAAGAAAAGTGTGCCTTTCTTTGATAAGTCAAATCGATGACGATTGGGACAAACCAAGCCATTTTCGGTCGGGAAAAATGCTTGGCGGCACAATGGACATTCAAATAAGTGATAATGGGCGTTTAAAAAAAGGCGCCCGCGATCGATTTTTTTAACATTCAACTTCCCTCATCTCTGCTCTACTTTAGCATATTCTTGTGGTAGAATGCTAGTGGATAGAATAACAAATCAACTGAACAACCATCTATTGGAGGTAAATCATGTTAAAAGAATTTTGTGCAGAAAATTATACCAATATTCCCTTAGCAATCGCCCGAGGGGCACAGCGGATTGAACTCTGTGATAATTTAGCGGTCGGCGGAACAACACCAAGTACCGGTGTACAAGAAGAAGTTTTGCAATATGCTGGTGAAAAAGGAATTCCCGTTATGACAATCATCCGACCTCGAGGCGGTGATTTTGTTTACAATGACACTGAGTTGAAAATCATGCACACCGACTTGATCGAAGCAAAAAAGCTAGGAACAGACGGCGTTGTTCTAGGTTGCTTAACTCCTAGCGGCTGGTTAGACGAAGAAGCATTGGAGCTATTGTTAGAAACCGCAGAAGGCTTGCAGGTTACTTTTCACATGGCCTTCGACGCGATTCCTGCAGCGCGCCAATTTAAAGCGATCGATTGGTTAGCTGAGCATGGCGTACAGCGGATTTTGACCCATGGTGGTGCTGCAGGGACTCCGATTGAAGACAACTTCGATCATCTGAAAGAATTGATCGCCTATGCTGGTGAGCGTTTAACGATTTTACCTGGCGGTGGCATTTCCTTTGAAAATGCCCAACATGTTGCTGATACATTAGGTGTAAAAGAAGTTCATGGAACCAGAATCGTCGACCTTAATGACTGAGCTTGAGTGACACAAAAGAATCACGCAAAGAAATCCCCACAAACGATAGAAACGCATCGTTTGTGGGGATTTCTTTTTATATGGCTTGCAATAAGTCGTATTGTGATTGATACAAATGATGGTACAAGCCTTTTTGTGCCATTAGTTGATCATGGTTACCAGATTCAGCAATCGTCCCCCCTGCCACGTAAAAGATTCGATCAGAATTTTTGATTGTGGACAGCCGGTGAGCGATGATGAATGAAGTTCTGCCTTCTAACAGTTTCAACAGTCCTTCTTGCAGCAATTCTTCTGTCTTCGTATCGATACTAGAAGTAGCCTCATCTAAGATCAAGATTTTTGGATCAGCCAACAATGCTCGGGCAAAGGAAATCAGTTGCCGTTGCCCCGCAGATAAAGTACTTCCTCGTTCTTCGACGACGGTTTGATAGCCGTCTTTCAACTCCGTGATAAAGTCGTGAGCACGGACGATCTTCGCTGCTTCAATGATCTCTTCTTCTGTCGCGTCTAATTTTCCATAGCGAATATTTTCTATGATCGTTCCTGAGAAAATAAAGGTATCTTGCAGCATGACCCCCATCTGTGAGCGCAGGGATTCCAGCGTCACGTCACGAACGTCCATCCCATCTACTTTAACACTGCCTTCATTGACATCATAAAAGCGGCTCAGCAAATTGATGATCGTGGTCTTTCCTGCACCAGTAGGGCCAACCAAGGCAATGCTTTCCCCGGGTTCGATGTGAAAATTGACATCAGAAAGAATGTTTTTGCCTTCTTCGTATCGGAAGGTCACGTGTTCAAAATCTACGGTCCCTTTCATCGTCGGCAATACTTTTGCATCTGGTTTGTCTTCGATATCTGGGACTTCATCCATCGTTTCAAAAATCCGTTCAAGATAGGCTGTTGCTGTAATCAAAGAATTATAAAAATTCCCGATATTGATGACTGGATTCCAGAAATTATTGATATAACTGATAAAAGCGATCAGAGTACCTGTGCTGACATCGACACCGATTTGGCGAATGCCGACAAAATAAATCAAACAAGTCGTAATGACTGAAATGTTTTGCACCCCAGGCCACATGAGAAACTGAATTTTGACAGCTTTCATCCAGGAAGTCCGATAATCATTGCTGACTTCTTGGAAAATCTCTGCATTTTCTTCTTCCCGTGCGAAGGATTGGGTGATCTTGATGCCGGCAATACTTTCATGAATGTAGGCATTTAAATTGGACTGTTTATTACTCAACACCTGATAAGCTTTGCGCTGGTTATTTTTGATTACCATCACCATGATGAACAAGATTGGCAGCAACGCAAGGGAATACAGGGTCAATTTGAAGTCGATCGCAAACATAAAAATCAAGGTGATGATGACGTTGAAAACATCGGAAATCAAATTGATTAGTCCATTACTCAACAGGTCACTCAGTGTATTGATGTAGTTTACAATGCGGATCAAGATCTTGCCATGGGGCCTTGTATCGAAATAAGAAAACGGCAGCCGCTGCAAATGTTCAAAAATATCAAAGCGCATATCCTTCAATACGTCTTGCCCAATATTCGTGATATGGTAGATACGATAACGCATGCAGACGCCAATAACGATCAAGGTCACTAGAAAGGCAACTCCTAAAAGCAGCAATTGATTGACATTTTTCTCAGGAATCGATGAGTCGATGGCGATCTTCGTGAAAACAGGTGCCAGCATTCCTGCTAAGTTTGCCAGGATGATCGTAAATAGTACTTTCCCAATGCTTTTTTTATACGGTACGACGTATTGGGACAAACGCTTGAAATCCTTCCAGCTAAATTCCTGGTCTAATTCCTCATCCACATCAAATTTATTTCTCGCCATCGTCTTCACCTCCTGACAAGCCTAATTGTTTTTGATACACTTCATAGTATTTCCCTCGCAGTTTGACGAGTTCTTCGTGGGTGCCTTGTTCAACAACCCGACCTTTTTCCATCATCAAAATCTGATCGGCTTCTCGAACAGAGGAGATCCGATGGGCAATGATAAACGTCGTTTTCTCTCCTGTTAATTTTGTCAGCTCTTGTTGGATCTTCGATTCTGTCTCCATATCGACGGCAGACGTCGTGTCATCCAAAATCAAGATCGATGGATCTTTGGCTAAGGCCCGCGCAAGGGAGATCCGTTGTTTTTGTCCGCCAGAAAGTCCGACGCCTCGTTCACCGACAATCGTCTCGTAGCCTTGAGGCATTCGAGAAATAAAGGTATCTGCATCGGCGACTACGGCCATTTGGCGAATAAAGCCTTCATCTGCTAAAGGATTTCCAAAAGCAATATTGTCAGAGATAGTATTAGAAAACAAGAAGACATCTTGCATCACCATCGAAATATTTTCCCGCATTTGACGCACAGGATACTCTTTGGCATTTTTTCCATCAATCAATACTTCCCCTTCAGTCGGATCATAAAAACGTCCAACTAAATTTACTAACGTCGTTTTTCCAGAGCCGGTTTCGCCTAAGATCCCTAACGTTTGTCCCGGCCCAATCTTGAAGTTGATGTTCTCCAGTACATTTTGCTCTGGATCATCTGAAAATGGAAAGAGACATCTTTAAATTCCACAAATCCTTTGATCGGTTCTAATTTTTCTTGTTGGTGAACCGGTATTTTCGATTCTTGTGCCAGCATTTGTCGAATTTTGATACAGGCCGCAGAAAATCGCTGAACATCGTTGATCAACCAGCCACTCATACGCATGGGGTTGTTCAACATCCATAGATAACCATTAAACGCAACAAGATCTCCTAAGGTCATGTCCCCATTGATTACGAAAATTCCGCCTAAAACTAAGGCAATGACTGACAAACTTCCTGCTAAGCCATCAAGCCAGGGCAGATAGGTACGGGAAACTTTGGCAGATGCCATGTTGCGGGTCTTAAAATCTTCGTTGTAGGAGCGAAATTTTTCGATCTCAAAATTTTCACGAGCGAAGGCTTTTACGACCCGATTGCCGCCAATATTTTCTTCTACCATTGAGTTCAAGCGAGAAAAGCTCTCACGAATGTCAAAAAACAATGGGTGTGCCTTTTTAGACATGCGGTTGGTCAACAGAAAAATGATCGGTGTGACAGCCACCAGTGCCAGCATCAATTTCCAATCAATAAAGCTCATCACCACCACCGCTGAAAAGAACCATAAGATACATTCAGCGATATTATAGGTCACCCAAGAAACAAAGTGGCGAATGGCATCGGTATCCCCTGTCATTCGTGCCATAATATCTCCCACACGAGTGTGATTGAAAAAGTCGAAATCCAATTCTTGCAGTTTCTGATACAAATCTTCCCGTAAATCGTATAGCGTATTTTGTCCGACCCGTTCAAATAAAATCTGATAACTATAGCGGACAATGGTGCGAATGACGGTCGTCGCAATCATGATCAACAGTAATGGAATCAATAAGTGCGTTTTTTGCTGATTGATGACATCGTCGATCACCATTCCTCCCAAGTACGGATTAACAATGATCAGCGCTGCATTGATCACTAAAAATAGGATCGCCAATATGATTTTTCCGCGGTTCTTTTTGGCATAGCGCCAGATCCATTGTGTATTACTCATCTAATTCCCCCTCTCGTTGTTAAGCTTAGCGTTTTGAAAAGCGATTTAAATGGTTTTTCTTACTCATTTTGATGTAAAATATTAGTAAGAAGCACCATTCCTTTTTTTACAGGAAATGGGCACCCAATTGGAGTGAATCAGCCATGAATTTAGTTAACCCTCGGACCTTCAATCCCGAAATCATCTATCTCTTTGATCCATGGACGCAATCAGAAAGTCATGGAGAAATGCACCATCATGACTTTTTAGAAATCAGTGTCTTGTTAGAAGGAGAAAGTATGTATTATTTTGAAAAAGAACCAGCGAAAAAAATTCGGGCTGGCAGTGTCATGCTTTTCAATCCTGGCGTCGATCACTGTGAATTGCAGCCTAAGGGCACTCGCTCTCATCAGCTGCATATTGGTTTGAAAAATATTTCTTTGGAAGGGTTTAAACGAAATTTTTTCCCTAACAAACATCCCTTGTTGGAGCTAGGCAAATACCATCATCAAGTTTTGGAAAAAGCATGGCAGTTGGTGAGAGAAAGCAGTGAAGAGCGGGATGAGTTTCAATTGATGCAAAAAGCTGTTTTGATGGAGATGCTCGTCTACATTTTACGTGGACTAAATGAAGACCACATCAATGTCGTTCCTTACCTTTCCAAAAGCCAACGAAGACAACAACAGATCGTCAACTATACCGTCTATTATTTGGAAAATCATTACAAAGAAGAAATCACGTTAGAGAAGCTCGCACAAGATCAATTTCTCAGCCCGACGTACCTTTCAAAGATTTTTAAAGAGGCGACAGGGGTCAGCCCCATTAACTATTTGATCGAAATTCGCTTAAAACGTGCCAAAGATATGTTGAAAAATGACAACCTCACGATCAAGGAAGTTGCCTCAGCCGTTGGCTATCAAGATGCTTATCATTTTAGCAAGTCTTTTAAAAAACTTTATGGTGTCTCCCCTTCTGGGGTGTTGCCAAAACCCAAAAAATAAAAAGCAAGCCAATGATTCTTCACTGGAAGAAAAATCATCGGCTTGCTTTTATTTTGTGTTCATTGAATAAAATAGTTCATAAAAAGACTGGCAATGTTGAAGTAGATCAAGACACTGGTCAAATCGCTGAGGGTCGTAATAAACGGACCGCTCGCCACTGCCGGATCAAACCCAAGTTTGTCCATTAACATCGGAATCAAGCTTCCTGCTAAGTTGGCTACTGTGATAGCACACATCATTGCCATCCCAATGACAAAACCTAAAATTGGATTTTGTTTCCAGACGGCAACGATAGCAAAAATCGTTAATCCGGTAATAGCTCCTGTGAAAAGTCCTGTCAGCACTTCACCGACCACTGTCTTCATAAAACTATTTTCTTTGTCATCATTGATCGCTAAGCGACGGACGGCCACCGCTAAAGATTGGGTACCGGCATTGCCGGCGGTTCCGGTAATCAGTGAGATAAAGACAGCGAGAATACTCGCTTCACTGACTAATTCTTCATAATGGCTGATTAAACTGGCGGTGGCCATTCCGAGAAAGAGTAAGGTGATGAGCCAAGGCAATCGTCTCGAAGACGCCTTGATCGGGTTCTCACTGACTTCTTCCACATTGACCCCTGCCAAACCAGAGTAATCACTGGCTGCTTCATCATCGATAACGTCGATAATATCATCGACGGTCACGATCCCTAATAGATGATCGTCATAATCGGTAACAGGTAGCGCGAGAAAGTCATAATCCCGGAAGGTCTGAGCGACATCTTCTTGGTCATCTCCAACATGGACGGACATGACCCGCTCGTTTAAAATATCAGCGATCATGGTATCTTCATCATTGATGATCAAATCTCTTAGAGAAATAACCCCAACAAGTTTGTTATCAGTATCCACAACATAAATATAATAAATCGTCTCAGCGACATCGGCGGCATTTTTTAAGACATACATCGCTGAACGAACCGTTTGGTTGGCCACAATGGAAACAAACTCGGTTGTCATCAATGATCCAGCTGTTTCATCTTCATAATGCAATAGTTCTTTGATCTCGCTAGCGGCTTCAGCCGTCATTAGACTCAAATATTTCGCCGTTTGTTTCTTGTCCAATGTATTCAGTAGATCGACAGCGTTATCGGTATACATCTCTGCTAACATCGTTGCAGCATATGCCGGACGCATTTCTGAAAGATAGTCCACCATGTTTTCGTCGTCTTCTTCAATGACGTCAAACATGTCTGCTAATTCTTTCGGCGATAGGTACGTATAGACGATTTGTCGATCGTCTGCTTCTAGAGATTGGTAGAATTGCCCCTGCTCGTAGATATGCAGATCCAAGAATGCCTCACGAAATCCCTGGATATCATTGTCTTTTAATGCTTGATTCAGTTGATCAAACCGTTCGGTTAATTCTTGATTTTCATCCAATCTCTTCACCTCATTTGTTATTGCTTAACGATAGCTGAACAAACAGCGGCCATGTCTGCAGGTAAAGGCAGGTCAAAAGCCAACGGTTCATTCGTAAAGGGATGCTGAAATTGCAGCTGACAGCAATGAAGTGCCTGTCGTTTGATCCCAAAAGCCATTGATCCCCCATACATCTCGTCTCCTAGTAAGGGACAACCGATCGCAGAAAAATGGACCCTTATTTGATGTGTCCGGCCTGTGTGTAGTTGAATGTCGACTAATGCGCAATCTGAATTGCGCTGTTTTAGCCAATACTCCGTACGTGCCTCTTTTCCTTCTTCACTGACCTTGCGTTTCAAAAGCGAGGTCAAGTCCCGAGCTATAGGCAAATCGATCTCGCTATGGGCGGATAATGCGGAAAGCTCTCCCGCAATGAGGGCTTGATATTTTTTGACAACTTGCTTCTTTCGTAACTGGCTATCCATCTTTGCATGGGCAAAGCCATGTTTTGCAAAAAGCATCAATCCTGATGTGTCACGGTCTAACCGCGTCACTACATGGATCACTTGGTCTTCATAGTGTTGCGCTTGATAGTAAGCTTTGACTCGATTAGCCATCGTGCCGGTCGGATGGTATTGTGCAGGAATCGATGAGATACCAGCCGGTTTATTCACGACTAATAGATGGGCATCTTCATACACGATCTCAATCGGTGTCGGGTCAGGCAGCATCGTTTCATGTTCCCCTTCAGGAGGAATTACAATAGTTACCCTATCATTTTGCGCCAAAGAAAACAAGACGTTTTGCTCGTGGTCGTTCACAAATATCTTTCCGCCTTGAAATTTGATTTTCGCTAGTAACCCCTTGGATACTCCTTGTTCCTTCAAAAAATATTTGACTTGCTGCCCTTGGCCGGTATAGTGATACGTAAATTCCATGAGTTCATTCTTCTCCAATAAAGGAATCTTTGACCCGATTCCAAAAATGCATATGCCGATAAGACGCAAAATGAATCCGTTCATCGGCAATACGGTAATAAATTGCATCGATTTCTTCTTGTTCGATGGTAAATTGATCGATCGTCACTAAATAGTCGGTACTTTGCTGCAGTTGCACTTTGACCCATTCATGGTGACCCACGACGATCGGCGAACCAAGGGTCCGAAAGACACGATTGTTCAACGAAGCAATCTCTGCCAATTGAAAGGCATTGATACTTGGGTGCAAGACTGCACCACCAACACTTTTGTTATAGGCAGTTGAACCGGTTGGCGTAGAAATCGATAAGCCATCCCCGCGAAATTTTTCAAAGAGGTCTTCTTTAATAGAAATATCGGCAACCATGGTACGATTGCCACGCTTGATCGTTGATTCATTCAGTGCCAGGAAATGCTTATCTGGTTTGCCATTCGCATAAGTGATTCGGACGTCTAATAGTGGATAACTGACACTTTTTTGATGGTCATTGCACAAAGACTCGACTAATTCTTCCAATTCATAGTCACGCCAATCTGTGTAAAAGCCGAGGTGACCCGTGTGGACCCCTAAAAACTGCACTTGGTCCAACTTATGATTGTACAAGTGAAAAGCAGAAAGAAGCGTGCCATCTCCACCAACAGAGATCACTAATTCAGGGTTCTCTTGATCGATCTTGTTTTCAGACTGCTCCAGGAGGACAGTTAAACGCTTCGTCACTTCTACTGACTTACTTTCTTGATTATGGACGATTGCCACGCGGATGCCATTCATTCGGTCTCCTCCTTTGGCAACTTGGGCGTGTCATGTCCGCCACGCTTGCCTTTCCCATGAGAAAATAACCGCTGTGCCTCTTGGATTTCTTCACGAATATTAGACATCTCTTCATCTAACTGATAGGCAGCTTCTGCCGAACGTCGTAACCGCTCGCTAATTTCAGCAGGAAATTCTCCTTGGTATTTGTAGTTTAGTGAATGTTCGATCGTTGCCCAAAAATTCATCGCCAGTGTACGAATTTGAATCTCCGCTAAAATAATTTTTTCTCCATCGATCAATTGAACGGGATACTCGATCACTAGATGGTACGAACGATAGCCACTGGCTTTTTTATTGGTGATATAGTCCCGTTCAATGATGACTTTCATGTCTTTGCGCGTTCGCAACAATTCAACGACTTGGTGAATGTCTTCCACAAATTGACACATGATTCGCAAACCGGCGATATCAGACATCTCTTCTTCAAGCCGATCCAATGCAATCCCTCGTAATTTGCTTTTCGTTAAAATACTATCCACTGGCTTGACACGACCCGTGACAAATTCAATGGGAACATGTTTGTTTTGTTCCCGATATTGTTTTCTTATGCCTCTTAATTTTACTTTTAATTCTGAAACCGCCTGTTCATAAGGCGCTAAGAATTCTTCCCAATCTCGAATCATTCTTCTCCCTCGATTCTGTTCATAACATACCCCTTATTCTACCATACTCTTGGAATAAAACTGAATGGACAGAAGTGCAGAAACAAAAGATTTTTTGTCTGATTCGATCGTTGCTGCTTTTCTTTGTATAGTTTCTTTGACGAAATAGTTGAAACAGCGTACACTATGGTTGCAATAGAAAGAGAGTGAAAATCGATGGTCGAACAAGTAGAGATTGAATATAAAACGATGCTGACGGAAAAAGAATACCACCAGTTGCTTACTTATTACAATTTATCAGAAACAGCCTTCAAGACACAGACCAATTATTACTTTGATACAGCAGACCATAAATTGCGGGAAAAGCAATTTGGTTTGCGTATTCGCACGACGACTACCCATGCGGAGTTAACACTAAAGACCCCCATTGAACATGGTCTACTAGAAACGACTGATCCTTTACCGAAGGAAATCGCTGCGTCATTAATTGATTCAGAAAAAATTCTATCTACGGGTGTAGTTGCTCAACGCTTAAGAGCAGCGAATATCGAACCTGATTCATTACGCATGATTGCAGCATTAAAAACGAGACGGGCGGAATTCCCGATCAAAGAAGGATTACTCGCTTTGGATGAAAGCTGGTATGGTCAGCAACATGATTATGAATTGGAGCTAGAAGTAAGCGAGCCGCTCCAAGGAAAGCTTGCCTTTCAATCGTTGTTGCACACCTTTGATATTCCTTACCGACCAGCAAAAAACAAGATCATTCGTGCTGTTGAAGAAAAATCATAGTAGGCTGCCCTTTTGCTTACTTTTTTCGCGTTTTTTTGCTATATTTAATAAAACATACTTATTTTGTTTTTCAAGATACGAAAGAATCTTAATTGGGGAGAGATTCAAATGATCGAACTATTTTTATTTATTAATCCGATTGGGCCTATTTGTTATGATATCGAAAAAGAGATTCTCAACAGATTAAATACAAATCGAAAAAAATCCATTTGCAGATCCTACCTTTCGTTAATTTATTTTCAGTAGGCGTTTCGATGGACTATTTGTCCATGAACAAGGCGGATTTGGTCTTGCGTAATGAACAGACCAACCAAATCTACGCTGCGTCACTGGACTATAAAGCAGCCCAGTTGCAAGGGAAAAAAATTGCTCGGGATTTCTTATTGAAACTGCAACAACGAATAGGGATCGAAAAACAGGAATATTGTGACACCTTAGTAAAAGAGCTATTTTCAGAAACGAACGGTGATTTAGAGATGTTCTTAGAAGATCGTACATCTGAGCTAGTGAAAAAGAACTTTGCCACCGACCAAAGGGTAGCGAAAGACATGGGCATCACGATCACACCTTCTGCTGTTGTGTATGATTTTTCAAGCGAAGAATATGGTGTCCTCTTGGAAGGATCAGAAGAGCTAAAAAGTCTTCCACTTATCTTTGGCACAGCGACAGAGCTTGATACATTTTTACAAAGTGCACAATCCTTACAAGCACCAAAACTTTCCATGATTCATGAAATTGATAGCGGGTTGATTCTTTTATGAAACCCTATTCAATAGCAGTGCTGCGCAACGAGCCAAACGATGACTTTACGTTTGGCTCGTTGCGCAGCGTTTTCATTGTGCGCGAACAAAAAACAAACCAATCCATTGTGGATTGGTTTGTACTGTTTCATTTATGCTTCGATTTCTTTAACGAGTGCTTCCAATTCATTCAAGCGTTGCTCAAATACTTTCATCGCATCTTCAATATAATCTGCTTTCGTCATATCGACGCCTGCTTTTTTCATGACTTCGATTGGATAATCACTACGTCCGGCTTTCAAATAGTTCAAATAGTTGGTTAAGGCATCCGGTTCGCCAGCTAAGATTTTCTTCGCCAAAGCAGAAGCTGCGGAAAAACCAGTTGAATATTGGTAGACATAGTAATTGTAATAGAAATGAGGGATTCGTGACCATTCGAGACGAATCTCAGGATCTTTTTCAACTGATGGTCCGTAGTATTTCGCATTTAACTCGGCATAATTCTCGCTTAAGAATTCACTGGTCAACGGTGTTCCTTTCGCATCTTCTACGTGCATGAAATGCTCGAACTCGGCAAATTGCGTTTGACGGAAAATCGTGCCTTTGAAGCCATCAAGAAAATGATTCAAGACATAGGCTTTGACCCGTGGATCAGTCTCAGTCTGAAGCATGTATTCCGTTAATATATTTTCGTTCGTCGTCGAAGCGATTTCTGCTAAGAAAATCGAATAATCGCCATAGGCATAAGGCTGGTTATTCCTTGTGAAATAACTATGCACACTATGCCCCATCTCATGAACAAGGGTGAAGAGTTGATCCAATCGATCATTCCAGTTCATTAAGATATAAGGCAGCGTGTCATAAGCACCTGACGAATAGGCACCACTGCGTTTGCCTTTGTTTTCAACGACATCGATCCACCGATTGCTGAAGGCTTCTTCAACTACAGCGAGATACTCTTCCCCTAATGGTTTTAGCGCTTCTTTCGCTTTTTCGACTGCTTCTTCATAGGTGTAGCGAATCGGTGCTTCCCCTAAAATCGGCGTGTACACATCATACATATGAAGTGTGTCGACAGCCAACAGGCGTTTTCTTAATGCCATATAACGGTGTAGTAACGGCAAATGCTGATTAACGACGTCCACTAACGTATCATAGACACTTTCAGGAATATGATTGGCACTCAAAGCGGCTTGGCGTGCGGAATCGTATTTACGGGCTTTGGCTTTAAAGTTGTGGGCTTTGATATTCGTACTTAAGGTTTGGGCAAACGTATTACGGAATTGCTCATAGACGCCATAGAGACCTTTAAAGGCCGCTTCTCGAACAGAGCGATCTGTACTTTCCATCAACTCACCGTAGACACCATGTGACAGCTGCACTTTTTCCCCATTTTCGTCTTCGACGACTGGAAAATCCAAGTCAGCATTGTTTAAAACAGAGAAAATATTGCCGGGGGCACCAAAAATTTCGCCAGCACCGGCCAACAACGCTTCTTGATCGGCAGGCAAAACATGGGGCCGCTCGTTAATGGTTTTTTCGATCATATGACGATAAACTGCTAACTTAGGTTCTTGATCGAAATAACCCCAAATCGTTTCATCGGACATCGTCAATAACTCGGGATCAAACCAAGCAACGGCTTCACTTACTTGCGCAACTAAACTGCTGGCTTTCGCATATAAGCCTTGATAAGTCGTATTAGCGGTGTCTTGGTCGTTTTTTAGATGGCTGTAGACATACAGTTTCTCCAAGCGGCGAGAAAGATCTAAGACAAATTCTAAAGCGGCTAAAAAGGCTTGCGGACCGTCTGCTAAAGTGCCTTGGTAACGGCTGGCTTCTTTGACCTGTGCTTGAATTTCTTGAAATTCTATGTCAAAAGCCGCATCATCGGCATAGATTTTCGTTAAGTCCCACGTTTTTTCGACTGGGATCGATTCACGTGCTGGTAATTGTTTTGTTTCTGACATTCCCTTCACTCCTTGTTCATTGGTTAAAAATATCTTATCACACTTTTCAACGAAACCAAATCATTGGCTTGAAAAAGAAACCGAATTTTCTAAATATTGGCATTCTTGAAAGATTTCTCGCAATATTTCTCTTTGATCAAGCAAAGGAAAGTACCATTGCCAATGCAACTGCCTCAGCCGGATCAACCACTGCTCAAAACTAATGGGACAATCACTTAAATAGAGAAAGCGAAAAATCAGTATGCGGTGTTCAAATAAAATGCCAAACCGACTTTCACAGTAGCACCACAGAGGCAGCTGTGAGACATTCCCATTCAACGGGTATACTATTTCTTGAATCTCTCTGATTTTGGGCAGTTTGTTTCGTAGTTTTCGAATCACCCACAACCGATAATCGGTCGCTACCCATTCAGAAAAATTGTGGGTCTTCGATCCTTCTGTTTCGCACAAAGGTCGAAGTGTCTCTTTCCTGTAAGGCTCCCCTTTTGTGTAGCAATTCGTCGACTGCTTACCCCTTCTTGATAATGCCATTTGATTTGGTGCAGCCTCACTAATGCCTGATTTCGCGTATCAATGAGCCACAAGCAAAAGCCAGTAGACTGATAAGTACAGCAAGCTTTTACCAAAAACGACCACTGGCGTTTCGGATACAATTTGGTCCCGAGGATCCACCAAGGCTGATAGCCATTTGCTAAATAAGTGGTGGTTCGTTCCAGAAATCGTGAAAACTTGAGGGAAGAACACTGGACTTCAATGGCGATATTCTTGTAACAAAGGTCAGGACGCTGTTGGAGTTTAGGCAAAAAGGCTTCGATTTCAATCCCTGTATCTTGAAACCACTCAAACAAAAGTTGTTTTGCTTCCAAATGTTCCTTCGTCTCCCCTTCACTGTACGTCTGACAATCAGTACTGGTTTGATGGGCAAAGTGGGGCTGTCGCTTTGGTCCCTGCCTCAAAATCACTTCTTTCTGACATCCTGAGCAATAAAAAGGGCCCGATGATTTCTTTCTCCCTTTCGCTGCAATAACTTCTTTTCTTTGGTTCAACGCTTTCAGCATCTGGCTCACCTCAATAAAAGATACGCCATTTTCTTTAATCACAATTGAAAAAGCCAAGAACATTGTCAAAATGTCCTTGGCTGGAAATGATTTTCATTCATTAATCATTCTTGAAGTAGAAACGAGTCAATTCAAGTGCATCGTTCTCCATAATCAACTCACCGTATTCAGATAAAACCTCTGGCGTCACTGACGTCCGTTGAGCAAACTCCATTAAATAAGAAAGTGCATTTTCCACTTCAATATCAGTAACATCTGCATCCATGAATCGAATTTCAATATAATAATGGTTGCCCATTTGGTAAAGATTGGTTGCAACAGAATCCAAATATACTTCGGATGCCAATTGAATCATATCTTCGAATCGCAACAACTCGAATACAAAACGATTGCCGATATCTTCTGCTTGCTCTGACTCTTGTAATTGAGCCGCCACATGCTTTTTCAACATATCGGTAATGTCTTCATTCGCTTCATCGTTCATCTCATCAAAATTTTCCATTCCTTCTGGTGGAAGATTTTTGCTAATAAACAATTCTAACCCATCGCCTTTAGGCAAGACTTGGAAAGTTACAGCTTCACTGCCTTTAAATTCTTCATCAATATCAACTTCTTCAAGAATACTATAAAAGAAGTTTTCAATTTCATTGTGATTTCCTAGAAGGTCAAGAAAAGTGATGCCTCTCGCAGCTAAGTCTTCACTTTTGATCAATACACGAATGGTGTTCTCATTGATATGTTCCATTTCCATATTAGCTACACCTCACTTTTGCTACTCACTATAGGTTCATTGTATCGAAACCTGATAAAAAGTAAAGAGAAAACGAATATCCTCTTAAGAAAAACGTAAAAACTCAAAAAAAGACTCACTTTCTACGAGAAAGCGAGTCGATGAAGTCAAATTTATAAGCCTGCCATTAATTGCGCTTGTCTTAGTTCCAGTTGGCGAACATCCCTTGGTAAAAACCGACGAATTTCATCTTCGTTAAACCCAACTTGCAATCGTTTTTCATCAATCATGATTGGCCGACGCAATAATCCTGGATTTTCTTGAACAAGTGTCAATAAATCTTTTAGGGGCAGGTCATCTAGATCCATATTCAACTTTTGGAATACTTTGGATCTGGTGGAAATAATTTCTTCTGTGCCATCTTCTGTCATCTGTAGAATTGCCTTAAGCTCAGAAATATTTAACGGTTCTGAAAAAATATTTCTTTCAACAAAAGGGATTTCGTGCTCTTGTAACCACGCACGAGCTTTGCGACAAGATGTGCAACTTGGGGAAGTGTATAGTGTCAACAACGTGCATCTCTCCTTTTTAATTTTCAATCAAGCAAGTCCTGTTCCCTCGCTTGATTTCAATTATACAGGTTTAACTAAAAAAAAGTCAAGTCCATAATCCTGTGTAAAATACTATACAATGTTTTACCGGTCTCTCATTGATCAAACTTAATATATTTTCTTGTAGAACTGAGCCATTCGTCATGAAGGTCCATAAGGACAGCTCCAATTAATCGATTGGCAGACGTTCGGTTGGGAAAAATCCGAATAATCTTTTCTCTTCTGCGGACTTCCTGGTTCAGTCGTTCAAGAAGGTTGGTGCTTTTTAGCCGATTATGACTATTTCCGATAACCGTGTATTGAAAGGCATCTTCGAAGCCATTATCCAATATTTCGCAGGCTTTTGTATATTTAGGCTGGTCGATATATTCACCGACTAAGGCATTCTTAGCTGTTCGAGCGAGTTCAATATCCGTAAACTTAAAGATCGCTTTTACTGCTTCTCTAAACGGTTTTGAATTCTTTTTTGGAATGGAACTGAAGATGTTTCTTAAAAAATGGACCTGGCATCTCTGCCAACTTGCGTTGGTAAATGACTTACGAATCGCAGACACTAGGCCTTTATGGGCATCAGAAATGATGAGTTCTGTCCCCTTTAGGCCGCGTTCTTTTAAGTATTCAAAGAAGATGGACCATGTGTCATCACTTTCTTCATTTTGAATCATGAAGCCAATGATTTCACGGTCGCCACCTTCTGTTATCCCGATCGCAATATGGCAGCTTTTAGAAAGCACTCGATGGTCCTCACGGACTTTTATGTAGAGAACATCAGTCATCAGATAAGGATAATTCGTACCTGAGAGTGAACGGTTCTGCCATTCGTTGACCATCGGGTCTAACTGCTCAGTCAGGCTAGAAACAAAAGATTTCGATACAGATTTTCCACATAGCTCTTCAACAATCTTTGAAACTTTACGTGTCGAAACGCCCGAAACATACATCTCAAGCATTGAAGCGAGCAGTGCCTTTTCATTTCGCTGATAACGCTCAAACACCGTCGGTGAAAATTCACCATCACGTGTTCTAGGCACTTTTAATTCGAGTGTACCCACACGAGTCGTAAAGTCTCGCTCATAATAGCCATTTCTTTGACTCTGACGACTTTCTGAACGTTCATAGTCATCGGCTTGAATATATTCTGTTCGTTGATTTTCCATCAATTGGTTGAAAACAGTGGTTAAAATATTTTTAGAAACATCATCTTTTACCGAATGTTCAATAATACTTTGAACCTCTTCGTTGTTCAGTGTAAAATGTACTTGGGTCATGTAACGTCCTCCTGGGTATGTTTTTGTGGTTAAAAACATTGTACCGTAAAAGGGCTGTTACATGGCCTTTTATCTTTTACACAATTATATGGACTTTATCAAAAAAAATCTAGTCTAAATCTCATATTTTTTAATAAAACTCGAAAGTTATATTAAAAGCGAAACCTCTTAGGCAAAAGGTTTCACTCAAAAACTTCGTTTTTAAATGAGAAAACTCAAATTTTTTTTAATATTACTTCTTTTATACAACAGTGTGTCAAAGGTGTATCAAAAAGATGTCAGAATATTAAAATACTCTTTTAGTTGAATCGCGCGTTTTTTAATTTCCTATCTGTAATTACATGTGTAATCAAAATACAAGGAAAAAAACCAAGTCCATGGCTCAATCGTTTTCAAAGGAAAAATTTCACGAACCATTGTTGCCTTCAAACCGACAGGGCTACAATAAAAATATATGTTATTTTTTTCAGAGAAGATTCTCAACTCATCTCTTCAATCTTGATTCAATTGTATCACATTCCTTTTTAATCAGAAAACCATACAAGCATTTCTGTCATAATCGACATTAAAACAGCAGGAGAAATGAATATCTGCTTATAAATGAAAAGGGTTTCTCACAAAAATTTAGTGAAAAACGATCACCCCAAGAAGCCCGTCTTTTTATGCTTTTTCCTGACAAAACATAAAAAGGCTAGGGCTTTCTTGAATGGATCGTTCCTTTTTTCTAAGAGAGAGACGGTTCCCCATCACGAGCGAATTGCGCATCATGCAATGCGCGATAATGTCCCCTTTTCGCCATCAATTCTTCATGGGTTCCTTCTTCCAAGATGCCTTTTTCACTAACGACAATGATTCGTGTTGCATGTTTGATCGTCGCAAGACGATGAGCAATGATCAAGGTTGTGCGACCATCTGCCAATGAATTCAAGGATTCTTGAATCACTTGCTCGGTTTCCGTATCTAACGCTGATGTTGCTTCATCTAATATCAAAATCGGCGGATTTTTCAAGAACATCCGAGCAATCGCTACCCGCTGCTTTTGGCCACCGGATAATTTGACTCCTCGTTCACCAATGACTGTATCCAACCCATCTGTCATTTGATCGATGACTTTTTCCAAGTGTGCTAACTTGACTGCCTTTAGAATCTCTTCTTCTGTTGCATCGAGTTTGCCATATGCAATATTTTCTCGAATCGTTCCTGGGAAAAGAAAGACATCTTGCTGGACAGTCCCAATCTGCTGACGTAAAGAAGCCAAGGTCATCTCCTGAATATTGATGCCATCGATCGTAATAGCACCTTCCGTGACTTCATAAAAACGTGGCAAGAGATTGCATAACGTGGTTTTCCCTGAACCACTTTGTCCTACGAAGGCGATCGTCTCGCCGGCTTTGATCGACAAATTGATGTGATTCAAGACTTTTGTCGCATCCGCATAAGAAAAAGAAACATCATGGTAGACGATATCTCCTTTTAATGATTGAACGGCCCGTGCCCCTGGTTTGTCTTTGATCGTCGGTTCTTTATCCAATTCTTCCGTCAATCGTTTGAAGCCGGCGATTCCTTTGGGATAACTCTCGATCATCGTATTGACCTTCTCAATTGGTCTAACAAAGACATTCGACAATAAAATAAACCCTACAAACTGGCCATTCGTCAGTTCACCGCGAATCACGTAGTAAGCACCAAAAATCAGAGCAAACAAGTTGATCAAGCGAATCAGGAAGTAATTGTACGCTGAACTGATCGCCATTACCTTATAAAAAAGGATCTTTGATTGACGATAGATTTCGCTCAATCCATCAAAGCGTTTGTGTTCGAACGTTTCATTGGCAAACGATTGAGTCACCCGAATGCCGCTGACAGATGCTTCCACTCCGGCGTTGAACTCACCGAGGTTGTCATAGATCTGTGTGTTGACTTTGGTCATTTTCTTGTTGAAAAAAACTAAGGCGATCGTAATCAATGGAATCAACGCAAATGTCGCTACCGCTAATTGAACATGCATATTTAACATCAATAGGAATGAACCGACTAAAGTCATGATGGTAATAAAAACATCTTCTGGCCCATGGTGAGCGACTTCAGAAATTTCAAAGAGATCCGTAGTCAAACGACTTATCAGCTTGCCAGTCTTTTGATTGTCATAATATTCAAAAGATTGCGTTTGCAGATGTCGAAACAGTTCTTGACGCATATCTGTTTCAATATTGACCCCAAGTTTATGACCATAAAAAACTACGATATATTGCAACACAGTATTGATCACATAAAACAAGAACAAGCCTAAGCAAGCCAATAGTATCAGGCGAAAGTTGTTCTGGGGCATGATCTTATCGATTACTTGGTTGACGGCTACGGGAAAGGCCAGTTCTAATAAACCAGCAAATACCGCACAAGTAAAATCCAACATAAATAGTGACCGATACGGTCGATAATAACGGAAAAACCTTTTTAACACATTTCCCCCTCCTCAATAGCTTTCATTATAAGCAACTCTTTGAAGAAATGCAAAATGAGAAACATGTGAAAATGGGTAAAATTCACTATAATTTTGAAAACCTATCAAGACGCGGATTTCTAAAAATAGTAAATAAAACCTTTATTTCACAAGGTTTTCCCTCTTTTTTTTAGAGTCATAATAGCTTATGATTGATTCGAAAACAAACTGAAAATTTTCACTAACTCTGAAAGGCGTGTCTCTTGTGATCACTAGTATTCTTTTTGATGTCGATGATACCTTATATGACCAGCAGCAACCATTTCGTAATGCCGTAACCTCATGCTTCCCACAAATTGCCCCCAAAGATCTAACCGCTCTATACTTACGGTTTCGAGTGCACAGTGATGAGCAGTTTGGACGGGTATTGGCCAATGAATGGACACTAGATCATTTTCGCTATCACCGACTGACGCATTCATTAACGGATTTAGGGTACTTACCTATTAAAATGGAAGAAAGCTGTAAATTCCAGCTGTGTTATGAACAAGAACTAGATGCCATTACGCTACATCCTGAAGTTGAGTCAACCTTGAACTATTTGTCTAAATTACCAATCAAGTTAGGGATTATTACTAACGGTCCCACCGACCATCAACAAAAGAAATTGGATCAGTTGCAATTGACTCGATGGATCAAACCAGAGCATATGATCATTTCCCAATCAACTGGCTATCAAAAGCCGCAACTAGAAATTTTCCAATTGGCAGAAACCGATTTTGCTCTTGATCCAGAAACGACACTGTACGTTGGTGACAATTTTGATAATGACGTGGTCGGCTGCAAAAAAGCCGGGTGGCAAGCCTTGTGGTTCAATCATCGTCTCCGTCAAGCGCCTAATGGATTGGAAGATTTGCCAGATGTGTCGATCACTGCTTTCTCGCAGCTCCAAGAAAGTATTGACGCCCTCTTGCAGCTTCCTGCATACGCCTATAGCTAAAAAAACATGGACCTTCGCTTCAAGCGGGTCCATGTTTTTTTGAATGCTTAATTTTCTTCACCGATACTCAAAATCAGGCGAATATCTTCTTCGGTCATTTGTTGCAGCTGTGTTTCGTTGCCTTGGATCACTTTTTGGAAAAGTTCTCGTTTTTCTTGTTGCAGTGCATCCATTCGTTCTTCAATGGTTCCTTCAGCAATCATTCGCCAGACTTCGACAACATTTTTTTGACCGATCCGATGGGCTCGTCCAGCGGCTTGTTCTTCCACCGCTGGGTTCCACCACAAATCGTATAAGATCACGGTGTCTGCACCGGTCAGATTCAGTCCTGTTCCTCCTGCTTTTAATGAGATCAAGAAGACATCTTTTTCACCACTATTGAAGGCATCGACCATCGTCAAACGATCTTGTGGCGGGGTACTGCCGCGCAAATAAAAGGATTCAAATCCTTCTTGTGCTAGCTCTTCTTCAATGATCGAAAGCATGCTAGTGAATTGAGAAAATAGCAGTACCCGACGACCATTTTCTTTGGCTGCTAAGAGTAAATCTTTTACCTGTTCAAGTTTCCCAGAAGAACCTTCATAATCCTCCACGAATAATCGTGGGTCGCAACAGATTTGCCGCAGTCGAGTCAAACCAGCTAAGATACTGATTCGATTTTTACGGAAAGACGTAGAATCCATTTGCGCGATTTCTTCCCGCATTTGCCGCAAGTACGCCAAATAGATTTTCTTTTGTTCTTCTGTAAGGACACTGTAATAATTTGTCTCCAATTTTTGCGGCAAATCATGCAGCACGGATTTTTTGTCTCTTCGCAAAATAAAAGGTTTGATCATTTTCGCAATTTCTTGTGTGGACAGTTCTTTAAATTTCTGTTTGTTCGGGAAAAAGCCTGGCATAATCATTTGGAACAAGGACCACAATTCTTCTAGATTGTTCTCGATTGGTGTGCCACTGAGGGCGAACCGCTGTGGAACTTCCAAGGATCGCAAGGCCTGTGCCGTTTTGGTCGCACTGTTTTTGACCATTTGCGCTTCATCTAAAATCAAACAAGTCAGATCTAGTGCTTGATAGGCATCAATATCTTCCCGCAAACTTGCATAAGAAGTGATGCGGACGTCCGCTGGCTGCGCCATCTGCCCTTCGCGCTCTTCTTTCGTTCCGCTGATGACAGTCGCTGAAATCGTCGGCGCAAACCGTTTGATCTCTTGTTGCCAGTTGAACGTTAGACTGGCAGGTGCCACGATCAATGCATTCAATTTTTGTTTCTCTTGTTTTTCTGAAAGTAAGTAGCTGATCGTCTGAACGGTCTTCCCTAACCCCATTTCATCAGCAAGAATGCCGCCAAATTGATAATGACTCAACATTTTTAGCCAACGAAAGCCAACTTCTTGGTATTGCCGCAACTCAGCATGCAAGTTTTCTGGCAGCTGCGCCTCAAAGTTTTCTGGGTGGATTAAGTCTTCCGTCATTTGCTGAAAGCCCGCGCTAAAGCTGGCTTGATCAGCAAACTGCTCTTGCAGGAGCAGCCCTTGATTCATAGGAACTTGGATCGCCCCATCCTTCGCTTCGAGTGAAAGACGCAATTTTTTCAGGGCAGCACTTGCTTCTTGAAACTCTTCGGATTCCAATGAAAGGACTTGCCCATTTTCTGTGGTATAAAATTGCGCAGATTGCAACAGACTCCGCAAAACATCGTTGATCTCTGATTCTTGAATGCCGCTAACATCAAACTTGATATCTAACCAAGAACCATTTTCTTCGATGACGATTTCTGGACGATGATGTTGGGCATCAAGATAGAGTTCCCGCAGCTTCTTGCCGATGCGAACTTCACCTAGTTGTCTCAACACCGGAATCTCTCTTGTGAAAAAGGCATAGAGTTGTTCACCTATCGGGAGGTTTTTTTGCCAGTTCTTACTGCTAGCTTGATAGCCAAAGGTTTCAATAATGGCTTCGATCCGTGCTTCTTGTTGGAAATCACGTAAAATCTCTGGATGATTTTCTGGCATGTATTGATGTTTTTCATCACTTGAAAAAACGACTTCTCCATAAGTAAAATCAACTTGTAGATCTACTTGACCTTTGATTTTCCGCAAGGAGAAAACTGCTTTCAATTCAGATTCTTCGATGTCATTTTGAACCTCAGGAGCCACTTGGACACGCCCAATTTTTCGCAAATAAGGCAAAACTTTCATAAAGAGATTCGCCAGCTCTTCTTTTGGATAATCAATGATTGGCTGTTCAAACCGTTTAAACAGCTGCTGCATCGTGACATAGATCTCCTTTTGCTCGACAGTCAATTCATAAAAGGTTCCGTCCAACAGCCCCCAGTTATAATAACTAAGTAAGTGGTCGAAGTCTTTTACGAACTGCAGCGGAAAATGATCCGCTTCTTTTGTGACTGAAAACGTCAATGGTTCCCCCGATTGGAAGTCTACTTGGCTGACCTTGGTTTCACCAATGGTGATTTGCGTATAGACATCATTGAATTGCAATAGCAGTTCCTTGCCGAATTCAACGGGTAGCAGCAAGTATTTTTTGTCAAGTTTGCCATTGATTTGAATGCCGGCTTGCCCCATTAATTGCTGGGTTTGCGCGATTCCTGCCAATCGATTTAATAAAGCTTGATTTTTCTCATCAAAGGCATCCGCAGAAAGGAAAAAGGTCTGTTGCTTATTGGCCGTATAGTGCTTGTTTTCTTGATACATCTGTAAAAATTTGTAAATGTCTTTGACGACATAATTCCTGGCCGTGCCACGATGCCCGACCTTCAAAGAGACGCCTAAAATATCCATCTCTTGGTGATATGGATTTGTCGCAATCGTATCTACCCGAAATTCAATCTGTAACGGTTTACTCGCTTCTTTTTCGCTGTTTAAGCGGGCAAAACCATTGGAAAACATCTCTGAAGCAGAAAAGGCTTTTTTGATGGGGGTTTGTTCATTGATTTTTCGTGCTTTTCCTTGTTTGCGTAAATAGAGTTCGACGGCCACCGTATGTTTGCAATAATGGTGCTCTTCCCAATAAGGACATTGGCAATAATCCACTTCTTTGGCAGTAGCATCCAAAGTAACTAAATACAATTCTGTTCCTAGTACTTCTGCGTGCCACACATTTTTCTCTTTATCCGGTGTGACAGACAAGACACGACCTTCATTAACGTAGGTTCTACCTCGCTCGATTACTTTTTCTGGAATACTCCACTTCATAAGAGCCCTCCTCTCCTTATTCTTTTATTCGGATCCGGCTTTGCCCGCTGCCGTTAGTCTCTACGAAAACTTGTTGCAGGATTCTTGCCCGCAATTCTCGAACATGACTGATGATTCCAATCATGCGACCTTCATTTTCGATCATTTCTAATGCTTCCATCGCCATTTCCAATGATTCTTCATCAAGCGAGCCAAAGCCTTCATCGATGAAGAGTGCTTCGATCTCAATCCCGCCAGCTCGTTGCTGGATCACATCTGCCAAAGAGATCGCCAACGCTAAGGCTGCAATAAAGCTTTCGCCACCTGACAGCGTATGAGCTCTTCTGACTTGACCGGCATTATCGTCATAGATATCGATCTCTAATCCTGTTGAGCTCCGATAGCTCCCGACTTTATCTGCTAATTCAAATTGATAACGGCCGCGGGTCAAACGGGCCAAGCGTTCGTTGGCGACTTCTAAGATCTCCGTCAAAAATTGCTGTAGTACATACCGTTCCAAACTGGTTTTTTTGACGTTTTCACCATTGATGGTTTCTGCTAATTGCTGAAGTTGGCCTAATTGGGCAAGTTCTTCGACATTTTGCTGATAAATGACTTGCAACTCGTCAAACAACCGTTGATTGCCATTGACTTTCTCCTGTTTGCGGACTGTTTCTTGCTGTAATTCCTCCATCACAGTCTGCAACTGAAGGTAGGCCGTTTCCAATTGGTTTAAATCTATCGTAGCTTGCTCTTTTAACTGCGCATCTAACAATGCTAGCCGTTGCTGAACAAACGCCGTTTCTTGCTCATAGGTTTTGATTTCTTCTGAGAGAACGGTTGTTTGAGGGGCTTGGGCAATCAAGTCGCGCATCGTTTCTTCAGTCATACCAGCTTCTTGAAGTCGCTGCGTCAGTCGTTGTTCTGCTTTTGTTTTAGCCGCTTGCTTTTCTTCACAAAATTGCTGCAGATTTTTCAGCTTCTCTGATAGGATCGCTTGTTGCTCGTTTATCTGCGCTTCTTGTCGGGCATCCGCCTCAATTTGTTGCGTATATTCCATCAGTAAACCATTGGTTTCTCCTAAATCAGCTTGTAATTGTTCATACGTTGCGCCGGCAAGTTGTTCCTGTAAAGAAGCCAATTTCCCCTCCGCAAGCTGGCGCGCTTCTTGAGCTTTTTTCACTTGCTCACTGACTTGCTGATAGGACTCATTGAATGTTGCTAGCTGCTCATTTACTGCCTGATGTTTCTTCTGCGCTTCTTCATAAGAAGCGGCTTTTTGTTGATTAAACGATTGCCGTTTCTTTAGTTCCGCTACCGTCGTTTCCTCGGTAATCGTCTCTTGGTTTTCTATCGGCTGCAAGGCAGCAAATGCCTGTTGAACTGCAGTCCAAGCTAATTCCACTTGCTTCTGCGCAGCAGCACTGGTGGCTTGCCATTCGCTGATTCGCAATGTGGCTTGCTCCTGCAGCGTTTGATTTGCCGATACTTGCTGTTGGATCTTCGTCAATTTTTCTTGTGTTTGCTCAAGTCTTTGCTCACTGGCAATGATGTCTTCGATGCGATAGGTCGTGTGCTCCTGTGTATTCGGATGATCCAAGGATCCGCAAACCGGACAGGGTTCATTTTCTTCCAGTAAAAGGCGAAGCCGAGCAATTTGCATTCGAGCATTTTGACTGGTCTCTTGTTTTAGCGTTTTTTGCAGCTCCAGCAAGGATGCTGTCAATTGCTGTTGTTCAAGGACTAACTCCGAATGAATTTGTTGCTGTTCCCCTGCTTTTTGCTCGGCTTCATGAAACAGCATTTTTGCCTGCTGCCATTTTTCTACCTGAGCCTGGGTTTCTACCAATTTCACCGCTTCTGCTTGAAACCCTCGCAAGGTGTCGATTTCTTCTGCAAGATGTTGTGCTTGCGTTTTGGCACTTGCTTGCGCTTGATTTATTTTCGTTAACTCGGCGGTCTGTTGTTGTGCGGCTTTTTCAAGCTGCGCCACTTCTTCTTGCTGGGCTTGTGTACGCTGTGCTAGCGGGATCTGCTGCTGGATTCGTTGAACTTTTTGACTAGCAGCTTCCTGTTTTTTCTTGATGCCGTCAATCAACGATCGTTGGTCTTGCCAGCTTATTTGTTGCTGCTGAATTTCTTGCAGTTGCTGCTTTGTTTCGTTGATTTGCTGAGCAGCTTGCTGTGCTTCTTTCACTCGTTCTTCTTTTTGCTGCATGATTTCTTGATGTTCAAGCGCCCACACCAACTGGTTCAACTGGGCTTTTTTCTGAGCGATCTCGGTTTTTTTAGCATGCAACTCTCGGGCTTTTTCTTGTAGACCTTGCCTTTCGATCCGCGCATTTTCGATTTCTTTTGCACGGTAAAAAGCCTCTTGCGCAGCTTTCATTTCTTGCATTGTCTGGTCTTTTCTCTGCAATAACTGCTGAAGTTGAATCTGTTGTTTTTCTAAATCTTGCCCCCACAAAGTCAGACATTCCGCAACCGTTAAAACTTCCTGCGCTTCTTCCCATTCAAAACGCTCCATGATCTGCGAAGCGACTAGTTGCTGATGTTCAAGCTTTCTGCTTTGCGCTTTGACCTGCTCTTTTAGCCATTCATTAAATTGCTGGTACATTTCCGTACCAAATAGATTTCGCAAAACGCGTTCTTTCTCATTACTGCTAGCAATCAGAAAATTACGAAATTCTCCTTGCGGCAACATCATGATTTGAAAAAACTGTTTGGCATCCAGTTGCAGCAGATCCTTGATAAACGCATCAACCTCTGTCCGTTTACTGATCTGCTTTTTCTCTTTGCCATCTGCGTCAAAAATCGTCAATTGAACTTTTGCCGTTTGGTTGGTGACCCCGTCACCACGTTTTTTTGCTAGCGTTTGTTCCGGTTTCCGTTGGATCTGGTAGGTAAAACGCTGATGTTCAAAAGTAAACGTGACGCTGGTCTCTTCGGTTGGTGAAGCAAACATCGAACGCATTTCTTTGCCTGAACGCAGATTCCCCGATGTTTCACCAAATAAGGCAAATGTCATTCCATCGAAAATCGTCGTTTTTCCTGCACCAGTTTTACCGCTGATCAAAAACAACCCGCCAGCTTGCAGCTGACTGAAATCCAATTTTTCATCGATGAATGGTCCAAAATTTTTCATTTGTAAAGACTTTGGTTGCATGACTATTCCCTCTTTTCCACGACAAATGCTTCATTTAACCCTTGTTCGATCCATTTGGTTTGTGAATCGAGCAATGAATCTCCTGTCATCTCTTGAAAGAAATGACTGATCAAAGTCTGTGGATCGGTTTCTCGTGTCGTTAATTGTCTTTTTTTTGTCTGTTCCCGTCCATTCAACCGTTCGACAGATAAAATAAACGGATAAATTTTTCGCAACTGATTCATCATATTTGGGATCACAGCACGATCCGTCAGCAGAAAATGCCAAAACGCCTCACGATCCAGCTCACGGTAAAAAACCGGATCGATCAACTCCTCAAAGGACGCCGTCAGCTGCTGGATATCCCTTTTTGGTGTCAGCGGAATAAATTCATTGGTATCTTTTACGGTATCAACAAGATAGATCCCTTTTTGGTTCGTCCGTTCAGAAAGAGAAAATTTCAGCGGTGAGCCGCTGTAGCCGATTTTCGGATGTTTCAGAGCCGTATTGGCATGTAAATGGCCTAAAACTACCCGATCAAAAGGTGCAAAAGCGGTGGTCGGCACACTGTCCAATCCGCCAACTTGAATTTTCGTTTCAGAATCCGTTTGGCTAGCGCCCGCCACAAAAAAATGGGTCACTAACACTTGTTTTTTTGACGAATCAAAGTGCTTGGTCATCTCCTCAATCACTCTTTGGACACTATCTGAAATTTTCATTAACGGTTCGTCAAAAAATATCCGGGCCTCGATCGGTTCGAAATAAGGCAGTAAAAAGAATTGTGTATCGTCAAACTCAACCGGTTGTAAACTTTGTTCGATGCTAGTGGACAGATAAAAACGTGTTTGCTGAAACCACTGACTACCGGTTTCTAGCCGCGTTGGGCTATCATGGTTTCCTGAGATAGCCAATAATGGCAGTTCATTCGTTAAATTGATTTCAGCGATTTTTTCATTTAGTAATTTGACTGCATCAACAGCAGGAACAGAACGATCATAAAGGTCCCCCGCAATGACGATCGCAGCGACCTTTTCTGTTCTTGCTAGCGCTATGATTTGATCAATGATTGCTCGTTGGTCTTCCAGCAGATCATAGCCATGTAGTTTTTTTCCGATGTGCCAATCAGCTGTATGTATAAAGCGCATTTCTTCACCTTCTTAAAAAATATCCTTCCAATCATTATACCACTTTCCCTGATAGTTAGACATCTCTCTTCCAGCGAAATTTCATTTACCACCCATTTTTGATAAAAATAGCGAACACCTGACATCATTATGTTGAAATGTTTTTTCAATTATAAATTTATATCTTGAAATATAATTACACTTCATTTACAATGAGTGTGAAATCGAATTCAACAATCGCTTTCATCACTATTTTATAAAGAAAGGAGAAACGCTATGCTTGCAATAGGACTCATGTCAGGAACCAGTTTGGATGGGATCGACGCTGCTTTAGTAAAAATCAATGGCTGCGGCACCGAAACTGCTGTACAGCTGATGGAAATGGTTACTCTGCCCATTGGTGAAGAATTGAAGGAACAAATAAAAACCGCTTGTGATCCGGTGGAATCAAATGTTCCCCTCATCTGCCAATTAAATACTGAATTAGGGTATCAATTTTTGAAAGCGTGTCAAATCCTCTGCCAAAAAGCTGGTATTGAAGAAAAAAGCATTGATTTTGTTGCCAGCCACGGACAAACGATCTGGCACTCCCCCGATGCTGATCCAGCGAAAAACAGCACCTTGCAAATTGGCGAACCTTCGATTATCGCTTATGGCTTACAAACGAAAGTCGTTGCCGATTTTCGAGTGATGGATATGGCTGCTGGTGGTCAAGGCGCCCCTCTTGTTCCTTATACAGACTATCTGCTCTATCAATCAGACACCAAAAATCGTTTGCTGCAAAATATTGGCGGCATCGGCAATGTTACTGTACTACCAAAAAGTGGCGGCTTAAACGAGCTGTATGCCTTTGATACAGGTCCAGGGAATATGGTCATCGATGAATTAATGGTTCAGCTATTCGGTCAGCCTTATGATGCGTTTGGTGAAACAGCCCGAGCGGGAGCAATCATACCCACCTTGCAAAAGGAATTAAGAACTCATTTTTATTTGTCCCAGCAACCGCCGAAAAGCACCGGGCGTGAGCTTTTTGGAAAACAATTCGTGCAGCAGTTATTGACCAAGTATCCCGAAGCAGCACCTGAAGACTTGGTGAGGACTTTAACCGATTTCACCGCTTTTTCCATCGCTGACAGTTACCAACGGTTCATTTTTCCTCAGTTGGGAACAAACGATATGGAAGTGATTCTCTCGGGCGGCGGTGCCCATAATCATCTGCTGATTGAGCTGATCCAAGGCTATTTACCCGAATCAGTAGCCGTTGTAACACAAGATGACATTGGCGGTTCGAACGATGCCAAAGAAGCGGTGGCTTTTGCCATCTTAGGAAATGAAACCCTTCACAGCCGTGTCAATAATGCCCCTGCAGCAACCGGGGCAGCCCAAGGCGTGATTTTAGGAAAAATCATTCCAAATCCATGGGAAGCAAAAATGTGAAACACCTTAGGAGGATAAACCATGTTAGATAAATTCACTCAATTCATCGAGCGCCATTTGGCAGGACCGATGGAAAAACTTGGCAGCCAGCGTCACTTGCGGGCGGTTCGTGACGGGATCGTCTCAACCTTGCCATTGATCATCGTCAGTTCGTTCTTTATGATTTTAGCCTTTCCACCGCTGCCTCAAAGTTGGGGCATCTATCAATTCTTGTCTAGCAATGCCACAACGATCTTATTGCCTTATCGAATGACGATGTACATTATGAGCTTGTATGCGGCATTTGGGATTGGATACAGTCTTTCTCGCTCTTATAAGCTTGATGGTCTTTCTGGCGGGATCCTAGCTACGACCGCCTTCTTACTGACCTTCACCCCGGTCAATATCCCAGCAGAAGCCTTGGATGCTGCAGGAACGGTCGGCTTTGTCTTACCAATGGCCAATTTAGGGAGTGCTGGAATGTTCGTGGCGATCATCACCTCGATCCTTGCTGTTGAAATCTATCGATTAACGGACAAATCGAAATTTAAAATCACGATGCCAGAACAAGTCCCACCAGCAGTCGCTCGCTCTTTCGAAGCCTTGACCCCTACTTTAGTCATTATTTTAGGAATGGGCGCGATCACTTACTATATCGGTTTTGACTGGCACACGATCGTTGCAAAAGTCGTCGATCCTTTAGTCAGTGCCGCAGATACCTTGCCAAGTGTGCTTTTGATCACCTTCTTGACGACCTTCTTCTGGTCATTCGGGATCCATGGTGCTTCTATCGTTGGGTCACTGGCTCGTCCATTATGGTTACAGTTGTTAGAAGGAAATACCACAGCGCTTGCTTCAGGAGATATGATTCCCAATATCGCAGCCGAACCATTTTATCAATGGTTCATCTGGATTGGTGGGGCGGGTTCAACGATTGGTTTGGCTATCTTGTTAGCGTTTCGCACCAAATCGGAATTCGGCTCAAAACTAGGAAAAACAGCCTTAATCCCAGCTATTTTCAACATCAACGAACCACTGATTTTTGGTACGCCGATCGTTTTGAACCCAATCTTGATCCCACCTTTCATCATTGCACCACTGATCAATGGCGTCATTGCATGGGTCGCTACCTCAGCTGGTTTAGTCAATGCGGTTACGGTCAATGCTCCTTGGACATTGCCTGGACCAATTGGAGCTTTCTTAGCGACTGGCGGCGATTGGCGTGCGATCGTGCTGAATGTTCTTTTGATTCTTTTATCGATCCTGATCTATTACCCATTCGTAAAAATCTATGACAAAAACGAATTGGAAAAAGAAAATCAACCAGTCGCACAATAATGTGTAAATAACGGTCGCACGAAGTACCCACCAAGACAAACAGAAGAAGCGTTCCTCAGCAGCTTTTTCCAATGCCAAGAGGTGCTTCGTGCTTTTTTTAGAAAGAAGGAAAACCATTGAAACGAGAAATTGGCCTTTCGATTTACCCCGACCATAGCGATCCGTTACTGGATCAAGACTATTTAAAAAAGCTGCTGCTCTTGGTTACTCTCGCTTATTTATGAGTATGCTAGAAGTCAGTGAAGGCAAAGAGACCGTCAGAAAAAAATTCTCTTCGATTATCGGTTTTGCCAAGAACCTTGGCTTTGAAACGATATTAGATATTTCGCCAGCTGTTTTTAGTGA
Organism: Enterococcus innesii; assembly: GCA_018982785.1. Taxonomy (GTDB): domain Bacteria; phylum Bacillota; class Bacilli; order Lactobacillales; family Enterococcaceae; genus Enterococcus_D; species Enterococcus_D innesii. The sequence continues at coordinate 244,579 of JAHHEN010000004.1, read as the reverse complement.
TCTGGCGATCTCTTATGACGATCTTAGCTTCTTTGCAGAATTAGGTGCGGACGGTATCCGCTTGGATCAAGGGTTTGATGGCAATAAAGAAGCCCAGCTGACCTTTAATCCATTTGGCTTGGCGATTGAATTGAATATGAGTAATGATGTGAACTATTTAGAAAATATCCTTTCTTACCAAGCCAATGAACCTTTTTTATATGGCTGCCACAATTTTTACCCCCAACGAGGCACAGGCTTAACGGAGGCTTTTTTCCGCAGCTGCAGCCAACGTTTCAAAAAATATGGGTTGAAAACAGCCGCCTTCATCACTAGTCAATCAGCCAAAATTGGTCCTTGGGAAGTCAATGATGGTCTGCCAACCTTAGAATCTTGTCGCGATTTACCATTGGCGCTGCAAGGAAAGCTGCTTTTTGCTTCTGGGTTGATCGATACGGTGATTATTGGCAATGCCTATGCGTCGGATGCAGAACTGAAAGCTCTGGCGGCGATCGATCGCTACAAACTGACCTTTGGCGTTTCCGTAGAAGCAGAAGCCAGCGAAATCGAACGGAGGATTTTAGCTGAAACCAATCATTTTCGTCGCGGTGACAGTAATGCGTTAGTCGCTCGTTCCACACAATCACGGGTGAAATACCGTCCCATCGAAAACCTCCCTCATACAAACCAAGAACCGTTTGCTTATGGGGACATCGTTATCGGCAATGATACCTTTGGTCAGTACAAAAACGAATTGCAGATCGTTTTGACCCCTCACCAAGACGCCCGAAAAAACAAAGTCGGCGCTATTCCCAAAGAGGAGTTGCCTTTGTTGGAATATTTGAAACCATGGACCAAATTTGCTTTCGAATTGTTGGATTAAATCGTTAGAAAAAAGCCGCTGATCACAAAAGGATCAGCGGCTTTTCTTGCGTATTAATCTTCTCTTTTGGACTCATCGATTTGATAAACAAATGACGGATCGATCGCTTGATCCAGTGTGTCAAATGCACCTTGGATGCGCCGTTCCACTTCCGCCAAGCCCTCTTTGTCCATCTTTTTGATGTCACTGATGTCAATGGGCTCCCCAAAGCGGACGGTCACTCGCTTGCGTTTAAATAAATCCTTTAACGTCAGCGGTCCTTGATAAACAGAGGGAACGATCTTGACTTTGGCCATTTTTGCGATCAATGCCATGCCACCTTTTAAAGCCGTTGCATGTCTTGTACCACTTGGAAACATGATCAAGCTAAGATCGGTTTCCTTCAAGATTTTGACTGGCGTCTTTACCGCACTCGGTCCCGGTTTGTCCCGTTTGACTGGAAAAGCATTGGCATGGATCAAAATGAACCGTAAAATCGGGTTTTTGAACAGCTCTTCTTTCGCCATAAAACTAAATTTCTTTGGCCGAGCAGCCACTGCTAGGTACAATGGATCCCACCAGGTTCGGTGAGGAGCCACTAAAATATAGTTTTCATTTTTAGGTAAAACCTCTTTGTTTTGATAACGAGCATTGCCGTTGATCAAAAATAATACTACGCGAACCACACCGCGCATAAAGCGAAAAAACATACTCATTTTCCTTTCTATTTCTCTCCTATTCAAGTATGCAAAAAAACGGTTTAAATGACAAGCATTTTTTAGCGTTTCCCATTATTCTTAATCGTAGTATAATACATTGAAATGAATTTAGAACAGGAGTATGCTTCATGTTGCAACCGAACGAACGCATCGACCAATTGTATGCCGATGACATCAAGATCATTCAAAGTTCCGAAGTTTTTTCTTTTTCATTAGATGCTGTCTTATTAGCAAATTACGCTAGAGTGCCAAAAAGAGGTGTGATCGTTGACCTTTGTGCAGGGAATGGTGCAGTCGGTTTATTTATCAGCAAAAAAACGACCGCTCATATTTATCAGGTCGAATTACAGGAACGCTTAGCGGATATGGCGCAGCGCAGTATCGAATTAAACGACTTGCAAGATCAGCTGACGGTCTATCCTATGGACTTGAAGGACCTCTTTCAAAAAATCAAACCTGATTCCGTCGATCTTTTGGTCTGCAATCCGCCTTATTTTAAAAATGTACCGACGGCGATCAAAAACCCGAATCCCTATTTAGCGATCGCCCGGCACGAGATCACCACAACTTTAGATGAAGTGATCCAAACCGCAAGCAAAGCATTAAAAATGAACGGACGGTTTGCGATGGTTCATCGACCGGATCGCTTTCTCGATATTTTGGACCATATGCGTGCCCATCGAATCGCCCCAAAACGCGTCCGCTTCGTCTATCCGAAAGTAGGCAAAGAGGCAAATATTTTATTGATTGAAGGAATCAAGGATGGTAAGGCGGATGGCTTTAAAATTGATTCCCCTCTCATTACCTATGATGAAACAGGTGCCTATAGTTCAGAAGTGAAGGCGATGCTCTATGGCTGCTGAGAATCATTATTTTTATGTCTTGCGTTGCAACGATCAGTCCTTCTACGGTGGTTATACCACAGATTTGAGTCGCCGCTTATTAGAGCACAACAAAGGGATCGGGGCAAAATATACCCGTCCTGCTAGTCGCAGACCTTTGCAAATGATTCATGCAGAAAGCTTTTCCACTCGCAGTGAAGCCACTCAAGCAGAAGCCGCCTTCAAAAAATTGTCTCGCAAAAAGAAAGAGGACTACCTGAGCAGCCATAGCGAGAGTAATGTTATCTGACCAAGCCAAAAAACTACCTGCGCAAGGAAGATTCCTGCTTGAGGAAACTTCCTTGCGCAGGTAGTTTTCTTTTATGGTTATTCATTCCTATTCGGTAACGCCCATTGGGTTTGACTTTTCCCGAATTCTTTCGGGATCACAGAATCAACGGATTGATATTCGAGGGTTTCTTGGGTCTTTGGAATCGTAATTGCCGTTAAATAGTTGTTGGTTTCGGAATAGAATCCAATTGTTTCAAAGGAAGGATCCGTCAAATGGTATTGAACCCCCTGCAGTTTAGCAGTTGTTTCCTCTTCCACAAATGTCGGTTGATAGCGAGCATAGTAAACCTGGGCGCCCATTTTAAAATATACGGAGTTATGCGCAGAACCAAGATATTCAATCTCCCGTTCCACCGGTATTGCTTGATAGATCCCTAAAGTTTCAATCGCTTCATTGCTTTGGATGCGCTGATAAATTGCTGTAGTATCAGATTCGTAATATTTATAGCCTAGAAACATTTTTTCGCGGTCTCGGATATTCGGTGTGATCAGCGCATTATACGTTTTGAATTCACCATACATTTGATCACCAATAAAAAAACCTAATAGACACGTAACGACTATGCCGCCAAGCAATAGCGTCACTTTCGGGTTGCGGTTTTCTCGATAAAGCAGAACCATCAGGAACCCTAATAACGCAATCAAACCAACCACCATGAGAATTGGTAGGATCACATAGTAAAAACGCTCACTTTGCAGCCATTTTTCGCTCGTCATAAATGCAATCATTTTTTCTTCCCCTTCGATTCCTCCCTACCCACTGTTTTTCCCTTGGTCAAACAGTAGAAGGATCGTCCTTTCATCCCTTTTCTTGTCAGTGACTCTTACGACGCACAATTCACATGTAAATTCTTATGAAATTAATTTTACCATAAGTATGTATAAAAGATAAGTATTCGTTGGATTGATTTTCACGACCAGCATCCATTGACAAAAGGAGGGTTTTATCAGATAATATTGATGCTAATCGGGAATGAATGTCTCCCTCAGTTCTTACTGAAACCGCAATTTTGCTAATGACTTCTACCACTTTTTTTAGTGTGTAGTAGTCATTTTTTATTTTCACTCGTTCGTCATAGTTGCAAGAGCATTATTCCTATCTTTTTTAAAGGATCGTGATAGAAATGAAGAAACAAAAAACCACGTATTTTGAACTGGTTGCATTAGGATTGCTCAGTCTGGTGATTGGGGTGCTTGCTGGAGCCGTCGATACTTTCTTTGGTAAAATCCTACTTTCCTTAAGTGCTTTTCGTGAAAGTCATTTTTTGCCCTTGATTCTCTTTTTACCAATTATCGGTATTTGTTTTACTTACCTTTTCCAAAAGTATAGTGACCGAAGTCCTCAAGGAATGAATTTAGTGTTTTTAGTCGGACATGAAGAAGAAAAAGACATTCCGTTGCGCTTGATCCCATTTGTGATGGTGGGAACCTGGCTAACGCATTTATTTGGAGGAAGTGCCGGCAGAGAAGGCGTGGCAGTTCAATTAGGAGCCACCATTGCCAATCGTTTAGGAAAATGGCTGCGACTAGAGAAGTATGCCAGCACCCTGATCATGATTGGGATGGCTGCGGGATTTGCTGGTTTATTTGAAACCCCGATCGCTGCGACGTTCTTCGCACTGGAGGTACTTGTCATCGGTAAATTCAGTCATTATGCACTCTTACCGACTTTGCTGGCTGCTTTCACCGCTAGTACGACTTCTCAATTGTTAGGATTAGAAAAGTTTAGTTTTGCTTTGTCACCGTCCCCCGATTTGACTTTGGCTGTTTTTCTGAAATTACTTTTAATTGGCTTACTATTTGGTATTGTTGGCGGCAGTTTTGCGGGATTATTAGAAACGATGAAACGGATCATGAAACGGCGGTTTCCTCATCCTCTCTGGCGTATCGGCATCGGTTCACTCGTGCTGGTCTTACTTTTTGTCCTTTTGTACCATGGTCGTTATTCAGGTTTAGGAACGAATTTGATCAGCGCCAGTTTTGCTGATCAACCCATTTATTCTTATGACTGGCTGTTTAAGTTGGTGTTAACCGTACTGACCATCAGCATTGGTTTTTTGGGTGGAGAAGTCACCCCTTTGTTTGCGATCGGCGCCTCTTTGGGCGTCGTGCTGGCACCACTCTTTGGACTGCCCATTGAACTGGTGGCAGCCCTAGGCTATGCCAGTGTCTTTGGCAGTGCTACTAGCACTTTATTTGCACCGATCTTTATTGGTGGGGAAGTTTTTGGTTTTGAAAATCTGCCGTTGTTTGTAATCGTCTGCTCCGTCGCCTACTTTGTCAGCAACCCCTATAGTATCTATCCCTTACAAAAGTCATTGGCAGATGGGAAATGATGCACTTTTGATCCCTCATCCAGAGCAAAAGAAAAAACCGCGAACAAATCGCGGTTTTTTTCTTATTTCGCACGTTTCAAGTAGGTACCTTCAGCTGTATTGATTTCTAGCATTTCGCCTTCTTCAACAAAGTCAGGAACATTGACAACTAAGCCCGTTTCCATCGTTGCTGGCTTGCCTGAACCAGTCACAGTCGCCCCTTTGATTGATGGCTGTGTTTCAACGACTTTCAAGATCACACTTGATGGTAATTGCACGCCGATTACTTCGCTGCCGAAGAATTGGATTTTTACTTCCATATTTTCAAGAATGAATTTCATTTCTTCTTCGACCACTTCAACTGGAATTTCGTATTGTTCATACGTTTCCAGATCCATGAAGAATGCTGTATCATCCATTGTGTACAAATATTGTACAGCTTTCGTATCGATATGCGCTTTTTCAAATTTTTCTTCGGGACGGAAGGTTGTATCGTAAGTCGAACCAGTCCGAACGTCTCGTAATTTCATACGCATAACCGTATTTCCTTTACCTGGTTTGTGATGGCTAGCATCTAATACTTTGATAAGTTTGCCGTCTTGAACGAATGTCATTCCAGCTCTTAAGTCACTTGCATTGATCATAATTTTGAAATCTCCTTCACTATGTGATAATCCTTGTCTATTGTATCAAAAAAAGCTGCTTTATTCTAGCTAAATCAGTGGGAAGGTCGCACAAGTTTACGGCGCTTCTCCATATAGTGAGGGTCATACTCATCTGTCTCAATATAAATATAGACTTTTTTATCTGCCATCTGGTGTCGAATCTCGGCTTCAATCTCATTAATGATCTCATAGCCGACCTCTTCTTGTTTTGCGGCAATATCAACTTTTGCCGCAATCAAAATTTCTGCTGGTCCTAAATGAACCGTTTTAACATCAATCAAGCGATCAACATCTGGCCGTTCAAATGCTCTTTTGATCACTGCTAGATCCCGTTTTGTGACACTTTCGCCAATCAGTAGACTATAAAATTCGCGGGCTAAGAAAATGGCTGCTACCATCAATAAGAGACCAATCAATAAACCACTGAAGGCATCAAAAAATGCGTTACCCGTAATCATGGTTAAAATCGTACCAAATAGTGCGATCATCAGGCCGATCATTGCACAAAAGTCTTCTGTGAAAATAATCAGAATCTCACTATGCCGACTTTCTTTCAAAAAACGATAGATTGGTTGACGTTCCACATTCAGTTCGCGGATCTCCTTGATCGCTATCCACAACGAACTTCCTTCAACGATCATCCCGAAAATCAAAATAGCGATCACCAACCAAGCGTTACCAACTTCATGGGCAGGATGCAGCAGCTTTTCTACCGCTTCCATCACACCGAGTGCGCCCCCACCAAAGAAGAGCATCATGGCAACGATCGTGCTGAAAAAATATTTCGCTCGACCTTCACCAAACTGATGCAGTTCACTTTGTCCCTTTGTTGCCCGTTTATCCCCGATCAACAAAAAGATTTGATTGCTACAATCTACGACACTATGAATGCTTTCATTCAGCATGGCCGCACTGCCACTTAGTGCATAACCGACAAACTTACTGATCGCCACCAAAATGTTTGAGATCAAGGCAGCGATGACCGCCATCATGCCATTTGCTTTCTTTTCCACACCTAACGCTTCCTCTCATCAATAAACTCCCTGCCTTATACTCAGCTATTCTTCTCGAATGAATCACGGCTGACTAAACGCCTTCAATCAACAGGTGCTTGTTTTTTCAACTTTGCTTCTCGGCGGCTGATTTTTTTGGTCCAAAAACCGCCTGAAATATACTTGGGTTCATAACTGATGATGAACGCTCGTTCTTCCACTGCTTTGATCGTCTGATAGAGCTTTTTCTCACTTTTTCTTTGGGAGAGAATCTCTAAAATCAATCGCGATCCTTCTAAGCCTTCTCCATAACTTTGTGTAACTCCGTAGCCTTCTTGTCGTAAGATCTTAGGCAAACTTTTTTCCTCATCCGTATTACTAGGCAAGATCACGGTAACCATTGTGTACCCGAGAGCCAGCTTATCTTCGATTTTGATCCCGATACTGACTCCAGCGGCATAGCCTAGCGCATAGAACAAGAGATTCAGTGGGTTATCCAAACGATCCAATACCATAGATAATCCTAAAATATAGATCGTGATCTCAATCATACTCACTAATGGGGCAATCACACGATACCCTTTCATTGTCAATAAAAATCGCAATGTATTCAATGTAACATAGGCGAGATTGATAAAGAAAATCATCGCCAGCATTTGTAGATCAACTTCCATCTTTGATTCCCCCTTGTTCTTAGCATATCAAAAGGTCAGCAAAAATTAAAATATTTGAGCAGGAGTTAACTACTAAAACACTATAATAAAATCAATCAAACACCTCCATGAATAATAGCACCGTTTTTTTCAAAGACGCTCAGAAAATGAGTACACAATTTGCGATTCACTCCCTTTCATAATCTACAAAAACCAGCTTCTCCATCGAGTGATGCAGACCTCCGGCTGTCATACATTCATTTGTTACAATGACTATTCAAAAAACCAGTTAGATTTAAGCTTCTAACTGGTTTCATCCGTATTTTTCTTTCAATTCTGGTTCCTGCTATTTATTTTCTGTTTGCTAAGTTACTCCGAACGAAAATAACCGTTTGCTGAATCCTCCCGTTGATCGTCTTCAATCATTCCTTGTAAAGAACGATCTAGAACGGACCGCTTTTTATCGCCATTTTTTTTGTTATTAGCGCGAAACTCACTACGAGTCATCCCCACCGATTGGGGGCGATTGAATTTCTTTACCGTCGGATCATTTTCTTCTTTGACTTGGTAGGCTGCTGGTTCGTTATCAAATAACAAATAACTTTCTTGTTTTTTTGCCATTGCATCCATCAGGTCATCAGACGTAATTTCTGGTTTTTGTTCATCAGGGATTATTGAAGCTGGGATATATTTAGGAACAAAATACGAACGACCTGAGTACTCTTTTTTTGGTGATGAAGCTACTTCCGCTCGTTCTTGTTTGCTTGTGACTTGATAAGAAGAGTGCTTAGCATCCTTGCCAAAAAAATTGGTTTTTCCTGTCGGCATCTGCTCTTTCACCGGACGTTTTCCATACTGAGGTAAGTTGGCACGGTGGTTGGCGAGTTCTTCTTTTTGACGCACATTATGTCCGCGATCCCGTTGGCTTGACTGCACTTTACGCTGCAAAGATTGATTTTCTTCCTTGTGAGAATGACTCACGGTGTCTTTGATTTCTGTTAAAATCCAATCATCTGCTTTACTGAAGGCGGGGCGATGCTCAGATTGCAGTTTCACCCCATCTGTATCATCATAAGCAGGAAAACGGAAGTGTTTTCGTTTCACATCTAAATAATTTGCCACTGTACTCATCCTCTTACATACATTTTTTTCATCATACCACAAATAAAAGAGAATTTCACGAAAGACTACACCATTTCAACCGAAGTCACTTCAACTGTTCCCCAAGGGAGGCACTGACTCCGTCAAGCTTGCCGCATTTGGTTCTTTGATATGGGCAAATAATGGATCGATCTGCCAAATATCTGCTGCATAATTTCGCACCGTTTCATCCGCTGAAAACTTCCCAGCATTCGCAATATTCATTAGACTGATTTTTTGCCAGCGATGGGTATCTTGATAAGCAATATCTACCCGATGCTGTGCATCACAATAGGCGTGGAAATCTCTTAATAAAAAGTACTCATCATTGTATTTCAAAAGTGAATCAAAGATCTCGCGACCTTCTACTTGGATATTCGGGATCGTCCCATCTATAAAGGCATTGACTACCCGTTGTAATACTGGATCTGACTCATAATACGCATAGGCGGAATAATTACGCTGGGCGTAATACTGATACACTTCTTCTTCCGTTAGCCCAAAGATCGCAATGTTTTCATCACCGATCGCATCTCGAATCTCAATATTCGCACCATCTAAAGTGGCGATCGTTACTGCCCCATTCAGCATTAATTTCATATTACTTGTTCCCGATGCTTCTTTTGAAGCCAACGAAATTTGTTCACTGACATCCGCTGCTGGAATAATTTTTTCTGCCAAAGAAACGTTGTAATTTTCTAAAAAAACAACCTTGATTTTGTCATTGATGCTTTCATCATTATTTATCATATTCGCCACTTCATTGATGACTTTGATGATTGATTTGGCATAGTGATAGCTTGGTGCTGCTTTAGCGCCAAAGATAAAGACTCTTGGATGAAACGTTGCAGTCGGATCGTCTTTGACCTCAAAGTAGAGCTTCAAGATGTGCATGAGATTTAACAATTGTCGCTTGTAGGCATGTAGTCGTTTGATTTGCACATCAAAGATTGCTGTTGGGTCAACTGTGACACCAGTCGTATGTTGAATGTAACGAGCCAGCGCTCGTTTATTGCTCATTTTTGCGTCGGCAATTTGTTGCAGAACGGTTTCGTCCTCATAATAGTTTTTGAGCAGTTGCAGGTCTAATGGATCATTGCGCCAGCTTGTACCGATGGACTGATCCAGCACTTTGGCTAATGGTTGATTGGCTAGCTGAAGCCAACGCCGTTGCGCGATGCCGTTGGTCTTATTGTTGAAACGGGCAGGATAAATAAGATAAAAGTCATGGAGTACCACTGATTTTAGTAAATCAGAATGGAGCTTGGCTACGCCATTGACACTGTGGCTGCCGACGATCGCGAGATGTGCCATATGGACTTGATCATCAATAATGATTCGCGTCCGTTCCAGTAAGGCTTGCGGATGGACCCCTTGCATCGTTTCCACAAAACGGCGATCAATTTCTTTGATGATCTGATCCATTCTTGGCAAAACTTCTTCAATCATGCGCACAGGCCATTTTTCTAAAGCTTCCGCCATAATCGTATGGTTCGTATAACTCATGACTTTCACGGTAATCGACCACGCTTTTTCCCAAGCAAGACCTTCTTCATCAACTAAAATGCGCATCAGTTCTGGGACACAAAGGGCTGGGTGCGTATCATTGATGTGGATCGCTACTCGTTCACTCATCATGGACAAAGGTAAATTCAATTTTTTATAATAACGGACGATACTTTGGATCCCTGCAGACACAAAAAAGTATTCTTGCATCAGCCGGGTCCGTTTGCCTGTCTCATTGGAATCATCGGGATACAAGACCGCTGTCAGATTTTCCAATGCTTGGCGCGATTCTAGTGTGGCATAGTGCGCCTCATCTTCTGCAGGGACCTCAACACTCCATAAGCGCAAGGTGTTGAGATGGTGATTTTGATAGCCAACCATTGCTGTATCATAAGGAACCGCCCGCCAGGTAAAGCCACCTTCATAGACTGGGGCTAATTTTCCGTCCTCTCCGGTAACGAGATAGACCTGTCCGCCGAAACGAATTGGCACCGCCTTGCTTTCTTTGCGAACTTCCCAAACATTCCCCGAACGCAACCAATCATCGGGCAATTCTACTTGATGACCGTCAATAAATTTTTGTTTAAATAATCCGTAGCGATAGCGAATCCCATTGCCATTTCCCGGCAAACCTAAAGAAGCTAATGAATCCATAAAACAAGACGCCAAGCGACCCAGGCCCCCGTTGCCTAAAGCCATGTCTTTTTCTGTTTCCGCAACATCGTCAAGTGAAACCCCTAGCTCTTCAAAAACGGCTTCTGCTTGCTCCAACAGCTGCATATTCAACAGATTGCTCTTTAACATTTTGCCGGGTAAAAATTCGATAGAAAAATAATACGCTTGTTTTTGATCCTCCAACAAGAGATTTTTTCTGGTCTGGCGCCAGTCTTCTGAATACAATTGCTTCACAACATTGGCTAGTGCCTGAAACAATTCCTGCGGCGATGCTTCATCGATCTCTATCGCAAACAGTTCGTGCACGTTGGTTTCTAGCAGTTCACGCAATCGTTCTTTTGTCATAGGGTTACACTCCTTTATGCTAACCGTTTATAAAAAAGAAGAATTCTTGCCGCCAGAATGGCTAGTCATACAACTAACCGTTCTGTTGCAGACAAGGATTCTTCTGTCTTAAAACAATCAAACTTTGATATTATTATACAACTCAACATAAAGATCTGAGCTTTGATTCCAGCTAAAATCTTTTTTCATTGCTTGCTTGACTAAAGCGTTCCAGGTTGTCTGATCCGATTCGTACAATTCGATTCCTTGTTTCAAGGCATTCATCAAGTAGAATGGTGAAAACTCTTGAAAGCCAAAGCCGGTACCTTGTTTGGTGATCGGATTATAGGAATCTACCGTATCTTTCAAGCCACCGATTTCATGGACGACGGGTAATGTACCATAACGCATCGCGATCATCTGCGATAGTCCACATGGTTCAAAGGCGGAAGGCATCAAGAAGAGATCCGCTGCTGCGTATAACTTTTGCGCCAATGCGATATCAAAAGAAATCGCGGCGGCACATTTGTCAGGATATTTCTGCGCAAAGTAACGAAAGCCTTCTTCAAAATCATGCTCACCGGTTCCCAATAGGATAAACTGGACATCAAATTGCAAGAGGTTTTCCATTTCTTCAAGAACTAAATGGAACCCCTTTTGAGTGGTCAAACGACTGACAACGGAAATCAACGGAACCTCTTTACGAGTTGGCAAGCCAAACTGTTCTTGTAGCGCTCGCTTGTTTTTTGCTTTTCCTGATAAATCCTCGACACTGAAAGGATAGTCCAAATGAGGATCGGTTTCTGGATCGTTCATTTCATAATCAATTCCGTTTAAGATGCCGCTGAGTTTGCCGCTTTCCATACGTAAAATGACTTCAAGCCCACAGCCGAACTCAGAGGTTTTGATTTCTTCACTATAGGAAGGACTGACGGTCGTGATGCGGTCAGCATACAAGATTCCTGCCTTCATAAAGTTCAAGCAATCGTTTAAGCGCAAGGTTCCATCATCGTATCTTTCCGTACCCATCCCAAAAAGATCTGGTAATATATCGCGACTATACCACCCTTGAAACCCAATGTTATGGATCGTCAAAACGGTGCGTATGTTTTGATACGCTTGAATCCAATGATATTTTTCTTTGATCAAGAACGGAATCATCGCCGTATGGTAGTCATTGACATGAACGATGTCTGGAATAAATTCAATGCGTTCCATCATTTCGATCACGGCTAATTGGAAGAAAGCAAAGCGTTCCCCATCATCATAAAAATCATAGAGACGTTCGCGACCAAAATAATAGAGATTGTCTATGAAATAATAGGTCACAGAGCCTAGAACTAATTTTTTGATCCCACAATATTGCTTGCGCCAGCCGACCGCCACTTCAAAGGAAAAACAATCCTCCATTTGGTCTTGGTATTCGGCAGGCATTTTCGTAAAGTAAGGTAAGACGACAACTGTTTCGACGCCTTTTTTGACCAACTCTTTTGGCAATGCACCTGCAACATCCCCTAATCCGCCTGTTTTAAAAAACGGGGCGCATTCTGCTGCTGTAAACAAAACCTTCATGCGCTTGCTCCTCCGATAACATCTTCTGTCACATGAGAATTCTTCTTAATAACGATCGGCGCATCTTTGGTTCCCTGAACTTTTACACCTTCTGCGATGGTCACATTTTTATCTAAGATCGCATAAGAAACTTCCGCACCTGCTTTGATTTCGTTATTCCCGAAAATGATTGCGCCTTTGACTTTTGCCTCAGGATGGATTTTCGTACGACGGGCAACCAGTGACTGTTCGACCATACCTTCCACGATGCAACCAGAAGCAAAATGGCTGTTTTTCACCTCAGACGTCTCCGAGTAATAGGTTGGTACTTCATTCTTCAATTTGGTATAAATTTTTTGATTCGAATAAAGCAATGAAGTGAATTTGTGCACATCTAACATATCCATGTTGGTTTGATAATAAGAAGAGATATCGTAAATATTACTTAAATAACCAGTATATTCATAAAGGCCGGTATTCTCTACAGAGATCATTTCTCTTAAAAATTGACCGAGATCCGCCGTTGCGCCAACCGTTTGGCCTTCTTTAAGAGCCGTGATCAGTCGATCCGTTTGAATAATAAAAATATCCGTACATAAATTGACTAAGGAGCCAACTTCCCCTTTTTTCGCTTGGATCGCTTCTTCTAAGTGACCTTCACTGTCAACATTGAACAACAAGTCGCTTTCAGAAACATGATCACTGCCGATACGTTTATACACCACAGTCATTTCATTGCCTTGTAGTTGATGAATTTTCAGCAATGCACGCAAATCAATGTTGCATAAGATCTTACTGCCCATAAATACAGTATGATCTGATTTGGATTTTTCCAGATAGTCAATGACATTATAGTAGTACTCTTGCCCTTCGGCTTGCTTTTTCAATGAGTCTTGGAATAAGTGGATAAAGAACCGGTTTTGTACGCCGTCCAAGTTCCACTCTTTTCCGCCACCGATATGATCGAAGACCGACTGCGTTTCTCCTTCATTGAAAATCATATAGACTTGTTTGATATTGGCATTTTCGATACTTGAAAGATTGAAATCTAGCAAGCGATATTTGCAATCAAATAACAAGGTTGATAGCGGACGATTTTCCGTTAATGGCATCAAGTCTTGGTATCGCTGTAGGTTCCCTAAAATCGCACACATTTTATTAGTTCTCATCAATCGTCACCCCTAAAATTTCAGAATAGCCGACTACGGCAATTTCGTCTGTTCCATCGATTTCTGCGTCGTCACCAATCACTGCATTTTCCCCAACGATCACTCGGTTTAATTTGACGTTTCTGCCGATCACCGCTCCTGGCATGATCACACTGTCTTTGATGGTCGAGCCTTCTTTCACTTGCACATTCTCTGATAAAATGCTGTGCTCGATCTCCCCAGCAACATAGCAGCCATCCATCACAAGCGAATTTCTTGCAGCACCGGTTTCAGTCACAAAATGTGGGGGTGCGATTGGATTTTTAGAGAACACTTGCCAGCTTTTATCACGGATATTCAACTCCATGGCTGGATCAATAAATTCCATGTTGGCTTCCCATAAGGAATCGATTGTTCCTACGTCTTTCCAATAGCCAGAGAAGCGATAGGCAAAAACGTTGTCGCCGCTTTCGAGATAAGAAGGAATGACATGTTTCCCAAAATCGACCATTTCGCCGTCTTTTGTGTAGTTACTCAATAGCATACTGCGTAGACGACTCCAATCAAATATATAGATCCCCATCGAAGCAAGATTGCTTTTTGGTTCGGCTGGTTTTTCATCAAATTCGATGATGCGGTCATTTTTATCAGTATTCATGATCCCGAAACGAGAAGCATCTTTCATCGGAACTTCGAGAACTGCAACCGTCAATGAAGCATCATTTTCTTTGTGTTTTTCCAGCATTTCTTCATAATCCATTTTATAGATATGATCGCCGGATAAAATCAAGACATATTGCGGGTCCATCTCATCGATATAGGCGATGTTTGATAGATGGCATGGGCGGTTCCTTCAAACCATTTTTCGCCTTCTGAATTTGAATATGGCTGTAAGATGGTCACTCCGGTACTGATGCCATCCAATCCCCAGCTCGCACCATTGCCGATATGGTTGTTTAGTGCTAATGGCTGGTACTGAGTGACAACACCCACATTTTTGATTCCTGAATTGACACAATTACTCAACGTGAAATCGATGATCCGATATCTGCCACCAAATGGAACCGCTGGTTTAGCAATATTCTTTGTTAATTTCCCTAATCGAGTCCCTTGTCCCCCTGCGAGGATCATTGCTAACATCTCTGTTTTCATTTTGTTTGGTGATCTACTCACCTTTCCCCCTTTACTCTTTTTTTCGTGATTTTGTTGGTCCTTTTTTACGAGTCATTTTGATTTTTTCTGGTTTGATGATCAAAGCCCCAAGTGCAGGCAAAATTGTTTTGATTTGATAATCATATCGTTTAAAAGGGGTATGACTGGTTTGACAGTCTTGGTTATTAGCAATCCAAGTTCCGCCAAATATATCCCGTTCCGTGTTTAAAATCTCACGATATGTTCCTTCATACGGAACACCGATCGCAAAATCGTGCCGCTCCACCGGTGTTAGATTGACCACCACGATCAAGAAATCTTTTTTGGTTTTCCCTTGTCGCAAGAAAGTCAATGTCGTTTCATCTAAGTTATCTGCATCGATCACTTCCAACGATTCTTCCTGATCGTCTAGCTCCCAAAGACCTCGTTCTTCTTTGTACAATTCATTCAAGGTTTGGGTGAAGAACTGCATTTTTGCATTTAGGGAATCGTTTAGATCGACCCATTCAAGACCGTGATCGTACTTCCATTCTAAAAACTGACCCCATTCACTTCCCATAAACAATAGTTTTTTTCCTGGATGCATCATCATGTACGTATAAAGATTGCGTAATTGTGAAAACTGCTTGTAGCGGTCTCCCCACATTTTGTGCATCAAACTTTTTTACCATGAACAACTTCATCATGAGAGAGAGGCAAAATATAATTTTCTTGCATCCGATACATAAAAGAAAAAGAAAGCAAACTTAAATGGTCTTTGCGGAAAATCGGATCCATCTCGTAAAAACGCAAGACATCGTTCATCCAGCCCATATTCCATTTATAATCAAATCCTAACGCGCCCTCTTCGACCATTCCTGTTATTTTGGTCTCAGAAGTACTTTCTTCTGCTATCATGACCACTGCTGGATGGGCTAATTTAATAACGGAATTAAGCTTCTGCAAGAAGTAATAGCCTTCAAAATTGCGATTGCCGCCTTCGTGATTGGGCTCCCAAGGTCCTTCGTCATAATCGCGGTAAATCATGTTGGAAACAGCATCCACTCGAATCCCATCGATATGATAGAACTCAATCCAAAACAAGGCGCTTGAGATCAGAAAGCTTTGGACTTGCGGTTTCCCTAGATCAAAATTGATTGCTCCCCAGCGCACATTTTTGGCTCGATTCTCGTCCATGTATTCGAAGGTTGGTGTCCCGTCATAATAAGCGAGGCTGTCGTCATTGACACAAAAATGTCCAGGTACCCAGTCAACAAAGACACCAATATTTTCTAAGTGGCATGCCTCTACAAAGTCTTGGAACTCTTCTGGTGTCCCATAATAGGAACTGAGCGCAAAATAACCTGTCAACTGATAGCCCCAAGAGGTACCTAATGGATGTTCCATCAATGGCATAAATTCAATATGGGTATAACCCATTTTTTTCACATAAGGAATAAGTTCATCTTTTAATTCAGAGAAGCGATAAGGGGTGCCGTCTTCGTGATGCTTCCACGAGCTGGCATGAACTTCATAAATATTTAGAGGTCGGTTAAATGTTTTCTGTCTTTTTTTGCGGCCTTGCCACAGTCCGTCCCGCCATTTTTTGGGAGGAATATTGTGCAAGACTGCCGCTGTTCCTGGTCGAGCTTCAAAATGGACAGCAAAAGGGTCAATCTTTAACACTTCTCGTCCATTTGCTTGTTTGACTTTGTATTTATAAAGCTGGCCTGCTTCTACTTGATTGGTCTCAATTTCCCATACTCCAGATTCTGCCCTTTTATTCATTGGCAAAGTGTCTGTCCATTGGTTGAAATCGCCAACAAGCCAAACTTGTTGAGCCTTTGGTGCCCAAACGCGAAACACATAGCCGTTATCGACTTGATGGGCTCCTAAGAAATGTTGGACATAAAAATTTTCACCACTCAGAAAGTCTTTTTCTGCAGTCAGTTCCTGTTGTTTGGTAACCACTCTCTCATCAGTCCTCCTTCAATTCATCTTGATCGCTTATTCTGTGACCATCGATCACTGTCACGATTTTACCCTTTGAGAAAGATTCGCAAGCAAACGTTCTCTACTGCTAGCATAGCATAAAATAAATTTCTAGTAACGTAATAACCCTATGATACGAACGAATTGTTCTGGACAGAAAAAAACAGCTTGAACGTATCTGTTCAACCTGTTTCAGCTCTACTTTTTAGCTTTTGGAAAATGAAGTATGTGACTACACATAACTGAAACAAACTTACCAATACTAGGATAAAAACAACCATCATCGGAAGTGTCTCAGTTAATTCAACATATGCCAACAGTGTCCCA
The DNA here is from genome assembly GCA_018982785.1 of Enterococcus innesii. Classification (GTDB taxonomy): domain Bacteria; phylum Bacillota; class Bacilli; order Lactobacillales; family Enterococcaceae; genus Enterococcus_D; species Enterococcus_D innesii. Next base: position 227,428 of record JAHHEN010000004.1, on the reverse strand, counting down.
AATGCAGAAGAGGCGGAGCAAAAACACCAAAATCGAAACCCATAAAAACTCGTCACTACGGTATAAAGACTAATGATCCCCAATAAGAAAAGCTGAGTAAATCGGTCAAATACCGTATCGGTATAATAAATTTCACCTAACAAGACTTGGATCGTACCAAAACTAGTTGGTACTTTGTAAAGCGTCAGCAGTGCGCCGATCAGGCTGAATGCACCAATCAGAAGATGACTGCCAGCTAAGCCGATTCGAATGTTTAGTTTCACGCATCTTTCACAACCTTCAATATTTGATCCTTTATTGAAAACAACTGTTTCTACAGTCACTTTCTTTCCCCGCTAGAGCCGAAATCATCTTCAACTATTTTGCTTGCCAAAGCTCTTTTACTTGTCCGTCAGTATAAACTTTATAGGCTTTATTTACCGCCAATGATTTACCAGTGTGACCAATCAAGTAGTAATTCCCATCACAGTCAAACTCACTCTCACTTAATAGTTTATAACTCGTTACAGGACCATCAGCCATTTTCTTTGCCAAGTAACGCAGAGCATGGGCTGGATTCACTAAGTAATTTTGATTCACTAGCCAATCAATAACCACGGAAACGATTGTATTTGCCCCAAATCGTTCCTTTTGCTTCAATGCCAGAATGAGATCTCCGTCAGAAAAACGTGTTTCATCGATCCCCGCATTTGTAATTGCTTGCCGAGCAGCTTCTATTTCTGTCATCGATACGAATGTAATCATTTCTGCTTTCGTTTTATGCCCTTCCAACTGTTCAAACTCAACCGTTTTATATCCTTCCATTTTTATATCCCCTTTCAAAGTTCTGAAATCATCATATCACCAAGAAATCAAAACTCCAAACAAAACGATTGTTGTTTTTTAATTTTTATTCATCAAATTATCATTTTAAAGAAAACTAAAAAAAGCTGTTAGAATGATGTCTAACAGCTTTTAAAAAATCATATAATTTTAAACAAATAACACAATTATTAGAAATGTCAAATATTATTGAAAAATAAAGTGTTGTATGAACCTGTCCTTATTGCTAATTGAGCAATCACTAATCGTTGCAAGAAACTATCCTTTTCAGAAGGAGGATAACGACCGTTTTTTAGATTATCACAATTTATTTCTTCCAGCAAGAAATCTAGCTCGGAACTGACAATTTTCAATCGTTGGAGCGATTCTAGAAAAATACTTGAACGCACTTTTTTGTTTTTACGGATACGTTCAAAGATGACACTTACTTGATCTAAGTAATAGACTGGATCGACATCGCCGATCAAATCCATTAGTTCGTCATAAACCGCTAGATTTTGTAGCTGGCGATTTGCTTCAAAAAAAGCCGGTAGTGTCGGTGGCCATGGCGCTTCTGCGTAAGTGATCATCTGAAACGTCTCATGAGTCAACGAATACACGACTCCTTGCTCCACTCCTTGCAAACAACCATAAAAATATTTGTTTTCAGCACTTGTCACCGTAAAGCTTTTGATAAAATCAGCAATCTCTTGTGTTGACCAATCAAGGGCTTCTTGATAAAAACCGTCACTTTCTTGCAACTGCTTTTGATCTTCTTCAGTATAAACAGGAAAACCTAAAAAATAGCGTCGATTTTTACGGATGATCAAAGCTGATGCGATCAAGCGGTCAAGAGTTTTATCAAATGACACCTGCGGAAACTTCGCTTTTAGCTCTCGTAATGTCGGCGGTTCTTGACAGCTTAGAAGCACATGAACCAAATCATGGAATTCAGAAGATGCCACTATCGGTTGTAATGAACGATAATGGGGACTATAAAAAAATTTCACTGTGCGGACTCCTTATTCAAAAAATCATGAAAAATGCTGGCTTGATCTACCAAAACAGATCTCACCAGCATTCTGACATTTATTCAAATTATCCTTCAAAAACTGCGGTTAATTGAGGAACGATTTGTTTTTTACGAGAAACAACTCCTGGTAAGAAGGCACGATTGTTGGTTAATGTCGTGTTAAACGCTGCTTCTACTGGGGCAATTGGTTCACCAACAACTAATAGCTCAGAATTACTGTCTAAGATATCAGTAGCAACCAGCAAGAACAGATCATAGCCATTTGCTGACATTGATTCTTTCATGGCAGCTTCCAACTCTGATTGACGGTCAAAGACTTCTTTTAAATCGACCGTATTGACTTGCCCGATACGGATGTTTTTCCCGCCCATTGGGAAGCTTTTTGCATCCAAGTCCAGCAATTCTGCTGCTGATTTTGTCCCAAGGTTTGTGCCGGCTTTCAACATGTCCAATCCGTATGCTTCCAGTTCAACACCTGCTAAAACCGCTAATTCTTTTGCTGCCGCTACATCTTCATCGGTACATGTTGGCGATTTGAATAACAATGTATCGGAGATGATCGCTGAAAGCATGATTCCTGCGATCGCTTTTGGTATTTCCACTTGATTTTCTTTGTATAACTTCAAGACGATCGTACTGGTACAACCAACAGGTTCTGCACGATAGTACAGTGGGTTAGCTGTCTCAAAGTTAGCGATACGGTGATGATCGACCACTGCTAATACAGTAACATCCGCAATATCTGCTGCACTTTGTTGAAATTCGTTATGATCCACTATCATTACTTCTTGGGTTTCCTTTGCCACTGAATCGATCACACGAGGAGCAGCCAGACCAAAGGTATCTAGTGCAAATTGTGTTTCTTCATTTGGTGTACCAAGCGCTACTGCTTCACAGTCTTTCCCGAGTTGATTTTGTAAGTTCGCAAAAGCAATCGCTGCACCAATGGCATCGGTATCAGGATTTTGATGACCGAACACTAATATTTTCGACATTTCTTCATCGCTCCTATTTCAATTGATATTCACTTTCTAATAATAGTAAAAAACCAGGAAAGAAGCAATAGCAATCTCTTCTTTCCTGGTTTAATCAACGGGTCAAGTAGCCTTTATAGTCGTCTACATGAAGCAAACGTTTGGCATTTTTCACCCGATCTTCTGTTGGTGGTTCGATGCCTTCAAGGGGATATTTCAAACCAAGCTCATCCCACTTGTATTTTCCCATCGTGTGATAAGGCAAGATCTCCACTTTATCGACATTCTTCAGTGTTTTGATAAACTCATCCAAACGGATCAAAAATTCATCATAGTCGCTTCTAAATGGAACCAGCACGTGGCGAATCCAGACAGGTTGATTGATTTCTGAAAGATAATTCGCCATATCCAAAATGTTATCATTGGATTGAGTAGTTAACTCTTTATGGGCTTTATTATCGATATGTTTGATATCAAACAACAGCAAATCAGTCACAGTCATCAACTCTTGAAACTTACTGAAAAAAGGCTCTTCTCGTGTAAATGGTTTTCCGCAAGTATCCAATGTTGTGCTGACCCCTTCTGCTTTGGCTTTGCGAAACAGATCGATCAGAAAATCCATTTGAAGTAACGGTTCTCCACCACTGACAGTGATCCCACCTTTTTGTCCCCAGAATTCACGGTATTTCAACGCTTCTTCTAAGACGTCATCGGTCGTTCGTTCGACACCCGTGCCAATCTTCCAAGTATCTGGATTATGACAAAACTGGCAACGCATGCGGCATCCTTGCATGAATACAATAAAACGGATACCCGGTCCATCTACTGATCCAAAACTTTCTGTTGAATGTACTTGTCCTGTTACTGCCATAATGCTCTTCCTTTCTTCGAAACGACGGATGATCTTGTTCCGTCTGATACTTTCAAAACAAGAGGCGGCGGATTTTCCCGTCCGCCGCCTGAATTTGTTACTTATTACATTGCTTCGTGCATTGTACGAGCAATGACATCATCTTGTTGTTCTTTGGTCAATTTAATGAAGTTAACCGCATAACCAGAAACCCGAATCGTTAATTGTGGGTATTTTTCTGGATGAGCTTGCGCATCAAGTAATGTATCACGGTTAAATACGTTAATATTTAAGTGGTGACCACCTTTTGCAGCATAGCCATCTAACATTGTTGCTAGATTTTCTTGTTGTGTTTCATCGTCACGACCTAGTGCTTTAGGTACGATTGAGAAGGTGTTTGAAATACCATCTAATGAGTAATCATATGGCAATTTCGCAACTGATGAAAGACTTGCCAACGCTCCATGAGTATCGCGACCATGCATTGGATTTGCTCCTGGAGCAAATGGTGCACCTGCACGACGTCCATCAGGCGTGTTCCCTGTTTTCTTACCATAAACCACGTTAGAAGTGATTGTAAGGATCGATGTTGTGTGTTTTGAATCACGGTAAGTTTTGGTGCGTTTCACTTTCTTCATGAAGGCTTTCAACAAGTTGACTGCGATATCATCTACGCGGTCATCATTGTTTCCGTATTTCGGATAATCGCCTTCGATTTCGTAATCTTCAACAATGCCGTTTTCATCACGGATCGTACGAACTTTGGCATATTTAATTGCTGATAATGAGTCAACTGCTACAGAGAAACCAGCGATACCAGTAGCCATCGTACGTAAAATGTCTGTATCTTGTAGCGCCATTTCAATGCGTTCATAAGAATATTTGTCGTGCATGTAATGAATGATGTTCAATGTGTTCACATACAGATCACAAATCCAGTCCATCATTGTGTCATATTTTTCCATTACTTCGTTGTAATCCAAGTATTCAGAAGTAATTGGTTGGAATTTTGGTCCAACTTGTGCTTTTGATTTTTCATCGACCCCACCGTTGATTGCATACAACAATGTTTTTGCTAAGTTGGCACGAGCACCAAAGAATTGCATTTGTTTCCCGATGCGCATTGCAGATACACAACAAGCGATTCCGTAGTCATCGCCCCAATGTCCACGCATCACATCATCGTTTTCATATTGAATCGCTGATGTTTGGATCGACATTTTCGCACAGAATGTTTTGAAGTTATGAGGCAAACGTGTTGACCATAAAACAGTCAAGTTTGGTTCTGGCGCTGGGCCTAAGTTTGCTAGAGTGTGTAAGAAACGGAAGCTGTTTTTTGTTACCATATGGCGTCCGTCTTCACCCATACCAGCGATTGATTCAGTTACCCAAGTTGGGTCCCCAGAGAACAAGGCATTGTAATCAGGTGTCCGAGCAAATTTCACAAGACGTAGTTTCATGACAAAATGGTCAACGATTTCTTGTGCTTCTACTTCAGTGATCACACCGTTTTTCAAATCACGCTCTACATAAATATCAAGGAAAGTTGACGTACGTCCCAATGACATTGCTGCACCGTTTTGTTCTTTGATGGCTGCTAAGTAACCAAGATATAACCATTGGAATGCTTCTTTTGCCGTTTGAGCAGGTTTAGAAATATCAAATCCGTAAATGTTTCCTAGTTCTTTCAATTCGCTTAACGCACGAATTTGTTCACTTAATTCTTCCCGTTGGCGGATAATGTCTTCAGACATGGTTCCGTTTCCGCAATATAGTAGGTCTTGTTGTTTTTCTTTGATCAAGAAATCCACTCCGTATAATGCAACACGACGGTAGTCACCAATGATCCGGCCACGACCGTATGCATCAGGAAGACCTGTGATTACACCAGAACGACGAGCTGCTCTGATTTCAGGTGTATAGGCATCAAATACTCCTTGGTTATGTGTTTTACGGTAGTCGCGGAAAATGTGAGAAACTTCCGCATCAATTTCATAGCCGTAAGATTCTGCTGCTTGTTCTGACATGCGGATGCCGCCAAATGGTTGCAAGCTGCGTTTAAATGGTTTTTCCGTTTGGAAACCAACAACTGTTTCTAAGTCTTTGTCTAAGTAGCCAGGTCCATGAGAAGTAATCGTTGAAACGACTTTTGTATCCATATCCAATACGCCGCCAGCTTCACGCTCTTGCTTGTTCAGTTCCATGACTTGATCCCATAGCTTTGTCGTTGCTTCAGTAGCATCTGCTAGGAATTCATCTGTTCCGTCATAAGGTGTGTAGTTTTCTTGGATGAAGTCGCGTACGTTTACTTCTTCTTTCCAAGTTTTTCCTTTAAATCCATTCCATTGTTCCATCTGATGGACCTCCTTAAATTTTCTGTTCACTAATGTAACAGCTTTACGTGAACAGTATAACACACGCCTGAATGATTGCAAGCATTTTCAAGAATTATTTTGAACAATTTAATTATTTTTAAGATGTTTATTATTAAAAACGTTGATTTATAGGTATATTTTAAATGTGAATCTTTTATTAAAGTACGTTTTTAGCAAATGTGAAAGATTAATTAAGAGGTAAAAAACAGCCATCCTGTACTGGTACAGAATGGCTGTTTTGTTATAATTTATAGTACAGAATCCTCCGCGATTGCAGGACTGATTTGTGTTTTCACTTCGTAGATTTGTCCCCCTGTTTTCTCATCCATAATAAATGAGCCATTGGAGGTCCGATCATTGATCGGGATTTGATTCGTGATGACTTCAAAGGCTTGTCCTTTTTGGTTGGTCACTAGCAGTTGCTGATTTTCCCCACTGCCCATATAGACGACGCGATGAGGATTTTTCTTCAATTCACGCAAGACCATCAAACCACGCTTCGCCCGTCCTAATTGGGTAATCTCTTGAGCCAGCATGCGTTTTGCTGCGCCACGTTGAGTAATCAGAACGATTGGTGTATCCCCTTCTGAATAAACTAACAACCCATTGATAAGATAATCACCCGCTTTAAGGTTCATCGCTTTGACTCCCGCTGCTTTTGGTCCCACAACCGGTACTTCATTAAGCGAATACCGTAAGCCAAAGGCAAGATGACTGACTAAAAAGACATCCATTTCTTCCGTTTGATCCGTCAAAAAGACATTGACCAATTCATCGGTTTCATCTTTTAGCTTCATGATCGTCATTGGCCGTGTCTTATAGGTACGCCAAGGTTCAAATTCCGTCATCCGCGTTTGTTTGATCATGCCGTTTTTACTGATCAGCACAAAGTTTTTCAAAGGATCGATCTCTTTGTAAGCAAAGACTCCAATGATCATTTCATCTTGGGCCAGCGTCATGACCGTTTGCGAAATATGTTCGCCTAGATCTTTCCATTTTAAATCAGGCAATTCATGAACCGGACGATAGATCGTGTTTCCTTTATTGGTTACCAACAACAGATGATCTAACGTGTTCATTTGACTGCTATAAAGTAAAGAGTCGCCTTCTTTCATGCCGATCTCTTCTGGTTTTGAAGCGCCGTAAGAACGCAAACTGCTGCGTTTGACATAGCCGTCTCTTGTGACTGTTACGACGACTTCTTCTTGTGCAACTAAGACTTGTGTTTCAATCTTGATTTCTTGAATTTCTGCTTCGATCTCAGTCAACCGCGGGGTCGTATATTTTTTCTTGATTTCCCGCAATTCCTTTTTGATCACTTTCAGTAATTCGCTTTCCTCATTTAAGATTGTTGTCAATTCAGCGATCGTTTCAGCAAGTTCTTTCGCCTCTGCTTGCAATTGCGTGATATCCGTATTGGTCAAGCGGTACAACTGCAAGTTCACAATGGCTTCTGCTTGCTCTTCCGTAAAGCCGTGTTGAACCACCAGATTGTTTTTGGCATCTTTTTTGTCTTTACTGCCGCGAATGGTGGCGATCACTTCATCAAGAATCGATAAAGCTTTGATCAGACCATCAACGATATGCTGTCTCTTTTGAGCTTTTTGCAGTTCAAAACGACTGCGTTTTTCAATCACTTCACGGCGATGCTTGATGTAGCTTTCTAAAATCCGTTTCAAACCGACTTGTTGGGGGCGCATATTGTCAATGGCTACCATATTGAAGTTGTAGTTGATCTGCAATTCGGTATTTTTAAATAGATAATTTAAAATTCCTTGTGCATTTGCTTCTTTTTTCAGCTCGACAACGATCTGCAAACCAGTACGGTCGGTTTCATCCCGTACTTCAGCAATCCCGTCGATCCGTTTATTCAAACGGATCTCATCCATTTTTTTGACTAAATTGGCTTTATTGACCTCATAGGGAATCTCATTGATAACGATTTGCTGTTTGCCGCCTTTAATGTCTTCAATCTTGGTTTTCGAACGCAGGATCACTTTGCCTTTACCTGTTTCATAGGCTTTCTTGATTTCTTCTTTCCCTTGTAATATTCCTCCTGTTGGAAAATCAGGGCCAGGAATATATTTCATCAGCTGATCCAAAGAAGCTTGCGGATGGTCGATCAAATAGACCGTTCCATCAATGATCTCTCCTAAATTGTGGGTGGGAATTTCCGTTGCATACCCAGCTGAGATCCCCGTTGAGCCATTGACTAACAGATTCGGGTATTTTGCTGGTAGAACAGTTGGTTCTTTTTCGGTATCATCGAAGTTCCACACCAATTCGACCGTGTTTTTTTCGATATCTTTTAACAGCTCACCGCTTAATTCTGAAAGCCGTGCTTCCGTATAACGCATGGCTGCTGGTGGATCGCCATCCATACTCCCGTTGTTCCCGTGCATTTCAATCAAAATCTGACGTAGTTTCCAGTCTTGGCTCATGCGGACCATTGCTTCATAGATACTTGAGTCGCCATGGGGGTGAAAGTTCCCCATGATATTCCCGACTGATTTCGCTGATTTGCGGAAGCCTTTGTCATACGTATTGCCGTCTTGGTTCATGGCAAACAAGATGCGCCGCTGAACCGGTTTTAACCCATCACGAATATCCGGCAATGCCCGTTCTTGAATGATGTATTTGGAATATCGACCGAAGCGATCTCCCATCACTTCTTCCAATGTCAATTCTTGTATATTGCTTCTGTGTTCCAAGAGACCACCTCCTATTCCTTAACTAACTGTTTGCTTTCTGCTTGTTCGGTATCCATTAACTTTTCATCAACTAACTCCGGTACTGTATCTTCTTTTTTATCCAAAATACTGCCATCTTCTTCTAAACTGAATTGAACATGGCTTTCGATCCACTTCCGACGTGGTTCTACTTTATCTCCCATCAATGTGGTGACACGGCGTTCTGCTTGAGCCGCATCATCGATCCTTACTCGAATCAGCGTCCGCGTTTCTGGGTCCATGGTCGTTTCCCACAATTGATCGGCATTCATTTCCCCCAACCCTTTGTAGCGCTGAAGCATATAACCTTTGCCAATTTTTTGGGTCAGCTTGCTTAGTTCATCGTCCGTCCAAGCGTATTCGACCACTGCTTTTTTTCCTAACCCTTTGGACACTTTATAGAGAGGTGGCAAAGCAATGTAAACTTTTCCTGCTTCGATCAACGGTTTCATGTAACGGTAGAAAAACGTCAATAGCAATACTTGGATGTGTGCCCCATCGGTGTCCGCATCGGTCATGATAATCACTTTATCATAGTTGCAGTCTTCAATCGAAAACTCTGGGCCAACACCGGCACCGATAGTATAGATCATGGTATTGATCTCTTCATTTTTCAAAATATCCTGCATTTTGGCTTTTTCCGTATTGATAACTTTGCCTCGTAACGGTAAAATCGCTTGGAACTTGCGGTCACGGCCTTGCTTCGCTGAACCACCAGCAGAATCCCCCTCCACCAAATACAATTCATTTTTCTTAGGATTACGAGATTGTGCAGGCGTTAATTTTCCAGAAAGCAGTGACTCCCCTTTTTTGCGTTTCTTTCCAGTGCGGCTTTCTTCTCTCGCTTTTCTGGCAGCTTCACGGGCCTCTCTTGCTTTGATTGCTTTACGAACCAGCATTTGACTCATTTCACTGTTTTCTTGCAGGTAATAGCCTAGCTGCTCGCCAATCACATTGTCTACCGCATTTCTTGCTAAGGGTGTTCCTAATTTCCCTTTGGTCTGTCCTTCAAATTGCAAAAGATTTTCCGGAACACGGATCGACAGCACGGCCGCTAAGCCTTCCCGAAAATCACTGCCTTCAAGGTTCTTATCTTTTTCCTTCAACAAATTCACCTTGCGGGCATACTCATTGAAAGCTTTCGTCATTGATGTCTTCATCCCCACTTCATGGGTACCGCCATCTTTAGTACGTACATTATTGACAAAAGACAAGACATTTTCCGAATAGCCATCATTGTATTGAAAGGCAAGCTCTACTTCGATGGCTTCTTTCGTGCCAGAAAAATAAACCACCTGGGTCAAGGTATCTTTTTCTTCATTTAAATAATCAACAAATTCTTTGATGCCTTCCTCATATAAAAAGACTTCATGAATCGGTTCTTCCCCACGTTCGTCCGTCAGGGAGATTTTGACCCCTTTCAACAAGAACGCTGATTCTCTCAAACGTTCAGCGAGAATCTCATAGGAGAATTTGGTTGCAGAAAAGATTGTATCGTCAGGTTTGAACGTAACGGTTGTTCCCGTTGGTTTACGAGTTTTGCCGATTTTTTCAAGGTACCGGCTGGTTTCCCACCGTCTTTGAAGCTCTGTTTGTATTCGATACCGTCACGAACGATGACCACTTCTAGCCAGCTGGATAAGGCATTTACAACACTGGCACCAACCCCATGAAGGCCGCCAGAGGTTTTGTAGCCGCCTTGGCCAAACTTCCCGCCGGCATGTAATACTGTGAAGATGACTTCAACAGTCGGGATTCCCGATGCATGTGTCCCGACCGGCATTCCTCGGCCATTGTCTCGAACACTGATACTATTGTCTTTATGGATCGTAACATCGATTTCATTGCCGTATCCTGAGAGTGCCTCATCAACCGCATTATCGACGATTTCATACACTAAGTGGTGCAAGCCGCGGCTATCGGTCGAGCCGATATACATTCCTGGCCGTTTTCTTACTGCTTCCAGGCCCTCTAAGACCTGAATGGAAGCATCATTATATTCTGTGGTTTTCTTTGCCAAACCCACCGCTCCTTTAATCTTGATCAGTCCTTTTTTGCTGCTGAAAGAACTGCAAAAAAAATCTTAACACAAAATACGCTTTTTTCAAGCGAACATTTTTCTAAACTATCTTATCCTTTTTCCTTTGTTTGCACAAGCTAGAGTCACAAAATGGCTCGTTTGTGTTTCACAGCTCTGAGAAAAGCTGTTTTTCTTCTTTCCCTAACCAGCGAAAGATTTTCTTATTGTTGGAAAGGCGTTTTCATGCTAAAATTGCCCTAGCCTTGCAAAGAAAGTTGGTTATTATGAATACGATTCTTTTATTTATTGTTGCTTACCTTTTAGGTTCGATCCCCTCGGGTGTTTGGATTGGCCAACTGTTTTTCAAAAAAGATATTCGCCAATTCGGCAGCGGCAATACGGGAACGACCAATACATTTCGCGTTTTAGGAAAAAAAGCCGGGGTCGTTGTTTTATTGATGGATATCTTAAAAGGAACTTTGGCGACCAGCTTGCCGGTCATCTTTGGTCTCCATACCGTCAATCCGCTCTGGTTTGGGGTCTGTGCAATCTTAGGCCACACCTTCCCAATCTTTGCCAAATTTAAAGGCGGCAAAGCAGTGGCGACAAGTGCTGGGATGCTCTTAGGATACAATCCGCTCTTTTTCATTTATTCTTCATTGATTTTTGTTATCTGTCTTTATGTGACCAGTATGGTGAGTCTGACCAGTATGATCGCGGCGTGTTTGATCACTTTATCGACGATTGTTTTGCCTTTTATCGCCCCTGCGATCTTGCCTGAGCAAAATTGGCTGCTGACCTTTATCGCCATCGGCGTAACGATTTTTATCTTTATTCGCCATCGTGAAAACATTACCCGCATCAAAGATGGGACCGAAAGTCGAGTACCCTTTGGGCTGAATAAGCGTCAAACGAACAAATAAGCAGAAGCTGAGAAAAGTCATTGCGCTTTTCCCAGCTTCTTTTTGCATGCATTATTTAACTGTGATGGAGTACTTTGTTTCAAATACTTCTTCAGGTGGAAGTGCTTGAATCCCCAGTTTTTCTGAAAGCTCACCGGAAGCTTCCAGTGTGTCTGCGATACCGCACCATGGTTCTATACATAGAAACGGCGATTTCACTGGATACGTGGACCAAAAACCGACATACGGCATATTATTGTAGCTTAACGTGACACTATGAGGCGATTTCTCACTGCGAATCGAGTAGGAATGTAATCCTTTCGTTTCATAAACTAGCGCATCATTTGCAAACATGTCATGGGTCAAGCGTAAATCCGTATTCGTTTGACCGAGTGTGCGTTGCTCATAATCAATATAGTTGCCTTTTAACGGCAATTTCACCCGTGATTTCTTTGGAGAAAAAGAAAGATAATAGTCTTCAAAAGTCAGCCCTTTTTCAAGTGGGACGTTGAATGCAGGGTGTCCACCAATGGAGAAATAGAGCTCTTTTTGACCGCTATTCTTCACTTGGTATTTGACGACTAAACCATCACCGCCTAATTCATAACTGACATACAGCTGAAAATCAAACGGATACTTTGCTTTGGTTTCAGACGAACTTTCTAGTAAAAACAAAGCGTAATCTGTGCGTTTTTCAACGACAGTAAACAACATGTCTCTGGCAAATCCATGACGAGGCAAATGATAACTCTTGCCCTCATGCTGATAGGTGTCCTCTTTTAAGGCACCAACGATCGGAAATAAGATCGGTGCATGCTTTCCCCAGTGGTTTGGATCAGCTTGCCAAATATATTCAAGGTCATTGCTTGTATCGACTAAGCTTTGCAGCTCAGCCCCTTTTTCTGCAATTTTTGCTTGCAGATGACCGGCCGTGATGGTAACTGTCATGGTCTCATCTCCTAATATTGATGTTTCGTCAATTCCTCTTTAAAGCGACTGTTAAGCACTTTTAAATAGGTGCCTTTCATCCCCAAAGAGCGGGATTCAATAATACCGGCAGACTCTAATTTACGTAAAGCATTTACGATCACCGACCGTGTAATACCAATGCGATCAGCGATACTTGATGCGGTCAGACGACCTTCGTCGCCTTCTAATGCCTCAAAGATTGCTTGAACAGCTTTCAACTCACTATAAGAAAGGGTGTTGATCGCCATTTGAACAGCCGTTGTACTGCGAACGTCTTCTTCGATACTGCGGGATTTTTGGTACAAGAATTGCATACCCACAACTGTTGCACTGTATTCCGCTAATACCAAATCGTCATCATCAAAAGATTTATCGATTCTAGAAAGAATGATTGTTCCTAAACGTTCCCCTGCACCGTAAATCGGTACGACAGTTGTTAGTCCGTTGGGATACAACTCACGGCCTTCCACAGGAAAAGCGGTCATATCATCACTGATTGGCACATTAGCTTCTGTGGAAGTCAGGTGATCGACTAAATCTGTATAATTTTTAGGAAACTGTTTTTCAACAAACATTTTTTTGATGCGTTCGTTATTGACATCATGGTTCTCAACAAAACCTAACACACTACCGTCGATGCTAATAATATACGCATTGCTGTCTAGGATATTTCCTAAAATGACAGCCATTTTGTCGTAAGGCAAATCAGAAGCTAAATTAAAGGTGTTTTTTTGCTGCAATAATTCGTTGATTTGTCTTGTCTTTTCTAATAATGTTTTCATTGGTCCGCTCCCTTTATAAAATATACCGGCTTAAGTCTTCATCTTTTGCGATGGACGCAAGTTTTTCTTCCACATACGCTTCTGTGATCGTAATTTCACCCATTTGCATCTCAGATGCTTCAAACAATAAATCTTCAAGTAGTTTTTCTAGAATTGTATGCAAACGACGAGCACCAATATTGTCGGTATCGCGATTGACTTGATACGCGATTTCGGCAATTTTTTCGATGGCTTCCATCGTAAAGACCACTTTGACATTCTCGGTTCCTAACAAGGCGATGTATTGTTTGACTAAAGCATTGTTTGGCTCCGTTAAAATTTTAACAAAGTCTTCTTTTGTCAAGTCATCTAGTTCCACGCGAATCGGGAAACGCCCTTGCAACTCAGGGATCAGATCGCTTGGTTTTGATAGATGGAACGCGCCTGAAGCGATAAAGAGAATATGATCTGTTTGTAACGTGCCATATTTCGTATTGACTTGCGATCCTTCAACGATCGGTAAGATATCTCTTTGCACCCCTTCACGAGAAACTTCTCCTGACTGCTGTGATTTCGAAGATACCTTGTCGATTTCATCAAGAAAAATGATGCCGCTAGATTCTGCTAAACGTAACGCTTCACTGTGAATATCCGCGTCGTTGACCAGTTTAGAGGATTCTTCTTGAATCAACAATTCTCGTGCTTCTTTCACAGTTACCGTGCGCTCGATTTTCTTTTGCGGTTTCAATGCCCCTAAGGTTTCATTCAAATCGATCCCCATTTGTTCTAAGCCATTGTTCATCATTGGTGCTTGATTTTTCGGCTCATCGACTTGGATCGTCACTTCCCGGTTGTCTAAAAGCCCCTTTTCTAATTGCTCGAAAATGGCTTGACGGTTGCTGCGAATCTCATCTGTCAATTCTTCTTTTGGCTCTTCTGGTTGTTGTGCGGCGTTGAACATATTCATCATTTGTTCATAAGGATTGGTATTCTTTTTCTGTTCCTTTTTAATACCAGGAACTAAGACTTTTACTAAACGACGGTTGGCTTTTTTCTCCGCTTGGATCCGCACATTTTTATATTGTTCTTTTTTCACGATTTGGATCGCATTTTCAACGAGGTCACGTACCATCGATTCTACGTCTCGACCGACATAGCCGACTTCCGTGAATTTCGTCGCTTCTAACTTAACAAAAGGTGCATCAACGATCTTCGCTAAACGTCGCGCAATTTCCGTTTTCCCAACCCCTGTCGGTCCGATCATCAAAATATTATTTGGTGTGACATCTTGTTGCATCTTTTCATCTAATTGCAGCCGGCGGTAGCGATTTCTCAAAGCAACCGCCACTGATTTTTTGGCGTTGGTTTGTCCAACGATGTATTCATCTAATTCTTTTACGATTTCTCGTGGTGATTTGTTTTGGTTTGTCATATCGTCATCCCTCTTTAAAACTCTTCTACAATGATATTGTGATTCGTAAAGACACAAATGTCTGCTGCGATATTCAAGGCACCTTCAGCGATTTCTTTGGCAGATAGTTCACCGCCATAACGTTTCATCGCACGGGCTGCCGCCAAGGCATAGTTTCCACCTGAGCCGATGGCTAAGATCCCTTCATCTGGCGAAATGACCTCACCTGTCCCAGAGACTAAGAGCATCTCCTTGTCATTCATGACGATCAGCATCGCCTCTAGTTTTTGCATCGACTGCTGAGTCCGCCATTCTTGCGCCAATTCTACTGCAGCTCGTTGCAAATTTCCGTTGTATTCATTTAGTTTTCCTTCAAATTTTTCTTCCAAGGTAAAGGCATCTGCCACACTGCCGGCAAAGCCAACGATCACTTCACCGTTGTATATTCGACGAACTTTCCGAGCGGTTCCTTTCATAACGACCTGTTCTCCCATCGTTACTTGACCGTCACCTGCCATGGCAAACTTGCCATCTTTTTCAACCGCACAGATGGTGGTTGAATGAAATTCTGACTTCATTTACGTTCCTCCTGTACCAATTTTACGCACGTGGATGAAATTGGCGATAATTTTTTTGTAAACTGTCTTTGGTGACATGCGCATAAATCTGTGTCGTCGATAGATTGGCATGCCCCAACAATTCTTGAACGGTCCGCATATCGGCGCCGTTGTTTAATAAATGGGTTGCAAACGTATGCCGCAGCATATGAGGATGGATTTTACTGTCTAAACTGCTTTTACGGATGATTTGATTCAATACATACTCGATCCCAGTTGCAGTGATCCCATCACCAAGATGATTCACGAAAAGAATATCGTGTTCGTTGTTCTGCTTTTCCATCAGTTGTTTGCGTCCTGAGGAAAGATAGCGCTTGACTGCCGCTTGTGCGTAACTGCCGAAAGGAACATAACGATCTTTGTTGCCTTTTCCGTGGATCAACAATACGCCGCTTTCCCAATCGATCGCCCCCAGCGTCAGACTACTACATTCGCTGACCCGCAGACCTGAACCGTAAAGGACTTCTAACAATGCTTGGTTGCGCTGTTGTAATGGCTCATCACCGGCAACACTTTGAAAGAGTGCATCCATTTCCTTTTCATAAAAAAAACGCGGCAATTTGGCGTTTTTCTTTTTTAAATGAATGTAGGCGAAAGGATTCTCTTTGACGATCTCATGCTTGGTTAGAAATTGGTAGAATGATCGCAAGCTAGCCATTTTGCGACTAATGGAATTACGACTGTACTCTCGTTCTGTCAAATAGCTTAGATAGACGCGAACATCACGGTACTCCACTGCTAATGGGTCTTCATTGCCAGACTCTTTTAAGAAGTAAAAAAAATCGCTCATATCTTCTTGATACGCTTTTTTTGTCTTTTCCGAATACCCTCTTTCAACAATAAGATAACGAAAAAACTCTTCTTGTAACTGATCTGTTTGCAAAGTAACCCCCTTTTCATGATTCGAAATAACTTTAGCATAGACCACAAAAAAACAAATGAATTGTCAGAATTTAATCAATATTTCAAAGTTTAGACATAATTGTGAAAACTTTCTAAGAATCTTCGTAAGATTCTTATCACTCTTCAAAAGATCCCTCAAAAAAGCCAGAAAAACGTACCAGTCCTTCTCCTCAAAAGATAGAGGGACTGATACGTTTCCACTTATTTGCTTTTATTCGATTGGATCCGTTGTTGGCTGATGCGAACCATTGCTTTCAGATACAGCCTGAACTAGCTCTTTGTTTCCTTGTTTTGTGGACATCGTGTCATTGATCAACCCAACTAAGTCTAATCCGGTTGTCTCTTTGATCGTATCAAAAGTTCGCGCTAAACCAGCTTCTCCCATTGATTGAAGCCCATCGTTGCCGCCAAAGCTGACCACTTTATCGATATTGCTAAGGGGCGCATTGACTTCTTTCGCGATTTCAGGCAGCACTTTGATGAACTCCATCAAAATACCGGCTTCGTTTAGTTTGGTCAAAGCAATCGCCATCTTTTCACGGCTTTCCGCTTCGGCTTGACCGACTTTTGCGATCCGTTCCGCGTCGGCACTACCTAGTTTTTCAATTCGTTCGGCTTCTGCTTGGGCAGCTAATTTGACTTTTTCCGCTTCGGCTTGTGCTCGGGCGATTTCACGTGCTTTGTCTGCTAGAGCGTTTTGTTCAACGACATATTTATCTGCTTCGGCTTTTTTACGGACAGTTGCATTCAATTCTTTTTCCGTCAATTCCGCTTGTTTTTCTTGGATCTCAATATTTTTTTCTTGTTCGATCAACTGAACTTTCATTTGTTCGCCGACCGCGATTTGTTCTGCTTTCGCATCCGCAACTTCGCGTTCTTGTTTGTACTGCGCTTGTTTCAATGCCATATCTTTAGTCGCTTCTGCGATTTCTGTTTGGCGACGGATCTCTTCATGCTGTGCCAATTGCTCATTCTCAGCTTGCTTGATCCGCGTTTCTCTTAAGGCATTGGATTCCGCTACTTCGGCATTTTTTTCACTTCAGCAATCTGAGGGCGTCCTAACGCATCCAAGTAGCCATTGCTGTCGCTGACATCTTTGATCGTAAACGAAACGATCTCCAACCCCATTTTTTTCAAGTCCGTAGAGGCAACTTCTTGCACTTGTTCCGCAAAATCATCTCGGTTTTTGTAGATAGCTTCTACCGTCATCGTTCCTAGAATCGCCCGTAAGTGACCTTCTAAGACTTCTTGGGCTTCATCTTCCAATTCACCTGTGGATTTACCTAAGTATTGTTCGGCGGCTGTCTTGATCGATTCGGTACTATTACCGACCTTCACAAGCACCGTCGCACTGGCTTTGATCGGTACGCCTTGTTCCGTATAAACTTCTGGTGTCCCAATCTCTAACTTGTGGGTCAATAAACTTAATTTATGAGCTTTTTGAACAATAGGAATCACAAATGTCCCACTGTTTTTTAAGATCTTGATGCCTTCTTTTCCTAAGAATGATCCTGTAACGATCAACGCTTCATCGGGTTTCCCGATACGGTAACGTATCATCAAAAAGGCAACCAATAAAACAACGAGGACAATGATCCATAAAATTGGATTACTTAAAAAATCGACTGCTGATCCTGTATCCACCATAACCTAACACTTCCTATTCTATAAAATTTTTACTTTCAACCACCAACGCGATCCCTTTTTTATCAAAATCGACAATGATGACTTTGGTGCCGACTGGCAATCGAACATTGTTTTCACGATCTTCTTCCCGAAAAAAACGAGCGGGATAAACAGAACGTGCACTTTGACTCCCTATTTCCATGACTTCGCCGATTGTGTCTCCGACAATCTTTTCCGTCAGTTCGCCGATCACAAACTCATTGCGGCTAATGACATTGCTGCGGTTTTTGTCTGTGATGCGATTGTAAAGCCACATAAAGGGACCTAACAGCAAACTAAATGCAACAAAGACAACGAAAATGCCCCCGACCAAGAGGATCAGCCATCCTAAAAATTGGATCACTGTAGGAAAACGCTGTAAATAGTTTTGAATCAAATGAACCCATTCTCCGATCACCATCTTCACCACCTTCTCTCATTGTTACTGTCTATCATAAGTCACCTTGATTAAAGTTTCAAGACAAATTAAAAAAAAACCTTCTTACCAATTATTAGTAAGAAGGTGTTGACTCATCACTCTTATAGTTGTTCTTTGGCTTTTTCTAAAGCAGCTAACGCTCGATTTGCCAATGCTTCATAACGAGATTTCTTGTCTCTGATTCGCTCTGGAAGTTCTGGCAATAACCCAAAGTTTGCATTCATTGGTTGGAAGTGTTTGCCTTCAGCATGGGTGATATAATACGCCATACTACCAATTGTTGTTTCTTGCGGCATAATGATCGGTGCTTCGCCTTTTGCAAGTTTGGCCGCGTTGATACCAGCCATCAATCCACTGGCTGCACTTTCAACATACCCTTCGACCCCTGTCATTTGACCAGCAAAAAAGAGGTCCTCACGTTTTTTCGATTGATAGGTTTGTTGTAACAACTCTGGTGAATTCATAAAACTATTCCGATGCATTACGCCGTAGCGCACAAATTCGGCCTCTTCCAAACCAGGGATCATCCGGAATACCCGCTTTTGCTCGCCCCATTTCAAATGTGTTTGAAAACCAACGATGTTGTACAGAGAAGCAGCTGCATTATCTTGCCGCAGCTGAATCACTGCATAAGGACGCTTGCCGGTTTTCGGATCTTCCAAACCAACGGGTTTCATCGGACCAAACAACATAGTTTTCGGTCCACGGCCAGCCATAACTTCGATTGGCATACATCCTTCAAAGAATTTTTCTTTTTCGAATTCTTTCAAAGGGGCCACTTCCGCATTGACTAAAGCTTCACGAAACGCATAAAACTCCTCTTCGTTCATCGGACAATTTAGATAGGCTGCTTCGCCTTTGTCGTAGCGTGATTTCAAATAAACTTTATCCATATTGATGGTGGATTTATCGACGATCGGTGCTGCTGCGTCATAGAAATAAAATCCTTCTGATCCGTTAAAAGCTTGGATCGCTTTGGATAAAGGTTCAGAAGTCAAAGGTCCAGTTGCAATCACGGTGATCCCATCTGGAATTTCAGTGATCTCCTCTTCGATGACAGTGACTAAAGGATGTTCTTTGACACGTTTGGTGACTAACTCTGAAAAATCATCGCGATCAACAGCTAAGGCACCACCTGCTGGAACCGCTGTTTTGTCTGCAGAGGTAATAATCACTGAATCCAAGCGACGCATCTCTTCTTTCAAAACACCGACCGCATTTGTTAAATTGTTGCCTCGTAGTGAATTCGTACAAACAAGCTCAGCAAAATTATTTGTATGATGGGCTTCTGTCGATTTCTTAGGACGCATTTCATAAAGCTTTACTGCAACACCTGCTTGCGCTGCTTGCCACGCAGCCTCGCTTCCGGCTAAACCGGCACCAATAACATTGATTTCTTTCATAGTGCTTTCCTTTTATTTCAAAAGCTCGCCTCTTCTCATAAGAAACTGCTTGTATTAATCAAAAGGACCGGCACTTTCTTTTGTCAGCCAACATCGAGGCTGACCCTTCAAAAGAATGCGCCGATTCTTTTTATAACAGAGAATCCTGTTAGTTATTTTTGCACATTTTCTTCATAGTCGCCATTGATACACACGACTTGCTTGCCGCCTTTGACTTTCTTCTCGACTAAGTAATTATCACATTTCGGACAATTACGGCCTACAGGTTTGTCCCAAGAAGTAAAGTCACAGTCGGGATAGCGGGTACATCCATAAAACAACCGATTTTTTTTCGATTTGCGTTCAACAACTTGGCCTTGGTGACAGACCGGGCACTCAACGCCGATTTCTTTGACGATTGGTTTCGTGTTGCGACAGTCAGGGAAATTGCTGCAGGCATAAAATTTTCCGTAGCGACCTAATTTGATCACCATTGGATGGCCACAAAGATCACAGTCAAAGCCTGCAGGTTCGTCTTTGATTTGGATTTTTTCGATACTTTCTTCTGCGGTCGTCAATTCTTTTTCAAATGGACGGTAGAATTGATCGACGACTTTGACCCATTCTTCTTTCCCAGCTTCAATGCTATCCAAGCTATTTTCCATTTCAGCAGTAAAATGCATATCAACGATTTGCGGGAAGAATTCCTCGATCAATGAATTGACGATCTCACCAAGTTCAGTTGGCTCAAAACGTTTTTGCGTCAATTTCACATAATAACGCCGCTGGATCGTTTCCAGCGTTGGTGCATAAGTTGAAGGACGGCCGACACCGTTCTCTTCAAGGGTTTTGATCAAGGTGGCTTCACTGTAGCGGGCAGGTGGTTGAGTGAAATGCTGTTTTGGTTCGATCGATACGGATTGGACCACATCTCCTTCAACTAACTCTGGCAAGATGTTCTCTTTGTCTTCTTTGCCATCATCGCGCCCTTCCACATAGACCTGCATAAACCCTTTAAATTTGATTTTTGAACCATTGGCAATAAAGATGACACCATTTTGATCCAAAGTAACTTTCATTGTGTCCAAAATCGCCGGCGTCATTTGACTAGCCACAAAGCGAGACCAGATCAAGCGATACAGTTTTAGTTGGTCTTTGTCTAAGAATTTCTCCATGGCTTCTGGCGTACGCATCACACTGGTTGGTCTTACCGCTTCATGGGCATCCTGCGCCCCTTGTGCATTCGCGCGTTTTTTGCCACCGTGCGCTGAAAACTCTGAACCATAGGTAGTTTCAATAAATTCTGCCGCTTCGCCTTTGGCTGTGTCTGCGATTCGGGTCGAATCGGTACGCATATAGGTGATCAAACCAACGGTGCCTTGTTTGCCAAGGGCGATCCCTTCATAGAGCTGCTGTGCAACCATCATGGTTTTCCGCGTTCGAAAGTTCAGTTTACGGGCTGCTTCTTGTTGCAAGCTACTGGTGGTAAAAGGTGCCGCCGGGTTGCGTTTGCGTTCTTTCTTTTCAACCTTCGTCACTTGAAAGTCTTTACCAGAAAGGCGATCAGTGACTTCTTTAATACTTTCAGCATTCGGTAATTTTTTCTTTTTGCCATCTAGGCCCCAAAAATTGGCTTTAAATTTCTTCGTGGCTTTTTTAAAGTTCCCATCGATGCTCCAGTATTCTTCAGGCACAAAATCACGGATCTCTTTTTCACGATCAATAATAATCTTAAGCGCCACCGATTGAACACGGCCAGCACTCAATCCTTTTTTCACTTTACGCCAAAGGATCGGGCTCAATGAATACCCCACCAATCGGTCTAAAATCCGTCGCGCTTGTTGGGCATCGACGAGATCTACGTCGATCGTTCTTGGCTCTTTGAAAGCTGCTTTGACGGCATCTTTGGTGATCTCATTAAAGACGACTCGGTTTTTATCTTTTAAATCTAACCCTAGCAGAAAAGCTAAATGCCAAGCAATGGCTTCTCCTTCTCTATCCGGGTCACTTGCGAGGTAGACTTTCTCGGCTTTTTTTGCAGCTGAACGAAGGCTTTTGATCACATCGCCTTTGCCACGGATCGAAATGTAATGCGGCTCATAGTCATTTTCGACATCAATTCCCATTTTACTTTTAGGGAGATCACGAATATGACCGACACTTGCGACGACTTTGTAATTTCGTCCAAGGTATTTTTCAATGGTTTTCGCCTTTGCTGGCGATTCCACGATTACTAAATATTTATATGCCATATAAAGAATGGCTCCTTCCTGAATTTTTCCTACTATTATATTCTATCAATCAGTGAACCTATCGTATGCAGATGAAACATACAAATCGTAGCTTATCATAGCTTTCAAGAAAAGGTTTGTCAAGGAAGGTTGATTGGAAAAATCAAAAAAAGGCTAACTCCTGTAAAATATCTGACACACTAATCGTACATTTTGCGCCATCTTGAATCAAGTGGTGACAACCTTTTGACTGATCGGAAATCATTTCACCAGGTACTGCAAAAACTTCTCGGCCATTTTCCATTGCTAATTGTGCCGTAATCAAAGAACCGCTTCTTTCTTTAGCTTCAATCACACAGATCCCTTTTGAAATACCAGCAATGATGCGATTGCGCAAGGGAAAGTGATGTCTTTGCGGTTTAGTATCATGAGAATATTCACTCAGTACTAGATGTTCTTGACGAATCTGCTGAAATAATGGAAACGCAGAAGCAGGATAACAATGGTCCAACCCAGACGCAATCACGGCAATAGTTTTCCCACGATTTCTGATGGCTGATTCATGGGCAAAACTGTCAACACCATTTGCCAATCCACTGACGATCGTATAATTTTCCGTCACTAGCGGTGGAATCAGCTTTTCGCAAACTTTACGCGCGTAGCGAGAAGCTGTTCTTGCGCCGACAAAGCCAATCATAGTCGTTTGTAGCAATTGCAGATTTCCTTCATAAAAAAGCATCAATGGTGGGTCCGCAATTTGTCTTAAAAGCATTGGATACTCCGCCGAAAAAAGGTAAGGTAGTTTTGTTCCCCCATCTTTTGTGTGATGTGCTCTTCTGTCAATTGTTCCCATGATCGCCGAAAAACCGCACGGTGTTGTGGAAGGACGCCGATGGCAATCATCTCTTCCAACGAACAACGCATCTCTTTTGTTTCCAGCCAATACCAAATAATCTTCCAGCAGCCTTGCAGACCGATTCCCTGACAGTAGTACAGTTTTATCAACTGTTTTTCAAAATCTGTTGCTTGTTGATATTTCATAAACAAAGCCCTCTTTTCTTAGTGATCTTACTTATAAGATTCGCTAAAAAAAGAGGGATGGATGAAATTTATAGGTATTGTTTAACTGGGGCAAAGGTTTTTCGATGAATAGGGCAAATTCCATGGGCAGCTAACCCTTCTAAATGAACTTTGGTCCCATACCCAGCATTTTGATCAAACCCATAAAAAGGATACACATCATGAAAATCTTTCATTAAATTGTCACGATAGACTTTGGCAATGATACTTGCTGCGGCAATCGAAATGGAGCGGGCATCGCCTTTGATCAAGCTTTGTTGAGGGATGTCGGTCTCGATCGTCATGGCATCAATGAGCAAATGTTCCGGCTTGACCGCTAAGTCGATCAAAGCTTCTTTCATCGCCAGGCGGCTCGCTTGATAGATATTTATCCGATCGATTTCTTCAGGACTAACCACACCGATACCGACAGCAACGGCTTTATTTTGAATTTCGATAAACAGTTCTTCTCTTTTCTTCGCAGAAAGCTGTTTTGAATCATTCAACCCCAAAATCTGGCATTCTTTAGGCAGAATCACCGCAGCTGACACCACGGGTCCTGCTAAAGGTCCGCGTCCTACTTCATCTAAACCGGCGATAAAACGGGCGCCTTGTTTAAATGCTTCGTTTTCAAAACGCATCATTTCTTCATATTTCTCCCGCAAAAGCTGCTGTTTGACTAATTGTTTCTCATATTGTTGCAACAGCTTTTGGACCCCCGCGCGTTCATCTGCTAGCAATTCCTGCAAAAATGCCGGGTCATTAAAGGTTGGATCAAATAATCGCTCTTTGATTGTCTTAATCGATTGTTTCATCTTGACTTTCCATTTCCTCCACTCGATCTAGTGTGTAACGGCCTAATTTTCCTTGCCGAATGTCAAAGACAACAAGTTCGCTTCCTCGATCATAATTGTCTTTATAGCCACGTTTTTCCGTGATCTTCATTAAAAGGTCTGGCGCTAATAACGCCTCTTCCTCCGCTTTTAATTGGTAACGATTGGCGATTCTTTCAGGATAATAACGAGCGAAAAAATCAAGTCCATACAATGCGATATCATCTAAATGGATCAGCTGATCCTTAATAGCCCCGGTCAGTGCCAGCTTCTTCCCAATCTCAGGATCTTCAAATTTTGGCCATAAGATCCCAGGCGTATCTAGCAGCTCTAGATCAGTCCCGAAACGCAGCCATTGCTGTCCTTTGGTCACGCCAGGTTTATTGCCCGTCTGAGCGATTTTCTTCCCTACTAAGCGGTTCATCAAGGTTGATTTTCCGACATTCGGGATGCCGATCACCATCGCCCGAATCGCACGGGGTTTCAATCCTCTGGCTTTGTCACGAGCGATTTTTTCCTTCAAGACTTGCTTAGCCGTCGGGACAATCGCTTTGACGCCTTGATTGTCTTGGGCGTTGATCGCCAATGCTAAATAGCCTTGTGCTTGGAAATAATGCTCCCATTTTTTGGTTTGAACGGGATCTGCTAGATCCGCTTTATTGATCAAGATCAATCGTGGTTTTTGCTGTAATAATTGATCCAGCATGGGGTTGCGGGATGAGATCGGCAAGCGTGCGTCCACGAGTTCAAAAACGATATCCACGAATTTTAATTTTTCACTTACTTCACGTCTGGCTTTCGCCATATGGCCTGGAAACCATTGAATGGTCATTTGAACGTTTTCCTCCTTGGTACTTCTTCGAATTGGTAAAAAGACAGTAATATCTAAATCCCTGCAGTATATACCTGACAAGAACAAGGACTATTTGCTCTAAAACCATCAGAGAAACTAGTCACACTGGGCATTTTGCTAAAGTTGCTTTAGGACAATGTTCTTGTTCCAACCTCGTGCATAGGTAAAGCTTTCAGCGCGATTCTCATGCGTCATACGCGCTTTCTCGCTTTTTAATTTTGGGGAAGTGATTGGAAAAAGCTTGTCTACCCACTCATTCTTCCTTTTTTCTGACACCTTTACCATTAGACCGACTGCTTTTTACTACCTTTTATCTTCGTTATTGTACCATATTTCACACGACATGTTTCGTTCTGAGTAAGGTTAACAAGTCATTTTCTAGTGGATCTAGAGGAAAACCTGCTATCTTTGCTTCTTATCGCTGAGAGTGATCAAATCATGCTGTTTTTTTCTTTTGATTCTGCTAATCACCAGCAGGAGTAGTAATAGTATGGTGCTTACAACTAGCAGCACCCACAAATCCTGCTGGTTTGCTTTTTTTGCGGCATTTGTTTCATTTTCTTCATTGTAAGGAACCCTTTTGCCGCGAACCAATAAACGATGGCTATTGACCATATAGGGTGTACAGGTTAGTAAGGTGACATAATCACTGCCTTTGACAATTTTTAGTGCCTCGGTATCATCAGGGGCGACCGTTTTGATCTGATCTATTTGATACGCCAACGTATCATCAAACGTTTCGATATAAAACGCATCGCCGATCTGCAGCTTAGGCAGATCCGTAAAGAGGGTTGCACTCGTTAACCCACGGTGTCCGCACAGAACTGCATGGGTATCTTCCCCACCTATTGGATACGAAGCGCCCTCCAATAATGTTGCGCCTCTTTTTAACAACGTATCGGTGGTTTGATCAAAAATCGGGAGAAGAACACCAATCAAAGGGATCTTTAAAACACCGATCGTATGTCGTTCATAGTAATCAGGGGTGTCGACTGATTCTGAGTCCTTTGTTTCTACTGAAGCTTGCGTTTCTTTGATTCCAGGATTACTTGCCCGCTGTGCCAGTTCTTGATTCGTTTGTTCCAACTGGTTCCGCTTTTGCTGTTTTTCTATTTCACTCATTTTTTTGGCTTGGCTTTGGTAGTAACTGATCAACTGCTGATCCAAAAGCGTGTTGAGTTGATTACTTACAAAAGGATAACTGATAATCAGGACTCCTAGCAGCAGCAAAATACCCATTAAAACATCCAACAAAGACACTTTTTTAGTAAGTGTTTTCGCGCCATTTCTTTTCCTTTTGATCGTCATCGTGCATCTTCATCTCATTTACTTACCCTTCGTTTTACAAAGTAACACCCAGCTAAACCAACGATCACCACTCCGATGGCGCCCATTAAATACGTGCCGACACCACCAGTTGCCGGTAAGGTTCCTTTGCGGCGGTTAGGGACTTTTTCTGGATATAGCAATTGCTCTTTCGTTCCATAAGACGTTTCATGGACTTCAAAAGCGATGCGATTTGTTAACAGCACATAATTTTTTGGTGCTTTTACTTCTTCCAAATAGTAGGTGCCAAATTTCAACCCGATAATGTCGACTAATCCATCTGCACCTGTGGTAAATTTCGTCGCTTCATCCGCTGTTTGCACCCAAGATACTTGTTTGGTTCCCTCTTCGATTTTCAAGTAGTTGGCCTCATCATGGTCTTGATCCCGTACAACAAAAACTGCATCTGCCAATGCTTCGGTAGCGGTCACAGCCCCATCGACTTTTAAAAACCGTTTGCCCCCTGTCAAAACTTCCACGCTTGGAGGCGTTTGATCCGTCATGAAATCCGTTTCTACATTTGCTTCATTCGTAAAGCCATTGATAGGCATAGCCTGTTCATTTAAATACATATAATACACAAAGCGTAATTGATTTCCCGGCGTTAATTGCGGCAAAAATTCTGGATTGATAGTTACCGTAAAGCCATGCTCTTTTTCCGTTACTTGGTAATTCGTCGCGTCGATTTTCTGCTCTCCATCATACAACGCATAGCCTGTTTCTCCTTCAGCTGTATTTTCAAAAGTTAATGCTGGATCATGGGCATCGATCAATTGAAAATGTTTGTATTTGTTTTCAGCTCCTACTTTATCTTGAATACCTGATGGGATATTGACCGTTAGGTGATATTGGATTCTTTCGCCGATCTCCACGTCTTTTCCGTCTAATTGTGGTGTTGTTTTGGTAACATTTGTTGTGTCATTCTTGATTGTTAGCTCAACAGTAACGTTACTTCCTGAATCAATCGTGAAATCCTTGATCCTTTCTTCCTCGATTAAGGCGGCTTGACTTGGGGCTTTCGTTTCCTCTAATTGATAGGCGCCTGTTTCTAGTTGTGCAATCTTTAGCTGTCCTTTTTGGTTCTCACTCACATTGATGCCAGCGTCTCCGGCAGCATATTGTTTCCCTGTTAAAAAACGATACGCTGCTTGTTTGTCGGTCGTCCACGTATAGAGTCCATCAGCTGCACTTAAAATATATTTCTTAGTCTGTTGGTTTCCTTCTTGCTTTGAAACAACAAATTCCGCATTATTCAGTGGTTCGTTTTCCCCGTTCCTCGCTTATTCACCAGGAGCGTTCCTTCATTTGTGACGAGATTTTTCGGATAAAGATGGATCGTGTCAAGCTCTTCTTCTCCATATACATAAGAGCCATCTGCTTGTTGGATCATTTCATACACAGGAAAGGCGATCACCATATTCTCAGCAGAGGTAACGCCGTCTTTAGGTTCTTCCACAATGGTGTAAACAGCATCCCGATCGGCTTGTTTTTTCGGCAATTCAAAAATCAAATCACCGGCTGTATCTGTTTTCCCGCTAGCTACAGGAGAACCTGGCGTCAAGTTTTGGACTTGACGCTTAGCTTCTTCAACAGATGCCCCTGCAGATCGTTTTTCGTAATAGGCTGCTGTCACATCATAGACAGAAAAAGTAACATCGGCTAACCCTTGGTATTGATCAAACTCTGACATCTCGGTCCCACTATTTTGAATCAATGAACCTGGTAGATTGACCATTTTCTTTTTATGCAGATGAACCTGTGCCAAATTGGTCTCTGCGGATACTTGCTGATTTTTTGTTCCAAAAAAGACAAATGGCAAAAGTAAAAATAGGAGACAAACCATTTTCGTATGATTAAAAATCTTTTTCATTGTTCTTTCCTCTCTTCTAAATTTTTTTTCGTTTTTCATTCGCTAATGGAAAAATTACTTTAATGAAGGCTTATCTTTGCGCGTAACGTACAAATAGCTACCAGCTAAAAGGACTAGCAGACTTGCTGAAAGAATGACCATCCATCCATGCCAATTCCCTCCGGTTTCAGGAAGAGACACTTTCACTTGATTGGTTACGATCAATTCTATTTGATTGTTCTTTTCTCCAGAAACAAGAAGATTCGGTTGTCGTTCTTCATCGATAAAGACCTGACCATCCTCTTCAATCTTGATTTGGACAGGTGCTGTTAAACCTGCATAGCCTGCGGGTGTACCAGTTTCTTCCAAGGTATAGCTGCCGGGTGTAAGATCTTGGAAGTGAAATACCGCTAGTGCTTCTCCGTTTTCAGGCAGTTCGACAGTCCGTCCGTTTCCACTTAGCCGGAATTTTGCCCCCTCAAGTGCTTGTCCCAGTTCATCCTGTTTATTGACCACCAAATCAAAAGGTTTTAACTGATTGCCATGGGTAAGGATCCAACAGTTGGCATCCCCGTCGACATTTTCCCCTTGATACTGGATTTTTCCGTCTGTACCAACGACAAATTCATAGTCACCGGCAACCGTATCGTATCCAAGCGGACCGGCTGTTTCTGTGATGCGATAAGACTCTGGTTCCCCGATTCTAAATCCGGCGAGTCCAGCATCATCCGACGTTTCTGAGGCGATTTCTTGATATTCCCCCCTGCTGTTTTTTGTTGCAGAGAAAAGACAGCCCCAGCTAACAGTACTTGCTGCTCTTTTTGTACCGTGTATTTTCGAATAGCGACTGGAATTTCTGTAAAGGGATTGGTGATCTCCAGGGTAATCGTATGCTCGACCAGTGTGACGGGTTGCCCATCGATCGTCGCATGCCCTTGCGCATCGACATGAATCTGCCACTGGGTTTGCTCAGCTAAATGATGTCCCGCCGGTGCAGTGACTTCCTTTAAACGATACGTCTGACTTTTTTGCAACGCAGTATCTGCTGGTAGCCCGTACGTTCCATCCCCTTGATCCACAAGGGTCACTGTCTCCCCTGCCCCCGTCAATTCAAAAACGGCACCTGTCAACTTCACCTCTCCTACAGCGGATTTTTTGATCAGGTTTAATGCCAGGGGCACAAACGTCTTTGTGTTTTTCCATGTATAAGCGTCCACTTTTGTCGCTTCATAGCCTGACACTGTTCGTTCACTTGTGACTTGATAATCAAAAGTTTCTCCTTGGTTATTATAAAGCGGCAGTAGACGGGTTTCTTCGTAATTCGTTCCATCCTTTTCAGAAACCGCGGGAACCTTGCTTCGTTCCCAAGTTGTCTGATCTTGCGCATCGGTCTCAGTAAGTTCGAGATATCCTGTTTGCCAGCTCTCCTTGCTAGTAACCGGGCTTCTACTTATTTCAAAATAAACGGATTCTGGGCGACTTGACACATCACCATCGTATTCCTCCCAGACTTTTTTGATCGTCAACTCCTTACCAGGTGCTTTGGCAGATGGCACACCAAACAATGCCTTTTGATCGGATTGATGATTCGGATAAAACACCGTTTCACCATTCATTTGATACCAAGTATCTGGTTTAAAATCCGCTGCTTCTGTTTGAATCCGCACTTGATAATGAATTTGCAGTTCCTGTCCTTCGCCTAAATAAAGACTAGAAGCGTTGAGGGTATTGTCAGATACCGTGACCTCAGGCTGCACCGTTAGATCAGCAGAACCGACACTTTTGATGGACAAGCTATTTTCTTCGTATAAAAATGGCTGCGAAATGGGGTCAGTAATCTCTCCATCAGTGACTGTCGCCGAAATATGAAGGGCTTTTTCTCAAGATAGTCGGCAATATCCGCTGCTTCATTGGCTGACTCATAATAAAGATGCCCCTCTTCATCTGCAGAAACCATCTGTCTCATTTTGTTCTCAACATCGGCCTTTGTATACCCAGCTGTTTGATCTCCTTGCAGTTGAATCCCCAATCCGTGAATCTCAATCCCGCGCTCTTTTAACGCCATCGCCTCACCGATCGTAGCGACAAACGTATTGTCGATCCGTTTAGAGTTACCGTATTGATCAGGTGCAAAATACCCATCGTGGATAAACGATGTATTCATGGGCTGATCTTGAGTAAGTGAAAAGGCGGTTCCAAAATAACTGTCGTCTGCTTGCGTCTGCACTTTGGACACATGGTAACTGTAAGTAGGCACGCCATCTGTTAGCAAAACGATGACTTTCTTATGTCCATTTTGCGTCGATAGCATATCCCCTGCTTGGCGCAGCCCTCTTTGGGTAAAGGTTCCCCCAGCTGCTGTTTCTGGTGTCATGGTCCGGATCGTCTCTTTGACTTCCGAAAATTTTCCTAATTGGCAGATTTTGTTTTGGTAATTGCTACCATCACTGGAATAACCGACATAGCCCATGTAGACACTGTCTTGAATGCCGCTTCCTTCAATTTGATTCAAAAAGCGATCCACACCTTTTTTTACTTCAGTGATGCGTCCCATATCATTCATACTGCCTGACCAATCCACGACCAACACGACATCGATGGGATCGACTTGACGTTGAACATTCCCTCGTACATTTAGGTAAACATCAAATAGTCCCGGGGTATTCGTCTCTTTGGCAAATTTTCGCAGAGCGAAATCTGCTTCGTCACCTACACCACCATACTCAATATACGAGTTGGTCACATTTTCTGGATCACCATTCCATGTAGTTACGCCATCCCAGGTTTCTCCTGCATCCTTGTTCCCCTGATGATTTAAGACGTTACTCTTTTCATCGGTTTTCCAATTCGCCGAAGGATACGTCCCGCTTTGGTCTGTCGTATAATCTGGTTCAATCGAAGCAAAAGCCTGTGAAACGGTCATTTTTTGATAAAGACGTTCTTGTTTAAACGGTTCAATGAGTGTTTCATTTTCAGAAGAACTTGTCGTCGTTCCTGTTTCCTTTGTCTCTTCCTGCGTTTCTTCGTTAAAAACACCTTTTGAGTCTTCATTCGACACTTGTCCCGAAGTTGACTCCGTGCCGGTTTCTGCAGCTTGCGAATCAGTTGAGCTGACTTCCACCCTATCTGAGGAAGCAGATTCTGTCGCAAGCGGAATATCAACTATCAATTCATCCAAAGACGCCAATTTGTGCGACTCTTGATTTTCATGATCATATTCTTCAATCTGAAGCGCCAACTTCAGTTTTTTTGTTTCATTGGGTAGTTGAAACGTTACTTCTTGTTCACAGGGTGTTTTCAAGAAGTCTTGTGTTGTTAGCCAAGACTGTGCAGATTCATCCTCAATAAAAACCACCTCTTTGTTGTTCGTTTTCGTTAGCGGTTGTTCTTTCGTTTCATCCAGTGCATATAATTGCAGCCAGATGCGTTGCTGCTTGTTTTTTTGTGATAGCTGATAACGTAAAGTAAATTGATTGCCCTCCCGTTGACCTGTCAGCTTGATCTGCTCCGTTTCGGTAATAGCGATCGTATTTTCTTCTTGTGCACTTGCTGTCCCATTTGTTTGCAAACCTGAATAAATAATGAATAATATCCCCCTAACATGCAGAAAATGAAAGAGAACCAGTGGTGTCTCTTTGCAAAAAACATAAAAAGACCTCCTTTCAAATTACAAGCTGATCATACAAAAAAGAAGAACAATACACCGCTTTTTTTCATTTTCAGAAAAATGGGAAAACTCTTATTTTCGTGCGTTATTTAAACAGAATTTATGCGCAGATTTTCTGATGAAAACCCATCATTTTATGTTATTTAAAAACTGAAGAAAATCAACAATTTTCAAATCCTTTTTGTATTTTTCTTCTTTATGAGACACTTTTTGAAAAGATTTGTCTCAGTTTTTATAAAAAAAAGCAAAAGTTTTGAGACGTGTCTTTACACAGTTATATAAATAAGTTATTACTAAAATAAGAAGGTGATCATTTGATTGAAAAAATACTCTTAGATTCCCGAGCATTAGACAAAATCGGACTCTACGGAAAATTATTATCAATTGCTCCAGGTGAATACAACATAGAGTTCGTGAAAAATCTGACCCATTTAAGTACAACGAGATTGAAAAGTTTACTTTCCTCGATCCAAGAGGACCTGCAAAACCTTTCCCCAGTAAATCTTTCATTACATAAAAACACCCTCAGTCTCCCTAAAAATTTGATTGAATACAATCAATATCAGCAGTTTTTAGCCCAAGTAAGTATTTCTTATAAAATGTTGTTAAGTATCTTGACCAACCAAGATGAAAGCTTGCTGGCATTTTGCCAAAGAAACTATATCAGTCGTTCGACTTGTTTCCGACAAACTAAAAAGCTGCAGGATCATTTAAAGGAATTCAACATAACCTTAAATCAATCGGCTATGACGCTTACCGGTTCAGAGATGGTGATTCGCATCTTGTTGTTTAATTTTATCTGGCATATTTCTTTAGGAGATAGTTTGGCACAGGCATTTAATCAAGAGATCGAAGAGTTATTTGTTACCTATGAAGGAACAAAATACCAAAGTAAATATGAAATTGGTAAAAAAGAAGCATTACTCCATTGCAAAATTTGTCTTTTCCGGATCAAGGATGGTCACTCAACGAATCTTTATGAATTAACGAATAAGTCCTTTATTCCCAGTTGCGAAAGTCTTGATTTCTTTTCTGCTTTCTTTAAGCTCATTGATTCAGCAATAGACATTCTTGAGATCAATTCATTGTTTTTTCTTTTTTATTACTGGCCGATGCTGACTTCCGCAAACGATGTGCGTCTGCCGATCGTTGCAAATTGTTACAAGCATGAAAAACAGGAACTAAAAGAACTGATGACTGAATTTGAAGACCATTGCCAAAAATTTCTCTGCGATTTTGACTTTGATCACCAATCGTTTCTTTATATGAATACATATCTTACCTTGCTGAAATTTTGCATATTCAAGCAAAAAGTCCCACTTTCAAATTTTTTCGAAGCAAACGTGATCAAAGATAAATACCCATTACATACGATTTTGACAAATACCATTCAAAGTTTTTGGCGTAAAATAGCAAATCGTAAAGGTTATGAATGGTTGAAAACCTGTTATGCCGATCTTGCCTTTTATCAAGCCTGTTTGCTTTACCCCGTTTACATCGAAAAGGAACAGAAATATAAGCTTAAAGTTGCTTTCGTCTATGTATCCAATTATTTGGTTTCAATGGAAGTTTTTAATATATGTGAGCGACTACCATTCGTTGCGATAGAGCGGATCACACTGCCAACAGAAGAACCATTTGATTTTTATATCCTGAGTGCGCCTCAGCTTTTCCCTCCCTATACAACCGAAAAGAATTCGGCAATCATTGATTTTTGTCGCTATTATGACTTTGAAACAGATCTCTGTCAGAAATTATTGGCTGCTTTTAATGAAAAAATCAAAAAGTTGACGGATTAATAACAACTGGCGCACTTCGGCAAACCTAAGGAAGTCTTTTGAAAAAGATTGAAAGCTATACAAATAACCCCTTGGAATCAATCGATGAATCCAAGGGGTTATGCATTATTTGACTGTGTGTATAATTACATAGCTTAAATCAACCGAATATGGGTCAATGGATAATAAACAAAACGGGCATTGCCTAAAATAGCCTCTCCTGATATTGGTCCAAAGGAACGACTATCTTTGGAGGCACGTCGATTGTCACCAATGACAAAGTAACTATCTTTCCCTAATTTCTCAACGCCTAATAAAGATTCTAAATCAAAATCATTGGTATAAGAAGCAGACTCGTGGTCATTGCTACGGTTTTTCACTAGAAAATCTTCATCTACTGGTTCATCATCAATGTAAAGCTGATCATTGACATATTTCACTGACTCACCCGGTAAGCCAATCACCCGCTTGATATAGGTCGAACCATCCGGCAGTTGGAAAACAACGACATCAAAACGTTGGATCGGCGAAATCTTCTCAATGACCACCATGTCTCCTTGTTTTAAAGTTCCTTCCATCGAATTTCCTTCAACAGGAACTGGGATCAACAAGAATGCCCGAATCAAGAAGGCTGTTGCAAAAGCGATCAACGCATATTTCACTACTAGCCAAAAACGATCAACCCAAAGTTTTTTCGACTCCACACGTCTGCCTCCTCTCCAACTTTTCACTTAGTTTATTGTTCAGAAAGCAAGGACAGTGCTTTTAAGTATGCTGGGTCCTCTGCTTTGAGTTTCGCCGTTACTTCTTTTTCAATTGCTTGGGCCGTGTCTGCATCGACTTCCCCAGTTCCCTTTAAATCATGGTCTTCTTGGAAGGACTGCACAGCTGCGGTCGTCTCATCATTGAAGGTATCACCACTGGTTGAATACCCCAACGCTTTAAGAAACTGATTTAGATTGTTGACTGCCGTTGACGATTGGCCAGCTTTTAAAGCATGGTCCCGTGGTAATGGCGGGAAATACGCATATTCTGGATAGTCCTCTTCATAATCCGGCATCACGCCTTGATCATTGACCCAATTTTCATTCGGGGTCAACCATTTCATGACCGTCATTTTTAATTCACTGTTATCCCCCAGATCCTTCACATTCTGGACAGTCCCCTTACCAAAGGTTTCCGTACCAACGACAGGAATATCCGCTGATTCTTGCAAGGCTGCAGCAAAAATTTCCGATGCGGAGGCACTGCCTCCATCGACTATAACAACGACCGGCTCTGTGACTTTGAATCCTTCGTCCAAGGTTCCACTCGCTTTGGTTTCACTGATTACCCCTTGGTTATTGGCAAATTTCACGATCGTTTGACCGTTTTCCAAAAACATACTCGCCATGATCTGGACTTGGTCTAGCAGTCCACCAGGATTTTGTCTTAAATCTAGTACAAACGACTTTGCACCGGCTTCCCGCAGTTCGGTGATGGTTTCTTTCAACTCAGCTGCCGTGTTTTCACCAAAGGAAGTAATGTCGATACGACCGATCGTTTCATCACTTTCAGCGATTTCTCCATGGACCGTTTCGATGGGGATCACATCCCGAGTGATCTCCACATCAAAAGTGTCCTCTCCACGTTGAATCGTTAAGGTGACTTTCGTCCCTTTCTCACCACGAATCTTACCCACGACTTCAGATAATTCTTGTCCCTGCGTATCTTCACCATCTACCTTGACGATTCGGTCATTCATTCGCAGGCCGCTTTTTTCAGCAGGCGTATTTTTTATCGGGGCTTGTGCGACTTCTGGATAGTCTTCCACGATCGACAAGGTAGCACCAATCCCTTCAAAACTGCCAGAAAGTGATTGTTCTAAGTTATCCGCATCCGATTGATTCAAATACGTTGTATAAGGATCATCTAGCGCATCAGTCATTCCCTGTAGGGCGCCTTCTATCAAGGCATCCTCATCGACTTCTTGGTAATAATTCGCGAGGATCTGGTCATATAGCGACTGGATTTTCTCCATCCCGCTGGCTTCTGTGCTCGTTTCTGTCACCGGTTGCGTCGTCTGCTGATTTTGCTGAGCCGTTTGCCATAAATAGACACCGCCTCCTGACAAAATTGCGACACAAATGAGAGAAACGATATATCGGCTCGTCGTTAAACCTTTCATTCACAACACCTCTCTGAGAAAAAACAGCTTCGTTCTGTGGATTTTATGCAACCATACAAAACGAAGGACAGTTTTTTATTTGTTATTTTCGAGATACTCTGCCCAAATACGATCAAAAATATCCATGGATGGCAAATAATCAACATTTAGTTCCAGATAAGAAGAGACTTCATCATAGTCATCGCTGTGCTTCGGAAACTGGATATCATGACTTGCATGAGTAGCAAAGATCTGGGCCTCATCTGTATGACTCGGTCCTTTGACTGCCATTAAATAGCTATAAAAACTTTTACGCATGATCTTGCTCCCAATGATTTTCTAAAAAGGCTGCTCTACGGGCGTGATTGCGAGCAAAATTCTCAGGATTCTTTTTGTAATACTCTTGGTGTTCTTCTTCCGCTAAATAAAAGGGTTGGGCTGGTTCGATCGTGGTCACGATCGGATCGGTAAAGCGACCGGAAGCTTGAAGTGCCTCTTTGCTGGCTTCGGCTTTTTGTCGTTGCTCTTCATTAAAATAGAAGATAGCCGGACGATAATTGTCGCCACGATCTTCAAATTGCCCAAAAGCATCCGTTGGATCTGTTTGCTGCCAATAAATCGTCAAAAGATCTTCATAACTGATTTTTTCAGGATCAAAGATGATTTCCACTGCTTCGGTATGCCCGGTTTGATGGCTTTTGACTTCTTCATAGGTTGGATTTTCGGTATGTCCTGCGGTATAGCCAGAAAAAATCGAATGCACGCCCTCTAGTTCATCAAAGGGTTGGATCATACACCAGAAGCACCCACCGGCAAAAATTGCTCGTTCCATTATTCATCCTCCGTTTCAGCTGGTAAATATAAACTCATTTGAATTTCATCATCCACAAG
The DNA here is from genome assembly GCA_018982785.1 of Enterococcus innesii. Lineage (GTDB taxonomy): Bacteria > Bacillota > Bacilli > Lactobacillales > Enterococcaceae > Enterococcus_D > Enterococcus_D innesii. The sequence continues at coordinate 190,964 of JAHHEN010000004.1, read as the reverse complement.
ATTGATTTTGTTGGCTTTGATAAACAAGCCGTTTTGCATGCGGAATTGATCCAATCGAATCAAAATAATCTGTTCATCGGCATTGACATCGATCCATTCAGGAAATTTAAAACTACGTTTGATCATTTTCATCACTTCACTGGTGGGCAGATCCAAGGTGCCGATTGATAAGCTTTTGGCCTTTAATTGGACATTGCCTTCTTCCGTCACGTAAGGATCAAAATAGAGATAGAAAGTGATAGGAAATCCTAATACTTGAAACTCTCCTGTTAAGAGTGCTTCATTTCTTAGCTCAAAATTATATTTGACCTCTTGATCCTTTTGAAAATCAGATAGATAAAAATCAATCAATTGATTGACTTGGCTTTTGTTGCTGTTAACGGTCAGAACAGGACTGCCCTCCCGTTGAACAAGTTCGGCACTTTCATTTAAGCCGGTTTCTCGCTGCTGAAAAATTCTTGAAGCAAAGAAAACCGTTGTCCCTAAAGGATACCGACCAACACTAGGAAGGCAATTTTCCAGTAGTTGATCGCTTTTTTATTCGTTGTAGCTGTTTTTTCCGGCTGCTTCGTTGATTCGCTTGGTTTCATTTTGTATCCTCCTCTAGCAACCAATAGTTTTGCGTTTTGATCACTTCATCGCGAACGGCATTCGCCATCAGTTGATACCCAAGATTATTGGGATGGAAGCGATCGCCTTCATACAAAACATTGTTTGTAATGTTATTTCCAACGGCTTGCGATGAATCAGTGGTCGTTGAAGGACTACTTTGCGTTTCATCCGAAGCTGTCGTTGATGAATCAGATAAACTTTCTGAATCCGATGATTCGGCAGTTCCCTCTGATTCCCCTCCTTCGGTATCAGCAATACCGACCTCATCACTTAACCCTTTATAGAGTAAATCGTTAATAGGAATAAAAAAGGCCTTTTCTTGCTGATTGACGAACGTTTCCGTTTGCTTATTCCAGTTATCAATGATCGTTTGCATATCCGTGATTTCTGGGAAATTCAGATAAAATGGATTGTAGATGCCCAAGACATAGATTGGTGCATCACTATTCAAATCGCGAATTTGAGCAAACAAGTCTTTTAAACGTTCTTTGTAATCTTCCATCGGTTCCGTAAACGTCTCAATGCTCAAGCCAAAGAAATTGCTCTGAATCACTTTTAGTACATCGTTACCGCCGACAGTCAAGGTAATCAAATCCGCTTGACTGAGGTCTTGCCGCAAGTCTTCATCATTTTTGACTCGCTTTAGAATCTGATCGCTTCTTTCACCAGCGACCCCATAATTTTTGGTTACCAAATTGTTCAAATCATAGCGGTCTTCTAAATCCCCCGCTAAAATTGGCACAAAGCCGCCACGAGCTGTTTCATCACCAACCCCTTCCGTTAATGAATCCCCAAGTGCGAGATACTCGATGGCGGATTTTTTTGAGTCATTGGCCGCCAGCTTATTAACAGGGGTCAACAGTGGTTGCGCTTTGGGAACAGCAAAATGAAACAAGAAGCCCGTTCCAATGGCTATCAGTCCCACAACAAGTAAATAAGTTACTATTTTTTTCCATTTCACAGGTATTCAAACTCCTTTGTAATCTTTGCTATTTTAACAAAATTCTCATAAAATTCCTAGTCGCAATCCTTCAAACTTAAGAAAGAAAACAGCTCCCTGCTCTCTGAGTAGACAAAAATCGCAGCTTCATTCTGCTTTTTCTTCCTTTCAGCTTTTCATACACCAAAAAGCGATTCGTCGTCAAACGAATCGCTGAAAGAAACATCCTTTTTATTCCGTACTGTAAGTAATCGCAAAAGCACCTTTGCCAGTGTGAGTGGCGATGATCGGTGTTGTGTGAAGCAATGGGATCTCCAAGTCAGGAAACAGTTCTGCTAGTTCTTGTTGGAAACGTTCCGTGATTTCTAATCCTTCAGCATGAGAAATACCAATTTTCGTCACTTTAGGCATATTCTTCAATTCTGCTTTTAATTCCTCAAACCATTTATTAAACGTCTTGACACCGCGTCCTTTGACGACTGGAATCAGTTCTGAATGATCAAAATCCATGATCACTTTCATGTTCAGCAAACTCGATAAAAGACCTTTGGCACGACTGATACGACCGCCTTTTACTAAGTTTTCTAACGTTGAAACGCCGATAAATAATTTCGTATGTTCACGCACCAAATCCACTTCAGGTAACACTTCTTCTAGTGTCTTACCGGCTTTAGCCAATTCAGCTGCCCGAATCACTTGAAAAGCCAGCGCTTGATCTGTTGTGTCGCTATCGATCACCGTGACTTTGGCTTTTGATAAATGACTGGCTTGACGAGCCGCTTCCACGGTTCCGCTCAGGCCTTTGGTCATATGGATCGATAAAATTTCACTGCCATCTTTGCCTAATTCATCATATAATTCTACAAAATGACCGATCGGCGGCTGGCTAGTTTTAGGTAATTCTTTGGCTTGCGCCATCATTTGCATAAATTTTTCTCCCGGTAGCGTTTCATCATCTGGATAAACGACACCATCAATCATTACAGATAAAGGCACAACATGGATAGCCAAAGCATCACGGACACTTGGTTCCATCGTACTGGAAGAATCTGTCACAATTTTAAGATTTGCCATCATATATTCACTCTCTCTTTAAATCAAGTCTTTTTTCATGGTAAAATAACCACAGACCATTTATACTAAGTATAACAGAGAGAAAATTTTTTTTCATCTAATTTCGATTCGAAAGGACGGTGCCGAATGCAGCACATGAAGTTTAGTCGCAGATATTTGATCGTCAATGAAGTATTAAATGCAGTAACCCACGGGATCGGATTAGGACTGAGTATCGCAGGACTGGTCATTCTCTTAATCAAGGGGGCAAATCTTGGGTCACCTATCCACATCGTTTCCTATGCCATATATGGGTCGATGATGATTTTGCTCTTCCTCTTTTCTACCTTATTTCACAGTTTGATTTTTACCAAAGCAAAAAAGGTCTTCCAAGTCTTTGATCATGCCTCCATTTTCTTGCTGATCGCTGGAAGCTATACTCCTTTTTGTTTGCTTAGTATCCAAGGCTGGCTTGGCTGGTCACTCTTCGTCTTGATTTGGCTACTCGCAATTAGCGGCATCGTTTATAAGTCACTGACTCTTCATAAAAAAGAGACCGTCTCTAAAATTTCCACCCTGATCTACATCATCATGGGCTGGCTATGTGTCGTCGCCTTTAAACCCCTGATCGAACATTTAGGCTATTGGGGAACATTTTTACTAGCAAGCGGTGGTGTTTCTTATACTGTGGGTGCGCTATTCTATAGTTTAAAATCCGTTCGATTCATGCACGTGGTTTGGCACTTATTCGTTATGTTAGGTGCTGGACTAATGTACTTCTCTGTCTTGTTTTATACCTAAACAGTAAGTGCGATTAAATAAAAGATCAGGGAACCTTCATTAGAGAAAGATCCCTGATCTTTTATTTTTTATGATAAAACTCGAATCGATGAGGATAATGGTTTTTTTCATCGATGATCCCATCGACCACATGATCAAGTTTCCATTGCGTCCAATCAATCTCTGGGAAATACACATCTCCATTAAATTCCGCACCGATCACTGTACGGTACAATTGATCGCAATCGTCAATCATCGCTTCAAAAACACCCGCTCCACCAGTTAAAAAAACTGGATGCTCTTGCTGCTTCACATACGTCAAAATTTCCTCACGGTCATGCATCACCAAGGCACCGTCGGCTTGATAATCTCGATCACTTGTCAAAACGATCGTCGTCCGTTGTGGCAACAATCTTTTTCCCATGCCTTCAAAGGTTTTGCGCCCCATAATAATCGTATTATTGATGGTTTGCTCTTTAAAAAATTTCAAATCATTCGGCAAATGCCACGGCAGTGTGCCATCCGCTCCGATCAACCCCTTTTGATCTTGTGCCCAAAGTGCGATCAACATAAATATTACATCCCTTCTGTATAAAATGATTCAGAAATATCCGCAGCGACTTGCAGTCGCTGCATCAGCTGAAAAGCCGATTCATGCTCAAATGGATCTTTGTTGCGTTCATCAAAGCGCAAGCCATCACAGGCTTGGTAAACAATTGTGCCGCCACTTCTTTGGACATTTCTTGGCCATTCTCCATCGTTTAAACGCGCGTTGTTGTTTTTCAGCAAGGTCGGTATCAGGGAGATCGGAAAGAGAGCACTGCCAGCTGCGACATCAATTTCTTCTATTTGAAAAAAGTCGGTGGCGATCTCGTTGATCAAGCACTCCGTTCTTTGCCACGTTTGCGGATGACTCGCAAATGCCCTTGCAGTTCGTCCTAGGATACAATACGTATTCTCTGGTAATGGCTGTTTGCTTATTGCCACAAGTTCTTCTGGGTACGTCTCGATCCACGTCACGACGCGATCAAAATCACAAATATGCAATGAATCCAGCATTGGTAGGTTGTGCTGTGCAGCAAAAACAAGCCTTCTGCGGGCATCTGCCGCTCCTTTTGCTGGTATAAAAATGGCAGTGCACTGCTGATTTGAACGAATGGCTTCTTTTAGCTCCGGCACCGTTTCTTCGGATACGGATAGCCAAACTGCATCATAGTGCTGATCCAAGAAATCAATGACTTGCTCAATGAGCACTGCATTAATCGATCCAGCATGTCTCTGATGAAAGGTCGCCGCAAAGCCTCGTTTGTGGGTATTTTCCATTACGCCTCATTCCTTTCTTTATGAAATGAAACCAAACAACCACTTAAACTGCAATCGGCGCTTTGATCGTTGGATGCGGATCATACCCAACCAGCGTAATATCTTCCATTTCAAAATCGAAGATCGATTGTTTTTCAGGATTTAACTGTAAGGTTGGCGCAGGACGCACTGTACGAGTCAATTGTTCTTTCATTTGTTCCATATGATTGCTATAAAGATGAGCATCGCCTAATGTATGGACAAAATCTCCGACTTCTAGTCCAGTTTCATGAGCAATCAGGTGCGTCAATAGCGCATAACTAGCAATATTGAAAGGAACACCTAAAAAGACATCGGCACTGCGTTGATACAACTGACAGCTTAAGCGACCCTCATGAACATAAAATTGAAACATTGTGTGACAAGGCGGCAACGCCATCGTCGGTACATCTTCTGGATTCCAAGCAGAGACGATCAAGCGACGAGAGTCTGGCGTTGTTTTGATCATGTCGATCACTTCTTTGATTTGATCGATAAACCCACCCGTACTTTTTTCCCAATGCCGCCATTGGTACCCGTAAACATGACCCAAATCGCCGAAAGTTTCAGCGAAAGCATCATCGGCTAAGATTTTTTCACAAAACTGTTTCAACTCATGTTGGTACTGTTCATTGAAAGCTTCATCCACCAATGAACGGCGACCAAAGTCTGTCATATCAGGACCTGTATAAGCATCACTTTTAATATAGCGTTCAAACGCCCATTCATCCCAAATGTGGTTATTATGCTCTAGCAGATAACGAATGTTGGTATCTCCTTTTAGAAACCATAATAATTCACTTTTGATCAAACCAAAAGGAACTCTCTTGGTTGTCAACAATGGAAAGCCTTGGGACAGGTCAAAACGCATTTGGTGACCAAAGACACTGCGCGTTCCCGTTCCTGTACGGTCGCTTTTATCATTGCCTTCTGTTAAAATCTTTTTCCTAGCTCTAAATATGCTTGTTCCATCGTTTTTCTCCTTTACTCTAGACAAATTCGCTCAAATATTCCCAACGATCCATTTTTTCTGCCAGTTGCGTTTCAACCTCGCTGATTTCTTGCTGTAATTTTTGGAGCTTCGTAAAGTCCGCACCTTGATGATTCATTTCTTCAGTTAAAGCGGCTGCTTTTTCTTCTAATGCTGCAATATCATCCTCAATCGTCGCCCACTCTTTTTGTTCCATATAACTCAGTTTCTTTTTGATAGGCGCTGCAGCAGTCTCCTCACTTTCAGCAGAAAGGGAATCGGTTTTTGTTTCTTTTGGCTCTAGTACACTCGAACTAGCTTTATTGGTATTGGCTGCTAGGTACTCATTAATGGAACCAAAGTAGGACTTAATCCGGCCGTCTCCTTCGAAGATCAGCAATTTTTGGGCAACTTTATCTAAAAAGTAGCGGTCATGGGAAACAGTGATGACTGCACCTGGGAATGTTTCCAAATAATTTTCCAAAATCGTCAAAGTATCAATATCCAAATCGTTGGTCGGTTCATCTAACAAGAGAACATTTGGCTGTCCAATCAATAGCTTGAGTAAAAATAGGCGTCGTTTTTCCCCACCAGACAGCTTGCCGATCTTGGTGCCATGCATGGATCGCGGAAACAAAAACTGTTCCAGCATTTCTGCGACACTGACTTGTGAGCCATCCACTTTTTGCACTTCCTCGGCTGCTTCTTGCAAATAAGCAATCATTCGCTGATCAGGGTTCATCGCTTCAATCGTTTGCGTATAATAAGCCATTTTCACCGTCACGCCCATCGTGCGTTCCCCTTCTTCTAAAGGCAGGCGACCAGCTAAAATATTGAGCAACGTTGATTTACCCGCACCGTTTTCTCCTGTGATCCCTAAGCGTTCTCTTGATTGAATCAACAAATCAAAGTGTGACAAAATCGTTTTGTTTTCAATCTGGAAACTCGCATCTTTTAGTTCTAGGACTTGTTTGCCTAAGCGTGTCGTAGCAACATCAATGGCCACTTCGCCGTTCCGTTTTACTTGATGTAGGTTTTCTTTTAAATCATCGAAACGATCGATCCGGGCCTGTTGTTTCGTTGTACGGGCTTTTGCTCCAGTACGAATCCAAGCCAACTCATGTTTGTACAACTGCTTGCGCTTGTCTTCTTGCGTCTCCTCCACACGTTCTCGTTCTGCTCGAGCATGGAGGTACGTCTCGTAATTGCCTTGATATTCATGCAGCTTGCCAAAGGACAATTCAAAAATCCGATTAACGACTCGATCCAAAAAGTAGCGATCGTGGGTCACCATCAGTAACGCACCCCGATAATTCTTTAAATAGCCTTCCAACCATTGGATCGCATCATAATCTAAGTGGTTAGTCGGTTCATCCAATAACAACAGGTCTGGTTCATCGATCAATACTTGAGCCATAGCCACTCGTTTCTTTTGACCTCCAGATAACTCACTGACCTTTTTCTCTAACTCACTGATCCCAAGCTTTTGTAAAATAATCTTGGCAGTTGTATCTGTATTCCAAGCATCGGCTTTATTCATCGCTTCTTCTGCCAACTGATAATTCCGTTGCGTTTGCTGATCCATACCATTATTTTCTAAAGCAATCAGCGCTTTTTCATAGTCACGAACAACGCGAATCAGCGGACTGGTGCCTTGAAAAACAGCATCTACAACAGATAATTCTTCTTGTAACTGATTGTCTTGAGCCAAGAAACCGATACGATAATCTTGGGCGGCAAATACCGTTTGACGGTCGCCATCTCCGCGATCCAAACCGGCTAAGATCCGTAACAAACTCGATTTTCCCGTGCCATTGACACCGATCAAACCGATTCGATCTTTTTCATGTATCAGAAAAGAAAGCTGATCAAACAGTGTTTTTTCACCGTAAGTTTTGGTTAATTCACTTACTTTTAATTCTTTCACAGAATCCCTCCTGAGTTTTTTCTTCGCTCATTGTACCACATTTAATCAACGGAGACGATGAGAGAAAAAAATCAATTTTTGTAAAAAAAGAATGCCTTCGTCAGTTTATTCCATGGATGATCCATGTTGATCACCTACGGGGAATAACCTGACGAAGACACTCCATAAAACGTGCATCAATTCATGCACCTTTTGAGACATATTATCGGCGGAACATCCGCTGTTTCGGCTGTTCTTCCGCTCGAGACATCGCATACGATTCTAACAGATTGACATTGCGTCGGTATTCATTCGCAGAAATCGTCGATATTTTTTCAGCAACTTCATATTCATCGATCGTCTTGCGCTCGAGATAATAGCCCCAAAGAACTTTCTTGACAAAAATCGGCTCTTGCTCGATCATGATCGTTTCAATGAAATTGCTATGTTCAAACCGTTTGATGCTCATTTCTCGTTGACGAATAAAGAAATTGATCAGCGAAGAATCATAGACATCTTCTAAATTGCTCAAACTGTGAAAAATGTATTCGCTGTTTTTTAAGTAGATTTTTTGTACTTCAGAAATGTCTCGTTGTTTCAAGGCATCTTTCAGTTGCTGCCGTCGCTGTAAAAACAAACGAGGATGGATCAATACACGAATAAAGCGCTGAATAAAGAAGAGCCAAAAACTAAAGAATGAGAGAATTTGTTTTGCGAGGGAATGCTGTTGCTGAGAAATAAACCGTGAATAAAAACGATAGCCATTTAGACTGACTTTCCCATTTCGATAGGCTTCATCCAAGCCATCTTGTTCGATCGACAAGATCAACCCTTGAATTTCTTGGATTTCTTGTTTTTCTGAATCTGTCAAACTATTGCGATACAATTCCCAACGGCGATTTTCATAGGAATTGATGACAGCATCGATCGCTAAGCGACCTTTATCAGAAAGCTCTTGTTTTTCTTCTGCTTCCAATTGTTCGATGACGTCTTCTAAGATCAGCAAGTGATTGAAGTCGACACTTTCGGCAGCTTCACCATCTGCCAAATAAGGCAAGACCATCACGCTGATGATCAATGTCAGCAAAATCACACAGGCGGTCAAAAACAAGAGCAAGCTCCGTTCCTGAAACGGTGTCTCATGCACCATCACCGGTAAAATAAAGATGGCTGCCAAACTGACTGTTCCCTTGACGCCACCAAAGGTCAACAAGGCGACTTGATTCATAGATACTTGTTTTTTTGACTGTAAGAACCAATAATAAAATAGTAAAAAGAGAAAACGAACGAGGAAAATCACCGCTGTGACGACTAAAATCGTGATAACTAGATGCCAGTTTGCATAGTTTTTGCTTTCCCAGATCGGTGAAAAGACTTGTGACAACTCGATCCCTAGAAAGAGAAACACTAATGCGTTCAATGTAAAGACTATGGTCGACCACGTGCTTTCCGAAATGTTCGCCAACTCTGCATCAAACAACGAGATCCGGCGTTTTCTTTGGGCTTGGGCAACCCCAGCCACAACTGCTGCGATAATCCCTGAGACTCCGATCATTTCTGCCAGCAAATAGGCAGCAAATGGCAAGAGTAGTTCAATCAATAAGTATACTGTGACATCTTGTGCCGAGATTTTTTCAATAAAACGTAAAATCCGGCGTTTCAGCCACACAATCAAGTAACCGATAAGCCCGCCGCCGATACTAGAGAAAAGGAGTTGGAAACCTGCGTTGGCTGCTGAAAAACTCCCGGTGGTCAAAGCCACGATAGCAAACTGTAATGCGGTAACCCCCGAAGCATCATTCAGTAAGCCCTCGCCTTCCAGAATATGCATAATATTTTTGGAAATTTTCAAACGTTTTGCTAATGAAGAGACTGCCACTGCATCAGTTGGTCCTAACGCAGCACCAAAAGCGAAGCAAGCAGCCAGAGGAATCGTCGGCATTAGCCAATGGAGTGTTCCCCCGACGGCAAATAATGTCATTAACACGCCACCAAAAGCCAAAAATAGCACGATCTTGCTGTTTTTTAAGATTTCCGGAACGTCTGCCCGCTCCCCTTCACGAAATAGCAATGGACCAATGATCATTACTAAGAACATTTCTGGCTCAAAGGCGATCTCTTGGCCCATCTCTGTAAGACCTAATAAAATTCCTAAAATAATTTGAATAAAAAAGATCGGTACCGAGGGCAATATTTTGCTCGCCACATTTGATAATGTGACAAGAATTGCAATGATAATGACGAGTTCAATAAATTCCATCCATTACCCTCTTTTCTTTCGAATTGCTAATAACAGCTCAAGAAAATCTTCTTTTTTCAAAAGGATCTTATCGTTTAGAAGACCTAACTCCTTTTCGTTATTTTCAATCTCACATTGGACACGTCGTGATTCCAAGCGGTAAAGATCATGTTTCATTCGTTCAAATTTTCGGAAAAGCAATGGATTTTTCCGTTGCAAATAATCCCGAATCTCCTTTTTTTCAGCTGGTGTAAATTGTCCCAACTGCTTCATTAGTTCTTGCTTACTTAAACATTCCTTGTTCATAATTACGTTTTTTACCCCTTTTATCGTCAGTTTATCTTTTTATTTAACGTGCAAATCAAAATTATCTCTTGACCGCTAGTATTCTAAGCCAATCATTCAAAAATAGCAAGTCTTTCTCACTAAATGTTGGTTTTCTATCAGTTTTCTTATAAAACAAAAAAACCGCAGTCTTCACTGCGATTTTTTATGCTTATTTCATATATAAGTCGTAGTAAGCATCCATGATTTCTTTGGCGATTTGAATATTTGGATGGGTATCTGTGTCCCCTTTTAATTGAGGCATTACGATCGCGATGGCAATATCCGCATCACTGCTTGGCCCGTAGGCAACGATGTTTAGGTTAACTAAGCTGATGGTATTGCCATTACTATCCACAATTGGTGTTTCGGCAGTACCTGTTTTGGCAGACACTTCCATTTTCGCAGAGGCCAAGCCTTTGGCAGTTGCCCACGCATCCGTTCCATGAACTGCATCATAAAACCCATTTTGAATAATTTGCATTTGAGCATCCGTTAAACCAACTTCGTTCAATACCGTTGGTTCGATCTCTTCAATCAGTGAGCCAAGACCGCCAGTTTCATCATTGCCGTAAATGCCGTCAACGATGTGAGGCTGCAATCTTTTGCCACCATTAGCAACGGTTGCTGCATATTGTGCCAGTTGCAACGTCGTATAGGTATCAAACTGACCAAATGCCAAGTCAAGGATCTTCCCACCATCACTGACCGGGTCCATGTTATCGATCGATGTGCTGATACCAGTCGCTTCTCCCGGCAAATCGATCCCAGTTTCAGTTCCCATACCAAAAGAGGCAAAAGACGAACGTAGTTTTTCATAGACATCCCCTTGACGATCCACTGTTGGAATCGAGATACCTGACTGATAATTGATGCCCATCAAACGTAAAGCGACTTGCATCATATAGGAGTTAGAAGAAACTTCCAACGCCTGCTCCGCAGAAAGATTACGATTATTTGCCCCAGTTGGGTTGAAAATTGAGGCTTTGACATCGGAGCCAATTCTGATTGGTTGATCCAATAACACTTCATTGCCGTTTAAGACACCATTTTCCCAGCCGGCAGCCAAAGTCCCTGCTTTGACAACGGACCCTGGTACAAAGGAGTTAATAAAGGTGCCAATGGCATCTTCCCGCAATTCATTTGAACCTGTGTCATGATGATAGCCAGACATTGACAAAATGCCACCGGTTTTTGGATTTAACGCCACTGCGTAAACCCCTGGAGAATATTCTGCTGCCCCAGAATCAATCAGTTTTTGGAAATTGTCTTGCAAGATTTTATCAACTCTCGCTTGAAACTCAGCATCCAATGTTAGAACAAGGTTATCCCCTTTTGCTCCAGCAAAAGTTTCTTTTTGACTTTCAATATTATTATTGTTATCAAGAGAGATCTCAGAAATGGATTTTGTACCTTGTAAGACTTCTTCATACTGCTGCTCTAAATAGCTACGTCCAACACGGTCATTACGAGCATAGCCTTTTTCTAAAAATTCCTCCAAGACTTCTTCAGGAATTCCTTGTTCTTCACTGGTCACCGTTCCGATCAAACTAGCCAGAGAACTTCCTTCAACGATCTTTCGTGTCCAATCGGTACCGGTGGAGATTCCCGGTAAATCGACCATGTTTTCAGCAACAATAGCTAATTCACGGTCAGACACATCCGACGTCTTAATAAAGACCGTACTCAAAGATTGGGCGCTATTCATCCGCTTAAAAATCGTGGCTGCTTCTAATTCGGCATCAGAAAAATTGATTTCATCTTCTGTCACTTTCTCAACGGTTGCCGCATATTGTTCAGAAGTGCCTAAAGAACGCTCTTCATCACTCAATCGGTCAGTTGCTGCTTCAAGATTGTCTTCATCTGCCAGCCAAAAATCCTTAAGATCTCGATCAGACAAATTTTTGTCCACAGGAACTTCGATCAACTCGCTCAATTTTTTGGCCGTTTCTAACAGATCTTGAGCGGTCATTTTGTTTCCGCGGGTAAATGTGATTGCCGCATTGGCTTGATTTTCCACCAGCGCTTTTCCAGAAGCGTCATAGATCATTCCCCGTGGGGCGCTTCCTTTGACTTCCACTACAGATGAAGCTTTCAACTGCTGCTCAATATTGTCGCCATTGACGATCTGTAGATAGCCTAATTGAACGATCAAAGATACAAACAAAGCAAAAATAATAAAAAACAAAAAGTTCAATCGAAATGGAACATGAGATTTGCGATACGATTTAGCCTTTGGTTCTTCTGGCCCCTTGCGTATCCCTTGGACAACTTTATCTTTCAAATTCTTCATCTCATCTATCCTTCCAATCTATAATGACTACTGTCCTATTTTACCAAAAAATTCGATTCGAAACAGAAAAAACAAAAAATATCCATTAATCCTTAGAAAAAACTATAAAAATTGGCGTGATTCCGAGTAAATGTTTCACAGTTTGATTGTTTCATTTTCATTCTTTCATGAAAAAATTGTTTTTTTAAGCTTTCTTATGTTTTTTCATTTGATGATTTCGTGAAACAAGATTCCCCCTGGTACTTTTGTGGAAAACTAAAAGCAGGAGGACTTTCGGTCACCCTGCTTTTTTAGGCTTCTAAAGATACTAGCTACTCCCCAGTTGTTGAATTTTCTTCTGAGAAGGTCAAACTGTCGTCGTATAACTGATAATTAGGTGATCCGTTAGTATATTCATCGCCTTGGGTCAAACCCTCGTTCGTCGGAAGCTGCAACTGCTCCTTTAACAAATTTTGCGTATGCAACAACTGATTCGTCCCCAATAACTGATAATACACTCCACCAATCAGTTGCCCTTCTCCTTGGAGTTGCTCTTGTTTGATGGTCGTAAAAGCAGGAATATAATTGGTACCGATGTCCATCATATCATTCCACGTAAGATCCGTCTTCGAATTCTTTTCAACCGCTTTGAGAATCTTTTGGTAATTACTGATGCCCTCCAGACTCATAACCTTTTGAAGAATTTTCGTAACCACTTCTCTTTGCCGTCTTTGGCGTCCGATATCCCCTTCGGGATCTTGTTTGCGCATCCTTGCATAAGCCAAACCTGTCTTCCCATCTAAGGTGATTCGCCCTTCAGGGACATGAACACCTTCTAAAGTAAAATCGATAGCATTTGTCACCTCGATACCTCCAACTGCATCGATCAGATCCCGCATCCCTTGCATATTGATCGTCACATAGTGATCGATAGGAATGTCCAAGAGATTTTCAACAGAGTCCATGGCCATAGCCTCCCCACCGAAAGCATAGGCATGATTCAGCTTATCGATCGTATTGTAACCAACAATTTGTGTGTAAATATCACGATCAAGGCTAATGATCGTTGACTGTTTTTTTTCAGGATTGACCGTCACCACCATCATACTATCCGAGCGACCTTGCTCGGTTCGGCCTAATGCCCCAGTGTCGATTCCCATCAGCAAAATGGAAAACGGATCTCGATCTTCAATGCTGATCGCTTCCTCTCGTTTGTCTGTTTTCCGATCAACAGCGTGAGAGATTTGATTAAACGTGGCATTTGTCTCTTGATAAACCTGCATCCCGTAGATCGTTACTCCAATGATTCCAACCACTAACACGATTAAAATACTTAAAATTACCTTTTGATATCTCCGCATCTTACACCTCACCAATAAAAATTCACTCATCAAATAAATTTTCCCACAAAACGCATCTTTCAGCAATCGCTATCATGAATCAACTTCATATTTAATGCTTCCGTAACTTCTTTGAAATAAACAAAAATAAAGTGTCCCCTCTAAGTTAGAGGGGACACCGCAAATAGTCTTTTTTAAATATAATCCACAAAACGAGCGCGGAACTTCATATGCAAATGACTTCCTAGAATAAGAAGCATCAAAGTTAGACACCAGAAGATAAGTGTATAAGTTGTTTTTTCCCAAACCCATGCACGGGAAAGAAAAGCATCACGAAATCCTTCGATTAGATAGTATATTGGATTCAAGTGTAGTATTTTAATTAGCCAATCTGGTAAATTACGATTATTGATATTCCAAATAGGTCCTGAAACATAGAATAATAAACGTAGAACTGATTGTAAGAAAATATGATAATCTCGAACTAGTACTGTTATTGTGGCGTTCAATAGACCAAATGCAAATAAGAAAACAATCATCGCAAGAAAGTAATAAATAAATTGTAACCAATAGATACTTGGTGTTACACCTGCTATGAATAACGAACCTACCACGATTGCCACCATAGGGATGTAGGATGACAAATTACTAATAATATTGATCGATGGTAGGATACTGACTGGAAACTTCATTTTCGCTACCATTCCAACTTGTCGGTGTATACTATTTGATGCTCCTAAAATTGATGCACTAATATAAAACCATGCTGTGATCCCAATCAACATCCAGATAATAAATGGCACCCCGTCAACATTTCCGTTTTGATTAACGCCTAGACCAAAAACCAAGTAATAGATTCCTACTTGAATAGCGGGATTTAAAATCTGCCAAGCTAAACCTAGATAATGACTCTGATAGGTCGCTTTATCTTCATAACGGGACATCCGAAAAATAATCCCCGCATTTTTAAACTGTTCTTTTATAACTGCAGCAATCTCTTTCACAAACTTCTTCCTTTTCTATATGAACTAAACAAAGAAACATCTTCTTTATTTGAAAACTTGACTGATCGTTTCAACAGGATTCTTAATTGCGTAAGTAATCGAACGCCCACTAAAAGAAACTATCGAGCAGAATACCGTTGCGACTACGACCAAACCTAAGATTCCTTTTGTCGGCCAGCTCATTTTTTCTCCTAGTGGCGTACGCTTCAAGTTTTTCTTGATCATTTGGTCGGAAAGATTTTGTAGTTGTAAAAAATGATCTTCTCGGCTTTTTTCAGCTAATTTTTCCAAGTTAAAGGCTTTTTGATCTTCTTTGTATTTATCTTGATAGGCTTTTTGCTCTTTCTTTGGCTGCTTTTTGAACCAATCGATAAATTTGCGATATTCAGCCATTACTTCTTCAGTAGGACCAAACATCCGTAAATCACCATAGTGCATCCAGATCGTCCGGTCGCAAAGTTTTTCTACCTGTCCTAAAGCATGACTGACAAAAAAGATGGTTTTTCCAGCTGCTTTAAATTCCATGATCTTATCCACACATTTTTGATAAAACGTTTCGTCTCCGACAGACAAAGCTTCATCAATGACTAAAATATCTGGATCATTATGAACCGCAATAGCAAAGCCCAACCGTGATTTCATCCCACTGGAATAGCTTTTAACGGGTTGGTTGATAAAGTCACCTAAATCAGCAAAGGCCACGATTTCAGGCATTTTTTCATCAATTTCTTTATTAGTCATTCCAGACATCAATGCTTTGAGCCGAATATTTTCTAACCCTGTCAGCTGATATTTTAACCCCGCACCAATCGCGATGATCGAGGTATCACCATTTACTTCCATCGTACCGGATGTTGGTGGAATAATGCCACTGATCACGTTGGATAAAGTTGATTTTCCAGAACCATTGATCCCAATGATACCCACTGATTCACCAGCTTTCACATCGAAGCTAGCTCCTTTTAATGCCCAAAAACGGGGAACATTGCGATGATAGAATTTGAATAATGCTTTTACTTTATCAGCTTTCTTTTTATATAAGTCGTATTCTTTCGTCACTAAAGTTGCACGGACTTTGATTTCTTTTTCCACTTTCTTCATCCATTCTCATAGAATTTCTAATTGATCGAGTCAACTCACAAAACATCATACCATATTTTGAGTTCTGAACAAATAATCAATGAAAAACTAGTAATAAAATCTTAAGCTCTTGAAATTGCACTCAATAAAAAAAACATCTATAAAAGATGCTTTTTCTAGATAGAAACCCTTTTAATTGTTAAGTTTCAAATCTTTTTTGATTTGAGTAGTTGATATTTCCGGAGTCCGTGCTAGATAAATCACTTCAGCAGCTGTTTCTTCTTGAATAAAATCAAATTTGCCTGCCCAATCGTCTCCCATAACAAAGGTATCCACATGATACTCTTTGACATCAGAAACTTTTTGAGCCCAGCCTTCTTCGGGAATAACTAAATCAACATATCGAATTGCTTCTAATAATTGTTTTCTTTTTTCATAAGAAAAGTAGCATTTTTTTTGTTTTTCATTCCAATTGAATTCATCCGTTGACAGTGCCACGATTAAATAATCGCCTTGCTCTTTTGCACGACGCAAAAGATTGATATGTCCATAATGCAATAAATCAAATGTTCCATAAGTAATTACTCGTTTCATTCTTATCCCTCTTCGCTTCCTAGTCTTACTAATGTATTGAAGATACCAAATATGAAAAGAAATAGCAAATTAAAAAAGCTGAGTACTCCCTCAGCTTTTTTGTTCTGATTTAGACTTTGGTTACTTCCGCTGCCTGCGGTCCGCGAGCACCTTCAACGATCGTAAATTCAACTTCTTGTCCTTCTTCAAGTGATTTAAAACCGTCTCCTTGAATCGCAGAGAAGTGAACAAATACATCATCGCCCCCGTCAACTGTAATAAAACCAAATCCTTTTTCGTTGTTGAACCATTTTACTTTCCCGTGTTCCATAGTGTGTAAAGCCTCCAATAATTATAATCCGACGATTCCGTCGATTTCATTATAGCGGAAAATGTAAGCGTTAGCAATAACGAAATTTCTTCCTGTCAACAAAAAAAGAAGCCCTTAGTCAGGCTTCTTCCTAATAGATTGATTAAGCTTTTGCGAAATATTCGTTCACTTTATTCCAGTTAACAACACTCCAGAAGGCATTGATGTAATCTGGACGAACATTTTTATATTTTAAGTAATACGCATGTTCCCAGACATCTAAACCTAAAACAGGTGTTTGACCATCCATCAATGGTGAATCTTGATTCGCTGTTGAAGTAATTGCTAGTTTACCATCTTTAACGACTAACCATGCCCAACCTGAACCGAAACGTCCAGTTGCAGCAGTCTTAAATTCTTCTTTAAAGTCTTCAAAGCTGCCAAAAGTTTCTTCAATTGCCTCTTTGATGGCTCCAGTAGGTTCGCCTCCAGCATTTGGGCCTAAGATTTCCCAGAAGAACGTATGGTTTGCATGGCCGCCGCCATTGTTACGAACCGCTGTTTGAATATCTTCTGGCACAGAAGAAAAGTCAGCTAATAATTCTTCAACTGTTTTTTCACCTAATTGAGGGTGTTTTTCAATCGCTGCGTTTAAGTTTGTTACATAAGTGTTATGGTGTTTATCATGATGCAAATGCATCGTTTCTTCGTCGATGTATGGTTCTAATGCATCGTATGCATAAGGTAAATCTGGTAATGTGTAAGTCATAAAAAAATTCCTCCTCAATGATAATGTTTACATAAGTAACTTTATCAGACTATCAGACTTTGTTCAAAAAATATGCTTACTACCTTTCATCATTTGCTTCAATTTTTTTTATTTTTACCTGATTAAATATCAGGAATTTACTAAATAAATAATTAGCGAGGACAACAATGATTTGAGTAATAATTTTTGCCGTTAAGTTCGTTGTATCCATTAAATCGATCATAACATACATCACACCCATATCCATCCCTAGGGAAAGGACACGATAAAAAATAAACTTAGCAAATTCAACTAAAAGTTCTAGCTTACCTTCTGTCTTTGAATGGAACACCCATAGTTTATTTGTTACAAAAGCAAATAAAACGGAAGCTACCCAAGAGATTCCATTTGCCAATAAATAGTGTAGAAAGAGCCATTCTATACAAATAAAATACGTTACAATATTAACAATCGTTGCAAGACCACCAAAAAAAAGATAAATAAAAAGATTCCATAGTTTTCTTTCTTCTAAAGCCTCTTTAAATCTTAAATAAAATTTCAAAAAGAACACTCCTATTATATTAACGCTTTTTTCTACATCACATTATATCCTATAAGTAATTAATATACGAATTTTTTCATAAGTTTATCTTTTTCTCACTTTTTTTACATTCATTCATAAATACCTTGGAGAGCTTCTTATAATATTTTCTCAACTTCCATCCAATTATTTTTGTTAAAACAGTAGAAAAATAGTTGATATGATTTTAATAACAAAGCTAAAAAACGCCTTATAAAAATTTGACAAACTCAGTCAAGTCAATGAGATAACATTTTGGATAATTGTTGTTATAATAGCTTCATCCATGCTTTTACACGTCCAATTAAAATTCAAGTAACATCAATTTCCATCACATATAAGAAGACTAAAAATAATATTTGATATATCATAGTAGAATTTCAATCATTCACGAAAAACGAGGTAGACGACAATGTTGACTACAGTCGTTAATCCACCAAAAAATAAATACGTAATCGGCTCCCACAACTTTTTTTGCTGCAAGAACTGCTTGTATTCGTTGTACTTTTGCATTCTTTTGCCTACTTTCATTTCTTTATTTATTCATTCATTCGATTATTGGTTCTTTTTTTGTGAATTCCTTGTAATTCAAAGAACCCTTCGTTACAATTACTCTAGTTATACCACAAAGGAGTTCATCAGCAAATGACTATCGTCCAACTATTTAAAATTGCTTTTTTCCGAATACCTGATTTAAAATTTGTCAAAAAAGCAGAATTTTCCAAAGTAATCGTTTTTCTATTAAGCGCCTCCGTGCTTATCGCGGTACCGATGACCATCAATGTATTAGGTGTCTTTCGCGATGTGCAAGCAGACGGACAAAAAATTGGAGAATCGATCCCAGATTTTACAATCGAAAATGGCAAGCTTGCTACAACGCCGGGTACGCAAGGTTTCATTTATCAAACCGATTCGATCATCTTTACTTTCGATCCAGATGGCAACCGTACGCCAGCAGATATTGCATCTGATGTCACTGGCTCTGTCATCGCTGTTGCCTTGTTAAAAGATCAGCTGGTCATCCGTATCCCCTCTTCTGGCTTATCGACGTCAATGTTAGATTCTAATCAATTAGAATTTGATTACAGTGAGCCTGCGCTGCGCAATCTTAACGGTCAGGCGATTCGAGAAGCGCTATCAAACCAAGCGATCCCCTGGCTAATCAAACTTATTGTCTTTTTTGTTGCATTGTATCCATCATTTGTCAGCTTGTTGATCACCTTAGTGATGGGGACCTTTATTGCAACGATCTATACAAGATTAAAACGATTCTCCTATACTTTCTTTGAAAATTTAAAGATTCTGATCGTAAGTGCTGCATTGCCTACGCTTATTAGTGTAATCGTACAACTACTATTGCCTTCCTTCGATGCAACTACCTTTATTTTATTTGGTTCTTTATTCTTATTCACACAAGGGGTTAAACATTCTCCAAAAATTCAGTTTAAAACCTGATCTATGCCATGTTCAATTCCTTGAGCATGGTTTTTTCTCATTCTTTGCTACACTTAAGTTAAAAGGAGGCTTGGCAATGAAAAAAATAATCTTAGCCACTCGAGAGTTTCGCGACACATACGTGAAACAAATCGAAAAAGACTATCAATTTCTTGTGTACACAAAGGACCAAGCAATTGATTGGTCACAAGTAGAAATCACCATCGGTTGGAAGCCAGAATGGAAGGACTACCTGCTAACGGAGAAAACAAATTTGAAATGGGTCCAATCAATTTCAGCTGGCGTAGACACCTTACCCTTAAAAGAGTTTGCGAATTACGGCATTCGCTTATCTAATGGCAGCGGCATCCATGCCGAATCGATTACAGACCATTTATTGGCTCTACTATTTATGGAAAACCGCGGAATTTTCCAAGCAATCCAACAACAAAGAAAACAGCAATGGTCACCGAATACGATTCCCTATACAAAATTGTCGGACCAAGAAATTTTGATCGTTGGTACGGGACAAATTGGTCAAAAGTTAGCTCAAGCATTGACCTTTTTTGGTGTAAGTCCCATTGGTATCAATACTAGCGGGCATGACGCGACAGGTTTTGAAAAAACGTTTGCGTTATCTGACTTACACGCTTGCGCAAAAACCGCCGATTGCGTCATCAACATCCTTCCTCTGACGGAAGAAACCACTCACTTGTATGATGCAGCTTTTTTTGCCCAAATGAAACCTAGTGCTTCCTTTTATAATGTCGGCCGTGGGCCTAGTGTGGATACCGCTGCATTAGCAAAAGCCCTAGAAAAAAGCAGCTGGCATTTGCCGCACTGGATGTTTTTGAAGAAGAGCCATTGCCCGAAAATGATCCGTTATGGCACATCGAAAACCTTATGATAACCCCCCATATCTCAGGGCACACGCCCCATTTTCAAAAGGCATTTATGGCCATTTTCTTAGCGAATCTCCAACAATTTTTGGCGAATCAAGAACTTGTAAAAAATGAGATAAACTTGGATAAAGGCTACTAACAAATTCTTTCCGCAAAAAAAGTGTACAATTGAAGGGACCTCTTCAACTTGTACACTTTTTTTATTTTGGTTTTTCTTGATCCTCTTCGGTTTCTTTCAAAAAATACAAGGGTCTATTTTTAGTTTCTAAGAAAATTTTTCCGATATACTTTCCGATGATCCCTAAACAAAGTAATTGTAACCCACCAACGAATAAGAAGATACTGACCATGGAAGGCCATCCTGATGTCGGATCTCCAAAAATAAAGGTTCTGATCACAATAAATACCAAAGCAATCAGAGATCCCAGGCAAGAAAGTGCCCCAATAAAAGAAGCAATGTTCAGAGGGGTATCCGAAAAGTTGACGATACCGTCGATCGAATATTGAAATAGTTTCCAAAATGACCACGATGTCTCACCAGCGACTCGTTCCCGGTTCTCATAGGCGATGTATTCTGTATCAAAGCCGACCCAACTGAAGATCCCTTTGGAAAAGCGATTGTATTCAGACAGTTGTAAAACGGCATCTACCATATTACGGCGCATCAAGCGAAAATCTCGCGCACCATTTACCATTTCAGTATCGGCAATTTTGTTGATGATGTTATAGAACGAGTTCGAAAAAAAACTGCGAATCTTTGGCTCACCTTTTCTATCGGCACGTCTCGTCCCCACACAGTCAAGCTCTGGTTTACTTCTTAGCAAAGCAAACATTTCAGGTAGTAATGACGGCGGGTCTTGTAGATCTGCGTCCATCACAGTGACAAAATCGCCTTTCGCCGCTTGTAAGCCTGCATAAAGTGCCGCTTCTTTGCCAAAGTTTCTCGAAAAAGATAAATAGCGAACACTGTCGGGGTGGGCACGATATAACTCTCTTAAAACAGGTAGTGTTTGATCTGAAGAGCCATCATTGACAAAAATATATTCAAAGGGCATATTTAATTGTCTCTTCACTTTTTCTGTTTCCTCAAAGAATATCGGCAAGCTCGCCTCTTCATTAAAACAAGGTACAACAATTGATAACATCGGTTTCATCTCCTAGAGCCAATCGTGGGAAGCCGGTCAGCTGTGACCGATTCCACATTATTTTTTCTCTTCACTAAAATCATACTTGGGTTCATCTAACGTTTGATCATAATCAACTGTCAGATCATAGCCTTTGAAAAACCACTCATCCGCTTCATCAATAAAAAAAAGCAAGCCGTCAATGGTTTGTTCAACGATCGGACGTTCTGGTTTGTCTACTGACATCCCCACGGAAAATCCGTCATGCACTTGTGTCTTTCCATAAATTTTTCCAAAAAAACGAATCCCGCTTCCTTGGTCTACCACCAACTCTTTTTTGAACCATTGCATTGCTTCAGGACTTATTGTTAAGTTCATTTTCTTCACTCCTAATCATTCATATGTTCATCGAGTATATCTACATCATCTGTATTGCCGATCACGAGTAAATTGTCATTTTCACGCACGATTGCCTCTGCATCAGGCGAAACGATCACTTGTCCTGGTCCACGACGAATCGCAACGACTGTCAGACCATACTTTTGTCGAAAATTCAGCTCAATCAGGGATTTATTGAAAAAGCGTGGATTGGACACGCGAATCTCTGCTAAAGAAAATTCGTCAGATAGTTCAATATAATCTAAGATATTTTTGGAAACTAGATTATGGGCGATGCGAATCCCCATATCACGTTCAGGATGGACGACACGGTCTGCGCCGAGTTTTTCCAGTACACGGGCATGGTATTCGTTTTGGGCTTTGGCTAAGATATTAGGAACACCCATTTCTTTAACCATCAGTGTGACCAATATACTGGCTTGAATATCTTCACCTATCGCAACAATGACATGGTCAAAGTTACGGATACCCAATGAACGCAACGTCATCTCATCTTGTGCGTTCCCGACCACCGCATGGGTGGCGATATTCATGTATTCATTGACACGATCTTCGTTGCTATCGATTGCCAACACTTCTTGACCTGATTCAATCAACGTACGACAAATACTTCCACCGAAACGACCTAATCCAATAATTGCATAATTTTGCTTCACCACAAACGCTCCTTTGTTTGCCAGATCATTATTTAGTATAACAAAAACCTCCCCTGCTTGCCATGAGGAGGTATGATTATTAAGATTTTATTTTATCAAGCCATGTTTAAAAGCATATATCGTAGCTTGTGTACGATCTTCTACTTCTAATTTTGATAAGATGTTTGACACATGTGTCTTCACTGTTTTCAGCGTAATGAAGAGTGAATCCGCAATCTCTTGGTTGCTCTTTCCTTCAGCGATCAACAGTAACACTTCTTGTTCCCGATTGGTCAAATCTTCATGTAGGATTGGTGTCCGATTCGTCAAACGATCCATCATTTTCGTGGTGACTTCGGGTTCTAAGACCCGCTCTCCTCGCTGGGTTGCACGAATGGCTTCCGCAATCTCATGAGCAGTAGACGTCTTTAACAGGTAACCGGCCGCACCCGCTTCAATTGCAGGATAGACTTTCTCGTCATCAATAAAACTAGTGACAATGATGATTTTTGCTTCTGGCCAATCATTTAAAATCAATTTCGTAGATTCGATCCCATCCATTTCATCCATAACCAAATCCATCAAAATCACATCTGGACGTAATTCCAATGCCTTTTCATACCCGACTCGACCATTTTCCGCTTCCCCAATTACTTCTATATCGTCTTGAATTGATAGATAAGAAGAGACCCCTAGACGAACCATTTCATGGTCATCAACTAACAACACTTTAATCATACGTTATGCCTCCTTCAACAGTGGAACTTTGATTTCAATACTGGTTCCTTGATTTTTAAAACTAATAATTTTCAACGTTCCGCCAACAGCACTTACACGTTCTCGGATATTCATCAAGCCATAGCTGCCGGCCTTTTGATCTTGGGGATCAAAGCCAACTCCGTCATCGATCACCCGCAATAACACGTTATTATCGATGCGATGCAAGTATACTTCTAACTCATCAGCTTTCGCGTGACGCAGTGTATTAGACAAGAGTTCTTGGATCACGCGAAAGAGTTGATCTTCAATCGAACTAGGCATCGTAAAGTCTTCAATATCCCAAGTCAATAGAATTTTGATTTTGGTCTCTAATTCCTTTAACAATTGCTCGATTCCTTGCTTTAGACTCTTCCCTTCCAAAGTTACAGGTCGTAGATGAAGCAAGAGCGCCCGCATTTCAGATTGCGAAGCATTGATAATGTCTGTGACCATAGCTAACTGTTTCTTTTGGCTTTCTGGCGCATCTGTTCGAATCGCTTGCTCATTCAGTGCAGACATCATCATCATGGCGGCAAACAGCTGTTGAGAAACAGAGTCGTGCAGTTCACGAGCCAGACGCTGCCTTTCTGCTTCTAAAACTCTTCTTTCGTCTGACCATCAACAAACTGCGGTTTCGCATTCAATTGCTGTAATTCCATCGACATCTGTTTCATCTTCGATTGGATACTGGCAATATCACGATCCACATTCGCAATCAAATGGTTTTCAGACGCATGTGGGATCTTTGTTTCCAATAAAGGGCTATCGATATAGCCGCTGGCTAACAGTCTTAGCTTTTCTTCCACCGGACCGTATTGACGGTTGCGAAAAAAAGAAATCAGTAAAAAGACAGCTAAAGCAATCAATGCAGATATTACAAGTAAGTGAAAGACGATTGGGATAAAAAAGAGTTTGATTTGAAAGACTTCTATCAGCCAATTATTTTTCCCACTGGCATACAAATAGGAAAACAGCATCAATATCATGGTGAAAAAACTTGCTAATCCTGCGTAAAAAGCGATCATGCCTCTTGAAAATTTTCCAATCATACCCGAATCACCTCAACATCACCAACAAGGGTATTCGTTAAGATTTTCAAACGCCGACTATTTTCGCCATAATCCGGGCTGTAAATCGTCACTTTTTCATTTTTCAAGCTCGTTTCTTCGCCTTCAAAGATAACGGAGCCAATAAAAGTACTGTGCTCTAATTTGATCGCTATGCCAGCAGGCACTAAAATACGAGTTCTACCAAAGCCTTTTCGTACGATAACGACGTTTTCTTTCTTAGGCAATAAAGTGTTGCCTAGATCGATGAAAGTGTCTCCCGTCAAGATATCTAAATTGATATCGTCCCATTCATAGACTTGACTGCCGATCCGTTCATTGCCTAACCATTGCTGCTTTTGTTTCAGCGTATGATCAACTTTGGGTTCTTCAGTTTCAACGATAATCATTTGTTTTTTGCGCCAGAATGAATTTTTAGTTAAGTCGATTCCGGTAATCTCGACTCCTTTTAAACCAATAAATAAAATCGCAAAAATCAGCATCAGCCACAGTGCTGGACTATTTAATAAACTGATCAAAATAGCAATGGAACTTGAGACCATCAAGAAATTTTTAAAATTGCTCTTGCGCTCACTTCGGTTCACAAGGACCAAGCACGTCACACCAAGTATTAATAAAAATAATAATGGCGGATTAGATAAAATTTGCCATACCGCAAAAAGCAGTAAGAGCGCTTCAACAATAAAGAAAAAACGCCAAGGACTTTTCATTCAAGCTCCTCCTCCTAGTAATTCTACTCTATCATACCTGAAAAAAGGGTTTGTCCATCCGTCGCTGGTCCGAAAAAAGACCCTGTTTGATCAATTTCCCTAAAGGAGAATGAACAACAGGGTCACCTAAATCTACCTAGTGATCAAGCGACTAGCTTTTCTTTACTTCTGTGATTCTTACTTGCATATCTCCGCCTGGCGTTGAGATCGTCACTTCATCGTTGACTTTTTTCCCAATCAAAGCACGAGCGATTGGTGAATCATTGGAAATTTTACCAGAAAAGGGATCTGCTTCAGCACTGCCGACGATCATGTACTCTTCTTCGTCACCATCAGGCAACTCCACAAAAATCACTGTTTTTCCGATGGAAACTTCATCAGAGTCGACACCTTCATTATCAATGATTTCTGCAAATCGAATCATATTTTCTAAAGTAGTGATTCGACCTTCGACAAACGCTTGTTCATCTTTGGCAGACTCATACTCTGAGTTTTCGGATAAATCGCCAAAACTGCGGGCTACCTTGATACGTTCAATGATTTCACCGCGTTTTACCGTTTTCAATTCTTCTAATTCTTGTTCTAACTTTTCTTTTCCTTCAAGTGTCATTGGGTAAACTTTTTCTACCATAGTTCTTTTCTCCTTTTAGTAACTTCTAATAAATCGCAAAAGGTAATCTTTTGCGATGAGTCCACAAAAGATTACCATGCTTTTTTTTAAATGTAAACTATAAACCTATGAAAATTTAATTTGAGGTATTGTTTACGTATTGTTCCACTAATTGCATATGCTGTTCATAGGTTTCTGCAAAGTAAACTTCTTGAGTATGAATATCAGCAACGAAATAATAGTAGTTGTTCGGTGTTGGATCTAAGACCGCTTGGATCGCTGCTTCACTTGGATTGTTGAATGGTCCAGGTCCGTAGCCAGTATGCACATAGAGGTTATAAGGAGAGTCAACTTGAGTGTCCTCATAAGTAACCAGCTCTTTGTGCTCGCCTAACGCATATAGAATCGAAATATCCGATTGCAGCGGCATATCAATTGCTAAACGATTGAAGAATACCTGTGCGATATTTTTACGATCTTCAAGCTTACTACCTTCTTTTTCAACAAGTGATGCTAAAGTAAGGACTTCTTGAACGGTCATTTCTTTTTGAGCGATTTGATCGAAATATTTCGACATGACCGCATTTGATTTATCCACCATTTGAGTAACGACTTCTTCTAGGGTATTCCCTGTATAGTAGTCATACGTCGCTGGGAACAAGTATCCTTCGAGTCGGTAACGTACACCTTGTGCATCGCCGGCACTTGCTAGATCAGGATAGGTTGCTTTCATTTTTTCAAAGAACTCGTCACTTTCCATCAAAGCTAAAAAATCATCTTTCGAGATATTCGTTGCTTCCGCTAGAGCATCACCGATTTGATCTACATCAAATCCTTCAGGAATGGTGACTTTGGCGTCAGAGGTGACCGATCCTTCGCCATTTTGTAGCATCTTCGCTATTTGATCCAATGTCATACTTGGCGCAAACTGATAATTTCCCGCTTGAAATCCAGTTAAATTATTGAATTTCGTATAATAGTTAAAGATCATACCACTCTTAATGATATTGTCTTCTTCCAATATTTCTCCAATTGCTTTGTTGGACGATCCACTAGGGATCTCAACAGCGACAGTTTCCGTGTCATCAGGATTCAAAGGCTGTAGCCCGGATGATACATAACGATACATTGAAAATCCTAAAACTCCACCGATAACGAGCAAAGCAAGGACTACGATCAAAACGATCCGATTGACAATCCGGTCTTCTTTTTTGCGTTGCTGCTTGCGCAATTGCGTTTCTCCACCTTCAGCTATGGGTACTTCTTCTACTGCTGCCCTACGACTTGCAGCAGTTTGCTTTGCTTTTTTATTTTTGGTCTTTCCACTTGCAGTTCGCGAACCCACCTCTTCTTGAGGCTGTTGAATAGGACGCTCGTTCAAACCATGGTCTTCCTGGGTTTGATCTGATTGAGGTTGCTTTAAAGCTCCTAATACTTCGTCTTTAAAGGACTTATCCTCTGGATGTTGTTTACTCAAAACAACTCCTCCTAACTTTCGTAATACTGGCTTGTACCATTATACACGAAAGTTAGGAGGAGTGGAATCAATTTTACCGTTGGATTTAATAAACTTTACGATATCACTGAATCTCTTTTCGATAAACAACTTATTCCCATTTGTGTTTGATCATTAATACCTTTTAAAATTTATTATTTCGCTCAAATTACCATGAAACTTTGTAATTAAACACACTTTGTAGATGTTATATGAAACAAAAGCGTTATCTCCATCTTATGTTCTATTTTGATTCAAGAAAGCACGAATTACGATTGTTCGTTCTAAAGCTAGTAAAACTTATTCTTTATCCTCCGAAGAAAAGACTATACTACTCGAATCCATCATATTAGATTCTTCAGAGATACTTGGACTAGTTTCTGATATCGCTTCTGATGAATCTTTTGTTTCTGCTACACTGTCTTTAGATGTAGTAGTTGTTTCCTCAGTCTGTGGCTGCTCACTTACAGATGAAACAGCTTTTAATCCAATGAAGTTTCGAATATCAGCCCATGCAGTCATACTACCATCTATTGTTTGGAATTGATAATATTCACCACTTGCCGTCTTCGCATAGTTAATTAGCTTCACATCTTTATTCACGTAGGCGCTCGTATCACCGATTCGTGTTGCCCCATACGTATTCCACGGGCCTGCATAAATACCATCATACTTGGTTGCTTGTACTTTACTATATTGATTCATTGCTTTTTGTTCGATGATCGTATCGTACATCTTGAAGTTTCGAATATCAGCCCATGCAGTCATACTACCATCTATTGTTTGGAATTGATAATATTCACCACTTGCCGTCTTCGCATAGTTAATTAGCCTCACATCTTTATTCACGTAGGCGCTCGTATCACCGATTCGTGTTGCTCCATACGTATTCCACGGGCCTGCATAAATACCATCATACTTGGTTGCTTGTACTTTACTATATTGATTCATTGCTTTTTGTTCGATGATCGTATCGTACATCTTGAAGTTTCGAATATCAGCCCATGCAGTCATACTACCATCTATTGTTTGGAATTGATAATATTCACCACTTGCCGTCTTCGCATAGTTAATTAGCTTCACATCTTTATTCACGTAGGCGCTCGTATCACCGATTCGTGTTGCTCCATACGTATTCCACGGGCCTGCATAAATACCATCATACTTGGTTGCTTGTACTTTACTATATTGATCCAAAGTCTTACTAGAAAGAATTTTGTCATATAAAGTAAGGGTTCTATAATCAACCCAGCCGATAATCGTCCCATTTGAGTCTTTAAATTTATAATACTTATCTGTCGCCGTCGAGGCTTCTTCAATCACTGTTAATTTTTGACCATTATAACTTGATAGATCGCCAATTTTTGTATAACCAGGCGTATTCCAAGGAACATTGTAGATGCCAGAATATTTAAGATCTTTTATTGCAGCATCTTTATCCAATGTTTTACTCGATAATACTTTACCATATAATTTTATATTCTTTTCAGCTATCCAGCCTAAATAATTAGACCCCTCTTTAACTAAATAATATTTACTGTTGTCAGGCATAGTAACCTCTCGAATTGCATTCAATTTTTTATTAGCAAAACTGGTAATATTCCCAGTTACTTTAGAATCAATATTACCTTGAGGTTCGGAAAAAATATTCCCGGTACCCGTCACTAGAGCATCATTATTTATATTTTCTATCTTCGTAGCAATAGACCCACCAATGTTGTTATATATATAAACAACTAATTCATAGAAATCATACATCGAATAATTATTTGCACTAAAATATCCCACAGGATCAGTATGATCCGTTCCTCCTAAAAACCTAGTGACTGCATCGTGGCTCCAAATAGTCCCTTTCCCATCACTATGAGCATTATCTGGAAACAAATTATATTTTTTTAACATATATGCTGTATAAAAAGCGTCATTATATACAGATCGATCAAAATTTGAACTAGAAACTCGCACCAATTCTATTTGAATAAATTTGGGATTAGCTTGTCGACCGGCCCCCCAACTGTAATAGTCTGTAGGATGGATCTCAATAATATTATTATGATCAACAAAAGCATGTACAAAAGCATTTTGCCAATTTCTTTTCATATATGCAATCTCATTTTGGATTGTAGAGTTTGAATTTGCAGTTTCATGTATGACAACACCAGTAGGCAAAGCATATCCATCTTGATAGTTCATCTTATCAAAATTACCAGAATAGTCTTTTTGAATTTTAAGAAATGGGTAGTTTTTACTAATAATCTGCGAGTTTCTCTGACTCCTTAATAATGCAGTGATTTCATCATTAAGAATATTTGAGTCAAATATATCATCCGCATGAGCATTAGTAGGGAGCATTAGTATAGCTACGAACATACATACTTTTAGTAATTTTATAAGTACTTTTTTCATAATACCTCCTTGAATAATTAAAACTAAATTTGTTAATCTTATTAAATACTTACTTTTTAAATTGTACCATAAATCAAATCAAGGCTATAGATTCTTAATAATTTATTTTATATAAATCCATCTGCAAGCATTGACTTTCTGGGATTTTAGTCCTAAATTCCTTTCAAATTGATAATTTAATGGACACCTGCTAAAACATCTTTATATAAAAAAACCTAAGGCAGAAAAACTCTATTCTGTCTTAGGTTAAATTCAGTAGTTATACATACCAGATTACTTAGTATACGCTGTTATATAATTAGTTATACAGATCATTGATTTAAAAGTATTATTCTATTCAATTAGCGCATAGAATCGATTTAATGCGTCTTGATTATATTGATCTACATTTAATGATGAAGGGATTTTCTCTCCAGCCAAATATCGGTTCATACCGCCCACTAGCCCCTCAACACTATTGTCCACTATCATTCCATTTTGATCTTCCAAAACAGAAATATTTCCTGGAATGTCCGTTGCAACAACCGGAATTTGAAGTGCTAGACATTCTAGCAAAGTCATTGGTTGCCCTTCGTGATTTGAAGGAAAGACGAACAGATCACACTTATCTAGCATCTCCATTGCATGTGAAGTTTGCCCTACAAAAATAACATTTTTTTCTAAGCCCAATACATATGCTGTGGTCTTAAGCTTTTTCTCTTCTTTTCCAGAACCAATAATATAAAGCTGGTGCTGATCGTTTGATTGCATCATAATTTCTTTAAAAGCAAATAATAGTTTTTCTTGATCTTTTTCAGGTGATAACCGACCAATTGTCACAAAGTTCTTGGCATTCTTAGTAGGAGCAGTCACTCCCACTAACATATTTCTTCCAAATTCACTTGCTTCCTCAATAATTAACTTTTCTTCCCCTAACACCTCTTTAATTGATAGCTGAGGATGTTTTCGGTGGTCAAAGAGGTACTCCTTATCTAATAAATTCGGAACATACACAAATTTATCATTTGAAACAAATTTCGAAAGATTTTTTTGTTTTGTTCCATTGTAAGACTACCAACGGATGCAATATAATCAAAGTATTTATAGAATTCGAAAATAGTGGTTAAGTTTTTCTTATGAACATATCGTCCTTCTACGACTTTATCAAACTCTGCCTGCATGTCATTATGCTGATAGATAATTTTTCTTTTCGCTTCAGAAAATGCCATCATATATGACCAGAATGGAGCGTATCCGCCAAAATCAATAGCTCTATCAACTTGAGTGTTTCCTAAAAGTCGTTTCCATTCTCTAGCTACAAATATCTGATGTGTTTTGATATCTTCTACAGAAGAACGGTTAAATAATCTATTATATTTAATCCATTCTGAATAAGTAAGGCTTAGCCCATTATTTCTATAGACAACATGAGCTTTCTCCGATAGTCTACCAATATTTGCTTCAAATTCTTGGTTAACCTTGTTTTTATCAACAATGATTAGATTGTACTTATCATAATCAAAATTTTTGCTTAAATTAATTAACGAAGAGGTAATTCCATTATTTAATAGCCCTCCGCCATATACAACAACATTCGGCTTGTGATTATCAAAAGAAATAGCATTAACAGCCTTATTCCCGTTCATTATAAAGTTTATATACTTCTCTGTTACGTGACCGTCCTCGTGAGAAATATATTTTTCCTTAAAAACAGTTACATTCGGATTAGCATGAAATTTTTCATTATCTACCGACAAAATAGAATCCACTAATTCTTTCGTTGTAGTACAAATTTCTCCAGGCATTTCATTTAAATCGAAATATAGACCTCTTGAGTGCTCATATTCTTCTTTATCATACATATAGAACAAAATTGGTTTATCTGTAACCAAGTAATCAAAGAAGATACTACTGTAATCAGTAATCAAAATATCTACAAAGTGAAGTAATTCATTGGCATCAACCCAATCTGGTATTAGAAAGATATCATCTAAGGGAATCTCTTTTATAAATTGATAAACTAAAGGATGTACTTTAACAATAAACTGTTTATTACTTCCAGAAATCCCCTGAGAGATCGCGTTCAATCGTTCAACCATATCCGTAGTTGTATCTTGTACTCGACCAGTAACTCCCCTCCAAGTCGGCGCATATAAAACTAACTCTTTATTTAGATCAATGTTATTTTTTTCTAGAAAATTTTTCACAACTTCACTGTTGCTGAAAATACTATCTATTCTGGGATACCCATTTTCTAACACTTTTCCTTTGTAAATGCCATCGATATCATAGGAGTAAACCATTTTTTCTGTAGTAAACGTATTTGGGGATAGTAAAAAATCACTTTGCAAAAAATTTCTTTGAACATTGTAGTTCTGAGCAACATTACCAGCCATGTCTTTTCCTAATGTTTTTAAGGGAGTTCCATGCCAAGTATTTACATATACTTGGCCTTCGTTTTTGATGTAATAAGGAGGCAAAGTAACATTACTGTAGATATATTTTGCTACGGTTAAATAGTAATAGTAATCCTTCGTATAAGGTGTTACAAATTTGACATTTTTAAACTTACTGTAATATTTGACGTATTCATTATCTGTGACATCGTTCAAAGACCAAACATGAATTAAATGATCATACTCATGACTATTTACTAAATATTTAAATATTGCAAATGGATTATCATTCATCGCTTTTCCATGAAAAGACTCATAAAAAACAATATTGTTTTTCACCTTGTTTCTATTGTAATTTTTAGTGAACTGAGTTCTTCTCGAGAATTCTTCATTTAGCATATTCCTACTGAAGTTTTTAAGTATGCCTTTAAAATCCATTTTTTTCTCCTTTGTACCAAATACTTTTTTTGAAGATGATGAAGGGGTGTATAAAATAAATGCATCACCACATTTATTACAGGTAATAAAACGATATAAATGACAATTCCCGTAAGGAAAATAAGTATAGAAATGAAAAATCCATACAACACAATATTTTTACCCGAATCAAATTGACTGCCGTTCACAAGTATAGGCCACAAATACTCAGTGCTAAACCATTGGCTACTCTGGATCAAATAAACTCCAAAAGAAGCTCTTGCGACAAATGAATATATCTTTCGTGGTCTAATTTGTAATTTTAGGAAAAATACAAAGATAAGCACTGCAAATATCAATAAATACGGGCTAGAATCACGTGTATAAAAAATTGTCTCATTCCATCCCAAAGCAGTAAAAACATTTCTAAAAAAACTATCCTTGTTTGCAAAAATAATCTGCAAACTAATATTAATTCCAATCCCTATAACTAACATCAAAATATTCATTGTAAATAAAGGAACCATTTTAATTTTCTTAATATTTTTCTCGTTCAATTTTATATAAGCACCGATGGCATACAAAAAAAGAAACCAGACTGGATGAGAGAAATTTAATCCTTTATTATAATAAATAAACGTATATGGACTTAAAATAATAAAAGAAAATATCAAAACTTGTTTTATTTTTTTTATATCCGTACTTACCATTAATTTGTTTATAGCGGGAATACAAAAATACATTAATGTATAAGAGGTAACAAACCAATACTTCCCGAAAACAACTGGGAATAGTCTGAAAATAAACTCTTTCCATTCAAAATGAAAACCAATATATGGATTAAAAACTAAAAAGAAATAGATTATTAGCGAAATCAACGTTGTTTCTACCCAAACTTGAAATAAGCTTCTAATTTTAGGAATGGAAGAAATTAGAAAATATCCAGTAATCATTACAAAAATATTTACTCCAAGTTTTCCTCCGATTAATAAGGTCTGAGCTGCTAATTTGTTCAACTGAAAACCCGAGGAAAAATCCCATCCTGACCACAACGCGTAGTGGTGGACTATGATAGCCAGAATTGCCAATATTTTCAACACATCAAAACTTCCTACACGTTGGCTAGTTTTCGGCATTTTCGGACACCCTTTCTGAGAATCGTCCCTTTACAGTAGCCAGCCCTAAAATCCCGATAAATAAATTAGGCAATGCATATCTAATATCTTGCGCAGGAATTGCAACAAAAATTGTACCCATAACTAATACATACGGCATAAAAGCAATCATTAGTTTTGTTCTATTTTGGATAATAAGCATAACCATTGAAAAGAGAAACAAAATAAAGTAAAGGGCAGGCATTAATAAAACATAAAGTCTGCTTTCTAAAATCCAATTTTGTATGGCTAGCAACTGATCCCTTACAACGTTGTCACTTCTAGTAAGTTCATCTAGATTCAAACCTTTGTAATCCGGCTCAATTTCCTCTCTGTTCTCTAGTCATAAAGAAAAAGGGACCTTGTTGACCGCTTAACTGGTTTCTAAAGAGTGGGCGTAAATTATCCAGTTCTAATGAAAAGTTTGCGTGCCATAAAATTTCGGTTTGCTTCATATATGCTTCTAATGTTAAGCCAGGATTTCTAATTATGAGACCAAGAACTGTTTCTAAAAATTTTTTAGGATCATCCTTTATTACTTGCTTTTTAAATCGTTCTTTAAACTTTATATTATCAACATTATTCGGTTGGTATAGGTTCTTCCAATCCTCTTTTGGCATCAATGTTTCCAAATATGTCATTTCCTCTTTAGATATAGTCCCGTCATTCTTGATAATAGCAGCGGAAATTTGAACAAAAATTCCTAAAGATTCAGTTGAATCACTTCTAATAACGTTGAAGTGAGTATAAATAGGACCCGTAATAACTTGATAGCTAAAAACAACTAATCCGATTACGACGAATAATTTAATAAATTTTTTTCTAAATAAAAATACTGCAAATACTAATGTAGATACAAGCAATGCCGGCCATCCATTATGTCTAAAAAAACAAATCCTAATAAAGTAAAATACAGTAGAACTAGATTTGAGATTTTATTTAGCCATTTTCCTTGGCTTATAATGATTCTTACCAAGTATAAGGTAACTAATAAAAGTGTATAAGTAAATAGAGAGTCTTTAACTATATATATACTAGCTAACGGAAAGATCGGTATAGATATAAAAAAGATACAAGATATCGTCGCAAATTTACTTCCTACAAACTCTCTAATAAAATCACAAAAATATGCCATAATCAAACTATAAATAATAATTTGGAATACTATAAATCCTATTGGATATTTTCCTAACGAAGTAGCCATAATAACAAATGTGTGCCCCACTGGATGCCAATCATTCCATGGTACATTACTTGTCTGGATTTGATCCCATTGATTGATAGAATCCGGGAAAAATATTCCTGGATAATATGCATATAAATAAATACTTGACACAAGAAAAAAAGCTAAAGTATATACCCAAAAGGCTGTGACTTTTCTTTTAGAACTTTCTTGGGGAGAAATTAATAAGTAATCTTGCAAAGCGGAAAAAAAGCAAAGAAAATAAGCAAATGTACCCAATAAATAGATTCCTTGCATACTAAATATTAGATTAAATGTTGTCAATATTTCTGACGGTATTAAACTAATTCCAGTAATCGTTGCAAATAGAAAAGATATAAAAAAATTGATCAACCGACTATAGGGTCTTTTTTTTACACTATCACTTAAAAAAAATAATAGAATAAAATTAACTACAGACATTCCGATTATTATTTTTACATCTTTGAAAAGCATCATGCTGAATAATACCGATACAGTTATCCAGAAGAAATACTTAAAAATGGTCCTGTTTAGCAATTATTTCCCTTCCCTCTTTAACTCAAATAACAGACGATAGACATCCATTTCGTATTGAGCCCTTGACTTTCTAGCCACTGTATCTAATATTAGTCCACAAACAAATGCTAACATAGCCATTAAAACAAGTCCGACAGCTAGCACTGCAGATGGTAATTTATCGATTAGTCCTGTTCTATAAAATTCACTTAAAACTGGAATTCCCGCAATTAAGCCAAAAATTAAGAAGATTAACGCCCACCAAGAAAAGAAAATTAATGGTTTATAATCTTTAAATAGATTGAATATTGTTTTCAAAACCTTAAATCCGTCAGTGAAAGTATTTAGTTTGGATTCACTACCTTCTGGTCGATCACGATATTCAATAGGAACTTCTACTAAATTAAAACGTTTATCCAAAGAATGAATGCTTAACTCTGTTTCAATCTCAAAACCTGGGCTTAAAACAGGAAAGCTTTTAACAAATAACTTGTTGAATCCTCGATACCCTGTCATAATATCTTGATAGTTTGCTTTATACAATCCATTAATTAAACTTCTAACCAAGCTATTTCCTAACCCATGAAAAGCACGTTTATTTTCTTCTGCATAGGTCCCATTTGATAATCGGTCACCAATCGTCATATCTGCGCGCTTTTCTTGAAGTGGCGCTAATAATTTAAAAACTTCTTCAGCTGGATAAGTATCGTCCCCATCTGCCATGATGTAATAATCTGCATCAATGTCTCGGAACATGGATCGGACTACATTCCCTTTTCCTTGCTTAAACTCTTTTCGAACAATTGCTCCTGCGGTTTTAGCTATTTCAAAAGTATTATCGCTTGAATTATTATCATAAACATAAATGTCAGCCTCTGGTAAAACATTTTTAAAGTCTTTAATAACTTTCTCAATGGTTTTTTCTTCATTGTAACATGGTAATAATATTGCTATTTTCTCTCTCATTA
Organism: Enterococcus innesii; assembly: GCA_018982785.1. Taxonomy (GTDB): domain Bacteria; phylum Bacillota; class Bacilli; order Lactobacillales; family Enterococcaceae; genus Enterococcus_D; species Enterococcus_D innesii. Next base: position 154,717 of record JAHHEN010000004.1, on the reverse strand, counting down.
ACTATTCCACCTTATCATCAATTGTTTTATTATATTTTTTTCGGTATCAATCGCATCCCACGAAAGTAGATTCTGAAGTATTTTCTGGTTATATAATTTTTCGTTATTATGCTTTATTTCACAGGCAAGTTCCTCTTCTGTATATGATTTTCCCATTAAGCCCGTTAATTTTTCTAGATCAAAATACCAGCCTATACTATTCTCATAATCTACAGCATCTTCTTGTAAAATAATGATTTTTTTATCTAAGTGAGCAAAATCAAACATAGCAGATGAATAATCTGTAATCAATATATCAGCTATTAAGTATAATTCCTGTATATCAGATATTTCATTAAAGAAACAATGAATACGTGGATCTAAATTATTGTAATAATTGATTAACTCTGATTCTAAAGGATGCAATTTTACAATTAGTTCATATTCATTTGGCAACTGATTCAAAACTTTTATAAAATCAAGTTGACTGATAGCATCTCTTTTTTGTTTTCTCCAAGTTGGACAATACAAAATATATTTTTTCCCTAACTCGAAATTATAATTAAAATACTTCCCTAATAGCTTATTTTTTAATGCCGTATTATCTTTATTTTTTATCAAAAAAGCATTTCTTGGTGCGCCACTTTTTAAAATTTTTAATTGCGTGTTTTTTTCTAATTGAAATGCACTCTCAAATAATTTTAAATTCCGTGGAGAAGAAGTAATCAAGTAATTCCATTTTTTCATTCTTGGGATAAATGCGGATACTTCAGTTTCTCTTTGACGAAAATCAACTAAGTCTGCAACCATTTTTTTTAGAGGAACACCATGCCAAGTTTCTAAAAAAATCTGCCCCTCTACTTTGCCTGCTTTATCCAAAGAATTCCCGTTTAATATCACTAACTTTGATTTTCTAAACTTTGTGACATATTGTTTTCCGCCTAGACGCACCGGTATCATTCCGTAAGAATATATTTCCATGTCAACTAATTCATTCACTGAGCTAACGTAAAAAGTGTATTCAGGAAAATTTTTCTTTAAAGCTATGGCAAGATATTTCGGATCACCTGCGAAAGATTTGCCATGAAAAGATTCTACAAAAACAAAATCATCCCTCAGATTTCCCTTTAACAGTATATCACTTGTAGGAGTTGCCTCTGTTTTTCTCATCAATCTCTTTAACATTTCTTTAGTTTTCACAGAAGAAACAATAGGTCCGATAACCCTCATCTCTTTTAGTCTAAGATAAATCTTAAGAGCAAATGTATCTTTACTTAGATTATTCTGATCATAAATCATTTGATATAGATTATCTGTTTTACCTTCGAAACGTTGCATATTTATTAGCGGCGCGGATAGAATTGTTGCTTCATATTTCTTGCCATAATCTTCCAAGGGGCTCAAGTCTTCAACCAAAGGGATGTCGTGTTTAAACAAATGTAGCTTTTCAGAGTAATTCTCGTTTACAAAATGAATAATCTCTTGTGCATCTTTTATAATGTTCTTCTCTAACCAACAAAAACTTTTGAAGTCACGATAAATATCCTTTAGTGAATTGTCGTCTCCTTTGTATAAAACGATTGGACGGCCATCTATAAATGCTTCAATAATAGAATAACCAAGAGTTTCATAACGAGCTGTTGACAAATAGATTCCATATTCAGGCACTTTATGATTCAAGAAAACATTCTCACTTAATTGATACAATCCAATTAAGTTTTTATATAAAATTTCACCGGTTCCAGTTCCATTAATATATAGTTTATAATGATTTTTGCCTGCTCTGTGAACTAGATAATCCATTAACTTAATACTATAAGCTATATCTTTCTGTGATTCATCAAATCTTGAATATACTAAAAAATTGACTTCCGAATTTATATTTTTCAAAGAGACATCTTTATTTTGTACCTTATTTGCCAAATGACGAATACTTACTGGAAAAACAACAATATTATTATCTTTAAATTTATCCTTTAATTCTTGTTTGATCTTTTCTGTTGCAACTCGATATGTATCAATAGCATCAGGTGCAAAATCGGTTTCTGGATCAATTAAACTCAGAGGCGTATGGACTTCTCCAATCACTTTTACTTGAGGTAATTTTTTCTTAATTATTTTTGCAAAGACAAAAAGGCTTTCTCGAGTGATGATATACGTATCTGCTTCCTGACTCTCTGAGAAATCTTTTAACTGATAAAATTGAATTTTGTCTGGATTAATAAATAATTTTTTTATTTTTTTCACTTTCAGGCTAGAAAAAGGTAATAAATTGAAATAGATAATTTCTTTATTATCTGCTAAAAATTCATTGATTAGATTTGTATTACTTCGAGTTGTTCCTCCTGTACCAAATAAATCATAACCAACTATTCCTATTTTTCTCGTCATAACTTAATCGTCTCCTCTAACCTTACACCACAAACTTTTCACCACAAAGATAGGCAACTGAATAATCCGACCAATCCGTTTCGGATTACTTAACGAACGATAAAGCCACTCTAAGTGTAAGTTTATAATCATTTTTGGCGCTCGTTTTACTCGTCCGCTTAAAACATCGAAACTCCCTCCTACATCTTGCAGGACAGTCACATTTAAGCGAGATGTGTTACGAGCCAACCATTGCTCTTGACGTGGAAATCCCAATGCTACAAAGAGAAAGTCTGGCTTTGCTCTATTAATTATTTCAACTACTTCCGCTTCTGATAAAGAAGTGTAACCATCTATACCACCAGTAATTGTCAAGTTAGGATATAATTCACGAGTATTTTCTATAGCATCAAATAAAACTTCGGGTTTCGCTCCATAAAAAAAAACTCTTTTTTGATGATTATTAGCATATTCTAAAAATTTCACCATTAAATCAAATCCAGCTACGCGTTCTTTAATTTTACCACCAGTTAGTTGGGAAACAAGAACTATTCCAATTCCATCGGGAATACGATGTGTGCTTTGCTTGATAAATTCTACTATGTCAGGATACTTTTTTGCGTCAACAGCTATTTGTGGATTTATGCTAATCGCCGTCATTTTCTTTCCATTCTCAAAATATAAAGGCAATTCTGCCAAAATAGTTTGATAAGTAACCTGATCAACAGGTAATCCCATAATTACTTCAGTATTCATATTGTGCATTCACCCACTCTACTAATTGTTCTATGGCATTCCCTTTAACATATGTGTTCCATTCTTGGTTGAATTGGTTTAAATCACTTGTTCCCTTTTGTATGATTCTGACAAGTTCATCTTGTGTTTTAGCTATGTTCTTTTGTTTTTTGAAACAATCTTGGATACCAACAGTTTTATCATATAAATCATAATCATAACAAAAATAGCAAATCATACCACTCGGGTTGCTTAAACTATACTCAAAAGGTATTGAAGAATAATCGGTCACTAAACAGTCGATTATCGGAAATAAATCTTGGATTTTGTAGCCTTTAAAATTCGTTATGATTCCTTCAATTTTTTCTAAATGTTGTAACTGCTCTAAATCATTGGGATGAAGCTGCACAAGAATGTTCCACTCAGGTAACTCTGTTAGTAATCTGTTAAAATCAATAAAAAAATCTCCTCGTTCTTCCCTGTAGGTTGGCGCGTAGAGGAGCAATTTTTTTCCTCCAAAGATTCTTTTCATTTCTTTTATTTTTTCATCATCACGTTTAAAATACTGATCCGTTGGTGGATAGCCAAAGGGTAAAAAAGTCAATTCACGTTGATAGCTTCTCTCAAAAATTAACGCCATTTTAGGTGAGCTTACCACATAGTGGGTATATCGACGATAAACATCCTTATAACGCTTTTGATCGATCTGAGTTGCTTTTTTAGCATAGTGAGCTTCTAAACCGAATTTTTTAATTGCTCCATTAGCATGCCATAATTGAACTATTTTTGTTTTGGGTAAAAAGTCAATCCCACCTAATATAGCAAAATAGTTATCGCACAATATAACTCTTGCGCTTTTCAATAAAGGAACAATATGTCTAAATAAAATCAGTTGTGAATCAATACAGTAAATTTGACATCCTTTTTCTTGATAAGTTCTTGCTAAATTAGTTGCGTTCTTTGTATAACAAATTGTCAGTCGTTTTTGATACTTCTGAAACAACTTCTCAATTATATAATTGCTTGTACTAGGAAAACTAAGTAAATAAACAATTTGCTGATGCTGTTTCTTATTTTTTTTAGCGAATCGATTAATTGTGAATAAATAACTTTGCTTAATTTTCGCAAGAAGCCATGATTTCATCACAGTGTCCCTTTCTTTTTTACGCTATCTTTCATTTTACCCGATATTCATCTAAAAGAAAATAATTGTAATAAAACCGTTATATTGTTACCAGTAATGAAACATAAATGAAACTTCAAAAAAATAACAGATGGTTGAATAGTTACCAACCATCTGCATTTCCCTACGGATAAATCCGATTCAACAACCGTGGAAACGGAATGGATTCTCTTACGTGCTCGATTCCTGATAACCAGGTAACGGTCCGTTCTAATCCAAGACCAAAGCCGGTGTGAGGAACTGAGCCGTACTTGCGTAGGTCTAAATACCATGAGTATTCGTTTTCGTCCAAGCCGTGGGCGCGGATTTGTTCTAGCAGGTATTCATGATCGATGGCACGTTCAGAACCGCCTATGATCTCGCCATAGCCTTCTGGTGCAATCATATCGGCACAGATCACGACATCTTCTCTCGTTGGATGTGGCTTCATATAGAAAGGTTTGATGGCTTTTGGATAGTTTAAGATAAAGACGGGCTGATCGAATGAATTGGCAATAAAAGTCTCATGCGGTGAGCCAAAGTCATCGCCCCATTGAATATCATCAAAGCCGTTCTTTTGTAATAATTCCACTGCATCATCGTAAGAGATTCGTGGGAATGGTAATTTGGTGTATTTTTTCAAGACTTCACGGTCACGGCCTAAGACGTCTAGTGCATAGTCACAGTTATCAAGCACATTTTGCACTAAGAATGCCACGTACTGCTCTTGGACTTCCAAGCTTTCTTCTTGATGCATAAAGGCCATTTCTGGTTCAATCATCCAAAATTCAATCAAGTGACGACGTGTCTTTGATTTTTCGGCACGGAAAGTTGGTCCAAAAGAAAAGACTTTGCCAAACGCCATAGCGGCTGCTTCCATGTACAATTGACCGGACTGAGACAAATATGCTTTTTGATCGAAATAGTTGGTTTCGAATAAATCAGTCGTTCCTTCTGGTGCTGATCCGGTTAGGATCGGTGGATCGATTTTAATAAAGCCATTCTTGTTGAAGAATTCATATGTTGCCCGGATGATTTCGTTTCGGATTTGCATGATGGCATGTTGTTTTGAAGAACGCAACCATAAGTGACGATGGTCCATCAAGAAATCTGTTCCGTGTTCTTTTGGTGTAATTGGGTAATCGTGGCTTTCTCCGACAACTTCTAAACCAGAGATCCCAATTTCATAGCCGAATTTTGAGCGGCTGTCTTCTCTGATTTCCCCAGTGACCAGTACGGCAGTTTCCTGATTTAGATTTTTTGCTAATTGGAAAACTTCTTCCCCTACTTCACTTTTTACAACGATTCCTTGGAAATACGCTGTTCCGTCGCGAAGTTGTAAGAAGGCGATCTTCCCACTAGAGCGTTTGTTAGCAACCCATGCTCCGATTTGAACGGTTTCGCCAACGTGTTTTTTTGCATCTAAAATTTGAATAGATTCCACTTGATTCTCTCCTATCTAATTAATAAAGGCACCATAGAGCATTTTAAGCTTTTTGGCGTTTCTTTTCAACAAAATCATGGATTCGTTTGGTAGCTTCCGCTAACGTGTCCCAATCAGTTGCATAGCTGATCCGTAAATAATCCGGTGTGCCAAAACCAGCACCAGTCACTACTGCCACGTGGGCTTCCATTAGTAAAGCTTCTACGAAGGCATCAATGGTTTGATAGCCGCACATTGTCATGGCTTCTTTGACATTTGGGAACAAGTAAAACGCGCCTTGGGGTTTCGTCACTTTAAAACCAGGAATAGCGGCAATTAACGGATATAGTTTATTCAAGCGTTCTTCAAAGGCCTGACGCATCACTTCGATCGATTCTTGATTACCAGTCAGTGCCTCAACTGCTGCGTATTGGCTAGCAGCCGGCGGGTTGCTGGTAGCTTGGGAAGCGATATCGACCATCGCTTTGATGATTTTTGCATCGCCGACAGCAAATCCGATCCGCCACCCAGTCATAGAATAGGTTTTAGAAACGCCGTTGATCACGATGGTTTGTTTGCGGATCTCTTCTGATAAGCTAGCGATTGATGTAAAGGTATTGCCGTTATAAACCAAACGACCATAGATATCATCGGCAATGATCCAAATATTGTTTTCCACTGCCCAGTTGCCGATTGCCGTTAATTCTTCTTTTGAGTATATCGCCCCTGTTGGGTTGGCAGGCGAGTTTAAAATGATGGCTTGCGTATGTTCTGTACGAGCGGCTTCTAATTGAGCAACAGAAACTTTAAAATCTGCTCCTTGCTTAGCTTCAACAAATACAGGTGTACCTTCTGCTAAACGGACTTGTTCCGCATAACTGACCCAGTAAGGAACTGGAATAAGTACTTCATCCTCTTCATCAAGAAGCGCTTGAAACAGTGTATAAAGGGCAAATTTCGCACCATCTGTCACGATCACTTGGTTTGAATCATAGTCAGCACCATAAAACTCTTTCATATAAGCAAGAATCGCCTGTTTTAGCTCTGGAATCCCAGCAGTTGCTGTGTAAAAACTAGCTTTGCCGCTCTCAATCGCTGCAATCGCTGCTTGGCGAATGTTCTTCGGGGTAATAAAGTCGGGCTCACCGACGGTTAGACTTAATACGTCTACACCTTGGTCTGCTAATGCTTTTGCCTTAGCAGATGCCGCTAACGTAGCGGAGGGTTCTAATTTTTCTGCTCTTTTTGAAAGTACCATGTTTATCATCCTTCCTACGATCCAAATTTCTGTCTATCATAAGCGGCTTTCTATAGTTCAGTGACCGCTTTGATTTCTTCTCCATCTTTGAAACCAATCAAATAATAGTTCAAGCGACCTTGGTCGTCTTTGGTCATGACTTCCCAAGCGGGCTCTCCTTTAAAAATACCCAATGCTGCTTTTTGGATTTGCTGCCCTTGATGGTTGTCGCGAACGAAGGCCTTGGCCTGTGCTTCCGTCAATCCATCCTCTTGATTATAAACGGAAACCTTTTCGCCGCTTTTAGGAATGATCACGACGATCTCATTGTTATTCGTATCTTTTCCAACAATGCTAAAAGATGTCTCCTCACGGGTGAACCAATAGAATTGTTCGACCTCTGCTAAATCGGTGTATCTTTCTGCTATTTCGATCGCTTCGTTTCTTGCTTGTCGCATTGGACGAGAAGAACGGAGATAGAAAATAGAAGCGAAGAGAATAACGACCAGTAAAACCGTGATCGCACTCAGCAAAATAATTACTCGCCGATGTTCTTTGTCTTTTGTTTTCACACTTCGTACTCCAATCTTAAATAAAACTCATTATATCAGATGTTTGACTCATTTTTCAAAATCAACCGCCGCTTTTTCCTCTTGCGCAAAAAAATGTTGAATATCTTCGGCAATTTCGGTTGGGCTGGCTTCAATCAGAGGCAAGTTTTTGGGTAGACCTTTGACCATCCGTTTGCCATACTTTGTTGATAACAAGCGTCGATCAAGGACGACCATCACGCCGGTATCCTCTTCAGAACGGATCAAGCGCCCCAACGCTTGGCGTAGCCGTAGAATCGCTTTAGGTAAGGCATCTTCTTTGAAAGAATCGATGCCTTCTGCTTCCAAGAAGGCATGCCGTGCTTGGACCATTGGTTGCTTAGGATTCTCAAAAGGCAAGCGAGTCACCACAGCGATCTTCAAGGCCTGACCTGGTAGGTCGACCCCTTCCCAAAAACTGCTAGTCCCTAATAAGATGCCATTTTCCGCTAATAAAAATTTCTTTAAGATTTTCTCACGGGTTCCGCCAGTTCCTTGAGCAACGATTTCTCTGCCATAATGCAGGGCTTTTTTATTCAATCGATCATAGACATTTTTCAAAGTTTCATGCGCCGTAAACAACACAAGCGCTGGTTGCGGATTGTCAAACAAAATTGGGACTAACGCTTCGACTAAATAATCCGCGTATTCAGCAGCTGATGCTTGTTGGATCGAGAGACCTTTTTTAACTACATAGAGTCGAGTTTGTTTGCTGTAGTCATAAAAAGCGGGAATCGTTTTGACTGGCACATCGGTCAAGCCGATCTGATGGGCAAAATATTCTTTGTTGCCTGGGATCTTCAATGTTCCCCCAAGATAAATGATGTGCTGATAGCGGTGATACCATGTGCTCTCCACGATCGAATGCCCTTCTAGATCAGCTAATTCAATCACAGCATTTCCTGACTGGGGATGCTTTTTTAACCAATGAACGTAACGAGGATGCCACCAAGTCAACCATGCGGTCACCGTTTGTTCCTGGGTTTCCATTTGACCAAAGAAATCAAACAAACGAGCAATCACGATTCGTTGTCTTGCATACCACCGATCATTGGTCAACTCGAATCGCTGACGCAGCTGTTGTTGGATCTCATCGATTTCTTGATAGTAAAGGCTCAATTTCTGATGCAGCTTGTCTTGTGCTAACGTGCCATCGTAGAGGTCGTCATGGTGCACGACTTGTAGCTCTGGCGCATCGATCGATAAGGTGCGAAAATACTGCTCTTGTGTTTCGACCAAGATCGACAACGCGTTTCGATACAACGAGAACATCCGTTGCAGAAAGTCATCCTCGGTAATGATTTGGGCAATTTCTTCAAATAGCCCTTCTTCATTTAGCTGTAAAAACTGCCGCTTGAAGTGAGCAGAGTCAAAGACATGTTGATTAAAGCCTTCTGCTTGCTGCGGCAACTGTTGGGCTTCATCGATCAATAAGTAATCACTCGCTGGCAAAAGGGCTGCACTCGCCGGTTTTCCTGCATCAAAAAGGCATGGTTGACGATCAAAACATTGCTTTGCGCCATCCGCTGATATAAATGTCGGACAAAATCTTGTTCATAGAAGGGTTGATCTTTGGCTAAAAAGGCAACGCCGCGATGGCGGATGTCGGTAAATAAGGGATGATCAAGTCGAACCAAGTTCAATTCATCGAAATCCCCCGTTTCTGTTTTAGTTAGCCAAACTAAGATCCCCATTTGGTATTGCGCATATTGCTTTTGCTCTACCGGTTGATCAAGGGTCGCTTTAAAACGCTGCAAATCAATGTAATGACGATGGCTTTTGACCAAGACCGCTTGCAAAGGTTGCTGCAGTACTTGGTTTACCAAAGGAATGTCTTTGTTGATGATTTGATTTTGCAATAGAATTGATGAGGTACTAACGATCAATGGATTTTCTGGTGTCACTAAATAGGCAGCTGGAAATAAATAACCAATGGTTTTCCCCATGCCTGTTTCTGCTTCAATGATCAGATTTTTCTCTGGCTGTGTGTAATGCGTATACACTGCATTCATCAAGCGTGCTTGTTGTTTCCGATAGACTAAGTGCTGGCCAAAGCGCTGTTCTTTTTCCGTTTTAACTTTCGGATACGTTTCTTGAAAATGCGTAGCTTCAAAAAGCGGAACGGTCTTTTTCCGCAAGACGATACCGTCGATCACTTCGAAATCTTCTGCCAACTCTGGGCCTTTTTCTTTTAAGATCCCATGGATATAGTCACTCGTTTGCATGCCCATTTGACCGCTTAAAAGCGCAATTTGTTTAAGGGTCGTTCGGGGCAGTTCTCGCATGATCGCTTCGATATACAAAAATAAAGCTGCGGTCACTTCTGCATCACTATCTGCTTGATGCGGGTTATCATGACGAAAGCCAATGCTGTCTGCTAGGTCACCTAAACGAAAGCTGCTTTCTGTTGGTAAAAACACTTGTGCCAATTCCACCGTATCGATTCCGGGAAGTGATAAAGATGGCAGCCCGCAACGCACAAATTCATTGCTTAAAAAATGATAATCAAAATAAATATTATGCGCCACAAAAATCGTGTTGCTGAGTAAGTTATAGATCGTATCAGCTACGTCTTCGAAATATGGCGCTTTGCTTACTTGTTGGTTTGTGATGTGTGTCAATCGTTGAATTTGCTTAGAAATTCTGCGGTCAGGGTTGATATCTGCGGCAAAACGATTGATGATCTTGCCATCTTGGACTAGGACACAGCCAAATTGAATAATTCGATCAACCGTCGAATCGGTTCCTGTTGTTTCAAGATCCACCACAGCGTATATGGGTTTCATTGTATTCCTCCTTGCACACTGTCTGCATTATACTACAAAATCAATGGCGATTACATCTGTTTTCCCACTAGATACAAGGGTTCTCAGGAGGTAAAACTAGAAAGCTAACCGTTCGCGTGTCCCATCTGAAAGAGTTTTTTGCTGGTCACTGATCGCTTTTTTCGACAAAAAAAGGGATCTTTTTTATAATTTACTATAAGGAGGCGAAAAAAATGAATGATTTCAAAAACAAACGAGTGATTGTAACGGGTGCTGCTTCAGGAATTGGAAAAGCAGTGGCAGAACAATTTCTAGCCCAGGGCGCACTTGTTGGGTTGATTGATCGCAATGAGAAAGAGCTGCAGGAGTTTCTTGCTGACTATGACGCACAAGCCCATTATCGAGCGGTTGACGTCACCGAAGCGGATAAGCTGCAAGAAGCAATGAGTGGTCTTGTGGAAGAACTAGGGGGACTTGATGTACTCCATGTCAATGCCGGCATCAACGGTACCTGGACACCGATCGAAGAGCTGACGGTGGCAGAATGGGATCAGACGATCAACACAAATTTACGCAGTACCTTTATTACCGTCAAAGCGGCCATTCCCTTTATGAAAACAAACGGTGGCAGCATTGTCATTACGAGTTCAGTCAATGGAAACCGCATCTTTAGCAATTTTGGTGCGACAGCTTATAGTACGTCTAAGGCAGGACAAGTTGCCTTTACAAAAATGGCTGCGCTGGAACTTTCCGGTTATAATATTCGGGTCAATGCTATCTGTCCTGGGGCGATCGCAACGAATATCGATGCCAACACAGAAATTGAAGAAGAAGTTGCTCGCGTTGAGATCCCCGTCAAATATCCAGAACGTTCTCGACCATTAAAGCAAGAAACAGGCGTGCCAGAACAAGTAGCCAACCTTGTGCTTTTTCTTTCTTCAGAGGCTGCGGGCAATATTTCTGGAACGGAAGTCTATATTGATGGAGCGGAATCTTTACTTTAATCCAACAAAAAAACGAAAAATCAAACCTGATCCCCTCACTTGTTTCATTGAAGCCCTTGAGATGGATCATTTCTTGATTTTTCGTTTTTTCTTTTTGGTTATTTTTCCACCAAAGCCGCGATTTCTTCTAGAAAAGCAGTCTTGCCATAAAAATCTGCATTTAGTAACTCGGGAAAAATGGCTTCAAAGAAATAAGTGACACACGGACGATGCTGAAACGCTTTGACAGTTAAAACGGCCTCTCGAAACATTTCTTTGTATACTTTATCTGGGTTGCTTTTTGAGATCTCTTCAAAAGATTCATACAAAAGATCGATCTTATCCGCAATTGCTAATAGCTGCCCTTCAAGGCTGTTGTCTTTGCCATCCGCTAAGCGTCTGCGATACGTTGCTTGAAAACTTCCTGGAATTTCTTCTTCGATGAAGGCATCGGTCATTTTTTCTTCAACGGTTGATAACATTGCCCGCAATTCTTTGTTCGCATATTTGACCGGCGTTTTGATATCACCGATGAAACGTTCGGTGTAATCATGATTCAAGGCTTTTTCGTAGAGAATTTGCCAGTTGACTTGATTCCCTGCCTTTTCTTCGATATCAGCTAAGGTCTGGGCAATCATCGTTACTCGAAATGAATGAGCAGCTACACTGTGCTCAGTAAACTTAAAAAAACCCGGTGCTCGTTGGATCTTTTCCAAATTAGCCAATCCGAGAATAAATTCATTCAATCCCATAAATGTGCCTCCTTTTTTTAAGAGTATAACAACTCCTTTGTCTGCAAGCAAATATCTCGCGCACAAAAAAAGAGCAGCTAAGCTGCTCTTAAAAGGCATTCACAAATTACGCTTTGTTAACGTTAGTCGCTTGAGGGCCACGTTGTCCGTCTTCGATATCGAAAGTCACTGCTTGACCTTCTTCTAAAGTTTTGAAGCCTTCGCCTTGGATAGCTGAGAAATGAACGAATACATCGTTACCGTTTTCTGCAGTGATGAATCCAAAACCTTTGTCTGAGTTAAACCATTTCACTGTACCTGTTTCCATAATAAAAATCCTCCTTGTGTTTATACACATATTTTGCAATTACTTGTATAAGGTGAAAATGTGGAAGATGTTTAAGATGAAACAAGCTACCATAATTTACCGTAACAAAAACTACACTTTGTATTATAGCACATTATCTTCATTATGACTAATAGAAAATCAAAAAAATGAAAACGCCTTTATTTTTTATGATTCGCAAAAAGACTGCTGCACTAAAGATCTGCAACAGTCTTCTCTTTTATGGAAACGATTTATTTACGAATGTCGCAACTGCGTTTAGTAACGCAAAATCGCCGTCAAACTTTTTTCTCCTGGGGCATCTTTTTGTTCCAAAATAGATACCTCGCCGCCGTTTTCTAAAACATCGATTGCCAGCGTATTTAACACTTGGCGACGATCGTACTCTGTATCAGGATCTTCTCCAAAACCATCGGCGAGATTTGAGGTAGCCACAAACAAATTGGCGATCCGGCCTTCTTTGGCTGCAGGCACGATATCAACCAATTGGTCAATAAATTTTCGATCCAACAGCTTGCCGTATTCCTCAACTTCTTTTTGTGTCAACTCCGCAATCAGCTTTTGCGTACACGTTTGGATCTCTTTCAAAGATAACGACGCTGGTGAAGAAGAAATACTTGGATCTGCTTTGAAAAAGTTGGTTTTTGCCACTTTTTTAAACAGCGTTTGATTTTCTGGCAACGCAAAAAGATACATTGGTAAATGCTCTTCGTTTGAAAAATCATTTTTGAAAAATGCATCAACTGCTTGGTAGTAGTTGACGTGATCGATCTCGACCTCTTCGTCTTTGGCACTAAAGCCATGATAAGCGACGCCTTCTCCTCCTGAGTTAGGGCCACCTTGGGCACTGTAATTAAAGTTGCCGCCGCCAGTGATTTCTTCCCCCAGCGCTTTTTCGATCGTTGTCGGTGCCTCTTCTGGCAACTCGACTTCACGCACTTGATTGTTTTCAACTTGATAGACTTGCATTGAATCGCGATTCAACGCTAAGAGATAAAATGGGTAATTAAATTGTGCGTTTTTGATGACAGCTAATACATAAGGAGTTTCCCCTACGTAATATTGATCATCCACACGAATACTTAACCGATGGACCAGTACCTCTTCTGGGGTGATAATCACCGCCACACTTGTTGTACTGTTGCGCCAAAATGATTGATCTGCAAGCAGTTCATCAATTTTCGTTTGAAAAAGATCCCAAGAATGATCTGGGTATTTTTTTCAAAGCGGCGCTTCGCATCTTTGGCAAAGTTCTTAAATTTGATTTGATCCTTTTCGACATTCTGGTGGCCGACATGCGTATTGAGCATGATCGTGACAAATGGTCCTTTGATTCCGTCAGATATTACCTGCGATAAAAAACTTTTTCCAAATTTTCCCATTCCACATTACCTCCTGCTTAATCAAATACAAATAAAGTGTACCATGCTTATTTTCTTCCATAAAGTAAAACGATTGCATGCGTTTATTTCCTCATTCGTTTTTCTGATTACTCACTATACTGGCTATTTTTCAGCGGATCTGTCAATGTATTTCTGGTGGCCCATAGAAAGCCTCGTTTGGTCCAAGTCTGAATGGTCGGCTCTTTCAGCTCTTTTAGACTGTGTCCAACGGATTGGAAAAAGACTCTGCCCTTGCCCCACTTTTTGATCCACATCATTGGCAGTATGACTTCTTGGTTAGCTGCATTCGGATGATCTTTAGCGGCAAATGTTGAGGTAGCTAATACAGTGACGGCTGGATCAACCAGGCAATAGTATTGCTCCGTCGTCAACTGAGGGATCGATTGCGTATTTGCCGTAATATAGTGATCTGTCGTAAGATCGATGCTATAGGTCGTTTCCAATCCGCCAGGATGTGCCAAAAAACAGCCGCCAGTCAGAAACAACCAGCCTTTACTGGCTTGAAAAGCCGAGGCAAAGCCGCCATGAACCCCTGCTAATCCCAATCCTTCTGCTACAGCCTGAGTGACATTTTGCAGCGGCTCATCAGGCAATTCTCCTCGCGTCCAATTCATGATCAACAGATCCAGCCTTTTTAATTCTTCTTTATGATAGAGAGGTTCAAAATCTGAGGCGAGTGTCACCTGATATCCTTCTGACTCCAGCAACGTTTGGTAAAACTGACTGGTCTCTTTTGGGGCGTGTCCTTCCCAACCTCCGTAAATGATCAATGCTTGTTTCATTTTGTGTTCCCTCCTTTCTTTCTAACTTAGCGAAAAAAACGCAAAAAGCGAAGCAGAACGATTCTCCGTTTTCCTTCGCTAGTAATTTTTTCTGATTTAACGGTTGATTGAACGCCCGACACGATTGATCGTATGGCGCATACCTCTAATTGCAACCGATGTTTCAAAAATATTTTCAGTCGGTGCCATGCCGCCATAACCGGCATCACCGATATGCTGCAGGTCGACCCCACAAGTTTTGTTGATAATGGCTAATTGTCGCAACGTTTCCGGACGCGCACTCTCTTGACTCGTTCCGATCGCTGACATCGTCAATAAGTCATATTGTTTGGCAATTTGAACAGCTTCAATCAGATCCTTTTCTAGAAAGCCTTGAATCGAGCCCACGGAAGGCAGTAACAAAATATCTGCCCCAGCTTCAGCGTAAGAAATGATGGCTTCTCGATCAACCACAGGTTCATCTGAGCCGGCACTGTGCATTTTTCCAGCGATGATCAACCCAGAGAAATGTTCTTTTGCCAATTTTACTGCTTTAGCGATTTCTCGGTTGGTCACACCTGTTCCAGGATTGCCTGTAAAGCAGAGAAAGTCCACCCCGAGTTCTTGGGCTTTTTTGATGGTGTCAACCGAACTTGTTCGACCTTGACTGATGCTGATCTTTTCACTCATCATCTCCGTCGTAGCTGGGATTGGCTCAAGATTGATGCCGACAGGTCGTCCAATCAGTTGTTTTAGTTGAGGAATCGGGTTTTCAATCGGTTGTGTAGGATCAAGCAGCTGCTCCAATGTGATACCAGGCATCCCAAAAATAGCTGGACGATAACAATCAAAGCCATTCAACAAAATCAAGTCAGCCCCAAAAGCTGCCGCGACTTCTGCGTTGGTGATATCGCCAGCTTGCGGCATGGTTTGAACCACCGTTTCACAGACGATCACTCGTCCTTCGCTCGCTTTAATGGATTGCTTTAATTCTTGCGCCGACATTTCTTTGATTTCACTATAGTTTGCACTTATCAATCGTTTGACCATGTTTTTCTTCCTTTCTTTTCCTTCTCATCTTGCGAGAAACACGAATAACAGGTAAAATATAGCTATTGTGTTCCCTTAGTTAAATGGATATAACAAGTCCCTCCTAAGGATTAGTTGCTGGTTCGATTCCGGCAGGGAACGTTTTTTGAAGAAAAAGATTCCTTATTTTTAAGGAATCTTTTTTTGTTAGAAAGTGAATGCGTCTGTGTCGATTGGCTTAGAAATAATCTTCCAGAATCGGCTTTCCGTCTGGTAAGTTTTCCTGAATCATCACTGCAGCTTCCTTCTCCGTTTCCATTTGCTGGAAAAAGACCAGAGAATCGAGGGATTGTGCCTGCATGAACAGCTGCACAAAACGCTGAATCGACAAGGTTGCTTTTGGCAGCTTGGTAGCCGTCGTTTTCGTGACCTGATGCTGAGCGTTTTCGATTGTCACTTCATAACAGCCATTATTCCATGGGGCATATTCATCCCCTTGAATTTCTATGGCAAAACCGCCGGCTTTTTTCAATGTGAAGGGATAACTTTTTAGAAACCCTTCCACATCGATGACGCGCGCCATCATGTCCGGGCGCACTTGGTAGTGAGCCAATGGTTTGGCCGCGTTTGCTTGTAGGACTTCCCCATCAAACCCTGGTCGATAGTTAATCTGTGCTACTGAATCTGCATGAGAGACGATAAACCGATTAAATCCTTGATACGCGTCCGCGGTCAAATAGCCCCACTCTTGAATATCGAAACGTCCCCCATCGATAAAGTAAATCAAGTACCCTTCAGGGACCCCAGCTTCATTGCGATAAATCGCAAATGTATACGGTCGGCGCAAAACAAACTTGATTTCTTCCCACCAGGGTTGGCGAATCAGTCCGCCCTTTTGATGGCGTGGCAATTGATGATAAATCTCGTGAATGATCGGCTGTGCTTCCTCCCAATCCATGCGTTGAATCGTTCCATTCACTTTCTTGCCATCGGGCCATTGATGCGCATCGACTTCATAAACCGTCCGTTCAAAAGTGTACTCATACCCATATCTGCGATAAAACGCAAAGGAGAAAGGTGCCAGATAGGAAAGAACGATTTTTTGTTCATAGCAATCTTTAATGATTTGTTTCATGATCCGATCGATCCGACCTTGGCTGCGATACTCTGGATACGAAGCCACAAAACCGATCCCTGCCATTGGATAGGTCGTTCCATGAAAATTCACATCAAAAATCGTTGCCATGATTTGGCTCGCTAATTTTCCATCCCCATCGTAGGAACCATAATTCCAAGAATTTTCCGCAAGCTTGCGATAGCGCTTGATATTTGTTTCATTCAATTCCCACTGAAAGGCATAAGAAACCAAGTCCAGTACTTCTTGCGAACCGAATTCGGTCATTTTTTTGACATCTGTCATTCCTTCATCTCCTCTACTTAAAAACACGCAAGAAACGCAAAAAAGGCGTCAGTCGACCCCTTAATATGCTTCTTCCATCATACTCAACATTTTTTTAAATTGCTTGCGTTTGAAATATCCTAAAATCGTACCTAAGAGCATGTCATTTAATTGCTGAATCATGCCTTCAGAAGTCATTTTCTCTTCATAGTGCAAGGTGCAATGCGCGTCATCTAACGCTTCAATTTGATAGTGTACACGGAAGGTATTTTTTTTCGTCGCTGTTTGGAACGCATAGGCTTGATTCTTCTTGACTGTTTCAATCGTTATGGTGGCATTGCTATCTTTATAAAATTGTTTTAGATAACTATAGCCTTCTAATTGCTCTTCAGTAAGTGTTTGATCTGTCGCTTGTTTAATATCATGTAAAACGGAATCGATGATCGTTTTATATAAAAAGTCAGCGGGTACATTCATTTTTTTAGTGATTTCCATCTTGCGCCTCCTTGTCTTTCTTGTTGCGTTTGTGTCCAATTGAAGCCATGATTCCTCCAATAGCCATTAGAATGACTGACGTGATGAGATTCACCCAGTGGTATTCACCTGACTGCGCGTTAGCGCTGTATATAAATAACATACTACCGATACTTATAAAAAACAATCCATTTTTAAACATGATATCACCTCACTATTGACTAACGACGTTAAAGTATAGTACTCGACCCCAATCAGTATTTTTGATTGCGTCTTTGGCAAGTTTCGCTGCTTTTTCTTTGTCTTCTGCCGTTGTTTCAAAAATCAACTGAATCCCTTTTTTTCTTTAAAGGTATACTTGATCTCACCTTCTGTCAAAGACTCAAGTAATGCTTTGATGTTGTCTTGTTGCATCGCGGAATTTACAATAATCATTTTTTCTCCTCCTAAAAAGATAGCTAGATGGGTGAAGCCACCCATCTAGTTTATTTTATTAGTTCTCTTGGTCTGCTGGATTGATTTTGTTGGCAGCAATAATAAATGGTGCCCAGATCAATAAAGCTACAGCCAAATTAATAATTGTCAAGATGATCGCACGCCAGTCTCCACCGGTAGCTAAGAAGCCGCTTAGGATCGTTGGCATTACCCAAATCACATTTACCACAACTGGTGCAACTAACCCTAAAGTTGTTGCAAAGTAAGCAATTGTTGCTGTAACTAACGGTGCAACAATAAATGGAATGATAAACAATGGGTTTAACACGATTGGTAGACCAAACATTACTGGTTCATTGATATTGAACAAACCAGGTCCAATCCCTAGTTTACCAACTGTCTTATAGTCGGCACGTTTAGAGAATAGCAAGATTGCGATCAAGAGCATTAAAGTCACACCTGCTCCACCAGGCCAAACAAATGCTTCGAATGAACCTGCTACCCATTTATAAGGAACAGCTTCCCCTAATTGGTAAGCATTAGTATTTTCAACCATTGCCACACCGTAGATCGATTGTAGAACAGGTCCCATGATATTTGTTCCGTGTAATCCAAAGAACCACAAGACATGGACAAGTAAAACAATGATAAATACGGCAAAGTACCCTTGAGAGAGACCCAATAATGGTTTTTGGATCGATTCGGAGATCCAGTCAATTATCGGCATACCAACAAAGCGTTCAAATAGATAGTAAATCAAACCTGAAGCATATAGTCCGGCAATCCCAGGGATAATCGCTGCAAAGGCACGGGAAACTGCTGGTGGCACTGAATCTGGCATTTTGATAATAATATTTTTTTGCATCAATTTTGCAAAGATAATAACTGAAACGAAACCAAAGATGATTGCCGTGAACAATCCAGAGCCACCCATATAGGCGCTAAATGGGAAGTAGCCCCAGCCTGCAGCGCTGATCGTTGAACCATCTGCTGCAAATCCTGATGTAGCACTTGTACTGTTGATCATGTCTACCACGTTTGCTGGTAGTGCTTCTTCTAACGCTAAAGAAAGAGAAGCAGATTGTGGAATACCCATAATAAATGCTGCTAAAGAGACCAACGCACCTGATAGTGCATCAACATTGTAAGCCTTCGCTAAATTATAACCGAATGAAGCTGAGAAGATAACCGCCATAATTGCTAAGGTACCTGTCCAAACTAAACCATTGACTGCGATCACTGGCGTGAAAAATTTCGTGATTGCATTGTCCGCACCAAGATAAGTGTTTGGAAAATCACGCATGAAGGCGTTCAATAATACTGCAATTGCCCCAGCCATCGTTGCTGGCATCATTCCGATAAAAGCATCCCGTAAGGCAACCAAATGCTTTTGCGCACCAATCTTAGCTGCAACCGGGAGAATGTGTCTCTCCATCCAACTTGTTAATCCATCCATTCTTAATTCCTCCTATAAGTTCTATTCGTCAAAGAAGATTTTTTGATTCATCGACAATAACTACTTCTATCTGTTCAAAGATTATTCGTTATTTAGACGTCGATAGACATCAATGATTTCTTTCGCTAAATCGGTAAATGCGATTGACGTCATTAGGTGATCTTGTGAATGCACAGTCAACAATGTCACAGTCATATGATTGCCTTGCGCTTCTTGTGTCAACAATCCTGTTTGCGAATGATGCGCTTCCACAAGAGATGCTTCAGCATCTTTGATTTTTTGGTCAGCTAATTCGAAGTCCCCTTCTTTTGCTGCCGCGATTGCTTCCATTGCGTCACTTTTTGCATTACCACCATACATGATCAATCCCATAATGGCTTCCAAATTTTGCTCATCCATCTTTAAAAATCCTCCTTACACTTCGATCCTAAAAAATCTTAGTTCATTAATGTTTCTGCTTGTTGCAATACTTTTTCGCCGTTCATCATGCCATAGTCTGCCATGTTGATCACGTCCAAAGGAATGCCTTTTGGTGCTAATTTTTGTTCAAATTGTGATTTCATGAAACGTACTTGTGGTCCTAACAATAGAACATCGACTGGTTTTGACTCCAAATGTTGGTCGGCTTCTGAAGCTGAAACAGCAAAGATATCTGCTTCCATTCCTTTAGCTTCGGCTGCTTTTTGCATTTTTGTCACCAATAGACTGGTACTCATTCCTGCTGAACAAACTAGCATAATCGTTTTTTTCGCCATCGCGTATCTGCTCCTTTCTGTTGTAAGTTACACTTTACTATAAAGCAAAAAGCGTGCCAAAAAAAAATAAGTTCAGACCTTTATCTATCAATGGTCTGAACCAATTTCTTATTTACACACTCACATTTTTTTCGTTACACACTAAGATTGTGTGCGGATTCATCATAATTTTTGATTTTGTTTTCTAAAAACATTTGAGTTAAATAGGCGATCTCATCTTCAGAAAATTTAATTTGGTAATTTTTTTCAATTTGTAATAAATGGGTTCGTAAAACATCCATTTCGATTCGGTACCGTTTTTGGAAAGTAGTCAGGTTGGCGAAAGTACGGGAAGGTTCCTTCTTCAATAAACTTTCTACCAAAAAGGCTAAATGAATGACTAATCCCGCATCGACGGTTGGTTCTACAATCACATGCAATTGATTTTGAATCTGATGAACGATGCGTTGCAGGCTCTCGATCAGATGATAGACGGACCCAACATGAGTTATCGTATTTTCCAATGAACGCACGATCTTTTCGATTGGCACTTCATCTGAAGCGATTCGTTTTAGCACATTCAAGCGATTGTCATCAAAAACATCATAGGCGGAGAAAAACGGAATGTTTTGATAATCGATTTCGACGGTGCCGGCAATGGCTTTGATCTCATATTCTTCTAGCAAGCCGTCAATATGTTTTTTGAAGGTTTCTTTTTCAATAAACTGCATTTGGATGATCTCGACTTTTGACTGATCAACGACGGGATAAATTCTTTGATAAAGTTTGGCAGCGACACCTTCCCCAGTAAAGCAAGTAACGATGACTGCCTTTTTATTTCCTTTTGCTTCACGAACCGTACGGAACTGTTCTTGTACGATGGTTTCAAAAGAACGCTGAATGTTTTGGTAGACGTCTTCTAAACTGCGCCCACTCTCTGCCATCCGCAAGGCTTCTAAAACAATCATCGTACTGACCATCGAAATAGCTTTCGTACGAATCCCCGTCTCTTCGGAAATCAAATTTGCAAAGGAATTGAGGGAGCCCATATCGGTTAAAAGCAATAAGCCATTGCTCATCTTCTCTTTGTTTTCATTGATATAATTCAACAGCTGGTCATACATTTGCCCGACTTCCATATCCAAAGACATATTCATCGCCTTGCCGTGATCGGTTTCCAGAAGTTCTTGGGCTGTCTCCAACATACTGCTGGCAGTCGCCTTGCCATGCATCAAGACAATGATCTCGATTTTTTCAAGGGGCAATGGCGAAGGTTGTTTGACTTGAATTGCTAAAAACATACTGATAAAGCCAATTTCATCAAATGGGATCTCGACATGACGTTCTTCTTCAATGATCGTCGATAAATCCATTGCCACTTGAAATTCGGATTTTAAGTTTTTTCTAACCGTGTTCAAATCCGGATGAACGATCATATGTCCTTCTTTAACACGTTCCAGCGTACTTTGCAAATGCAACGCAAAGGCAAAACGGGCTTTTTCACTATAAGTTCGATCTAACCTCTGTCCTGCCAAGTCATAAAGAACATTTGTCAGTTTCCAAATGTCTTCTGGAATCAATTCTTTATGAACAGGGTTTTGGATCAATTCTTCGACATATTTTTCAAAGTAGGCATCCACATCCTTAGAGATCAAGTTTTCTAAATCGACATTGGCTACGCCCGTTTCAATCAGAGAGCTGACTTTTTCTTCAATCTCGTTGTAAACTTGCATATTCCGTTGCGGATCACGAGACCAGACAACATCTGGGTCGCCGGGTTCGAAACTCAGAAAGTCGCCTTTGCCATCTAAAAACCGATCCAAGCGTTCTGACATTTCTTTGATCTTCAACAGCCCTTTTTGAACTTGTAGTGAGCAATCACCTTTTCGAATCAGCAGGTGTTTTTTTCCATAGGTCCGATAATGTAAGAATGCCTTCGCACAGACGAGTTTCAGGTCGCGCTTGATTTGACCGATGTTGCCTTCTGCATCATAGAGCATAAAGGCCAATATCGCATCTCGCTCGACATCAATCCGCTGATTTAGACGAGTCGCCTCTTGCTTGATAAACAAGGAAATGATTTCATACCGTTCATCTAGGGAACGACTTTCCACATTTGGCAAAGTAATAGCCATGGGAATTCGCCGATTGAAGGTCGTCAAAAAGGTTTCTGATGATTCCGTGGTAGCACCGATGATCTGCACAGCGGCTTCATGAACTTGGTTGCTTTCCCCTAATGGGCGGTAGATCCCTTTATCAATGAAGGTAAAGAGCATTTCTTGGCCTTCTGGCGGCAGTCGATGGATCTCATCCAAAAACAATATACCGCCATCGGCTTTTGCCATCAGTCCTGGACTATCTTCTGCAGCACCTGTGTAGGCGCCTTTTTTGATGCCAAAGATATGTCCAAACAATAATTGCGGATTTTGTGCATAATCCGCACAATTAAAGGACACGAAAGGAGCATCTTTTTCTAACATATTTGATTCAACCGCAAAGTGATACATACATTCAGCAAATAATGATTTACCCGTACCTGTCTCTCCAAAAATGATAGTATGAAGTCCTCTAGGCGGATATAAAATTGCTGCTTTGGCTTGCTGGATACTTACTTTCAAAGAAGCTTGAACCCCAACAAGACTTTCAAAACTCACTTCAGAGGAAACATCCACATGCACCGTTTCTTCTAATGGCTCATAAACGACCGGACGGCCGGAACGTTTGCCGATTTTCTTTTCTTTATAAAGCTCACTGAGATAACGGCTTGCATTGCTGCGATCGATTTGTAAGATTTTAGCGACATCAACTGCGGTCAACCCTTGCTTATGCAGTTCAATCGTTTGAAAAATCTCTTCTTTTCGCGAATTCATTCAATAGCCCCCTCATTTTTTTACACACTAACGATAAACAACGTTAATGGTAACACAAAAAGACGCTCAATGGCGTCTTTTTCCTTTGTCTTTTGCTTTTTCGTCTTTTTCTTGGTCTTTTTAACAGGAGTGTGTAATTTTTCAGGCGTTTTCTTGGAAATTTTCTGCACACTTGCTGTTTTGGTTTCTTTCTTGCTTTCCTTTTCGATAACAGGTGCTTCTGTGTGTAACTGACCGCCGTGTAAAAAGACTTCTTTAAGCTCTATGGACAATTGATTCGTGATTTTTTTCAAATCCTTCACCGAATGGTCTTGAACAATCGTGATGACGGTTCCTTCTTTGCCCATTCTTCCGACACGTCCAACTCGGTGTAAATAGGATTCTTTTTCTAACGGGACTTCCGTATTGATAACATAAGGCAGATCCACGACATCTAAGCCACGAGAAGCGACATCAGTCGTCAATAATTCTACTAGTTTTCCTTGACGGAAGCTCTCCAGTGCGCCTTTTCGGGCAAGTTTGTTTTGATCAGATGCTAATGATGCCACCGGTAAGCCATGAAAAAGTAGTTTTTCTTCCGCATTCCCCATTGCGCTTAATTCATTGAAGAAAACCAAGGCTTGAAAGTTTGGTAAGTGAGCAAAGCGTCTTAAAGCATCCACAATGCGTCGTTGCGGATAATTCAAATAGTAGTGATGGATCACGCCTTTGCTCTGGTCTTCTTGGGTAACATCAATGATCAGTGGCTCTTTTGTCACCAATGGTCGAATCTCATCAATTACTTCGTTAGCGGTTGCTGAAAAGAAGCTACGCTGGATTTGTTTTGGCAATGTTTGATTGATTTTGGCAGCTAGCGTAAAGGCCCCTTCTTTCAATAATTGGTCAACCTCATCTAATACCAACGATTGCAACTGTTGGGTCTTGATTTTTTTTGCTTTGATCAATTCTAACACACGGCCTGGGGTACCGATCAAGACCTCAGGTTTGTCTTTTAATTTTTCCACTTGTCGTTTCGTGCTCGCACCGCCAATAAGTGGCAGAACGGTCAGTCCAATGGCTTGGGCCCATTCTCGTGCTACTTCTGTGACTTGCATCGCTAATTCTTGTGAAGAAGTCAAAATCAACAGCTGATTGCCTTGCTTTGCTTCGACCTTTGTTAACAGTGGCAAAAGGTATGCCAATGTTTTACCAGAACCGGTCGGTGAGACCCCAATGACAGACTCGCCATCTTTTAAAGGACCAAAGGTTTTTTCTTGGATCAAGGACGGTGCGTGATACCCTGCCGCTTGCCATTTTTCCTGCCAGATGTCGGGCAGTTGTGTCAATTCAAATACTGTCATAAATGTTCCATTCCTTATTTTTTATCTGCATCAAAAACGATGCCTGCTTGTTTACGCATGAGAGCAACGGTTTCATTGACACTGCGGGCAAGTTCTACCCATTCCTCATAGCGTTGTCCTTGTTGGGGATCATTTTTGTTTTCGATGATGTCTGCAAAATCTTGTGCTTCTTCAATCATCGGGTTTTCTAAGGCACTTACTGCTAATGCCTGGGTTTGTTTTGTTTTTCGCTCATAAAATGCGGCTTCTTCGATGGCATTGACGGCATTTAGGTCTAATGTACCGTCCTCAAAATAGATTTCTGAACGCAACTCTGAATCAGCGATTTTGCCTGTTTGGATCGTGACATCAAAGTCAGCATAGCGCAACACTGCAGTCCCGATACCATCTACACCAGTCGGTAATTTACGGGCAAAATAATAAACATCTTGCGGTTTGCCAAACCAAGCAACCGCGGCATAAATCGGATAGACGCCTAAATCCGCCAAGGCACCACCAGAAAAATGTGGAGAAAAGATATTTGGTTCCTCCCCAGCTAATACAGCGTCATAACGAGACGAATATTTCATATAAGAAAAGTTCGCCCCTAGAATGGCACCGCGTGTCGGTAAGAATTCGGCTACAGTCGAAAAACTTGCTTCATGGATGTTGCGAGCTGCTTCAAAGAATAATACCTGTTGCTGATTTGCCAATTCAATGATCTCCGCCATTTCCTCAGGCGTTGAAAAGGCTGGCTTCTCCACAATGACATTTTTTCCTGCTAAAATACCTTGCTTGGCTTGTTCAAAGTGCAAACTATTCGGAGACGCGATGTAGACCGTGTCCATATGAGCTAAACCAAAAAAAGTGTCCAGATCGGTCGCATACTCGATGTCCCCATACTTTTCTCCAAAGCGTTGTGCCGTTGCTAACTTTCTTGAGTATACGGCAACCAATTGATAGCGTTTGGTTTCGTGGGCTGCTTGTACAAATTGATCGGTGATCCAATTTGTGCCGATAATCCCTAAATGAATCATGTTTTTTCCTTCTTTCTTCTATAGATTAGGGTCGTCAAAAACGACATTCAAATCAAAAGGGATCGGTTCTTTGACCGTGATCATCCCTTGGTTTACTTGGCAATTATAGGCAAACACTTCGACACCCTTGCTTTGCGCTTCGGCGATTTTAGCGGCCAGATCCGGCTGCATCTGTCGATGGATCGTGGCGATTTGCACCGCTTCAAATTGGATCATAAACAAAACCGCCGCATAATAGCCAGCTTCTTTGGCATGGATCAATTCATTGACGTGTTTCAAGCCGCGAATGGTTGGTGCATCTGGAAAAGCACCGACTTGCTTGTTTTCAAGGGTCATTCCCTTGATTTCTAAAAAGCCTTTTTCTTGTTCATCTGTTTCAAAATAAAGATCGAATTTTGATGTCCCATAGACAACTTCCCTTCGCAAAAGCGAGATTCTCCCTTTGATATTCGGCAACTGGATCGTACCATCCAAGAGGCCTTCATAGCCTAATCGATTCGGTACTTGACTATCAATATTGATCCATTGGTCTTGTTTCTTGACTGAGATCAAGTCGTAATTGGTTTTGCGTTTCGGATTGTCCCAATATTGCAGGGTAACAAGCGCACCTTTGTGCAAGAGCTCTTTTCCTCGTCCGGTATTTTTTACATGGACGATTACTTCTTGATCGTCAACGAGACATCGGGCAATGAACCGGTTGTCTCGCACGAGAAACGTGGCTAAAAGGGTATTCGGATAATTCATTTTCTCACCTGCTCTTTTGAATCATAGCATATTTTGATAAAAACTTCTAAACTTCAAACTAAAGTACCATGCTTTTTTACCTTCTCATGGTATACTTATGGCAATTATTTTCTAGTGCGAAAAAGTGGACACCTGTCCACAAGGCGCAACTTGATGAATCGTAAATGATAGGACGTGTATAAATGAAGAAAAGGTCTATTTTGATTGGTTTATCTCTTGCAACGGGCGTGGTCAGCTCTTTGCTGCTGCGAAAAGAAAAGCAAAAAAATGAGAATCGGCAGAATTTCATTGGTAATTGGCGTTTTACTTCCAAGACAAAAGAAGATGTCACATTAGAAATAGCCAATGACTATTCATTGACCATCGAAGGCAAGCCTTTGACTGCTTCCATCGTTGAATTGACTCCGACGCGGTTAGTTTTACTGGACACATTTGGCTATCATTTAGTTCTTGAACAAAAAGGCTCCGTCATTACTTTATATGATGAAGCAGAAGATTGCCACTATTCTTTGACAAAAATCATCTAAGATCGCTGAGAAAGCCAGGTTCATGTTTTCTTCACATTTTCTTCAGTCAATTCTCAGACTTTTTATCAGCATTTCTTGGCAATCCATGCTATCATTAACTTAACAAGTGGTTGAACAAGGTGTTCCGTTGAGTGATGTTTGATCGTTCATAGATTAAGGTGTAGGTTCGATTCCTACCTTCCACATTTATTTTAAATAGAAAGAAGGGATTTTTATGTTAACGACCTTTATTTCACTCTTTTCCATCTTTGCTTTAGCTGCATTGTTAGCTGGGACATTCTTTTTAGCAAAATTGGCCATGCAACAAGAAACGAAGGCGGTGAAAGTTCCCGTCAGAGCCCAAAACCAAAACCCGAGAATCCATTCCAATCGTCGCTAAGGGAAATAGTTTGACCCTATGTCAATTCAAAAAACTTGCCTTCTATATAATATAGGAAGGCAAGTTTTTTTGCTGGTATTTACAGTAAACAACCTTTGTCACGTTGCATCTCAAGTTGTCTACTGAGGGATCGGTCTTCCGCAATTAAATGCTAAGTTTTCTCTTAGAGTATTGCAACAGTGGATACTCTTTGTTAAAATTTTTGCTTAGATACAACTTTAAAGGAGCTACTACATATATGCAGAAAATAACCAAGTTCGGGTATTCCTTCGTTGCTGCTTTGGCAATCCTCTTTGCTGCCGCCGGCTTACCCCTCGTTTCGTATGCTGATGATACAGCTATGAGCGCCGAAGAGATCCAAGATTTTTCAGTCGATGCAAAAGCCGCTTACTCCATCGATTTTGACACAGGCAAAGTGTTGTATGATCAAGATGGTGAGACTGCCATGGGCATCGCCTCCATTACCAAGATCATCAGTCTCTACCTCGTAGCTGAGCAAGTAGAACAAGGAACCATCGCTTGGGATGATCCTGTCCCTATTTCAGATTATGCCGCGAATCTCAGCGTGTCGCCAAACTTATCGAATGTTCCTTTGCATCAAGACGTCACTTATACGGTGAAGGATCTGTATGATGCCAGCTATATCCAATCTGCAAATGCTGCAATCGTCGCACTCGCGGAACTGATTGCTGGGTCTGAAAGTGCCTTTGTTGATCAAATGCAAGAAAAAGTGCAATCATGGGGTATCACCGACGCAAAGATCGTCAATGCTTCTGGCTTGAACAATACTTATTTAGGAGACAATATCTATCCCGGGTCAACTTCCACTGACGAAAACGAACTGTCTGCAAAAGATGTCGCCCTGATTGCTCGTCATTTGCTGCAAGACTTTCCAGACGTTTTAGAAGTAACGAGTCTTTCCACCAAACAATTTGGTGAAGGTTCCTATTCGCCTGTCGAGATGGTCAATTGGAACTGGATGCTTCCAGGTTTTACGAATACGAAAGATGGTGTTGATGGTCTTAAGACTGGTACGACAGATATGGCAGGGGCATGCTTCGTCGGAACCGCCGTCAAGGATGGTCAACGAATTATCACCGTCGTGCTAAACGTCAATGGTCATGCGGAAAATCCAAGCGTACGCTTTATCGAAACAGGTCGGTTGATGGACTACTCCTTCGACGCTTGGGAACAAGTAGAAATTTTACCAGAAAATGCACAGTTAGAAGATACACAGACAGTGGCAGTTAAAGATGGGAAAGAATTGAGTGTTCCCGTTGCCTTAAATCAAGGTTTGACCTTATGGGTACGTGGAGATATGGATGCAACAGCCTTTGAAACAACCATTGACTTTAATGAGCATTATCGTGATTCTGCCTTGCAAGCGCCATTGACTGAGGGTACAGAAGTCGGTACTGTAAGTGCTTCGATTCCAGCTGATACGCTTGGTTATATTGATGATTCTGATCATGACGAAACTGCAGGATTAGTTACAACACAAACGGTGGAAAAAGCCAACATCTTTGTTCGTGCTTGGCGCGGTGTGTCTAACTTTTTCGAGAATCTTTTTTAATCCAAACCAAAGAAAAAATCTGTCCTGAGCAAAGACTGCTTCTCGGACAGATTTTTTTATTCTACCGTTTCCACCGTTGCTGCTGCCAAAGGCTCAACAGGGAAAAACAATTCAACTTCCCCTTCTTTAAAATGAGGAAGATATCTTTCTTGGATCGCTGCTGACAAGTGGACGTTGTTTTCTGGTAAAACTTCCATCAACATTTTTTCAGTCATCATGGTCAAGTTTTTTTCATCCGTTTTGACAACGAGATAGGTCATTGCGGGCATTTCCCAACGGACCCAACCGACTGGAGGAAAATTTTCTGTATGGACTTGAACGCCTGCCAAATAACGGCCGGTTTCTTGCCAAGGCTCTAACCAATTGGTGCCATCACTCATTAAGCCCCAAAATTCCAGTTCTTCTGCCTTTTGATCGCTCACTAGAAATTCGATCTCTTCAAAATCCTTTGTTGCAAGTTCCCATAGCGCTGGTACCCAAGAAGCTCCTTCTTCCGCTAATCCCTTGCCTTCTTTTCCGATCACATAAAAAGCGGGCCGTTCAACGCGAATCACTTCACCTAATTGCATGTTCCTTCCTCCTTCTTTTCTTCATTTTAGCGAATTGCAAGAAATTCAGCAACTTTGACCTTAGCAACAAGCAATTTTTGTCATTTTTCGGTATACTAGGTGTATCGTTAAAGGAGTGAAAAACATGGATTTTACGCAATTGCTGATTTTTGCTATCAGCTATTTGACGGGTGTGATCGTCGTTCAAAAATGGCGCAAGAAAAAAGATGAGCCAGATATTTTCTTTTTTGAGTGCTGTTGGACGATTTTAGCCCTGCTGATTTATTTAGCCGTCTCAGAATTACGGACAGGCAGTTTCTTTATTCTAATACCAGTCGCCTTCGCCGGCCTTTTTTTATTTTCTTATCGGCGCAACAAGCACCGACTCGTAAATGGCTTGCTCTTTAATTTGTTTGTCTTAGCATTTGGTGGCTACTTAGTCATTAATCTATACCGAACACAAGATATTCTTGTAGGTGGTCTATTGGCTGTTTTACTAGCGATTTTCCTTGCTGTATTATTATTCGGATTGGCCATCCTCGTGGTCTTTCTTTACTGGAATTCCATTATTGTTTTACGAAGAGAATCGCGATCGATCGCCAATCTATTGACCCTGATCTTAGCGGTAGTTTTGACCGTTTTATTATTTTCAGATCCCCTTTTGCACTTTTTCCCGGATTGGATCCGAACCTTATTCGGCGTGGTTCCCCTAAGTCTGATGTATCTATTTGTGGTCTTTTTGAACTTTTTATCGATTTCAGTCATTTATCAGTTCAATCATCCTCGTTACAATCAAGATTTTATCATCGTCTTAGGAGCAGGTCTTTTGAATGGCACCACGGTCTCCCCTTTATTGGCCAAGCGTATCAATAAAGCAATCTCGTTCTACGAAGCGCAATTTAAAGCGAAAAAAACGGCTCCTCGGTTACTGATGTCAGGCGGCCAAGGAAGCGATGAAAAGCTGCCAGAAGCTGTCGCGATGAAAGAATATGCAGTTGCGCAAGGAGTGCCCGAAGGAGAGATTTTAGTAGAAACAAATTCCACGACTACTTATGAAAACATGAAGTTTTCGAAAGAAATCATGGATTCCTTAAAGCCAAATGGCTACAAAGTAATTTTTTCCTCCAACAATTACCATATTTTTCGTGCCGGTCTCTATGCAGATCAAGCACAACTTAAAGCAGATGGTATCGGAGCACCTACCGCCTTTTACTATTTACCCAATGCCTTCTTACGAGAATTCGTAGCGATCCTTTTTATGCACAAAAGACGACACTTAACGGTATTGATCACCTTGCTGATCCTTTATGTAGGTGCAGCGATCCTCCAACTTATTTTTGGCTAAGCAAACAAAAAAGTTCTTTGAACCGGCTGGTTCGAAGAACTTTTTCTTATTGAATCGTACGATGTTTCTTCCAGAAACGTTGTTGCCATTTTTCTTTCATACTTTCTGTAAGTGGTTCTGATGCTTCTTTGATCGCACAATATTTGTCAACCATCGTAACAATATAGCTTTCTTTATAACGTGGCGGCGCAATCGTTGCTCCCCACATATGTTTCAAGATGATATCTTTTTCTAGATCACTTAGTTCAGTGATTTTTTCAGCATTTTTTACTGCAATTCGTGGATGCATATACGCATGGGTACCTTCATCAAACTTTGTGGTACGCCAGTCATAGTAGAATAAATCATGAAGGAGTCCTGCACGAGCTGTTGCACGAGCATCGCCGCCCCATTTCTTGGCCAATTTGTAACTATAATAAGAGACGCTGATCGAATGTTCCAAACGTGTGGAGTTCATATGCTGCACAAAGTTGGCTAATTTTTTTACAGCTTCTGTTTCTAACAGGTCAGCCACGTAAGACATATATTCGCTATCTTCTTGCCATTTTTCTGTCATAAATTTTTGTCTGCCACCTTTTTTGATCTGCTTGATTGTTACAAGACAAAGTATAGCACCTATTCATCGAAGATTCTAGGTGAGGTGCAACAGATTCAAATAGTTTAACAGTTCCTTAAAAATCTAACTGACAGCAAAATACATCAAAATCCCGGCTGCAATGGCGACATTCAATGATTCTGCCTGACCATAGATGGGAATATACACATTTTTGTCAGTCAAAGCCAACAGTTCTGGGTGAACCCCTTGTCCCTCGTTACCTAAAATGAAGGCAGCTGTTTGTTGTTTAGGAAGCTCGGTATAAGGAACGGCTTCTTTATTTAATTCGGTGCCATAAATCGCCACGCCAGCTGAGCGTAGCTGTTGGAGAAATGGCGGGATCGCTCCTTCTAAAATTGGTAAATGATAGTTGCTTCCTTGCATACTGCGCAAGACTTTTGTGCTGTAAAGATCTGCTGTTCCTTCACCGAGAAATACCCCGCTAAATCCAGCGGCATCTGCTGTTCGAATCATGGTGCCAACGTTCCCGGGATCTTGCACATTATCTAAAATCAACCAGTTGCCCGTCAGTGTCTGTAAGTCTTGCTCTTGCTTTTCCATCACGGCAAAAATTCCTTGTGGAGTTGGTAAATCAGAAAGCATCGCTGCGATCTCCTCTGTGATCAAATAGCTTTCTTCCTGATAATCATCGAGCTGCCCGTTGGATTCGCTTAACCCTCGCGGTGTTACCAACAACGCTTTGATTGGTACTTTGGCCTGCAGCGCTTCTTGCACTAAATGCCAGCCATCGATCAAATAGGAATTGGTCTGTGTACGGTGTTTTTTTTGTGTTAGTTTTTTGATTTCCTTGATAAAGGTATTTTTTTTCGATTGAATTTCTTTCATGTGGTCACCTCGATTTATTATAGCATGAGTCAATCGATCTAACTTGTTCTTTTGCTGAAAAAACGCTATCATTATAAGCAGAGGAGGGATTGTCCATGAAGAAACTTCGAATCCATGTTCAAGGGCGTGTCCAAGGTGTCGGCTTTCGTTATACCACGAAAATGCTTGCCGATCAGTTGGGGGTCACAGGATCTGTAAAAAATGAGGCAGATGGTTCTGTTTCGATTGAAGCGATGGGAGATGAAAAAATCATCGATGCCTTTGTTGCCGGAGTGAAAGATTCTCCTTCTCCCGCTGGGAAAGTGAACCAAATCGACATCCAACCAGACGATACCATTAAAGAACGTACTAGCTTTGACGTAGTCTATTATTGATAATTGAATGTTTTCTAAGTCGAAAGATTGATTTTTCAATGAATTTCTCTTTGTACATTGAAATAGTCGGTCTTTTTTAGTATAGTTATTTTTGTCTAAATTTATTGTGAAGAGGAAGAATAGAATGTCTAAAATGAATAAATGGCTGCTTTCATCAGGATTATTTGGCCTGTTATTAGCATTATCAGGCTGTGTCAGTACCAATGCTGATGGTACGCCGAAAGAAACAGGAATGATTTATCGCTTTTTGGTGAAACCATTAGGTGATATGATCACGATGCTCGTTGAAAACTTCAACTGGTCTTACGGCTGGGCGATCATCGCCGTAACGATCGTTGTCCGTGTCATTATCTTACCATTAGGGATCCATCAGTCTCGAAAAACGATGGTTCAAAGTGAAAAAATGCAGTTTCTGAAACCCCAAGTGGATATTGCGCAAGCCAATTTAAAAAAGCAACCACTCGGGAAGAACAAATGCAAGCGCAAGCGGAGATGATGCAAAATTTACTCTGAAAACAACGTCAGTATGTTTGGCGGTATCGGATGTCTCCCTTTGCTGATTCAGATGCCGATCTTCTCTGCTCTTTATTTCACCGCTCGTTACACACAAGGAATCCAAAACTCTGAATTCTTTGGCGTATCTTTAGGCGACCCAAGCATTCTCTTTGTGGCGATTGCTGGTCTTTCCTACTTGGCACAAGGATATATCTCAACCATCGGGATTCCTGAAGAACAGAAAAAAACGATGAAAACCATGTTGATCGTTTCTCCATTGATGATCGTTTTCATGTCCATGAGTGCACCCGCTGGTGTGACACTTTACTGGGTAGTTGGTGGGGTCTTCAGTTGTATCCAAACGTTTATCACGAATGTCATCATGAAACCAAAAATTCGTGCCCAAGTCGAAGCGGAAATGAAAGCCAATCCGCCTAAAACGGTAGTTACCCCTCGTAAAGACGTAACGCCTGAAAAAACAGAAGCTGTCAAAAAGGCGCTAAATACGACAAAGCCTAACGGAAAAGGTCGTAACGCTGGCAAGCAGCAACGGAAGTAATTCTTGACCAAATCGCTCAATGAGTGGTTTGGTTTTTTGTTGTTTTCAAATGGGAATCAGTTGCTTCTTCTACTGCCTTTCGCTATAGTAAATGAGAGGTGAGCGCATGTTTCAAGCATATATCAATATTTTTGTCATTTTTAGTCTCATGTTTATCGGTTATTGGTTGTCTTACAAACAATGGTTTTCTAATCGAACCGCCGATACGTTTTCAAAATTGGTATTGAATGTCTCATTACCAGCCAATATGTTTTTGACGATCATTAAAAACTTTACGAAAGATGAATTTCTTTCATTAGTTTCGGGGATGATCATCCCTTTACTTTCCATGATGATCACTTACTTCGCTGGTTATTTATGGCGCCGTTTCGCCCAAGTGGAAACCAAACACCAAGGCGCATTTTCCGCCATGTTTACCTTTTCCAATACGATCTTCATCGGCTTACCGATCAATTTAGCCATTTTTGGTGAAAAAGCCGTTCCTTATGTGTTGTTGTACTATATTGTAAATACGACATTATTTTGGACCATCGGTATTTTTGAGTTAGCAAAAGACAATCCTGATTTTGGTGAAGCCCGGATTTCCTTTCATCCATTGGTCATGCTAAAAAAGATTTTTTCACCAGCCTTGATTGGTTTCATTATCGGTTTGATCTGGATGCTGTTCACCTTACCACTGCCCTCATTTGTTGATGGCCTTGGAAGCTACCTAGCAGATTTAACGACGCCCCTATCAATGTTTATCATCGGGATCATTGTCTACTTTGGGGGACTCAAGAACTTGCGAATGACCAAAGACATTGTCGGTGTCTTGTTTGGTCGGTTCGTTCTTTCGCCCCTCGTTGTGTGGCTGTTAAGCAGAATCATCCCTGTTCCTGAATTGATGCTTTCTGTGTTTATTATTCAAGCCTCTATGCCCGTCCAAAACTCTGTCCCGATTCTTGTACGAAACTACCAAGGGGACGAAGAATTTGCAACTTCATGTTTAGGGTATTCCGTCTTACTGTACATGGTGTATTTGCCTGTTTTGCTTTTTTTTCTTTTTTTAGCTATTTAACGAACTTTGTCGAAAAATACTCGTTACCAAAGACATTCGCTTCTTTCGGTAACGAGTATTTTTCTCCTCTTTGTAAGCCAATGGTTCGATTGATTCGCTATCCAAACGGCACCCCCTTATGATTTCTCACTATAAAGCCACGATCCTTTTGATTTTCGCAAGATTGTGGCTGCTTAGGTTGCCCTCACAAACAAGACAAAAAAGCACATCATGCAGAAACTAGCTATACTAGATGCTGCGATGATGTGCTTTTTTTTAGTGAACAGCTGTTGACTTATAACATATCAAACAACGACAACTGATTTTCATCTGGTAGATCTTTAAGAACACCGTTATCCGTCATGTATTCAATCAAGGTCTTAGAAACTTTCCCGCGATTGGCGAGGTCTTCTTTCGATAAGAAGGGACCGTCTTTTCGTGCTTCCACGATTTGTTTCGCTACGTTTAGTCCCAAACTCGGCACTGCTCGAAACGGTGCGATCAATTTTTTCCGTCGATCACGAAGTTTTCCGCATCCGATTTATACAGATCGATCATCCCAAATTCATAACCGCGCTCTAACATTTCATTGGCTAACTCCAGAACCGTTAACAGATTCTTTTCTTTCGTTGACGCATCCAATCCTTTGTCAGTGATTTCTTGCATCCGTTCTTTTACGGCGTCTTTTCCTTTTGTCATGGCAATCAAATCAAAATCATCCGCCCGGACAGAGAAATAAGCACAGTAATAGAGAATTGGGAAGTACACTTTAAAGTAAGCCACCCGCAACGCCATCAAAACATACGCCGCCGCATGGGCTTTCGGGAACATGTACTTGATCTTCGAACAAGAATCGATATACCATTCAGGGACATTGTTCTCCCGCATCGCTTGCAAGTAAGTGTCCCGCAAGTCGTCAGGGATCTTGTTCCATTGTCCTTTACGAACCGTCTCCATGATTTTAAAGGCCATCCCGTCATCTAAGCCGGCATGGATCAAATACACCATGATGTCATCCCGACAGCCGATTACTTCTGCTAGACTAGCGTCTCCGCGACGAATCAGCTCTTCGGCATTGCCCAGCCATACATCGGTACCATGGGAAAGACCAGAGATCTGCAAGAGCTCTGCAAAGGTCGATGGATGGGTTTGATCCAACATCCCTCGCACAAATCGGGTACCAAATTCTGGGATGCCTAATGTACCTGTTTTTGAGTAGATCTGCTCTTCAGTCACACCTAGCACATCCGTACCACCAAAAATACGCATCACTTCCGGATCATCCGTGGGGATCGTTTTAGGATCGATTCCTGATAAATCCTGTAGCATCCGAATCACCGTTGGGTCATCGTGTCCCAGGATATCCAGTTTTAAAATATTGTCATGAATCGAATGGAAATCAAAGTGGGTCGTTTTCCATTCTGAATTTTGATCATCTGCTGGGTATTGAATCGGGGTGAAATCATAGACATCCATATAGTCTGGAATAACGATAATCCCCCCGGATGCTGACCAGTTGTCCGTTTGACGCCAGTGGCGCCTTTTGCCAAACGATCGACTTCGGCTGCACGATAATGAAGATTATGATCGCGCTCAAAGCCTTTTACGAACCCAAAGGCTGTTTTGTCCGCTACGGTACCGATCGTTCCGGCACGATAGACATACTCTTCACCGAAGAGCACTTTCGTATAGTTATGGGCTTCTGGCTGATACTCCCCTGAAAAGTTCAAATCGATATCGGGGACTTTATCGCCATGGAAACCAAGGAAGGTTTCAAAAGGAATATCATGGCCATCTTTGTTCAGACGGGTGCCGCATTTTGGACATTTTTTCTCTGGCATATCATAACCAGAACCATACGAGCCGTCTTCATAAAACTCAGAATACTGGCAATCGGGACAATAATAATGAGGGGCTAATGGATTGACCTCAGTGATCCCAGTCATCGTTGCGACAAAACTAGAACCGACTGATCCCCGCGACCCTACTAAGTAGCCGTCTTCATTGCTTTTATGAACCAGTTTTTGTGAGATCAAATAGATCACGGAAAACCCATTCCCAATGATCGAATCAAGCTCTTTTTTCAAACGTTTTTCCACAATTTCTGGTAATGGATCACCGTATAGCTCTTTGGCACGGTTGTAACTCAAGTCGGTGATCTCTTGTTCAGATCCGGGAATCTTTGGTGTATACAAATCATCTTTTACCGGAATGACTTTTTCACAGAGATCAGCGATTTTATTCGGGTTCGTCACTACAATTTCTTTCGCTACTTCTGGACCTAAAAACTGAAAAGCGGTCAGCATCTCATCGGTTGTTCGGAAATGTACATCCGGTAAACTATGTCGATTCAAGGGATTGGCGCCCCCATCGAATTGATCAAGACCTTACGATAAATGGCATCTTCTTCGTTCAGGTAGTGGGCATTCCCAGTAGCAACAACGATTTTCCCTAACTCTTCCCCCATCTTTACCAGATTCCGAATGATGTCTTCTAGATCTTTTTCACTTTTCACGAGTTCCGTTTCCAGAAGATGAGCATAAACTGCTTTGGGCATGACTTCGATGTAGTCATAAAACTTGGCAAGTTCCCGCGCTGCATCGACCCCTTTTTGCATCATTGCGACAAAGACTTCTCCTTTATCACAAGCGGTTCCGACTAACAATCCTTCCCGCAATTTCACCAATTCTGAGCGCGGGATCCGCGGAACTTTATCATGGAAGTACTTCACATTCGACATCGAGATCAGCTTGAATAAATTCTTCAATCCCGCCTGTGTTCGGGCTAAGATCGTGGCATGGAAAGGCCGAGCTGCTTTATAGGAGTTCTCACCCCCACGTGTCGGTTCAAATCTTCGTGCAGTAGCATGTCATGTTTTTCCATCGCTTCTTTGACAAAGATCCACGCTAAATGACCGGTTGCCTCGGCATCGTAGATCGCTCGGTGATGTTGCTCCAAACTAACGCCGAATTTTTTGGAAAGGACACCTAAACCGAATCGCTTAAACTCTGGATACAAATAACGAGCGAGTTCCAATGTATCGATGACGGGATTTTCTGCTTCTGGAATACCGTATTTTCGATAACTGGTATTTAAGAAGCCCATATCAAATGACGCATTGTGGGCAACTAGAATGGCTCCTTCAGAAAACTCACGGAACAAACGTAAGACTTCTTCTTCCGATTTTGACCCCCGAACCATTTCATCGGTAATTCCCGTCAATTCTACGGTCGTTCGTGATAAAGGATGGCCAGGATCGATGAATTCATCAAAGGAACCTTCCACGTTGCCTTTATGCATCCGCACAGCGGCCAATTCAATGATGGTGTCGTACACTGCAGACAATCCGGTGGTCTCCACGTCAAACACGATATACGTGGCATCAGTCAGTGGGACAGGCTGCGGATTATAGGCAACCGCTACCCCGTCATCCACGATATTGGCTTCCACACCGTAAAGAATTTTTACCCCGGCTTTTTCTCCGGCGTGATGGGCATCAGGAAACCCTTGTGCTCCACCATGATCGGTGATCGCAATCGCCTTATGACCCCACTTGCCAGCTTGAGCGACAAAGTCTGCCACATTGTTGGTTGCATCCATCGTACTCATATTGGAATGCAGGTGAAGTTCGACCCGTTTTTCGCCTTCAGGTGCATAATCTTTGCGGACCTCGTGTTTGACTTCCAGCAAATCTTGCGCATTCATAACGAGATCTCGCATAAAGGTATCTTCTTGAACACTACCACGCACTTTGACCCAACTACCTTTAGCAATGGCATCAAAGACTTGTTCATCTTTTTCATTGTTGGAGAATTTTTTCACACTAAACGACGACGTATAGTCGGTGATTTTCAAAATCAAAATCTTCCGTTTTGAACGCAATTCGCGGACTTCTTTATCAAAGACATACCCTTGGATCGTAACTCGGCGTTCTTCCTCGATGATATTGATCATCGGTGTCACAGGTTCATCAGCAGGAATATTACGTCCCAAGGCGATTGGTCCGTCAAATTCGACTGTTTTGACTTCTTTTTGCGTTGCTCGTGAGCCATTAAGTTCTCAGCGGCTTGCAATTGGAAGGCTGCCGTTTGTTCTTCTTTTCGTGCTTCAAGTTCTTTCAAGGCTGCCTCAGCCTGTTCTTTGTCTAGCTGTGGCAGGATCCGAAATTTTTGAAACCCGAAAGTCCCATAATTTTCCTCAATGATCGGTAAGTACTGTTGCTGCAAAATCGTGATGACCGCATCATTGTTGACGGGTAAAATCACCTTGTTCTCTTGAATCATAGGCATTTGATTTTTGATCACTTGATGAACTAACGGCCGATCGCAATTTTGATTGGCTAACGCTAATGGCCAGTATTCTTGAATGAACTGCTCATCAAAGGAACCGTCTTGAGCTTCAATGACAATGCGAACTTCCGCAATCTCTTTAAATGCCAATTCAATATGTTGTTTAAAGGACTGATACACCATCACCGGCAACAAACGTTCGAATTGGAAATAAAACGTCCAGGCTTTTGATTGTCGATGCACGGTTACTTGTCTGATTTGGGCAGTCTGCATCAATGGATGCTGCCGAAGATTTGGGGCAGCTGCAATTTGGTCTAATAATATCTCAAAGGTCTCTCTTTCTTTTGACAATTGAAGATCCTCCTTTTCTCAGTACTCATTAGTATACCTCTTTTTGTCTTCACTTTCATTAAAAAATCGAGAAAGGATTTCCTTTCTCGATCTACCATTTGTTTCGATTTATTCTTGGTTGGCTAACAAAATCGTTAGGGTCGAAGCGACTTCTTCTTTCCTCACTTCAACGGTTGCGCCAGTATGCTTGATTTTGATCTCCACGATGCCTTCTACGGCTTTTTTACCGATGGTCAAGCGAATCGGACAACCAATCAAATCGGCATCTGCAAATTTGACCCCTGCACGTTCATTGCGGTCATCCACCAATACTTGATAGCCAACTTGGTTCATCATTTCTTCTACTTCTTCACTTAAGGCATTTTGATAGCTATCTTCAATCGACGTTTGGATGATATGCACATCAAATGGGGCAATTTCTTGGGGCCAATCGATCCCAAACTCATTGCCATATTGTTCGACGATCGTTGAAAGCAACCGAGAAACCCCCAGACCATAACAGCCCATGATGATTGGTTGTTCATCGCCATTTTCATCGACAACCGTCGCTTCTTGCGCCTCGCTGTACTTGGTTCCTAACTTGAAGATATGCCCAACTTCGATTCCTCGCGTAAAGGTTAAGGTCCCTTTTCCATCTGGGGAAGGATCGCCTTCTTGAACCAAGCGAAAATCGGCAAAGGCTAGTGGTTGAAAATCACGGCCTACATTTGCATTAAGAAAATAGCTCTGTTTTTCTGCCGCTGGTACGATCAGATTTGCCATATCTTGGACATGCTGATCCGCATACAATTGGATCGAATCAGCAAGCTCAATGGGGCTGCGAAGTTGTGCGTCACTGGTCAGATAAGACTCCGCTTCCTCAACAGTCAAGAGCTTCACTTGATCAGCGGCTAAAAAATGCTTGATCTTTGTTTCATTAAGACTGTGATCACCTCGAAGCAATACCATAATGACTTGCTCGTCAACGAGTAGCAAAAATACTTGAACGATTTTTTGCAAATCCGTTTCGTATGTTTTCGCCAGTTCCTCTAACGATAGAGACTCTTCATGAACGACTTTTTGTAACTCTAAATAGGTCTCATGAGATTTTTTAGCGATATACTGACTAGTTGCTAGTTTCCAATTGGCGACATAGTCGCTTTCAGTCGAATAACAGATCAGCTCTTCGCCGATTCCAGACAATGCCAAAAACTCTTTTGAATCTCGGCCACCCATCAAGCCATTATCCCCGACCACTGTCCGATATTCGATCCCACAGCGTTTCAAAATGGCATGGTAAGCCATTTCGTAGCGATTATAGGTTTGATCTAAGCTGGCTTCATCGGCGTGAAAAGAATAGCCATCTTGCATGATAAATTCACGGCTGCGAATCAATCCAAAACGCGGCCGCTGTTCGTCCCGATATTTCGTTTGAATCTGATACAAGCTCAAGGGTAGCCGCTTATAAGACGTGATCTCGTTTTTGATCAATGTCGTGAACGGCTCTTCGTGAGTGGGTCCTAAAACGATCTCTCGTTCGTTTCGATCTGTCAACCGATACAAAGACTCACCATACAATGAGGCCCGTCCAGACTCCTTCCATGGTTCATACGGAAGCAAAGAAGGCATCGCCATCTCTACGGCATCGATTTGTGCCAGTTCCTCACGAATGACCCGCTTGATCTTTTCTAACACCCTTTGTGCTAATGGCAAGTAGACATAGATGCCTGCAGCCACTTGTCGAATATACCCGGCCCTAACTAACAGTTGATGACTTAACGTCTCCGCATCGCTGGGGGTTTCCCGCAATGTCGGAATCAAACATTTTGACTGTTTCATTTTTTTCTCCTTTGCTACAAAAAATCATGTTCACCCGATCAACAATTGATTTGCTTGTGCGTCTTATTTTTAAAAGAAGAAACGTTGGATATCATTCCAGGTAACGAGAACCATCAGCAGCATCAAAAACCCAAACCCAATCAGGGTAATGATGCCTTCTTTTTCTTGACTGATTGGCTTGCCTCGCACACCTTCTAAAATATTTAAAACCAGTTTCCCGCCATCTAATCCAGGAATCGGCAATAAATTAAAGATCCCCAAGTTGATGGAAATCATCGCCATCATGGCGATCACCGTTGTGACACCTTGCGATGCGGCTTGAGAAGACAGTTGGAAAATCGCTACCGGTCCACCCAATTTATTGATATCTGGTTGGGCGATCAAGTTGCCGACTGCTCTAAAAATCACCAATGAATTGTCAATGGTCGTTTGCAAGCCGCCAAGTAAGATGTCTCCGATGCCAGTTTTTAACGAAGCCGTGATCCCTAAGAAACCAATCGTAGTCTCCCCAGATTCTTGACTCGCAGGAGTTGCCGTCAAATCAAGTGTTTCTGCTCCTCGTTTAACTTCGAGAGCAATCTGAGTATCTGGATACTTTTGGATCTCTGTCGTCAATTCTGACCAGTTGGAAACATCGACGCCTTCAACTGCTAGGATTTCGTCGCCATTTTGCAGTCCGGCTTCAGCTGCCGGGGTTCCTGCTTCGATTCCTGTCACGATGGTTGCATCTTGGTTCGCGACACCACCTTGCGCAAACACCAACCCAGTGAATAAAACCAAGGATAAAATAAAGTTATTCATCGGTCCGGCAAAATTCGTCAGCATTCGTTGCCAAAGCTTTGCGGACTGGAATTGAACGTCTTTTGGTGCGATCCGAACTTCAACGCCATCTTCATGAATAATCGTTGCGTCATGATCCACAGCGTACGTAACTGCTTCTTGTTCATTGCCGTTGATGAAGCCAGTGATCGTCAGCTTCTCCTCCAAGTCAAAGTCGGTCACTTCCATGGGGATCGCTTGCGGCAATTGGATCTTTTTGCTCGTATTGATTTTGATGACTTTACCAGTTGCATCTTGAACCAAGGAGACTGGCATACCAGGCGTTAATTCGGTTTCATCTTCGCCCCAGCCTGCCATTTGGACATACCCGCCTAATGGCAGCATCCGAATCGTGTAGGTCGTCCCAT
The DNA here is from genome assembly GCA_018982785.1 of Enterococcus innesii. GTDB lineage: Bacteria > Bacillota > Bacilli > Lactobacillales > Enterococcaceae > Enterococcus_D > Enterococcus_D innesii. The sequence continues at coordinate 112,813 of JAHHEN010000004.1, read as the reverse complement.
CTTTCGCTTGATGCGCGAACAATTTAGGCCCCATACCGATGGCAAACTCTCTTACTAAAATACCTGCCCGTTTTGCAAAGAAGTAGTGTCCGAATTCGTGAATCACTACCACCACGGAAAAGATAATGATAAATACAAGTATCGTTTTCATGCTCGTTCCTCTCTTTCACAGCATCCCTCTCATTCAGGGCAGCCTTTCCTTATTTTATCACACCGGTTCCCGTTGAGGAACTCACATTCCCGTTGTAACAAGAATTTAAAAAAGAAGCGCAAGCCAAGCCTGCACTTCTTAAATATTTTCTAAAAGACGCCAAATAAATACATGATTGGAAACACAAACAACATGCTGTCGAAGCGATCTAAGATTCCCCCGTGACCTGGCAGGATATTCCCTGAATCCTTCACGCCATAATGACGTTTGATCGCCGATTCCACTAAATCACCGAATTGCCCAGCGATCGAAAAGAGGACCGTCAATAAAATCATCATGGCACTACCGTGTCCAAAATAATCTTTCCCAGGAAATGCTAATAGATACAAACCAGCTACGACCACCGCAGCGGCAATCCCGCCTAGGGCCCCTTCGATGGTTTTATTAGGAGAAATCTCCGGCCATAATTTTCGTTGACCGTAACGTCGTCCCACCATGTATGCCCCAATATCCGTTGCCCACACGATAAAGAGACCGAAAACTAAAACGACTAAGCCATCCGTTGCTGACCGTGCCGTCAAAAAACGTTCAAACCCGACACCGGTATATAAGCTAACGATCACCGGAAAGCCAGCTTCATCGATGGTATACGTATTTTTCGAAATAACCGCGATCCCTAGTAACAAAAGAACGATCAGATAAAACAAGGCACTTTTATCTGTCCCCTCTGGCAAAAAGAAAAACCAGCGTTCTTGAGGCAAAACTAAGATTACCGCTCCGAGGATTGAAAGAATTCCTTCAAAACTGAAAATAGCTAATCCTTTCATCCGAAATAATTCATAAACACCAATTCCTGCCATTGCTGCTGCCAGCAATTCGACGGCAATGCCGCCAATATAAATAATTGGCAGGAAAAAGGCTAATGCGACGACCGCAGTGATTACACGTTGTCTCACTCTTCTTCCTCCTTCGTTTTCAAACCGCCAAAACGCCGGTTTCGTTGTTGAAAGCTCCCAATCGCGTCCTCTAATAACGCAGAATCGAAATCAGGCCAGAGCGCTTTTGTAAAGAATAACTCGCTGTATGCAATCTGCCATAATAAGAAATTACTGATACGTTCCTCACCACTCGTTCGAATCACCAATTCAGGATCACGTAACGCGTTTGGTAAAAAACCAGTCATCAAATGCGTCCCCAGCATGTCTTCCGTGAGCTCTGGTAGGGCTTCGCCGGAAGCTGAAAGTTCTTCATAAAGTGCTTGGACAGCTGTCAAAATTTCCGCGCGGCTGCCGTAATTTAAAGCAAAATTCAAGATCATCCCGGTGTTATCTTTGGTTTGGTCGATCGCTCGCTTGACCGCTTCTTGTGTATGCGCGGGTAAAGAATCCGTGAACCCCATCACTTTGACTTGAACATTTTCTTTGATCAGCTCAGGAACAAAGGTGTCGAAAAAGTCGACGGGCAGTTGCATCAAAAAGTCTACTTCCTCGTTCGGCCGTTTCCAATTCTCTGTCGAAAATGCATAAAGCGTCAATACCTTCACACCTAAGTGTGAAGCGTGTTTCGTGATTTTCTTTACCGTCTCCATGCCTTCTTTGTGGCCAGCTACTCTTGGCAAGCGCCGATTTTGCGCCCATCTGCCGTTGCCATCCATAATGATCGCGATGTGTTGGGGAATCGGCAGTGATGGATCAAATTCATGTTCAGCCGCTTCTTTGATATATTTGTCTTTTTGTGGAAAAAAACGCAGCATCGTATTCGCTCCTCTTCCAATTCTTGAAATTCATCTTTTACATTATAACAATAATCAGATTTCTTGCCTATGAAAACCAAGAAAAGATTTCTATATTAAGAAAAAACAAAAAAACAGCTGTCATATTCAAGTACATGAGCTACTTTCGCCCATAAAAAAAGAGCCGCTGAAGCGACTCTTCGTCATTCCTTTTAAACTTCAAGTAATTCTTGTTCTTTTTCAGCTGCGATGGCATCGATTTCTTTGATGCTGTTATCTGTAGCAGTCTGCACTTCTTTTTCAGATTCTCGCAAATCATCTTCTGTGATATCGCCAGCTTTTTCTTGTTTCTTGTAAGCTTCCATGGCATCCCGACGAATGTTACGGACGGCGATTTTCGCATTTTCAGCTTCTTTTTTCACATCTTTTGCTAATTCTTTACGACGTTCTTCCGTTAATTGAGGAATCACCAAACGAATCACCGTTCCATCATTGGCAGGTGTAATCCCTACATCACTTTGCATGATAGCTTTTTCTACTTCTTGGATCATTGTTTTGTCAAAAGGTGTGATCATCAAAATTCTTGCTTCTGGAATCGTAATTGAAGCCATTTGGTTCAAGGGTGTTGGTACACCATAATAAGTAACCATTACGCGGTCTAAGATGCTCGCGTTCGCGCGGCCAGCACGGATTTGTCCTAATTCCCGCTGCAAGTTTTCTGCTGCTTTTTTCATTTTGTCTTTTGCTTCTGTTAAAATTTTGTCAGCCATGTTATTTCCCCCTTACTGTCGTTCCAATATGTTCACCTAAAATGGCGCGGCGAATGTTTCCATGCTCATTCAAGTTGAATACGACTAATGGAATATCGTTGTCCATACTTAATGAACTTGCGGTTGAATCCATTACTTGCAATCCTTTAGAAATGACTTCTAAATGAGTCAATTCTTCAAATTTCACAGCACTTTGATCCGTTTTAGGATCTGCTGAGTAGACGCCATCAACATTGTTTTTTGCCATCAAAATGACATCGGCGTTGATTTCAGCTGCCCGTAAGGCTGCGGTCGTATCAGTTGAGAAATAAGGGTTTCCGGTTCCGCCGGCAAAAATGACGACCCGCCCTTTTTCTAAGTGACGTTCTGCTCTGCGACGAATATAAGGTTCTGCGATTTGACGCATTTCGATCGAAGTTTGGACACGCGTTGGTACACCAGCGTTTTCTAGTGTATCTTGTAATGCTAAAGCATTCATCACAGTCGCTAACATGCCCATGTAATCAGCTTGGGCTCTTTCCATCCCCATTTGCGCGCCGATTTGTCCACGCCAAATGTTTCCGCCGCCGACCACGATTGCCATCTGTACACCTAATTCGTGGACTTCCTTGATCTCTTTAACGATCTCTTGGATCGTCGGTGGTTTGATCCCAAAGCCTTCGTCACCCGCTAATGCTTCACCACTTAATTTTAATACAACACGTTGATATTTTGGTTTGCCCATCATGATTCCTCCGTACATTCTCCAATACTATTGTAGCATATTGGTGCTCTTTCGTTGAAAATTATCTACACTATTTCTTCAAAAACCGTTTTTGCTTAAAAAAGGGAGCGCACTTCCATGCGTTCCCATCTGTTCGAGGAACAGAATTATTTTTTCACTTGGCTCATTACTTCTTCAACGAAGTTGTCTTCGCGTTTTTCGATACCTTCGCCGACTTCAAAGCGGACAAAAGATTTCACAGTTGCGCCTTTTGATGCAACATATTTTTCAACTGTCATATCTGGGTCTTTAACGAATGGTTGGTCAACCAAAGCGATTTCTGCTTTAAATTTCTTCAAGCGTCCTTCAACCATTTTTTCAACGATGTTCGCTGGTTTGCCTTCGTTCAATGCTTGTTCTGTCAAGACTTGTTTTTCATGATCCAATTCTTCTTGAGAGATTTGTGCTTCGTTCACGTAGCGAGGGTTGATCGCTGCAACGTGCATCGCAACATCTTTCGCAACTGATTCGTCAGTTGTTCCTTCAAGAACAGTCAATACAGCAATACGTCCGCCCATGTGTAGGTAACCGCCGAAAGCAGCATTGTCATCTTTTTCAACAACTTCAAAACGACGGAAGCTGATTTTTTCTCCGATTACTTGTGTTGCTTCGATCAACGCAGCATCCATTGTGCCTTTAGAAGTTTCTAATTTTAAAGCAGCATCCATATCAGCTGGTTTGTTCGCTGCGATTACTTCAGCGATTTCTTTTACTAAGTCTTGGAACATTTCGTTTTTAGAAACGAAGTCAGTTTCTGAGTTCACTTCAACGATTGCTGCTGTGTTGCCGTTGATCGCTACAGATGCTAATCCTTCAGCAGCAATACGGTCGTTTTTCTTCGCAGCTTTTGCCATACCTTTTTCACGTAATAAGTCTACGGCTTTTTCGATGTCGCCTTCTACTTCAACTAATGCACGTTTTGCGTCCATCATTCCTACACCAGTCATATCGCGTAATTCTTTTACTAATTTAGCTGTTACTTCTGCCATTTTTTGTTTCCTCCTAAATGTTTTTAAACAAGATTGCTTGTCTTTAAAAAAAGCTGTTTCAAAGGAGAGTGAGGCTTGGCGCCTAGCCTTTGAAACAGCTCCATCATTTATTATTCAGCTGATGCGTTGTCGCCTTCGACAACATCAACGATTTCTTCGATTGAAGTTGCGTTTTCTGTTGATTCAGCAGCAAAATCTTCTTCTGCTACTTGGTCTTCGCCTTGGTTACCTTCGATGAAAGCATCTGCCATTTTCGCAGTGATCAATTTAACGGCACGAATAGCGTCATCGTTTGATGGGATAACAACATCGATTTCGTCTGGATCACAGTTTGTATCGACCATCGCTACGATCGGGATATTCAATTTGCGTGCTTCTTGGATCGCGATACGTTCTTTACGTGGGTCAACAACGTACATTACATCTGGAATTCTTGGCATATCAGCGATACCGCCTAAGAATTTTTCAAGACGTTCGCGCTCTTTGTTCAAGCCAACGACTTCTTTTTTAGGAAGAACAGCAAATGTACCATCTTCTTCCATTTTGTTGATTTGTTTCAAACGAGCAACACGTTTTTGGATTGTTTCCCAGTTTGTCAAAGTTCCACCTAACCAACGATGGTTAACATAGTATTGACCTGAACGGATTGCTTCTTCTTTGATTGCTTCTTGTGCTTGTTTTTTAGTACCTACGAACAATGCAACGCCGCCTTCTTCAGCAACATTTTTCATGTAGTCGTAAGCTGCGTCTACTAATTTCACTGTTTTTTGCAAATCAATGATGTAGATGCCGTTTCTTTCTGTGAAGATATATTTCTTCATTTTTGGGTTCCAGCGACGAGTTTGGTGACCAAAGTGTACGCCGGCTTCTAGTAATTGTTTCATTGAGATTACTGCCATGTTGTGTTTCCTCCAATTTGGTTTTTTGTTTTCCTCTCTTGCTCTTTTACTCTTTGAAGAACTGAATCGATCAGCACCGCTTCGCAGATGGAACAAGATGTGGGATTGACGTGAAAAACTCACGCCTTAAACAGTATACAGTAGCTAAAAAAGAAATGCAACTGATTCAAATGAAAAACTACGATTCGTGGTCCGGCTTTTTTTAACGTTCTAATTCTTTTCTTATTATATCTAGGTTTTTTCGGTGTTATCTGCTATGATAAGGCTGACTTAATCAATCATGCTTAAAGGAGTTTACCTATGCGAAAAGCTGATCGCCATTTACTTATTAGACAAATTATTACTGAACATACTGTACGCACGCAAGAAGAATTATTGCAGCAATTGGAAGTCCAAGGAGTCTCCGCCACGCAAGCGACCATTTCTCGCGATATTCGTGATTTGAAAATCGTGAAAGTACCTGATGAGTCAGGTCAGACAAAGTTTGTCATTTTTCAAGGAATGCAAGCTTCTGAGGATGAAAAAGAAGAAGAGCAGCGCTTGATACAGATGATCGAAGACGTTGTCACTAAAGTAGATCGTGTGCAATTCATGACCTTGATCCATACCGTTGCGGACAATGCGCCTTTGCTTTCGGCAGCGATCGATGAAGTGACCATGCCAGAAAAAGTATGCTCGTTGGCGGGTTTTGATACAGTAGCGGTGATTTCCCGCAGCGACGAAGACGCCGAAACATTTTATCAATTTATCAGAAACCACGCGGTCTTATAAAACACTGAACAAATATGCCCTATCTGTATTTTCACTACAAAAAGAGCTGTGCCCTTGTCGAAACAAGAGGCACAGCTTTTTTGTTACATTTTGTCAGGTGCATGTAAACCAAGCAACCGTAAATCTTCTTTCAATAAAGTAGTTACTGCATAAACCAGAGCCAGACGTGCGTCTTTTTCCGCATCCTCAGCCAAGATTTTCACATTGGCATAATACTTATTAAAGGCCTGTGCCAATTTAATGGCATGTTTGGCAATGACGGATGGTTCATATTTTTCCGCCGCTTGCATGACCGTTTCTGGGTAGCGCTGAATCAATTTGATAACTTCCCAGCTCTCAGCGTCTGCCAACGCCAGACTGCTGACAGTAGCAGGATCAAAGTTGGCTTTTTCAAGAATGCTCATGGCACGGGCATGAGAGTATTGCACGTATGGTCCGGTCTCTCCTTCAAAACGGACGACTTCTTCTAGCGTAAAGTCGAAATTATTCAAACGGTCATTTTTCAAATCGTGGAAAACGACTGCCCCGACACCGACTTGTTTTGCTACTTCTTCTTTGTTTTCAAGCGTTGGGTTCTTTTCAGTGATTTGTTCTTTCGCTGAATCGATCGCTTCATTCAATACTTCTTCCAAAAGAACGATCTTGCCTTTTCTTGTAGACAGTTTTTTCCCATCTTTGGTGATCAACCCAAATGGTACGTGGGTCATATCATCTGCCCACTCAAAGCCCATTTCCTTCAAAACAGCTTTTAATTGTTTGAAGTGATAACTTTGTTCATTCCCTACCACGTACAATGATTTTGCAAAGTTGTAGGTCCGTTTGCGGTACAGTGCGGCAGCCATGTCCCGTGTGATGTAAAGGGTCGCACCATCGGATTTGCGGATCAAGGCTGGATTTAAGTCATAGGCAGCCAAATCAACGATTTCTGCCCCTTGGTCTTCTTTCAGCAAGTGTTTTTCTTCTAATAATTCCACGACTTCTGTCATTTTATCATTATAGAAAGCTTCGCCATTCAATGAATCAAAGGAAACTTCCAACATATCATAGATTTTATTGAATTCTTTTAATGATTCATCACGGAACCATTGCCACAAATCCATTGCTTCTTGGTCACCATCTTCTAGTTTCTTGAACCAAGCTCTCGCATCATCTTCTAATTGTTTATCTGTCTCGGCAGCTTCATGAAAATCAACATACAAACGTAACAGTTCGTTGATTGGTTCCGCTTTGACCGCTTCTTCTGACCCCCATTTTTTATAGGCAACGATCAATTTCCCAAATTGTGTGCCCCAGTCGCCTAAATGGTTGATGCGAATTGGCTGATAACCGATTTTTTCTAAAATAAAGCCGATCGAGTTACCAATCACAGTGGAACGCAAATGCCCCATTGAAATTGGTTTGGCAATGTTTGGTGAAGACATGTCGATCGGTACTGCTTGCTGATTGCCGATGGTTTGATCGCCAAAATGATTTTTTTCTTTGAGAACCAGCTCTAAGACATGGGCAGAAATTGCTTTTTTATCCATAAAGAAGTTTAAATACGGACCGACCACTTCAATTTTTTCAAAAGACGCTTGATCGATTTTTTCTGCTAAGTCTGCGGCAATTTGCTGCGGCGCTTTCCGATAGACTTTTGCTAGCGAGAAGGCTGGGAATGCCACATCCCCATGGTCGGCTGACTTTGGATTTTCCAGTAATTGCTGAACTTGTTCGATCGATAGATCTTCTTTTACTACTTGATGGATGGCTTGTGCGACGATTTCTTTGTTATTCATAGTATCCCTCCTATAATGACTGAGCCCATGTTTTGATGAAACGTTGTTTGAAGCAAGCAAACAGCTGTATGTTTTTAACGCAAGAAATGATTGATAAAAACAAAAAAAGCCTCTAGCGCATAACATGCACTAGAGACGAGATTTCCCGCGGTACCACTCTGATTGTCCTTTTCGGACCCACTTTTTTCTGATAACGGCAGAATTCCGTTTGCTTAGCAAATTCTCACAAGTGCGTTTCACAATCTGATCAATTCGGCTTCCACCACCCCGAACTCGCTAACTGATACTCGAATCGCTACTTCTCTTGTTTCATCAAATCAAGGCTATTTACTTCCCAGAAAGTATAGCAAAGAAATGTTTGTTTGGCTAGCGAGATTTTGGCATTTTCAAAAAAATTATTTTATACTTTAGGAATAAATAGATCTCCGGCAGTCACTGCCATGATTGCTTTGATTGAGTGCAAACGATTTTCGGCTTGATCAAATTGACGGGCATACTTACTGCGAAAGACCTCATCAGTGACTTCCATCTCAGAAATTCCATACGCCTGCGCTGCTTTTTTGCCATACGTGGTCTGATCATCATGAAAAGCCGGCAAACAGTGCATAAAAATCACTTGATCATTTTGGGTTTTTTTCATCAACGATTGGTTGACTTGATACGGCAGCAGCTGTTCGATCCGTTCTTGGAATTTTTCTTCTTCACCCATTGATACCCAAACATCGGTATACACGACATCGGCGCCTAGAACACCTTGATCCACATCATCAGTCACCAAAATCTTTGCCCCAGATTCCTTGGCATAGGCTTGTGCCTGTGCGATGATGGTTGCTTCTGGCTGCAAGGCCTTTGGGGTGACGACATGAATATTGACCCCTAAAATCGCACTAGTCACTAACAAAGAATTGGCGACATTGTTGCGCCCATCCCCACAGTATGCGATGGTCAAGCCAGTCAGCTCACCAAAGTTTTCTTGAATAGTCAAAAAATCAGCGATCATTTGTGTTGGATGCCATTCATCCGTTAAGCCATTCCAAACAGGTACGCCTGAATAGTTGGCCAGATCTTCGACAACCTGCTGACTAAAGCCGCGAAACTCGATCCCGTCAAACATGCGGCCGAATACTTTGGCGGTATCTTCAACGGATTCTTTAGTCCCCAACTGAATATCATTGGCCCCTAAAAATTCCGGATGCGCCCCCAGATCTACCGCTGCAACCGTAAAGGCTGCTCGCGTCCGTGTTGAATTCTTTTCAAACAAAAGTGCAATGTTTTTGCCATCTAAATAACGATGTGGTTGATTGTTGGCCTTCATCCCTTTCAAGTGCTGGGAAAAATCAATCAGATATTGTAGTTCTTCTTTTGTAAAATCCTTTTCTGCTAAAAAACTGCGTCCTTTAAAAACCGATGTCATTGCATACCCGCCCTCCAATTAACTAATAATTATACATTATGATATCAAATAATGAAATAAAATACAACGAAATCTTCTGTTTGCTCATAAAGAAACTAAAAAAATACACCTAAGAACGGATCTTAGGTGCTATCATCTTAAGAAATCGGATGAGCAAAGCTGACACTTGGATCAGCATTCAATGAAAGATCTGCTAAGCGCTGCTTTTTCAACGCAACATGGGCATAGGCACCAATCATGGCCGCATTATCTCCGCAAAGACGCAATGGTGGAATCAACAATTCCACTTCCGGCAATTCCTGCATCGCTTCTTGTAAAGCGTCACGCAACCCTTGATTCGCGGCGACCCCGCCAGCGACGATCAGCTGGTTTACTGGATAGGCTTGGCATGCCCGCAACGTTTTATGAACCAATACTTCGACAACGCTGGCTTGGAAACTAGCTGCTAGATTTTCTACTGACAAAGCTTCCTCTCTTTGCTGTGCATTATGCACAAAATTGATAAAAGAACTCTTCAAGCCACTGAAACTAAAATCAAAATTATCTTCTTGTATCATTGCTCGAGGAAAGTGATACGTATCACTGCCTAGATGCGCAAGGCGATCAATTTCTTTTCCACTAGGATAAGGCAAACCCAGAACACGACCGACTTTGTCATAGGCTTCTCCAGCGGCATCATCTCTCGTTTCACCGATGATCTCAAAAGAGCCATCTTCTGCCATATACACCAATTCGGTGTGGCCACCGCTGACCAATAATGCCATTAAAGGAAAAACCAATGGCTTCACTAGACGAGCTGCATAAATATGTCCTGCCATGTGATTGACCGGAATCAGTGGTAAGCTGTGGGCCCAGGCAAAGGCTTTCGCTGCAGAAAGTCCAATCAATAATGCCCCAACCAACCCTGGACCATAGGTGACAGCAACAGCTGATAATTCTTCAGGCTGTGTGTCAGCCTGTGTCAATGCTTCCTCGATGCATAAAGTAATCTGTTCAACATGGTGACGACTAGCGACTTCTGGTACGACACCGCCGAAGCGCTGGTGGCTCTTGATCTGCGAAGCAACAATGTTACTTAAAATGGTGTCACCGTTTTTAATCACTGCCACACTTGTTTCATCACAACTGCTTTCAATGGCTAAAATCAACTCATTCATTTGATTTTTGTCCGCCTACTTTCTTTTCCATAATCAACGCATCCTCTTCAGGATGACTGTAATATTTTTTTCTACGACCGATGACTGTATAGCCCATACGTAAATAAAGAGCTTGTGCTTGCAAATTCGACACGCGCACTTCAAGATAGATTCGCCGACCATCAGTTTGTTCCACGATCGTTTCCATTCGTTTCAACAATTCTTTCGCCAAACCTTGCCCTTGATATGCTGGTAAAACCGCTACATTAAACAGCTCTGCTTCATCCAGCACTTGCTGAAAACAGAGAAACCCAATCAGCTCTTGATTAGTTTTTCCATAACGGAACAAATAGCGACTGTTGCTGTTTTGCAAATCTTGTTGAAATTGCTGCACATTCCAAGGCGAGCCAAAGGGATAGCTCTGATCTGCCAATGACCAAAGCATTTGCGGTGTCGGGATCGTTTGATCTGCTTGTTCGTTAGTCATTTAAAAATTTCACCATATCCAATGCGTCTTCATTGCCTTCGGTGTAGTACGCCGTTTTGATCGCCTGTGAAACAAACCCGAGGGTCCGATACAAACGTTGCGCATCACGATTGCCCAGGCGAACTTCTAATGTCAAACGGTCGCATTTGTTTTTCCTTGCATAACGTTCGATTTCTCCTAGCAAGAAAGAACCGATACCTTTTCCTTGATAATCAGGAATGATCGCGATATTGGTGATATGGGCATCAGCGCCTAAAATCCGCACCCCGATAAACCCAATCATCCGCTCATTATGCAAGATGCCCAAATAAAGATGTTTGACCCGTGAATAAAGCTCTGACAAAAAGGCGCTTTTGGTCCAAGGCAGTTCCCCAGCATACACGAGACGCTCCACCTGCAACAGCTCTTTAATGTCATCACCGACTAATTCACGAACAACATATGTTTCCCCTCGTATCTCTTTTTTACGCTCTGGGTATTGAATCTGACGGAAAAGAGCCAGCTTTCCCGTCATCGTTTTAAATTTTTTCAACATAGGCATCCACTCCCGGTTCATGCGAGGCTAACCATTTTTCTTCGGCTTCAACTAATTTTATATAGTCCGGTACAAAGTCATGGATCGAAGCTACCGGCGCTTCTTCTTTCGCAATAGCAGCTAAAACCACGCCATTCGGGTAATTCCATAACGACACTTGATTGATATGGGCTGTCGGCAGCTCCGCCTCGATCATGTCTTTAAATTTGACGGTATCGGCGCCGACAAATAGCACTTCTTGACCATCGACTGCTTTTAGCTGGATCAATAACTCAGACAGTGAGATATGCTGGTCTTTGATCCTTGTTTCTAAGGTCCCATTATGCCATTGGTAGGCACCTGCGTAGACATTTTGACGGCGAGCGTCAAACAACGGAACGATCACTTGCGATACGCCCACGCAATTGGCAGCGACTGTTTTCAAACTAGAAACACCAATCAGCGGGATGTTCAATGTTTGTGCCAGCGTTTTTGCTGTTGTGACGCCGATTCGCAAACCTGTATACGAACCAGGACCTTTCGCAACAACGATTTGCTCCAGCTCTTTAGGTGCCATCCCCACCGCTTGCATCAATCCATCAATGGCAGGCATCAATGCTGTGCTGTGGTTTTTGATCGCCATCGTCTGGCTTTGTCCCAACACTTCTTGACCATCGACCACCGCAACCGCCAGTGTCTGGTTTGAGGTATCAATCGCTAATGTTTTCATCTATCTTCTCCCCATTCAAAAAACTCTCTCATATTCTACCATATTCTAATCAAATGCCCAACCAAGTCTCCAAAAAGATGCCTGCGTTTAGAAAAAAAGCAATAGGACAACAATACCCGAACCTTTGAAAAAAGCAAGCGCGGCTGCAGCTGCAAACCGACGAGGCAGTTTAAAGGTTCGGGTAAGGCGATATTCATTTTTTTGTTATTCCATTAAAACTCAGTTGCGTGTGTAACGACATCCTTCGGTGATTCAACTGGTTGCTAGGAAGACTGGCGCGTAATCAGTTCCGTTGCGATCGTAACTTTGCGAGGAACGGGTGCTACATTCGTAATAATATCCAGCAAGGTCGTCACTGCCAACTCTCCCAGCCACTCCGTATGAACTTTGATGGTTGACAGAGTCGGAAAGACGTACTTTGCAACACTGACATCATTGAAGCCGATAATTGCGATCTCCTCAGGAATCTTGATGTTTTTTTCTTGCAAAGCACGCATAGCGCCAATCGCTAAGGCATCACTGGAAGCAAATAGAGCACTTGGCAACTCTTTGTTTTGCTGCAAATACTCTTTCATCGCCTCATAACCGCCCTCTACTGTAAACGGTGCGCTGAGATGATATTGCGGGTGGTGCAACTTCAACCGGCGAAGCCGTTCCTCAAAAATCCGGCGCCGAGGGTCTTCGATTTCTTGGTGATGATCCTTGGTAAACTCAACGCCTGATAACAAACCGATCCTTTGGTGGCCTTTTGCAATAAAGTCATCGATCACTAAATCCACCGCTTGTTGAAAGTCCACCACCAGAGAATTGACGCCCTGGGCCAATGCGTCAAAATCGACCATCAACAAATTGGATTGGCTTTTTTTCAATTGTCGAATCTGGTGATCATCGAATTTTCCTAGTGCAATCGTTCCATCGACGGCGGTATCAGTCAATCCTTCATAAGGTTCTTTCAGCAACCGAATCCCTAATTCTTCGGTTTTATTTTCAATCCCGATACGGATCGCTAAGTAGTAAAGATCCGCTAATTCTTCCTCAGTATCAAACCATTGGATCAAGCGCATACTACTGGTTTCCGGCTGACTCTTCTTTTTATGTTTTGTGTAATTGAGTGCTTCTGCGGCTTTAAAAATTTTCTCTTTGGTTTCAGAGCTGACCGATAATTCTGAATCGTAATTCAGCACCCGTGATACAGTGGCTGGCGAGACGCCAGCCTGTTGTGCAATATCTTTGATCGTTGCCATCTTCCAGCCTCCTTTTTTTGCTGGGAACTTTTTTATAAAGTAGCTATAAAGCGAGCAAAGGCCGCTTGTCCTGTCTGGTCTCGTTTGAAGACGCCTGCATGCGTCAATACTTGTGTAAAGACTTCCCCTAATGCATGACGTAAAATCTGCGACACGTTTTCGGCATTGCATTCTGGGTGCTGGGCTTTGATCGCATCTGCCCAAGGAATATGGTATGCCGCGATCTGATTGGGCTGATCCAATAGATAAGCAGTCACTTCTTCTAGTTCCGGAGCTAAACGCGGTGGGAGAACTGCCAAGCCCATGACTTCAATCAATCCGATATTTTCTTTTTTGATATGCTGCACTTCTTGATGCGGATGAAAAATGCCGTCAGGATGTTCTTCGGAAACATTATTATCCCGCAAGACTAAGTCCATTTCAAACAGCTCTCCTTGCTTGCGTGCGATCGGTGTCACCGTATGATGAGGCGTTCCATCTTCTGAAAAGGCATTGATCGAAACACTTGGATCTGAGTACTGTTGCCATTGGGCTAACACATATTGGCAAGCGGCGGCTAATTTTTGTTTGTTTTTCGCTTGTAGTCGTATCACCGACATTGGCCACTTCACGATCCCCGCAGCGACATCAGGAAAACCAGTCAAAGAAAAGCGTTGCTCGATCGGCGCTTTTGCCATGGCAAACGTGTGCCGTCCTCCTTGATAATGGTCATGAGACAAGATCGAACCACCAACGATCGGCAGATCGGCATTGGACCCGACAAAATAATGCGGCATCACTTCAATGATCTGCAACAAGCGAGCAAAGGTTTGCAAATTGATTTTCATAGGACGATGATCTAAAGAGAGAAAAATCGAATGCTCATTGTAATAGGCGTATGGAGAATATTGAAAGCCCCATGCTTCATTATCCAAATTCATGCGAATGATCCGATGGTTGGTCCGTGCTGGATAATTGACTCGTCCTTGGTAGCCTTCATTTTCCAAACACAACATACATTTCGGATAATCTACAGAAGCAGCGGCACCTTCTTGGGCAATTTGCTTGGGATCTTTTTCAGGTTTTGACAAATTGATCGTGATCTCGATCTCCCCATACTCCGTATCAACAGGAAAGACGATATTTTTAGCGATGGCCCGGGTCTTGATGTAATCATTTTGACGGCACAGCTCAAAGAAATAATCCGTCGCTTCTTTAGGATCATTGGCATAATGCTGCGCAAAAAAAGCATTGACTACTGAAGGTGGTGGCGTCAAAAAGTCCATCAACTGGGCTTCAAAGATTTCTCTTTCTGCTTGAGAATCACCAATTTGCTGATTGCTCAAAGCGCATGCCACTAGTTCGTCCATCAATTCAATCGAGGAACGAGCAACAGAACGAATTTCGCTGGGCTCAAAAACAGCTTCCCCGATCATGGCTAGTACTCGGTTTTGCAAATAAATACGATCCATTTCCATCCAGCCGCCAGCCTTGATTGCTAAAGTGACGAAATCGCTGATTGTTTGGCTGATCGTCATTGGTTATTCCTCCTGCCCTTGATACCCATTTGGATGGCTGACATGCCAATTCCAAGCAGTTTCGATGATTGCTTCGACGTCGGTATAGACTGGTTTCCAGCCTAAAACCTTTCGTGCTTTTTCACTCGATGCCACTAAGGTACTTGGATCACCGGCACGGCGCGGCGCAACTCTGGCTGGGATCTCTTTTTTCGTTACATTGCGGGCAGCTTCCACCATTTCTTTCACAGAGTACCCATGATTGCTGCCTAGATTGAAGACATTGCTCTCATTGCCTTTTTGTAAATACTCTAATGCCAACAGGTGAGCAGCGATCAGATCTTCGACATGAACATAATCGCGGACACAAGTACCATCTGGAGTATCGTAATCCTCCCCAAAAATCGCTACCTCTTTACGTTGTCCTAAAGCAGCTTGCAAGATGATCGGTACTAAGTGTGTTTCTGGATCATGGTCTTCACCGATCGAAGCATCCGACTTCGCGCCAGCCACATTGAAATAACGCAATGCGACATACTTCATTCCATAGGCTTCATCGCACCAACGCATCATTTTTTCCATGATCAACTTGCTTTCGCCATATGGATTTTTAGGATTTGTCGGGGTTTCTTCCGTGATTGGACTATGGTCAGGTTCCCCATAAGTTGCTGCTGTAGAGGAAAAGACGATATGTTTCACTTGATGTTCCTTCATCACTTCTAAGAGGACCTGCATCCCATACACATTATTGTTGAAATACTTCAATGGTTTTTCTACGGATTCTCCCACCAAAGAGCTGGCAGCAAAGTGAATCACGCCATCGATCGTTTCTTTTTCAAATACCGATTGTAAAAATGCTTTGTCGCGAATATCTCCTTCATAAAAGGTTGCTGCTGGATGGATCGCTTTGCGATGTCCTGTCAGCAAATTGTCAACGACAACGACTTGTTTTCCTTGTCCGATCAATTGATCGACTGCATGAGAACCGATATAGCCGGCTCCTCCTAATACTAAAATCGCCATATTTTCAGCCTTCTTTCTTCATTCCTTCATCGTTTCTTATTCTACAGTTTTCGTGCACCATCATCAATACTTGCTTGATAAATGTCGGTTGCGTAGCCGATTTCTGCTAAATAGGTTGCTTTGACGGACGCTTCAAAATCAGCCCATTCACTTGCTTTGACCAATGCGATCCCGCAGCCGCCAAAGCCCGCACCAGTCATTCGCGCACCTAAAACAGCAGGATGCGCTTGAGCAGCTGCGACTAATGTATCTAGTTCACGCCCTGTCACTTCATAATCATCCCGCAATGAAGCATGGGAGGCATTTAACAACTGGCCGAATTCTTCAAGATCACCAGCAGTCAAAGCGGCTTTTGCTTTTAATGTCCGTTGGTTTTCCGTCACTGCATGTTTCGCCCGTTTGATCAAGAGTGGATCATCGATCAATGCTGTATTTGCAAAAAAGTTGCTTCGTCTAATGCGCCCAATGAATCAATGGCTAATGATTTTTGCAAACGAGCTAATGCTTCTTCACATTCTGCACGTCGTTCATTGTATTTAGAATCAGCCAATTCGCGGCGCTTATTGGTATTCATGATCGCTACGACATAATCGCCAAATGCCGCTGGTACGACTTCATAATTTAAAGTGTTCGTATCTAAAAGCAATGCATGGTCTTTTTGACCCATTCCGATCGCAAATTGATCCATGATCCCTGAGTTAACGCCAATAAACTCATTTTCGACTTTTTTGCCGATTTTAACTAAGTCCAAGGTCGTCAGGGTTAAATCAAAGAGATCTTTTAGACAAACCCCCGTCAGCAATTCAATCGATGCAGAGGAAGAAAGACCTGCGCCATTGGGAATGTTGCCATAAAAAGCGATGTCAAAGCCACGATCGATCACTTGCCCCGCTTCTTTTAGGAAACGAACGACCCCTTTTGGATAGTTTGTCCAATCATCTTCTTTTCGGTAATCCAGCTCATCTAACGAAAAGGAAATTACGCCTTTTTCTGGAAAGTTTTCTGAATAGAGTTGGATCAACTGGTCTTCACGTTTTCGTGCTACTGCATACGTCCCTAATGTGATTGCTGCCGGGAAAACATAACCGCCATTGTAATCTGTGTGTTCACCGATCAAGTTGATTCTCCCTGGTGCAAAATACATGCCTGTGCCTGCTGTTCCAAATTTATCAATAAAGATCTGTTGCAATTGCTCCATTTTTCTCACTCCCACTTTCTTTTTAGTAAACTTATTGTAAAATATTTACTAAATTATTTCAAGCGTTTTCAATCCCAAAAGTGATTTTTTTTGATATTTTTTCCGTTTTCATTCATAATGAACCTATAACTAAAGGCGAGGTGTTTAATGATGAAACGATTTCTTTCAGGATTTTTAGTAGGAACAGTCGCAACGGTTGCTGCAGCTGCAAGTGTTGTTATGACGGTCAAGAAACAAGTGATTGATCCAATTGATGAACAACAAGCGGATCATGATGAAAAACGGAAACGTGCGATGCGTAAAAGCGTTGCCCGTTAATCATTTGCTACAAAAGAGCCGTCAGCCTTCAATAGGCTGGCGGCTCTTTTAGGTATCATTCTTCCTTCTCCAGTAAGTCCTGCAAAATCACGGCTTGATTTTGTTCTTCATTTTTCGCTCCGTATAGTAAGGTCACGGTCTCTTGTTCAGCAACCAACGTTTTTATCTGTGCCAAGGCATCTTTGGCTGGCGTTTTCTCTAATTCTTGTAGATAGCGGTCTTTAAACGCATCAAAACGTTCAGGATCATGCCCAAACCATTTGCGCAATTCAGTACTTGGTGCGACTGCTTTAAGCCATAGATCGACCTGAGCTGTCTCCTTTTTCATTCCTCTAGGCCAGATGCGATCCACCAATACCCGATAGCCATCTGTCGCTTCCGCCGCTTCATAAATTCTTTTTCGCTTGATCAATGCACACTCTCCTTACTGATAGACCTAAGTTCAAATAAAGGCAAAAGCCCACAATGTAACTTGAATAATGCCTCACTTGAAACACTCCGTTTGGTGTTTCGTCGCTCATTCAAATTTGCTTGTGTTCTTTTGCCTTGAGTTCTCTGTTTTATAAACTATTTTTCTTTTTCGTCTTGCCGCTCCAGCCTTCATACCCTTCTTTTAGGATATAGACGTTGGTAAAGCCTTCTTTGCGTAATTTATTTGCTGCCCGAATGCTCAACGATTTACGCGTGTCATATAAGTAGATCGGTTGATCTTTACGAAATGCGCTGAAGGAATTCGTCAAAACAGTAAAGGGAATATTACGCGCCCCTAAAATATGTCCACTGTCAAACTCATTTTTTTCCCGAACATCGATCACTTGGGCTTTCTTCATTCCTGCTTTGAATTCATCTTCTGAGATGATCGTTGCTGAACGGCGTCCCATGATTTGAAAATACGCCCAGTTCAAAGCGATTGCTAAGATAATTAATGCCAAAACCAAGTTTAGCCACATAATTGGTGTCATTTCTTCTATTCCTCTCTGTTGTAACAATCATTCTTTTTTTGATGTATGCTGCTTGAATGTATCATTGCCTAGCAGCTTGTCATCTATGCTTTTGCTGCAAATTGCAAAGCTAATGATGCTGCCCCGATCACACCGGCGTCATTCCCAAGTTCTGCCAATTTGATTTCGGTACTTTCCGTTACCTGTGGGAAGGTAAACTGAGCAAAGTAGGCAGCAACCCGTTCACGTAAAAATTCACCGGCTGCTGATACACCTCCACCTAAAACGATACTTGATGGATTTAATGTATTTCCTAGGTTTCCGCATGCCAACCCAAGGTAGAAGCACACTTTATCAACGACCATCAAGCCAAATGGATCGTTTGCTTGAGCTGCTTCAAAAATATCTTTACTTGAAACATCTTCCCCATTGTCCAGCTGTTGTTTCAATGCCGAGTCGCCAGCATATTCTTCTGCTAGCTGTCGAGCAACTCGCACAACACCCGTCGCACTAGAAACCGTTTCTAAACAACCACGTTTGCCGCAAGTACATTCAAATCCTTCAGGATCAACAGTGATATGACCGATTTCTCCGGCACAACCAGCAACCCCATGAAGCAATTGCCCTTCCATGATGATACCGCCGCCAACACCTGTACCTAGTGTGATAAAGATGACATCAGGATTGTTATCCCCTGCCCCTTTCCAACGCTCACCTAAAGCTGCTACATTGGCATCGTTATCGATGGCAAACGGGATTTTTGTGCCTTTTTCAATCAGTTCTTTGACTGGCTGAAGTGTTTTCCAGTTCAGATTGTAGGCACCGATGACGGTTCCTTTGTCACGATCGACACTTCCTGGTGTCCCCATACCAATACCGATAAATGCTTCTGGCTGTAAACCATATAATTCCAGGCGATGATTGATCGATGCCACGATTTCTGGCACGATATGTGAGCCTTCATCAAGAATATTGGTGTCAATACTCCATTTTTGCTGAATCTCGCCTTCGCTCGTTAAAATAGCGAATTTCACAGTTGTTCCGCCTAAATCAATTCCGATGATTTTTTTGTCCATCACTTGTTTTCCTCCCGGCTTTCTTCAATTCGATGCTCCCGCGTAAGAATTCGCCGGGCAGTCAGATATACATCCCGATCTATCAAGCGACTGTCATAAAAGTTCTTCAGCTCGATTTGCATCAGTTCTATATCGTAGATCCGCTTGCCGACATATACGTAAACACCAAATTGTTTCAGTAATTGTTGTACGTCATATAACGTTTCCATTTAACCACTTCCTGCTTATTATACAAGTAATTAATATTTTTTAAAACCATATATTACAAAAATAGCCAATAAGAAAACAAAGAGTACGCCAGAGAGGATTCTGGTGTGGATCGAATATTTTCCGTAGTTCTTTGGCAATGCCAAAAGATTCCCTAACAATAACCCGCCGAGGATCCCCCAATGTGTCCCCACATATCGATCGTTTGATCAAACACCCCAAAAACTAGGTTCAATCCAACGAATAAGGCAAATTGTCGTACCATTGCTTGGATGCGGTAATCATTTCTAAAATGCCAACCTAAGATCAAAAATGCCCCGAAAAGCCCGAATAATGAAGTACTAGCGCCTGCTGATTGAACCCCTATTTGGTTGAATGCGAAACTCATGGTATTGCCCATGATACCGCTTAGTAAATACAAGGCAAAAAAGCGGCTATGACCATAGATGGCTTCTACTTGCTGCCCCATATAATAGAGAATCACAGAGTTGATCGCAAAATGTGCCAACCCGAAATGTAGAAAGATTGGGGTAACGAAACGCCAATATTCATTTAAATAGACGACAAACGGACCAAACATCACCCCGCCTGATTGAATAGAGGGACTAAAATAACCTAAGATAAACACAATTGTTTGGATAGCTAAAAATAGATACGTGAAGACCGGCTGATTCAGCCATCTTTTCATTTGAGAATTCATTGACGTGCTCCTTTACGTGCGAATAAGCGAATCCGTATAGATTTTATCGATTGGGATGTCGAATACATCTGGTGTCCATTGATCGTTGAATTGCTCTCCGAAGACCAAAGAAACGGTCTTGCCATCGAAAGCTGACAAGAAACGATCATAATAGCCACCGCCAAAGCCGATGCGATAGCCTGTTTTCGAAAAAGCCAAACCCGGAACAATCAGCAAATCCAAGTGATGGGCTTCTTGCTCACTGATCGGCTCTTCAACCCCAAATGCCGACGCTTCATAACGCGTTGTCGGCTCCACATGATAAAACTGCAATTTTTTTTGTTGTGCTTTCGGCACTGCGATTCGTTTGTTTTGTTCAAATCCTTTAGCAAAAATAGCCGCTGTATCAAATTCAAATGGCAACGAGCGGATCACACCTACTGACTCAGCCGTTTGCCAAATCTGAGAAGAAAACAGCAACTGCAAAATCACCGTTTCTTTCTGCTGCTTTTGCTTGCTCGGCATTTTTTTTAATGTTTGGATCATGTGCTCTCTAATGACTGGTTTTTCCATTGGATCACTCCTCTCAGAAATAGTACCAAAAACTGTGTCCAAATAGCAAACTAGAATCGCAGATTTCTTGGCAAGATCATGACTTTTTGCTTATCGCCCCTTGCGTCGGATCAGTATGTAGACGAAGTACGGTGCCCCTACGATAGAAATGATGATACCAGCTGGGATCTCACCGCTGGTCAATAGTAAACGGCCGATCGTATCACTGACTAAGACTAGCAGACTGCCGATCATTCCGGCTAAGAAAAAGGCACTGCGAGATTCTCTGCCGATGAGCCCCTTGGCGATATGAGGCGCTAATAAGCCAACAAAGGCTAAATTACCGGTATAGCCAACCGTACTGGCAGCCAAACCAACCGCGATCACTAAAAACCACGTCCGCAAACGGGTCAAAGAAACCCCTAAGCTAATTGCCTGCTCCTCGCCAAAGCCAAGTAAATTAAGCCTTGGTACGGTCCAGAACGCTGCGGCAGACAATACGATGACCCAAGGAAGCAGACTGGTGATTTGCTGCCAAGAAGTTCCCCAAATCGAACCTGAAAGCCATGCTGCTACAAAGCGATAGCGATCTTTTGATAATTCCACCGTAAAAAGTAAGGTAGCCGCCGCCAACCCTGCATTGACAGCGATTCCCGCCAGCAGCACTCGCTCCATCGACAACAATTGACGGTGCTTATAGGCAATCAAATAGACCAGTAATGCAGCTAATAAACCACCGATGATCCCAACAAAAGGCAAGAGCTGCGATCCTTGGGTATAAAACCCTAAGTAGATCATTACAAAGAGACCCGCGCCATTGTTGATTCCTA
The DNA here is from genome assembly GCA_018982785.1 of Enterococcus innesii. Classification (GTDB taxonomy): domain Bacteria; phylum Bacillota; class Bacilli; order Lactobacillales; family Enterococcaceae; genus Enterococcus_D; species Enterococcus_D innesii. The sequence goes on along the minus strand of JAHHEN010000004.1, from coordinate 91,118 downwards.
CGATACTTGCATCAGCCAGCTCATTTCTCGTCACCCCTTGCAAGACAAACCCAGAAAAACCAAAGGCACCGCCGGCGATCAATGCCAGACAAGCCCGTGGCAGTCGAAACTCAGTAAACGTCAGTACTTGACTTGAAGACGCCGTTCCTTGAAAGATTGCCCCTAATGCCTGAAAGGATAAAATTGTTTTTCCCACCATGACACTTCCTAAAAAAGCGGCCATCACCAGTAGAAAAAAAAAAGAAAGAGTGTTTTTTTCATCAGTCTTCCCTCCGTATCTTGACCAATAGAAAAGGCACACCGATCAACGCCATCAGTATCCCAAATGGCGTCTCAAAAGGGGGATTGATCAAGCGACCTGCCAGATCAGCGGCCATCACTAGAGTCCCGCCTCCGATGATCGTCAAAGGCAAAATCAGTTGATAGTTTTTACCCACCATTCCTCGCACGACATGAGGAACCATTAAGCCGACAAAACTGACCGGTCCAACAAGCGAAACCGCCATTCCCGCCAAAACTACGACTAACAGTAAGGCAGATGCCCGAATCAGATGCGGATGCTTCCCTAATGAAATAACGGTGTCATCTCCTAGCGCTAACAGATTGAGGGCTTTTCCTAGACGTAGCACAAAAACGATGGCTATCAGATAGATGGGTCCCACAAAACGCAGTTGTTGCCAAGTCACATTCGCCGCACCACCGATAAACCAAAAGGCTAGCTCTTGGTTTAAATCAAATTGCAATGACAGAGTTTGACTAATGGCTGAGAAAAAAGAACTTAATGCCACACCAGCCAAAATCAGTCCCGTGGGCGACATGCCTAGTTTGGCGTATCTGGTCAGTAAAAAAAGCAGCCCAGTTGCCGCAAACGCACCAAAAAAGGAAAACAGCGCCGCTTGACTCGGTTGCACACTAGGAAAGAGGATAAATGCGATCGCTAGTCCCAAGGCAGCCCCACTATTGACACCTAAAAGACCACCGTCTGCCAAGGGATTTCTCGTAATCCCCTGCATGATGGCTCCTGTAACAGCAAAACAGCTTCCTACTAGAAAAGCAGCCAAAACACGCGGCAACCGAATATTGCGCAAGACTTGATGCAGCTGATTCTCATAATCAAAAGCAAAGACAGCATCCCCAATCGTTTCAAAAGAAAGGTTGGCCGCTCCTTGAGTGATCGCTAAAAAGAAACAGATAATAAAGCAGCCGCTAAAAAGCAGCAGCAACCAAGGAAATTTTTTCATGCTTGGGCTCCTAACTCATAGGTCAAGACCAACGGCTTTGTACTATTAGGAAAGGTACCTAACACGGCATCGATTTCAAACAAACGTTGCAGCCATTCTTTGGTCAGCACTGTTTCCGGTGTACCGGAAACCAACAGCTCTCCACCTTTTAATGCGTAAATATAATCAGAAAAACGTGACGCATGATTCAGGTCATGAATCGACATAATGATCGTTTTTCCGTAGGTTTTATTGATTTGCTGTAATAAGAGCAAAATTTCTAATTGATGCGCAGGATCTAAAAAAGTCGTTGGTTCATCTAAAATCACGATATCCGTATCTTGCGCCAGTGCCATGATCCATACGCGCTGTTTTTGTCCCCCTGACAGCGTGCTGATCGTTTCATCTGCTAGTGCCGTCAAACCCGTTGCCTGCAAGGACCAGTCGATCGCCGCAAGATCTTGTTCCGATAGACTATTCAGTCCTTTTTGATAGGGAAAACGACCGTAAGAAACGATTTCGCGAATCGTCAAGCCAATCGATGAGTCGCTAACTTGAGAAAGCAGCGCAATCTTTTTAGCCACTTCTTTGGTTTTAATGTTCTGTAGGTTTTGGGCATCTAATAGGACCTCACCAGACAAAGGCTGTAAAATTCGGGCGAGTGCCTTTAAAAATGTCGATTTTCCACTGCCATTCGGACCAATCAACCCGATGATTTTTCCTTCTGGTATCTCGATTGTTAGATTTTGCACAATTTTTTGTTTTTGATAGCCGACACTTAAGTCAACTGTTCGTAATTTCGCCATATTCGTCCCCAAAATAATTGATTGATAATGCTTATCAATTATGAATGTAATCCTGCTATTCGTCAATAGTTCTAAAAAAAGGAAATAAAAAAATATGATTGACAAACGAGGGATTCTTCGTGATAATAGCTATCAGCAAATGAGAACTATTCTCAATTAAAGCAATAAGTGCTCAACATGTAACAAAGGAGGAAGTGTTTTTATGAAACAATGGTCAAAAAGAAGTACTTGGCTTACCCTACTAGCTGCCTGCTCCCTTACCCTACTGGGTGCTTGCGGCACGAATAATGACTCAACGGATAGCAGTGGATCAGCCACTACTTCTTCAGAAATAGCAACCTTTACCGATGCGATGGGAAATGAAGTCACTGTTCCCGAAAACCCACAACGGGTGATCGGTAGTTATTTGGAAGATTATTTGGTTGCTTTAGGGGTAACACCGGTTGCTCAATGGACCGTCGGCAATGACAGTGATCAAGCATACTTGCAAGACAAACTAGCAGATGTGCCAAGAATCAATTATGATCTGCCCTATGAAGATGTCTTGAGCTTTGAACCAGACCTGCTACTGATGGACAGCAGTTCCATGGTGGAAGGTGACAAATATGAACAATACAGCAAGATCGCGCCGACCTATGTGGTCACAAATGGCGAGGAAGTAACCTGGCGTGAACGTCTGACAGATATCGCAAAGGTCTTACACAAAGAAGAGCAAGCTGCCCAAGTAGAAGCTGATTATGATGATTTAGTCGCTGCTACCAAAGAAGCTTATGCTGATCAAATCAAAGGCAAGTCGATCGCTGTTTTATGGGTGGTCAATAATTCCGTCTTCATGGTTTCAGAAACAAAATCAAGTGGTCAGCTACTTTATCACGAACTCGGTTTTGAAGTTCCCACACTGGTTTCAGAAATCAGTGAAAGTGCCACTGCTGACTGGTCTGCCGTTTCTCTGGAAAAATTGGCAGAATTGGATGCCGATTACTTGATTTTAGTGAATAGTGATAAAGGCGCTGATTTTTTCAGCGAACAAGTCTGGCAAAATCTTGATGCAGTTAAAAACAATCATTTATGGGAATTCGGTCCTGAATCAAGCTGGCTCTACAATGGTCCGATCGCCTATACCAAAATGATCGAAGATATCCAGAGCAAATTGGACTAATGGGTTTCAAGAAATTCGTCAAGTAAAACTACTTAACAAATTTCAGGAAAAAGCTAGCATTCCCACACGAAACATGCTATTATATTTTAGTCTGAGAGATTTCTTAGAGGATTCTTGTATCGTTAGGGGGAAAATCATGCGCGTAAACATCACATTAGAGTGCACTTCTTGTAAAGAACGCAACTACTTATCAAACAAAAACAAACGTAACAATCCTGATCGTTTGGAAAAGAAAAAATATTGCCCACGTGAAAGAAAAGTTACTTTACACCGCGAAACAAAATAATACTATTTAAGAAGTTCGCAAACGCTGATAACCAAGGCGTTTGCGAACTTCTTTTTTGAATCAATACTTTCAACGTAGATTTAAGATTACCATTCGAACATAAATACCCCTCGCCGACTTTTCCATGGATGAAAGGTTAATTTTGCAGTTATTGACTTAGATTACTGCCGAATAACGACGGTTTCCACTGCTCCGATCCAGCTAGCCAGACGTAACCATCAGCCACAACTTTTTGAAACTAGTGCTACTTTTTTGCAGTTCATCATCAATCGTCACTACTCTTTATCTTTATGTAAATGAAAAGAATGAATCTAATGTCGAAGAATTTAAAAAGAAGGAAAACTCTAAATTTTACCTCGGTGATACTTGTGGTTTTAATCGCCATCTCTATTGTAATAAAGCTTATTCAACTTTTTTAGGAAGGAGTGCGAGTGTTGACTGAAAAGAAAATATCTGATGCTCAACTTAAAGCTTCGAGAAGATGGCAAGAAAAGAATAAAGAACAAATGAAACACGTCCGCAATCGCTCTGGAGCAAAAGGTTACATCAAAAACGCATCTCTTGAGGAATTGGCAGAATTAGAACAATTGATCACAAAACGCAAAAAGCCCTCCTACTCGAATCTGAGTAAGAGGGCTTTCTGTCTTATAGTAGTTGATTTACACGACGTTGTACAGTTGCTACAACCTGATCCCCTACAATTAGCTGTTGCTATAAGCTTTGTCTAGTAATATACTACTTCTAAGATTTTAATAAATTATAATAAAAAATTTCAGTTCAATGAGGAGGTTCTTAATGGAAAGTTTATCAATCAAAGATATTCAAGATTACCTGTCCAATAAATACAATGATAAAGGGACGCCTGAAAGTTTATTCATGAAACTCGTCGAAGAAATTGGAGAAGTAGCTGAGGCTCTCAATCAAGCAAATGGAAGAAAAAACAGAGTGGATACATCTCTTGAGAAAGAGCTTGCTGATGTTTTACATTACACAATTGCTATTGCTAGTGTTGCTAACATTGATTTAACCTCCGTAATATTAGAAAAAGATAAAGAAGCTTCGAAAAGATATGGTAACCAGATTAATTTGGAGGAATTTTTGTCGGCCAAATAAAGCGACCACACCCTATACGGAGTGACTCCCCGAGGAGAAGCGAGATGGAAAATTTCAGTATGGATACAATTGATAGAACCAGCTGCCCTTTCAATATACTTTGAGTACCAGCCGCCCCTTTCATGCTATACTGCCTATAGGAGGTGAACCCATGCTTGGCAATTTTGTGTATCTACCTAGTAACTATCGTCTGTTTTATGGCGCTTTTCTTTTTGCTCTTATTGGAAATATGCTTTTCATTTTCATCAAACACCCTGCTTGGACCTTTAGCCTACCGACGGTGATTGTCCTCTTCTTAATAAATGTCTTCTTTTGGACAAAATACAAGAAGAAACTTATTCCTTGCGCAACAGATGCACTGTTTTATGTTCTGCTCTTCCTCTTGGTATTTCACAATCACTAACATAATGCTTATTTTGATACTAATTGTTTCTCTTTCCCCTATTTCGTCATAACAAAGGAGTGTTGATGCGATGGAGATTTCCCATATCACGTTGATTGTACAGAATTTAGCAAAAACGACAACGATGCTGGAAACATTGTTTGAAGCAGAGGAAATTTATGATAGCCGAGACCAGTCCCATTCTTACTTCCCAGAAAAATTCTTTTTGATCGATGGCTTATGGCTTGCTGTTATGGAGGATGCCTCCCAGAAGCTGCCGAAAACGTATAACCATATTGCCTTTAAAATCGATCCAACTCAAATCGATTCCTTGATTACGCGCATCCGAGGACTAGGATTGAAGATCGAAAAAGATCGTTCTCGTATCAAAGGCGAAGGTGCTTCTATTTATTTTTACGACGATGACAACCATTTGTTTGAACTGCATACTGGTACGTTGGCTGAACGATTGCACCATTACCGTCTGACAGAAACTAAGTAATCTTCATTGCTAGCAACTGCATGGACTGTTATGTAAAGAATTCCCACATGAAAGGAAGAAAAAATGAAACTAGATATGGTCGGTATTATCACAAAGAACATGGAACAGGCACTGGCTTTTTATCAAGTACTTGGCTTCACGCCATTAGGTCAGCACTCAGAAGATTATATGGAATTAGCAAATGATGGTGTTCGCATCTCCTTGAATAGCCGCAAAATGGTTGCCGGGATCTACGGACATCCACCAATGACTGTGGGTGATACGATTGAATTAGCCTTTTTATGTGATTCCCCTGAAGAAGTTGATGCCCTTCATTCAAAAGTCGTAGCTGCCGGGTATCAGTCTTTCAAAGAACCCTGGTCTGCCTTTTGGGGGCAACGCTATGCCATCGTCAAAGATATAGACGGCAATCTCTTAAGTTTGTTTGCAACGCTACCTGCCGAAAATTGATCCATAAAGCGACAGTCGATCCAATGGATCGGCTGTTTTTTTAATCATTCCGGCGGGTAAAAAGACAAAATCCCGTTTTAATGTCCAATCGAATTCTGACAATCTGAATCGAATGTATTTCTTATAAACCAACGTTTTTCCTCAGTTAGAAACGAAAATAATATCTCTATAAAAAAACAAATTAACCCATCCGCTCCTGTTCGCTTGACAAAAAAGAACAAACGTTCGTATAATCTCGGTAAGGAGTGATAAAAATGGGTGGTTTTAATTATGCGCTCGAGCCAAAACGCGATATCTTATTTATCGATGTTAAAAGTTTTTATGCTTCTGTCGAATGCATCTCGCGCGGATTAGACCCTATCCAAGCGATGCTGGTCGTCATGTCTCATTCTGACAATACTGGAAATGGCTTAATCTTAGCGGCTTCCCCCAAGGCAAAATCGGCATTAGGAATCTCAAACGTGACTCGCAATGACAATCTGCCGACGCATCCCGATTTATACAAAGCATCGCCACGTATGAGTTTTTATATCAAAGAAAATACCAAAGTCAATAATGTCTTTCGCAAATATGTTGGACAAGACGACTTACTGATCTATTCAATTGACGAAACGATGATGGATCTGACCCGTACACTGGATCTTTTCATTCCCGATAAAACCATTTCTCGCGAAGAAAAACGATGGCTGATTGCCCAGCAAATTCAAAAAGACATTTACGAAACAACGAAATTGTATGTCACCATCGGTATTGGCGACAACCCTTTGTTAGCAAAATTGGCTTTGGATAACGAATCCAAACACAACCGTTCCTTGATTGCCGAATGGACCTACGAAGATGTACCGACAAAAGTTTGGCAAATCGCCCCTATGACGGAGTTTTGGGGAATCGGTCGACGCACAGAAAAACGACTTCACTTGATGGGGATTGAAACGATCGAACAATTGGCTCATGCCAGTCCTGATCTTTTGCGCAGCCGCATGGGGATCATTGGTGAGCAGCTCTACCATCACGCTCACGGCATTGATCGCACGATTTTAGCTGAACCGACACCGCAGGTCATGGAAAAAAGTTATGGCAACAGTCAGGTCCTGCACCGCAATTATTACTTGCAAGAAGAAATTGAGATCGTCATCAAGGAAATGGCGGAGCAAGTTGCCGCCCGAATTCGCCGCCATCATTGTCAGACCGCTTGTATCAATGTTTACATCGGCGTAGCCTTTGGGGAAACTGCCTCTGGTTTTTCCCGGCAAATGAAGATCCCACCAACCGACAATACCCGCAAGCTTGTGGCTCATTGTCTGTTTCTCTTTCGAAAATTTTATACCGGGCAAGTCATTCGCCACATTGGTATTACCTATTCAAAATTGGTTTATACAGAAAATGTCCAGCTGGATCTTTTTGAGCAGGCAGAAACGCAGTTGCGCCAACGTAAATTAGATTTGATCATCGATAAGATTCGTGAAAAATACGGCTTCACTTCGATCGTTCACGCCACAAGCCGGATGGAAGGCGCTCGTGCCATTGCCCGTAGCAAATTAGTTGGTGGTCATGCTGGTGGTCTAGATGGGATCGCCAACATAGGACCTGTCCATCAGCAAACGGAGAAAGAATCGATAGCTAATGGTTCGCAAACGACAGTTACATAAATTTGTTTCTTTCCTTTGTGCTCACAATTCTTAAGATAACATTAACAAATGGTCTATTTTTTAAAGATTTATGTAATTTCGATCCATTCATCTCCCCCTTTGTTCCTTTCTAAGGTACTTTAATAGCAAGGAGTGTGAGCAGATGAAAATTGACAAAATCGAATACAAACGAGTCATCAATGGTGCAGGACACCTTGAGTACGATTTGCTGCAATATGTAGAAAAGAATCGGGCGACTGCTGCACAAAACCTGAAACAGTCTGAGATCGATTACCTTCTGGAAAAAGACATTCAGCATCGGATCATTCAACATGCTCGTAAAAGTTTTTTTGGCGATACGATCGTTTTAAAAGATGAATATGCCGAAGATTATCTTTTATTAAAAAAGTATACGGATATGTTCCAAGAATCATTCTAAAAAAACGCAGAACCAGCTGGTTCTGCGTTTTTCTTATTCTTCGAAATGTTCTTGATAAACGTCATCAACCGTTTGATTTGGGTCGATCACGATATACAGACTCTTCGTTTTTTCACTGATTTTTGTTGATTGGTATACATTATCCAATCCTTCCGTATCTTTGTCCTTGTATGGGAAATACACAAGATCCGGTGTACCGTTACGGTAAAGAATTTCCATCCGTTCAATATCTTCATATTTCAACGCACGAGCAAACATCCCTAATTCAAGTCCGCCTAAGTTGATGTCATGTGTTGCCACATGATCGCCTTCTTGGAAGATTTCAATTTTGAACCCAGCACATGGATGAATCTCAACAAATTCACTTCCGTGGATACGGCCAAAACTGGTCGTGATTTGTTTGATCCACAAGTCACCGATGTAACGGCGCTCGATCGTCCATGTTTCTCCATTACGGAAATAAAATTTTAAAGCTTTCATTTCTCTAGCCATGACAAAACGCTCCTTTTTATTAATAATACATTTTAATTCTAACACATAGTCGCTACTGGGACACAAATTAACTTTGGTTTTCGTTGACTTTTTTCATAAACCGAGAGATTTCCACCGCCGCTCGTTGATGAGTCCCTTTGGCAATGAGTTGTTGAGACCCATCGGTCACCTGATAATCAAACTGGAATCCTTGTTCTTTTTCCCATTGGACAAAAACAGTGATTGTTGCTCCGACTGGGGAAGGTTTTAAATGATCGATCGAAAACTTTGTACCCACGGTAGTAAACCCTTTATCTAAAGTAGGCTCAAGTGCTTCCCAACAGGTGTTTTCCACCATTGCTACCAGTCGAGGGGTTGCTAAAACTGCCAAGCCCCCAGAACCCATAACAGCCGCAGTGTCTTGAAGGTCAACGAGAAAGTCTTTTTTACTTTCCATTCTTCAGTTATCCCTCCTTCGCTAAATATGCTTGGGCAAATGCCAACAGTGCTTCTTTCTCATTAGGAACTTTCCGTGTGATGACTGCAGCTTCGGCAGCAGCCAAGACTTCTTTGAGCCACGGCCCAGAAGAACGATCAACTGTCTGCAGCAAATCGCGTCCATTGATCGCCAGCTCCTTCAAAGAATGGATCGGTAGTTGCTGATACCGCTGACTGATTTTTGCAGGATCATTGGGCAGCTTGTCATAACGCAATAATCCCTCGGCTAAATAGGTCGCTTCGAGACCGAACTGATACAACAGCAGATCGTTCCATTCGCCGTTTCGACGCATTAGCAGTGCTTGATAGACCGTTTGTACTTGGCGGATGCAGTCATTGGAACATTTCCAAGCTTTTAAAAAGCTGCGGACTGCCTCAGGAGCTAAACCGATTTGGTCAATGAGCAAAACCCAAGCAGCCGTTTCGGTTTCTAAAGGAATCGCGGGCAAGTCTGCCATCCGCAACAACGCTTCGCCATATTCCCGTAAGCCTGGGCAGTAGATATAGCATTCGGTTTCTACGAAAGCCTGTAATGCTTGATTACGATGATTGCCTAACAGTAATTTGACGAATTCAATCATGATCCGTTCAACAGAGATTTTTCCTAACAAGGCATGATTCGCATGGATAGCAGCCAACGTTTCTTTTTCCAAAACAAAGCCTAATTGGCTGACAAAACGTAGCCCCCGCATCATTCGCAGCGCATCCTCATGAAACCGTTCCTGTGGGTGACCCACTGCTCGTAAAATTTGATTTTCGATATCTGCAAGTCCATCGAAAAGATCAATGATGACCCCATCTTCTTGAAGTGCCAATGCATTGATGGTAAAATCCCGCCGCTTTAGATCTTCTTTCAAGGAACGGACAAAATCGACTTTGTCAGGTCTACGATAATCCTGATAGGCGGCTTCGGTTCGAAACGTGGTGATCTCATATTGCGCCTGCTCCCACAAGACCAGCACCGTCCCATGCTCGATACCAATGTCAATTGTTCGAGGAAAAAGCGCCTTGATCTCGGCTGGAAATGCACTGGTAGCAATATCGACATCATGGATCGGCTGGCCTAAGATCGTATCCCGCACGCTGCCGCCAACGAAGTAGGCTTCATAGCCTGCGGCTTCGATTTTTTTTAGGAGTGGTGCAGCTTCTGCAAATTCTTTTGGTAGTTTAGTCAGCTTCATGTACTTTCCCATCTTTTCTTTTCAAAACGATACGCATCCCGCTGATTGAATTTTGCCATATTTTCCTCAAACACTTCAGTCAGGTCGATGTCTAGTGAATTAGCCATGATCATCGTCACAAAGAGTACATCACCGAGTTCTTCTGCCACGGTCTTTTCAACTTCATCGCTTTTTTTATTTTTTTCCCCGTAATAGTGATTCACTTCTCGCGCCAATTCGCCAACTTCTTCGGTCAAACGAGCCATTTGGGCGAGGGGGCTGAAATAGCCAGTTTTAAATTGTTGAATATAGGCATCGACTTCTTCTTGCATCGATGCCAAAGAACGTTTTTCTGTCATCTTCTTCACCCTTTCTCGTTTATCTTACCAAAAGAATGGCTGCCTGCCTAGATAGAGCCCCCTCAGGATTTGTTGTACATTCAATGATTTCGTGCTACATTGATACTTGTGGAAGTTGAATAACGGAGGAAACAGGATGCGGGCATTTTTTTCATGGCGAACGATTCGCGACATTGTTTTGATTATTTTCGGTACGAGTATTTATGGCTTCGGTCTAGTCTATCTAAATATCCCAAATGACTTAGCAGAAGGCGGTGTGACAGGGATTACCTTGATCCTGCGAGCCTTATGGGGCATCAATCCTGCCATTAGTACGTTGATCTTAAATATTCCGATCATTTTGATCGGTGGCAAAATTCTTGGTCGACGCTCATTAGTGTATACGATTTTAGGAACCTTTGGTTTGTCTTTTTGGTTGGCCTTTTGGCAGAGTGTTCCCCTGTTGATCGATCTACAGCACGATCTACTGATCGTCGCACTCTTAGCCGGTTTGATTGCAGGAATCGGTAGTGGGATCGTCTACAAAGTTGGTGGAACAACAGGTGGCGTCGATGTATTGGCACGTATTTTAGAGAAAAACTTTGGGGTGACGATCGGGCGGTCGCTTTTGATCTTTGATGTGTTCGTCCTGTTGCTTTCTTTGACCTATATAGATTTGAACCGCATGATGTATACGTTGATTTTTTCTTATGTCTTCACGCGTGTGATCGATTCGATCCTAGACGGCGGTTATTCAGCGAAAGGGATCTTAGTGATCAGCAATCACAGCGAAGAGATGGCTCCTGTTTTAATGGATGAATTAGAACGCGGTGTCACGTTTTTACAGGGCGAAGGGGCTTACTCAAGAGTATCGAAACAAATCATATATATGGTGGTCAGTGGACGGGAGATTTCTGAAGTCAAGCGCATCGTTCATGACTTTGATCCGCAAGCGTTTGTTTCTGTCATCAATGTCCATGAAGTCGAAGGCGAAGGCTTTACCTACTTAAGGCCTAAATCGAGGTTCTTACAGCGCAAAACCGCTGTTTCTAAAACAAAATAATGACATAAAAAAGCAGCCCCGATTAAAGGACTGCTTTTTGCTTGTTAACGGCTTTCTTCTTTTTTGCTGGAGCAAGTGTCGATTTACTTCATCGGAGAGTTCTAAGAAGGCATCACGATCCCCGTTTTCCAATGCTCGATCGATCTGCCGATACAAGGTATCGATTTTGGTTTTTGCTTCTTCTTTTTCAAGGTACTGGGTAACATGTTGGGTCATTTCTTGATCCAAGTGGTCGTTCCACCGTTCATAGGGATTGTCTTCCAGAACAGCTAAATATAGGGATTGCGACCAAGAATCTGGGAAGAGGCATTCAAGATACAACGGTTGTTTCCAATTCATGCGAATCTCATGAAAAATCTGATCAATGTCATAAAAGGTCTGTCCCTCGATACTCAAGACAAAGGGTTCGCCTCCAATTTCCGTACTGCGGACACTTAACCCTCGTTTGGCTGCAGCGGCCCCTTCTACAAAATGAACATTGGTCAAGATCGCTTCATGATTCGCCAGATAGTTCAACACCCAAGAGACTTCACGACGACTGAAGGAAACGGTCGAAACTAACCAATTAAGAAACTTTTTCTTTTCTTGTACATTGACGTTCATTTCTCTCACCTATCTTTCTAATAAGTCCTCCACGATCGACTGTACTTCTAAATCACCTGGCTCGTGTGCCAAATAATGTTGCAGCAAATGAAGTGCTTCAGACAAACGTCCTTCTTCACGTAAGAAAATGCCGTATTCCTTCATAAACGCTGGTTCATGATGCAAATCAGCATTGGCTGCTTCGTAATATTTTGCTGCTTTGTCAAAATCTTCTAACGCATTGAAGGCTTGCGCCAGATTCCATAGAGCGTGAGGCTGTTCATTGTCTTCCATTCGCTCGATCGCCAAGATCGCTTCTTGCCAGCGCTCTTCGTTCAAGTATAAATTACTTAAGGTCAGCAACGTATCCTCTTCTTTTTCACCAGTTTCCAGTGCTTTAAGTAAAAATGATTCGGCTGCTTCACTGTCATGAAGTCGATAAGCATTCTCGGCAGCAAAATGATAGAAATCTACTTGATATGGATCTTCATGAATTCCTTCCTCGATCACACGTTGCGCTTCTTCCAGCTGCTCTTCTTCTTGCAATGCTTCAGCCAAATAGAGATACAAGGCCCGGTATTGGGGATTCATGACCCGCAACTGCTGCAAGTAGCGTATCGCTTGTTCATTTTCCTTCAGCTGCAAATAGACTAAAGCTGTTTGAAAGAGACGCTCATCCGTCTGTTCGTCTTCTAAGCTTGCTTCAAAGTATTCTAATGCCTCTTCAAACTTACCTGCCATACTCAATGAAGTCCCAGTCCGTTCAACGATTGAGATCCCTGAAATATCCGTAATTTCTTCTTCCAACAATCCTTGATAAAGGTCAACAGCTTCTTGATAGCGATCCGTTGAAAAAGCTAACTCAGCTAAGGCAAAGCGAATCAAGGGTTCCTCTGGCACAAGGCTTTGCGCTTCTTTTAATTTGGCTTCACTGACTTCCGGGATACCGATCAGTTGATAGAGATCCGCACTCAATAACAAGGCTTGCAGATACGCTTCACTCGTTGGTGGTATTTGATCGATATAGGTGAAGGCTGTTTCGATCTGGTCTTCTTCCATCGCAATTTCTGCTAAAGGAAGCAGCAAAGCTTCATTTTCAGGGTGCCGCTGCTGCAGGGTTTCAAATAACGTTTTTGCCTCTTCTAAAAAACCGATCTGCAATAATTCATCGCCCAAAGCGCCGAGTGTTTCATCATCATCTTTTTGCAGTGCTTCGGTAAAATTCAATTGTGCTTCAGCCAACTCTTCTGCGGCTAGTGCTTTTAACATTTTTTCACTATAAGTTTCCATCTAGACCCCTCGAATCTCATTGATTAATCGGTGATAAGTCTCCATCGTCTGGACAAGATCTTTTTCCTCGATTTCTGTTCTGCCCCCTATTGTACCAACTTTTGCCAAAAATAACAGTTTTTTTTCTTTTTGCTGCAATTCTAGTACATGGCTGAAATACTCGCTTAAGGAAAAAGATTCGGGCAATTCGATAGGAAAGCCTAATCGGGCAAGCCATTGGCAAAACACCGGCAGATCGACAGTCAACTGTTGCTGCTGGACTGTCCAAATAAAATGAAACAAAAAGCCAAAGAACAATTTCATCGCATCAGACAGCAAGTGACCATTTTCCGTTCGATAAGCAGCATCGGCAAAGAGTTGCCCAAACTCCTCCAATTCGCCGCCCGACTGCTGATACAATTGGATCAGCTGATTGGTATATGCTGCCAATGAGTGTCTCATCAACGCCTGATGACTGGGATACGTTCGATAAAGCTCTTTTAAAAAATCGCTATCGGCAAGCACGCCACCACGGATCAGGGTCAAAAAGTCCACCAGTTTCCCATCGATCTGCTTTTCGGCAATCGTCTGATCGAAAATAACAAATTGTGGTGTGTTAGGGTTTTCCAACATCGGGATATCTGGCTTTTTCACAACGATCGCTGTTTCTTTGACACTTTTAGCTAAAGCCCGCAAGGAGACGGGAATCAGCCAAAGCTTTGTCGTTAGAACCGAAGTCGCATGGATAAAACTGCTCAGTGCCAATACACCTTCATTCCCAAATCCGACGATCAACAAGGACTCTTGCTTAGAAAAGCGACCGAAGAAATCCATTGCGGCTTTAAATTCGCTAAAGTTGTTGCAATACATTTGGTTGGTACAAATATACCAATTGACCTCGCGCGGCAAAAACAGGCGTGTTACTTTTTCTGAAAAACGGTCATAATAACGCTGATTCGTCAAAATGATCACCTGTTGCGGCTCGATCGACTGTTCTTTCATGACCGATGCCAGTGTTTCACCGTAAGAAATCTGAGTTTCTTGCTCATTTCTGTAAAAAACAGCTTCCATCGGCTCACTCCTTTGTTGCTACTACTTACTATTATAGCAAGAAGCCGCTGAAACACCTACTAAATCGCTAACCATTAGGAAGTATTTTTCGCCGATTTGTCCTATGTTTCTATGCCAAAAAACAAAAAACATGATTTCCTGTTATTACAAAGGAAACCATGTTTTTTTCTAAACCAAAAGCGAGTAAAGTGATTGATTTTGCTGAAGGTTGATATAGTTTTGGTCAAACTGTTCAATTCGTGACAGTAATGCGGGTAGATCTTTTTTGTGTTTCAACAAGATTCCCAGCATTACTGGTCCTGTTCCACGATTGATTTTTTTCGTATATTCAAACCTCGTGATATCATCATCAGGCCCTAATACATGGCTAACAAATTCCTTCAACGCACCGGGACGTTGCGGGAAGTTGACGATAAAATAATGTTTCAATCCTTGATAAATCAGTGATTTCTCTTCGATCTCAGCCATGCGGGAACTATCATTGTTGCCGCCACTCACAATACAGACGACTGTTTTGCCTTTGATTTGCTCTTTGATCAGATCCAAAGCTGCCACACTCAAGGCACCAGCTGGTTCAGCGACGATCGCTTGTTTGCTGTATAATTCTAAAATCGTTTGGCAGATTGCACCTTCTTCCACCGTTACCAATTGATCCACGTAGCGTTTGGCATGGGCATAGGTTTGAGCTCCGACTTGTTTGACTGCCGCACCATCCACAAAGGTTTCAATATGCTCTAAAGCCACTGGTCCTTGGTGATCAAAGGCTGCTTGCATCGAGGCTGCCCCTACAGGTTCTGCTCCAACAACTTTTATCTTCGGTTGCTTTTCTTTCAAATAGGCTGCGGTTCCGCTGATCAAGCCACCACCGCCAATGGCAGCCACCACCAAATCGATCGTTACTTGTTTCTTTTCAGCATCAGCCAACATTTCCACGGCTACTGTTCCTTGTCCTGCGATAATATTGGGATCATCAAAAGGAGCAATGAACGCCATTTGTTCTTCTTTGGCAAATTGTTTGGCAGCCTGCGCCGCCGCATCAAAGGTATCTCCCACCAATTCGATCTTGACGTAGTCACCGCCGAAAAAGAGCACTTGCGCGATTTTTTGTTGCGGGGTCGTTGTCGGCATGAAAATGACCGCATGGATCTGCTGTTCTTGACAGGTATAAGCAACGCCTTGGGCATGGTTCCCGGCACTGGCACAGACGACGCCACGACGAGTCAGTTCAGGATCTGCCTGGGTGATCGCATAGTAGGCACCTCGTAATTTGAAGGAGCGGACTTTTTGCAAGTCCTCTCGTTTCAATAAAACCGTCGCTTGGTATTTTTCAGATAAAAAGCGATCATATTGCAGCGGTGTATGACTAACTGCTCCCCGCAGTCGCTCGTAGGCTTGTTCAATTGCAGAAACTGTCACCAACAAACGCGCCACCTCTAATCTTTCGCAACAAACGGCATCATTTTCCGTAATTCGCTACCGACTTTTTCAATTTGATGGTTGCCGTTTTCTTCACGCATTTTATGGAATTCAGGGAAGCCATTTTGATTATCCTCAATGAATCCTTTCGCGAATTGACCATTTTGGATATCTGTCAATACGGCTTTCATATTCTCTTTGGCTTGCGCGGTGATCACCCGTGCACCGGAAACGTAATCGCCATACTCTGCCGTATTTGAGATCGAATGGCGCATTTTTTTGAAGCCTCCTTCATAAATCAAGTCAACGATCAGTTTCAATTCATGACAAACTTCAAAATACGCCAATTCCGGTTGGTACCCGGCTTCTACCAATGTTTCAAAGCCAGCTTCGATCATACTGGTCAAACCGCCACAAAGTACGGCTTGTTCCCCAAAAAGATCGGTTTCGGTCTCTTCTTTAAAGGTGGTTTCCAAAACACCGACCCGTGTGGCACCAATGCCTTTTGCATAAGATAAAGCTGTCGCTTGTGCGTTGCCAGTTGCATCTTGATAGACTGCAAACAAGGCTGGCACCGCAAACCCTTCGGTAAAGGTTCGGCGCACCAAGTGGCCCGGTCCTTTAGGCGCAACTAGAAACACATCCACCTCTTTTGGCGGCGCGATCACATCAAAATGAATATTGAAACCATGCGCAAATGCCAATGCGTTACCGGCAGAAAGATTCGGTTCGATCTCATTTTTATACAACGATCCTTGGATCTCATCGGGTGCCAAGATCATGACTACGTCCGCCTTTTGAGTGGCTTCGGCTACTGGAAAGACCTCGAATCCGTCGTTTCTTGCAGCTTCTGCTGACTTTCCTTCACGAATGCCGATAAAGACTTCATGGCCTGTGTCCCGTAAATTTTGCGCATGGGCGTGCCCTTGAGAGCCATAGCCGATGATCGCAATCTTCTTGTCTCCTAGATTATCTGTAACTTCCTCGTTGTAATATACTTTTACCATACTTGTTTCCTCCGAATTCTTTCTTTATTTTAAGCAATTCAAAATTGCACTTACCCTCTTGTAAAACCCGTGACCCCTGTTCGTGCCAACTGTTTGATCCCGTAGGGACGCAAAACTTCGATGCATGCTTCTACCTTTTTTGTATCGCCGGCAACTTGCACAACGATCGTTTTCAGTGCGACATCGACAATGTGCGCTCGAAACGGATCGATCACTGCTTGGATCTCCGAGCGGCTGGTAGTTGGTGCATTGACTTTGATCAGCACCAGCTCCCGTTCGATATGAGGAATTTCTGTGATATCAGAAACCTTCAAGACATCGATCTGTTTGTTCAGATGCTTAGTCACTTGTTCTGTTTCTGTCAAATCGTTCACGTTGACAATGATCGTCATTCGTGAAAATTCTGGCCGTTCCGTTGTGCCGACAGAGATACTCTCGATATTGACCTGTCGGCGGTTTAAGACACTCGTAATGCGGCTCAAAACACCTGCTTCATTATGAACGATTGCTGCTAATACCCGTTTCATCTCCTTAGACCCCCATCATTTCATGATTGGCTTTCCCCGGTGGAATCATCGGCAGCACGTGCTCTGAGGGCGAGACCATTACTTCGATCAGCTGCGGTCCTGCTTGAGAAAAAGCTGCTGCCAATTGATCTGCCAGTTGCTCTGGGGCATCGATCCGACAGCCTTCGATGCCGTAAGCTTGTGCCAGTTTAACAAAATCAGGTTGTTGTGCAAAAACAGAGGCAGAGCGTCGTTTGCCATGAAAGGTTTCTTGCCATTGACGGACCATTCCTAACGAACGATTGTTCAACAAAACAAATTTGACATTCAAGCCATACTCATTCAAAATCGCAAATTCTTGGTTCGTCATTTGAAATCCACCATCGCCAACAAACACCACGACCATTTTTTCTGGATGAGCAAATTGGGCACCAATTCCCGCAGGGATCCCATAGCCCATCGTGCCCAGTCCGCCACTGGTAATCAATTGTTTAGGAAAGCGAAACGGATAATACTGCGCGACCCACATTTGATGTTGCCCAACATCGGTAATGACGTAAGCCTCTCCTTTGGTCAAACGTCCTACTTCTTCGATGACCTTTTGCGGTTTGATTTCTTGTGTCTGGGTGCGATCATAGCGATAAGGTTTTTCCTTTTTCCGTTTTTGGCATAGATCCAACCAGTCAGACCATGTTCCTCTTGTTGGCTTATAGCGCAGCATTTGTTGCAAAGCAGCCTTGGCATCGCCAACGATTGGGATCTTAGTTTCTACGATCTTGCCGATCTCTACTGGGTCGATATCGATATGAGCAACGATCGCCTGCTTGCCGAACTGACTGCCGGCCGTTGCTAAACGATCATCGAAGCGAGAGCCGATATTGATAATCAAATCGGCTTCCGATAAAGCCATGTTCGCCGCATAGGTGCCATGCATACCGCCCATGCCCAAGAAAAATTGATGATCACTTGGCAGCAAGCCTAAGCCGAGCAACGTTGTGACTGTCGGCAACTTGTACTTGGCAATAAATGCATTTAGTTCAGCCGCAGCTTCGGCAGCGATCACGCCTGCACCCGCCAGTACTACTGGTCGCTGTGCTTTTTCTAGAACTTGCATCAATTTTTCGATTTGCAGACGAGATGGCTCTGCAGTCGGTTGATAGCTTTTCCTTGTGATCGGCAACGAGCAGGTTTCGGCGGTTTCTTGTAGGGTAATATCTTTCGGAAGGTCGATGACAACTGGGCCCTTACGACCAGTTGAAGCGATGTGAAAGGCTTCAGCGATCACTTTCGGCAACTCATCGACACAGCGGACTTGGTAGTTGTATTTCGTGATCGGCAACGTGATACCTAGAATATCCGCTTCTTGAAAAGCATCTTTGCCAATTCCTGGTACCGCCACTTGCCCCGTGATAACCACCAACGGTACGGAATCACTCATGGCATCGGCAATGCCCGTAACAACATTCGTAGCACCTGGTCCGCTAGTCACTAAAACGACCCCCACATTACCAGTAGCTTTGGCATAGCCTTCAGCGGCGTGGATCGCCCCTTGCTCGTGACGCGTCAAAATATTTGGAATCGCTGCATCATATAATTGGTCATATAACGGTAAGACGGCGCCACCCGGATAGCCAAAGATCATCTCGACGCCTTGCTCTTGCAGGCTGTCCACTAACACTTGCGCGCCAGTCCTTAGATGCGATGCTTGATACTCGATATTTTCCATTGCTACTCCTCCTCATCAGGTACTCGCATAATCCCGCCCGTATTCGCAGAGGTCACTAAAGCGGTATAACGTGCAAGCCAGCCTTTCTTCACTTTCGAACGAAACTTTGGTCGTTCTTGCGCACGCGTGGCAAGTTCTTCTTCTGAAACTTGCAGATTTAGCGTCCGATTTGGCAAATCAATTATGATTTCATCACCGTCGTTGACTAGGCCTAACGGACCGCCTGCAGCGGCTTCTGGCGAAATATGGCCAACGGCGATTCCTCGGGTCGCTCCTGAAAAGCGGCCATCGGTGATCAAGGCGACATCTTTGCCTAACCCACGACCAACGATACTTGAGGTAGGCGCCAGCATTTCTGGCATACCTGGTCCTCCTTTCGGACCCTCATAGCGGATCACTACAACATGTCCTTTTTGTACGGTATGGTTGTCGATGGCAGCAACTGCTTCATCATGAGAATCAAAACAGATCGCTTTCCCTTTGAATACTTGGACACTTGGATCGACCCCACCGACCTTGATGACACTGCCTTCTGGGGCGATATTTCCGTACAAGATCGATAGCCCCCCCACAGGACTATACGGGTTTTCTTTGGGATGAATGACTTCTTCGTTGTGGATCTTCGCTTCAGCGACATTTTCTCGTAACGTCTTACCGGTAACAGTCGGTCGATCGGGATGAATCGCTCCCTCGATATCACAAAGCTCCCTTATGATTGCCGAAACGCCGCCAGCTTCATGGACATCGTGCATCGAATAGGCTGATGATGGCGCGATTTTTGAGAGATAAGGCACTCTTTTAGCGATTTCATTGACCCGTCTTAAGTCATAGTCAATCTCTGCTTCATTGGCGATCGCTAAGGTATGCAGCACTGTGTTGGTGGAACCCCCATCGCCATGTCTAAAGCGAAGGCATCATCAATAGCTTCTTTGGTCACGATGTCGCGAGGCTTGACTTGTTTTTCAACAAGATCCATCAACTTAAAGGCGGCTTGTCTGACTAGTTCTCGTCGCTCTTGAGACACAGCGAGGATCGTGCCATTGCCTGGCATTGCCAATCCTAAGATTTCTAAGAGGCAATTCATCGAGTTGGCAGTAAACATCCCTGCGCAGGAGCCGCAAGTCGGACAGGCATTTTGTTCCATAAACTCAAAATCTTCTTTTGTCATATTACCCGTCTTGTACGTCCCAACGGCTTCAAACATGGAAGATAAGGTTATTTGATGTCCCCGAGGATCAATGCCGGCTTTCATCGGACCGCCGGAACAAAAGATTCCTGGTACGTTGGTCCGCATCGCTGCTAAAATCATGCCAGGAGTGATCTTGTCACAATTTGGGATATAAAATACGCCGTCAAACCAGTGGGCATTGATGACGGTTTCTGCAGAATCAGCGATCAATTCTCGGCTAGGTAGCGAATAACGCATGCCAATATGTCCCATCGCAATGCCATCATCCACGCCGATCGTATTGAACTCAAAAGGGATGCCGCCAGCTTCACGAATCGCTTCTTTAGCGATATCTGCTAACTCCCGTAAATGCACATGTCCGGGTACGATATCGATATAGGAATTACATATCGCGATAAATGGTTTGTTCATATCATGGATATTTTTAACTTGTCCTGTGGCATAGAGCAGACTCCTAGCTGGCGCTGCATCGATCCCTTTTTTAATTTGATCACTTCTCACACTCATCATCTCCTGCATTTTGGAATAAAAAAAGCATCCCGGTTATATAAAACTGGGATGCTTTGCCAGAATCCCATTTTACTTACGCAAATAGGACTCAAACAAACGGATAATTTTTGCTTCCGTGTTCTAAGTCCTGGTATCAATAATAATGACTAATAAATATTGATTAAAATTACGCATAGAAAATGGCTCCTTCATTAGAAATAGTAACGTTCTTGTAATTGTTTACCAATATACCCTTTGGAAAAACACTTGTCAACGAATTTTCTGAATTTTTTTTCAATAATGACAATTCTATCCAGACCATTCTAACATTGGATGTCATTTAATCGGTCTCCCCTTTTCGTTAAGATCTCTTTTGTATCAAGAGTGATTATATCCAAAAGTGAGTAAGCATTGGCGCTAAGTGTTTTTTTTAGATCAAAAGAAAAACACACTATTATTTTGAATTTTCTGACAATAAAATGTGATTGCTTACTTTCCAGATGACAACCGCATGGCAACAACCAATATTTAATCAAAAGAAAAAACCCTTGATTACTCAAGGGTTTCTACAAGACTCAATTATTTCACTGCGTCTTTAAGAGCTTTACCTGGTTTGAATGCAGGTACTTTGCTAGCAGGGATCTTGATTTCTTCACCAGTTTGTGGGTTGCGTCCTTTGCGTTCTGCACGAGAACGAACTTCAAAGTTACCAAAGCCGATCAATTGAACTTTTTCACCGTTAGCTAAAGCGTCTTGAATTGTTGAGAATACAGCGTCTACTGCTGCAGTTGCGTCTTTCTTAGTTAAGTCAGTAGCTGCTGCAACTTTTTCGATTAATTCTGCTTTATTTGCCATGGATGGTTTCACCTCCTGATATTTTTTTGATGTCATGCATCAACAAAAATCTTGAGTGGTCCAAGGTTTTTGTCAAATATTGATTACCATCAATATTCTGATATAACGTTATCATAAGAACCTTGTAATATCAAGGATTTTAACGTTTTTAGGGGGGTTTTTTTTTGGTTTTTTCCCATTTTTCTAGAAAAGGACAGATTTCTTTGTAAAAAGAAACAAAGTATGATAAAATCTCTATTTTCTTCTGCGAGGAATGATCCGAATCGGCGTTCCTTCAAAAGTGAATGCCTTGCGGATTTGATTTTCTAAGAAACGTGCATAAGAGAAATGCATCAGTTCTTCTTCGTTGACAAAAATAACAAAAGTTGGCGGTTTGACAGCTACTTGCGTCGCATAAAAAATCTTCAAACGTTTGCCTTTGTCTGTTGGTGTTGGGTTGATCGCCACAGCGTCCATAATGACGTCATTCAACAACGCAGATGGAATACGCATGTTTTGATTCATGCTGACTTCTTCAATCAATTGCGGCAGCTTATTCAAGCGCTGCTTCGTCACTGCGGAAACAAAAATGATTGGCGCGTAATCCAAATATTGGAATTCATCTCTGATCTCTTCTTCAAAATCACGCATCGTATTCGTTTCTTTTTTCAATGTATCCCATTTATTGACAACAATAATGATTCCACGGCCTGCCTCATGGGCATAGCCAGCGATCCGTTTGTCTTGCTCGCGAATTCCTTCTTCGGCGTTCAAGACCATCAAGACGACGTCTGAGCGTTCAATGGCCCGCATTGCTCGCATGACACTGTATTTTTCAGTAGATTCGTAGACCTTCCCTTTTTTACGCATGCCGGCGGTATCGATCATGGTAAATTCTTGACCGCTTTCGCTAGTAAAATGGGTATCGATCGCATCACGTGTCGTTCCTTCGATATCTGAAACAATTACTCGCTCTTCTCCAAGAATCGCATTGATCAAAGAGGATTTCCCGACGTTTGGTCGACCGATCAAACTAAACTTGATGATGGAATCGTCTTCTTCTTCCGCTTCATTGGTGAAGTGTTTGACTGCTTCATCAAGAACATCACCGATCCCTAATCCATGACTTCCTGAGATTGGGTATGGATCGCCCAGACCTAAACCATAGAATTCATAGATATCGTTACGCATCTCGGGATTATCAACTTTGTTGACCGCTAAAATCACGGGTTTGTTGCTTTTGTATAACAAACGAGCCACAAGCTCGTCCGCATCTGTTACTCCTTCACGAGCACTCGTAATAAAAACAATGACATCTGCTTCATCGATGGCGATTTCTGCTTGATGCTTGATTTGATCCATAAACGGCTCATCACTTAAATCGATCCCACCTGTATCGATTACGCTAAACTCACGGCCTAGCCATTCGCCAGTGGCATAAATACGATCTCTGGTCACTCCTGGAGTATCCTCAACGATCGAAATTCGTTCTCCAGCTATCCGGTTGAAAATGGTCGATTTCCCCACATTCGGACGTCCAACGATCGCTATTGTTGGATTTGACATTTTTTACCCTCCATTTAAAAAAGCAGTCCTTGTACGCTGCTTCTTGTATTCAATCTTACTTAGTTTACCTAAAGCCATGGAAAGTTGCAAGCTTTCCCAGCAAACAAAAAATCAGCTTATAACAAATTCAAACATCGAATCGTTATAAGCTGATGGCATACAATTACTCTTCGTCGCTGTCTTTTAAGGCATCGCCTAAGATATCACCCATGGTAAACCCGGTTGATTCTTCTGGCAATTGATAATCATCCTCTGAAACTTCTTGTGTTTCATTGGTGTTTTCGGCTTTTTCTAATGCTTTGATGCTTAATGCGATTCGGTGTTCTGAAGGGTTCACTTCGAGCACTTTCACTTGCACTTCATCGCCTTCTTGTAAGACTTCATGTGGTGTCGCAATGTGTTTATGGGAGATTTGTGAAATATGGATCAGCCCTTCAACACCTGGGAAGACTTCCACAAACGCACCGAAGCTTGTCAAACGTTTAACAGTCCCAGTTAAGACACTGCCAACAGCCGCTTGTTCTTCGATATTGGTCCAAGGTCCAGGCAATGTGTCTTTGATTGAAAGAGACACACGTTCTTTGTCTGCATCAACAGATAAGATACGGACATTGACGGTATCACCAACAGACAAAACGTCACTCGGTTTGCCCACATGCCCATGCGAAATTTCAGAGACATGGACAAGTCCATCGATGCCGCCTAGGTCTACGAAGGCACCAAAATCAGTCAAACGAGCTACTTTTCCTTCTACTTCTTGTCCTTCATATAAATCAGCTAATAACGCTTCTTTTTGTTTTGCTTTTTCTGCTTCAACAACAGCTTTATGAGAAAGGATCAAGCGGTTTTCAGAAGGCTCGATCTCAACGATTTTAAAGGTCAATGTTTTCCCTTTGTAATCTTCAAAATCCGCAACAAAATGATCTTCGACCATTGATGCCGGAACAAAACCACGAACACCTACATCAACCACTAACCCGCCTTTAACGACGTTGGTGACTGGGGCTTCGATGATTTTTCCTTCTTGGAAATCTTTTTCGATATCTTCCCAAACTTTTTTCGCATCTAAGCGACGTTTAGAAAGGAGATAGCTGCCGTTTTCTTTGTCTTTACCAATTGCTGAAATCACAACTAATTCTAAGACATCTCCTACTTTGACTGCTTCGTTGATGTCTTCAACAGGTAAAGTCGATAATTCTTTTGCAGGAACAACGCCTTCAACGCCGGCGCCTTCGATCCCTACGATCGCTTGTTTATCCTCAATGGCCAATACCTCGCCTTTAACGATATCTCCAACTTTTACTTCTTGGAAATTGTCTAAAGCGGCTTCCATTGATTCATTTCCACTCTCAACCTGATTATTTTCAAATTCTGTCATCTCTCATGTCCTCCTAACCAACAATTCTGCAATAATTGCACTACATCTTTTAGTTTAAAATAGAATGAAAAAAAAATAAAGCGATTTCTCTTATTTTCCTAAAAAACTACGGTTTTTTCGTTGAAAAAGTCTTTTCACGTCTGTTTTCTTGCTTGCTTTCATCTTTTTCGTAGGAAAAATAAAAAAACAATGGGGAACACCCACTGTTTTCGTTAGTTGATCTTTTCTTGGATCGTTTTTTTGATTGCTTCTACGACTTGCTCGATCGTTAAACCGGAGGTGTCGATTCGAACGGCATCTGTTGCTTGTTTCAGAGGCGAGACTTCCCGATGGGAATCCAAATAATCTCTTTGCTGGATCTCTTCTTTCAAGGTTTCATAATCGGTACCGATCCCTTTTTGCTGATTTTCTTTGAAACGGCGCTGCGCCCGTTCTTCCACACTTGCTACCAGAAAAATCTTGACTTCTGCTTGTGGTAAAACCGCCGTACCAATATCGCGGCCATCCATCACGACACCGCCATCTTTAGCGATCATCTGCTGTTGTTGGACGAGTTTTTCGCGGATCGCAGGGTATGCCGACACCTTCGAAACTGCGTTGGTTACTTCTGGCTGACGGATCGCTTCTGTGACTTGCTCTCCTCCTGCAAAGACCTCTTGACCGTGTTCAGTTGGTTCAAAAGTGATGGGGTATTGATCGATCAAAGCAGCGATCGCCGCTTCATCCTCTAGTGAACAGCCGCTTTTTAAGGCCAAATACGTGATGCTGCGATACATGGCACCGGTATCTGTATAAATAAACCCTAAATCATTGGCGATGATTTTTGCCACTGTGCTTTTTCCCGATGACGCAGGACCATCAATAGCGATGTTGATTTTTTTCATTTTTCTTACTCCTCGTTTCCCAACGATGTGTATTCCTTCATCGTTTCTGCTTATCGTTCACCTTGGCTTCTTCCTACCAAGAAAAAAAACCGCCAAAGCGGTTTTTTATTTAATTCGTAATGTGTCGCCAGGGTATAGCATGTAGTTGTTTGGATCAATCCCATTTAATTGATATAGGGTTTCAACTGAGATGCCTGTACGGGCTGCCACTTGTTCAGGACCTTCACCTGCTTGCACCGTCGTATATTCCTCGGTACCAGTCGCTCCTTGCCCTTGATTATTTTGCGTAGTGTCTTGCCCTGCATTATTTTCTTGTTGAGTCGGCTCACTACTACTTGATGGCGTCGTTGAAGCTGGTGCAGAACTGCTACTGCTTGATGAAGAACTTGATTCACTTGTTGACGAACTTGTCTCACTTGTCGATTCAGTAGTGGATGATTCCGTTGTTGATGACTCGGTTGTCGAAGATTCTGTCGTACTTTCTACTGTACTGCTCGAACTTGCTGCGGTCGGGGCATCACTGTTATGATTCAATACCCAAATACCGGCACCAACCGGAATTGCCACGATCAAGAAAAGCAAAACTAAAACGATCGTCAAAAAGAGTGAATTCCCACGCTTTTGTTTTCTTTGTTGGGATCTTGATGCAGAATCATCGTATTCTGTATCATAGATTGGTTGTTCCCACGGTTCTTGATTTTCTGAATTGTAGTCATTGTCTTTCTTGCTCACTCGTATTCCCTCCTAGTTTCCTTCCGATGTATTATACCATAGGTAAATAAAAACTGTCCTGCAAAATACGATTCAATTTATATCTTTAAAAATTTTTATTAAACGTTCTTGCCAATGAAGGATGACTTTTTTTTCTAAAAGCTCTTCTTCTACTGCCAATTCGATCCCGTCATTGTCGCAACAATAAGGATTCTGTTGCACTTCTTCTCCAAAATGCGCCAATAAAAACTGACGGCGGCAACCGGTAAAATGAATATAAGCCAACATTTTTTGTAATTGTTCTTGCTTTTGCTGTTCGTTTTGTTTTAGCGTTTCCAGCCAAAACGCAGCCCCCAACTCCTTCATCTTCTGCTGCCATTTTTCTTGCAGTGGTGTCAAGGGTTCTTTCCTCTTTTCCTGAACCATTCGTTCTAAAGCACGGCGTTCTTCTTTGTTTTCTCGCTGAAAGAAGTAGTGAATCTGCTCATCGTGTTCCTGATAAAGCAAGATCGCACTGCTTTGTTTGCCATCGCGGCCTGCTCGACCGATTTCCTGACTGTAGTTTTCCAGCGAATCAGGCAAGTCATAATGGATCACAAAACGAATATCTTCTTTATTGATCCCCATCCCAAACGCATTGGTTGCGACGAGCAATTTTAATTTATTCTGAGAAAACTGCTGCTGCAACGTTTTTCTTTGATCACTCGCTAAACCACCATGATAATAACCTACCGTATAGCGCTGACGCAGTTTATTATAGACTTCTTCGACTTTGCTTCTTGTGGAACAGTAAATGATCCCAGCCCCGCCTAAGCGGCTGAGATAGTCTGCTAATGCCGCATCTTTGTCTGTTGTTTGCTCTACGAACAAGCCAATATTGCTGCGGTTCATCGAATAACGATAGACATTGGCGTTCTTTGCTAACAACACTTGCCGAATATCTGCTTCGACTTGTGCCGTAGCAGTAGCCGTCAAAGCTAATGTGACGGGTGTCTTCAAGCGTTTTTTTACTTCACCAAGCTGCAAGTACTCTGGTCGAAAATCAATGCCCCATTGGGAAACACAATGAGCTTCATCCACCACGAGCATAGCGATCTTTGCTTGTTCGAGTTGTTGCAAAATGGCTTCTTGCACGATCATTTCTGGACTTAAAAACAAAAATTTGTACTTCTGCAAGTGCTGCATCACATAGTGACGATCGGCAAGGTCCAGTTGACTATTAAATGCAATCGCGCGTTTTTCCCCTTGCTTTTGTAAGCCATAGACTTGATCTTCCATTAAAGAAACAAGCGGTGAGATAATGATCACGATGCCATCTATGAGGTACCCTGGCAGCTGATAACAGAGACTTTTGCCATTCCCGGTAGGCAGAATCGCTAACGTATCTTGCTGCGCTAAAACACTTTCGATGACTTCTTTTTGTCCTTGACGAAATGTTTTGAAGCCAAAGTACTGATTCAGTGCGTTTTCTAACATCGAATCCCCCGTTTCTGAGCAATCTGTAACAAACGGATCGTCAAAAAATCTGTCGCCAGAAGTTCCTGTAATTCTTGATAGCTGTTTTTCCAAGAAGTTGCTGGCAGCTTATTCAGCAACGCTGTATCAAAGCGCTGATACGGAAATGTCGGATCAAGCAGTGCCCATTCAATCAAATGATCATTAACGGTTCCTCGTTTGATCCTTCTTTTTTCCATGATCTGCTCAACAGAAGCTCCTTGCAAGAATAATGCACGACTTTCCAGCATACTTTGATTCAGATTCCTATTTAGAAAAGGCGATAATCCTTGAAACAGTACCATCTGCGGCTCTTTTTCGACCAGGGCTAAAAATTGATGGATCGCAGCTCCTACATAAAGATTGTCCCAAGGCTTACCTTGTACAGATTCTGGCAAAAGTTGGAAAAACGCCTGCCCAAGAAGATCAGGACCAGATAAGGTGCCCGCTAAAAAATCTGCAACTTCTGCGGGAAGCTGGTCAAAAACTGCCGAAAGTTCTCGATGAGTGATCTTTTTGATTTCAGGGTATTGATGGATCAGTCGACGCACATGTTCTGTATATAAGGGCGTGTTCTCAACAGGAATATACTGATTGGTCACCCCTTGATATGCAGCTGCTTGAACCAGCAGTCGGACAAAACGCCAAGCCTCCTCCGTCGTTCGTCCATACCGAAAATAATCCATCTGATGCAACAACATTTCTCTGGACTGCTCATAATTTGCAACGGTCCTTTTGAGCAGCAGACCATCTGAATCCCGACTTAACATCCCTTGTTGGATCAAGTCAGCGATCGTCTGTTGATACTCCCTCTCATTCAACTGTGGCATCGCTTGAAAAAGACCTAAGCGATCATAAAAAAAGGCATAACTCAAAACAGAGCTAGTACGCTTTCCAATGAGAATTTGATAAAGTGTCGATGGGCGCAGCTTGTCAGTATCAGAAAACAGCGCTAAAATAAAAGAATCCATATCTTCCCTCC
Organism: Enterococcus innesii; assembly: GCA_018982785.1. Classification (GTDB taxonomy): domain Bacteria; phylum Bacillota; class Bacilli; order Lactobacillales; family Enterococcaceae; genus Enterococcus_D; species Enterococcus_D innesii. The sequence goes on along the minus strand of JAHHEN010000004.1, from coordinate 62,499 downwards.
AGAAAGGACTAAAAAATGTCACAACGCTGTAAAATTGTTCCTGAGCGCTGCATTGCTTGTGGCCTATGTGCGATCTATGCCCCCGAGATCTTCGATTATGATGAAGATGGGATCGTTTTATTTGCCCAAGAACCGAGTGCTCGGCAACAGTTTATCATAGAAGAACAACAAGAAAAAGTCAAAACTGCTTATCGCAAATGCCCTACCCGTGCGATTATCATGGAAAAATAAAAAAGCCGACCTGCCATTGACAGACCTTTCGTCTGCAACAGCAAGTCGGCTCATTTTTTATTTTCCTATAGCAGAATGATGGGGCTGCTTACGAGCCAACCATGGCAGCAGCTTGGCATGTAGTGCTAAAAAGACGGCACTGACGATTGCGCCTTTAACCAAATTGAAAGGTAAGATCCCGATCGCCACATATTGCGGCAAAGACATTCCTAAAAATTGATCGGCTGTGACCCCGAAAAAGCGTAGGTAAAGCGGTGTGATCACAAATAGGTTCGCCACACTCATAAAAATCGTTACCGACAAGATACCGCTGATGACACCAACCATTTTGTTTTTGGTGTGAATACCTTTGCGGAAAAAGTAGTACATTGGCAAAGTAAAGGCACATGATGCTAAAAAGCTTGCCGTATCCCCCACCATATCAGCAGGTGAAAAACCAGATAAGAACAAATGTAGGACCGAACGAATGAAGGCAGTCACTACCCCACTCCAAGGACCAAATAAAAACATCATGATCATCACGGGAATATCACTAAAATCGATCTTTAGAAAGCTGAATGCCGGAAAAATTGGAAAAGCGATAAATTGCAAAATTGTTCCCATAGCAGCACACATGGCGATTGTCACCATTTTTCTTGTTTTGTTGTTCATCAGTATAAATCCTCCTAAGTTCAGGATTCCTCTTCAAACGAACCTATTAAATTTCCTCGGCTTTCTTGTCGGCGCCAGACAAAAAATGCCCTCTTTTTTCCACAGGGAAAAAAGAGGGCATTCGAAATAGCCATAAGCAAATCAAATACGCTCTATCTTCTTTATCCAGACTGTACTGTCGGTATCGGAATTTCACCGATTCAGCTATTTCCGAAGAAATAGGTCGTGGACTATAACCACCGGTCGGGAATTGCACCCTGCCCCTGAAGACGAACCTTTATTCTATTTATTATATGTTCTATTATACACAAAATCTAAAAATTAACAATAGTTACGTTTTCAGATACTTTTCAACTATTTTGCACTATTTTTCAGCTGGCTGACTTCTTTCTTCGACAATTCTCGGTATTCCCCTGGACGAAGACCTTTCAGATCTAACGGACCATAGTTTTCCCGTTTTAGTTTTTGCACAGGCAAACCAACTGCTTTTAGCATGTTTTTGACTTGATGGTTGCGACCTTCGTGGATCGTCAATTGCACAATACTAGATTGCGCTGTTTGGTCTGTCGATAAGATTTCAAAGCGAGCAGGTGCCGTCTTACGGCCTTCGATCCGAATCCCTTTTGTCAATGGGAGCAGCTGCTTTTTATCCGCAATGCCTTTGACCTTGGCAACATACACTTTGTCGACTTCGTGTTTTGGATGCATCAGTGTCTGTGATAATTCCCCATCATTTGTCAGGAGCAGTAAACCGGAGGTATCATAGTCCAAGCGTCCGACTGGATACACTCGTTCAGGCACTTCAGCAAAATAATCCAAAACGACTTTGCGCTTTTTATCATCCGTAACAGCTGAGATCACGCCACGAGGTTTGTAGAACAAATAATAGACGTGTTGTTCTTGTTCGATCGGTACGCCATCAACTTCAACGACGTCTTTTGAACTGACTTGGACCCCTAATTCTTTGATTACTTGTCCATTAACTCGCACTCGGCCTTCGGTTATCAATCCTTCAGCTTTTCTTCTTGAGGTGATGCCGGCATGGGCAATCACTTTTTGCAAACGTTCCATCTTCATTCTCCTTCTGTTTCTGCTTGTTTGTAGCGGTCGTAAAAAAGATCAAACGGTGCATCTTCTTCAAGTTCATCTTCCATTGATTGGATGTCAGGCAATTCAGCCAAACTTTTTAAGCCAAAATAATCCATAAAGTATTCCGTCGTACCGTATAAGATCGCTCGTCCTGGTCCGTCCACGCGGCCCTTTTCTTCAATCAGCCGTTTTGCCACCAGTTTTTGAACCGAGCCGCTGGATTGGACGCCGCGAATCTCTTCTACTTCCATCCGAGTGATCGGTTGCTTGTAAGCAATGATTGACAAAGTTTCCAAAGCCGCTTGCGACAATGAACTGCCCATCGGTGATTCGGCATATTTCTTCAATAAAGGGGCAAATTTTTTCTTAGTGGTTAAGATAAAATGATTGCCGACTTCTAGAATATGCAACGCAGTATGTTCATTTTCTTCATATTGCTGATTTAATTCCTGCAAATGCTGATAGACACTGGCAGTATTACTTTTGACTAAATAACTTAGTTCTTCAAGTCCGATCCCCTCATCACCGACGACGAATAAGATCGCTTCTAATTCACTATATTTACTCATCTTCTTTACCTATTGGATAGAGCAGAATCGACGCATAATTGTCTGTTTGCTCTACTCGAATCGTTCCTTTTTTCATTAATTCTAATAGTGCCATAAAGGTTACCACAACTTCTGTTTTATTGTAAGAGGTAAAAAACGAATCGAAGCTGCGGCCTTTTTTAGCACTGACATGCTGCATCTCCAACTGAATCGCCGCCATCTTTTCATCGATGGTGCTTTCATCAGGAGAAATCTTGGTTTCTAGTACTTGGCGATTTTTCTTTTTCTCGACCATTTTTTGAAAAGCCAAAAAGAGATCGATCGTGTTGAATTGATTGGCTCTTAATTGATCTTCTTCCTCTTTGTATTCATCGACATCCATTGGATCTTTCGTGTAATACAAACTGCGCTCTTCCGCTTTTTCTGAAAGCTGTTCGGCTGCGTACTTAAATTTCCGGTATTCTAGCAGTTGTGCCACCAGCATATCCCGCGGATCTTCTTCGTACTCTTCGACTTCAGCAATCAATTCTTGTTTAGGCAACAGCATCTGGCTTTTGATCGCCATCAAAGTCGCCGCCATAACTAAATATTCTCCAGCGACTTCTAATTCTAAAATTTTCATGGCATGGATGTACTGCATGTATTGTTCGGTGATGGTAGCAACTGGAATATCATAAACATCGATCTCCAGTTTTTTGATCAAATGAAGCAGCAAATCCAACGGTCCTTCAAAGACAGCCAATTTTATTTTGATTTCTTCCATTCCATCCTCGATTTCTAGGCGCGCGGAAAGTGCTGCTTGTACACTTCCGTCATCCGTTTCTTCGTTATATGCGTGTAAATCTGAGTGGTCGAGATATCTGCGTGTCCTAGCAACTCTTGAACCGTTCGCAGATCTGCCCCGTTTTCTAATAGATGGGTCGCAAAACTATGGCGCAACGTATGGGGAGTCACATTCTTGGTGATCCCAGCTTGTCGAACCAAGGCCTTTAAATTTTTCCAGATCCCTTGACGAGACAGTTGCGTGCCGTGGTTGTTCACAAACAGATGGCTTTCATCTGGCGTTTTTCTCGTCAAATACGGACGTGCATCGCTGAGATAGGTTTCGATCCATTGAATCGCTAGATCCCCTAATGGAACGATCCGTTCTTTGTCGCCTTTCCCGGTTGTTTGCAGCAACCCCATACTTAAATGCAAATCGTTTAATTTCAAACCGATCAACTCGCTGACACGTAAGCCCGTTGCATACATCACTTCCAAAATCGCTCGGTCACGGATGCCCAACACCGCTCGCGTATCCGGTGTTTCGATCAACCGCTCCACTTCTTGTAAACTCAAGGTATCAGGCAGCTTCTGCTGTTTTTTCGGTGAATCAATATGCTGCATTGGATCATGATCGGTAAACCGTTCTTGACGCAAAAATTGATGGAATCTTCGCAAACTAGAGACCATCCGAATCACGGTCGCCGAGGATTTTCCCGCTTCTTGCAGACTTTGCAAAAAAGACAAAACGATTACTCGGTCGATCTGCTGCCACTGAGTGACTTGTTTTTTTTGTAAAAACGCAAGATACTGTTGCAGATCTCGTTGGTAGCTGGCACGGGTATTTTGGGATAGCCCGCGCTCAATGGTCAAATAATGAAGATAATCAATGATTTGTTCGTTCATGGGGCTCCCTCTACTTTCAGCTTTTTTATCATATCAAATTCTGGCTCGTTAAGATAGTAGCTTGCCAATAAAAAAGAGGCACCTACCCATATCGTTTGCCCAAGGAAACACCCGAATCATAGCAGATTTTTCGGTTTCTTTCAAATTGGAAAAAATAGCGCTCTTCCTATTGGAAACCATCTGACTATCATTCGGGTGATAACAAACGTTTATTTAAAATTGCCAAAGTACAATTACTCGGCTTTGCTTTGGCATTTTTGGCAGACACCATGAAATGTCAACCGATGATCCTTTACTAAAAAATGGTACTTTTGTTCAACGATCTCTTCGACACTGCCCAGCAAATCCTCTTCAACCTCTTCAATATTGCCGCATTCCAAACACAACAAGTGATGATGAAAGTGTTTGGCACCTTCTTTGCGTAGATCATAGCGAGCGACACCGTCATTAAAGCTGACTTTATCGACGATTTTCAAATCCGTTAAGATCTCCAACGTTCGATAGACGGTTGCCAAGCCAATCTCAGAATTTTTTTTTCGCACAAAAAAGAAAATCTCTTCGGCGGATAAATGGTCTTTCTCATTTTCTAATAAGACCAATAACGTCGCTTCTCGCTGAGGAGTTAATTTAAACCCCGACTCGTGCAATTGTTTCTTGGTCTTTTTTAACGCTGCTGTTGTGTTCATAGTTGCCTCCGTATGCCGTTAATTTATAACGATTCTAATCTGAGTGAGAATCACTCAAGACAAACATTGTAATCATTATAAATTAGAACGATAAAAGAAACAAGTATTCTCAATTAGGTTTTTTGATAAGAATCGTAAAGCCGTCTTTTTGCTCAATCAAACGCTGTTTCATTAAGGTTCCTAATGCCCGTTTAAATTGGCCTTTACTAATACCAAATGTTTGTAAAATCTCTTCCGGTGCTGATTTGTCGGTGAAAGGAATTTTGTTCTCAGGTGCTCGTTCTAAAAAGGTTAGAACCATGGCGGCATCATTTGAGATCGCTTCGTGGGCTCTTGGTTTCAATGAAAGGTTCAAGACACCATCTGGACGAATCCCAATCACTCGCCCTTTGACCACTTCCCCAAGGCGCGGCTCTTGATACCGCTCTGATGGATGGACGAAGCCAATATAAAAATCATCCGTCAGCAAGTAAGTACCCGCTAACTTCAAACGGTACACGGTACCTGTAACATCTTGATTCTTCATTTGCTCCGTACCATTTTTGCTCAATGCCTTAAAAATTTTCTCATCTGCTAATGAAGCCCAAATACGCTCTTTGTCATCGACCCGCAAGCTGACCATCAAGCGGTCCCCTTTTTTAGGCCAAAGTTCCCGCATCGTTGGCAATTCATCTAATGAAACCACCATATCTTTGTCTTTTAAACCGATATCGACGAAAACGCCTAAGTCGCGACGGCTTCCTGTGACTGTACCAAAGGCATAATGCCCTTTGCGGCTTTTCGGAATGTTCGTAGTGAGCACATTTTCTTGCTTTTGATTTTGATAGCCAAACCCTTCGACTGCTTCACCTAAATGATGCTTGCCTTCTTCCTTGGCTAGTCGGAAGGTAACCCCGCCTTTTTGAACAAAATAATTTTGTTCATTTTCATCAATGATCAATCCGCTAAATACGGATGCTAATAAGTCTTTCATCTATTCTCTCCTTCTTCATAAAAACTGCCAGTTGCTATACAAAGAAACGCAGCAGTGCCATAGCAATAACGCCTGTAATAACGATCTTCATCAAATCTTTGGTATAATACCCCACCAACAATGCTGGGATACAGGCAACAGCTTCTTTGACTTTCAAGAGGGGAAATTGCCCTTCACGAAAGATCAACAAATTTTGCACCAACAATGCCGCCAAAATACACAAAGGTAAATAACTCAAAAAGATGGTGAAGGACTTCGGAAAGACCAGCTTTTTAGAAAATAAAAAAGGAACGATCCGCGGAATCCATGTAACCAACCCACATGCTAGCATTAGTATAACAAAATTAGTCATGATGTGTCACCGTCCCAACCAAACAACCTGCCAAGGTCGCCGCAATTACCGCAATCTCAGCTGTCGAAAAACGCATAAATAAAATCAATGTCCCCACAACTGCCCCTAGTACTAAGAGGGTTTGCTGGGTTTTCTTCTTAAGCGGTCGCTCTACTTGAAATAAAAAAAGACCAACAAACATGGCTACCAAGGCAAAATCTAAGCCTAACGCTTCCGGATCTGGAATAAACGAGCCTAATAATCCGCCTAAGAAGGTTGCGAAGATCCAACTCAAATAAGCCATCACGTTCAACCCGTGGGTCCATTTCGCTGTGATTGGTTTGTCTTGTTGCAGTGCTGTCGTCAAAACACCATAAGATTCATCGGTCAAAAGCGTCCCAATCCCAATAGCAGAAAGCAAAGGTGTCTTTTTAAAATAGGAAGCTACTGACAAGCTCATCAAAAAGTGTCGTAAATTCACTAAAAAAACTGTTGCGACGATCGTCATGAAGGGTGCTTGAATCGCTAGTAACGCGCAAATGATAAATTGGGCACTGCCAGCATAGACAATAATAGACATTAAAATAATTTCTAAAATAGACAACCCAACGCCTTTTCCCACAACCCCCAGCGCAAAACCAATGCCCAGATACCCAAGAATCGTTGGTACACAAGCAATGACTCCATCTTCAAACCGATCATATCTTTCCATTTTCTGCACAAAAAACCCCTCCTTGTTTGAACGATTATCTTTCATCATATCGAAAACAGGGAGGGGAAACAAGTGTTTTTCACATGTGCATGTAATTACTCTGAAAGTTTGCTAATGACTCAGGGGATTTAGCGAACGGTGTGATCGTTCCCATTGCCTCTGAAATAGCCGGTTTTGGCGTTTACCGTAAATAAGTATAGTGGGAAGGCTGAATCGTCCGTTCCTTTGAGCAAGCTACCTTGGGCATTTGTCGCATAAAAATTGTAATAGCCTTCACCATTGACGATTCGTACACGTTCAAAAGTATAGCCGCCTTCCACCACATAACCACGGGCAATCGCTGTGGCGATGATTTTTTCTTGGACGCCATCCGCCCACACCCAAGCACTATTGTTCACATCATCCAAATCACTTTGACGAGCTGGAATGATTGGTTGATTGTTAGTATTTGTTGGCGTATTTGGCGAAAGGACATACTCTTCTTCAGAAGTACTTTGCGCTGGTGCCGCAGCGCTTGAAGAACCACCGCTCGAAGCTGAAGAGTTGTTCTCAGAAGCTGCTGCTTGTTCGGCTTGTTGTTGCGCCGCTGCTTGTTGAGTAGCTGTTTCACGCTTCGTCAAGGCAGTATCGACTTTACGCAGTTCAGTCGTAAGACTTTCCACCAATGAATCGATTGACAAAGCTTGGACTTTTTTCATTAAAGCATTGTAGTTCTCGCGGGTGACACTTGCCGGAGCTTCCCCATCACCACTTAAAGCCACCATGCTCTTCACTGCATTTTGAACTTCCTCGATCGCGCTGAACTCTTTTTGTCCCATGTCGATGGCTTGATTGATCAACTCATCAAAGGCATCCCCGTTCTCACGCTTCGACATTGTGACAGCAGCAGCTTCTTTCAAGGGGACTTCTTCCAACTGATCCCCCACAACGGCAGGACTGCTGAAATAGCTGTTGATCTCTGTTAAAGCCGCTAGTTTGTCAGCGATCGTCTCTGCTTCTTGCGACAAGGCATCGTATCGTTCGTGGTCTTGAAAATCTGCCAACTGATTCGTCACAGCCGCCAACTGTTCTGCTGTTTTGTCGCTTTTAATGAACACACGCTCATCATCTGTATAAAAATCATTCAGCTCATTTTCGATCTGATCTAACGTGCGGTTCTCTTGCGCCAGTTGCGTTTGTCGGGCAGTTTCTTGTTGCTGTTGTTGATAATAATACGCCCAACCACCACCTGCTGCCACTAATAGACAAGCCGCTGTAATGTAGAGTGCTTTACGAGGGCTCTTCTTGTTTTCGGTAGAAACAGGTGTTTTTTCTTCAGCAGTCGCCTTTTGCGGTGTTTCCTCCGCTACGGTGACTGGTTCAGGAATTGGATCGATGACTGGCTCTGGCTGCTTCCCAGCTTCTTCAATAACTGGAACTGGCTCCATCACTGTTTCCTCTTCACTTGCCGGCAGAGATTCCTCGCTGGCTTGCACCTGACTTTCTGCTTCAGCAGAGGACAGATCAACAGCGGCTTCTTCTGCTTCCAAAGCTGCAGCTGCCTTGGCTTCTTCATCAAGTTTGTGCTGCCGGATATAAGCAGCCAAAATCTCAGAGTCATGCTGATCATCCGTATTTAATGCATCGGTCTCATTTACTTCTTCGCTGGCTGATGTTGTTTGGTCTTCTTTAGACCCAGAGTTTTCCGCCGTTTCTGGTTCTTTTTTGGACTCTGATTCAAGTGCTACTTTTTGCTCATCGGGAAGGGCCTCCTGCTGCGCAAGGTCGATCGTTTCTTCATTCGAGGACGGCCGATCACCTAAATGCTCCTCCATTTTTCCGATCGGAACATTTTTAAAGTCAGACCAGCGAATATCATCGTTTTTATTTTGTAGCTCTTCTGGCGTAACGGAAGAGTCAGATGCTGGTTCCTGTTGGTTCTCCTTTGCTTCCTTCCATTGAAACCCGCAATTGGGACAAACGGATGTTTCTTCTATTGCTTGAAATCCACATTCAGGACATGTCTTCTTCATTGATTCAAACTGACTCCTTTTGTTTTTTGCAATTCCTTTTTATGGAGCAGTAACCTACCAGAACAAACGCTTGATGCGCCCACTGCTCCCTATTTCAAAGACCGACAAATAATAGGTCTTCTTCGCATTTCTTTTTAATTACTCAATTATGCAGATGCACAAAATTAAATTTATCACATTCTAAGCAATTAGCCAACACTTGCTTGGTTACGTTTTTATTAAGTTCTTTACTAATCCTGTGAAGAGATGACAGAACCAGAACAAAAAAGACTTTCCAAAGAGGACCTTTGGAAAGTCGATAAACCTTGATTATTCTAAGAAATCTTTCAATTGTTTTGAACGAGATGGATGGCGTAGTTTCCGTAACGCTTTTGCTTCGATCTGACGAATCCGTTCTCTCGTTACCCCAAAGACTTTGCCGACTTCTTCTAATGTCCGAGTACGACCATCATCGATTCCGAAACGCAAGCGTAGCACGTTTTCTTCACGGTCAGTCAAGGTATCCAGTACATCTTCTAATTGTTCTTTCAAAAGCTCATAAGCCGCATGCTCTGCTGGACTTGTGGCATCTTGGTCTTCAATAAAATCACCTAGATGAGAATCATCTTCTTCACCGATCGGTGTTTCTAATGAAACAGGTTCTTGAGCGATCTTCAAGATTTCACGAACTTTTTCCGTCGGCAGATCCATTTCTGCACCGATTTCTTCCGGTGTCGGTTCGCGTCCTAAGTCTTGCAATAATTGCCGTTGGATACGAATCAATTTGTTGATGGTTTCTACCATATGCACTGGGATCCGAATGGTGCGAGCTTGGTCAGCGATGGCACGGGTGATTGCTTGACGGATCCACCAGGTCGCATACGTCGAGAATTTGAACCCTTTGCGGTAGTCGAATTTCTCAACGGCTTTCATCAAACCCATGTTTCCTTCTTGGATCAAATCAAGGAATTGCATTCCTCGACCTACATAACGTTTGGCAATACTAACGACCAAACGTAGGTTGGCTTCTGCCAAACGCTGTTTTGCTTCTTGGTCGCCTTCTTCGATTTTCAGTGCAAGAGCCACTTCTTCTTCTGCGGTCAATAGTGGCACCCGACCGATTTCTTTCAAGTACATCCGAACGGGATCATTGATTTTCACACCAGTCGGTGCAGACAGATCTTCTTGAGGTTGGGTTTCTTGTCGTTTTTCATTACTCTTTAAACTATGGACTGAAGGCTCTCCATTTTCATCCACGACACTGATGCCTGAATCCTCCAGTTTTTGAATTAGTTTGTCCATTGCATCAGCATCCAAAGTATACGGCGTTGCTAGACGATTCGTAATGTCATCGTAAACAACTTGCCCCTTTGTTTTGTTTTCTCGGATGTATTCGGCAACTGCTTTGTCATACGTTTTTTTTGTTTCTTCTGCCATGAAAGAAAGCCCCTTTCAGTTCGCTATTTAGCTTGTTTCAACCGTTTGGTCAAATCAATGATTTCGATCGCTAGTTCAAGTTCTAATTGCTGGTTTCCTTTTTGTCTTGCTTCTTGCTGCTGGATTCGTTTTTGATTGATTTCTTCAGCAATGCCCGACTTTTGAAAGACCTGCAGAATGTCCTGAAATTCTTGTTCAGTCCCTTCCTCAGAAGCTTTAAGATCTGCAATATCGATCACCATTTTTTTCATTGAATCTTCTTTTAAAAAATCTAAGAACTTTGCTAAAACAAAGTGTTCTTCTGTTTCCATATACGCATCAAACAGCAGATACAGCTGTTGATAACGATCGTGGATAAAGGATATACCACTCGCTCGAAAGCGATGATTTAATGTACTGTCATGAAACAAACGGTACAATAATAATTCTTGTGCTTTTTCTACCTGTGTTTTGGGCTGCTGCCGCGTTGGCGGCGTAAAGACCACAGGATTATCTGTTGGCGGTGGTGGCGCTATATCTTGCATCGGCCGCTGTTCTTGCCGGTTTTGCTTGAGTTGCTGCTGCAGGGTTTCACGACTCAAATTGAACTCTGTAGACAGCTGGGTCAAATAACGGTCTTGCTCCAACAAAGAATCCACACGCTGCAATTCATTTAACACAACTTGGACATAGTCCAATTGTTCTTTCTCATTGGCTAAATTGCGATTCGTCCGATGATAATCCATTTTGAATGCAAAAACCGTTTCTTTGCCGTGGACAGCTAATTTATAAAAAGCTTCTGTCCCATATTTGCGCAAATACTCATCTGGGTCCATCCGTTCCGGTACTCGAACCACCGATAGTTTCAAACGGCTATTGTTTTGCAAAAGATCGATCCCGCGGTTCGTTGCTTCAACCCCTGCACTATCTCCATCGTAACAAAGAATCACTTCTTGTGCCACTCGTTCGATATGGGCGATCTGCTGATTGGTTAAGCTGGTTCCCATTGAGGCGATCCCATTTTCGATTCCTGCCTGCCAAGCGGCGATCACGTCCATAAATCCTTCAAATAAATACACTTGGCCATCTTTGCGCGTCGCACGGCGTGCTTTGTCAAAGTTGAAGAGAACCTCGCGCTTGTTGAAAAGGATCGTTTCAGGACTATTTAAATATTTCGGCTGGTCTTGATCACCAACTTTTTCGCTTGCCAGCCAACGACCAGAAAAACCAATCGTTTTTCCTTGAGGATTACGAATCGGAAACATGATTCGTTGGTAAAAGCGATCCGCCAATGAACCATCATTTCGTTGAACAAAGAGCCCTGTATCAAGAAAAAATTCAGCTTTGGCTTGTTCATTCAAAAAGACTTTCTCTAAAAACGAGCGTTCGTTCGGCGCAAAACCAATATTGAATTCTTCAATCAATGCCATCGTCAATCCGCGATCCAACAAATAATCAAGCGCTTCTTGTCCAGCAGCCGTATTCACCAACATGTGATGATAGACCTCGGCGGCTTTTTCATGCAGCGCAATCAGTTGACTCGTTTGTGAGGTCGCCTCATTGATACCTTCTGACTGTTGATATTGTGGATCAAGAGGAATATCGTTCATTTCTGCTACTTTGACGACTGCTTCAGGAAAACTGATGCCTTCCAGCTCTTGTAAAAAACCGTAAACATTTCCCCCACGACCACAACCAAAACAATGAAAAATTTGTTTGTCTTCTGCAACGGAAAAAGAAGGTGATTTTTCATTATGAAAGGGACACAAACCAAAATAATTCTTTCCGGATTTCTTTAACTGGACATACTGTCCCACGATATCAACAATATTGCTGCGTTCGCGAATATCGTCAATAATCGTTTGAGGAATTCGTGCCATCCACTCACCTCCATTTGGTAAGTATTCATCGTTTACTAGGTAAAAAAACGCACTAATAGGTATCAGTGCGAAGAATAATTAGACAGAATCACTCATAATGATTTTACCATATTCTATTTGTATTTCAAGCTTTTTTGCTTGCGTTGTTTCTTGACGATCAAGAAAAAAACCGCGCCGTAACGTCGATTTTCCACCGGTTCATTTTTATTAGATCCGCATAGAACATATTGCCGCCATTGTGATACAAATGACCGCCATTATAAAAGACCGATTGGATGCCCCAATAACGATAGGTTTGTTCTGTATCATTGCCTAACAACGGGGATAAAACCTCTCTGGAGTATGTTTCTGCTAATTCTAAGGTGTTCACGCCACCCCGTTCAGCGACATAATCAATATAATCTGTCCCAAAATTATAAGCCTGGACTGCGGTCCAAAGATCACAATTCATTTGCTCTGCTTTTTCGATCAACTCGGCTAAATAAGAAACCCCTTGTTCGATGCTTTGTTCTGGTGTATCAAATTGATTTTGTTTTCCATATACACTTTCAGAACTTTGCATCGGGTCATTGCCTTGTCCTTTTGACTCCGTCAGCATGATACTCATTGCTAAAGACTGATATTCAGAGATGTCGTGGGCTTTTGTCTGCTGTGCGATTTCCTCTTCATACGCATAGACAGCTTTCAATGCCGTGTAATTTCGATAGCCCCAAACCCCTGCTCCGATCAGCAGCAGCAAGAGCGCAAGCTTCAGTACAAATCCTAGGAAACGTCGAATTTTTCTCATCAAATACATCCCATCTTTTCTAAGTCAGAATCTATCGTACTATGAAATGAACAGGCTGACTAGAATTTTTTCTCTCCTAAAAAATCCTTAATAAAATCACAAGATTATTTAGAAAAAAACAAGCAATCCTAAGCTGATGGAGGGATTGTTGATGGTTTGACATGAAAAAGGAAACAGTGCTCCTTCAGATAAAGGAAGCACTGTTTCACTGATTTTTATTTTTCGATCGTGGTCACGATACCAGAGCCAACTGTTCGTCCACCTTCACGAATGGAGAAGGTCGTTCCATTTTCCACAGCGATTGGATGGATCAATTCCACATCGATCGTTACGTTGTCACCAGGCATAACCATTTCCGTTCCTTCTGGTAAAACGATATTCCCAGTTACGTCCGTTGTACGGAAGTAAAATTGTGGGCGATAGTTATTAAAGAATGGGGTATGGCGACCGCCTTCTTCCTTTGTCAACACATAGACTTCTGCTTGGAATTTCGTATGTGGTGTGATGGAACCTGGTTTTGCTAACACTTGTCCCCGTTCAATTTCATCACGGGTGATTCCCTGTAATAATACCCCTACATTATCACCAGCTTCGCCAAAGTCCATCGTTTTACGGAACATTTCTACTCCTGTCACGACTGCTTTTTGTGTTTCAGGTTTGATTCCGACGATTTCTACTTCATCACCGACTTTTACTGTTCCGCGATCGATCCGACCAGAAGCAACGGTTCCCCGTCCAGTAATTGAAAAGACATCTTCGATCGGCAACAATAATGGTTTGTCAGTATCTCGTTCAGGTGTTGGGATATATTCATCTACCGTATCCATCAGCGTTAAGATCGCTGCTTCTGCTTCTGGATCACCTTCCAAGGCTTTTAAAGCAGAGCCCTTGATCACAGGAATGTCATCACCTGGAAAATCATATTCAGTCAGCAATTCTCTGACTTCCATTTCAACTAAATCGATCAACTCATCATCATCGACAAGGTCCGTTTTATTCAAAAAGACGATCAAATGTTTCACACCTACTTGACGAGAAAGCAAAATATGTTCCCGTGTTTGTGGCATTGGGCCATCTGTCGCTGATACGACCAAGATTGCGCCGTCCATTTGGGCAGCCCCTGTAATCATATTTTTCACATAGTCCGCATGTCCTGGTGCATCGATATGGGCATAGTGCCGTTTTTCTGTTTCATATTCTACATGGGCAGTATTGATAGTGATACCACGTTCGCGTTCCTCAGGAGCCGCGTCGATACTTGCGTAATCTTGCGGATTGGCAAGCCCTTTTTTCCCAAGAACTGTGGTAATAGCAGCAGTCAAGGTTGTTTTCCCATGGTCAACGTGTCCAATTGTTCCGATGTTGACATGGGGTTTGCTACGATCATAATGTTGTTTTGCCATATTGTTTCCCTCCTAGAGAAAGTTGAGTCGCTGTTTGACTCGAATCATATTTTTGCGATTTACGCTTCCAAATTCATAAGCCTCAACTTATTTTTTGTAAGTTTAAATCTACTCTTATTATAGGTCAAAATTAGTCAAAGTCAAGTCAGAGGTCTCAGCTCCTAATCCCTAAGAATTTCTTTGCTTTTTAGCGATCTATTGGACGTAGGACAATTTTTATGAATAATAGAAGATGAGGTGAGAGATGTGAAGAAAATCATGGCAGCGCTGGTTTTTACAGCAATTTTCCTTGGGGGCTGTTTTGCTACTTATCATTATTACTATGGTGGAAATGACTACTATACAGTCATCACGGATGCCGGCGAGCACGATACAGAAATTAGTGATAACGGGGTTGCCGAAGATGTCTACCGTTACACACAAGACGCTTACAGTTCCTCTGGAGAAGTCAAAAGGGTCAAAATGAATGAGCACCGTTCCGCTCCTTTAAGAGAAGGTGCCTATTTAAAATTATTGGTCAATCCTAATAAAGGTGTTCTGAGCTGGGAAGAAGTTTCTGAAGAAGACGTTCCTAAAGCCGCCCTTGAGAAACTGACCGATCAATAATTGCTGATATTGATCAAAGATATCCAGAAAAAAGCAGAGACTCCTCATTTCTTAAAGAGGAATCTCTGCTTTTTTTTGTTGTTCTATGTTGTTAGCTCCGTATCATCCCCACAGAAGCCTCTTCTCCTACATCCGATTAATTACTTCTTCTACATTTTTGATCGTTACAGAAATCGTGCCATCGGGGTTATTGATAAATTCGATCAAATTCGGATCTCGGTAAACATCCAAAGGAACGATCAATTCGATCCCGTTAGATAATTTCAGTTTTTGTTTCCCAAATTTTTTCTCCGAAATCTCACGGACATCCCGCATCATTGGCGCCTGATTGACGAATCCTTTTTCAGCCACTTCTTCTTGAAAAGAAAGCTGAGCGGTAATATTGTCTTTAAAGACTTTTTGCGCTACTTCGCTGACATCGATATGACCAGATTCTTCGATCGTGTCGTAGACCGCTTCTTTTAAATCGGCAACAACGTTATAGGTAGGTGTTTCAAACTTCTGCCCAATTTTTTCCGCCACTTTTTTGATGACTTTGACGTTTTCTTCTAACGAAGGAATCGGTTCGGCATCAATGACTTTCGTTGAAAAGTAAGCATATTTTTCCCCTGAAAAGCTATATTTCTTTTCAATCAGTTCAAAATCTAAGCTCTCCACATCAATTGTGATCCCTTCATCGGCCTTTTGGGTTTTACCTGCTAATAGGGCACGATGCAAAATCAAATTGTTTTCGATCCCAGCTTCCCCATTATCAATAAAATGCGTATAGCCGTCTTGATAATTGACCTTCAAAAATGCCAACTGCATTCTTGTATCAAATTCATACAAGACGACAAAGGCATCCGCACTTGGTGCATCTTCACTTTCCTTGTATGCTTCATACCACCGTTGGACGATCGCTTCACTGGCTGCGACAAAATCATCCGGTGCTTGTTTGACCAGTTGAGCGATCGTTGATGTTTCGAGTAAACGCCCTGTTTTGGTTTGCGGTGTTGCAAGTTTCTGTATTTTTTTCGTCAAATAATCACGAATGTATTCCGTTGTTAAATCAAGTTCAACTTGTGAAAAAACCGGATCGCCTGTTTGACGATCAACAATGTGTAAAATCGCATGTTTCAAATAAATATCCATTGGTTACGCTCCTTATCCATTTGTCTAGTGTACAAAAAAAATAGGCGAACTGACAAGAGTCAAACGTCATTTTTCTTGTTGGACACTTCCTTTTTGAAAGATGCATTCATTGGAAAATCCGTCTTCGTCTGCTAAACTAAAGGTATCACAGAAAACGGAGGAATGAACATGAACAGCTATACGTTATCAAACAATGTGACCATCCCTGAGCTAGGCTTTGGCACATGGCAAACACCAGACGGCGACGTTGCCGTAGCATCAGTCAAAAAAGCACTGGAAGTAGGTTACCGCCATATTGATACAGCACAAGGCTATAAAAATGAAGCCAGTGTTGGTCAAGCGATCAAAGAAAGCGGCATTCCCCGCGAAGAGCTTTTCTTGACTACAAAATTGTGGAATGCAAACCATTCCTATGATCTTGTGATGTCTTCTTTTGAAGAGTCCTTAGAAAAACTACAAACAGACTATATCGATCTTTTCTTAATCCATTGGCCAAACCCAGTAGCCTTTCGTGACAACTGGCAAACAGCGAATGCAGAAACATGGCGCGCTTTTGAAGAATTGTATCAAGCAGGCAAAATCAAAGCGATCGGCGTCAGCAACTTCTTACCACATCATTTTGAAGAATTGAAAAAAACAGCGACCATCTTCCCAATGGTCAATCAGATTTTCCTTGCACCTGGCGAGTTACAAGAAGAAGTCGTGACCTATTGCCAACAACACGATGTATTGCTTGAAGCATATAGCCCATTAGGTACCGGGAAGATATTTGATGTACCAGAAATGAAAGCATTAGCTGAAAAACATCAAAAATCAATCGCTCAAGTTGCATTACGCTGGTCTTTACAACATGGTTTCTTGCCATTACCAAAATCAGTCACACCAAGTCGGATCGAAGAAAACATCCATGTCTTTGATTTTGAGCTATCTGAAGAAGACATGAAAACGATCGATCAATTAGATGGCGTCGTTGGGAAAGCGACCAATCCAGATACGACAGGGTTTTAATTTTACTCTCTATAAGGAGAAGCCTATGAAGACAACTGATTTGATTCACCTCTCCCCTGCTGTTCAAAAAGCCTTACATGCTGATTTTGTTTTTCTTGTATGGCCAGACAAAGTCCAACATTTTCCGGCGCGTCAATGGTCAACCAGCGACTATCAGCAGATGCTGGCTGAGAAACTCACTGGAGAGATACGCTTTTTTCTTTGGGAAAACTACTTAGTCGCCACTGGAGACAAGGAGCTTTTGATCCTGATGCCTAAGTACCATCAAATCAATGATCTAGTAGAAACGCCAGCGCCGCTTCTTTAGCAGCGCTGGCGTTTTTTCAGGAAGTATATAATTTTTTTTGTATTTTTTCATGAGAATCACTGTTCTTTTCTGCAAATTTTCCTTATAATCGATAGTGATCGAGAGGAGAAGATTATGAAAAAGAAACAATTAGCAAAATTGAAACAACAATTCCGCCCGTCTTATGAAACAGCTCGACAACAGTTGTTTACAGCGATCGAGCGCAAAACAGCAGATAAGTTCGACCTTCCGACAACTGTTTATATCAATCCTAAAAATCACGAGGAATTATTGATTGAATTGTTGAAGGAAACACCAAAAGAACAAAAAATCGCTGTTCCTTTAGATGAGAACTTCAAAATCGTCGTGAAACGAATCCAACGCTTAGAAGCTGGCTTACTTGATCGTTTCAGCGATAACTTAGTCGATGAAATCGCCGCCTACTGGTTGCCGACCAATACACAAGTAAGTGCGACGCCTGCTTCCGCTCCTGTCACAGAAACAGCAGAAGTGAAGGAAGAATCAACACCAACCGAAACGGCTGCACCAACTAAAGAAGTAGAAAAATCAGCGGAATCAACGGCTGATGATTCTGACGAAGCCATGACTTTTTCAGCATTTGCCGAAAAAATCGCAGCATTCCCTAAATTTTCTGCAAAACAATCTTCAGGAGAAACGATCGTAATCGAAGCTTCCCCGAAAGAAGATCGTGTTCTAGCAACAATTTCTGAAACAGAAAGTGATACTTTTACTATCGAAACCGCGCTAGAACGCAAATACAAAGTAAAATTAGAAGTCATTCCATTGATCGAGGCGTATGCCCACACGGCGATTTCTAAACGATAAAAAAACTGGGAGAATGAACCATTCTCCCAGTTTTTTTGTAGCACAACAATAGTGAATAAAATATAGCTGATTGATTTTACTCTTTGCTAAAAATCAGTAAGAATTACCACGCTTGTTAGCTTTCTTTTCAGAAATTTATAAAATCAATCCTTCTCCATAAACAAAATTAAAGGGATACTTTAGTATTCTTTTGCTTCCTTTGCGTCAATCCTTCTTCCTTAAACACTAGCTTCTCTTCCTTTTTCAATAAACTGAAGTACTCTGCCAAAATTTGCGGTGACTCTGAAAATAAAAGCGAGAAGCGGCTATTTTTGTTTTTATAAAAGGTTACAAAAGTTTGATTATTTACTGTTTGTTCAATCTCTATTGCCGTATATTGATTATATTCACCTTTTAAAACACCCAGTTTGATCAGCTGATCTGCTCCTAAGCCTTCTTTTGAAAAACCAACTAAACAGACTAAGCCGATCAGTGCAAACAATTTCAACTGGTCACTCAACTGATCTGGCCAAAAAATGCCGAAAAGAAGCGCAGACAGAATGAAAGCAGTTGCCTTTTTTATAGAGCTCGCTTTTGCCTGCAAAAGAATTTTGCGCTGCTCTTTGAGTTGTATCACTAACAGAACGAGTAAAAATAAGTTGATCATAATTGCTTCCGCCATGAGTGACTTCCTTTCAGACTACCATTCTGCAATAGTGCCATCATAGTTCTTCCATTTAGGGTTAGTCCAAATCAACCCTTCTTGTGAAATATCTCTAACTCTATCCTCATCCATCTCCAACCCTAAACCGGGCTTACTTGGTATTTCTACATAGCCATCCTTATACTGAAATACTTCTTTGTTTTTCACAAAATCTAACAGATCAAAGCCTTTATTGTAATGGATTCCTAAGCTTTGCTCTTGAATAAAAACATTTGGGGTACAAGAATCAACTTGCAGTGTTGCTGCTAAAGCAACGGGACCATATGGTGCGTGCGGGGCAACAGCCACGTCATAAGCTTCAGCCATGGCAGCTATTTTTCGCATTTCCATGATCCCTCCACATAATGCCACATCAGGCTGGATTACATCTATTGCTCCTTGCTGAAAAAGTGTTTTAAACTGCCAGCGAGTATACAGTCTCTCCCCAGTGGCTAAAGGCGTTGCCACAAGCTGAGCAACTTCTTTAAAATGTTCCTCATTTTCAGGAAGAACAACTTCTTCTAAAAACATTGGATGATAAGGTTCTAATGCCTTCGCTAAAACTTTTGCCATCGGCTTGTGGACTCTCCCATGAAAATCAATTCCAATATCCAATTTATTACCAAAGCGTTCCCTAATCGAGGCGACACGTTCCACCACTTCCTCTATCTTTACATAGGAGTCAATATAGTGCAGTTCCTCTGTTGCGTTCATTTTAACTGCAGTAAACCCGCGGTCAACACGATCTTGTGCTTGCTCTGCGACATCATCCGGACGATCACCACCGATCCAAGAATATACTTTGATTCTGTCACGAGCAGCGCCGCCTAATAGTTCGTAGATAGGAACACTCAATGCTTTTCCTTTAATATCCCACAAAGCCATCTCTAGACCAGACACTATTGTTCCATGTATGGGACCGCCACGAAAGAAAGAGCGGTGCATTTCTTGGAACAAGCGCTCAATCTCAAACGGGTTCTGTCCTAACAAAAATCTTTCCCCTACCTCATAAGCTCCTGCAACAACTGTTTCGGTTTTTGTTCCAGAAATCATCTCTCCCCAGCCATCAATTCCTTCATCTGTTGATAATTTTACAAAAATCCAGCGGGGCTTTACTTTATACACTGTAATTTTAGAAATTTTCAAAACAATCTACTCCTCTTTTTCGACAATATTTTATTCAATTGCTGCTTCACGATTAATTTTTTTGATTCCTTCAAAGAAATACCATACACCGCCAAATCCTAGAAGAAGAACTGGAATACCAATCATCGGTTCATAGGTGAATGCAATGAAAACCAAGTAACTTTGAATCATTGAAGTTGCTGCAAAAGAAGAAATAAGCATGGAACTTGATCCAAGATCAATCCCTACCTGTTTGGCTATTTCGGTTAGAATAGGTGAAGTAACTGTTCCACACCAAAGCAAAGAGGCGGTCACAACCAAACCGATAATAATGTTTTTCAGCAAGTTTCCTCTAGTCAATGCAACAACCATCGCTACTCGAAATGGAACTACAGCTAGATCGGCAAATGGCAACACACGATTTCCTGGTAAAACCAAAGCCATAGCAATCGTTAGAGGAATAATAATCAGTGCAGTTGTTATAACATCTGGATTGCCCACAACAACCGCTGCATCTAGTCCAATAAATAAACGTCGGCCTTTAAATTTCTTTTGAGACCATTTTTGTGCTGCATCTGAAATAGGCATTAACCCTTCCATAAAAAGAGAAGTCATTTTTGGTATCAGAACAAGTACAGCGGACATACTGACCCCTAATTGAAGAATCTGAGTGATATCATAGCCAGCTAAAAAGCCAATTGCGATTCCTATGACACCGCCCATAATCATAGAGTCCCCAAAGAATCCCAAATATTTTTGTGCATCCTTAATGGTAAACTTGGAATTTCGAAAAAGAGGAATACGGTCTAAAAGCCAGTTTAACGGCCATGCAATTACTAAAGAAGACAAGGCTGAAACCGTGGGTAATGAAACCCCTGGAATTCCAAAAAATCTTCAACCAAAGGCTGTGACCAGTCAGACATTTTAAAAGTAACAATGGCCATGACAATCGATGCTCCCACGCCCAGAGCAACGTTCTTAGTCACAAAATAAACCATCACACCCACAATAGCCATATGATGATAATTCCAAATATCAACATCTAACGTTTGAGTTTTCTTAAGAATCAACATAATAATATTGACGATTAAAATAGCGAAAATCAGTAGTGCAATAATCGGCGATGCCCACGTAACTGCCGCGATTGATCCCCACCCTACATCTAAGGCATCCAATTGTACTCCAGTTCGCTCTACCATTGATCGGGCTGCTGGTCCAACATTGGTCGTCATAAAGTCAAGAATCAGTCGAATCCCCGCAAACCCAATTCCCAGAGTTAGACCAGATTTAAACGCTCTTGAGATTTTCAGTCCGAAGATCATGCCAATAATTGTAATAATCACGGGCAACATAACCGTTGGTCCAGCATCAATAAAGAAATTGAATACATTCATTACATAATTCATTCTTTTTTCTCCTTAAATTTTTTATTTTAAATAATTCAAAATTTCTTCCATAGTTTGTTCAGAACCAATTCCGGTTAAAATAGGCATTCCCTTTACCACAGGGACTTCCCCAGTTTGTCCCTCGAATTGCCCTGTTGTCACTAATAAATCATAGTCATGAACTTTACTAGGTACCTCCATTAATTTGGTTTGAGTCGTGGACACTTCGATCCCATTTTCATTCAGATAATCCTTAACTTTTGATGCTACTACGGTTGAAGTCGCAATCCCATTCCCACAAGCAATTAAAATTCTTTTCATTTTCATTTCCTCCTATTTTTTAGGCTATCGCCTTTTTTAATAATGTTAGCAATTTTAGATCCGAATTCGCCGCCGTCATTTGTTCACGAAGTGGCTCATCTTGAATAATACTGACAATCTTTTGTAACATCTCCACTTGGCCGTGCGGTTCACCGATGGCCATCATGATAACGATTTTAGTAGGTAAAATGACTTGATTATCTTCCATATTGCGAAACCCTACAGCTGTTTCTAAGGTTGCAATCGCCAAAGTTGTTTGATTGACCAAATCAAAATTTGCATGAGGAATTGCTACGCCGGGCTGTGTCGAAGGTAAACCGGTTGGATATTCGGACTCGCGTAACTGTATTGCTTCGATATAATCTTCTTTGACATAGCCTCGTTGGTATAGTTCATTCGCTAAAAAAGCAAGGACTTCTTTATCACTGCCTGCTTTTATATTTCGAAATACTAGTTCTTCGTTCAGTTGCAATTCCATTCGTTTTCCTCCTTAAATCTCTGTTGCTAATTTCTGTAGTGATACCGCTAGTTTTGCTGGGTCAGCTGCTTGCAAGTCTTGCGATTGAAAAAGATTGGAACCTAAACCAAGATAACTCGCTCCATGGTCAAAATATTCCTTGGCGTTAGAAATCGAAATTCCACCTACACCCATCAAAGGTAGCTTGCCCAATGGAGCTTGCACATCTGTGAAAAAGCGTGGTGTCACAACTGCAGCTGGGAAAACTTTAACGATATCCGCTCCATCTGTAAACATCTCATTGATCTCAGAAGGGCTCATTGCCGCCGGTACTGAGAGCACTTGCTCTTTCCTTGCAAAATCCATTATTTGCTTCGTAAAACGATGGGGACCTAATAAAAAACGAGCCCCAGCTGCGACGGCTTTTTGGGCGTCAGGTAACGTTCTTACTGTTCCTGCCCCAATTAGAATAGTTTCACCAAATAATTTGCTTAACTTGTTGATATGTTCTAGAGCCCCTAAAGTATTTAATGTGATTTCAACTGCAAACTTTTTCTCAAGCCCACTCATTGCCGTTAGAACTGCATAAGCTTGTTCATATGTGTAACCCCTCATAATAATTGTAAAGCGTGGGTAATCTTCTACTTTCATCGTATCCCTCCTAAGTCACTTGTCTAATTAGCTGATAAGCTGTTTTCGTATCTGAGCTCTCCTTCAAACGATTTAAAAACATAGAATCATTACTAATATCTGCTAACTGATTCACAGCTTTCAAATGTTTCGTCAAATCATAAAACGATAATGGATAAATAAAATGGATTTTTTTACCGTTTGGAAAAGCGATTGGCTCAGCAGCAATCAATAGACTTATCCCGTCTTTTAATACGCCATTTTGTGGTGCTGTATGCGGGATACACGTTTGAGTCCCTAAATACCCAGCGTATCCTTGTTCTTCGATTTGATCCAAGCAATCTTGAATAAACTGCTCTGTAATCATCTGATTTTCCAACAATGGATGGCAAGCAATTTTCACTGCTTGTTGCCAAGTTAGCGTCTCTGACGTTCTTCTTATAAAATCGGGTTTCAAATAATCAGTCAATGATGGTAAAACTTTAAAATTTTCTAAAGGTGAATCTTGCTTTTGCTTCAATAAAAAGTACTCTAACTCTTCCCTTAGTTGCTTCGTATCATTTACTTGAGCATATGTGCGAATCACCGTAAACAACTCATCAACTGAGCGATCTACTTCATTTAATCCTAACTCTTTTAACACACGGTATCGTAGACTGATCTGCTGCTTATAAGTCATGATAGGATCAATAATAAATTGCGGTAATTCACTGTTTAATGCAGTAGTTGTAAAAACCAAGTCATAATCCGTTCCAAATTTATAAAAATCTCTTACTGAAAATGAAGCTAAAAAATGCAACTCGGGAAATAGTTTTTTTAAATTTTCTCGCATCAGTTTTGAAACCATAACCCCATTTGCACAGACAACTACTGCCCTTGGCAATTGCGCTGCTATTTGACGAGGACTCATTAATTGAAAACCAAAGTAATAAGATAGAAGTGCCAACTCATCATTTGGAAACGCTCGGCCTAACCAGTTTTCTGTGGGAACAATCAGCTCCTTCATAAGATCCTTCAAAATTGCATGGTTGCTATCTTGAACTAAGCTATCAAGGGAGTACATGCCCAAGCTCAAATTGTATTTTATACGAAAACACGCTGGACGCAGATGGCCCAAAATCCGACGTTCAAATGCCTCTCTATCTTCAATCATAATTAGTGTTTGGTTTTGAAAACTTGTAACCATTTCACTGATCAAACATCTTAATTCACTATCTGAATCAAATACTTGAGTCGTCTTACGTTCAAAAATATTAGATGTTAAAAATAGCAGAGCTAGCCAAGAAAGATAGTTAGGAGACAGGCTGGACCAAGGTGCATCTTGAAGCAAAATAGTCAGAACTTTATATTCTGGAGTTTTTCGAATCTCTATTTGTACCATTTCATCTTTTGAAGCAATCGGTGAAGTTGCACGTTGCAAAGTCATTCTTACAGCTGATTGCAGATAATCAATAGATTCATCTGAATACCTTAAATGAAGCAATTGCTCCATGTTGTGAATCAAATGAACAACCTCTTCTTCAGGAATAGTCGGTGCCAATTTTTCTTTAATATCATCAAGGCGAAATAATGGATGCTGCTTAATTAAATCAGAGAGCAATTGTAAGATTCTCCTTTCCAATCCTTGCAATTGATAACCGCTTTGACGATCATAGTGAATGGACAGGGCGTATTTGCTAACAAAATGCTTCGCTTTCTTTAAATCTTCTTGAACCGTATTGCGACTTACCGATAAGAGCTGTATAAAATGATCCATGCCAATGTAATCGGTATTAGTACATAAATAACTTAACATGATGGCAATCCGCTCACATTCAGAGAAAATAGTAACCATGGCAGAAGAATCTTCTTTATTTTGTTCAAGAGAAATCATTCGTAACACTTCTAAAGGAATAATAAAGTCTCCCATATGGTTACGCCTGATTTGAGGCAAACCGTTTTCAATTAACTCCTCATTAAATTGCTTGATGGAATAATTAATCTGTCTTCTTGTTAAAGAAAGTGATGTGGTTAATTCTGCCATCTTTGTTTCGGGTTTTTTTACTAATCGTGTGAGAATTCTTCTGATCCGTTCATTCATTTGATTCCCTCCTGATGAATTCATTATAGCTTTGATTCTTCGTTAAAAGATTCATAATTGAAAGCGTTTTTTGTCATAGTTGTTTTTTCTTTTTGTCCTAGTCAAACAATTCTTGAAAAATCGCTGCTTGGAACCAACACATTAAAATAGTCCCCTATCAGCAAAAGTACAGCGAGATTTTTTATCTATTGCATTATTATCTCTAAAACAAAAAAGGACGAACTCCCTTTATTAAGGGGATTCGACCTTTCCATTTATTATTTATGATAAAAAAATTAAAAAAACTAGTGAACCATTTCTAGTTGCGTATTTCTGTTAAAAATTTACGGGCTTGCTCTTGATTCATTTGACTCGCCGCTCGCAGCTTAGCTGCCAGCTGCTCGATCTCGTTTCCTTTTGCCCCAACTGAAATAGCTAATGAACGGGCTTGCATGCTCATATGGCCTTGCTGAATCCCTTCTGAAACCAATGCCCGCAAAGCTGCCAGATTCTGAACCAACCCGACACTTGCCGCCAGCGAAGCTAACTCACTCGCCGTTTCAACACCAGTCAGTGCCAACGCCGCTTGGGCTTTCGGCAATACTTTCGTCGCCCCCCGACCGTGGCGATCGCCAACGGCAGTGTAATACTGCCGATCAGTCGGTCTTCAGCGATTTTCCAAGAAGTTAAGCCTTGCACCCGACCGTTACGTGCGGCATACCCATGACAAGCAGCGGAAAGTGCGCGGGTATCATTGCCGGTAGCCAAAATCAGTGCTTCGACACCATTCATGATCCCTTTGTTATGGGTAGTCGCTCGATACGGATCAATCTTAGCGAAATCAGCTGCATGAACGATTTTTGTTGCGACTTGTCTGCCATTTCCGGTCTTGCTCAGTTTATCAAAAGGTACGGAGCAAGTGGCTGTCACTAACGATTCCGTAGCAAGATTGCTTAAAATACTAAAGAGAATTTCTTCTTCTGGGAACCACTTCCGAAAGAGGTCGGCTACTCCTTCTAGAATCGAATTAATGATGTTGGCGCCCATGGCATCTTTGACATCAACCAACAAATCGATTGAGACATAGGTTGTTGCTAATTCAGATTCTGCTGGGGAGAAGTTCCGACCAATCACTCGTCGCAGTCCTCCGCCGCGTTTTACGATCGAGGGATATGCCTCGTTCGCCACTGCAAAAATCGTTGCTTGCTCTGTATTGACTTTTGCCAAAAGGGCATCTGGGTCTTGAACACCCATAAAGACGATCTGTCCTCGAAGCAAACGTTCTTGGCTAGTTGTTGTAATGGGACCAGCCATTTTGGCACCGTTGCTCATCGCTGCAACCACAGAGGGTTCTTCTGTGGCTAACGGGGCATTGTATAACTTGCCATTCACCTGCAGATTCACCCCCACGCCTAAGGGGATTTCCACTTCACTGATCTGGTTTTCGATCAAGTGATTGGCGGTTTCCTTGTCTAATGCCATTTCTTGAAAAACCAAGGATTCGGTTGCCGCGATCGCCCCTTGTGCTTCGAGAAAGGCTAGCCGTTCGTTAGGCGTAAGGGCGTAGAACTTTTTTTTTTCTGTTTTTTCTGATGCTGACTCCTCATGAAAATCAGTTTGACTTGATGCGACCAAAGGGTTTTCTAACAGCATCGCTAGCCCTAACCCACCACCGACACATAAAGAGGCGATCCCATAGCGCTCTTGGGTGTCTTTTAGCTGATAAGCGACCGTCGTTGCGATCCGAGCGCCAGTCGCGCCAATCGCATGGCCAAGAGAAATGCCCCCGCCGTAACGGTTGACTTTCTTGGGATCCAAACCAAGTTCACGTTCTACTACAATTGAGGAAGCTGCAAAGGCTTCATTGATTTCAAAAATACCGATCTCTTCAATCGACAGTGCTTGCTTTTTCAGCAAAGTATCGATTGCTTTGATTGGTGAGATTCCCATGATCTCTGGAGCAAAGCCAACTTCAACGATCTCTTTGATCACTGCCAGATAAGGAACCTGATGCTCCTCACAGTAGCTTTTTGAGGCGATCAAGACCATGGCAGCCCCATCATTGATGGTTGAGGCATTCCCAGCAGTCACCGTACCGTCCTTTTTGAAAACCGTTTTAAGTTCAGCTAATTTTTCGACCGTCGTAGCGGCGCGAATGCCTTCATCCTGTAAAACGGTCCCTGACTTTTCAGTCAAAGGTACGATCTCTTGCTCAAATTTCTTTTCTGCTTGTGCCTTGGCAGCTTTCATTTGGGAGTGGTAGGCAAATTCATCTTGTTCTTGTCGCGTGATGCCGTATCTTTCTGCAACAGTTTCAGCCGTTAAGCCCATCGGTTTGCTGCTAAAAGCATCCGTTAAGCCATCATGCATCATTGTTGATATTGGGGCTGAATACTGATCTTCTGCCTTGTTATAATAACTGAAAAGCGGCGCATTCGTCATACTTTCAATCCCACCAGTCAAAACGACGGATGCCTTGTTTAACTGAATTTGCTCCATGCCCATTAGAATCGCTTTCATTCCCGAACCGCAAACTTCGTTGATCGTTGAGGCTGGGATATCTGAAGAAAGTCCACTTTGCAGGGAAACTTGACGGCTTGGATTTTGACCACTGCCTGCTTGTAGGACATTTCCGATAATCACTTGTGCGATATGTTCTTTTGCTTGTTGGTTTCTTGCCAACAAGGCTTTTGCAGCAACTGTTCCTAATTCTACTGCTGAATATTCTTTTAATGACCCATGGTATTTGCCAATTGGCGTTCTTAGTGCGTCGATAATGACAACTTCTTCCACGTACGTCACCTCCTCTTGAAATATATCATTAAATCCTCCAAAAAAGAATACCCCACATCAGCTTGCTGCGCCCTTTTCTACTTTCTTTAATAAAGTTTAAATTCTAATCAATTCTTTTTCATTTTTTTCAAAAAATATGATACCTTAGAACGTGTAGCCTACTAAGTACGTAGAACATAAAGGAGCGACGGAATGAACGTTGGTATTGATAAAATAAATTTTTATGTCCCCCCCTATTTTATAGATATGGTTGATCTAGCTCACGCCCGAGAGGTCGACCCAAATAAATTTACGATCGGGATCGGTCAAGATCAAATGGCGGTCAATAAAAAAACACAAGATATCGTCACCTTTGCCATGCATGCGGCAAAAGATATCCTCACAAAAGAAGATTTACAAGCAATTGATATGGTGATCGTCGGCACAGAATCCGGCATCGATGAATCAAAAGCTTCGGCAGTGGTTTTGCATCGCCTATTAGGTATCCAACCATTTGCCCGCTCCTTTGAAATCAAAGAAGCGTGTTATGGCGCAACAGCAGGCTTACAGTTTGCTAAAGCCCACGTACAAGCCAATCCAAAAAGCAAAGTATTGGTGGTGGCTTCAGACATCGCCCGTTATGGCTTAGCTTCCGGTGGAGAGCCAACTCAAGGCGTAGGTGCAGTTGCCATGTTGATCTCTGCAGATCCAGCGATTTTGCAGTTGGATAACGATAACTTGATGTTGACACAAGACATTTATGATTTTTGGCGTCCCGTTGGCCATCAATATCCAATGGTAGATGGCCACTTGTCAAATGCCGTTTATATCGATTCCTTCAAACAAGTTTGGCAAGCCCATTGCGAAAAAAATCAACGTACAGCAAAAGATTACGCTGCATTGAGCTTCCATATTCCTTATACAAAAATGGGAAAAAAAGCCTTATTGGCTGTTTTTGCTGAAGAAGAAGAAACGCAACAAGAACGCCTGATGGCTCGCTATGAGGAATCGATCGTTTACAGCCGTCGTACCGGCAACTTGTATACGGGTTCATTGTACCTAGGCTTGATCTCTTTATTGGAAAATTCCTCCAGCTTGCAAGCCAATGATCGAATCGGATTATTTAGCTACGGCTCAGGAGCGGTTGCTGAATTTTTCAGCGGCATATTGGTACCTGGCTATGAAAAACAGTTAGCACAAGCGGCCCACCAAGCGTTACTCAATGACCGGCAAAAACTAACGATCGCTGAATACGAAGCGATGTTCAATGAGACGATCGA
This sequence comes from Enterococcus innesii, assembly GCA_018982785.1. Taxonomy (GTDB): domain Bacteria; phylum Bacillota; class Bacilli; order Lactobacillales; family Enterococcaceae; genus Enterococcus_D; species Enterococcus_D innesii. The sequence goes on along the minus strand of JAHHEN010000004.1, from coordinate 33,545 downwards.
TATTGATCAAGATCAATCCTTTGAGGATGATCTACTCTACAGCATTCGTGAAATCAAAAATACCATTCGTTATTATAAAGAAGAAAACGAGTGATCCTAAGAAAAACTTTGTTTATTTTCAAGCAAAAAAAAAAAGCTTGATAGAACAAAGTTTTTTCTTTTGTTCAATAAAATTGAAACAAATCTGCATTTTCAGTCTTTTTTCAGATTGTTATTCAAATATTTTCAGATAATTCAGGAAAAACATTTGACAGTCTGTTTTTTTTTGTCTATACTAAAATCAATTCAAGTTTGGAGGAACATTTATGTTAAAAACGACCGTATCCCCACAACTGAATATCTTTTACTTTAGCTACTTTAGATAGTTTGTATTCATATCACATTATGGATGCAAACCCCAAAACAAGTTTTGTTTGTATCTATGATGGCTAAAGCATTTTAACTTGAACTTGCAGCCATGTAGAAAATCTTCTAAATGGTTGCCAATATACGTTCACGCTTAGTATAGGATCGAATCCATTTAGACGATTGTCTGAATGGATTTTTTTGTTCAGGTAAACCCCAATTAAAAAAGAAACGTTTATAGGAGGAGTTACAATGAAAATGAAAAAATGGATCACAACTGGGTTACTTACGGCTTCCTTGCTGGCATTAGCAGCTTGTGGCGAATCAAACAATGCTTCGGAGGAAAACGATGGAACAAAAACAGTCGGTGTTTTACAACTCGTGGAACACGGCTCCTTGAATGCCGCCTATGAAGGGTTCAAAAAAGGCTTAGCAGAAGCGGGCTACACAGAAGGTGAAAACCTGACGATCGAATACCAAAATGCGCAAAACAGCCAAGATAATTTAAAAAGTATGAGTGAACGCTTAGTGAATGCCGATCCTGATCTTCTATTAGGCATCGCTACCCCTGCTGCTGTTTCACTGGCAAATGGAACTACGGATATCCCAATCGTGGTTACTGCAGTTACTGACTTAGTTGGAGCAAAATTAGCAGATTCAAATGAAGAACCCGGTCGCAACATCACAGGTACTTCAGACATGGTGCCTATCGAGCAGCAGATCAATTTGCTGTTAAGTATCGTCCCTGACGCCAAAACGATTGGCATCATGTATAACGCAGGAGAAGCTAATTCAAAAATCCAAGCAGACTTGGCAGAAGAAGCCTTAAGAGCTGCTGGGGTTGATGTTAAAGTATTGACAGCCAATACGACCAATGACGTGCAGCAAGTGACCACTAGCCTGGCAAAAGACGTCGATGGCATTTATGTCCCAACAGACAATACTTTTGCCTCTGCTTCAGCAATCGTTGGTGAAGTGGCCAAAGAGACCAAAACACCGATCGTCGCAGGTTCCGTGGAACAAGTCGACGATGGCGCCCTAGCAACTTATGGTATTGACTATAAATCACTTGGTATTCAAACAGGGAAACTAGCAGCGAAAATTTTGGATGGTGATGCACAACCAGCAACCACGCCTGTTGAAACAGCAGAAAATTTAGAGTTAGTCGTCAATGAAGAAATGGCTGCTGCTTTAGGAATTGATCCTGCCAGCATCACTGCTCCAGAATAACCATACTAATTTAGATTTGAGGAAAACATATGAATTTAGTCGACACGTTCTTGCTATTACTACAATCTGCCACCTCTCAAGGGATCCTTTGGGCATTGCTGGCGATCGGGGTATTTTTGACCTTCCGTATTCTGGATATTGCTGATTTAACTGCAGAAGGAAGTTTTCCCTTGGGTGCAGGGATCGCAGCAATCAGTATTACGAATGGCGTCTCCCCCATATTAGCCAGCTTGATGGGCTTTGGCGGCGGCATGTTAGCTGGCTTGGTATCCGGACTACTGCATACAAAACTAAAGATCCCAGCCTTGTTGGCCGGGATCATCACGATGACTGGGCTTTATTCCATCACGAATCGTGTAATGGGTGCTCCCAACATTGCCCTATTAGGACAAGACACGGTCTTCACCCAATTTCAAGCCATGGGTCTAACCAAAAACAATGCCGTGATTCTTGCGGGCTTTCTCTTCGCAGCTGTCGTCATTTTGTGCTTGTTCCTCTTTTTCCGTACAGAGATCGGCTTAGCATTGCGAGCGACGGGCGACAATTTAGCTATGAGTGAAGCCAACGGTATCAACACCGATAACATGAAGATCATCGGTTACATGATCTCTAACGGCTGTATTGCCCTCTCAGGTGCTCTTTTAGCCCAAAACAACGGTTTTGCTGACCTAAACTCAGGAATCGGTACGATCGTCATCGGCTTGGCATCGATCATTATTGCAGAAGTTTTATTTGCCAATAAATCTTTGCTGCTACGGTTGATCACCATCGTGATCGGAGCGATCGTTTATCGCTTTATCCTGGCCGTCGTTTTCGAGTTCAATGTCGAAGCCAATGATATCAAACTGGCATCCGCAATCGTCTTAGTCATCTGCCTCTCGTTACCGCAGCTTCGTTCAAAACTAGGACTTAAAAAGATGCTGCCAAAAACCAAAGGAGGCCAATCCTAATGACTTCAGTCTTAACAATCGAAAATCTACACCAAACCTTTGAAAAAGGAACGATCAATGAGAACCATGTCTTGCGAGGCATTGACCTGACGATGAATGCCGGTGATTTTATTACGATCATCGGTGGGAATGGTGCTGGAAAATCGACCCTTTTAAACAGTATTGCAGGAACGATCCCAACAGAACAAGGAAAAATCACCTTAGATGGAAAAGACATCACCCGTTTATCCGTTACGAAACGTTCAAAGGATATTAGCCGAGTCTTTCAAGATCCACGTATGGGGACAGCCGTTCGTTTGACTGTTGAAGAAAACTTAGCACTGGCTTACAAACGTGGCCAAGTCCGAGGGTTTGCAACAGGCGTCAAAGCGAAAAACCGCGCGTTTTTCCAAGAGAAATTAGCCAGCCTAAACTTAGGATTAGAAAATCGACTTTCTGCCGAGATCGGTTTGTTATCAGGCGGACAGCGGCAAGCCATCACCCTCTTGATGGCGACATTGCAACAACCTAAATTGATTTTATTAGATGAACATACCGCTGCCCTAGATCCAAAAACCTCGTTGACTGTCATGGCATTGACCGATCAATTGATTCGTTCACAACAGTTGACGGCCTTCATGGTTACTCATGATATGGAAGATGCCATTCGCTATGGCAATCGCCTGATCATGCTTCATCAAGGCAAGATCGTCGTGGACATTGCCGGTGAGCAAAAGCAACATTTAACCGTCCCTGAATTGATGGAAATGTTCCATCAAAATAGCGGTGCTGAATTAAAAGATGACCAACTGCTACTACGCTCTTAACAAGCAAAAAGACACGTAGAAAGGAATCCCCTTCTACGTGTCTTTTTTTGATTTTTCCAAGTGATTTGCAAAAGCCTCACTTTGCTTCATTTTCCGCAATGATATCTGTGACCTTCATCAAGCGGGTCAATGTTGCTCGTTCGTCTTCTGCCAGATTGCTTTCGATGTATTGAATGGTTTCCGTCAGTTTGGGAATCGTCATATACTCTAACGCATTGACTCTTCGTCTCGTCCGCTCAATCTCATTGGCCATCAGTTGACAGGTTTTCTCGATCTCTGCCAATTGCAGCATTACTGGCAGCATTTGGTCGAGATGAGACAATGAGAGATCCAGCTCACTGGTGGTACTTACAAAACCATAGGAAAAGTCATCATCAGAGCTTTCTTCTTCGTAAACAGGATTTAACACTGGCACATCCATATTCATGATGGTCCGACTTTGTACATCTAGTGTCACTTTATTTAAAGGGATCATAAATGCTTCTTGCAAAACGACATCGGGAATACTACTAGAAGCCAGCACATACTCTTCCATCCCTGCTTGCAGCGCAGTTTCCATTTTTTTACGAAGTTCCTGGTTTTTCTTTACTAGCTGAATGAATTGGCGCACCAGCTCATCTTGCTTGTCTTTCAATAATTTGTGACCACGGGTTGCCGTCGTCAGCCGTTTTTTCAAACGACTTAGTTCCATCCGAGTTGGATTGACATTTAAGATCGCCATTAAGAACTCACATCCTCGTCCGTTGGGTAATAGGCGTCGATAAATTCTTCTTTGATACGGCTCAACTCTTGTTTTGGCAAGGTAGCTAATAGCTTCCAGCCTAAATCTAACGTTTCTTCAATCGTCCGGTTGGTCTCAAATCCCTGGTTGACATACTCTTTTTCGAAAAGATCAGCAAAACGCGCGTACTTTTTATCAAGATCAGACAAGGCAGACTCTCCTAAAACGATCGATAACTCTTTGGCAGCTTTCCCATCGGAATAGGCGGCATAAATTTGATTCATCGTTGCCGCATGATCGGCACGGGTCTTACCTTCTCCCGTTCCTTTGTCCTTCAACCGGGAAAGACTTGGCAAAATATCCACTGGCGGGTTGATATTGCGTTTGTAAAGGTCCCGCGACAAAATGATTTGTCCTTCCGTGATATAGCCGGTCAAATCAGGAATTGGGTGGGTTTTATCGCCATCAGGCATCGTTAAGATTGGAATCTGTGTGACCGAGCCTTCTTTGCCCATCAAACGTCCTGCACGTTCATACAGCGTCGCTAAATTGGTGTACAGATACCCTGGGTAGCCACGACGTCCTGGAACTTCTCGGCGAGCAGCGGAGATTTCTCGCAATGCTTCGCAATAGTTCGTCATATCGGTCATGATCACTAAAACGTGCATGCCTTTTTCAAAAGCCAGATATTCTGCTGCGGTCAATGCCATCTTAGGGGTAGCGATCCGTTCGATTGCCGGGTCATTGGCAAGGTTCATAAACAAAACAGAACGGTCTAACGCACCGGTTTTACGAAATTCATCTACGAAAAATTCTGCTTCTTCAAATGGAATTCCGATAGCTGCAAAGACGATCGCGAAATTACCTTCTTGGCTGGGTACGGTTGCTTGTCGCGCAATTTGAGCAGCGATCTCTTTATGAGGCAAACCGGAGGCGGAAAAGATTGGTAGTTTTTGTCCACGAACTAGGGTATTTAAATGATCGATAGTTGAGATTCCCGTTTGGATAAATTCATCCGGGAAGTCCCGTGCCATTGGATTGATAGCTTCACCATTTACATCGATGCGTTTTTCTGGCAAGATTCTTGGACCGTTGTCTTTGGGTTTTCCTAAACCATCAAAAACTCGACCCATCATATCTAGAGAAACCCCCAAAGTCAAACCAGTTCCTAGAAATCTTGCTTTACTTTCTTCGGCACTCAAGTTGCTAGTACCTTCAAAGACTTGGACAACGGCATTGTCATCACTGACTTCCAGTACTTGTCCTTGACGGATCTCACCCGTGTCCATGCGGACTTCGACGAGTTCATCAAATTTAACGCCTCTGACGTTCTCAACCACCATTAAAGGGCCGGCGATTTCGGAAACTGTACGATATTCTTTTAACATCAATGAACACCTCCAGTTTCAATGATTCGTTGTAACATTTCTTTGATGTCATGCTTGATCGTATCCAAGCGGGTCAATTCTTCTTCAGGAATGTATTTGCTGCGGGCGATGCGCTCACGCAGATCAACCGTTCCTTTGGTGATCTCATCTAAGTAAGCACCTAGCTGCAGTGCACGTTGCGCTTGTTCATTAAAGTAAAGAATATTCTCTAACATTTTGAACTGCTTATTACGAGATGTATACGTGTCAACGTCATCAAAGGCGTTTTGCTGCAAGTAATCTTGTCTCAAAGAACGGGCTGTCATCATCGTCAAACGGTCTCTTTGAGAAAGAGAATCCATCCCTACCAATTGAACGATCTCTTCTAAACGGCTTTCTTCTTGGAGAATCGCCATTGATTCATTGACTAGCTCCGACCAGCGATCGCCTAATAATTGATCTAAATAAGAATTGATTTGATCTTCATAAAGGGAATAGGAATTCATCCAGTTGATGGAGGGAAAATGCCGTTTTTGCGCCAGCATGCTATCCAATGCCCAGAAAACTTTCACGATTCGTAAGGTATTTTGGGTGACTGGTTCTGAGATGTCTCCACCAGCAGGTGAAACCGCGCCAATTGCGGTAATGCTTCCTTCCCGAGGCTGCGTGCCTAATGAATGGAAACGCCCTGCTCGCTCATAGTATTCCGCAATTCGACTTCCAAGATAAGCCGGATAACCTTCATCTCCGGGAATCTCTTGCAATCGGCCACTCATTTCCCGCAGCGCTTCTGCCCAACGTGATGTTGAGTCTGCCATGATGGCCACACTATAGCCCATGTCACGGTAATATTCTGCAATCGTGATTCCTGTATAGATTGAGGCTTCCCGAGCAGCAACTGGCATATTCGACGTATTGGCGATCAAGACCGTTCGTTCCATGATCGACTTGCCGGTATTTGGGTCGATCAGTTCAGGAAATTCATTCATAACATCCCGCATTTCATTGCCTCGCTCGCCGCAGCCGACATAGACAACGATATCCACATCTGACCATTTAGCAATTTGGTGCTGAACGACCGTTTTTCCGGCACCAAATGGTCCGGGAACGGCAGCTGAGCCGCCTTTTGCTACTGGAAAATAGGTGTCGATGACGCGCTGTCCAGTGACCAACGGTTCGCCTGGATTTAATTTAGCAGTAACGGGACGTGGTTGACGAACTGGCCATTTCTGAACCATCGTCAAGGATTTTTCCCCCTCAATGGTTTCTAAAACACAGATCACTTCAGTAATCGCAAAATTCCCTACCATGATTTCTTTGACGGTTCCTTCATAGTTTGGTGGAACCATGATTTTATGCTCGATCACCGACGTTTCTTGTACTGAACCTAAAATGTCGCCGCCTTGTACGGTATCACCGACTTGTACTTGAGGGACAAAGGTCCATTTCTTTTGGCGATTCAGTGGATCGATGGTGACCCCTCGTTCCAAAAAATCACTTTCTGTTTGCGACATAAACGTATCTAATGGTCGTTGGATCCCATCAAACATCTGAGTCAACAAACCTGGTGCTAGTTCGACAGACAATGGTGCGCCTGTCGTTTCCACGGGTTCGCCTGGTCCGATTCCCGCTGTTTCTTCGTATACTTGGATCGAAACCAGCCCTTTTTTGATCTCAATGATCTCACCGATAAGGCCCTTGTCACTGACTTTGCAGATTTCATGGATTTTTGCGCCACTCAATCCTGAGGCGGTGACCAGTGGTCCCGATACTTTTTCAATTGTGCCAAATGCCACATTTATTCCTCCTAGCTGGCTGACTTGTCTGTTATGAATCTAAAATATTCATTCCTACCGCTTTTTCCACATTTTGCTGAATGCGTGCCATACCGATTCCTAGACTACCTGTACTACTTGGGATCGGAATGATTGCTGGTGTCGGTACTTCTTCATAGCGGCGAACGATCGGTTCTAATTGTTCGATCAGTCGCTCAGTCAAAAAGATCACCCCATAGGCTTCAGCCATTTCTTCTAGTTGTTGGGCGGCTTCATCCAAATCGCTGACTGGAAAGATGTCGATCCCCAGCCCTTTGAAAGGCAAGATCGAGTTCTTACCACCCATCATTGCTATTTTTTTATGCATAACTATCACGCACCCGACTTCTTAAAATCTCTTCCGGCACCTTATTGATTTTCCCAATCAAGAGAATTCGCAAGTTCTTGCTTTCAATTTCCTTGGCGTACAAGTACCCTGCCAATGCTGAAGGGCCAAAAGGAACAATTTTATGTTCTTTGAGCTTCGCCATCAGAAAATTGTCTTTGCGTATATCAAAGGTATTCAAGGTCTTCTTCTCTACCAACTCTTCATAGCTGTGATTGATCAGTTCTTTATAAGGAGTTCCTTGCAAATACGCCACAAATGCCTCAAGTGAAGTCGTGATCTCAGCTAACAGTTCTTTTGCAGGTAGGTTCCCATGATCGGCTAAAACTGCGCTGATAAAGCCGCGCTTGCGTTTCATCGCGTAACTGCGCAACGTTGTTGAAATGTTGAAGATATCGATCTGTCGACGAATCAAGCTTTGCAGCAAATCGTCGTCGTATTCTTTGCCGATCGTCCACAATTGCTCCCAATAATGGTTATCAAAGATGATATCGATCGATTGGACCTCATGGTAGTTCTCAATATAAGAGAAGACTTCTTCCACACAATCAACCATCTCTTTGGCAACAAGATTGCTTTTTCTGGTCTTGACCAGATCCTTAAGGACGGAAAGCGGCTGGGTGCCGATTGGGACAAGGTATTCAGAAAAATCTTCCTGCATATACGCCGCTTTTACCAAGACTTTCAGATTTTGATAGTCATATTTCAAAGCAAAGAAATCAACGATCGCTTTTTCCGGTGTCAGCTGATACATCGTGTCGTATACCCGTTTCAACTCCGCCATCAACACATCTTCAAAGTCGTGTACACGATCATCCTCGTTGATGAAGTCACCATAAACCGTTTCTTGCAACATACTGTAGATTTCCTCTGCGCTAGCAGCCGAGAGCATCCGCTCATAGCGGCTGCGATCGAATAATTGCGATTCATACGTCCGAATTCTCGTATTTAAGGTATTGTATTTGATGTCATTCATCTGTTTGCACCTGCTTACTGTTCAAAAATCAATTGCAGTAACGTATTGCTTAACTCTTCTTTGTTGGCTTCTAGCAGCGCATCAAAAGTAAAATTCAACTCAATCGCTTCTTGTCGCAACAAAAAGCCGCCCTTACGAGGGATCGTTTTATTTACCAGTTTCAGCTGAACCTCTGGAACCGATGCTTGCAACTTAGTAAGGAGTTCCTCATCTACTAAATGGCGGGTCTTCTCACCTAAAAGCAACTCAACCTCACCAGTTAACCGTGCATTCGCCAAGCCTTTAGCGATAAACGCATAAAATGCTGCTTGATCCATTGTATTTAATCGAGTCAGAGCCTCAGAAAACAGCTCATCTAAGACAGACTGCTTTGCTGCCAAGACCTTGTTTCTTGATTGGATATGCACATCTGAGATTTCCAAATACATCGCCGCACGTTTTTCTTTTTCGTAGAAAGCTAATCGTTCGTTCAGCTCTTTTTCTAATTGCGTTCGCTTTAAGTTTTCTTGATTTTCACTTTCTTTTTTTGCTTCTTTGATTTGCAACTGGTATTTCTTTTCCGCATCAGCGGTTATTTTGTCAGTTAAACGTGTAATATCAGACATTCACTTTCCCTCCTCTTAATTCAAGACAAGCAAGAAGGAAATTACGAACCCTAAAATACAATACGTTTCCATCATCGCTACTAAGATAATTCCTTTGGTCACATGTTCTGGTTTTTTGGCTAAAATCTGCATCGCAGCACTTGCGGCACGTCCTTGCCATTTTCCGGCTACGATTGCTGTTAACGCGATTGGCAATGAAGCAATAAACAAGTACAATCCGCGATCGAATGAGAGCGAACCGCTGATCTGACCAAAGATCATAAAGGAAATTACGAACCCGTATAATCCCTGAGTACTAGACAGCAATTCCAAGATCAACGCTTGCCCGAATTTCTCTGGCTGCTCAGAGATCAATCCTGACGCTGCTTCACTGGTCATCCCAACACCGATCGTTGATCCGATACCGCCGCAAATCGTTGCGGTCGCCACACCTAAAGCTGCAAAAACAATTCCACCATTTTCGTAAAAGAAACTAATCCAATTTTCCATTATTGTCCTCCTGTAACTTCTCTTCTGAGATGATCTCTACATAGTTTTCATTTGATTTGAAAGGGGCAAAAGCACGTCCGCCCCCGTAAAGAATTTTCCAAAATACTCTAAATACTGCAAACGGATACCATGAACATACGCACTAAGGTAACTTAAGAAAATATTTAGGCCATGCAATGCCACAAATAATAAGATACCAACGGTAAACCGGGCTGCCGGCGGTAGGTAGCTGATGATCAAATTGAAGGCTGAGGCGATACTTCCGCCGGCAACCCCTAACGCCATCAGACGGGTGTAACTGATCAAGTCACCAACATAATTGGTCACATCCATCAATCCGTACAATCCAGAACCGATTTTTCCAGCTAAGGTCTTTCCTTCTAAACTGCCGCCGATCGCCACTGCTAAAAGACTGGCAGCGATCATCACGATCCCAATCGTTAGCAACGGTGTATCAGGGAAAAGCAGCATTCCTGCGGCAACAAAAACCACACTGATCAAAAAGACGATCCACGAACCGGCTTGGAACATCGCAGCCAGTTTCTGGTCTTTTTTCTTCCATAAAATATAAAATTTCAGCGCCAATCCAAACATGATCTGAATGTACCCAAAGATCACGGATAAGACTAAGATCTGATTGACATCATCTTGGGCAGACAACAGCTGGAATGAGAATTCAAATCCGAAGAAGTTGCCATAGATCAAGCCCCAGATAATCGTAGGGATCGAGCACAACTGAAAGAGGGTCAAATTTTGTTCCAGCCCTTTGCTGAGGTGAAACAGTTTTTTCCCCAGGAATGTCGCCAGAAACAAGAGCAACCCATAGCCAAAATCGGCAACCATCATCCCGAATGCCACCATATAAAAAGGCGCCATAAATGGTGTCGGATCTAACTCATCATATTGCGGCAAGCTGTACATCCGAACAAGTCCTTCAAAAGGTTTGATCCAACGTGCGTTTTCTAATAAAATCGGCACATCAGCGATCTCTTTTTCCGTCACTTCTTGGTATTCGAGGTAATAGTTACCTGTGGTTCCTTTTTTGATACGTTTTTCTAATTCGGTCGCCCCATCAACAGGAACCCAGCCAGAAATCGAGACCGCATGAGTTGAACGTAAAAGCATTTTATTGCTTTTTAAGCGGGTGATCGCTCCATCTAAATACTCGGCAACGATCCGCAACATTTCTTGCTCGTTTGTCATTGCGCGAAGAGCGGCTTTGATCTCTTTTTCTTCATCAATTAGACGTTGGGATTTTTCTTTCATCGTTTGCAGATCTTCTTCTGGAATGCCCTCATAAGGGTAGATGTATTGCTCAAAGGCTGCTTTCTTTAGAAGAGTAGTTACTTTTTCTTTTACATCTTTATGGAAAAGCACCAACAAGTAAGTTGTCGTTTGCGATTGATAAATGGTTTCGACATAGACAAGCGGCAGCTTTTCACTGTTGGTCGTAAAGTCAGCCATTTCAGAAGTAGGAATCGATCCTAACATGCCACCTGATTTTTTTAATTCTTTTAAAACAGCCGGCCGTTCTTTGAAGTACTTCCAGATCGACAGCTCTGCTTCTTGTGCTAATACATCGCGTTTTTCTTGATCAATCAAGCGAAGACGTTTGTCTTGTTTACGAAGGGTTTGGCATAATTCTTGCCAAGGATAGGTGTGGGCTGTTTCAGCCAATTCTTGAAGGGTATATTTTTTGATTGGTTGCCGCAGTTGTGCCAGCATTCCTTTTTTGGGTACATATTCTTCTAAAAATTTAAGCTCCAGTTGACTTGACCAAACTGGTTCTCCATTTCTTCTTCAGACTGTTCCTCGCGAACCGGTGCCAAAACACCCGTCGTTTCTTCAGAATCATAATATTTTTCCGAAGAAAGCAGTTCTACGCCTTGAAAGTCTTGCAGCTGCTCTAAAACAGCTTCTTTCTGATCGTAAAAGGTCAACAGACTGAACTTTTGCATTTTTGCAATTGCCATTTATGTCACAACCTTATTTATTATTATTGCTAATGCTTCTTCTTTTAACTCATTAGGGATCGTTCTTAGTGTTTCTACTTCTGCTTTCGTTTTAGCCATGAGCGGTTCTTTTGATTGTACCAACTCAGCTGCGATTTTTTGATTGATTGCTTCTTTTTGTTGGGCCTCTTTTTCTGCCAACTCTTTTTTAAACGCCTTCAACCGTTCTTCGCGTGCTTGTGCCAATTGTTTTTTTTCTGCTTCTGCTTCTTTATTTTTATTTTCCGCAAATTGCTCTGCTTCTTGTAATAATCGAATGGCATCTACTGTCATTTTCTCACCTGCTTTCACTTTTTTTCCGCAAAAAAAACCACTACAAATCAAGCATATGGCATTCGCTGATCGTAGGGTGTCAAAAATCAATAAGTGGCAAATACCTTCACCTATTTCCGTTTTCTAATATAACCGTAACATAAATCTAGCGATAGAACAAGGTTCCTAGCGTTTTTTTATAGTCTTTACATACAAAAGTCACAAAAATTACACATTTTCACAAAAAGAAATCCTTTTCAATTTAAAGTGGGTTAAATGAGGACAAAAAAGGAAGATTAGAAACAGAATTCCGTTTCAAATCTTCCTTTTATTTTTTTCTCTTCCATTTCTTAACTTTCATAATTTCAAAGCAAGTTGCCGTATTTTTAAATAACAAAGAACTGTCCTACTCACGAATAAACGGCATACTCATACAGCGGGGACCCCCACGTCCGCGAACCAATTCGCTGCCGGAGATCTCATTCAACTTAACGCCAGCCTCTTTTAACAGCCGGTTGGTAATGGTGTTGCGGTCATAGACCACGACCTCCCCTGGGGCGATCGCCAGTGTATTGGAGCCATCATTCCATTGCTCTCTAGCTGCCGCTGCCAAATCGTCGCCACCACAGCGGATCAGGAGCACTTCAGGCAGATCTAAATAACGACAAAGAATATTTTCCAATGTATCTTTTTCCTCAAATACCCGAACACTGTCCTTGTGTTTAGTGATTGAATACAGCGAAAGTTCTCCCTCGATTTCTGGATGGATCGTGAACTTATCATGATCCACCATCGTAAAGACCGTATCTAAGTGCATAAATTTTCGTTCTTCACCAATATTAAAGGCCAAGATATGTTCAAAACTCGGTTCTGTGGCAAAAATCGTTTCGGCAATTTTTTCGATTGAGGCAACTTCGGTTCGTTGAGAAATCCCGATCGCTACGATTTTATCAGATAAAATCAGCTGATCGCCGCCTTCCATCCGCGTCGTTTCGTCCCGATGATACAAAAAGTTCGTCTCATTGCGGGCAAACATCGGGTGGTGCTTGAAAATTTGTTTTCCGTAGAGGGTTTCCCGTCTTCTCGTTGCAGAATACATTCGATTCAAGGAAACACTATGACCAATCGTTGCAAACGGATCTCGCGTGAAATACAAGTTGGGCATTGGATCGATCAAGAAAGGATATTCTGTTTCAACGATTGCCGTTAAGTTACTGGCTTTTGAAATTTCTACCTCACTTTTTTTCAAGCCCGCCATCGTATGATCGATAAAGGCGCGATTATCTTCGATCGAAAGGAAAAAATTGCGTACTTCGTTGCGAATCTCTTCATCAAGGATCGTAGTTTCATTTAAATAGTCTTCTAAAAAGGCCTCTTTGGCACCAGTTGTTGTCAATGTTTCAGCAGCTAGATCCTCCAAATAAAGGACTTCCACCCCTTTGCTTCTTAACGTATCCGCAAAAAAATCATGTTCTTTTTGCGCTTGGGTTAAAAAAGAATATCATCAAACAACAATCGATCAAGATAATCCGGCATCAAGTTTTCTAATTCTGCGCCTGGACGATGCAGCAGCACCCGTTTTAAAGGGGCAATCTCAGAAAAAATCTGTATTGGCTGGTTCATGGACGTGTCTCTCCTTCTTGGCAAATTTGTTGAATAACTTATGTCATTCATTTTTTATGATTCCTCATCACATAATTATTCATTTCTTTGTCTCATAGTGTTCTTCTGCTAATGTTTAAAAGTTTTTTGGATCTGTTGGTTATAAACATGCATTTTTTTATAAAGAAACGATCAATAAAAAAACAACTAATTAGAGAGATAAAGTTTAGATGTTTTAATTTACCGCCTTTTTCAATTGTATATTTTTGTTAAAAAAACAGCAAGACAAAAGAACTGTATGCCGATAGACGCTGCTCTGAAAAAGGATTGAACTATCTTTGTTTTTTTGGATCATTTCATGTTTGTTTAATGATAACGCTATCAAAATCATAATTGTTTGATATGATTCAAGTAGCTTGTTACTAGCGAAACGTCTATAAAGGAGCGATTTGATGAAAACGCAACGTCATCTTTACTATGGTGCCGACTACAATCCTGAACAATGGTCTAAAGAAGTCATTCTTGAAGATATGCGTTTAATGAAAGAAGCAGGTGTGAACTATGTGAGTATCAATATTTTTGGCTGGGTCAATCTACAACCAGATGAATCCACCTATGATTTTGACTTTCTGGACTGGTTGATGGATCTTTTATATAAAAACAATGTCATGATCGACCTAGCCAATGGTACAGCTTCTCCACCGGCTTGGCTTGTTCAAAAACATCCTGAGATGCTGCCTGTGACCATTCATGGCAATCGACTGGTTCATGGGGCGCGCCAGCACTACTGTCCGACTTCCCCTATCTATCGTCAATATGCCGCCGATTTGTCTGAAGCAGTCGCAAAACGTTATGCTAATCATCCAGGGCTGGTCATGTGGCATATCAATAATGAATATACCTGTCACATCCACGAGTGTTATTGCGATCATTGTCGGAAAAGATTTCAGACATGGTTAGCAGAGAAGTATCAGACAATCGCTGGATTGAATGATGCTTGGTCAACCAAGTTTTGGAGTCAATCCTATGGCAACTGGGAGGAAATTTTTTTACCTGAGGCAATGCCAACCTTCAAAAATCCTGCGCAGCAATTAGACTATCGTCGGTTTCTTTCCGACATGAATCTGGAACTTTATCAACTCGAAAAGGCGGCGATTGCAAAATATTCGCAAGGCACCCCTTATATGACCAATCTTATGGGCTTACACAAATACGTGGATGGATTTAAATGGGCGGCTGAAATGGATGTGGTCAGTTGGAATTCGTATCCGAATCCCTTTGAAAAAATTCCTTACCCGCAATTTCTTGCTAACGATTTAACCCGCAGCTTGAAGAAAAAGCCTTTCTTGATCATGGAGCAAGCCACCAGCGCCGTTAATTGGCGGCAAATTAATGGGGCAAAAACACCCAACCAGTTGCGTCTTTGGAGTTATGAAGCGCTCGCTCATGGCGCTGATGGTATCATGTTCTTCCAATGGCGACAGTCTCGTGGCGGTGCGGAAAAATTTCATAGTGCGATGGTGCCTCACGGAGATCCTCAGTCAAGCCGTATCTTTCGTGAATGTGCACAATTAGGCAACGAATTTTCGCAACTGTCGGAAATCGTTGGGACGCGCTTCTTGGCTGATGTCGCGGTTGTCTTCGACTGGGAAAATTGGTGGGCGCTGGAATTGGATGCCAAACCAAGAGCCTTAAAATATATCCATCAGTTACGCAGCCTGTATGCTGCGCTAAGGGCGTTAAATCTGAGCGTAGACTTTGTCCATCCTTCCGAATCCCTAGATGGCTATCCTTTAGTGATCGCTCCGAATCTCTATTCAGCACCAGAAGCCTTCGGCAAGAAGATCCATGATTACGTGCGACAAGGTGGCATCTTCTTGACGAATTTCTTTAGTGGGATCGTCAATGAATATGACCAAGTCTATCTTGGTGGCTATCCAGGCTTGTTTAGAGACACCTTAGGGATCATTGTAGAAGAGTTTTACCCAATGAAAGCCGCTTCCTACCATCAGATTGACTTTCAAGGCCGTCGGTACGACAATTCCCTCTGGGAGGAAGTTATCCATCTAAATGGTGCTGAAGCTTTAGCAACCTTCCAATCCGGTTATTTGTCCGATAAGCCAGCCATTACTATGAATCAGATCGACGATGGGTATGCGTATTACATGGGAACAGAATTGTCTCTTGAAGGGGTGACCACATTTTTAGCGACCATTTTAGAAAAACACAAAATAACGACTCATGCCCAGCACTTCTTGGCTGCTCCTACTGGAGTCTCTATTACCTGCCGCAAAGGTGATGGCTATACACTCGTCTTTCTCTTAAACCACACCGAGCAGACAACAGAAGTGAAGCTGAAAGCCGCTGGAGTAGACCTTCTTACCAAAGAAACCAAACAATTGGCAGTTCTGAAACCAAAAGAAGTCGCAGTTCTTAAGTATATTGATTGATCTAAGGAAAGAACCTCCATAAAGCGATCGCTTCATGGAGGTTCTTTTTATAGTCGTTACTAGATTCAAGAAGATTCATTAGACAAACGATAGGCATTTTCTAAACAAGAGGCTATCTTTTGTCTTAGCTTTCCATCTCTTTTTTCTGAATAGTGATACTCTGGATTACTCCAATGGGATTTGTCATACAGCCAAACAGGCATTTTTTTCGCTTCGTCGGTTTCCCATTCATAACGAGGAAAAAGATGGGCATGAAGAAAGTTATCGGTATTTCCTAATAGTTCATAATTGATTCTTAAAGGAGAACAAGCCTGTATCATAGCATCACCTAAAAGAGTCATATCAGTTAAGAAAACCTGTCGCTCATTTAAATCTAGATCATTTAAAGAAGCCACCTCTCTTTTAGGTAATAATACACAATATCCAGGAAGAAATTGGACATCGCCATAAACAGCAAAACTGCCAGGCAATTCTTTGATCACCATTGGATTTGTCCCATCTAGCGCCGATTTGATTCTATTCTCATACCATTTCATTTCTTATCTCCCTATCAATCCTCATCGTTACTTGCAGCCTTCGTTACAAAGATTATATACGACTCAGATGATCCTTTCCATAGTGAATCCATAATTCTTTTCATGACTATTATCTATATGGTAGGGTTTCACTTGCCTTGAGAAGATCTAAGCTGATACAATTCAAAGAAAAAAGGACAGCCATACTTCTTTTCTCCTCACTTTATTTATTACAAGTGTATAGATTTAAAAATATTGATTTTAGTTACCAACCTTTTTCTTTCTATACCTAAAGTTATCTTTTGATTCAATAGAAAACACTTTAATAATCGGACATTCTTCTACATACCATTGTCAATTTTCGGAAAATTAGTTCTCACATATTGATCCAAGCATAACAGTGCATCCGTCACACTTTCAGCAGTGATCGGTATACCCATTTGATGAATCGTCTCTCCTTCTTTTGATGCAAGAGTCCCAACTTTCAATAATTCTTCATAAGAAATCCCCGCTAGCTTCAACTCTTTTAATGTTGTTGGTAAACCAAGGGTTTGATAAAAACTGATATAGCGATCCAATTCTTTTTTTGGTCGATTTTCTAAAATCAGTTGTGTCAAAGTGCCGTAAGCGACTTTTTCTCCATGTGTCAGATGATGGATCTCGCCATGTAATGCTGTAAACCCATTATGAATCGCATGAGCTGCTGCTAGACCACAGCTTTCGAAGCCAATTCCACTTAATAGGGTATTTGCTTCAATAACTGCCTCTAATGCTGGTGTGACTACCTTTGCCTGACAAGCCGCGATTGCCTTCTCACTATTTTCAAATAGAACTTGCTCGCATCTTTGAGCGATTGCCTCGGCAGCTAGGGTAGGCGTACCTCCTGCCATTGTTTTTTCAGCATTACGAATAATTGCACGACCTTCAATCCATGTCGCCATGGCATCTGCTATCCCAGAAATGAGTAGGCGAACAGGAGCTTTGGCTATAATAGCTGTATCAACCAATACTAATTCTGGGTTCTTTTTATAAAAAAGATACTTTTCGAAAACCCTCTTCAGAATAGATAACTGATAGCGCAGAAGTTGGGGCATCCGTTGAAGCAATGGTCGGCAAAACAGCTACTGGTACTGACAATTCATCACTGATTGCTTTAGCTGCATCAATAGTTTTTCCTCCGCCTAGTCCAATGACTACATTTCGTTCTGCTTCACGGCCAATTTTGCTTACACGTTCAATCTCTGATGTAGAAGCTTCTCCATTAAAAGGTACATAAGTAACCGACATGCCTGTTTTTTCCAGATTTTCTTGCAGCATTTTTCCTGCAATACCATAGACGATATCATCACTTAATAACAATGCCTTATCCCCTAATGCTTGGATATATTTCGTTCCTGTGTTCAAAACATTTTTTCCTTGAACATATCTTGATGGACTTGCAAAAATTTTTTCCATTATTCTCCTGCTTTCTTCTTATAATTGATTGATTGTTTGTCCAGTACCATAAACAGATTCCCAATCAGTCGTAAAATCTGCCATTGCTTTTTCGATTGATGGCATTGCAAATGCTTGATCCAAAATATCAGCGCTGATCGTAACAGCCTGTGCACCAGCTTCAAAGGCTGTATTCACCTGAGCAACATTTTTGAAACTGGCTGCTACTATTTTTGACTGACTATTATTTCGTGAAATCGCAGCTGCAATTTCAGTAATTACCTGCTTTGAATCAATGTTGAGATTTTCCATTCGATTATAATATGGTGCAATATAATCCGCGCCAGCTGCAATCGCTAAGTAAGCTTGAAATTTGGTATAAATCGCAGTTGCAGTAACGTTTACTCCCTTACTTTTTAAAATATTGATTGCCTTCAAGCCCTCTTCGCTAACAGGAACTTTTATGAAAACATCAGAATCGACTTTTTCTCTTATCGTTTCAGCATCGTGAATCATTCCTGTTGCATCCCCTGCAGTCACTTGAACATGCAATGTTCTATGTCTACCAATGACTTCCCGGATTTGTCTCATGTGACTAAAAAAGTCAATTTTTCCTTCTTTTTTTATGATTGAAGGGTTCGACGTTACACCGGCTAGTGGGACGATTTCCTTATATTTTTTTATTTCATCTATATTTGCAGTATCTAGTAAAAATTCCATAATTGGTTATTCTCCTTCTAAGCAATCGTCACTGTCAACTTTTGCTCTACTAATCGATTTCTTTTTTCCACATATGATTTATCTTTAAACAATGGGAAACTATCAGAAGCATAAAACATGTTTACCTGATGCAAACTCTGAATCTCTTTGGTAATTTCCAGGAGACTCTCTAAAATTTCTTTTAAGCAACGGTTGGCATAAGGATCGCCGCTTTGTTTAAATTTTAAAAGATCCTGAATTTCGATTGGTCTACCGTAGAACCGAATGATCGACGCATGAATCTCATTAGTACTTAGTCTTTCAAAAGTTGTTTTGGCTTGAAGTGGCCATGGAAATTCTTTGATGGTCACATGACGGTATTCATTGACTAACGCACAAACAATGCCCCTGCTATTCCATACCATAAAGCACGATGAGGAATGTGAAAGATTGTTTTTCACTTCACAAATGAAAGTGAACCTATTTGACTCTTTTTCTAAAACGATATAGTCAGTATATTGTCCCACCAGATCAATGACACTCGCTTGCAATTGCTCGTTGCTTTCTTGTGCACAAAAGGTAAATTCCACGGGTTTTTTCTCTAAGTTGACTTGTTCCATCACTGCTACTAACTCCATGATTAACTCTTTTTTCTCAATAATCACACTAAGGTAATCACCTGCTAAAGGTGCCTCGACTCTTGCATATCTTTTAAAGACTTGGACATGGATTCGTTTCATTTTTTCACCTCATAGGCATATAAGAAGAATCTGATCGCGATTCTTCTTATATGGAAAATTCTCAGATCACATGCTCAGTCCGCTCAATAATATCGTCTTGTGTAGCACGTGAAAGGGCGTTAAAGAATGCCGAATACCCGGCCACCCGTACGATTAAATCACGATGCTTCTCAGGATATTGTTGAGCTTCTATCAGCGTTTCTCTAGAAACAACGTTATACTGAATATGATATCCTTTTAGTTTATTAAAGAAAGTACGTAATAACAAAATCAATTTTTGCTTGTCCTCTTCTTTTGCTAGAGTTTGAGGATTGACTTTTTGATTAAGCAATACACCACCCAAAATATCTTCGGTCGGTAATTTAGCGACTGATTTTAAAACAGCCGTTGGTCCATTTTGATCCATATTATGAGAAGGTGAGCATCCTTCAGCTAATGGTGTCCATGCTTTACGACCATCAGGAGTCGCCATTGTTCCTCTTCCTTGACCAACATTGGCAGAAATCGAAGAAGTCCCTGAATAACGGATACCACCAATTGGGCCACGTCCGAAACGAGTATTTGGATACTTTTTAATTTCATCGATGTAAACATCATATGCTTTTGTCACTAACTGATCGACATAATCATCATCATTCCCATATTTCGGTACATCATAGAGAATCATTTGTTGGATTTCTTGACTTCGTTCACTTTCCCAATCTGTCATCAAGGCTTCCCAAAGCTCTTCTTTCGTTACGCTCTTTTCTTCAAACACGAGTTTTTTGATGGCTGCTAATGAATCGGCAAGATTGGCGATCCCTACTTGTAATGCTGAAATATAATCATAAACAGCGCCACCTTCTTTCAACGTTTTTCCTCGACCAATACAGTCATCGGTCAATGCTGAACACAAAATATCTGGCACCTCTTTTTCAATTCCTAAGTCCACTGCATTTTCTACGATCACACTCATTCGGGTTAGTTCACGTAGCGTTTTATCCCACACTGATTCAAGTTTTTCAAAAGAATCCCACTCAGTAAAGTATCCATGCCCTTTAGTAAAACGTTTATTGGATACGGGATCGATCCCATCATTCATGGCTATCATTAATATTTTTGGAAAATTAATATAACTCATTCCCGTACAGCGATATCCCCACTTACCAGGAACAGCTGTCTCCACACAGCCGATTGCACTGTAATCATAGGCATCTTCTTCGCTCACCCCATATTTGATAAAAGATGGAATGATGATTTCATCATTGTTAAATGCCGGCATACCAAAGCCCAGTTTCATCACTTCGATAGCTTCATTCATAAACTCTGAATTCAAATTGGCATGATAGCGAACGGTCAGATTAGGCTGGGGTAGCTTTGTTTGCGCCACACTGCGTAATACTAAGAAAGACAGCTCATTGACAGCATCTTTTTTCTCACGAGTTTGGCCACCAATCGTCACATTTTGATACAAAGGGCTTCCTGCACTACTATACGTATGCGCCTGACTACGCACTTTATTGATTGTTAATGTCTTGATCCAAAGATTAGTTAAAAGCTCTAGAGCTGCTTCCTCAGTGATTTTTCCTTTTTCTATGTCGACCTTATAGTAAGGATAGATGTATTGATCAAAACGTCCGTAAGACAATGAATGTCCATTTGACTCGATTTGCAAAATCAGTTGGATAAACCAAGTTGCTTGGATAGCTTCTGCGAAAGACTCCGCAGGCTCATACGGAACTTTTGCACAGATTCTACTAATTTCAAGTAATTCTTCTTTCCGCTGCTGGGTTGAAGCCGTTTCTGACATGTTTTTCGCCAATACTGAGTAACGCTCCGCAAATGTTTTGACTGCATCGATCACAATCAGAACTGAATTGTAGAAATGATATTTCTCTATATTTTCTGTTACCGTCAAATCTAATGCTGCTTTTGCTTCATACGTTCTTCTTTGGTAGTCTTTCAAACCGTACTTCAACATCTTTTGATAGTTGACTGCCAAATGGGCATCACCTGAATTCATTTTTCCTTCCATTCCAAAAAATCCAGTCTCCATATAAACCTGTACTTCATCAGGAAGCAATGCCCCTGCTTTTGCTCGTAAATTATTATTCTCCCAAAATGGTGCAATCTCTCGTAATTGTGCTTTCGTTTCCTCTGTGATATAGAAGACATCTCCATCACGCTTTTCAAACTTATCCAACTCATCAATGACAAATTCAAGCGTATATTCAGGAAAGATTGGTGCATCTTTGTTAGAAGCTGCTTGGTTTCCTACAATCAATGTTTCATCTTCGATATAGATCGACATTTTTTCCAAAATATTTTTTAACATTAATGCTCGCTTGATCACACTTGGCTGATTTTGATGCTGTTTGTATGCTTCTGTTGCTAATAATGCACGTTCTGCACAAATATACGGTTTCTTATCTAAGACAGATTCTCGATAAGCATGCATTCGCTGGGTCAATAATCCAAAATGAGGCTGCTCCATTTCTACTCTTTCTTGAATTTGGCTATTCATATTCACGCGCTCCTTTTCTTCATTTGAAACATTTTATCTTTCTTTCGAAACTAATATAGCACAATTTTTCACAAATGGTCAAACGCGAATACGCAAAATTCTTAATAAAAAAGAGGATGCACGATCGTGCATCCTCCTTTTTATTTTTATATAGTAATCACTGAAATTTCTTTATTCTTTAAAAAAGTTACTTTTTCAGCAGCAATTCCCTTGTCAGTAAAAACCATCGCAATATCTTCAAAGGCAAATTCAGATACGACACCAACTTGTGAGAATTTGCTAGAGTCTGTTAAAACGATTGTTTTATCTGCCGCAGTCATCATTGTATTGGCCGTGTCACACCGAGTGATATTGCTCCCTGTAAAACCACGTCGTTCATCGAAACCGTCGATTCCCACAAATAATTTGTTCACATGAAACTCGCTGATCAACTTTTTCACGAGTGGACCGACATTTACTTGAGAATCTTTTTGATATTCTCCACCAATCAAGACCACGTTAACGGATTCGGCTTTTCTGATATAAGAAGCAATAAAGCATGAATTTGTAATAATCGTAATATCATTTTTATTATATGCAAGTTCTTCCGCCAAAAGTGTGCATGTTGAGCCAGATTCAATCATAACCGTTTCGCCATCATTTACGATTTCAGCAGCTTTTCTTGCGATTTTTCGTTTTAGCTCATAATTATAAGCTAAACGATAGTTAATATCATCTTGATTACTAATGCGGGCAAAACCATGTTGGCGATGAAGAATTCCTCTTGCCTCTAGTTTATCCAAATCTTTTCGAATCGTTACTTGCGATACTTTCAACAATTGTGCCAGTTCGTTTACTTCAATTTTTTTATTTTTACTCACCAAGGAGATAATTTCTTCTTCTCTCGACATAACCATCCTCCATTTTATTTTTTTTAGCATATCATAGAAAGTAAAAGCTTACAATATCCGCCTACACAAGTTTCATTCGTAATTAAAATCATTTACGTATGATTAATATTGTGCTATTATAAACAAAAAAATAGAGACGGGAGATTCCAAAATGATGACCGAGATGCAGTTAAAAGCGTGTATTTTTAATATCCAGAAATTTAGTATCCATGATGGTCCAGGTATTCGTACAGTCGTGTTCTTTAAAGGCTGCCCATTGCGTTGTACTTGGTGTTCAAATCCTGAATCGCAAAGCGGAAAACCAGAAATGATGTGGAATCAAGCAAGAAAGAAAAGTCTTTTGATTGGTGAGTATAAAACAATTGACGAGGTAGTAGAAGAAGTGATGAAAGATATTGCTTTTTATGAAGAATCCGGCGGAGGCGTCACCTTATCTGGTGGAGAAGTGCTTTATCAAGCAACATTTGCTACTGAACTATTGAGAATACTCAAAGAAAAAGAGATCCATACTGCAGCAGAAACGACAGGATACGCCAAGCCTTCTGTTTTTGCTAACTTTATTAAGCAAGTAGATCTCCTTTATTTTGATGTAAAACATTATGACTCTCAGCAACATCGGCAAGGTACTGGAGTAGATAACGGGTTGATTTTGAAAAATCTTGCGCATGCGTTAGCTGTTCATCCAAATTTAATAATTAGAATACCTGTCATTCCAAACTATAATGATGGACTGGATGATGCAGAACAGTTTGCTTTTTTGTTTAATCAATTAAACATAAGTAAGATTGAGTTACTTCCATTTCATCAATTTGGTCAACAAAAATATGAAGACTTGGGTCGTACCTATCAGCTAGCAGAAACTCCTCAGCTTCATACAGAAGACTTATCTGAATATAAAAAGATCATGGAAGACCACCAAATAGCTTGTCTTGTAAGATAAGCAGCTACCTGCTTTTAAAAAAACAATGTCTACAAAACAAAAAACTCCTAGTTTTGTAAACATTGTTTTTATATGCGCATTTACTGATGGAGTAAATAGCTATGAGCACTTAGAGCAGCGGTACATCCGGCTGCCATCGCAAGGACGATTTGCTTATATGGCAAATTGGTACAATCTCCCGCTGCAAAAATTCCCTCAATATTGGTCATTCCACGTTCATCAACACAAATTTCTCCTTTGTGATTCAGATTTATTCTACTGTTTATCAGCCACTTCGTATCAGGAGCAAAGCCGATTTGAACAAAAACCCCATCTAAGGAAAGAAACTCAGTTTTATTTAAAATACCTTGTTTGTAAACCAATCCCTCAACATGCTCTCTTCCGCAAATCTCTCGAACATTTGCCCTCGTGATCACAGTAACGTTTTTCAAAGAAAGCAAATGCTCTACTAAAATTTTATCTGCTTTTACGTTATCAGAATGGGTCAACACGAAAACATGCTTCGCATAATTGGCTAGTTCAATTGCCCCTTGAACTGCTTGATTTTTTGAGCCGATCACGGCCACTTTTTTATTTTCGAATAAAGGACCATCACAATGGGAACAATGAGCTACGCCTCTATTAAAAAGCTCTGCTTCTCCTGCAATATTCAGTTTGTTCCAAGAAGCACCGACAGCTAATACAACGGCTTTTGCTTTAAGAATTGCACCATTTGCTAACCTAACTTTGATCAATTGGTCTTCTTTAATTAGTTGGATAACTCGTTGATTTTTCATCTGATCAATCGCATATTGTCCAATATGGATGTCGATTTCATCCATCAATTGCGTTCCCTTTATGAATGGATATCCTATCATATTCTCTATAGAAGCAATATCTTGTAACTTTCCACCCATTGTTTCCGCTAATAGTCCGACGCTGAGCTTCTTTCTAGCAGCAAATATTGCAGCACTGCACCCAGCTGGACCGCCACCCACAATCAATAGATCAAAAGTCCCTTTACTTTGAAACGCTTCTATACTGAACCTTCCTAATGCAATATCTAGTATCTCTTCACCAGACTTTCGTCCACTAGAAATAACCTCCCCATTCAACAAAACAGTTGGTACAGAAAAAATATTCTTTTCAAATCGTTCTTGAACGAATGCCTTACTTTCGATCATCATGTGACTTATCTTAGAATGAAGTAGTGCTAGCTCATTTAATTCTTGTACAATCACGGAACAATTCTTACAGGTTAAACTCACGTACGTTTCAAAATGGAGGGGAACCTCAATTTCTTTTAAGCGCTTGGCCATTCTACCTTTGGACAAAGGTTCTATACTATCTACCTCTTGCAAAGCACGCAAGAAGGAAGGGAACTCACGCCCAAATGGAAGTCCCGCAAAGGTAATCCGCGCTTTTTGTCCTTTTCGAGACAGACAAAAAGCAGGTGTCCTAGGTAGAATTGCTGCTTCAATACTGATCTTAGAACTTCTCTTTGCTAACTCATCTAGAAAGATTTTTACGTAATGAGAATTTTCGTCATTACCAAGACAAGCTTGAATAATGATTTCATTTTTGAGGGTTGCTAGAATCTGTGTTAATTGCTCCTGCTCTTTATGATCCAATATCATCGCATTCCTCTTTTCGTTTCATATACCTTTTCTAAATAATTTACGAAAATCGATCCCTCAGTGAGAAAAGAGCGAAAGATTTCTACTGAAGGGATCGATTCTTCTAACCTAAAAATTTTACTCTGTTACTGATTGACTCATTTCTTGTTCTTTGTTGTAAGCAATTCTATCTTGCATTTTAAAGAAGGGATAGTAAAGTACTGTTGACAAGATGAGAATCAGTGTTTGAACAACAGCACCTTGCCAACCAGCAACCATCAGCCCTGAAATAATTGCTGGGGTGCTCCATGGGAGAGTCACACCAGCAAAAGGAGCCATAAAGCCAATCGCAATAGCACCATAAACTAATGCAGCAGAAAGAACAGGTACCAATAAGAAAGGTAGCAGCATTAAAGGGTTCATTACGATTGGAAAACCAAATACAATTGGTTCATTGACATTAAATAATGCTGGGAAAGCTGCTACTTTTCCTAATGCTTTGTACTGTTGCGATTTTGCGGCAAATACCATCGCAACAACGAGTCCAAAAGTAATTCCAGATCCAGAAAGTAAGAGAAAACTATCAAGGAACTGTTGTGTAACGATGTGAGCGCCGTTTTCTAAAGAAAGCTCTCCAGCTGATAGCAATCTTTGGTTAGTATCTAAATTTGATAAGAGCAATGCCGTAACGATGCCGTTAACGACGGATTGTCCATGCACACCGAACCACCATAAAAGTGAAATGAAGAAAGCAATACCAATTGCGCCAGGTAACGAGCCCGTCAATCCTTGCAAGGGTACTTGAATTATGTCATAAATCATTTCAATAAATGTCCCCCCGTCAACACTTTCGCCACAACATAAACGACCATAGCGAGTAAAAAAATGACAAACGCTGGAGTCATTGCTTCGAATTGCTTTGCGATTGCTTGCGGAACTTGATCTGGCATTTTAATAACTAGTTTTTTCTTGATAAAAACGGTGTAAATGGCGCCCACAGTTAGTCCTATCAAAATCGCGCCAATTATTCCTTGCCCGCCAAACCAAACTTTGTTTAGAGCATCTGCAATCGGTTCGCCGTTTTCTGGAATATAAGAAGACCTCAAAGTAATAAAGAAGGCTGAAAGCGAAAGGACTCCAGCTGGCAATGGCTCCACTCCACTATTTTTTGCGTATGAATATCCAATTGAAAAGCATGCGATCAGCCCCATAATAGCAAAGGTACCAGCATGCACTTGCATGAAAGGTTCGGTCCAGTCAGCTCCAAAAATACTTGCAAGAAAGCGATTAAAACCTTCAAAGGGCATTTGTCCAATGATCAAAAAAATTGAGCCTACAACGGTAAGTGGCAAAATTGCGAGCATCCCATCTTTTAAAGCTATGATTCCTTTTCGATTAACAAATTTCATTATCGGGATAATTATTTTTTGGGTATCAATAGTTTTCATTTTCACCCTCCTTTACATAGGTATTTTTTCTCAGACAAGCTTAGCGCAAGACTTAATACTTTATCACCATCCAACATCCCATAATCAGCCATTGGTATAACTGCTATTGGAACATCACAATCTTTACAAATCGCTTCTGATTGATCAAATGTATAACTAACCTGCGGACCCAGTAATGCCACATCGATGTCTTCTACGCAATCACATAATTTCGACTGAGGATACGCCTCGATAAGTACATCGATGTGTCTTTTTTCAGCCGAAACTTTCATGTTATTAACTAACATACCCGTTGAGAACCCTGCTGCACAAAATAAACCAATTTTAATCATTTTCTATTTCTCCTATCTTAAGTAAATTTTTGAATTCTTTTCTCATTTCGATAATTTCTTTAATGAGGTTGATTTCAGTTATCGTTGTCATTAAATGATCTTGTGCGTGAATAAAAAGAGCTGTGATCTCACTTGCCTGCCCGTTCGCTTCTTTTACTAAAAAACTTGTCTGGATATTATGTGCTTCGGTCAGAGCTTCTTCTGCAAGTCTAATTTCTTCTTCACTTTTAGCCAACGTACCTTCTTTAACACACTTTAATGCTTGATAAATATGCTGTTTTGCATTCCCAGCATTTAAGATTAATCCCATTACAACTTGATCTACTTCAATCCTTTCCATAATTGCTCACCCCTCTTTTTATTTTCGAACCTACTAATTAATTTCCCTCCTAACGATTTTACTAGCTCTCGTCAACATCCTTTTCTTAAAACTCGCAGACTAATGAAAAGAGATATGTAGAGTTTCATATGAAAACGAAAGTTAATCCTTTCACAATTAAAAAATTACCATCTGAAAGCGTATTCGTCAATGAGGTTTCAGTCCTTCCAATTGATTTGCACGTTCGTGCAATATCAATTTTTCTTAGTACTTGAGGGATCAATTTTTCACAGTATTAAAAAAGCTAAAAAACGATCCTCGTTTCTTAGCTTTTCATATAGTTATTGGGCACTATCAAGTGCTAGTACCTTTAAAATTGTTTTTCGATCAGTGACAAGATGATTGATATATTTTTTCTTGATAATCGCTAGAATGGCATTCGCCTTATTGTCACCATAAGCAACCGCGACAGATTTTGGAACGTTTTTTAATTGCTCAAGTGTCAATCCTATTGTTCTATTTTGCAAATCTTGATAGACATTGTTTCCTTCTTGGTCGATAAAACGACAGCATACTTCTCCAACGGCATGCTCTTGGGATAATCGTTGATAATCCCGAGAAGTCAACAAGTCACGCCATTGGCTGACATTATCTTCAAGATTTCCTCCGATACCTACAATCGCTAAATCCAATTTGTCCCATAAAGCAGTAAGTTCTTGGAATCTTTTTGTGGAAAAAACCGCAGCTGCTTGTTCCTGGGTCTCTTGAATTACCGATGAATTGATATATATTGCCTGTCCTTGAAGAATTCTAGACATTTCGTAAACCAATGTATTTACATGAAATTTTGTATTGATATTGCTTGGCCCCCCGCTAAGGGACAGATGGTTCCTTCTTTGCCCGTTTTTGGTTCTAAGACATTAACCATTTTGCTGAGTGTTGATCCCCAAGATATCCCTACATTATCATTTTCTTGAATCAAATGCCTAACTAACTCTGCAGAACGTTTCGCAATCGCCTCTTTGACTGCCTCCTTAGTTTCAAAGTCACGATCATCTATGACTTCAACTCGCTTTAAATTGTATTTTGTTTGTATAAAATCTTCCAAATAAAAAATCTCAGTGTCATAATCATTGATTTTGATCGTTACGATTTGCTTTTCTTT
>JAHHEN010000003.1:597500-598782 GCA_018982785.1 Enterococcus innesii | reverse complement strand
CTTCCCCTTCGGGGCAAAGTGACAGGTGGTGCATGGTTGTCGTCAGCTCGTGTCGTGAGATGTTGGGTTAAGTCCCGCAACGAGCGCAACCCTTATTGTTAGTTGCCATCATTTAGTTGGGCACTCTAGCGAGACTGCCGGTGACAAACCGGAGGAAGGTGGGGATGACGTCAAATCATCATGCCCCTTATGACCTGGGCTACACGTGCTACAATGGGAAGTACAACGAGTTGCGAAGTCGCGAGGCTAAGCTAATCTTAAAGCTTCTCTCAGTTCGGATTGTAGGCTGCAACTCGCCTACATGAAGCCGGAATCGCTAGTAATCGCGGATCAGCACGCCGCGGTGAATACGTTCCCGGGCCTTGTACACACCGCCCGTCACACCACGAGAGTTTGTAACACCCGAAGTCGGTGAGGTAACCTTTTTGGAGCCAGCCGCCTAAGGTGGGATAGATGATTGGGGTGAAGTCGTAACAAGGTAGCCGTATCGGAAGGTGCGGCTGGATCACCTCCTTTCTAAGGAATATTTCGGAAGACTACACATCGTTTGCCTTTGTTCAGTTTTGAGGTCTACTCTCAAGTAAATACCAGGGCCTTAGCTCAGCTGGAGAGCGCCTGCTTTGCAAGGAGGTCAAATCCCAGCATCCATTAACGTTCATTAAAAAACTGGATATCGAAGAAAAAATCAAAACAAGTAACACACACCGAGTTGAAATGTTAAAAGAGTTTTTTAATAAGTTCAACGCTTATTTTCTTGAGCAACCTTCTATCGCTAGAAGAAGTACTCAAAACCGACCGTAAGGTCAAAGGTTAAGTGAATAAGGGCGCACGGTGGATGCCTTGGCACTAGGAGCCGATGAAGGACGGGACTAACACCGATATGCTTTGGGGAGCTGTAAGTAAGCTATGATCCAGAGATTTCCGAATGGGGAACCCAGCATCTTTTATAGGATGTTACGTCTGCGTGAATACATAGCGCAGTCGAGGTAGACGCAGAGAACTGAAACATCTAAGTACCTGCAGGAAGAGAAAGAAAATTCGATTCCCTGAGTAGCGGCGAGCGAAACGGGAAAAGCCCAAACCAACAAGCTTGCTTGTTGGGGTTGTAGGACTCCGATATGGTAGTCTATTCAGATAGTCGAAATACTTGGAAAAGTATGTCAAAGAGGGTAAAAACCCCGTAGGCGAAATTTGGATAACACCTAGGAGGATCCTGAGTACGGCGGAACACGAGGAATTCCGTCGGAATCCGGGAGGACCATCTCCCAAGGCTAAATACTCC